>NZ_CP077401.1:1030000-1242500 GCF_019048745.1 Aeromonas sp. FDAARGOS 1410 | reverse complement strand
AGACCAAATGGCATCTCTTGTGTCGCATAGGACTCCATCATCTCGAGCAAGGCAACCCGATTTGGCAATCCGGTCAGAGGATCTCGCCGCACAGCTCTGAAATGACGCCGCCCTTCATATATAAGCAGCGCACTGAGCAAGAGTACCGAGATAACCAGACCAGATACCATCATCAGCAGAGCATTACGCAGCTGGGCAAAATGGCGATCGTTCTCTGAATAGATGTTGATGTTTTTCTGCATGACAGATGCAAGAGAATAGGAAAGTGGTTCTTGCAAAGGTGCAAGGCGCATCATGATTTGCTGGTAATCCGGAGATCCCACTTTCAACCTGGTGATATCAGCTTCCATATTGCGGATATTGCTTTCGATCAGCTGCACCAGACGCAGGGTCTTCTGCTTGTCCTCCATGCTCTTGCGCAATTGGCCGCTAAGCAAGATTGGGGTTCGACTCCAGAGAATGTCATAACGCAGCATCAGGGCTTCGTGGTCGATGCCACCGTAGTGGTAAACCTCGACACTATTCAGAAACCGCCCCAACTCTAGCTGCAATTGCATCAATGCCCAGGAGACATCATAGGTGTACTTCTCCATGACTCGGGTCGCATTCTGGATCTGAACCAGAGAATAGAGAGTACTTCCCGTAAACAACAGGATGAAAAAATAAAGAGTGGCGACAAGTGGCCAGGCTTTGGTCTTTTCCTTCACCCCATACTCCTGAGCAATAAACGATTAATGCTGGATATCAACCGAGCTGAGCTGCCAGATCATCATGTCGGTATATTCGGAGCGTTTCAATTCCGGATGTTGATCAAGTGGCAGCATAAACCAGAGCGGCCCCTTGTCGCGCACCTTCATGACTACACCATCGTCCTCCCAGGCAAGGATGGGCTCATAGCGTTTGACCTTGTCCCAGTTGATACGGATCTGGTAGCTATTGAGTGCAGTCAGGGTAATGGAATTGCCATCATCAGCCCCTACAGCCGCCAGTACATCAGCCAGTTTGGGCCCACGATACTTGTGGGGCTTATCGACCCAAGGATTGCCGGTCACGATCTCGTGCTGTGGCAGTGCCTGCAACATGGCAAGGTCAAACTGCGCAACGCCATCAACGGTCTCTGCCGCTTTAACATTGCCTGTCACCTTTAGAATCACGGGCCCTGCAGGCGTCCCCAATGCCAGTACGGAAAAGCTTGCCAAGGAAAAAAGCAAAGAAATCAAACCCAGTTTTTTCATACCCACCTCCAAATAACATCCTTATCAACAACTCTCAGTTTAGCCGGATAAAAAAAAACGGCCCGCCAAAGCGAGCCGTTTCTCAAACAGAGCCGGGATGATGATTACATCATGCCCATGCCGCCCATGCCACCCATATCAGGCATAGCCGGAGCATCTTTCTTCGGCAGCTCGGTGACCATGCACTCGGTGGTGATCATCAGACCGGCGATGGAAGAGGCGAACTGCAGTGCAGAGCGGGTTACCTTGGTCGGATCCAGGATACCCATGGTCAGCATGTTGCCATACTGCTCGGTGTAAGCGTTGTAACCGAAATTGCCTTCGCCGTTCTTCACTGCGTTGGCGATGACGGAAGCTTCTTCACCGGCGTTGATGACGATTTGACGCAGCGGGGCTTCCATGGCGCGCAGGGCAACCTTGATACCGACGTTTTGGTCTTCGTTGTCACCGCGCAGGCCAGCCAGTTTGGCTGCAACGCGAACCAGCGCCACACCACCACCGGCAACCACGCCCTCTTCAACAGCAGCACGGGTAGCATGCAGAGCATCTTCTACGCGAGCTTTCTTCTCTTTCATCTCGACTTCGGTAGCAGCACCGACCTTGATCACGGCAACGCCGCCAGCCAGCTTGGCTACGCGCTCTTGCAGCTTCTCACGGTCGTAGTCGGAGGAAGTCTCTTCGATCTGCTGACGGATCTGGGCAACACGGCCTTCGATCACGCCTGCATCACCCACGCCATCGATGATGGTGGTGTTCTCTTTGGTGATGACGATGCGCTTGGCACGACCCAGATCTTCCAGAGTCGCTTTTTCCAGCTCCATGCCAACTTCTTCGGAGATGACGGTACCGCCAGTCAGTACGGCGATATCCTGCAGCATGGCCTTGCGACGGTCACCGAAGCCCGGCGCCTTGACGGCAGCCACTTTCACGATGCCACGCATGGTGTTGACCACCAGAGTCGCCAGGGCTTCGCCCTCTACGTCTTCGGCAACGATCAGCAGCGGTTTGCCCGCTTTGGCAACACCTTCCAGCACCGGCAGCATTTCGCGGATGTTGGAGACTTTCTTGTCAACCAGCAGGATGAACGGATCGTCCAGCTCGACAGAACCAGTTTCCTGTTTGTTGATGAAGTACGGAGAGAGGTAGCCGCGGTCGAACTGCATACCTTCAACAACAGCCAGCTCATCTTCCAGACCCTGACCATCTTCAACGGTGATGACGCCATCGCGACCCACTTTATCCATGGCTTCGGCAATCAGCTTGCCCACTTTCTCGTCGGAGTTGGCGGAGATGGTGCCCACCTGAGCGATGGCATTGCTGTCGGCACACGGCTGGGATAGTGCCTGCAGCTCGGCAACGGCAGCCACAACTGCCTTGTCGATACCGCGCTTCAGATCCATCGGGTTCATACCGGCGGCAACGGCTTTCAGACCTTCGTTGACGATAGCCTGAGCCAGAACGGTTGCAGTGGTAGTACCGTCACCCGCAGCGTCGTTCGCTTTGGAAGCCACTTCCTTGACCATCTGGGCGCCCATGTTCTGGAACTTGTCTTCCAGCTCGATTTCGCGCGCAACGGAAACACCATCTTTGGTGATGGTCGGGGCACCGAAGGACTTGTCCAGTACCACGTTGCGGCCTTTCGGGCCCAGAGTAACCTTGACGGCATCAGCCAGGATGTTCACACCTTCCAGCATCTTGATGCGGGCTTCGTTACCAAACTTAACGTCTTTAGCAGCCATTTTTGTTCAATCCTTTCAATCAATTCGGAGAAAAGTGGGGATGGATTACTCTTCGACAATCGCCAGAATGTCGGTCTCGGACAGGATCAACACATCCTGACCATCCAGCTTCTCGGTTTTCACGCCGTAGCCTTCGTTGAAGATAACCTTGTCGCCAACCTTGACGGCCAGCGCTTTGACATCGCCATTATCCAGGATTCGACCAGTCCCCACGGCAAGCACTTCACCACGGGTGGACTTTTGAGCCGCAGTACCAGTCAGTACGATACCACCAGCGGATTTGGCTTCAGCTTCGATGCGCTTGATGATGACGCGGTCGTGCAGTGGACGAATTTTCATCGATAACTCTCCCAAAATGAGTCTCATTGTTGCTTTGAGGAATGGCCGTTCCAGGCCAAATCGGATATGTCCCTGATGTGGGGTGAGGTTGCTAACCCTTCAAGGGCAAATACAAAAAAAATTTTTTCACGTACTATAAACGCCTTCGATTGTTCGCCCCTGTTCTCTTCGCGAACCTCGCTGGCAGCGCCAGCCCAGTTATCAGCCCAGCTCTTCGAGCAAGATGTAGAGACGATTCCTTGACCCGCATCAATCCCATGCTGACAGCACCGATCCCTGTCGTACTGCGCCAGATGACGGGCCCCATGATCCTCGGCATCGTCGCCATTCTGGCCTTCAATCTGGTCGATACCTTCTTTATTGGTATGCTGGGCACCGAAGCGCTGGCGGCCATCAGCTTTACCTTTCCGGTCACCTTCGTGGTCACCTCGCTCGCCATGGGGTTGGGAGCCGGCCTCTCGGCGGTGATCGGTCATGCATTGGGACAGGGCAAGCATCAAGAGGCGGCCCACCTCGCCACCGATAGCCTGTTTCTGGCGGTAATTCTGGTGACCCTGCTCTCGGCAGGGGGCGCCCTCACCATCAAACCGCTCTTTACCCTGCTGGGCGCCAGTACCGAACTTATCTCCCTTATCCACGACTACATGCTGATCTGGTATCTCACCGTGCCCATGCTGGTGCTGCCCATGGTGGGCAACTCCGCCATCCGCGCCACCGGCGATACCAAGACGCCCAGCCTCGTCATGACGGTGGCCGGTCTGGTCAACGGCATGCTGGATCCGCTGCTTATCTTCGGAATCGGCCCCTTCCCCGAGTGGGGGATCCGGGGTGCCGCCATCGCTACCTCCATCTCATGGCTGATGGCCATGCTGGTGAGCCTCTACATCCTGCGTCATCGGGAAGGGTTGCTGCTGTGGCGCCTCTCGCCGCGCAGCCGACTGCTCTACCACTGGCGAGCACTGCTCCATGTCGCCATCCCCGCCTCTTTTACCAACATGCTCAACCCGCTGGCCAATGCTGTGTTGATGACGATTTTTGCCGGTCTGGGGACAGAAGTGGTGGCCGCTTACGGCGCCGCATCGCGGGTCGAGGCACTGCTGCTGATCGTGATGATGGCGCTCGCCTCCGTGCTGGCCCCCTTCATCTCGCAAAACTGTGGTGCCGGCAATCCGACCCGGGCCAAGGCCGCGCTTCAGAGCAGCATGCGCTTTGCCCTGCTGTTCCAGCTCGCCATCTATGGCCTCACCTGGCTGCTGGCGCCACTCATCGCCAACCTGTTTAGCGACCATCCACAGGTGATACGCCTTATCATCCTCTATCTGCATCTGGTACCGATCGGATATGGATTTCAGGGGATGGTGATGCTGCTCGCCTCGGCACTCAATGGCGTGCGGGCATCGAGCATCTCGTTCTTGTTCAACGGCTTACGGCTGTTTGGCTTTTTACTGCCGGGAGCCTGGCTCGGCGCCAGATGGGGGGGAGAACAGGGGATATATCTGGGGATACTGCTGGCCAATCTGGCGGCGGGCACCCTCGCATGGTGGTATGCCCGACACCGCTTCGAGGCCTTGTGCCATCAGGGCAAACCCTGATTCAGTCACTCGCCTCGGGTTTTCGTCTCGTCGATTACTCTTTGCGCTCAAACTCGCCTTCGATAGTGGTGCCACCCTGCTTCGGATGATCGTCGAGGGATTGCTCAAACGGCGATTGAGTACGCTGGAAACCACCCATCTGCATTCGGAACTGGTTGCTGCCGATCAGCTTGTCGGCCAGTTTGTTGCGCAGCCAGGGCTGCAGCAGCAGGATCCCGAAGAAGTCGGTGACAAAACCCGGAATGATCAGCAGCAGACCAGCCAGCGCCAGCATCATGCCACCCATCACTTCGCGGCCCGGCATCTCGCCCTGTTGCATCTTCTGCTGGGCACTGAACAGGGTCTTGAGCCCTTCACTGCGCACCAGAGAAGAGCCCAGAATGGCGGTCAGGATAAGCAAGCCGACGGTCGGCAGCGCTCCAATCACAGAACCGACCTCGATCATCACGGTGAGCTCCAGTACCACCAGACCCACCAACAGCAGAAACAGCTTGCCCATATAAGCTCCACAACCAGTCAAATGTGAGAAAAAGTGGTCCCGCGAACCGGGAGCTGCACACGATGTTCAGACGCGCGAGTCACCACTTCTTACCCCCAATAAATGGGGGCCAACCCGCCCATTTCAAGCCACCCAAATGACCCCCTCATCAACCAAGCGCTAAAAAATCAGCAAAAAATTACAAATTTTTATAAAAATCATGGTGATAAATCATGTACAACATATGTGTACATTCATCAAAGGAATTTGAAGATGTCACCAGATTAGTGATCCAGCTCTAATAACCGATACCTCAATTGGAGTAGTATGTTGATTAGTTATTAGGGAGGTCACACTCCCAATCGCCCCACTCGGTGTGTGGTGCTTCAGGATGAGCTGTGCGCAAGGAACTCGCGACCACTCGGTGAGGATTTTTCCATTTATCTGATTTCTGAGGCATTACAATGAGCGACATCAAGAACGTCCGCATTGAAGAAGACTTGCTGGGCACTAAAGAAGTTTCCAATGATCTCTACTACGGTGTGCACACCCTGCGCGCTGTCGAGAACTTCAAGATCAGCTCTCAGAAGATTTCTGACGTTCCGGAATTCGTACGTGGCATGGTGCTGACCAAGAAGGCCGCTGCGCTGGCCAACGGCGAGCTCGGCACCATCCGTCCTGAAATTGCAGACAAGATCGTGGAAGCCTGCGACCTGATGCTGAACACCGGCAAGTGCTTCGACCAGTTCCCGGTCGACGTTTACCAGGGCGGTGCCGGTACCTCCGTCAACATGAACACCAACGAAGTGCTGGCCAACATCGCACTGGAGATCATGGGTCTGGAGAAAGGTCGTTACGACGTCATCAACCCGAACGATCACGTCAACAAGTGCCAGTCCACCAACGATGCCTACCCCACCGGTTTCCGCGTTGCTGTTGTAAACAGCACCGACGTGACCCTGCATGCACTGGAAGCGCTGATCGCCGCTTTCGACGTCAAGGCCAACGAGTTCAAGAAGATCCTGAAGATGGGCCGTACCCAGCTGCAGGACGCCGTGCCGATGACCCTGGGTCAGGAGTTCCACGCATTCGCCGTGACCCTGCGCGAAGAGATCAAATCCATCAAGCGTTGCCAGGAGCTGCTGCTGGAAGTGAACCTGGGCGCTACCGCCATCGGTACCGGTCTGAACACCCCGCCCGAGTACTCTGCACTGGCCATCAAGCGTCTGGCCGAGATCACCGGCCGTGCCTATGTACCGGCTGAAGACCTGATCGAAGCGACCTCCGACTGCGGCGCCTACGTCATGCTGCACGGCGCCATCAAGCGTCTGGCCATGAAGCTCTCCAAGATCTGTAACGACCTGCGTCTGCTCTCCTCCGGCCCGCGCACTGCCCTGAAAGAGATCAACCTGCCGGAAATGCAGGCGGGTTCCTCCATCATGCCGGCCAAGGTCAACCCGGTTATCCCGGAAGTGGTCAACCAGTCCTGCTTCAAGGTATTCGGTAACGACATCACCATCACCTTCGCCGCCGAAGCCGGTCAGCTGCAGCTGAACGTCATGGAGCCGGTGATTGGTCAGGCAATGTTCGAATCCCTGAGCCTGATGGAAAAAGCCTGTATCTCCCTGCGCGAGAAGTGCGTGGAAGGTATCACCGCCAACCCGGAAATCTGCATGAACCACGTGCTGAACTCCATCGGTATCGTGACCTACCTGAACCCCTTCATCGGTCACCACGAAGGGGATATCGTTGGCAAGATCTGCGCCCAGACCGGCAAGAACGTACGCGAAGTCGTACTGGAGCGCGGCCTGCTGAGCGCCGAGCAGCTGGACGAGATCCTCTCCATCGAGAACCTGATGAACCCGCAATACAAGGCCAAGCGTTTCACTCGCGAAACCACTGTATAAGCGACGCATGGGCCGGGATCTTCCCGGCCCATTTAAAGTCAGTTCCCGATTGGTCTTTATCCCCAGCCCGATCGGGAATTGGCTTTTTGCCAAATAAAAACCAAAAAACTAAAAAATGGAGTTATCGCTATGATTGGAATCGAGTTACTTGTCGTGCTCGCCGCTATCTATCTGGGCGCCCGGATAGGCAGCATCGGCATCGGCTTTGCCGGTGGTCTGGGGGTTCTGGTCCTGACCTGGGGCCTCGGGGTGCAGATCCCGAGCGACCAGCTGGTCACCTACATCCCCTGGGATGTGATCATGATCATTGCGTCCGTCATTTGCGCCATCGCCTGTATGCAACTGGCTGGCGGGATGGACTATCTGGTCTCCCTGGCTGAAAAAGCGCTGCGCAAGAACCCCAAATACATCACCTTCGCCGCCCCGGTCGTCACCTATCTGATGACCATGCTGGCCGGTACCGGTCACACCGCCTTCTCCACTCTGCCGGTTATCGCAGAAGTGGCCAAAGAGCAGGGGATCCGCCCATCCCGTCCGCTCTCCATCGCGGTTGTAGCCTCCCAGATCGCCATCACAGCCTCCCCGATCTCTGCCGCTGTGGTTGCCTTCTCCGGCATGCTCGAGCCGTTCGGTGTTGACTACCTGACCCTGCTGGCCATCTGCATCCCCTCCACCTTCCTGGCCTGTATCCTGGGTGCCTTCATCGCCAACATGATGGGCAAGCCGCTGGAGCAGGACGAAGTCTATCTGGAGCGTAAAGCCAAGGGCCAGATCAAGCTGCGCGGCACCAGCCAGCTGGAAATCAAACCCTACGCCAAGCTGTCCGTCTGGATCTTCATCGCTGCCATCGTGGCCGTGATGGCCTATGCCACCGCGATCTCCGGTAAAGTTGGCCTCATCACCAACCCGCCGATCCCCCGCGATGGCGCCATCATGGGCATCATGCTGGCCGCTGCCACCATCATGACTCTGGTGTGCAAACTGGACGCCACTCAAGTGACCAACATGCCGACCTTCAAGTCCGGTATGTCCGCCTGTATCTGCGTACTGGGTGTGGCCTGGCTGGGTAACGTCTTCGTGAAAGGCAACATGGACACCATCCAGCTGATCGCTGGCGACCTGCTGAACCAGTACTCCTGGCTGCTGGCCGTGGTGCTGTTCTTCGCCGCCATGCTGCTCTACTCACAGGGTGCAACCACCAAGGCCCTGATGCCTGCCGCTCTGGCTCTGGGTGTCAGCCCGCTGACCGCCATCGCCTCTTTCGCGGCCGTGAGCGCCCTGTTCGTACTGCCGACCTACCCGACCCTGCTGGCCGCGGTCGAGATGGACGACACCGGCTCAACCCGCATCGGCAAAGCCGTGTTCAACCACCCCTTCTTTATCCCCGGCACCGCCACCATCGCGATTGCCGTGGCGCTGGGCTTCTTCTTCGGCGGCATCATGCTGTAATCGTATCGCCTGTCGATCGCCAATCAAAAATCCCCGCCAGCTGGCGGGGATTTTTTTGTGCCTCTCTCAGACACTTGCTGCTGATAGCGAAACCGTGACGCAGGATTCCGCATCACCCCCTATCAAACGCAGCAGATGGCCATGCATGGCTTAGCCCCGCACCGTCACCTTCCTTTCCTCACCTCTTTATCAGGCGCGTTCTGGCGGCACTCTGTGGGCGCAGGCATCTATCAGGATCGGACGATGGCGAGCTGGCGGTAATAAAGGGCAAAAACAGATCCACAGGCAGGAGCTAGCAAAGGCATAAGGGAAAATGAGGCCAATTTGCCAAAATGCATAAATTTAATTTATAGCGCGACATGGATGCCAACAGTGGGCTTGAGGGGGTGGCCGCAGACGTCACAGAGGGATCTTCCGATCTACAAGGAATAATCAGGCAGGCCGTGGCACAGCAATAAAAATGCCCCGGACAGGCTCCCGTCTTCACAGAGAGCATGCCCGGGGCATGTCACATCACTGGCCCGGCAGGGAGAGGATCCTCAGGATCAGACCGGATCCAGGGTATCCAATGGCCAGCGCGGCACGGCCTTGACCGCCAGCGGCTCGAACACGCCCGCTTTCAGGCGCTGCATGCCGGCATAGGCGATCATGGCGCCGTTATCGGTGCAATATTCGGTGCGCGGATAGAACACCTCGCCCTTGAGGCTCTCCATCAGCTCGGCCAGCTGAGCGCGCAGGTGACGGTTGGCACTGACGCCACCCGCCACCACCAGACGCTTGAGGCCGGTCTCTTTCAAGGCACGACGGCATTTGATGGCCAGGGTATCGACCACCGCATCTTCAAACGCACGGGCGATATCGGCGCGGGTCTGCTCATCATCACCGTTGGCGGCAATGGTGTTGGCGGCAAAGGTTTTGAGGCCGGAGAAGCTCATGTCGAGCCCGGGGCGATCAGTCATGGGACGGGGGAAGTGGAAACGCCCGGTGGTGCCCTTCTCGGCCAGACGGGAGAGCAGCGGGCCACCCGGATAGTCCAGCCCCATCAGCTTGGCGGTCTTGTCGAACGCCTCGCCGGCGGCATCGTCGATGGATTCGCCCAGCAGCTGATAACTGCCGATGCCATCAACCCGTACCAGCATGGAGTGGCCACCGGAGACCAGCAGCGCCACGAAGGGGAACTCGGGGGCCTTCTCTTCCAGCATGGGCGCCAGCAGGTGACCTTCCATATGGTGGACGGCGATAGCCGGCTTGTTCCACGCCATCGCCAGTGAACGGCCGATGGTGGCCCCCACCAGAATGGCGCCAACCAGACCCGGCCCCGCGGTATAGGCGATGCCATCGATGTCATCCTTGCCCAGTCCAGCCTCCCGCAATGCGGCCTGGATCAACGGGATCGTCTTGCGAACGTGATCCCGGCTGGCGAGCTCGGGAACAACGCCACCGTAGTCCGCATGCAGCTTGACCTGGCTATATAACTGGTGGGAAAGGATCCCTTTTTGATCGTCGAAGATCGCGATCCCGGTTTCGTCACAGGATGTCTCTATGCCCAATACACGCATTGCTAAAAATTTTCACTGCTAAAATGAGACGGCTATGGTAACCTTCGCGGGTTTTTTAAACCAGAGCGATCTCTGCGGGTTTACTTTCATTCCCTGTCCAGAGTATAATTTCGCACCATTTTAAGTCATGCTGATCGATTGAAGGTCAGCTAACAATTTTATCACTGAGGTGAAAGGCACATGCCAGTAATCAAAGTCCGTGAAAATGAGCCGTTTGACGTTGCTCTGCGTCGCTTCAAGCGTTCTTGCGAAAAAGCCGGTATCCTGTCCGAAGTTCGTAGCCGTGAGTTCTACGAGAAGCCGACTACCATTCGTAAGCGCGCCAAAGCGTCTGCCGTTAAGCGTCACGCCAAGAAGCTGTCTCGCGAAAACGCACGTCGTATCCGCCTGTACTAATCAAGGGATCATGCCGTGTCTCTGAAGGATCAACTCAAGGATCAGCAAAAGCTCGCCATGCTTGCCAAAGACAAGCCGCGGTTGGGCGCTATCCGGTTGTTGATGGCAGAAATCAAGCAGCGTGAAGTCGATACCCGTGTCGAGCTCAATGATGAGGATATCCTCGCTGTCGTGACCAAGATGGTCAAACAGCGCCGCGATTCCATCAGCCAATTTGAAGCTGCCGGTCGCCAGGATCTCGCCGACAAAGAGTCCGCCGAGATCGTTGTGCTGCAGGAGTTCCTGCCTCAACAACTGACCGCAGACGAAATTGCCGCCCTGATCGAGCAAGCCATCGCCGAGAGCGGTGCTGCCGTCATGGCTGACATGGGCAAAGTCATGGCTGTCTTGAAGCCAAAAATTCAGGGTCGTGCCGATGTCGGCGCCGTCAGTGCTCAGGTGAAAACCCGCTTGGCGTAACAGGCAAACTCTTGTTTGGTCGAAGAAGCCGTGCTTCCTTGTGAATGCGCGGCTTTTTTATTTTCTATCGCAGTGAAACAGGACGGTTATGGCAGGCAGGATCCCCCAATCCTTTATCGACGATCTGCTCGCACGCACAGACATAGTCGAGCTGATCGACTCGCGAGTGCGGCTGAAAAAAGCCGGTAAGAACTACCAGGCTTGCTGCCCTTTTCATAACGAAAAAAGCCCCTCTTTTACCGTCAGCCAGGAGAAGCAGTTCTATCACTGTTTCGGCTGTGGCGCCCACGGCAACGCCATCGGCTTTGTCATGGAGTATGACGGCCTCGAATTCCCCGATGCCATCGAAGAGCTCGCCAGCCAGCAGGGCATGCAGGTGCCCCGCGAGCAGAGCAGCGGTGGATCTGGTCATAGCCAGCCAGCCGTCAGCAAGGATCTGTTCGAGCTGATGAACCAGATCGCCCGCTTCTACGAGAGCAATCTCAAGAGTGCTCCCCATGCGGTGGAGTACCTCAAGGGACGCGGGCTGACCGGTGAAGTGGTCAAACGCTTCAACATCGGTTATGCCCCAAGCGATTGGGATCAGGTGCGTCGCCGCTTTGGTGCCAGCCGGGATCACGAACAGCTGCTTATCTCGGGTGGCATTCTGATCACTCGTGAGAGTGGCGGTGGCAGCTACGATCGTTTCCGCGATCGCATCATGTTCCCGATCCGTGACAAGCGCGGCCGGGTCATCGGCTTCGGTGGCCGGGTGCTGGGTGACGGCACCCCCAAATACCTCAACTCGCCGGAAACCCCGATTTTCCATAAAGGGCGGGAGCTGTTCGGCCTCTATGAGGTCAAGCAGGCACACAAGGATCCACGCCGGATCCTGGTGGTTGAGGGCTACATGGACGTGGTGGCGCTCGGTCAGTACGACATCGACTATGCGGTGGCGGCACTGGGTACCGCGACCACCAGTGATCACATCCATACCCTGTTTCGTACCACCGCTGAGGTGGTCTGCTGCTACGACGGCGACAACGCTGGTCGTGAAGCCGCGTGGCGGGCGCTGGATAACGCCCTCCCCCATCTGCAGGATGGCCGTGAACTCAAATTCGTGTTCCTGCCCGATGGCGAGGATCCCGACTCGCTGGTACGCCAGATCGGCAAGGAAGGCTTTGAAGCCCTGCTCGATGAAGCCCAACCCTTCGCCGACTTCATGTTCGAGCGTCTTGGTCGCGACGCGGCGCTCTCCGGTGAAGCGGGCAAGTTTGAAGTGGCCAACAAGGCCGCAGAACTTATCCGCCGCGTGCCGGAAGGGTTCACCCGCGAGGGGCTGATCACCCGCCTCTCCAGCATGATGCGCTGGGGTGAGAACAAGCAGCGAATTGCCGAACTGTTTGCCCGCAACAGCCAGCCCAAGGCCGAGGTCAACAAGCCCAAGGCTGCCAAGCTGACCCCGCTGCGCCGAGCATTGGCACTGATGGTTCAATACCCGGCCGTGACGGCAGAGCTGCCGGCAATGCCGGAACTGGCGGGTTTGCGCTTGCAGGGGATTACCTTCCTGCTGCAGCTGCATCAGCAGATCCTGACACAGCCCGGTATCACTACCGGCATCCTGCTGGAACACTGGCGCGGCACCAAAGAGGGGGAAATCCTCGCCCAGCTGGCGATGCACGACTTGTTCGAGGAGATCAAACTCGATCAGGAGCCGGATATTCTGGGAGAGTTGCAGGATACCTTCGTCGGTTTCATCAACCTGTTTCTGAAACAACGGATCGAAGAATTGCAGGCCAAAGTGGCTCAGGAAGGACTAAGCTCCGAAGAAACCCAAGAGTTGATGATGCTGATCAGAGAGGTGCAAATTGAGAAAAGAAATGAGAGTGGGGCTTGATATTTGAGTGATTAGTCCCAATATGGATAGCGTTGCCCGAATCGACGGGATGAAAAGCAAAAATTTTATAACCGCCTGGCCCCGACAATACTGCGGGCAGGGGTTTCTCATGACCGACGCCGCAACCAGACATAGCATGTCTGGCGGTTTTCTATTAGAATTGGCTATTTGCGCAGCAGCGCACTGTACGCGCAACCTAGCAGCACCAACCGGATGAGTTCTATGGAGCAAACCCCGCAGTCTCAGCTTAAACTCCTCGTTGCCAAAGGTAAAGAACAGGGCTACCTGACCTATGCCGAGGTGAACGATCACCTCCCGCAAGATATTGTCGATTCAGACCAGATCGAAGACATCATTCAGATGATCAACGATATGGGCATTCAAGTGGTTGAAAACGCTCCGGATGCCGATGACTTGATCATGGCTGAAGGGGGTACCGCCGATGAGGACGCTGCCGAAGCAGCGGCCCAGGCTCTGGCATCTGTTGAATCCGAGATTGGTCGCACGACCGATCCCGTCCGCATGTACATGCGGGAAATGGGTACTGTCGAACTGCTGACCCGCGAAGGCGAAATCGACATCGCCAAGCGTATCGAAGACGGTATCAACCAGGTACAAAGCTCCGTAGCGGAGTACCCGGAAGCCATCACTTACCTGCTCGAACAGTACGACAAGTACGAAGCCGAGCAGCTGCGTCTCTCCGACATCATCTCCGGTTTTATCGATCCGAACGATACCGAAGATATGGCGCCGACCGCCACTCACATCGGTTCCGAACTCAGCGAGGATGACCTGGCTGACGAAGACGAAGATGAAGACGAAGATGAAGACGAAGACGGTGACAACTCTGACGATGACGGTGACGGTGGTCCGGATCCGGAAGTCGCTCGCGAGAAGTTCGCCGAACTGCGCGCCCAGTATGAAGTGACCCGCCTCTCCATTCAGAAGAATGGTCGCGCGCACGATGATACTCAGGCCGCCATCGCCCAGCTGGCCGATGTGTTCCGTCAATTCCGCCTGATGCCCAAGCAGTTCGATCGCCTGGTCAACAACATGCGCGAAATGATGGAGCGGGTTCGGGTGCAGGAACGCATCATCATGAAGCTCTGCGTTGAGCAGGCCAAGATGCCGAAGAAAACCTTCGTCGCGGCCTTCACCAACAACGAGTGCGAAACTGCCTGGTTTGAATACCAGAAGCAGGCTGGCAAAGCCTGGTCTCCCCGTCTGATGGAGATGGATGAAGAGGTGCAGCGCGCCATCGGCAAACTGCAGCAGATCGAAGAAGAGACCGGTCTGTCGATTGCCCAGATCAAGGATATCAACCGTCGCATGAGCATCGGTGAGGCCAAGGCCCGCCGAGCGAAGAAAGAGATGGTTGAGGCCAACTTGCGTCTGGTTATCTCCATCGCCAAGAAGTACACCAACCGCGGTCTGCAGTTCCTCGATCTGATCCAGGAAGGCAACATCGGTCTGATGAAGGCGGTAGACAAGTTTGAATACCGTCGTGGCTACAAGTTCTCGACCTATGCAACCTGGTGGATCCGTCAGGCCATTACCCGCTCCATCGCGGATCAGGCCCGTACCATCCGTATCCCGGTACACATGATCGAGACCATCAACAAGCTCAACCGTATCTCCCGTCAAATGCTGCAGGAGATGGGTCGTGAACCGAACCCGGAAGAGCTGGCCATGCGCATGGGCATGCCGGAAGACAAGATCCGCAAGGTACTGAAAATCGCCAAAGAGCCTATCTCCATGGAGACGCCCATCGGTGATGATGAAGATTCCCACTTGGGCGACTTCATCGAAGATACCACCCTGGCTCTGCCGGCCGATGCAGCAACCAGCGAAAGCCTGCGCAACGCGACCCGCGAAGTGCTGGCCGGTCTGACAGCTCGCGAAGCCAAGGTGCTGCGGATGCGTTTCGGTATCGACATGAACACTGACCACACCCTTGAGGAAGTGGGCAAGCAGTTCGACGTTACCCGTGAGCGTATTCGTCAGATCGAAGCCAAGGCTCTGCGCAAACTGCGCCATCCGAGCCGCTCGGAAGTGCTGCGCAGCTTCCTGGACGAATAATCAGGGTCGTGCCAACCAGCTTGCCAAAGCCCCGCTATGCGGGGCTTTGTTTTATCCATCCTGTTCCGGCATGCCCCCGGATCCAGCTGGACAATTAGTCGCCAAGTGGTTGATATGCCTATAGACTGCCCTTGGCACTTCCCCTATAATCCACGCCGCTAAATGCACAATTTGGCCCCTTAGCTCAGTTGGTCAGAGCAGTCGACTCATAATCGATTGGTCGTGGGTTCAAGTCCCCCAGGGGCCACCAAATTGAAAAAGGCCGCTCATCATGAGCGGCCTTTTTGCATCTGCGGATCGGGCAATGTCCAGTGATGGGATCGATGAGGTCATCAGAAAAGACCCGCCATGGGCGGGTCTGGGCAGGGTCCGGATCAGGCACCTCGAGCGAGGGCAAGGAGCCTAATGCTGAGCCTCAGGTCTGCTCGTCGCGACGCTGGTTCGAGGCGTGACGGGGAAGCGTGGGCAGCATCCGGATCACCAGACTGCTGCGCTGACGCCACGAGGTGAACCCAATGGCCAGCAGATGCAGTGCGATCATGCCCTGCAGTGCCCAGGTGCACCAGACATGCCAGTCATCAGCTCCCAGATCAAACCCCATCTCGGTATTCTGGAACCAGCCGGTACCGGCAGTTGCCAGCACCAGCAACCAGAGCGCCCATACCGCCAACTTGCCGCTGCCATGATGGCCTGGCGCCGGTGGCAACCGTTCACGCATCTCGTGCATCTGCTGGCGAAAATCCTCACCTTTGGGGATGAGGGCGCCCAAGCGGGCGTAGCCACGGGCAAAGGTGAGCCCCCAGAGCAAACGCACGGAGACCAGCGCGATGGCCGTATAACCGAGCCACTCGTGCCAATCCTCTCCCGCCTCATTGAGCCAGAGATTGCCGATACAGATGGCCGCCACACCCCAATGGGTCAGGCGAACCACTGCATCCCAGCGAAAGGGATCACCCTTTTTGCTTGGCATACTTGTGATACTCCTTCTTCAGGTCGTTGACCTTGGCCAGGTGCTCGCGCGCCTTGGCTTCGTCACCGGCCTTGAGTGCAGCCAGGCTGGCATCCAGCTCGGTCTGTACCTCATTCATGCCCTCGAGGAACTTCTCCTTCTTGGCGGCAGGCATGTTCTTCTGCTTGGCGATGTCGAGCTGAGCCTTCATCTCGTTGATGTGCTTCTCCATGGTAGCCGCATCATCAGCCTTGACCGCCTGCTTGTAGTTGAAGCCAATCTTCTTCATCGGCTGTTCCAGATCGCCAGCCATGGCAGGCAATGCGATCAGACCGAACATCAGGGGCAACAGCAGGGGGCGAACAGTTTTCAACATGGGATTTCCTTATATAACAACATGCTCAAATTATTAGGGTCACCTATGAATCCAAACAAGAATTCATCACCAGCATAATGCCATGACTCATGGTGAAGCGTTTGTGAAAAATGATGTTTTTTGTGGCAAATGGTGACAAGAGTGCCTCGCTTGTTAACCACAGCAACATGAATGCATCGGCAATAAGGCACTTTCCGGCATAAAAAACCCCGCCATTGGCGGGGCTTGTCACTGCGGTTACCGTTCATCAACCAGCCTGCTGTTCACGCTCGATGGCGCGCCAGCCGATGTCATTGCGATAGAAGACACCATCCCACTGGATCCGCGCAGCCAGCTGATAGGCACGCTGCTGCGCTTCGGCCACTGTGTGACCCAGCGCGGTGGCGCACAGCACCCGGCCACCGGCGGTTACTACGGTATCCCCCTCAAGGCGGGTACCCGCGTGGAATACCTTCTCGCCGCTCGCCTCTTCCACCGGCAGACCGCTGATGGCCTTGCCCTGCTGGTAGTCGCCGGGATAACCGCCAGCAGCCAGCACAACGCCAATGGCCACGCGGGGGTCATAATTCGCTTCTACCTGATCCAGCTTGCCGGCACAGGCGGCCAGACAGAGTTCCACCAGATCGGAGCGCATCCGCAGCATGATGGGCTGGGTCTCGGGATCGCCGAAACGGCAGTTGAATTCGATCACCTTGGGATTGCCCTGACCGTCGATCATCAGGCCAGCGTAGAGGAAACCGGTGTAGACATTGCCCTCGGCCGCCATGCCGCGCACGGTCGGCATAATCACCTGCTCCATCACCCTGCGGTGCACTTCATCAGTCACCACAGGAGCCGGCGAATAGGCGCCCATACCGCCGGTATTGAGGCCGGTATCACCATCCCCTACCCGCTTGTGATCCTGACTGGTCGCCATCGGCAGCACATGCTCGCCATCGACCATGACGATGAAGCTCGCCTCTTCCCCTTCCAGGAACTCCTCGATCACCACCCGGGCGCCAGCGTCGCCAAAAGCATTGCCTGAGAGCATGTCGCGCACGGCCTCTTCGGCCTCGGTCAGGGTCATCGCCACGATCACCCCCTTGCCTGCGGCCAGACCATCGGCCTTGATGACGATGGGCGCCCCCTTCTCGCGCAGATAGGCCAGCGCTGGCTCAACCTCGGTGAAGTTCTGGTACTCGGCAGTCGGGATGGCGTGACGGGCCAGAAAATCCTTGGCAAAGGCCTTGGAGCCCTCCAGCTGGGCAGAAGCCGCAGTCGGACCGAAGATAGCCAGCCCCTCGGCACGGAAGGCATCGACCACCCCTTTCACCAGCGGCGCTTCCGGGCCGACGATGGTCAGACCGATGCGCTGCTCCTTGGCAAACGCCAGCAGAGCCGGGATATCGGTAGCAGCGATGGCCACGTTCTCGATGCTCCCTTCGTGAGCGGTGCCTGCATTGCCGGGGGCGACGAAGACCCGGGTCACCAGAGGGGATTGCTTGGCTTTCCAGGCCAGGGCGTGTTCGCGGCCACCATTGCCAATGATCAGTACTTTCATCGTATCGCTCGCTTCTATGTGGGTCACAGGCTTCCGCCAGAGGGAAGCCGGTCGCAATAGTCAGTGGAAAAGAGACAACAAAAGGGCCGCCCGTGGCGGCCCTGATCCATCAGTGACGGAAGTGGCGCATGTTGGTAAAGACCATGCACATGCCGTGCTCGTCGGCGGCGTCGATCACCTCCTGATCGCGCATCGAGCCACCCGGCTGGATCACGCAGGAGATACCGGCAGCAGCTGCTGCATCAATGCCGTCGCGGAACGGGAAGAAGGCATCGGAGGCCATGACGGAGCCCGCCACGGTCAGCCCTTCATCTGCCGCCTTGATACCGGCAATCTTGGCCGAATAGACGCGGCTCATCTGGCCGGCGCCAACGCCGATGGTCTGGCCATCTTTGGCGTAGACGATGGCGTTGGATTTGACGAACTTGGCCACTTTCCAGCAGAACAGCAGATCTTGTAGCTCGGCCTCGGTCGGCTGACGCTTGCTGACCACGGTCAGGTCGCCCAGCGTCACCATGCCGAGATCGCGCTCCTGCACCAGCAAGCCGCCATTGACGCGCTTGAGGTCAAACCCTTGCGCCGGAGCAGTCCACTGACCGCATTCAAGCAGACGCACGTTCTGCTTGGCAGCGACCGCTTCGCGGGCCTCCTGGCTGACAGTCGGGGCGATGATCACCTCGACGAACTGACGCTCGACGATGGCCTTGGCAGTGGCGCCATCCAGTTCGCGGTTAAAGGCGATAATACCGCCAAAGGCGGAGGTGGGATCGGTCTGGTAAGCCCGGTCGTAGGCACTCAGCAAGTCGTTACCGACGGCCACGCCACACGGGTTGGCATGTTTGACGATGACGCAGGCCGGCTCGTCGAACTCCTTCACGCACTCCAGCGCCGCATCGGTGTCGGCGATGTTGTTGTAGGAGAGCGCCTTGCCCTGCAGCTGAACCGCGCTGGAGACGGAACCCGGCGCGGCATGCTCCTCGGCGTAGAAGGCGGCAGCCTGATGGCTGTTCTCGCCGTAGCGCATGTCTTGCTTCTTGATGAACTGGCTGTTGAAGGTGCGCGGGAAGCGGGACTCCTCGTCACCCTCCTTGTTGTCACCATAAGAGGGCACCATGGTACCGAAGTAGTTGGCGATCATGCCGTCGTAGGCAGCGGTGTGCTCGAAGGCAGCGATGGCCAGATCGAAACGGGTTGCCAGTTTCAGGCTGTTGCCGTTGGCATCCATCTCACGAATAACCCGATCGTAGTCGGCAGCTTTGACCACGATCGCGACATCTTTGTGATTTTTAGCCGCAGAGCGCACCATGGTCGGGCCGCCGATGTCGATGTTCTCGACCGCATCGGCCAAAGTGCAGCCCGCTTTGGCAACGGTAGCAGCAAAGGGGTAGAGGTTGACGACAACCATGTCGATGGGGGAGATAGCGTGCTGAGCCATGATGGCGTCATCCTGATCCCGACGGCCGAGAATGCCACCATGAACCTTGGGATGCAGGGTCTTGACCCGGCCATCCATCATTTCAGGGAAACCCGTGTAGTCGGAGACCTCGGTCACCGGCAGACCCGCCTCGCCGAGCAACTTGGCAGTACCGCCAGTAGAGAGCAGGGCGACGCCGCGTTCGTTGAGTGCCTTGGCAAATTCCAGAATGCCGGTTTTGTCAGACACACTCAGCAGTGCACGGCGAATGGGTCGAGCTTGTTCCATCACACTATCGTCCTCAACATAACGGGGACCGTTCCATGGGAGGCGAGGCTCAACACAGAGAGTCCCCAAATAAATGGAAGTGGGGGGATTTCGCAAACCACTCTCGCCACAGGCCTGACAACGGCAAAAGTGCTTTAAGAAATGCCCGCTTGGTGCGGCGCTCTCTTATGGGCGCGTATTCTACACAAAAAATGTGACGGGTGGTGGATTTTTTAAATAGCAAAACCCTTGTGTGGCGCGGCGTTAAACGTTTGCCACTTGATTTTTGCCAAACGTTTGCCATTTAAGGGTTTTATGGCAAAAGAGCGGCCAAACCAACTTTTGTCTGCCCCTTTTATGCCCTTGGCTGGCAATCGTCCGGCAAAGGGGTGATAGTGGGTTCCGGTTTTGTTGAGTCGCATATCCAACGGGAGAAAAGGGCATGTACCGGATCGGTGAACTGGCCAAGGCGTGCGGGGTCAAGGCAGATACCCTGCGTTTTTACGAGAAGAACGGGCTCATCTCGCCGGGGATCCGTAACGAATCTGGCTACCGCCTCTACAGCGAACAGGACAAGCGGCGGCTGGAGTTCATCATTCGCGCCAAGTCGGTGGGATTCTCGCTGGCCGATATCGGCGAGCTGCTCGACCTCGATACCAACAAGGCCAAGGTCACCTGTCAGGAGGTAAAAGCGGTAGCCGACACCAAGCTGGCCCAGGTGGAGCAGAAGATCATCGAACTGACCCGCTTTCGCGACAACCTGCGCGAGCTTTCCAACATCTGCTGTGGCGGGCCGCGCTCGGCGGAGCACTGCGCCATTCTGGAAACACTGGAGTCGGGAGCACCCGCTCATCACGAGCATCATAACCACGATGAGCATGACCACGTTGGCTGACGGCACCAGCCCGCTCATTGCTCCAGCGGCGATTTGGTGACAAAATCGCCGTGTTTTTAACCGGTGCCAGTGCATCCGGTTGCCGGGTGCTCACCTGAACAGGCGCCCGTCGCGAAAACCGCCATCCAGACACAGAGCCAACACACCAAGAGAAGAAAGAAGAGGAGCCATCATGGCCAAGATTCGGGTCGACCAACCCGCCCTCCCCCGTGAGGAAGATGCGCAAGGGGGCCACTATGCCCATCAGCGCGGCGAGATAAAGGATAACCATCTGCATGCCCTGCTCTCCGATCCCCTGTTTCGCAGCCGGGTCGAGCGCAACAAGAAGGGCAAGGGGAGTTACCGGCGCAAGGCCAAATTCGGCAAGCGGTGGGAGCCCGGCCAACAGCAGATGATCCGCGTCTGCTGCTGAGCGGGTTTCTATCGACCATAAACAATCAGGGCGCCAATGGCGCCCTGATTGTTTTTACTGAAAAAGCGGTCTAGCAACGCTAACTCACCGCCTCAAAAGCGCGCCTCAACAGGCAGTTTACTCATCCATAAAGAGTTCGAGCAGCACGTTAAGGTAACGATGGCCGAGGGAGGTGAGCTGCCAGCTGTCGCCCAGATCGTCGATCAGCTCCTTGCTCTGGGCAATGGTCAGCACCGTCTCCACCCGCTCCAGCGGCAGGCCGGTATAGGCCTCGAACTCCGCCTTGGGGGCCGGTTCGAACAGGCGAAAGCGGTTCATAAAGTACTCAAGCGGCAGATCGTCTGCCGTCACCTGCCACTGCTCGTCCAGATAGGGGCGACTCTTGTCCAGATACCCTTTCGGATGCTTCACCTTGGCGGTACGCAGGATCTGCAGATCCGCGAGATCGGTCACCTTGCCGTGGGCACCACAGCCGATCCCCAGATAGTCGCCGAAACGCCAGTAGTTGAGGTTGTGACGGCACTGGTAACCCTCTTTGGCGTAAGCCGAGATCTCGTACTGGCGATAACCGCTGGCGGTGAGCATGGCGTGGCCCTGCTCGTAGATATCCCACAGGGTGTCATCTTCCGGCAGTGTGGGCGGCTTGGAGGCAAACGCCGTGTTCGGCTCTATGGTGAGCTGATACCAGGAGAGGTGCGGCGGTGCGCAGTCGATAGCCTGCTGCAGGTCATAAAGAGCATCATCCAGACTCTGATCCGGCAGACCGTGCATCAGGTCCAGATTGAAGGTGGGCAACTTGATGGCATGGGCCAGTGCAGCGGCTTTGCGCGCCTCTTCCGGGCCGTGAATGCGGCCGAGCCGAGTCAGCTTCTCCTGCTGGAAGCTCTGCACGCCGATGGAGATACGGTTGATACCAGCACGCTGGAAACCGGCGAACTTGTCCGCCTCCACCGTGCCCGGATTGGCCTCCATGGTGATCTCGCAATCTGCAGTGAGCGGAATGCGGGCCCGAACCCCGTCCAGCAGGGTTTGCATCGCCTCCACCGTCAGCAGGCTGGGGGTGCCGCCGCCGATAAAGATCGAGGAGAGCGGCCGCCCTTGTGCCCACTTCAGATCCTGATCCAGATCTTCCAGCAGGGCGGCGACATATTCGAGGTGAGGCAACTCCCCTTTCTGGGCATGGGAGTTGAAGTCACAGTAAGGACACTTCTGGACGCACCAGGGCACATGAATATAGAGAGAGAGCGGCGGCAGTTGCAGCATGGACGTTCCAATAAAACGGGGGCTCAAGGCCCCCATTGTAGATGACAATATGTTATGGGCGGTGGGGGCTTAACTCAGTGAGCCGCCAGCGCCGCTTTCAGTTTGGCCAGCGCCTGGGCACGGTGGCTCAACTGGTTTTTCAGCTCGGCCGGCATCTGGGCCGCGGTGCAGTCGTGGTCCGGCACGAAGAAGACGGGGTCATAGCCAAAACCATGCTGACCGCGCTGCTCATCGATGATCATCCCTTCCCAGCTCGCCTGACAGATGATGGGTGTGGGATCGTCGGCGTGGCGCATATAGACCAGCACACACCAGAAGCGGGCGCTCTTGAGGTAATCGGGAGCCCCTTTGAGCTCAGCCAGCAACTTCTCGATATTGGCCTTGTCACCGGCACCCTGACCGGCAAAGCGGGCGGAGTAGACCCCGGGACGACCCTGCAGCAGATCCACTTCCAGACCGGAGTCATCGGCAACGGCGGGCAAGCCGGTAATGCGGGCGGCATGGCGCGCCTTGATGATGGCGTTTTCAACGAAGGTGGTGCCGGTCTCATCGGCATCGGAGACAGCAAACTCGCTCTGCGGGATCACCTGGATCTTCATGTCGGCCAGCATGGCGGCCAACTCCTTCACCTTTTTCTGGTTACCTGTTGCCAGGACAAGCTTGTTCATCGAGCACCTCCGCAAAAATAATCAGCGCATTCTATGCGGCGCAAGCGTTTAGTAAAAGCGCCAATTACAGCTGCTGCCATGGCTTGAGCGGGAGTTATCCCCCTTTCAATAGAGCGCTTTTTGATACATGTTTCCGCAGAGGAATAACCGAAGTGATTAAATACCATTTCTATTCATTACTTTGAGCCAGTAGACTCGCGCACCAATTCAATTCCGGCTGATAGAGAGGTGACAGATGCCATTGATTCTTTTACTCGTACTGCTGGTGCTGTTTAGCCCGTTGGCCATCGACATCTACCTGCCCGCCATTCCGCAGATGGCCGAACAGCTCGGGGCGGAAGTGACCCTGATGCAGGGCACCATCACCTGGTTCCTGTTCAGCATGGGGCTGGGACAACTGCTGGTCGGTCCGCTGGCCGACCGCTATGGCCGCAAACCGGTTGCTCTGGGCGGCGTGCTGCTCTACGGTCTGAGCGCGCTGGGGGCCGGTTTCGCCGCCAGCCTCGGCGAATTGATGCTGGCGCGAGTACTGCAGGGCTTTGGCGCCTGCGCCACCTCGGTCGCCGCCTTCTCGGTGGTGCGTGACAGCTATGGCCCGAAAAAGAGCGGCCAGATGATCTCCTATCTCAATGGCGCCATCTGCTTTATCCCGGCCCTGGCCCCCCTGCTCGGTGGCTGGCTCACAGCCAAGGCGGGCTGGTCGGCCAACTTCTGGTTTATGGCCGGTTATGCGCTCATCGTCGGCAGCTGGCTGCTGTGGCGGATGCCGGAGACCCGCCCTGAGGAGACCCGCAGCGAAGGGGCCCTCATCAGCTGGTCGCGCTACAGCCCGGTACTGCGCACCCCCAGCTTCCTGTTCAACGCGGCGCTGTGCATGCTGGCGATGGCGGTTATCCTCGCCTATGTCACCGCTGCGCCGGTACAACTGATGGTGAAGCTGGGACTGGATATGAGCGGCTTTAGCTACTGGTTTACCGCCAACGCCGCGCTCAACATTCTGGCCTGTTTCATGGCCCCGCGCTTTATCGCCAAGGTGGGGCCAAGACGCACCCTGCGTATCGGCCTGCTGGTACTGATGCTCTCGGCCATCGCCCTGACCCTCGCGATGCACATCGAACATCCGCTGGCGATGATGGGGCCGGTATTCCTCTCCAGCATCGGCTTTGCCATGATCCTGGGTTCGGCCGCCGGGATGGCGCTGGCACCGTTCGGCCACTGCGCCGGTACCGCCGCCGCCCTGCTCGGCCTGTTCCAGATGAGCGGCTCCGGTGCTCTGGTTGGCCTGACCGGCGCCCTGATGCACGACCCGCTCAGCCAGCTGGCACTGCATATGTGGCTGCTGCTACCGCCGCTGGTGATGCTGATGACACGCCGCGGACGCCGCTTGTGTTTGCAATAAATCCTGTGCTCTGATGCACACTCCGGGGGCCGTGGGCCCCCTTCTTGTTTGTCACTCGACGTCAGCGGAGAACCCCGATGAGCCACTCTCTCAACGCCGCCCTGGTGGGCTATGGCTTTGCAGGCAAGACCTTCCACGCCCCCTTCCTCTCCACCACGCCCGGTTTATCTCTGAGCTGGGTGGTGAGCCGCGATGCTGCCAAGGTGCAGGCCGATCTGCCCGGCTGCCGGGTTGGTTCACTGGAAGAAGTGCTGAGCGATGAGACCGTCGATCTGGTGGTGATCGCCACCCCCAACGATACCCATGCCCCCCTCGCCCGCCAGGCGCTGCTGGCAGGCAAGCACGTCGTCATCGACAAGCCGTTTGCGCTGGATCTGGCCGAAGCGGCAGAGCTGGTCGAGTTGGCCGAAAAGCAGCAGCGACTGCTCAGCATCTTCCACAACCGCCGTTGGGACGGGGATTTCCTTACCGTGCGCCGTTTGATTGCCGAGGGGACGCTGGGGCAGATCGCCCAGTTCGAATCCCATTTCGATCGCTATCGCCCCGAGGTGCGTCAACGCTGGCGCGAAGCGGGTGGCCCGGGTTCCGGCCTCTGGTTCGATCTCGGCCCCCATGTGCTGGATCAGGCGCTGCAGCTGTTCGGCCAACCGGACTGGCTGCAGGCAGACCTTGCCGGGCAGCGCCCCGGTGCCCTGGCTGATGACTACTTCCATGTGGTGCTGGGCTATGGTGAACGGTCTGGCGCAATGCGAGTGATCCTGCATGGTAGCTGTCTGGTATCGGCCACCATGCCCCGCTTTATCGTTCACGGCAGTCAGGGCTCGTTTGTCAAATTCGGTATGGATGTGCAGGAAGATCAGCTCAAGCTGGGCAAGCGGCCACCGGCAGCGGATTGGGGGTTGGATAGCGAACCCGGTCAGCTCAGTCGCATCGTGGATGGCCAATTGCAGCAACAGAGCCTGACCGGCGCAGCGGGCGATTACGGCGCCTACTACCGTGGCGTCTGTGCCGCCATCAGAGGTGAGGGAGATAACCCGGTACCCGCCACGGAAGCATTGGCGGTGATGGCACTGCTGGATCTGGCCCGCGAGAGCAACCGCTTGGGGCAACGGCTGAGCTGTCAAAAGCTGTCTGACTAACGCGGTACAGGTTGCCGCTCTGACAGATATGAATACCGTTTAAACTGCCAATCAACATCAATAACTTGGTTGTTTATTGTGCACAAACCGCAAATAAGCGGCATCTTGTATTGATATCAGTCGTTGCAGTGGAGCTTTTTATCCACTGCACGAAAAAATGTCATTGTGATATCCGTTTTCATCGGTAACCAATGGGGCTATATTGCGCCCGCCTGCCTGAGTCCCGGCCTCTTGTTTTATTCCGGGTCACGGTGGGCGCAGTGATGGTTGTTTCGACCATCTCTCCATCTTTTTTTGAGGGAATGCACATGAACAAAGTACTGGTAGCCGGTATCCTGGGTCTGATGTTGACTGCTTGCGGTCAGAAAGAAGAAAAAGCTGCCGCGCCTGCTGCTGCTCCGGCCGCCGAAGTTGCTGCAACTGTAGAAAAAGCCGCTAGCGAAGCCACCTCTACTGTAGAGAAAGCCACCTCCGAAGCGACTGCAACCGTTGAAAAAGCTGCTGACGAAGCTGCTACCAAGGTTGAAGCTGCAGTGAGCGATGCCAAGGCCAACTAAGCCTGCACCTCATTGAAAGACGGGCCCCATGGGCCCGTTTTTTTATCTGCCGCTCAAGGCGCTGGATTAATCAGCGAGGTGAGAATGTGATCCTCCCAGCGGCCATTGATCATCAGATACTCCCGCGCATACCCCTCCCGCTCGAATCCGAGTCGCTCCAGCAAGGCGCCGCTACGCAGGTTAGCGGGCATATAGCAGGCCATGATGCGATGCAGTCCCTGCTCGCGAAACAGATAGTCGATGGCAGCAGTCAGGATCTCCTGCATCAGCCCCTGCCCCTCATGCTGCCGGTCAATGCCATAGCCGAGGTGACACGCCTTGAAGATCCCCATCATGATGTTGCTGAAGTTGCAGGTGGCGATCACCCGCTCACCCGCCGGATCGAGCGCCACCAGATTGACACCGGTGCCTTTGAAAAACTGGCTGTAGCTATCCTGCAGCCGGTTATGCCAGTAAGAAAGGGTGTAGAAATGGTCGTCGCGCAGCGGCTCCCACGGGGTAAGGTGGTCGCGATTGCGCCGGTAAAAGTCGAGGATCATCGGGGCCTGATCGGGGGTCAGCAGCGTCAGGTGGACCCGCTTGGTTTTGATATGGGGTAGCGCCATCAGGAGTCTCTCTGCCCAAGCCATTCGTCGCGCAGCAGGCTGTAGTGAACATGATCCACGACCCGGGAACCCAGTCGCTCCGCACGCCGGGTAATCCCCTCCTGCTGCATCCCGAGCCGCTCGCAGACGGCTCTGCTGGGCTCATTGTCGGTCGCGGCAGTGATCTCCACCTTCTCCATCCCCATCTCCTCAAACGCGTGATGGATCAATGCATGACAGGCCCGGGTAATGATGCCGTTGCCCTGCCAGCGCTCTGCCAGCCAGTAGCCGATGACCACCTTGCCAAGATCGTGATCGATGCTGTTGTAGCCAATGACCCCAACCACCTCTCCCTGATACTCGATGGCGGTGGTCAGCCCCTCGCCACGGGCAAACTTCTCGATGGCATGACGGATAAAAGTTGCGCTGTCGGCTGGACGCAAAATGAAAGGGGGCCAGGGCAGCCATTGGGAGAGGTACTCCCGGTTGTCATTGCAGAGGGCAAACAGCTCGCTCGCCATGTCTGGCTGCAAGAAGAGCAGCGCCAGCTCGTCATCCAACTGCCATGAAAACATGGGATTCTCCTTTTAAATCAGTCGCCAAAACATGGGGCTGCCCCAATGTAGCCAATCGCAACTTGGCACGCCAGCCACTTTTGTCACCCCCTCATTACCTCTCTTGGCAGGAAGAGGCGACAGCCCCGCACTATTTATCTCCCTCCAAAGAGGAGGGTGGCTCTCTGAAACCGGATAACTCTCTTCGAAAGGCTCCTTTTGATGCCCTAAATGGGCCATTCAGCAGATCCTGCTACCCCTCTGTGCTGCGCTGTCACATCTGACAGGAGGCACTTTTTTACCCCCGAACTAGCTTGAAAACGCCCGACCTGGGGTCGGTTCAACAACATCATCGATTTAAGGAAAGAAGAGATGAATAAAGTATTTCTGGCCGTGGCACTGGCCTGTTGGGGAGGTGCCGCCATGGCGGCACAAGAAGTCGAGATCAACGTTAACGCAAGCAGCGCCAGAGCAATGTCTGGCCTTAATGCCGGCTCCGGCACACTGCAGCTGGAAGATGGCGAGTTTCGTCAGGTGCGGGTAGTCAAACTGCCCAACGGACAACAGCGGATCCGCTACGAGCAGACCTGGAACGGCATTCCGGTAATGGGCCAGGTCGTGGTGGCCGACAAGAGCCTGAGCGGCCAGCTACAGCAGGCCAGCGGGCGCATGCTGCGCCAGATTGATCAGGATGTGGCGAGCCCGGTCGCAACCCTCTCGCCACAGGATGCCGCCAGCAAGGCCAAGGCGGGCAGCAAGGGGAGCAACGAGCAGATCAAGCTTTACGTGATGCAGGACGAGAACGGTCTGGCCCGACTGGTCTATCAGGTCTCCTTCGTTGTGGAAGGTGACAAACCGAGCCGCCCCTTTGTCATCCTCGATGCCCAGAGCGGCGAGGAGCTCAAACGCTGGGAGGGGATCAACCACAAGGACGCCACCGGCCCCGGGGGCAACATCAAGACCGGCAAATACTTCTATGGCACCGACTTTGGCCCGCTCATCGTCGATGACAACTGCCGGATGACCAGCCCCAACGTCGATACCATCAACCTCAACCACGCCACCTCTGGCGGCACCATACACCAGTTCACCTGCCCGGAGAACCGGGTCAAGGAGATCAACGGCGCCTACTCGCCGCTCAACGACGCTCACTACTTCGGCAACGTGGTATTCGACATGTACCGCAACTGGTACAACACAGCACCATTGACCTTCAAGCTGAAGATGCGGGTTCACTACAGCAAGAATTACGAGAACGCCTTCTGGGATGGCAGCCAGATGACCTTCGGGGATGGGGCCACCACCTTCTACCCGCTGGTAAGCCTCGACGTGGCAGCCCACGAGGTGAGCCACGGCTTTACCGAACAGAACTCGGGGCTGGTCTACTCGGGGCAATCCGGGGGAATCAACGAGGCCTTCTCCGACATGGCGGGGGAAGCGGCCGAGTTCTACATGAAGGGGAGCAACGACTGGCTGGTCGGGGCGCAGATCTTCAAGGGCAACGGCTCCCTGCGCTACTTCGAGGATCCGACCCGTGATGGCAAATCCATCGGCCATGCCAGCGACTACTACGACGGCATCGACGTGCACCACAGCTCTGGGGTCTATAACCGCGCCTTCTACCTGCTGGCCAACAGCAACGGCTGGAACACCCGCAAAGCGTTCGAGGTGTTCGTGCTGGCCAACCGCCTCTACTGGGGCGCCAACACCGACTACCAGCAAGGGGCTTGCGGCGTCAGCCGGGCCACTGCCGATCTGGGCTACAACCAGGCCGATGTGGCGCGGGCCTTCCAGACCGTCGGGGTCAATGCCAGTTGCGGTACGACGCCACCAAGCGACAACGAGCTGAAAAACGGCGTGCCGCTGAACAATCTCTCCGCCAGCAAGGGGGGCAAGCTCAACTACACCCTGACCGTACCGGCGGGCACCAAGTCACTGCAGATCAACAGCAGCGGCGGCACCGGTGATGCCGACCTCTACGTCCGCTTTGGCTCTGCCCCCACCAGCAGCAGCTACGACTGCCGTCCCTACAAGGGCGGTAACAACGAAAGCTGCTCCTTCACCAATCCCAAGGCAGGTACCTGGTACGTCCAACTCTCCGGCTTTGCTGCATTCAGTGGCGTGACCCTCAAGGCCAGCTACTGATCCTCTGGCGCGGGGGCAACCCCGCGCCCTTTACTCCTTGCGCCACCGTTTGGCCAGTGATCGGGCCATGGCCAGTACCGTCTCTCTGGCGGGATTGGGCCGCTTGCCACCGCGCCAGGCCATCATGACGTCCCAGTGATCCTGCGGCAAATTGACCACATCGAGTCTGATCAGTCGCCCCATCTCCAGATCCCGCGCAATCGCCAGCTCCGGCATCAAAGTGATAAAGCCGTGCTCCAGCGCCAGTTCCCGCGCCGCACTGGCCGGTTGTATGCCGTGAATGGGGCTGGCAACACGGCGGATCCGCCGCAGTTGCTGAATGAAGGCATCACACCCCGGCCCCCACACCTGGGGGGCCAACCGCTGATCGGCGATATCCTCCAGCGTGAGGC
The DNA here is from genome assembly GCF_019048745.1 of Aeromonas sp. FDAARGOS 1410. Classification (NCBI taxonomy): domain Bacteria; kingdom Pseudomonadati; phylum Pseudomonadota; class Gammaproteobacteria; order Aeromonadales; family Aeromonadaceae; genus Aeromonas; species Aeromonas sp. FDAARGOS 1410. The sequence continues at coordinate 1,212,838 of NZ_CP077401.1, read as the reverse complement.
CGTGGCAGCCTGCCAGGGGATGGAGCGGTGAGGCGATGGCGATGATGGGAGAGCAGCAGAGCAGCTCCATCTGCAGGCCGGAGACCGGTGGGCGCTTGAGCACAAAGCCGATATCCGCCTCCCCGGTCAGCAGCGCCTGCATGATGTCGCCCGAGTGATCCGTGGTGCAGCGGATCTCGAACGGCTCGTCCACCAGCTCCATCAACAGCGAGCCAAACACCACCGAGGTGAGCGAAGGAAGGCTGGAGAGACGGATACAGGGCAGTGCCGGTGCCCCCTGCAGTGCCAACCGTCCTTCACTCAGGGTGGCCAGCGCAGAGCGGGCGGCAGGGAGAAACTCCTCGCAGGCACGGGTTGGGGTCACACCGCGCCGATGGCGCTGAAACAGCGGGGCACCGAGGCTCACCTCCAGCTGGGCAATCCGCTGACTCACCAGTGGTTGTGACCAGCCGCGGATGGCTGCGGCCTGACTAAAACTGCCCAGCTCGGCCACATCCAGCAGCAGTTGCAGATCGTCCAGATCCATAGACATAAATAATCCTGATATGAAATATAGGTAGTTGTCGTCTACCACTATATCTAAACCCTCTCCAGAATGAAGTTATCTGTGAATGAGAGGGCGTTATGGTCGATAGGGCGAGGTTTTGGGGACGCTGGTTTCTGGCGCTGGATACCACACTGGTGATCCTGGGTTTCTTTGTGGTGATGCCGATGATCAGCCTGCGCTTCGTCGACCAGCTCGGCTGGGCCGCCGGTCTGGTAGGGCTGGCGCTCGGGCTGCGCCAGCTGACCCAGCAGGGGCTGGGAATTTTCGGCGGTTCGCTCGCCGACCGTTTCGGCGCCCGCCCGCTCATCGTCACCGGCATGCTGCTGCGGGCCATCGGCTTCGCTACGCTGGCCTGGGCCAACAGCGGCGCCATGCTGATCTTCTCCTGTTTCCTCTCCGGACTGGGCGGTTGCCTGTTTGACCCGCCCCGGGCCGCGCTGGTAATCAAGTTCACCCGTCCCCATGAACGGGGCCGTTTTATCTCCCTGCTGATGATGCTGGAGAGCGCGGGGGCCGTCACCGGCGCCCTGCTCGGCAGCTGGCTGCTGCGCTTTGACTTCACCTACGTCTGCCTGCTGGGAGCCGGACTCTTCACGCTGGCAGCACTCTGCAACTGGACCCTGCTGCCCGCCTATCGCCTCTCCATCAAGCCGACGCCAATGCGTCAGGGATTGGGCAAGGTGCTGGCGGATCGCGCCTTCTGCCGGCTGGTGCTGATCTTAAGCGGCTACTACATGCTCTGGGTGCAGGTGATGCTGATCTTCCCCATTCTGGTCAAACAGCTATCCGGCAGCACCACCGCCGTGGGCTGGATGTACAGCCTGGAAACGGCGCTGTCACTGGCGCTGCTCTACCCCATCGCCCGTTTCAGCGAACGGCGCTATCGCCTCGAGAATCGCCTGCTGGCAGGCATCCTGATGATGACGGTGGGGATAGGTCTGGTCGCTTTCGTCAGCACCCTCTCCGGCCTCTTCGTGCTGCTGGCCTGCTTCTATCTCGGGATCATTATCTGCGAACCGGCCCGGGAGACCCTGATGACACGGCTGGCCAATCCGGCAGCCCGGGGCAGCTACATGGGTTTTAGCCGGCTCGGCCTCGCCGTCGGCGGCATGACCGGTTACGTGGGGGGCGGCTCGCTCTACGATTACGCCATGCAGCAGGGCCAACCTGCCCTCCCCTGGCTGGTGCTGGGTACGGTGGGCGTGGCCACCATGCTGCTGCTTGCCCACTGCTTCTCCCGCCGTCCGGAACTGGCCGCCAGAGCCGCAGCCTGACAATCGCTACCCTGCGGCAGCCCCGGGGGCTGCGACTATTGCTAGTCCGCCGGGACGATAAAAAAGTTGCGCATTACAACTTTTTGACTATTTTAGTTGTCAGGCACAACTAAACAGGAAATCCCGACATGGATCCCCGTCCCCTGCGCGCCCTGTCGCGCGATCTGGTTCGTGAACTCGGCATGCTCTCCCAGCACTGTGGCCAGCTGGCACTCACTCCCATCGAAGCACACCTGCTGATCGAGCTGGAGAGCGCACCGGCCACCAACCAGCAACTGGCCGAGAAACTGCGCATCGACAAATCCAATGCCAGCCGCCCGCTGGCCCGCCTGGCCGAGCGCGACCTTATCAGCTGGCATCCCCACCCCTCCGATGGCCGCAGCAAGGAGGCCCGCCTCACAGCCGAAGGTCAGGCAATGCTGCTGACGCTGCATCGGGAGATGGATCACGCCATGGAGGAGATGCTGGCGCAGCTGAGCCAATCCGAGCGCGAACAGCTGTGGAGCGGCATGCTGCTCTACCGCAGCGCCCTCTCCCGTGCTCGTCGCCAGCAGGGCTACCATATTCGCCCTATCACAGAAGCAGACAATCCCCACATCGCGACCGTTATCCGCACCGTCTCGGCGGAGTACGGGCTCACCGCCGACAAGGGATATGGCGTCTCGGATCCCAATCTGGACAGGCTCTATCAAACCTATCAGGAAGAGGCGAGCCGCTACTGGGTCATCGAAGGGCCGGACGGTTCCATCCTCGGTGGCGGTGGCATAGCGCCGCTGGCTGGAGAAGAGGGAGTATGCGAATTGCAGAAGATGTACTTCCTGCCCGCCCTGCGTGGTCTGGGTCTGGGCAAGCGGCTGGTGTTGCAGGCGCTGGACGAGGCTGGCGCCCTTGGCTATCGGCGCTGCTATCTGGAGACCACCGAAGTACTGCGCGAGGCCACCAGCCTGTACGAATCCCTCGGGTTTGAGCATCTGCCCGGCCCCCTTGGCTGCACCGGCCACGGGGATTGCGAAATCTGCATGCTGCTCGATCTGGAACAGAGAGCCTCATCATGAATGAGCCGACACGACACACCGTTGGCATTCGCGATGTCTGCTTCGGCGAGCGGGTGAAACTGGTTGAGCCCGTCAATCTCTACGGCTGTACTCTGGCGGACGATGTCTTTATCGGCCCCTTCGTGGAAGTGCAGGCCAACGTCATCATTGGCCGCGCAACCAGAGTCCAGTCGCACACCTTTATCTGCGAGCACGTCACCATAGGTGAAGGGTGCTTTATCGGTCACGGGGTGATGTTTGCCAACGATCTCTTCAAGCAGGGATCTCCCGATCCGTACTCGGCCCACTGGGGCCGAACCGTCATTGAGGATGAAGTCTGCATAGGTTCCAATGCCACCATTTTGCCGGTCCGCATCTGCCGGGGCGCCGTTATCGGTGCCGGAGCCGTGGTCACCCGGGATATAGAGATCCCCGGCACCTATGCCGGCAATCCGGCCCGTTTGCTGCGCACCTTTTGAGAGCCCACGCCAGACGACACCTTGGTACACCAATAAAAAGACCCCGCCGAAGCGGGGTCTTTTTTTATCGTGTCTGCCGGTCGGGCAAGCGCTTATCAGTGCTCGCGAGTCTGACGGAACTCGACGTTCGGGTGGCGCTCCTGGGCCAGGCGCAAGTTGACCATGGTCGGTGCGATGTAGGTGAGGTTGTCACCGCCATCGAGGGCCAGGTTGACCTCGTTCTTGCGCTTGAACTCTTCGAACTTCTTGACGTCAGTCCCTTCCACCCAGCGGGCGGTGGAGACGTTGACCGCCTCGTAGATGGCCTCGACGTTGTACTCGCTTTTCAGACGAGAAACCACCACGTCAAACTGCAGCACACCGACCGCACCGACGATGAGATCGTTGCTGATCAGCGGACGGAACACCTGCACCGCGCCCTCTTCGGAGAGCTGCACCAGCCCCTTGAGCAGCTGCTTCTGCTTGAGCGGGTCGCGCAGGCGGATGCGGCGGAACAGTTCCGGTGCAAAGTTCGGGATACCGGTGAACTTGAGATCTTCACCCTGGGTGAAGGTGTCACCGATCTGGATGGTGCCGTGGTTGTGCAGACCGATGATGTCACCGGCGAAGGCGTCTTCCGCCTGCTCACGGTCACCGGCCATAAAGGTAACGGCGTCGGAGATGTTCACATCCTTGCCGATGCGCACATGGCGCATCTTCATGCCCTTGGAGTAGGTGCCTGACACGATACGCATAAAGGCGATACGGTCACGGTGCTTCGGATCCATGTTTGCCTGGATCTTGAACACGAAGCCGGAGAACTTCTCCTCGGTCGCCACCACCTCGCGGCTCTCGGCCTTGCGCGGCATGGGAGACGGCGCCCAGTCGGTCAGGCCATCCAGCATGTGATCAACACCGAAGTTACCCAGTGCAGTACCGAAGAAGACCGGGGTCATCTCGCCAGCGATAAAGGCGTCATGATCGAACTCGGGGGAGGCACCCTGCACCAGCTCCAGCTCGTCACGCAGCTGCTGGGCCAGATCTTCGCCGACGGCGGCATCCAGATCCGGGTTGTTCAGCCCCTTGACCACCCGCTTCTCCTGGATGGTGTGGCCCTGACCGCTCTGATAGAGATAGGTCTCATCCTTGTAGAGGTGATAGACACCCTTGAAGGATTTGCCGCAACCGATAGGCCAGGTGATGGGGGCGCACATGATCTTCAGCTCGCGCTCCACCTCGTCCATCACTTCCATCGGATCGCGCACTTCACGGTCCAATTTGTTCATGAAGGTGAGGATGGGGGTATCGCGCAGACGGGTCACTTCCATCAGCTTGCGAGTCCGGTCTTCAACACCCTTGGCGGCATCGATGACCATCAGGCAGCAGTCGACCGCCGTCAGGGTACGGTAGGTATCTTCGGAGAAGTCCTCGTGACCCGGGGTGTCGAGCAGGTTGACCAGACAGTCGGCATAGGGGAACTGCATCACCGAGGTGGTGATGGAGATACCACGCTGCTTCTCCATCTCCATCCAGTCGGATTTGGCATGCTGGCCCGAGCCACGGCCCTTGACGGTACCGGCGCGCTGAATGGCCTGTCCGAACAGCAGGACTTTTTCAGTGATGGTGGTTTTACCCGCATCCGGGTGCGAAATGATCGCAAAAGTGCGTCTCTTGGAGACTTCACTCAGAAATTCAGCTGACATAATTCAACGTTCTTCTATTGGGCGGCGGCCTTGGCCACCGTGGGAATAATTCCGGGATGCCGCATTGACTCACGGTCCGGCATGGGTACGCAACGGGCCACTCGGGCAGACATAGGGTCTGTCGGTGGTGAGAGGAAGAGGGTTGCGTTACATGGGTCTTCTCGCCTGAGTCAAAGCAAAATTGCGCGACATTATACCCGCACGGGTGAAAAATACCCAGTCCGGCTTGGGGAATTCAGCAGCCGGATGATCCGCTCAGAGGATGGATGAGAATGCGGGCTAACTACTCTGCCCGCATCACCAGATTGCGTCCTGCCTGCTTGGCCCGATACATGGCGCCATCAGCACGCTTGATCAGGTCGCTCAATGTCTCATCGAGGGAGCTCAACTCGGCACAACCGATACTGACATGGATGGCATACCCTTCCGGTACGCCATCAACCTTCAGCAAAGAGACGTGATAACGGATCCGCTCCGCCACCTCGACAGCCTCATCAAGACCCGTGTCAGGCAGCAGCACCAGAAACTCCTCGCCACCGTTGCGTCCTACCCGATCGAACGAGCGCAGCTGCCCTTCAGCGCTGCTGGCGACCGCCACCAGCACGCTGTCGCCAACATGATGGCCCAGCTGGTCATTGACCTGTTTGAAGTGATCGATATCGAGCAGCAGCACACTAAATGGCTTGCCACTGCTTCGCGACTGCTGAAAGGACTCCTCCCCCAGCTTCTGGATCTGGCGGCGGTTATGGATGCCGGTCAGTTCGTCGGTCATCGCCAGATGGTGCATCTTGCGGGAGCGGCGATACTGATAGAAGACAGCGATCCCCATCAGCACCAGCAGCAGCGAGACCACCAGATACTGCCAGTAGCGACGCTCGCGCAGTTGCTGGAGTTCGGCCTCCTGCAACAGCTGTCTGGTCTTGAGGGTCTGGTGGGCCAGCTCCTTGCGTGCCATGTCGAACTCGAAGCGCATCTGCAGAGTCCGCTGTTCCATCAGCACCTTCTCGACCGCCGTGCGGGTTTTGACATAGAGCTTCAGATTGGCCAGCGCCTCTTTAATCTGCCCCTTCGACTCGAAGATCCGCGAACGCACCTCGTAGAGCCGGGTCAAAAAGCGCTGATTGTTCTCTTTGACGAAGATGGGCTCGGCTCTGGCAAGGCTGGCAAGCGCCTCGGATAGCTTGCCCTGCGTCTCCAGCACCATCCCCATCACCAGTTGCCAGTGCCCCTGGGTGACGCTGTCTATATCGCTACTACTGAGCAGAATCGCCTCGGCCTGCTGCAGCTTGGCCATGGCCCGATCGCCCTTGCCCTGATAGTGGAGGATGGTGGCCAGCTCAATCTGGCTCCAGGCTAGAAAACCATCCTGCTGCTGTTTCCGGTAGAACTGCTCCGCCTGTTCCAGCAGCGGACGCGCCCGCGCATACTCCCCCATCTCGCTGTAGAGCACCCCCTGCTGGGAGATGATACTGATCTGGCGCTCTTCCTCCCCCTCTTTTTCGTACTCCTTCTCCAGCTCCTTGAAGTAGCCCTCGGCCCGCTCATAGAGCCCCATCCTGCGATAGGCATTGGCAATGTGACCCAACGTCTCCCGCGCCTTGCCATCCAGTCCCAGAGCTTCATAACCGCGGTGAGCCTCCATCAGCTCTTGCAGCCCTTCCGCCAGCTTGCCCTGATAGGCATACATGTCGCCGCGCTGGCTGAGAATATCGGCCTCCTGCAGCCTGTCACCCAGATTGCGCGCCAGTTGCAGCGCCTGTTCGTAATCGGCCTTGGCCTGTTTCATGTTGCCCAGCAGCTGCTGATGAAAGCCGCGGCAGGTGAGCAGGCCCGCTTCGGTGAGGCCATCCTTGCGTTCACGGGCCCGCTGCAGTGCCTTGTCGGCAAACTCCACCACCCGGCGATATTCGCCATCCCGCTCGGCTGGCATGGCCCAGCACTGCAGGCGCACGATGCGCCCCTGCACATCCGGTGGATAGGCATCATAGTTTGCTGCAAGCACGGCAACACGCAGCCGAAAAACACGCTCGCTGTGACTCCCCTCCTCCAGCTGTTGCAATTCTTTGGAGAGTTTTGGCTCGGCAAGCGGCTCTCTGGCAGCCCATACAGAGCTACTGCAAAGCGCGGTCAGCAAGAGCAGGGCGAGGAAACGTATCATGCGGGGTCACTTCTCCAGTCAGAGAACACAGCCATTGTGCAGCACATCATAACTGCTCATCCCACAACGTACAGCAACCAAACAACGCGCCATATCAATCAGCTAAAGGCAGCCTCAAGTGGATTATGACTTGGCAAGACGTCGGCTCAGTGCTGTTGCCAACGGCGCAGCAAGCGGCCGCGCAGGCCGCAATCGAGCAACCAGCTGTTATCGAACACCCGCAGCAGCGCCTGCTTGGCGTGACGGGACATGGCCACCGCATGAAAACGGGTCTGGCGCTGACGATAGCGGTTCATCTGATCGAGCAGGGCATGGGGCAGGCTCTGGGCGATAAAATCGGAGATGACCAGCACGTCCGCCATGGCAAAGGCGGGATCATCGAGCTTGGCCAGTGCTTTCTCGAGGCAGGGCACCAGATCGGTACCGCCGTGAAAACTCATGGAGAGGAAGCGCTCCGCCTTCTCCAGTCCGGTATCTGCGGTGATCTCGAGGGTCGCCACCTCGGTGGAGAAGAGCATCAGATAACAGCCGCGCTTCTCGTCCATCGCCACCCGCAGCAGCGCCAGAAACAGTGCCTTGGCGCACTCCTCCGGATATCCGCCCATGGAACCGGAGGTATCTACGCAGACGATAAAGGGGCCGCGATGCTGAAGCTGCTTGCCCCCCTGCTCTGGGGTGCGCAGCATGATACGCTGGCGCGGCAGGGTGCCACGCGACTGGTAGCTGAGCAAACGCCGCTCCAGATAGCGGCGGTAGAACTCCAGTTCCAACTCCGGCAGCCCCAGCATCACTGCCTCGCTTGGCAGCAGCCGCATCAGGTCGCTCGCCTGATGAATGCCCACCAGATCGTCGGGCACATCGTCGCTGGGTGCCGGTTCCAACTCCAGCACCTCGACCGGCGGCACCGGCTGCTCCTGCGCCCGCCGATCCCGCTCGCTGCGCCCGAGCAGACCGGCAATCTCCGCCAGCAGCGGCTCGCGCTGCAACATGCGGGCATACTGCTTGACCAGCACCAGACTGCGCTTGTGCCAGCTCCCCTGCGCCAGATCCCACAGACCACCGGCGGAAATCTTGTTGGGGTCGAGGGCATCGGCCAGGGTACGGCTCGCCAGCAGCTGATCCTCAATCTCCTGACGCTGCTTCTCCCGCTCCGCCTCGGCGATCTGCTGCTGCAACTGCAGCAGGCTACCCACCAGACTGGCGCGCCACTTGTCGATAAAGAGCTGGCACAACCCCTCGGTGGGGTGAGCCATCAGCTGGCGCACCAAGGATCGCGCCTCACCGGCAAAGGGGCTGTACTGCTCCAACGACTCCAGCAAGCTTGGTAAGCGGCCAACCAGCTCGGTCATCGGCAGCTGCCGATGGGCTTGATAGAGCAGGTACTCCTGCTCCAGCGCCACCGGCACCGGTTTGTGGCGGATCTCTTCGCCTAGCTGCTCGCCCCAGCTCTGCAGGCGCTTTTTCAGCAACTTGCCCTGCAGCGGGGAGCGCCTGATGAACTCGGAAATCTTGGGCGAGGCTGCCAGCAGCGCCACCACCTCGCCCGCCAGCTCCCCCTCGCCCATCAGCAGTCCCAGATCCAGCATGCCGATCTCAAGCATGATCTGCCCCTTAGCCGTCCAGTCTCGGCAACCGTTCGCGCCACTGTGCCAATTCGCTGCGCAGCAGCTCGAGATCCCGTCCCAGCACGAAGAAGCTGTCTTCCACCTGCTGCAGCCAGCGCGAGGCGATAAAGAGGTGCTGCTGATGACGCTCGAACAGGCTGCGCTGCTGCTTGAGCTCCTGCTGCACCTTGCCAGTCTGGCTCTGCAACTCGTCGAGCGCCTGCAACCAGGGCTCCAGCACCACCTCGGGGATGGCGCTGCGTTCCACCAGTACCAGCGGGATCTGCTGACGCTGGATATCGAGCACCTGCAGCCGCAGTTCGTCGTCAAGCACCAGTTCGTAGTGCCCCTCTTTCGGGTTGCCGAGCGGATGGCCAACAAGCGCCTCGCCGGTAGGGCGCCAGTGAGAGAGCAGGGTACGATCAAACATCAGGGTATCGGTCAGCCGCTCGGGATCGCTGCCATCCAGCGGGGCCGGCGTGAGCAGATGGAAGTGCACCTGCTTGCCAAAGGGTCTGGCATTGGCGAGCGGGATCTCGATCCCCCGGGCGCGGCGGCCAAACCACTGCTTGCGCTGCCGCGCCTTGCAGCAGAGGCGCTGGGCCACGCTCTGTTTGAGCTGCTTGAACTGATCGCGCAGGGCCAGCAGCTGGCGGGTCATCGCCAGTTGCTGATAGCCATAGAGGCGGGAGAACTCGGTCATCATCTCCAGCAGGGCAGTGCGGGACTCCTCGTCATGCCAGAGGCAATCCTTGAACAGCAGCAAATCGAGCGGGGCCACCTCGTCGCGACCGTTGAAGAAGGCGCTCGCCTTGATGAGCCGTACCGCCTTCTTCCAGCGCCGATCCGACACATAGCAGCGGTGCGCCAGCTGGCTGTCGAGCTGCTGACGCAGTTGATAGATAAGCTCGAAGCAGGCATCCGGCAGCCGCACCTGTTCAATCTCGCCCTGCCACTGCTCGTACTCGTCGCCGCGGATCTGCAACGAAGCTGGCAGGTTGTGGTGCGAGTGACCATCGCTGGCCAGCATCGCCTGAAAGTTGGACTTCTCCTGCACCCGATCCATCCAGATCCGAACCAGCATCCGGTCATAGAGCGCTTCCAGCCCGCTGTCCGGCGCGGGCAGCTCGTTGGAGGCGGTCACCAGCAAGCGCATCGGGATGGGGTGCTGGCTGTCGCCGTTGCGAAACTGCCGCTCGTTGATGGCGGTGAGCAGGGTGTTGAGGATGGCGGGGCCCGCCTTCCAGATCTCGTCGAGGAACACCACCTCGGCCTCGGGCAGGTAGCCGGCGGTGAGGCGCAGATATTTGCCATCCTCCTTCAGCGCCTGAATGGAGAGGGGGCCGAACACCTCCTCCGGCGTACTGAAGCGGGTCATCAGGTATTCGAAGTGGCGCGCCTCAAAGAACGCCAGCTTGAGGCGGCGGGCGATCAGGCTCTTGGCGATGCCGGGGGGGCCCAGCAGAAACACGCTCTCGCCACTGAGCGCAGCCAGCAAACCGAGGCGCAGGGCATCCTGCCGTTCATAGAGCCCCTCCCCCAGAGAGGCCAGCAGGCGAGGCAGGCGCTCCTGAATGGGAATGGCACGCGCAGAGTTCGTAGCTTGAGCTAAAGGCGACATAGAGACAATTCCAGGCTGGGATGATGATAAGCCCAAGGGGTGATGGCCACCTGTTCGTCCTTGGGGTTTCTCTTGTTATGATATTTATCCGGTCTTATTTCGCCAGAATACCCGACTCTGGCAGGAAAAAAACCGGATAACCCCCGCAGAGGGCAGCAAAGGGTGCAGAGCAACCCGTTCGCGTGTACCCTGCCGGCACGATTTTCCCCAATGCAGCCAAGAGAGTGACTCACCCATGATAGACCCCGTACGTCAAAGCATGCTAGCCCGCATGGGCATTCAGAGCTGGCAGCTGCGTCGTCCGGCCATGCTGGGTGTCGCCCCTGCCGAAGAGGCAGAAGTAGCCAGTACGGAATCGCCGCAAGAGGCTATCCCACAGGCTCCTCGCCCTGCCGGCAAGCTCTGGCTGCTGGCTCAGGCACTGCCCGCTGCGACACTGCTGGAGGATATCTGTCAGCTGCTCGCCATCAGAACCGATGAGGTCACGCTGCTGAGCACGCCCCCGGAGGCGCACTGGCTGCAACAGGAGCCGTCACCGCTGCTCTGGCTGACCGAGGCCGATTCCCGCTGGCCCGATGCCCTCGTCTGCCCGCTCGCCCCCGGCAGTGCCGAAAAGCGGGCACTGTGGCAACAGTTGCAGCCACATCTCGCCGCCCGGACAGCCTGACCCAATCCCATGCCCGTCGCTGCGGGCTTTGACGTTATCCCACGGAGCCACCATGCCTGAGTTTCGCCCCCTGCTCGAAGCCGACTTCGACCTCGTCTATCCCATCGAACAGGCCGCCCACAAGGAGCCCTGGAGTCAGGCCAACCTGCTCTCCTGCTTTGGCCCCCGCTACCTCAACACCCTGATGCTGGTCGATGGCAAGCCGGCGGGCTTCTATATCTCGGATCTGGTGGCGGGCGACAGCTCGCTGATGAACATCTGCGTCCATCCCGCGTTTCAGGGCAAGGGGTTGGGCCGGGCGCTGCTGCAACATTATCTCGCGCACAGCAAGCAGAGCGGGGCACAGGCCTGGTTCCTCGAGGTGCGCGCCGGTAACCAGACCGCCATCAATCTCTACGAGAGCGCCGGTTTTGCCGAGTATTGCCGCCGCGCCGACTACTATGGCACCGGCCAGGATCGGGAAGACGCCGTGTTGATGTCGCGCCTGTTCGACTTCGGCTGATCCCGGCAATAACGCCCCACCGACATAGTGACTGAAAGAGGAGGAAACCAAGCCCTCCTCTCACCTCCCCCCATTTCCCGCACCACTGCGCTTGCTCACTCCCCTTGCCTTCCGAGCCTCTGCCTCTAACGCCGGATCCGGTCTCAACCAAGCCGCTCACACTGTGCAGAAGATGGGCTATTTGCCCTCTTTGTGATCCAGAACAAACGGCGAACACTTGTAAGCTGTAATATTGGAGTTTAAACTCTAGCCCGCTTTTTAGTGCCCTCGTGGGCGTACAACTGTAACGAAAGGATGTTTGATTGATGCCGAAGCTTCATCTGGTTCAATTGATGCGCGAGCGTATTGCCCGGCTTGGCAACAAGGCTGCCCTGCGCGTTCAGCAGGATGGTCAATGGCGTGCCATCGGCTGGCGCACTCTGGGTCAGGCCATGGACTACTGTGCCCAGGCCCTGATCCGCGCCGGACACCAGCCCACCGAAATGGTCGGCATCTATTCGCGCAACATGCCGGAATGGACCCAGGCCGATCTCGGCATCCTCGCCGCGCGCGGTGTCAGCGTCCCCATCTACCCCACCAGCACCCTGGATCAGCTGCGCTATATCGTGCGCGATGCCAACATCGGCCTGCTGTTTGTCGGCGAGCAGTCCCAGTTCGATCAGGCACTGCAACTGATTGAAAGCGGCGAGATCCGCCAGATCGTCGCCCTCGACGGCAGCGTCAACCTGCGCGGCTGCGCGCAAGCGAGCCACTTTCAGGAGTTTCTGGTCTCCGGCAACCATCAGCCCAGCGAGCAGGAGCTGCGGGTACGGGAGAGCCAGTACCGGATGGACGATCTGCTGACCCTGATCTACACCTCCGGCACCACCGGCGAGCCCAAAGGGGTGATGCTCGATTTCGCCAACATCGCCGCCTGCTTCGAGATGCACAACAGCCGCCTCGATCTGAACGAGCAGGATGTGTCGCTCTGCATGCTGCCGCTCAGCCATGTGTTCGAGCGCGCCTGGAGCTACTACGTGCTCTATTGCGGCGCCGAGAACGTCTACATCCGCGATCCGCAGAAGGTGATGGATGTGATTGGCGACGTGCAGCCGACCGTGATGTGCGCCGTGCCGCGCCTCTACGAGAAGGCCTACGCCATGATCCAGGCCCGGGTTGCCCAGGCTCCGCGCCTGCGTCAGGCCCTGTTTGGCTGGGCCACCCGCGTTGGCAAGCAGATGGTCGCCACCCGTCAGGCTGGCAAGTCAGCCTCCCCCCTGCTCTACGGCCAGCTCTGGCTTGCCGAGCGGCTGGTGTTTCGCAAACTGCGCGCCCGCTTTGGCGGTCGCACCCGCTTCCTGCCGGTAGCCGGTGCCCGTCTGGCTGACGATGTGAACCTCTTCTTCCAGGCCATGGGGCTCAACCTCAAGTACGGCTACGGCATGACCGAAACCACCGCCACCGTCTGCTGCTACGAAGATCAGCAGTTCAAGCTGGGTTCCATCGGCACTGTGTTGAACGGTATCGAAGTGAAGCTGGGTGAGAACAACGAACTGCTGGTGCGCTCCCCCACCGTGATGCGCGGCTACTACAACAAGCCGGAAGCGACCGCCGAGGTGATGACCGAAGATGGCTTCCTGCGCACCGGTGATGCCGCCGAGCTCGACAGCGAAGGCAACATCTACTTCACCGAGCGTCTCAAAGAGTTGATGAAGACCTCCAACGGCAAGTACGTAGCGCCGCAACTGGTCGAGGGGACCATCGGCAAGGATCGCTTCATCGAGCAGATCGCCATCGTCGCCGATGCTCGCCACTTCGTCTCGGCGCTGATCGTGCCCTGCTTCGAGTCGCTGGAGGAGTACGCCCGCTCCATCAACCTGCAGTATCAGTGCAAGACCGAGCTGCTGCGCCACTCCCGGGTAGTGGAGTTCTTCGAATCACGCATCGCAGATCTGCAAAAAGAGCTGGCCAAGTTCGAGCAGGTGAAGAAGTTCACCCTGCTGCCGAGCGCCTTCTCCATGGAGCTGGGTGAACTCACCCCCACCATGAAGCTGCGCCGCAAAATCATCGAAGCCAAGTACCAGAGCGAAATCGAGGCGATGTATAACCACGTCTGATACCGCTCGGGTCTCCGGAAACAAAAAAGCCGCTCATCGAGCGGCTTTTTTGTTGGTCTGCCGTCAGGCAGTGGTCTTGCTGGTACCGAAGTAGTCGGCCAGGAAGTCATCGAACGACACGCTGTCGCTGCGCTCGCGCTCCCGCTGCTTGGCCAGCGAATCCTTCGCCTCACCGGCAAAGTAGGCCTCATCCCAATATTGCAGCTCGCCTGCCAGCAGCTCCTCGCGATAGCGGGTCGCCAGCTTGTCGCCGTAGCAGCCATTGTCCTTGCCGCTCTCCAGCAGCTCCTTGAGCATGCGGGCGGAGTAGGTGAGTTCGGGGTCGAGCAGTTTCTCGCGATGCATCGCCAGCGTCTCGCGGTAGCGGTTGCGACCGCAGCAGCGATCCAGCAGGTCGGCTACCTGAGCCAGCTCCTCGAACAGCTTGAGGCCGTACTCTTTGAGGCCAATAGCATTGCCCTGCTCATCTTCAAGCTCAAGGCCGGGGCGACGCCCCTCCAGCACCACCTTGCTCTGGTTGCGGCGATTGCGGGCAATCTCCTCCTCGCTCAGCACCGGAGAGGGGCGCAGCAGACACCAGACCAGGAACAGGTCGAAGAAGCGGATTTGATCGGCGTCGATCCCCAGCGGCGTGAAGGGGTTGACGTCAACGGTACGCAGCTCGATGTACTCGATGCCGCGCTGCTCCAGCGCATCCGAGGGCTTCTCGCCGCTGCGCGGGGTGCGCTTGGGCCGGATCGGGGCATACAGCTCGTTCTCCAGCTGCAGCACGTTGTCGTTGAGCTGGCGATACTCCCCATCCACCTTGACCCCGATCTTGGCGAATTCGGGATCATGGGTATTGATGGCGCGGCGCAGACTGCTGACATAGGCTGGCAGATTGTCGTGGCTGATCTTGAGCCCCGCCTGAGAGCTGTTGGTATAGCCCAGATCGGAGAGACGCAACGCGGTGGCGTAAGGCAGATAGAGGGTGCCCTTGCCGGTCTTCTCGAACGGCAGGTTGCTCTTGCGCCCTTTGAGGAAGGACTCGCAGATAGCAGGCGAGGCACCGAACAGGTAGGGCACCAGCCAGCCGAAGCGGTAGACGTTGCGAATAAGCCCCATGTACTTGTCGGAAATAAAACGCTGGCTGCAGCACCCTTCGCACACCAGATCCTGCCACTCGCTCCAGAAGCTGTCGGGCATGGAGAAGTTGAAGTGCACCCCGGCGATCACCTGCATCAGGCTGCCGTAGCGATTCTTCAACCCCTGCCGGTAGAGGGTCTTCATTTTGCCGATGTTGGAGCTGCCGTACTGGGCCAGCCGGATGCTCTCCTCACCGCCAACGAAGCAGGGCATGGAGAGCGGCCAGATCCGCTCGTCACCCAGATGACGCATCACATGGTGATGGATGTCACCCAGTTGCTCCATCAGGCTGTCGAGGGAGTCGGTAGCCGGGGTGATGAACTCCAGCAGGCTCTCCGAGTAGTCGGTGGTGATGTTGGGATGGGTCAGGGCCGAGCCCAGCGACCGGGGATGGTCACTCTGGGCGAGTCGACCATCCGGCGTGATGCGCAGACATTCACGCTCGATCCCGCGCCGGATCCCCTTGAGAGCAGTCAATCGCTCGGGAGATCCCAGCGCAGTCAGCAACTCGGTGAGTGACAAGCTTGTTGTAGTCATATTCACGGCTCATGTGAGGCCGCCCCATCCGGGGCGGCTCTTGATTTTTATAAAGCCTCAGTTACGGCAACTGCAGCGGATAGATGGGAAGATGAAGCTCCTTCAGGGGTTTTTCAAGCTTTTGCTTGTCTCCCACCACCACGATCACCATGTCGGCCGGATTGAGCCAGCGGGCAGCACTCGCCTTGAGCGTCTCGGCCGACACCGTCTTGATCAGGTTGTTCTGAGCCTGCACATAGTCCGGTTTCAGGTCATACATCACCATCTGCAGCAGGAAGCCCGCCTTCTGGCCCAAGGTCTCGTAAGAGAGGGCATCCTGCTGGGAAACCGCGCTGCGCATATAGGCCAGCTCGACCGGGGTCGGGCCGCTCTTGCGGTAGTTGTCCATCTCCTTGAGGAACTGGCGAATGGCATCAACGGTCGCATCGGTACGCACATTGGCACCGGTGGCAAAGGTGCCCACCTCGCGGTTGGCGGAGAAGCCGGAGCTGGCACCGTAGGTGTAGCCCTTGTCTTCGCGCAGGTTGAGGTTGATGCGGCTGTTGAAGTTGCCCCCCAGGTTGAAGTTCATCAGCCCGGCGGTGAAGTAGTCACCCGTGGTATCGAACGGCATGGCGCGGCGGCCGATGCGGATCACCGACTGGGGCGCACCCGGTTTGTCCACCAGATAGATGCCCGGCTTTGCCTGCTTGCCCTTGAGTTTGAGAGCCCCCAGAGCCGGCGTCGCCCCTTTCCAGTCGCTCAGGAAACCGAGCTGCTCTTCGATCAGCTTCTGGCTCACATCGCCCGCCACCACAACCTTGCCGTTGGAGGGGTTGTAGTAGGCCTGATAGTAGTGCTTCACATCCGCCAGGGTCAGCTTGGCCACATCGGCAGGTACCCCGTCAGAGGGTTGGCCGAGGCGGTTGTTCTTGCCATAGACCAGCTCGCGGAATGCCTGTCCCGCCAGCCATTCAGGCTGCTGCTGGGCCTGCTGCATCCCTTGCAGCATTTGCGCCTTGACCCGCTCGAAGTCAGCCTCCCGCATCCCGGGGCGCTCGAACACTTCGCGCACCAGCGCCAGCGTCTGTGGCAACTTGTCGGCCAGCGAGCTGATGGTGATCAGCGTGTTGTACTGGGCACTGGAGACATCGATGCTTGAGCCCAGCTTTTGCAGCTCGTCGCTGAGCTGCCCCTCGGTCAGGCGCACCGACCCCTGCCCCATCATGGCGGCGGTCAGATTGGCCAGCCCCAACTGCCCCTTCTCCTCGGCCCGGATACCACCCGGCAGGGCGATCATGATAGAAACCGCGGGGATTTCGTCACTTCGGGTGCCGATGATCTCGATGTTCTTGTCGAGCTTGCCGTGCCAGATGGCGGGCACCTTGACGCTCACCGCATCGGCCGCTTTGGGCTGTACGCTGCGATCGAAACTGTCTTTTACCGGTCGCTCGGCCAGCGCCTGATCATGCTTGCTGTAGTCCGGCAGCTCGCGTTTGGCCGGAGTGAAATTCGGGGTGGCGACCTGCCACTCGGCCTTGCCTTTGGGCACCACGCTCAGCACCACCGCCGGCTTGTTGGCAATGAACTGGTCGTAGGCGGTTTTGACCTGCTCCGGCGTCACCTTGCCGATGGCGTCGAGGGTCTTGAAGACGTAGTTGGGATCCTGGGCAAACACCTGACCCATGGCGAGCTGGCTCACCTTGCCGGAGACGCTGTCGAGCCCCCAGATAGCCGAGGCGCGATAGCTGTTGATCGCCTTCTCCAGATCCTCCGGCTTGAGGCCGCGCTGGGCGAACTCGCCGATCACCTTGTCCACCTCCGCCTTGAGGGTCTTGAGGCTGCCATCCACCGCCGGGTTGGGGTAGGCGTAGACGGTCAGGGTGCAGGCCAGCTCTTCACAGTAGTGCGAGGCGCCCGCATCGATCGCCTTGCCGGTCTTGACCAGCGACTGGTAGAGCATGGAGCTGGCGCTGCCGCCGAGCACATCGGCAAACATATCGAGTGCCGGCTCCTGCGGGTCACCAAGGGACACGGTCGGATAGCTGATATAGAGCAGCGGCAGGTGCACCTTGTCCTGCAGCGTCACGTAGCGGGTCTCGGGCAGGGTAACCGGTTTTGGCGTCGGCTCGGCCACTTCCGGGCCACGCGGGATGGAGCCAAAGTACTTCTCGATCCAGTCGAGGGCCTGCTTGGTATCAAAATCGCCGCCCAGAGTCAGAGTCGCGTTGTTGGGGCCATACCAGCGCAGGAAGAACTGCTTGAGGTCGTTGACGTCAACACGGTCGAGATCCTCCACATAGCCAATGGGCTGCCAGGAGTAGGGGTGAGTGCGCGGATAGAGCGCCTCACCCACCTTCTCGCTCACCAGACCGTAGGGCTGGTTGTCGATACGCTGGGCCCGCTCGTTCTTGACGGTAGCGCGCTGGATCTCGAACTTCTTCTGGCTCACCGCATCGAGCAGGAAGCCCATCCGGTCGGCCTCCAGCCACAGCACCTTCTCCAGCTGGTTGGCCGGCACGGTTTCGTAGTAGTTGGTGCGGTCCTTGTTGGTGGTGCCATTCATGTCACCACCGGCTTCGTTGATGATCCGCATATGCTCCTGATCACCGACGTGCTTGGAGCCCTGGAACATCATGTGCTCGAAGAAGTGGGCAAAACCGGACTTGCCGACCGTCTCCCGTGACGACCCGACGTGATAGGTCACGTCGAGATGCACCAGCGGATCGGATTTGTCGGGCGCCAGAATGACGGTCAGGCCGTTGTCCAGCTTGTACATCTGATAAGGGATGGCGAGCTTGCCCTCCTCCTTGACCTGCTCGGAGACCAGAGTCGGAGCCGCCAGCACGGGCAGGGTGAAGCCCAGCAGAATGGTTAAAGGTATGACTTTGTTCACGGTAACCTCGTGAGTGACAAAAAGGGCTAGAAGATCTGACTGGCCAGTAGAAATACCAGAGCGTAACGCAACAATTTGCCGAGCCCTATCAGGACAAGAGAGCGCCAGAAGGAGAGGCGCAGCCAGCCGGCCAGCAGACAGAGTCCATCACCGACCACCGGCGTCCAGGCAAGCAGCAGACACCAGTGGCCATGTTGTTTGAGCCAGCCGAGGGCTTTTTGTTCCCCACGGCCTTGAAAATCTTCCGGTTTTTTCTTGAAGGTGGCGAGCCAGCCAAGCCACCAGGTGGTCATGGAGCCAAGGGTGTTACCGAGCGTCGCCCACAGCAGCAGGCTCGCCATGCTCCACTCCCCTTTGGCCGCCATGGCCCCCAGCAGCACTTCCGAGCTGCCGGGCAACAGCGTGGCTGAGGTAAAGGCGCTCAAAAAGAGCCACCCCAGCCCCATCTGCATCAACTCATTCATGATGCGCTCCCCCACCACAGAGGCAAGGACGAGAGGCACTCAGCAACAACCACAACATGCGTCATCGCCATCATCCAGTTCATGCAGGATAACCGTCGGCGGCGGGCATGCGCAGCAGCAGCTTGCCGCGGACATGGCCCCCTTCGATGCGCTGATGGGCCAGCGCCCCTTCGCTCAGGGCAAATTCACCGGCGATGGCAATTTTCACCTCACCCTGGCGCAGCAGCATCAGCATCTGGCTCAGCTGCTTCTGATCGGGGTGCACCAGCATACCGACCACCTCGATACCGGCAGCCGCGCCGGCATCCTTGATAAGCTGGGCAGTGATGGTGGGCACAGTCACCAGCCGGCCACCCGGCTTGACGCACGCCAGCGCCGCCTTGCCGCTCTCGCCACCCACCAGATCCAGCACCAGATCGAACTGGCCATCGGCGATCACCTCGGCGAACCATTCGGCCTGATGGTAATCCACCATCCGGTTCGCCCCGAGACTATGGAGGAAACTGTGGTTGTCGCCGCTCGCCGTGGCTACCACGTGAGCGCCATAAGCAGCGGCAAACTGCACCGCCAGATGACCGACACCACCAGCCCCGGCCAGAACCAGCACTCGCTGCCCCGCCTTAAGGGCACCATGTTCGAACAATCCCTGCCAGGCGGTGAGTCCCGCCAGCGGCAGCGCCGCCCCCTGCTGGAGGCTCACCCCGTCAAGTTTCACCAGCTCATGCTCGCTCGCCACCACGGATTCAGCATAACCACCGGCTGCAAGGGGAAACCCGACCATGCCGCACACCAGATCGCCCTCGGCCAGCGAGGCCACGCCGGGACCCACTCGCTCCACCACGCCAGCCACGTCGTAACCGGGCGTCCAGGGCAGCTTGTCCTTGTTCTGGGCAGCCGCCCAGCCGAGACCGGCCCGGGTCTTGGCATCGATGGGGTTGACCCCCGCAAAGCAGATACGCACCCGCACTTCGCCATCGGCAGGCACCTTGTCGAGAGAGGGATTGAGCTTGAGTACCGAGGGGTCGCCGAATGCGGTAATCTGTAGTTGCGTCATTGCACAAGCCATCCTGTTGATGCATCGAGGGTCAACAGAATAACAGCGAGGAGACCATGGCTCGAATGTTTCTTATTCCTCTGTTGCTGGCGCTGGGGTGGTGGGCATTCCTGCTCTACTTCCGCATCCCGCTCAAACAGGGGGCCAAGGGGTTTTACTGGATCATCGGCATCGGTGGCGGACTGGCCGCCTTCCTCAGCCTGATGATGGTGCTGACCAACTGAATCAGATACGAAAAAGGCCACCCCATCGGTGGCCTTTTTGTCGCTGTCGTTACTGCACCGGCTGCGAGTTGAGGTAGTAGTGGCGATTGCTCCCCTGCCCCAACACCCCTTGCGACAGCAGATGGTGGAACACCCGATCCACCTCCTCCAGCGAAAGTGACAGTGCCTGCGCCACCGAGCGCTTGCTGCACTTGAGCTCACCGCTCTCCAGCGCGCCGCGCACCTGTGCCAGCACCTCGGGTGCAGGCTCCGGCGGCTGCATGGGCTCGGGCTGGGCTGCCTGAGCCAGGGCCTCCTGCTCCTCGGCACGGGCGCGTGCCTGCTGCCAGCGCCACATCCGGCGAAAACGGCTCTCCTCACCGATCAGGCTGACGAAGAAGGCACCGAATACGTCGAGCAGCACCGAGAGGAAACAGACCAGCAGAAACTGCACCTGGCTGATGCTCATCCCGACCCCGTCCGCCAGACTGCTCATCAGCCCCAGCATGGAGGATTGCTCGTTGACCGGCTTCGCATCGCGCTGCTGACGCAGTTCATCCTGCTGCAAGCGCAGCTTGGTGTTGGCGTGCTGCAACGAGGAGACGCCGCTGGAGATGCGCTCCAGCTCGATATATTTGCGGGCCGCCTCTTCGTTTAGCTGGATCTGCCGCTCGATGCTGGCGATCTGTTCGTCAAAACGGGCGATCTCCCGTTCATGGCGCGCCTGCTGGCTCAGCACCGTATTGGTGGCACTGTTGATACCACCGATACTGCCACCGATAGAGATGGCCGCCAGCACGCTGTAGAACAGCAACGACCAGAAGGCACCACTCAGATCCCGGCGCGCCTTGCGCTCGCCGTACTCGTACCAGACGTAGAACTTGCCCAGCTCGAAAATGATCGCCAGACCGCCAAACAGCCACTTCATCAGCGGGTTGTCATCGATGGAGAGAAACAGCAGCAGGGAGAAGATAATAGAGGCCAAAATGGCCAGCCCGGTAAAACTGTATACCGTGGTGAGCGCGAACCATCCCTTGGGATAGCGCAGCGCGGAAGCGTCCTGTGTGGTCATGGTGAAACTGTGGTGCAGTGCAGGAAAAGTTGGCTGCCGATTATAGTCGGCAGAGCCGTTCAGAGAAGGGCAAACACCTGAATTCCTTCATATTGCAAACCAGCTGCCCAGAGTGCGACCAAAACGGACAAATTGGCAGCAGAAAAGCGCTACAATCCCCCTCCTGACTTCATCGTGTGGCGAGATGGGATGCGATTCCGCCCGGGTTCAGCCCGCTGACGTATACTCATCCGCCGTTGCAATTATCCGAGGCCATCATGAACAGAACGACCCCTTTGCTCCTCTCACTCTTGCTGCTCGCCGGCGCAGCCCATGCAGACCAACCATCCCAGGAGAGCAGCGGCTCAACCTTCTCTGTCGATGCGATGACCTTCAATCTGGACTGGGATGACAAGCAGTTTGGCTGGAGCCAGAAAGAGTGCCTCGATCTGGGGGTAAACGACTATATTCCCTCTGACTGCAAGGGGATGAGAGTCAATGTCGAGAGCGAAGAGAATCGCAATCAGCCCCCCAGCACCAACCAGATGCCCGCTCCGCAGGGCAACAACCAGTAATCAAATGAGCAGGGGCCGAGCGGCCCCGCCGTTATGCTGCGTTACCAGTAGTTCTCCGCACTGATATTGCCGGGTGCCCGCCGCAGGTTCTTGGCCAACCCCAGTGCCAGCAAGGTTTGCTGGGTCTCTTTCACCATCTCCGGATTGCCACAGATAAGCACCTGACTCAGCTCGGGTGAGAACCCCAACCCTACCCGCTGCTGCAACTGGCCGCTGGCAATCGCTGCCGGGATCCGTCCCGCCATTGCATCGGGCCACGGCTCGCGGCTGACAAAGGGGACATAGCGAAAGCGCTCGCCATGTTGCTCGGCAAAGCTGGCGATCAAAGCCTGATAGCTCAGCTCTTCGCCTTTGCGCACCCCATGTACCAGCACCAGATTGTCGAAACGGTTGAAGGCCTCGCCCTCGGCCAGCATGGAGAGGAAGGGGCCGATGGCGGTGCCGGTCGAGAGCAGCCAGAGATCGCGTCCGGCCGGTACCTCATCCAGTGTCAGAAAGCCGGTGGCCAGAGACTGCACCAGCAGGGTATCGCCCGCTTGCAGTGAGCCGAGGGAAGGGGTCAGCTCACCGCTCGGGATCTCGACCAGATAGAACTCGTGGTATGGCGCAGAGGGAGGATTAACGAAGGAGTAGGCGCGCTGAATGCGCCGCTCGCCCTGCTCAAGGGCCAGTTTGGTGAATTGACCTGCCTTGTAGGGGGCCAGATCGGCCGCTACCCGCAGGGAGAACAGAGTGGGTGTCCATTCGATGCGTTCGATGACGCGACCTTCGACCCAGGCCATAGAGATCTCCTCCAGAGGAACAGAGCTTCACTCTACCCCCGGGCCTGAAAATAAAAAACCCGCGCAAGTGCGCGGGTTTTTTCTGCAAAAGCGAATCGCTATTACAGGGCAACAACCTGGATCTGTACGGTTGCTTTAACGTCAGCGTGCAGCTGAACAGCAACTTCGTAGTCACCGGTGTTACGCAGAACGTTGCCCATGCGGACTTCGCTCTTGGCAACGGCTACGCCGGCAGCAGTGATGGCTTCAGCCACGTCACGGGTACCGATGGAACCGAACAGCTTGCCTTCGTCGCCAGACTTGGAAGCGATAACCACGGTAGCCAGTTCGGCCAGCTTGGCAGCACGCTCTTCAGCAGCAGCTTTGTTGGCAGCCAGTTTGGCTTCCAGCTCAGCGCGACGAGCACCGAAAGCTTCGATGTTGGCCTTGGTGGCCATAACAGCTTTGCCTTGCGGGATCAGGTAGTTACGGGCATAACCAGATTTCACGGAAACTTGGTCACCCAGACCGCCCAGTTTGGCGATTTTGTCGAGCAGGATAACTTGCATTACCTTTCCTCTATAAATTTCGTTGAGTTAGGCTTAAGTGCCGGGCCGATTCTTACTTGTTGTGCAGATCGGTGTACGGCAGCAGAGCCAGGTAACGAGCACGCTTGATGGCGCGTGCCAGCTGACGCTGATACTTGGCGCGGGTACCGGTGATACGGCTCGGTACGATCTTGCCAGATTCAGTGATGTAGTTTTTCAGAGTAACGATATCTTTGTAGTCGATCTCGGTAACGTTCTCGGCGGTGAAGCGGCAGAACTTACGACGACGGAAATAACGTGCCATGGCCTTTATCCTCTAGTCAGTGATCCAGAATTACTCTTCGGAAGCAGCTTCAGTAGCTTCTTCGCGGCGCTCGTCGTCACGACGGGTGAAGCGCTCTTCTTTGGCCTTGGCCATCGGAGAAACTTCAGTCACGGCGTGCTTGGTGCGCATGATCATGTTGCGGATAACGGCATCGTTGAAGCGGAAGTTGGTTTCCAGCTCATCGATAACGGCTTGCTCTGCTTCTACGTTCATCAGAACGTAGTGGGCTTTGTGCAGTTTGTCGATCGGGTAAGCCAGCTGACGACGGCCCCAATCTTCCAGGCGATGAATGGTACCACCGGAAGTGGTGATGGCGCCGGTGTAACGCTCGATCATGCCGGGAACTTGCTCGCTCTGGTCCGGATGAACCATGAAGACGATTTCGTAATGACGCATTTTAGCTCCTTACGGATTAATTCAGCCTCCGCCCAGGTGCAGCCAGACCTCGGAGGCAAGGAACATAATGGTGTTTAGTCGCTGCTTTTCTAGGGCGGAGTATTGTACGAAATCGCATCCCTCACTGCAACTGACGACCTCAAAAGTTTTTCCCGATGGATATGATACAAAAGACCAATTGATAACAATTATCATTTAGATCTATTCTCTCTCCATATCCTGATGGAGGGTGATGCCATGCAACCCGCACTGACTACAACGATTCCAAGCCGCAAATTCAAACTGACCCTGCTCGGGCCCGCCTTTATCGCTGCCATTGGCTACATAGATCCGGGCAACTTCGCCACCAATATTCAAGCCGGCTCTACTTTCGGCTACCAGCTGCTCTGGGTGGTGGTATGGGCCAACCTGATGGCCATGGTGGTGCAGACCCTCTCGGCCAAGCTCGGCATCGTCACCGGCAAGAATCTGGCTGAGCATATCCGCGACCGACTGCCGAAACCGGCGGTCTGGGCATATTGGGTACAAGCGGAAATTATCGCCATGGCCACCGATCTCGCCGAATTTATCGGCGCCGCCGTCGGCTTCAAGCTGCTGCTTGGCGTGACCCTGCTGGAAGGAGCCTGTATCACTGCCGTGGTCACCTGGGGGATCCTGATGCTGCAATCCCGTGGCCAGAAGCCGCTGGAGTTCGTGGTCGGTGGCCTGTTGCTGTTTGTCGCGGCGGCCTACATCGTCGAGCTGATCTTCTCCCGCCCCCATCTGCCGAGCCTGCTGGAAGGGGCGATCTTCCCCGGTCTGCCCAACAGCGATGCCGTCTATCTGGCCGCCGGTGTGCTCGGTGCCACCGTGATGCCCCACGTCATCTATCTGCACTCGGCGTTGACTCAGCACACGCAGGCTCAGGGCTCGGTCAGCCAGCGGCTACATACCACCCGGGTCGATGTGGCCATCGCCATGACCATCGCCGGCTTCGTCAATCTGGCGATGATGGCAATGGCGGCGGCCGCCTTTCATAGCTCGGGCCACCAGCAGGTAGCGGAGCTGGAGTCAGCCTACCAAACCCTCACCCCGCTGCTGGGTCAGGCGGCGGCCACCCTGTTTGGCCTCTCGCTGGTCGCCTCCGGCATCAGTTCTACCGTGGTGGGGACGCTGGCTGGGCAAGTAGTGATGCAGGGTTTTGTCCGCTTCACCATCCCGCTCTGGCTGCGCCGCGCCATCACCATGACCCCCGCCTTCGTGGTGATCGCCATGGGCTTCAACACGACAGAGATATTGGTGTTGAGTCAGGTAATCCTGAGTTTTGGCATCGCGCTGGCGCTGATCCCGCTGCTGATGCTGACCGGTGATCGGGCGCTGATGGGGCAACATCGCAACCATCCGGTCACCCAGGCCATCGGCCGTCTTATCGTTGCACTGGTGATCGGGCTCAATGCCTACCTGCTGGTTGCCATGATCTAGCAACCAGTCACCAAACAGGAGGCTCATTAACACTGGTTAATGAGCCTCCTCGCACTTTGGCGTATGCTGCCGCTTTCTCTTCTCATCTATCGTTGCGGGAGCCTTGCCATGGAACATACCCGAGTCAGCTTCGTGCTGGGCCATCATCAGGAGCAGGCCAGCGTGGTCTGCTGCCAGCGCGGTGAAACCACGCTGCTGGTCACCGACCTCACCCCCTTTCACCCCCAAAGCCACCTCTGGCCCGATCAGCCGGGGGACGTAGGCCATGCTCGCTGGGAAGGGGGCGAAGCCGCCATTGGCCCTTGCCGTATGGGGGCTATCAGCCCGGATGGCGAGCTGTTCGTCGACGCCGATATTCCGGTAAAACGGGGGGCAGAGGGATGGCGGTTCGTCGTGGTACACCCCTTGGCGGGCGAGCACAACTTGCCTGTCGGCAGTCGGGTCGAGTTGCAGGTCGATAGCGCGGCCCGCTACGCCCTGAGTCTGGGCCATAGCGGCTGCCATCTGGCCGCGATGGCCCTCAACCGGGTACTCATCCCCTACTGGCGCAAGGAGGTAAGCGAGCGCGATGCACTGGGCCAGCCTGACTTCGATCGTCTTGCTATTCAAAGCTCGCGGGTCGAGCCTTGCGGTTCGCGGGAGCAGTACCGAATCGGCAAGAGCCTGCGCAAGAAAGGGGTCAACAGCGAGGCGCTGCTGGCAGATCTGGCGTTGATTGAAGAGAAGGCCAACCAGCAGCTGGCCGACTGGATTACAGCCAGGGGCGAGATCCGCCGTAGCCGCGCAGGCGAGGCGATCATCGATTCGCGCTACTGGCACTGCACGCTGGAAGGCCAGGAGGTGACCATCCCCTGTGGCGGTACCCATGTTACCTCGCTCGCAGAGTTGGGAGAGGTCAGGGTGCAGCTCAATCCTGCTGAGGAGGGATTCACGCTCCATACCCAAGTGACAGCGCCTGCAGCATAAGGGCGGGAAACACACCACACAGCAGCTGGCCAGCGACAAATTGCTTCATTTTTGGCCAACTGCTCATTAGAATGCGCCTCCCACAGGAGGCACATCACCCATGAGTAGTACCCATCTGCGCACCACTTCGGATCGGCTCCGCTATCTGGTTCTCTATGAAGGCATTGGTCTGGCCATGGTTGCCCCGCTTATCAGCCAGCTGTTTGGCCAGGGTGTCGCCGAGGTCGGTTCACTGGCGATCTTATTCTCCATCGTCGCCACTGCATGGACCTATGGCTGGAACCTGCTGTTTGACAAGGCGCTACTGACTCTGTGCGGGCGCACCAACAAGCGCCCTCTTGATCGCTTCCTGCATGCGTTTGGCTACGAAGCGAGCTTTATGATGCTCTCCCTCCCCTGCGTCATGTTCTGGCTCGATCTGGGGTTGTGGGAAGCGCTACTGCTGGATCTCGGCTTCGTTGCCTTCTACCTCGTCTACATCATTCTCTTTACCTGGGCCTATGAGCGGATCTGGCCATTGCCAGCGGCCGCGCAGCAGACGGCCTGACGCGCAGAGTGCTCCTTGCGCAAACCAAGGTAGGTGAGATGGAAGGGTAAAACTGAAAGCCCCAATAAAAACAATGCCAGTCAGCAAGCTGACTGGCATTGGACAAAACAGACTTTAAGACTTACTTGACGGCGTCTTTCAGAGCCTTGCCAGCCACGAATGAAGGCACGTTGGCTGCAGCAATCTGGATCTCTTTACCAGTTTGCGGGTTACGGCCGGTGCGGCCTGCGCGGTGGGTGACCTTGAAGGTGCCAAAACCGACCAGCTGCACAGCATCACCTTCTTTCAAGCTCTGGGTAATACCATTGATGATCTCTTCCAGAGCCACTTTGGCCTGAGCTTTGCTCAGATCTGCTTTGGCGGCAATCGCATCGACAAGTTGAGCTTTGTTCATAACATTTCCTTTATGATCGGGCATTTAGCGCTGGGTCACTCTATGCAAAAAAAAACGCTCAAGCAAAGGCTTTATCGAGCAGGGGGCGTCAAACGCTGGGGTTTTCATCAAGATCTGCGGAAAAAGTCACATTCCAGCCCTGAAAAACCCTGAACCAACCGGCCTCTCGCCCTTCAACAAGCTCAATTTGACACCCACCTCAATACCACTTAACAATATCCCGGCAAGCCTATTGACGCTTGGTCAGATTTTCCCTAGTTATAGGGTGTGTCACTGTTCAAACGGCTAGGAAGCCCCATCAATCGCCCGGCCTTGCCCCATGGAGGGATTATGTTGACGAAACTGGAACAGACCAAACAGGCGCTGGCAGGAAAACACAAGGCTATCGACGACTGGCTGGACGCAAGACAAGCCCTGCTGGTCGAATACATGCGGCTGGCTGGCCTTACTCCGGCCCGAACCAAACAGCGATGCCTGCCCAAACCCGAAGAGCTGCAGCACTTCTGTGACAGACTGGTCGACTACGTCAGCGCAGGCCACTTCGAAATCTACAATCACGTGGTCACCGCCTTCGAGCAGGCCAGCGGCGAAACGCTGGAGCTCGCCAAACGCATCTATCCCCATATCCGTACCAGCACCGAACTGGCTCTCGAGTTCAACGACAAGTACAGCGAGGCCGATGAAGCCCAACTGCTGCTGCTCGATGATGACCTCAATGAATTGGGTCCTGTGCTGGAGGAGCGCTTCAAACAGGAAGATCGTCTGGTCAAAGCACTCCATGTGGTGGAATCCCTTAGTGCACAACAGGCTTGAACGCCATTTTCGGAGCAAGTTCAAGATATGGGCAGTCAAGGTGGATTACACTCAAAGCAATGACCATCGGGTCCACACTGATTGCATACAAGGAGATGAGCATGTCTGAGCGCCGCCGTTTTGCACGGATCCTCTACTTGACCATGGCTGAACTCACGCAGGGGGAACGCAAGTGGCGCACTCAGCTTGTCGATATTTCCCTGCAGGGTGCGCTGCTAATCCGGCCTGACGACTGGGTGAGCAATGAGAACAAAGAGTACCAGCTGAGCTTTGTCCTGAGCGGCAGTGACATCGAGATCAAGATGCAGGTAGAGCTGAACCATGAGGCCAGCAAGAAGCTGGGCTTCTACTGCCATCACATCGACATCGACAGCGCTACCCACCTGAGGCGGATGATCGAACTCAATGTGGGTGATGAGGAGCTGCTGCACCGGGAGCTGGAGCAGCTGCTGAGCGAGCATCTGGAACACAGCCAGCCCTGACGTTCCATATTTCCCCGTAATCCCGTAAATAAGAAGAGCGCCTTGGCGCTCTTCTTATTTACGTTCATCCCAAGACATAGTCTTTTAGCTGCACCGGATTACAGCGCCTCAAGCGCATCAGACAACTTTTTGACCGGCACTACCTCCATCCCTTCGATAGGGTGCTTGGGGGCGTTGGCGTGCGGCACGATGGCGCGGCGGAAACCGTGTTTCGCCGCCTCTTGCAGTCGCTCCTGACCGGACGGCACCGGGCGAATTTCGCCGGAGAGCCCGACCTCGCCAAACACCACCAGATCCTTGGGCAACGACTGGTCGCGGAAACTGGAGACCATGGCCAGCAGCAGGGCCAGGTCAGCACTGGTCTCTTCCACCTTGACGCCGCCAACCACGTTGATGAAGACATCCTGATCCGCCATCTGCAGACCACCGTGGCGGTGCAATACAGCCAGCAGCATAGCGAGCCGGTTGTGATCCATCCCCACCGCCACCCGGCGCGGATTGGAGAGCTGGGAGTAATCCACCAATGCCTGCAGCTCTACCAGCAGCGGTCGGGTGCCCTCCCAAATCACCATCACGATGGAGCCGGGAGCCTGCTCCTCTCCCCTGCTAAGGAAAATGGCAGAGGGATTGCTGACCTCCCGCATTCCCTGCCCAGTCATGGCAAAGACGCCAAGCTCGTTGACCGCTCCGAAACGGTTCTTGTGGGAGCGCAAGGTACGAAAACGGGAGTCATGGCCACCGTCGAGCAGCACGGAGCAGTCGATACAGTGTTCCAGCACCTTGGGGCCGGCCAACGTACCATCCTTGGTCACATGGCCCACCATGAAGATGGCCACGTGGTTCTGCTTGGCGTAGCGAGTGAGCAGCGCTGCCGCCTCCCGCACCTGCGAGACGGAACCGGGCGCCGACTGCACATCCGCCACATGCATCACCTGGATGGAGTCGATCACCATGATCTGCGGCTGCTCCTGCTGGGCAATCAGGCAGATCTGCTCGACGCTGGTCTCCGACAGCATCCGCAACTTGTCGGTAGGCAAGCCGAGGCGATTGGCGCGCATCGCCACCTGCTGGAGGGACTCCTCACCGGTGACATAAAGGGTTTTCATCCGCTCGGCCAGACCACACATGGTCTGCAGCAGCAGGGTCGACTTGCCCGCCCCCGGGTTGCCACCGATAAGAATGGCAGAGCCTGGTACCACGCCGCCGCCAAGAACCCGATCCAGCTCCTTGAAACCGGAGGAGAAACGGGGGATCTCGGTAGTGGCTATCTCTGCCAGTGTCTGCACCTGACTGCCAATTGCACCGGCATAACCGGTATAACGGGCACTCTTGCCGGCAGGAGTCACCGACCCGAGGCGCACCTCGGTAATGGTGTTCCACTCCTTGCACTCACTGCACTGGCCCTGCCAGCGTGTGAAGTCGGCACCACATTCGGAACAAACATAAGCAGTTTTATTTTTGGCCATTGATTACTCGGGGACAGGATGAATTCCTGCTTGATATACTTGTTTGCGACCGACAGATCAAACCCAGAATCGGAAAAGTGACTTTCCGTGGCAGGAACACATGGATTCAGAACACCAACAATATCTGATTGAACAACTTGTCCCCTTGTTGCGGGAGAAAGATTTCGAGGAGATCTTCAACCGCATGACCCAGGAAGAGAACAGCAACAGCCGTTTTCTGCTCAAAATGGAGCTAAAACGCAAATGCTCTCCGTGCCGCAGGGTCATCGACATGCGCGATGAGCTGGCAGATGAGTGTCTGATCCATGAGTTCGACGGCATTACCCACTTCATGCCGGCCGAGGCGATCAACCTGTTCCAGTCCCAGTGCTATCTCTACCGTGACGCCTATACCATAGGGGTCAACGAGGCACTGCAACAGTGGCAAAAACAGCAGCACCACGCTCGCGTCGATGGCCACCTCACCCCGCCGGCCAGTCCGTTCAGGCAATATGATGTCAATACCATCGCCTTCGCCAGCTACTACGGCCGCCGTCAGGAGCGGATGCACTTCAGCTCGCCGGTACTGCTCAAGCTGCCGGATGGTGAAAAGCTGTTTGCCAAGAGTTCCGATCTCTCCCTCGGCGGGATGCGCATCTCGGTGCCCTATCTACCCAGTTACCATACCGGCGCTCAGGTCGAGGTCTTCTTCACCGGGCTGGAACGCGACAACCCCAACCCGGTACTGCACCAACCGGTCAATTACCAGATCCTCGGGGAAGAGAGCAAAGAGGGAAAATTCTGGCTGCGGCTGGTGCGCACTGGCGAGCAACCCGCCTTTGACGCTTTTTTGAAAGAGTTCATCGAAGTCAACAAGGTGCGCTACCGGGTCAGCGTCGACTACCTGCTCTCGGCCGCCATCATCAAGGGGTACGAGCAGTTCTACCTGCCACGCATGACCGGCATGCCGCTCTTCTTCGGGACCGGCGACAGCCCCTGCCTCGAGATTGCCCTGCGCACCGAGAACAACCAGCATCTGCTGGAGTACTGGCGTGACGAGAAGAACCGCGATGCGCTGGCGGGGCTCTTCAATGCCGAGCGGATGAAGCGACTCTGCCCCGCCCCCGGTGCCACCAGCGAAACCCTCATCTACTGCTTCACCCACACGGTGCGCAGCCACATCTACTTCTTCTCGGCAACTGCCGAAGAGCTGCGCCAGAGCGGCCTGACCGCCCTCTTCTTCCAAGTGGGCTCACGCCGCCCCAGCTGGCGCGTCTACAAGTTCACGCTGGAGGCGTGCGAACTGCTCGAAGCGGATGTCGGCCAGCTGCAGGGGCTCGAAAACCCGCAGTTGCAGGACATACTGCTGCTCGAGCGACTCAAGCAGATTGGCTATTGCGGCCTGCTGCAGGAGATCAGTCAGGAGTCCCAGCGCGAAGAGTTCTATCAGGAGGGGGAGGCTGGCAGCAACGCCAACGAGTTGCAGCGTTTTGGCCACGAGCAGGGGGTTGCCCCCTTCGAGATCGAGACCCTGCACTATGTCCAGCTGCGCAAGGAGCTGCGCTACATCCACAAGACGGCAGTCGCCATCCACCACAACGGCAAGTCCTGGCTGGGCTGGACCCGCGACATCTCGGCCCATGGCCTGCAGATCGAGCTGGAAGAGGCGTTTGTCGGCGAGAAAAACGATGTGGTGACCATTGCCCTGCCCCGCCTGCAGGAGCTCTCCAAGAGCATGGACTTGCAGCATCTCTCCTATCGGCTGGTCAGTCTCAACATGACCCGTACCGTGCTGCATCTCTGCATCGAGGGGGATTCCGATCGCCACACAGGTCGCCAGTTCTTCAGCCTGCTGATCGAAAGCAACCAGAACAAGCTCAAGGCAGCGCAGGAGCAGCGTCGCTACCGCGGGCTGGCCCGCGCCCTGCGCAACATCTACACCCACCACCTGTTCAACTCGCCGGTCTACATCAACAAGCTGAAGGGGGCCCCCAAACCCGCCTCCATCGGCAAGTCGCTCAAGCCGCGCAGCCTGCAACGGCTGCTCACCGCCTGCGCCGAGCTGCCGGAGCAGGAGAACCTCTATCCGCTGTTTCAGGGAGAGCTGCTCAAGGAGCTGCTGATGACGCCGCTGCGCAGCATAGAGCGGGAGGACAAGCCGAAGGAGGAGGAGGTCTACATCGCCAGCATCCAGACCAGAGCGGGCCTGCCCATCTTCCGCAGCCGTCTCGCCAGCGAGTTCACTGGCGTGAAGGAGAAGCGCCAGTTTATTGAGCTGGCACTACAGGAAGGGGAGTTCTACTCGGTGCTGGTCGGCGTCTCCCGCACCGGGCGCCCCGACACCAACTTCATTGCCAACGAGCTGGATTACATCGCCAAATTTGCCATTCACAAGGCGAAAAAGCTGGAGGAGGAGCTCTGGAGCGTCGTCGGGGTCGGCGAGCTGACCGACACCACCCAGGCGACCCTGTTCCGCCTCGGCATCACGCCGCCACTCAACTGATCCCGGCCACAAGAAACAGGGCGCATCATGCGCCCTGTTTTTTTATCACGCGGCCTGCGGATCCAGCAGCCAGTCGAGGATCCGGGGGAAGTGATCCTCCTGCGCCTGCGGGGCGGTCAGCATATTGATATGGTCGTAATCAAGCCGGTTGCCGTTGTCCCGGCCAAGCCGGGTATGGCGGGTCCTTGAGCCCATCTCGTCGCTGAAACGGCGCACGTCGGTGGGGTGGCCCAACACCTTGTCCGCCTTGGCCGAGATCATCCAGAGCGGCGGCCAGTTGACCCGGGCAGCCGCCTCGTCATAGGCAAAACCGTCGTGAGGATCCTGCCAGGGACCGCACTTGACCCAGGGGATGGTCTCCTGCAGGTAGCGCAGCGGCTCGTCATCGGCACCAATCTTGAGATCCCGAGCAGCCAGAAAACCGCGGCGACGCGCCAGCCATGGGGCCAGCCGGTTCCAGATCAGATCCACCTTCAACCAGCGCTCGGGATTTTGCACCGACACCCCGCGCTTGGTGCCGAAGAAGAGCAGGCTGGCCACCTGCTCTGCAAGTTCGGGAAAGCGCACCAGCGTGGAGGCCATGATGACGCCGCCCCAGGAGTGAGCCACCCAGTGCACCTTGAAGCCTTGGTGGCGCGCGGCAATCCAGCGGTGCAGGGCGGGCAGATCCTCGGTGATCAGCTCGTGCTGACCGTGCTCCGCCAGCTCGGCGATGGCGGGGGTACTGAGCCCGCGCCCGCGCAGATCGGCGACATAGACCTGAAAGCCGTGGCGAGCCAGAAAGCAGGCCAACCCCTTGCCCGACTCGGTATAGAAGATGCGACCATTCTCGATGGCACCGTGCACCATCAGGATGGGTTCACCATGAACGGCCGCCCCCGGTTTGATATGACGGACGTGCAGTTGATGCTCGCCACAGGGGACAAAGAGTGATTGCTGCAACAATTCCATTTCGATTGGTTTCCTCCATGAAACAATATCAGGGGCGATCCCAGCGCCTTTCGCTACAGGCGCGTGCCGAGAGCAGGCAGAGCACCCCCTCCAGATCATGATGATTTAGGGTCGCAGCCGCTTGAGCCCGCACCAGCGGCTTGGCATGAATGGCAATGCCGAGGCCCGCCACCGCCATCATTTTGAGATCGTTGGCGCCATCGCCGATGGCCACGGTCTGGGCGGGCGCAATGGCATACTCGGCCGCCAGCTGCTGCAGTACTTCGGCTTTGACGCCGGCATCGACGATGCGCCCGCTCACCTTACCGGTCAGCTGGCCCCCCTCCACCGCCAGTTCGTTGGCGAAGATGGCATCCAGCCCCAGCTCCCGCTGCAACTGGCCGGCAAAGCGGGTAAAACCGCCGGAAGCGATAGCCACACGCCACCCCGCCTGTTTGAGGGTATCGACCATCAGCTGCAAGCCCGGCATCCAGGGCATCCATGCCGCCACCTCATCGAGGATGGCGACGGGCGCCCCCTCAAGCAGCGCCACCCGATTACGCAGACTGTCGGCAAACTCCAGCTTGCCCTGCATGGCAGCCGCGGTCACCGCCGCAACCTGATCGCCAACCCCCGCCAGCCGCGCTATCTCGTCGATGCACTCGATGCGGATCGCGGTGGAGTCCATATCCATCACCAGCAGGCCGGGCTCACTCAGGGTCGGCAGCGCGGGCAAATGACAGAGATCGATCTCCCACACCCTCTCCTTGAGCACGGCCACCAGCTCGGGCGAGAAGCGGTCGGTACCGAGCAGCAGCAACGGGCAACCCGCTACCTCGGTCGCCGGATAGAGGGTCGCCGCCACCCCGTGCTCAGCCAACAGGGGGACCAGCTCTTCCAGAGAGGCCGGCCCCAGCGCCTTGCCAAACAGCACCAGCCAGCTAGCCGCAAGGGGCGTCCCGGTCGGTTGCAGGGCATCCGGGGTCAGCTGCCACCAGGGGGAAGATGACAGCTGGGCGGGCCATTCGGATAAGGAGGTGGGGAGCTGGGACAACAACATAAGCGATACGCCTTCCATGGTGATCAAGGGGTTAACAATAGTGGCCCAGAGTAGCGTATTGCTTTTTGCGCAGGCAAGCGCCAAGATCCCGCAACTTCCGGTCAGCATGAGGTCTCGCGCTTGCAGCGTCATCTTCCCATCAAACGTGTGCTCAGTCTGGTAGCCGGCCTGCTGCTCGGCTGCTGGGTACTGGTTGTGCTCCTCCATATGCAGGGAGAGAGTCAGGCCGCCCTGCACAGCGAAGCGCGCAACCGCGCCCAGGCGCTGGTCGCCTATGCCGCCCGCGACATGAAGCGCTGGATCAAGGAGGACAACAGCAGCGAGCTGGAGCGACTGGCACGGGATCTGGCGACCGAGCCGGAGATCCTCGACGTCACCCTCTATGATGGACGCGGCATCCCGCTCGCCCAGTCGGAACAGGCCGTTCCGCTGGAGAGCCTGCTCCCCATCGGCAGCGACAACCAGTCGATGCCGGAGCAGGGCAAGGGGCGCATCCAGTTCGTGCAGGAGATCCAGGACGGAACCCAGACCCTCGGCTATCTGCGCATCACCCTGGAAGAGCAGCAGATGCTGGCGGACAAAGATACCCGGCTCAAGGTGACACAGGAGAAACAGCGGCTGATGCTGCTGGTCGCCCTGCTGGCCGGCGTACTCATCTCCTACGGCATTCGCCGCAACTACATGCGGGTGCGCAAGCACAAGAAAAAGAGTACGCCCCCCTCCCCGCCACCGGAAAACTAATGGCCCGGACAGAGAGCAGATAAAAAACGGCGGCCCGCAGGCCGCCGTTTTTTATTCGCAAGAGGATTACTTGTCGCCCAGCAGGACGGAATCCAGTGCGATTTCGATCATGTCGTTGAAGGTCAGCTGACGCTCTTCAGAGGTGGTCTGCTCACCGGTACGGATATGGTCGGAGACGGTGCAGATGGTCAGTGCCTTGGCACCGTACTCAGCGGCCACGCCGTAGATACCGGCTGCTTCCATCTCGACACCCAGGATGCCGTATTTTTCCATGACGTCGAACATGGAGGGATCCGGGGTATAGAACAGGTCGGCGGAGAAGATGTTGCCCACGCGCACGGCAACGCCCTTGTTCTTGGCGGCCTGAACAGCATTGGCAACCAGATCGAAGTCAGCGATGGCAGCGAAGTCGTGATCCTTGAAACGCAGACGGTTTACTTTGGAGTCGGTGCAGGCACCCATACCGATTACCACGTCACGCAGTTTCACATCTTCACGCACGGCACCGCAGGAGCCGACACGGATCAGGGTCTTCACACCGTAATCGGTGATCAGCTCTTTGGCGTAGATGGAGCAGGAGGGGATACCCATGCCGTGACCCATCACGGAGATACGACGGCCCTTGTAGGTACCGGTAAAGCCGAACATGTTGCGCACGTCGCAGATCTGCTCGACGTTCTCCAGGAAAGTCTCGGCGATGTACTTGGCGCGCAGGGGGTCGCCCGGCATCAGCACGGTATCAGCAAAGGCGCCATCTTTCGCATTGATATGAGGAGTTGCCATTCTCTTGATTCCTTCACACTTGGGTTGAGTTTTATTGTCTTTATTAAAATTGCCCGCCACCGGAGTGGCGGGCGGGTAAATTACAGGAAGCTGGTACCGTATGCCAGTTTGGGCAGACCGTGGTACGCCGCAATGCTCTGGCCGATGTCGGCGAAGGTCTCGCGACGGCCGACGGAACCGGCCTTGATCGGCTTGCCGTAGAACAGTACCGGGATGTACTCGCGGGTATGGTCGGTGCCGCTCCAGGTCGGGTCACAACCGTGGTCTGCGGTCAGCACCACCACGTCGCCATCCTGCAGCAGGTCGAACAATTCCGGCAGGCGGGAGTCGAAATACTCCAGCGCATCGGCGTAGCCCTTCACGTCGCGACGGTGACCGTAGGAGGAGTCGAAGTCGACAAAGTTGGTGAAGACGATGGTATTGTCACCGGCCGCTTTCACCTCTTCCAGGGTTCGATCCCACAGCTCGGTCAGACCGGTCCCCTTCACTTTCTTGGTGATGCCCTGCTCGGCATAGATGTCGGCGATCTTGCCGATGGAAACCACCTGACCACCCGCGTCCTTCATGTAGTCCAGCACGGTCGGTGCCGGCGGCAGCACGGAGTAGTCGTGACGGTTGCCGGTACGCTTGAAGTTGCCTT
The DNA here is from genome assembly GCF_019048745.1 of Aeromonas sp. FDAARGOS 1410. NCBI lineage: Bacteria > Pseudomonadati > Pseudomonadota > Gammaproteobacteria > Aeromonadales > Aeromonadaceae > Aeromonas > Aeromonas sp. FDAARGOS 1410. Next base: position 1,176,495 of record NZ_CP077401.1, on the reverse strand, counting down.
TGCCACTGCCCACGAACGGACGCGCGATGACGCGGCCGATGTTGTAGGGCTCCAGCAGCTCGCGCACGATGTGGCACAGCTCATAGAGCTTCTCGAGGCCGTAGGTCTCTTCGTGGCAGGCGATCTGGAACACCGAGTCGGCAGAGGTGTAGAGGATCGGCTTGCCGGTCCGCATATGCTCTTCGCCCAGATCGTCCAGCACCTGGGTACCGGAAGCGTGGCAGTTGCCGAGGTAACCCGGCAGACCAGCCTTCTCGACGATGGCGTCCAGCAGCTCCTGCGGGAAGCTGTTGGTGTGATCCTTGAAATAGCCCCACTCGAACAGCACGGGCACACCGGCGATCTCCCAGTGACCGGACGGAGTGTCCTTGCCGGAGGAGAGCTCCTGAGCGTATCCGTAGGCACCGACCACCTCGATATCTTTCTTAAGACCTGCCGGGAAGGTGCCGGAAGCCTGTTCGCAAGCGTGGCCGAGGCCCAGCTTGCTCAGGTTTGGCAGATTGAGGGCACCACGGCCCTGCGCTTCACCAGCCGCACACGCCTTGGCGATATGGCCAAGGGTATTGGCGCCCGTGTCTCCGAACTTGTCAGCGTCGGCGGCAGCGCCGATACCGAAAGAGTCCATCATCAGGATAAAGGTACGTTTCATGGGACTTCCCCTTGTTACAAATCAGCCAGGGTGATACGGCGGTACACTTCAGGCAGTGCCTCGGGCCGCTCGCCACCAATCCGGACAGCCGCCTGCACCATGCTGGCAGCCTGAGCATATTGCTCTTCAGTCTGAGCGTGGATCATGGCGATCGGCTTGTCAGCATCGACGCTCTGACCCAGGCGGATAAAGTCGGTCAGACCAACCGCATAATCAAGTTTGTCACCGGCTGCGCGGCGACCACCGCCCATGGCGACCACGGCCAGACCCAGCTCGCGGGTATCCATGGCGGTTACGAAGCCGCTGTTGGCTGCATAGACCGGACGCACGATGGCCGCTTTGGGCAGGTAAGCGTCATAACGCTCCATGAAATCGGCCGGGCCACCCAGGCCAGTCACCATGCGACCGAATATCTCGGCCGCCTTGCCGTTATCCAGCACCGCCTGCAGCTTGGTGCGGGCATCGCGCTCGTCGCTGGCCAGACCGGCGGAAATCAGCATCTCGGCACACAGCGCCATGGTCACTTCGTGGATGCGCGGGTTGCGATATTCACCGGTCAGGTAGCGCACCGCTTCACGCACTTCCACCGCGTTACCGGCGCTGGAAGCCAGCACCTGGTTCATGTCAGTCAAGAGCGCTGAAGTGCGGCAACCGGCACCGTTGGCCACGGCCACAATACTCTTGGCCAGCTCTTCGGACGCTTCAAAGGTCGGCATAAAGGCGCCGGAGCCCACTTTCACATCCATCACCAGCGCTTCGAGCCCGGAGGCGAGCTTCTTGGAGAGGATGGAGCCGGTGATCATGGCGACAGATTCGACGGTGGCAGTAATGTCACGTACTGCATAGATACGCTTGTCGGCCGGGGCGAGATCGCCAGTCTGGCCGATGATGGCGACACCCGCCTCTTTCACCACTTTCAGGAAACGATCGTTGTCGACCGAGGTCTGGTAGCCGGGAATGGCATCCAGTTTGTCGAGGGTACCACCGGTGTGGCCCAGGCCACGGCCGGAGATCATCGGCACGAAACCGCCGCACGCAGCGACCATCGGGCCAAGCATCAGGGAGACAACGTCACCCACACCGCCGGTGGAGTGCTTGTCGACAATCGGGCCACCCAGATTGAGGTGATCCCAGGTCAATACCATGCCGGAGTCGCGCATGGCGCAGGTCAGGGCAACCCGCTCATCCATGGTCATATCTTTGAAGTAAACCGCCATCGCCAGCGCCGCAATCTGGCCCTCGCCGATGGTGTTATTGGTAATGCCCTGAACGAAGAATTGAATCTCTTGGGTACTGAGCGCTTCACCGTTGCGCTTCTTGCGAATAATTTCTTGAGGCAAAAACATCTTTCATTCCCTCCGCCATTGCTGGCGTTACACAAGCCTGAATCCTTGCCCGCGCACCACAGGTGGGGGCTTAACAGGGCGGACAGCAGTCCGCCCTCTCATCAACCTATTAGTAACCGCTGGTGTTGGCCGGCTTGTCGCCATGCCCCAGAGTGGCCAGCAGACTGGCCAGCAGGCTGGATGCACCAAAGCGGAAGGTACGGGCGGATACCCAGTCCTTGCCGAGGATCTCTTCGGCCATGGCCAGGTACTGACCCGCCACGGCGGCATCTTTCACGCCACCGGCCGGCTTGAAGCCGACTTTCGGATTCTTGGCCTTGATCACTTCCATCATGATGCGCGCCGCTTCCGGGGTCGCATTGACCGGCACCTTGCCGGTGGAGGTCTTGATGAAGTCGGCACCGGCATCGATACAGATTTCGGAAGCGCGACGGATCAACGCCTCTTCTTTCAGTTCGCCGGTTTCGATGATCACTTTCAGCAGCACGTTGGCACCACAGGCCTCTTTACAGGCTTTGACCAGATCAAAACCGATCTGTTCGTTGCCAGCCATGAAAGCGCGGTACGGGAACACCACGTCCACTTCGTCGGCACCGTAGGCGACAGCGGCACGGGTCTCGGCCACGGCGATCTCGATGTCGTCGTTGCCGTGCGGGAAGTTGGTCACGGTCGCAATGCGCACGTCGGCAGCGCCGATCTCACGCAGGGTCTTGCGAGCGATAGGAATGAAACGGGGGTAGATGCAGACGGCGGCGGTCAGACCGGCCGGTGACTTGGCCTTATGGCACAGGTCGATCACCTTCTGATCGGTATCGTCGTCGTTCAGGGTGGTCAGGTCCATCAGGTTCAGGGCGCGCTGGGCGGCCAGTTTCAGATCACTCATTCTGTTCTCCAAAGTCTCGATTTGATCCAGATAACCAGGCACCACCACAAGCTCCGAAAAGGAGATAGCAGTAGCAATTCCCAGCTATACGGGAATGGAATTACAGTGCGAAGGCTGAGGCACAACGACTGTAAATAAGGCAAGAGCCCTGTCACTTTCTTACAAAAGTGCGGACTTGGTTCCATGAAGACTTGAGAAAGGCAGAGCAACTCCGACCCGACTTCCCAATCAATTCCATTTGACCGCCAACACCCGATTTCATCGAGCATTAGTCATTGCCAGCACCCTGCTGGCAACGCCTATTTCAGCCGAGATACCCCCTGTTTGCAAGCCGGATTTGCCAATTTCAGAGGTACCTCACATCTGGCAAATCCGCATTCAAAAATGCCTTACGAAAAGAAGCGCGTCAGGATCCAGGAGTAGGCCAGCCCCCCTAGATAGACCCCGACAATCCCCATCACCCCGGACAAAACGGGAGGAGCAGGGATCGGCAATTTGAGGAAAGAAAACAACAAACCGACTATAAAGCCGGCCACCATCGCCAGTAGCACTTCATTCATATAACCTCCGATTTGACTCATTTTATTATTAGTTTAGATAGGAAAACGGTTGTCACCGCTCCATACGCGAACGCCACGGCAGATGCCGTGGCGTTCGTGTTTATACCCTGTCAGTCAGGCTGATATTACATGCCGGACAGTGCCAGGAAGAAGCCTGCGATGGTCGCAGACATCAGGTTGGACAGAGAGCCAGCCAGTACGGCTTTCAGACCAAATTTCGCAATGGTGCCGCGGCGGTTCGGTGCCATCGACCCCAGACCACCCAGCAGGATGGCAACGGAGGAGAGGTTGGCAAAACCACACAGTGCAAAGGAGATGATCGCCTTGGTGTGATCGGACATGGCCACACCGTTGATCAGCACCTCGTTTTTCAGGTACGGAGCGAAGTTCAGATAAGCCACGAACTCGTTCACTACCAGTTTCTGACCGATGAAGGAACCGGCAACAATCGCTTCACTCCAGGGCACACCGATCAGGAAGGCCAGCGGGGAGAAGATCCAGCCCAGCAGCAGTTCCAGAGAGAGCTGCGGATAACCGAACCAGCCACCCACACCGGAGAAGATACCGTTGATCATGGCGATCAGGCCGATGAAGGCCAGCAGCATGGCGCCGACGTTCAGAGCCAGTTGCATACCGGCAGAAGCGCCAGCGGCAGCGGCGTCAATGACGTTGGCCGGCTTGTCGTCCAGCTCGGCATCAGCGGAGCTTTCGTCATAGTTCGGGGTCTCGGTTTCCGGTACCAGCAGCTTGGCGAACAGCAGACCACCCGGTGCAGCCATGAAGGAGGCAGCGATCAGGTACTCCATCTTGACGCCCATGGAGGCGTAGCCAGCCAGAACGGAACCGGCAACAGATGCCAGACCACCACACATGACCGCGAACAGCTCGGAGTCAGTCATCTTGGAGATGTAGGGACGAACCACCAGCGGGGCTTCAGTCTGACCTACGAAGATGTTGGCAGTCGCAGAGAGGGATTCGGTACGGGAAGTGCCCAGCACTTTCTGCAGACCACCACCCAGCAACTTGATGACCATCTGCATGATGCCCAGGTAGTAGAGCACAGCGATCAGGGAAGAGAAGAAGATGATGACCGGCAGAACACGGAAGGCAAAGATAAAGCCGCCGCCACCGAACACTTCAAACATCTTGTTGCTGACCAGACCACCGAACAGGAATTCGATACCATTCTGGCCATAGCTGATTACGCTGGAGACTGCATCGGATACACCGACCAGAATATCGCGCCCAACCGGTACGTAGAGTACAAATGCACCCAGACCAGCTTGAATTGCAAACGCACCGGCTACGGTACGGACGTTGATTGCCTTGCGGTTGCTGGAGAACAGCACCGCGATAAGGACGAGCGTCGCCATCCCTACCAGACCCATGAACAAATTCATTATTATCTTCCTCTAGTAGCACCTGGCTTGTTAGCGAGTTGTAAATAAACCCAACTAATCAAGGGGAGCGCATTATACTAATTAAAGTCCGATAAAATAGAATGCTGGTCACATTTTATCGGTATCAAATTATTCAAGTGTCACAAAATTAGACAGCAAACGATTTTTACGCTTATTTTTTTCCCTGATAGCTCAACCACTTGTTACACCAATGTTTCATTTCCTTTTGCGATGCCGGAAAAGTCGCTCGGCATTATCAATTAACATAGTTGAAACATGCTCTGCAGATTCTTTTCGTATCCCCATCAATATCGCCGCAATTTCCGGCAGCGCTTCCGGTGTATTTCGCTCTCCTTGCCGCCCCTGTAGCGGCATATCCGGTGCATCGGTTTCCAGCACCAGCGATTCAAGCGGCATGGCCCGAAATACCTCACGGGTTTTGTTGGCCCGCTCATAGCTGATGACCCCGCCGACACCAAGATAAAAACCCAACTGCCAGAACGCCTCTGCTTGTTGCAGCGAACCGCTGAAGGCGTGGATCACGCCACCTCGAACCGGTTTGAAACGACGCAGCAGCTTGGCCACAGTGTCATTGGCCCGTACCGAATGAACTATCAATGGCAGCTCGAAATCCACTGCCAGCTTGATCTGCGCCTCGAACAGTTCGAGCTGCCTAGCCTGAGGTACATGGGAGCGCAGATCCAGTCCGCACTCACCGATGGCTACCAGCCCCTCGGGACGGCTCGATACCAGCTCCCGCAGCCGATCTATTACTCCTTCCTCTTGTTCACCGGCATACCAGGGATGAACACCCAGGCCATAGCACACGCCTGTGTGCTGGTTGGCCAGCGTCATCACACGGTGCCAGTTGGTCTCGGCAATAGCAGGAATGATATACTCCGTCACCCCGGATGCCTGGCAACGAGCCAGCAATGCCTCCCTGTCCTCGTCAAAGTCAGGAAAATCGAGGTGGCAATGGGTATCTGTCAGCTGCATATCACTCACACCTGTTTGTGGGATTTAATGGGTCATTGAAGATGATGAACAACAAACACCGTGGTTTTACCCTGATTGAGCTGGTGCTGGTCATCATCGTACTGGGGATCCTGGCAGTGGTGGCCCTGCCCCGTTTTATCAATATCAAGGATGATGCGCTAAAAAGCATGGTATCGGCGACTGCGGGCAATTTTGCCAGTGCGGCGCGCCTGGCCAATGCCGGCTGGGCGGTGGTGGTGAAGGGGCAATCCGTCGCGCTCTACAACCTGAGCAGTTTTGGCAACAGCACGATAGATATCAACCGCTATGGCTGGCCGGTGGGATCCGAAGAGGATTACAACAAGCCGGTAGACACCCCCTATCAGCCGGGATCGGGCAACCATATCTCGGTCAGCAACCAGTCAGACTGCCGACTGCTTTTTACCGATCTGCTGGATGGCAGTCAGAGCGTTGCGTCAACGGATCAGCCTGACGCAGTGCAGAAGCGGGCTGATTACCTTTCCACCATGATTGGCCCAGGTCATCCGGATGAAGATGAAGGCAACGAGATGCACTATAACTGCCGCTATATTCTGCGCGATTCTGTCGGTCGCTTCCCGGATTACCCGAATGGCCTGGGCTTTGAATACAACAGCGTTACCGGTGCCGTGACCCGCAATTTTCAGTAAGTGAATCATCACTGCCGGGATTGCACTCTTTCGATGGCTCCTCATCATAACGAACCGGCGTACAACAGCGCCGGTTCTCCTGAGTAAGTCCCCACTCTTCACACCACTCGTCGTAACGGGCCAACCAGCGTAGCAACACCCCTTTCATCGGCACTCCCTCCCGCAGTTGAAACACAAGCAGGAGAACATCCTAGCAGAGCGGTGAAAGTGAACAAGTCATCGCGATGCGACATAAACAGCGATAAAAAAACCGGCCAGCATTGCTGACCGGTTTTTCTCATCTTGACTCGATAGCCTTAGAGGCTTTTGAGCTTCTCTTCCGGCAGGGCCAGCTCGTCGTTGTGGTTAACGCCGATGCCGCGCTCCAGCACATGGCGAGCGATGGCATGGGCCTCTTCCAGCGAATGCATGCTGTAGGTGCCGCACTGATACTCGTTCAGCTCGGGGATCTTGCCCTGCTCCTGCACGGTCAGCACATCACTCATGGCTGCTTGCCAGGCAGCACCGACACGGGCCTCGTCCGGCGCACCGATCAGGCTCATGTAGAAGCCGGTACGGCAACCCATGGGGGAGATGTCGATGATCTCCACACCGTTGCCGTTCAGATGATCACGCATGAAACCGGCGAACAGGTGCTCGAGGGTATGGATACCCCGCTCGGAGAGGATCTCCTTGTTCGGTACGCAGAAACGCAGATCGAACACGGTAATGGTATCTTTGTTCGGGGTCTGCATGGTTTTGGCCACACGCACCGCTGGCGCTTCCATACGGGTGTGGTCAACGGTAAAACTGTCCAATAACGGCATTTCTGACTCCTGATTGGGTTACCAGAACCAGCCCCCGCGGGAGAGCTGATCCTTGCATTGTCGATACTGGGCGCCGTAGCGCTGGGCGCGAGCTTCCACCTTGCGCGAGGTTTTCATCAACCACCCCTTGCTGCGATAGCTGCCACGCCGATAGCCACCCCACCCTTCGTGATAATTGAGATACTGGCCATAGGCATCCCACTTGGAGGTGCCATTGAGCCGCTGGGCCTTGTTAGTGTACCAGCCCATAAAATCGATGGCGTCGGCAAAGTCATCGCGATCGCTCCAGCTATTGCCGGTCTCTCGCTGGTAATCAGCCCAGGTCTCGTCTTTCACCTGAGCGTAGCCATAAGCCGAGCTCGCCCGCCCGGTCGGAATAAAGAGGAAATACTCCATCGGCGGCTGGGCGTCGTGTACGAAGGAGGACTCCTGATACATCATGGCCATCACCACATGGATCGGCGTCCCCCACTTCTCGTTCATCTTGAGCGCGGCCTTGTGCCACTCCGGCTTCTCGCGAAAGATCTGGCACAGGTTTTCCGGCTGAGCCGGCGGGCGGGTACTGCACGCAGTGAGTACTACCAGCAAGCCTGCCACCGCCACGATGCGCTTTCGGGACAGCAGAGCAGAACTTGATTTGCTCTCCTGAACATAACGAGGCAAAAACGACATCAGATAGCGTCTTCGTTCTCTTCGCCGGTACGGATACGAATGACGCGCTCCACCTCGCAAACGAAGATCTTGCCGTCACCAATCTTGCCGGTGCGGGCAGTGTTCTGGATCGCTTCCAGACAGGCATCGAGATCCTCGTCCTGCACTACCAGCTCCACCTTCACTTTCGGCAGGAAGTCGACCATGTACTCGGCACCGCGATAGAGCTCGGTGTGCCCCTTCTGGCGGCCGAAGCCTTTGACTTCGGAGACGGTCATGCCGTTGATGCCAATCTCGGCCAGGGCCTCGCGCACATCGTCCAGCTTGAACGGTTTGATGATGGCTTCAATCTTCTTCATGGTGACTCCTTACCAGTTCTGTTTGCCAAACCCGGAAGTAATGGGGTAACGGCGATCCTTACCAAAGTTGCGGGCCGTGATACGGGGCCCAACCGCCGCCTGACGGCGCTTGTATTCGTTGAGATCCACGAGGCGGATCACCTTGCGCACCACCGCCTCCTCGAAGCCCTCTGCCACCATGTCGGCGACCGACGCATCCTCCTCTACGTAGCGCTTGAGGATGGCATCCAGGATGTCGTACGGCGGCAGACTGTCCTGATCCACCTGATCCGGCGCCAATTCTGCTGAAGGCGGACGGTCGATAACCCGCTGCGGGATAACGTAGTCGACCGAGTTGCGATATTCGCACAACTTGAAGACCAGCGTCTTCGGCACATCTTTCAACACGTCAAAACCGCCCGCCATGTCACCGTACAACGTGGCATAACCGACCGCCATCTCGCTCTTGTTGCCGGTAGTCAGCACAATACGACGACGTTTGTTGGAGAGCGCCATCAAGAGCACACCGCGGCAGCGTGCCTGCAGGTTCTCTTCGGTGGTATCGCGAGCGGTACCTTCAAACAGCGGCGCCAGCTGGGTCATAAACCCTTCGAACATCGGCTCGATGGAGATGATGTTGAACTCCACCCCCATCCGCTCGGCCTGCTCCTTGGCATCCTCCACGCTCATCTGGGCGGTGTAGCGGAACGGCATCATCACCGCCTGCACCTTGTCGGCACCGATGGCATCGGCTGCAATGGCCAGCGTCAGCGCCGAGTCGATACCGCCGGAGAGGCCCAGCACAGCACCGTGGAAACCGTTCTTGGTGACATAGTCGCGCACCGCCAGCACCAGCGCCTGATAGGTCTCGGCCAACGGCTCAAGCGGCGCCGCAGGTTCCCGCTCTTTCACCGGTTGACCATCAGCAAAGCGTACCAGCGCCAGCTCTTCGGCAAACGGTGCCAATTTGTGGGTCAACTCGCCCTGGCTGTTGAACACCTTGGAGCAGCCGTCGAAAATCAGCTCGTCCTGACCACATACCTGATTGAGGTAGACCAGCGGCAGACCGGTCTGATCGCAGCGCTCGGCCATCAGTTCGCGGCGGATCCAGGGTTTCTCCTGATCGTATGGCGACGCATTGATGGTGAGCAGCAGATCGGCCCCTGCCGCCTTGGCGGCCAGCGCCGGGCCCGGCTGCCAGAGGTCTTCGCAGATGAGCAGCCCCAGATTGTGACCACGGAAGGGAACCACACAAGTTTCAGTCGCGGCGGTGAAGTAGCGCTTCTCGTCGAATACCCCGTAGTTGGGCAGGTCCTGCTTGAAGTAACGGGCAATCAGCTTGCCGTGCTCATAGAGGGAGGCTGCGTTATAGAGCGCCTCCCCTTCACGCCAGGGATGCCCTACCAAAATGGCGCAGTTCCCCTGCCATTTGGCAATGCGAGCCAGCGCGGCATCGACCCGGATCATCAGGTCGGCGCGCAGCAGCAGATCTTCCGGTGGATAGCCAGTCAGAGCCAGCTCGGAACAAACCAGCAGATCGGCACCTTGCAGCTCGGCCTGAGCCGCCGCAGCGAGCACTTTGTCAGTGTTATCTTCGATGGCGCCTACCGTCAGATTCAACTGGGCAAGCATCAGAGAGAGGGCTTTTGCCATGGCGATGCATCTTGTATTCGAAAATGATGGGGAATGATAAAGAAAAGGGGGGCGATCTGCCAGTTCAAGACTGGTGTAACCATGTGACAGCCATCGGCAGTAAGGATAAGCTGTAGATAGTCACGGAACGACACACCTCAGGCCACCATGAAACAACGCGGATTTACCTTGCTGGAGCTGATGATCGCCATTGCATTGGGGGTCATACTACTTGCCATTGGTATCCCTGCCCTAAGTGACCTGCTCAAAGAGAACACCGCCAACTATGAAAGTGAGCGGTTGATGAAACACCTGCGCTTCGCGCGTAACGAAGCAATCAGTGAACAGCAAACCGTAAGCGCATGTCTAATCAACAACACAAGCCAGTGTGTTTCCAGCAATTCAACACAGTTCTTGGTATTTGCCGATACCAATAACAACTCCCAACTTGATAACGGTGAAACAGAGTTGGCACGTACCCCAACCTTTTCATCCAACGCAGCCATCACTTCCACCAGAACCCGGGTTCTGTTTGCTCCAGACGGTACCAGCCTGGGCACCAATATGACCATTAAAGTCTGTGTGAGCCAAGAACCGGAGATTGACCTGGTTATTGCCGTTTCTGGCCGCAGTAGCAGAACAGACACCACAACAATCTGTCCTTGAGTCAATCATCATGTACTACTGCTATCTTGGCTGCTCTTTCTCTTGTTTTCGGGCGGACTCGAGAGTGAAAGGTCGATCAACAGGCTGACATTCCAGCACTTTCCTCACCATCAACAGCTGCCCGTTTATCTCAAACCCCTTCTCCTGAAAGGCAATCTCAGGCTTTTTGTTATCCGCAATAGCGCCCTGCAATACAACATTCGCCCCATTCTCCAGTTCGACATAGCACTTACGGTCTACCGCTGCATGGGCACAGCTAACGCCCAGCAGAGTCAACAACAGCATACTCACTCTCATTGGGGTTCATCCTCGTAGAGGTATATCTTCTTGGGAGTCATATCCATTTCGGCCTCATCGGCCCCCTCTGAACATTGCCCGGCCCCGGTACAGCGGGTAGGTTGATTATTCCCGTCATCTTTCAGAATAACCTCTTCACCCGGAGCACCACCGATAATACGGATCTTGGCATCATCACCAGCATGTACCACGAGGTCATCAGCCACTTTATTATTGACCTCGATATAGCGTTCCGGAGACTGATTACCAGCCTGATCAACCGTATAGCGGAACGAAGTGCCATAGTGCATATCGACCATGTATTGCCGCATGGCACCTATCGACTGAATGGTACACTCCTCAAAAGATTGGACCTGCGGCAGGAAGGAGGTGAAATAAAGTTTGCCCTGAAGGACAACACCAGCCCCCATCGACTTTTCTCCCGTTTCATCCAGCCAATATTTCCACCCCATCTTGCTGGTCAGGGTTTTCTTGATCGCCAATATCTGCGTATCCGTTTTACCGAGGAAGGGGTCAGTTGTTACATCGTAGAGTTGATCAATAGTGATCGCCGATGGAGGAGTGACGGTGCGGTAGGATTTGGGTACAACCTGATAGTCCCGCAGCATGAAATAGGCATTGCTGACGGTCGATTCTGATGATGGGCGATTACGGTCGCCAGAACCAATCAAGACCGCATCGAAGGGGCGTTCGCTATAAACATACTGGCTATTTTTTACTTCCCACCCCTTATTGATTGTTCTTACCAATACAGGTTGAGTGAAGAAGCGCCGATCTTCACTTTGCTGTGTGTCGGAACCCAGACTGGCAAATTTGAATACACTCCAATCTGTTTTATTGGTTCCTGGCAAATCCATTCGCCAGATATTTCCGCCAGTATCGCTGGCATAAATACGGTCGACTTTGCCATCGCCATCACTATCAAGAGTCGCCACACTACCAGGCATACTGTCCAGCATGGTGCTGACTTGCAGGTTTGTCGTACTGTTGGCAGCTGGCGTTGCACTGTATATCAGCCCACCAGTATTGGCATTCACTATATAAATACCCGCACCACTACTATCAGAACTACCCAGCCCGAGAGTACTTTTATTCAGATCATAACCACCGGCAAAGATTACTACCGGATCGGTAACGCCGGGAACAAATGCCACTTCAGGGACAGACCAGGTCTGCCCCAACTGCGAAAAACCACCCGAGTCGGGTGTAATAGACCACTTCAGTGTTGGTGCATCGGGATTTGTGACATCAAAGGCATAATAGTTTTTACCGCCACTACGCAATCCGACAAACATCCAGACATAATCACCCTCTGATGCTTTTATCACCCCATTTTGGTTAGCATCTTTGATGAGTGCTACGGGAGAGGAGTCGACACCAAATACGTGAGCAGATGATTCACTATTTTGCCGTAATGCTTTTTGAGTGGCTAACAGCGGATAGGGCATCATGGCCCAGGTTTCATCAACAGATGAACCAAGATCCTTGAACATATGCAGAAAACCGGCATTGGTTCCCATGATAATACGCAAGTCCGGGGTACAACTAGTCTGTCCTTGTGCAATAGTACAACCGTAGTTGATGACTAAAGGTCTGGAGTGCAGGGGATCACCCAATATATATTTCCTGATTGTCGTACTGCTGTCGTTATCTTCGTTGTCGACATCACTACCAGTAATCCAGCTGAACATATTATCCAGTTCAGAGACGTCAGATAACTGCATCAGTGAACGTAGCGCCTCAGCACTGCCAGCCATTGTCTGGGCGTTGCTGCGTGTAAAGCTGTCAAGGCGCTTGGGAGATGCCTTGTCATTGATGAGATAAAGATTGCGGTTACTTTTATCGGCAAGCATCTCCTGCACACCACCTTTTGCAACCAGATTACCGTCATCCTCTGATGACCAAAAAGTTCTGGCCCCCTCCAGAATTGTGCCATCACTCTTTATCGCCGGTAATGTAGTGGTATCAACTACATATCCCTTGTCAGACAAGACCAGCTTTTTCAGATTACCTTTCCATCGCGGACCCGTATCAGGTTCAAACATGGCATAGTAAATATTATTAAGACTTCTGGTTCGGTCAAAGTTATTTGTTGCAATAGCCGGAGATACCAGAGAGGTATTGATGCGCAATATGGCAAGTAAAGATGACTTCAGCGCCTGACTGAGTGCTTCAGCACTGGTCGCAGGATAATATAGTCCGCCACCACGACGAGCTGTTTCCGCTAACAGGTTACCCGCACCACTAACAGCATCATCTCCGAACCCGACAGTAAAGGTGGTCACAGTCTGAATACCAGATGAACCAGGATTCACATCCTTGTTCTTCATATACCCAGCAAGAGCAGCCAGATAACTGGTGCTGCCCCTAGTACCATAACCAACGGTTGTACCATACGCAGCCTTTTCAGTCGGATTCAAGGTGCTGATCAACCCCTGAACAAGCGAGTTTGCATTTGTATCTTGTGTCGGCTCACCATCCGTAATGTAAATTACATAACCGTTATTTGAGCATTTATCATAAGGCGCTTTATATGTATCGACAGGATATTCAGCCAATTTATCTCGGGTTGGTGTACGTGCATCATCATCATCTCCAAAATAAACTTCTTGGCCACCAAAAAAACGATATGCCTCATAGAGCGTTTCACATAATGGTGTATTGGTTTCTGCCCCCAAGCTGTCTATGGTCGACAATATATTGTTTTCCGCCGTAACACCATTACCCATATCGGTATCGTTACTCAGAATTCGACGTACGATACGCCCACCACTTTTCGAACCATCACTGTCATTATAGTTATATACCGCCAAGCCAAAGTCTACACCGGGTGTTGAAGATATCAGCCCCTTCACTGCATCTTTTGCCACTTGTAGTCGAGATTTAAGTCTTGGACTAGTCGGCCCATAATACCATCTAATATAGTTAGCACTATACAGAGTCACGGATGTATTACTACCAGAGGCCACGCTATTTATATTTGTTGTATAATACCATAACCCACTACTGTTGGATGATTTATTTACTGGGTAACCACTGGTAATTCCTCCAACTAGCAAACCAGTGCCAGAATATGGATTACTTTGATTTCGGGCAGAAATATCCTGCTTACAATCAATCAGAGTAAAGTCTGATTCTGTTCGACCAGATACGGTTTCCCATGTTCCTTGTCGAGGCAAGCCACCTGAATAACTTGAGTAACGATATCTCCATACCTGTGACTGGAAGAAGCCGACTGTAGATAATGGTATCTTGGATGATGCGCATGCATTTATTTTATCTGAGAATCGCTGGTTACTTGTTATCGAAGGTATCGAGCCATCAGTAGAAAAATAAATATATTTTTTGTCGCCCCCTATATCTGGGTCATCATCAAGAGGCGGATATGTTTTATTTTTGTCATAATCTTCCCCGACATACATGGTCTCGCGCATACTTCCTGAGTTATCAAAGATAACCAGGATTTTGGGTCTGAAGTCACCTGCTTTTGAAAAATCATAAATAAACAGCTCGGTGTCATCAGAATAACTGCTGCTTGCCAAGACCGGCATGGCGGCCATTACGGTGCAAAGCAGCAAGGCTCGTCCATGTTCGCGCATATCCTATGCTCCTATTCCGCCTTTAACAGGGGTTGCTCTACCCCAGCAGTCCAATTCATTGCACGACTGTTCTTGCCATATGTTGCTGCAGCCTGCAGCTCAACATAACGACAAGAAGGGATAACATTCTGGCTACTGGCATCCACTTTCCGCTTGCAGACGCTTTCACCACGCCGTTCCATATTGACCGTATTTCCATTAACCGAGATTGCAGAACTGGCCCCCATAGTCGCAATCTTGCTCGACAGACCAGCTTGCAATAATGCGCTCTCTATCATCCCTTCAATCCGATGCTCGGCCTGCTGCAAACTGGCAGCAGCCCCCGCCATTTTGAGATCCACACCACTGGACTGCATCATCACGACTGCAATCAGGGTCAGTGGTACCAGGATGACCAAAGCCACGATCAACGCAACGCCTCTGGCTCGTCTCATTTGCCACCTCCAGCAATGGCAGCAGGGTTACGCAATGCAATGGATGTCTCCAGAAGCAATCGCCGAAAACCATCACCGCTACCGGCGACCTGAATATTACCAACCTGATATGTGTTGTTATTTACATATTTTGATGAAGCTTGCAGAGAGCGAACAAGAATAAACAGACGTGCTGCAATGACACGTCCTTCATTCCATTCATTACTGGCAACAGAACTGATTGACACATATTTGTCTATTCGCCCATCCTGAACTGGACTGGCATCTACACCGTATAGCAAAGTTATTTTTTCTATACCTTGTGCAAGTGCGCCAGATATATCCCATGATCCATCGTTGGCAGTCAGCATGCGCTTGTGTAATTCAGGGACTCCACTGTTATCCACAATATGGTAGATGTAATGCTGGTACTCCCATAACTGTCTATTTGGCATAGCAGTATTATCAGGAGGGGCTTCATTGCCGCGAAATATAACAGCAGACTGAGGCGTCGTTGCCATATAGAACCTATTTGCAGAGAGTGCACTGTCTGCCAAGGGGAAACCTATCAACCGCTTGATGCTGATGATGTCTGAATTCGCAACCCTGTTGGCCGATGCAATACAGCTGAATGCATTGCCTGTGATCAGCTTGTTGGCATCAATATGTGTCGCCCATACACCACGTACTGGTGCGGATGCTGATGGGAAACTTCCTTCACCACGCTCATCCAAGCAATCTTTGCTAGAAGTAATAACAGCACCAGAAGTTATCGTTACCCCTGAGTTCAGCTGCATCGGCATACCGGTATAATCGCCCCAAAAACCGGCCCACTTGAGATCCTGAGCTATCAGACGCATCGCCAATCGCCCGTTTTCCTGCAACTCGCTCTGGTCAAACGCATCTTCAGAAGTCGTTCTGGAAGCAACGAACACACTCAGCACACCACCTAGCAGAAAAACACCGATCACCATAGCAATCAGCCATTCCACCAAGGTAAAACCACGGCTATTCATAAGGTGGTCGTCAATACGTATTGACGCCTCGTCAAGTCGACCCCGGATATGCCGCAAGCATTGGTTGTGGCTGATGCGATAGCACTTGAACCATCATGGGAGGCCTTGCGACCAGCCCAGAAAATGGCCACGGTCAGCGAGTCACTCGCCCCCTTGATGATGCAACCGACAGGATTGTTGAGCGTGGAGCCAGCACCCGATGCGGCACTACCTATCAGGGACTGACGCCAGTAGTAGAGATCGAGCGCCAGCATATTGGCATCACTGCAGTTGCTCATGGTGCCATCAGCATTGGCACAGGATGGTAGCGATGATGTACTCGAACTGACGATCCAGGTATTACTGGATTGCGCCTCCCAGATAGCCCGATTGACCTTGATCCGCTCCACCATGTCGTTCGCCAACCAGCTGGCTATGGTGCGCTGTCTCGCCTCATATCCTGCGAATTTGGATTGCGCCTGCATGGCGACCAGCCCCAGCAGACCAAAAGAGAGCACAACAGCAGCAATCATCACTTCAAGCAGGCTGAAACCGGAGGGCACACTATCAAAACCTGTGCGTTTCATGACCTAGTTCCAGCAATTATTGTTGGTTGCATTGCTGATATTTTTTGCGCTCTTGGTGCCATTTTGGTCGATAGAGAAAATAATGCAGTCTCGGTCAGAGCCCTGTGCACCTGAGGCTGTCGCAGTCAGGGTATAGGTATTAGCGGCAGCAGAAATAACCAGATGGTAAAAACCGGAATCTGAATTGTCAGAGATATTGAGTGCCGACGCCGAAGAGGCGTACTGATTGAAGTCCATAAAATAGCTCTCTTGCCGGTTGGCGGCATCAAGCAGCATCTTTTTCGCATCGACACGATGACTGGTCAGCAAATATTGCTGATAGGCGGGATAAGCGATGGTGCCAAGGATCGCCACAATGGCGACAACAACCATCAACTCAATAAGAGAAAAGCCACGAAAGTATCCAATCATATCCCATCCTTGGTGACAGACTGCTTCATAAGTTTAACGCCGAGCCTGTCACTAGAACAAACCCGGCGTCAATATCATTGCACTTTATTCTTAAGCCTTGCTGGCGTCACTCAAATGATTCTAAGTTCCGGCGGTACTTCAAACACCACGTTCTCTTCGCGACCGGGATGCTCGGCGACCACCTTGCCGCCCAGCTCGCGCAGGCGAGTAATGACGGATTGCACCAGCACCTCGGGGGCGGAGGCTCCGGCAGTGACGCCAATCGCCTTGACCCCTGCCAGCCAGTCGGCCTCGATCATGGAGGCGTCGTCGATGAGGTAGGCCTTGGCCCCCACCTTCTCGGCCAGCTCCCGCAGACGGTTGGAGTTGGAGGAGTTGCGTGACCCCACCACCAGCATGGCTTCCACTAGCCCCGCCATCTCCCGCACCGCATCCTGACGGTTCTGGGTGGCGTAGCAGATGTCATCCTTGCGCGGCCCCTGAATGTTGGGGAAGTGCTTGCGCAGCGCATCGATCACGTCCGAGGTCTCATCCACACTCAGGGTGGTCTGGGTGACGAAACAGAGGTCATCCGGGTTCTTCACCTTGAGTTTGGCCACATCGTCCGGCGTCTCCACCAGATACATGCCACCCTCACGGTTCTCGTACTGACCCATGGTGCCGATCACCTCGGGGTGGCCGGCATGACCGATAAGCACGGCTTCGGAGCCCTTGCGACTGGCGCGATGGACTTCCATGTGAACCTTGGTCACCAGCGGACAGGTTGCATCGAATACCTTGAGGGCGCGGGACTTGGCCATCTCGCGCACCGCCTTGGAGACGCCGTGGGCGGAGAAGATAACGATGCTGTCGTCCGGTACCTCGTCCAGCTCTTCGACGAAGACGGCGCCCGCATCTTTCAGCTTGTTCACCACGTAGCGGTTGTGCACCACTTCATGACGGACATAGATGGGAGCACCGAACTTCTCCAGCGCACTCTCGACGATGCTGATGGCACGGTCGACACCGGCGCAGAAGCCACGGGGGTTAGCCAGCAGAATATCCATCAGTGAACCTTCTCCTCGTCATCAACCCCCAGGATCTCCACCTCGAAGGTGACGGTGTGACCGGCCAGGGGGTGGTTGAAATCGACCGTGACCGACATCCCTTCCACCGCCCGGATGATCCCCGGCAGCTCGCTGCCGTTGGGCTGGTCGAACAGGATGATGGTGCCGACCTTGGGCTCTACATCGGCGCCAAACTTGGCGCGATCCAGATGGTAGATGTTGTCGGGGTTGGAGAGACCAAAGGCCTCCTCCGGCGCCAGCGTAAAGCTCTTGCTCTCCCCTTCGCGCAGCCCCAGCAGGCACTGCTCGAAGCTTGGCGTCAGACTGCCATCGCCCATCCGCAGACGGGCCGGTTTACCGTGCAGCGCCGTGCTGTCGGCCACCGAGTCATCTTCCAGCTTGATGGTGAAGTGAAACAGCACGCTGCTGTCAGCGGTGATCTGCTGGCTCATGCCTGCTCCTTTTTCTCGCCACGAAAGCCATCCAGCACGATCATGGCAGCCCCGATAAAGATGAAGCTGTCGGCAAGATTGAATGCCGGCCAATGCGCACGCTGCCAGTAAAAGTCGAGGAAATCGACCACATGGCCCAGCACCAGTCGATCAAAGACGTTGCCGAGGGCACCGCCAATGATCAGCGAATAGGCGATGCCGCTCCAGCGCTGAGCAACCGACTGCTTGCGCAACCAGTGGATCAGCAATCCACAGATGGCAAAAGCGAGCAGGGCAAAGAACCAGCGCTGCCAGCCCCCCTGATCAGCCAGGAAGCTGAAAGCAGCGCCCTTGTTGTAGACATGAACCAGGTTGAAGAAGGGGGTGATCTCCACCCCCGGATAACCAAATGGCAGCAACTTGACCACGGCGAGCTTGCTCGCCTGGTCCAGAACAAAGGCCAGCACCGCCAGCCACAGCCAACGCAGGCCGCTTTTATGTTGAGTCATGTTCATCAGGCAAATTGACGCGTTTCGCCGTCACCCTCGACGTTGGTGACGCAGCGGCCACAGATCTCTTCGTGACCCGCAATGGTGCCCACGTCCTCTACGTGGTGCCAGCAGCGGTCGCACTTGGCGGCGACAGACTGGGCAACGCTCAGCCACAGGTCATCGCGCTCGGTCGCCACGGCATCTGCCGGTGCGGCATCGACGCTGACTACCTTGGCCTTGGAGGTGAGCAGCACGAAGCGCAGCTCATCGGCCAGCGCGTTCAGACGCGCAGCCAGCTCCGGCTTGGCGAACAGGGTCAGTTCGGCCTGCAGGGAGCCGCCGATGCGCTTCTCGCCACGAGCCACTTCCAGCGCCTTGTTCACTTCACCGCGTACGGTGAGGATCTCGGCCCAGAACTCGTCGTTCAGCACTTCGCCCGCTTCCAGCCCGAATAGGCCATCGTACCACTCCTCGGTGAAGACGAACTCACCGCGCTCGCCCGGCAGCAGGGCCCAGATCTCATCGGCGGTGAAACTCATGATCGGCGCCATCCAGCGCACCATGGCTTCGGCGATGTGATAGAGGGCAGTCTGGCAGGAGCGACGGGCCAAGCTGTCGGCCTTGGCGGTGTACTGGCGGTCCTTGATGACATCCAGATAGAAGGAGCCCATCTCGATGGAGCAGAACTGCATCAGCTTCTGGGTCACGCCGTGGAAGTTGTACTCGTCGAACGCAGCCACGATCTCGGCCTGTACCGCTTTGGCACGACCGACAGCCCAGCGATCCACCACTACCATGTCGGCAGGCGCCACCATATCGGTCGCCGGATTGAAGCCGTTCAGGTTGGCCAGCAGGAAACGGGCAGTGTTGCGAATACGACGATAAGCATCGGCAGAGCGCTTGAGGATCTCGTCGGAGACGGTCATCTCGCCAGTGTAGTCAGTGCTCGCTACCCAAAGACGCAGGATGTCGGCACCCAGCTTGTTCATTACGTCTTGCGGGCTGACCACGTTGCCGATGGACTTGGACATCTTGCGACCCTGACCATCCACGGTGAAGCCGTGAGTCAGCACCTGGTTGTAGGGAGCCTTGTCTTTCATGGCCACGCCGATCATCAGGGAGGACATGAACCAGCCACGGTGCTGGTCAGAACCTTCCAGATACATGTCGGCCGGCTTGCCGTTGAACTCGGGACGGGCATCGACCACGGAGGCATGGGTAGAACCGGAGTCAAACCAGACATCGAGAGTGTCAGGCACTTTCTCGTAATTGTCGGCATCGGCGCCCAGCAGCTCGGCCTTGTCCAGATCCCACCAGGCCTGGATGCCGGACTGCTCGACCCGCTTGGCCACCTCTTCCATCAGACGGACAGATTCCGGATGCAGTGCCTGCGTCTCCTTGTGAACGAACAGGGAGATGGGTACGCCCCAGGTACGCTGACGGGAGATACACCAGTCCGGACGATTCTCGACCATCGCCTGAATGCGGTTTTTACCCCAGGCCGGCACCCAGCCGCTCTGACCGTGCTGGGCAATGCCCTCTTTCTCGATACGCTCGATCTCTTCAAGAGCACGCTTGCGCAGACCCTTCTGCTCCATGCTGATGAACCACTGCGGGGTGGCACGGAAGATGATCGGGGTCTTGTGACGCCAGCAGTGCGGATAGGAGTGGTTGAACACCTTGTGGTGCAGCAGGGCGCCACGCTCGGTCAATACCTCGACGACCGCTGCGTTGGCCTTGAATACGTGCTGGCCGGCAAACAGTTCGGTATCCGGCAGATAGACGCCGTTGCTGCCAACCGGGTTGGCCACTTCCAGACCGTACTTCTGACCGACTACGAAGTCTTCCTGACCGTGGCCAGGGGCGGTGTGAACGGCACCGGTACCGGCATCCAGAGTGACGTGATCGCCCAGTACCACCGGCACATCAAAGCTGTAGAAGGGGTGGTTGAAGCGCAGCAGCTCCAGAGCCGCACCTTTGGCGTAGCCCAGGTTGTGGTAGTGCTCGATACCGGCGCGATCCATCACATCCTTGACCAGCTCGGCGGCCAGGATCAGACGCTCGGGGTTCTCCCCTTCAACCTGAACCAGTGCGTAGTCCAGATCGGCGTGCATGGCGATGGCGCGGTTGGCCGGCAAGGTCCACGGGGTAGTGGTCCAGATCACGGCAGAGAGGGTGCCTTTGCCGGTGTGGCCTTCGGCGCAGTCAAACTTGGCGGCAACAGCGGCCTCGTCGACGGCCTTGAAGCGCACGTCGATGGAGGGGGAGTTCTTGTCGTAGTACTCAACCTCGGCTTCAGCCAGCGCGGAGCCGCAATCGGTACACCAGTGCACCGGCTTGGAGCCTTTATGCAGGTGGCCGTTTTCAACAATCTTGGCCATGGAGCGGATGATGTTGGCTTCGGTGCCAAAATCCATGGTCAGGTAGGGATGTTCCCAGTCACCCAGCACGCCCAGACGGATGAAGTCGGTCTTCTGCGCTTCGATCTGGGTCTTGGCGTATTTGCGGCACTCGGCGCGGAATTCGGCAGCGGAAACCTTCTCGCCCGGCTTGCCGACCATGCCTTCTACTTTCAGTTCGATAGGCAGACCGTGGCAATCCCAACCCGGCACATAGGGGGAATCGAAGCCAGAGAGGCCCTTGGACTTGATGATGATGTCTTTGAGGATCTTGTTGACCGAGTGACCGATGTGAATGTTGCCGTTCGCATAGGGGGGGCCATCGTGCAGAATGAAAGAAGGCTTGCCCGCTTTGGCGCGGCGAATAGCGCCGTAGAGATCCTGATCGTACCAACGTTTCAGCATGTTGGGTTCGCGCTTGGCCAGATCGCCACGCATCGGAAACTCGGTTTCCGGAAGATTCAGGGTGTGTTTATAGTCGCTCATCAGTCCTGGGTTCCCTTCTTTTCTAAAAGAGTGCTGGGTAAATGAAATTGCGGCAGCCCGAACCAGGCTCGGGCCGCCAGGGCATCTCGTTCGATCTGCTCTTTCAAGGCAGAGAAAGAGTCAAATTTCTGCTCTTCGCGCAGCTTGTGGCGAAGCAGCACCTTGACCTGTTGACCGTAAAGGTCACCAGAAAAATCAAACAGATGTACTTCCAATCTGGCTTGTGTACCGCTCAAGGTCGGCCGTACACCCACATTGGCTACACCGGGGAAGGTCTTGCCGGAACATATCACTTCCACCGCAAACACGCCACCGACCGGGATTACCTGACGCTTGAGGGCCAGATTGGCGGTGGGAAAACCTATGGTGCGCCCCAGCTTGTCGCCGTGGGCCACCCGGCCGCTGATGGCATAAGGACGGCCGAGCATCAGCTCAACCTCCGCCATGCGGCCCGCCTTGAGCGCCTCGCGCACTAGGGTGCTGCTGACCCGCTGACGGGATAGCTGGAAGCTCTGGGTGCTGATCACCTCGAAACCGAAGCGCTGGCCCGCCGTCTCCAGCAGGTGGAAGTCTCCTTCCCGCCCCCTGCCGAAGCGAAAATCGTCGCCGACCACCAGATAGCGCACGCCAAGCTTCTCGACCAGCAGCTGCTCGATGAAGGTGGCAGCCGCCTGACTGGCAAAGCGATGGCTGAAGCGTACGCAGAGCATGCGGTCGATCTGCAGCCCCTTGAGCGCTTCATACTTCTCGCGCAAGCGGCTCAGGCGTGCCGGCGCCTCGCTACCGGCAAACAGCTCCAGCGGCTGCGGCTCGAACAGCATGACGCAGGCGGGCAATCCCAGCTGGGCCGCTTTCTCCCTGAGACGTGCCAGTACCGCATGGTGACCCTGATGAACCCCATCAAAGTTGCCAATGGTCAATACACATCCCCGGTGACGGGGCTTGAGATTGTGAATACCGCGAATAAGCTCCATCGCTGCCTTGTGCGTTGCTGCTGTCGAAATCGCCGGATTATATATCAGGCGGCCATCAGGGTCAGCCCTGTTGCGGCCCCGATTTCAGCTCTCGGGGCCAAAATGCCAACTCACTTGGCGCCTCCAGACCTCGGACGCGGGTCAATCATCACGACCCGCTCTCAGATCTTTTGGCCGGATCCCCAGTGCCAGCAGGACTCCGGCATAGATGGCACCACCCAGCACCAGCAACATGGTCAGCTGCAGGCTCGCCTTGCCCATGCTCCATGCTCCCCATTGGGTCAGATCTGGCGACAGGTAGAGGAGAACTCCCCCCATCAGCAGGCTCGCCGTCAGCAACTTGAGGCAAAAGACCCCGGTGTGGCGGGAAGGCCGGTAGACGCTCTGCTGATGGAGTCCCTTGAACAGCAGGGCTGCGTTCAGCGTGCCCGAACAGGCGGTCGAGAGCGCCAGCCCCACGTAACCGAGCGGATAGATGAAGAGGAGGTTACAGACCATGTTGGCGGCCATAGAGATCATCCCGATCCGTACCGGTGTCCTGGTGTCCTGACGGGCGTAGTAACCCGGCGCCAGCACCTTGATTAACATCAGCGACAGCAAACCGGAGGTGGATGCCAGCAAGCTGGCGCTCGACATGGTCACCTCATGCAAGCCGAACTCGCCGCGCATGAACAGCACCCGCAGGATCGGCTCACGCAGCACGGCGATCCCCACCATGGCGGGCAAACCGAGCAGCATCACCATCCGAACCCCCCAGTCCATGGTGCGGGAGAAGTCGGCCGGATCGGCATCCACGTGCTTCTTGGCCAATGCCGGCAGAATGACGGTACTGATGGCTACGCCGAACATGCCGAGCGGGAATTCCAGCAAGCGATCCGAGTAATAGAGGTAGCTGATGGCACCGGTCGCCAGAAACGAGGCAAGCATGGTGTTGACCAACAGGTTGATCTGGCTGACCGATACCCCGAACAGCGCCGGGATCATCAGGGTGCGGATTTTCACGACCCCCGGATGGTGCCAACCCCACTTGGGCCACACCAGCATGTTGATCTGGCGCAGGAACGGGAACTGGAACAGGAACTGTACCAGACCACCGAGGAAGACACCGATGGCCAGCGCCAGTTCGGGATCGTCCAGCCAGGGCGAGATCCACCAGGCGGCAGCGATCATGGTGATGTTGAGAAAGATCGGCGTAAAGGAGGAGACCCCGAAGCGACCGAAAGTATTGAGAATGGCCCCCGCCATGGCGGTAAAGGTGATGAACCAGAGATAGGGGAAGGTGATTTTGAGCATCAGGCTCGCCATCTCGAACTTCTCGGCAGCCGGCCCGCCATGGAGCCAGTCCCAGAACCAGCCCCAACCAAACAGGGCGGTCAGCACGCCGGAGCCCAGCACCCCGAGCAGGGTCACCACAGTCACTATCCCGCCGAGAGTCCCCGCCACCGCAGCCAGCAGTTCGCGAACTTCACTCTCGTCCCCCTTTTTCCGGTACTCGGTCATCACGGGGACAAAGGCCTGGTTGAAGGCACCTTCTGCGAACAGACGACGCAGGAAGTTGGGAATGCGATTGGCAAAGAAGAAGACGTCTGCGGCAACCCCGGCACCGAGCAGATTGGCGATGACCACATCGCGCACCAAGCCCATCACACGGGATGCCAACGTCATTCCGGACACAATAATTCCGGATTTGATCAATTTCTTACTCAAGACGAGGCCTCTGGAACTGTCAGAATGAAAAGAATGCTGCTAGAATCGGCCGACAGTTTAACCGTCTCCCATCTGACACACCACCGGGGGGCGGTGTTTATTTGCACAAATCATTTGACAATATGTGGTTGGGAAGGCATATTTCCGGGCCTTTTCAATACACTCGCTAAGACAGTTTTAGGAGTTTTACCTTGGCTAACATCAAATCTGCTAAGAAGCGCGCTCTTCAGTCAGAGAAACGCCGTCAGCACAACGCCAGCCGTCGTTCCATGACCCGTACCTACCTGAAGAAAGTCATCGCTGCTATCGCCTCTGGCGACAAAGCTGCCGCGACTGCCGCTTTCGCTGTTGCTCAGCCGATCATGGATCGTATGGCGACCAAAGGCCTGATCCACAAGAACAAAGCTGCTCGTCACAAGAGCCGCCTGTCTGCCCAGATCAAAGCTATGGCTTAATCAGCTTCTGCTGATAAAAGCTGAAAAAACCGGCCTAGTGCCGGTTTTTTATTTATCTGCGCTGCAGTAAAGCCGATGCAGCAAGGTGATCATCTCGCGCACCTCGTGGCTGCGCAGCGAATAGTAGACCGTCTGGGCCTCTTTTCGCGTGTTGACCAGCTCATCGCGCCGCAGCAATGCCAAATGCTGTGATAAGGCCGACTGGCTCAATCCCAACCGCTCGTTGAGCTCCCCCACCGACAGCTCCCGCTCCAGCAGATGGCACAGGATAAAGAGCCGCCGCTCGTTGGCCAGCGCCTTGAGCAGGGCAACCGCCTGACCCGCACTGGCTTCCATCTCTTCAAGTTGCATCACATCTCTCCTCTGCCAATCATCGCCGATGATACGTGGTGACGCGCCGTTTTAAAACGACAGGGACGCAGGCTGGATGGCGGAGAAGTTCTCCTCCCCGGCAAAGAGGAAGGTGAAATCACTCTCGCACACCCGTTTTACCGCCGGATGCTGGATCATCCGCTCGGCGAAGATGACGTAGTACTCCTCCATCAGATCCTGGGTCTCACCCAGCAACATCACCCCCTCTCCCTCGAGGATCTCCTCCCGATAGATGGTGGGAGCCATGAAGATACCCTGATTGAAGAAGCCAAACGCCTTCATCAGAGCCGCATCGTCAAACTCGCCAAGAATGCTGGGGGAGACCCCCTGCTGTTCAAACCACTGGGTAAGCTGGCGCCCCATTGCGGTGCGGCGCCCAGGAATAAGCAGCTTGCGCTCTTCAAGACAGGCCGGAAAAGGGAGCGATGGCAGCGGCGCCTTACAGAAGAAGCTGACACCACAGCCACCAAGTCGCTTGGAGAGCAAGCCCGCATGCTGGCTCGAATCCACCGGACAGTCGGAGAGGATCATGTCTAGCTTGTGCTCGCTCAGCTGCTCCAGCAGCAACTCGTGGGTCGATTCGAAGCAACGCAGGTGGATGGAGCCATCGTTGGGGATGACTGAGAGCAGCACACGGCTGGCAAGACGCTTGGAGAGGGCATCGGCGATGCCGACGTCGAACAGGATCTGGCTCTCCTTGCGGTAGTTGACGATATCGAGCATCTCGTAGGAGAGGCTGAACATCTTGTCGGCGTAGCGAAACACCAGCTGGCCCAGCTCGGTGGCCTCAAGGGTGCGCCCCTTGCGCTTGAGTAGCTTGCCGCCCAAACGCTGCTCCAGCAGCTTGATCTGGCCGGTCACAGTCTGCGGGGTCAAAAAAAGGGCTTCTGCCGCCTGAGTGACAGAGCCCTTCTTCTGCGTCATCCAGAAATAGTAGAGATGGTTGTAGTTAAGGTGTGACATCCGATGGGGTTCCCGCCTGGCGCGGGCTCCGGTAGCAGCTGAGTTCAACCGCCAGAATGTCATACATGTCGCTGACCGAGTCAACCTTGTTCGCGCCGAACTGCGCCATCAGGTCAGCCTTGAGCCGCGCCTTGTCGGGCTGGCGATCACCGCAGTAGCGTTTGTTGGAACGCTTGACCATCTCCCCTGCCCGGCTGCTCAGCGCCCGCTCGGAGAAGGTCTCGCCAAAGCGGGCCTTGGCCTGCTTGTCCCCCAGCAGCACGGCGCTGTCCACCACACCGTTGAGATAGGCAGAGCAGCTTGCCGAGGCGGCATCCTGCCTGCAATCCTCAAATCCGCCCGCCCATGCCAGCGGGCTTAGCAACATTACTGCCAGCCATACCTGTTTTTTCATAGTCCCTCCGCACTCTGATCCCCGTCACACTTGGGAAGAGCCAATCGCAAGGCCAGATAACCAACTACCGCCGCCAGGGTTGAGCCCACCAGAATACCGAGGCGAGAGTAGCTGCCGTAATCCAGCCCACCATGCTCGAATGCCAGCGATGCGATAAACATCGACATGGTGAAACCAATGCCGCAGAGGATGCTGACCGCAAAGATCTGCTTGAAGTTGACTCCCGGTGGCAACTGCGCCACACCCAGCTTGACCGACAACCAGCTGATGGTGAACACCCCGAGCGGCTTGCCGATAAACAGCCCCAGCATGATGCCCATGGGTACCGGGCTCAGCAGGGATGAGAGACCGATCCCCTCCAGCGATACCCCCGCGTTGGCAAAGGCAAACAGCGGCAGGATCAGGTAGGCACTCCAGGGGTGCAGGGCATGCTCCAGATGCTTGAGCGGCGAGGCATAGCGCTTGCCGTTAAGCGGGATCATAAAGCCAACCACCACGCCTGCCAGGGTCGCATGGACACCGGATTTCAGCACAGCCACCCAGAGCACCAGACCAACCAGCATGTAGAGGCTGATCCGATCCTCGCCGCGGCGGTTCATCCAGAAAAGCGTCAGGGTCGCCAGAATACCGACCGTCAATGCTGCCAGCGACAGTTGCTGGGTGTAGAACAGCGCGATGATGATGATGACACCCAGATCATCCATGATGGCCAGCGCCAGCAGGAATACCTTGAGGCTCACCGGCACCCGCTTGCCGAGCAGCGCCATCACCCCGAGGGCAAAGGCAATATCGGTCGCGGCAGGAATCGCCCAGCCAGCGCGCGCCACTTCATCCGAGTAGTTGAAGAAGGCGTAGATCAGGGCCGGAGCCAGCATACCGCCCACCGCAGCGATGGCCGGAAAGGTCGCCTGCACTCGGGATGAGAGCGCTCCTTCCAGCATCTCGCGCTTCACTTCTAGCCCGACCAGCAGGAAGAAGATCGCCATGAAGCCATCGTTGATCCAGAGCAGCAATGGCTTGTTGATGTCCAGTGCCGCAATGCGTACCTGCACCGGCGTATCGAGGAAGGCCTGGTAGCTGCCAGAGAAGCCGGAATTGGCCAATATCATTGCCAGCATGGCCGCCATGATCAGAATAATTCCGGAGGCGGCCTCCAGCTTCAGGAACTTTTTGATTACGTCGCTCATGGTTAAAATATCCACAGAATTACTTTACGTTGAGTCTATAACCGATAACAACTCTTGGAAAATCGTTTCTTACTGCTCAATACAACGAAAAAACCGAAGTAAAACCAAAACAGCTCCGCCAAAGGCATCTTTCATAGCGGTGTGGCCAGTTCTCGATTTTCAATCACAAAAATGAATATCTAACTGTTTTTAAGCATAAAAAAGGCGCCCTGGGGCGCCTTGCAATCAGATGGCGACGGGCGCCTTGATGCCGGGATGGGGGTCGTAACCCTCTATCTCGAAATCCTCGAACTTGTAATCGAAGATGGAGTCCGGCTTGCGCTTGATCACCAGAGTTGGCAGCGGACGCGGCTCACGGGTGAGCTGCAGTGCAGTCTGCTCCATGTGATTGGAGTAGAGGTGCACATCACCGCCGGTCCAGACAAAGTCGCCCACTTCCAGACCACACTGCTGGGCCATCATATGGGTCAGCAAAGCATAGCTGGCAATGTTGAACGGCAGGCCGAGGAACACGTCACAGCTGCGCTGGTAGAGCTGGCAGGAGAGCTTGCCGTCCGCCACATAGAACTGGAAGAAGGCATGGCAGGGCGCCAGCGCCATCTTGTCCAACTCGCCCACGTTCCAGGCGGAGACGATGATGCGGCGCGAATCCGGGTTGTGCTTGATGTCGTCCACCGCTTTCTGGATCTGATCCACCACGCCACCGTCGGCGGTCGGCCAAGAGCGCCACTGGGCGCCATAAACCGGTCCCAGATCGCCGTTCTCGTCGGCCCACTCATCCCAGATGCTGACGCCGTTCTCTTTCAGATAGGCGGTGTTGGTGTCGCCATTGAGGAACCAGAGCAGCTCATGAATGATGGAGCGCAGGTGGCACTTCTTGGTGGTCACCAGCGGAAAACCTTCCGCCAGATTGAAGCGCATCTGATGACCAAACAGAGAGACGGTGCCGGTACCGGTGCGATCGGACTTGACGGTCCCCTCGTCCAGGATCTTCTGCATCAAGTCGAGATAGGCTCTCATTGCTTTGCCTCCTTCACGGCGTTACCGAACAGCTGCGGGCGCTTGTAGGCAACCCAAATCATCAGGGCACCGATGAAGATCATCGGGGTGGAGAGGATCTGACCCATGCTGATCTCGTTGAAATAGAGGCCCAGCTGGCTGTCTGGCTGGCGGACAAACTCCACCAGGAAGCGGAACAGGCCGTAGAACAGCAGGAACATACCGGAGATGGCACCGCGCGGCGGGTTCTTGCGCCAGAACAGGTTGAGGATGATGAACAGCACCACCCCTTCCAGCGCGAACTGGTAGAGCTGGGAGGGATGACGCGGCTCGGGGCCGGCCTCCGGGAAGATGATGGCCCAGGGCACATCGGTGATCCGGCCCCACAACTCACCGTTGAGGAAGTTGCCGATACGGCCGACGCCGAGGCCAAACGGAATAAGCGGTGCCACAAAGTCGGCCACGGTGAAGAAGTGGCGCTTGGTCTTGTGGGCAAACCAGATCATGGCAGTGATCACCCCGATCAGACCGCCGTGGAACGACATGCCGCCGGTCCAGATCTTGAACAGGTAGGTCGGATCCGCTAGGAAGAGATCGAAGTTGTAGAAAAGTACGTAACCGACACGGCCACCGAGGATCACCCCGAGGAAGCCGTAGAAGAGCAGGTCAGAGACCTCGTTGCGTGTCCAGCCGCTGTTCGGCGCATCGGCGCGACGGCCAGCCAGCCACATGGCAAATGCAAAACCGAACAGGTACATGAGACCATACCAGCGTACCGATAGTGGTCCCAAACTGAATGCTACGGGATCAATCTGCGAGAAAACCCAATATCCATCGTGCTGCATAAGCGGCCCCAGTCATAAGAAAAGCCGCATTTTCCGATCATTCGCCAGCAGGGACAAGGCATGTTTATCAATCAACCGATTTTCGGTTTGTGACCCGCGCGCAGCAAGCCCCCCAAACCGTGCTCTTCCAGATAGCGGGCAAACAAGCCGCGCAGCACGTGCGGATTGTCGTGCTTGAGACCATCGGCCAGCAGCTCGGTCAGCTCACTCAGGGTCGATTGGCGCAGCACGTACTTGATCCGGGCGATGTTGTGGGTATTCATACTGAAGCGGCGATAGCCCATGGCCAGCAGCAACAGCACACCGACCGGATCACCAGCCAGCTCGCCGCAGACCGAGACCGGCTTCTGATAGCGGTTGGAGGCATCGACCAGCAGTTGCAACGCGCGGATCACCGCCGGATGGAACGCATCGTAGATGTTGGCGACGCGGGAATTGTTGCGATCCACAGCCAGCAGGTACTGGGTCAGGTCGTTGCTGCCCACCGACCAGAAGTCGATGAGCGGCGCCATCTCCGGCAGGATGTAGAGGGCGGAAGGCACCTCGATCATCACCCCGAGGCTGGGGTAACGGATCTCGGCATTGCGGCTGGCAGCCTCTTCCGATACTTCGCGCCACGCCTGATCCAGCAGACGGCGGGACGCCTTGATTTCACTGACACTGCTGATCATCGGCAGCATGATGGCCAGATTGTCGAGCCCTTCGCTGGCCCGCAACATCGCCTTGAGCTGCACCAGAAACAGTTCGGGGTGATCCAGGGTGAGCCGGATCCCCCGCCAGCCAAGGAAGGGATTTTCCTCGACGATGGGGAAATAGGGCAACTGCTTGTCACCGCCTACATCCAGCGTCCGCATGCAGACCGGCCGGTTGCGATAGGTCTCGAGAATGCCGCGATAGCGGGCAGTCTGCTCCCACTCGGAGGGGAAGCTGTCTTGCAGCATGAAGGGAATTTCGGTGCGATAGAGACCGACCCCGTCCGCCAGATGATTGAGAGAGATCTCGGTATCGGCGCTGAGCCCGGCGTTGAGCAGCAGGGAGACCTTGGTACCGTCCGCCGTCTCCGAAGGCTGGTTGTCGACACTGCGCACCAGACTGTCGAGTGCCCGCTCTTCACTCAGCAGCTGGCGATACTCGGTCAGGATCACCTGATTGGGTTCGATGAAGAGATCGCCGCTATAGCCATCGACAACCAGCATGCGGCCACCGATATCACCGAGCGGCAGATCCACCCCCATGATGGCGGCCACCCCCATGGCGCGGGCCAGAATGGCGGCGTGGGAGTTGGTCCCCCCCTTGAGCGAGACAACCCCGGTCAGGTATTCGCGGGGGACTTCCGCCAGAATGGTGGCAGTCACCTCGTCGGCGACCAGCACCACGGGCTCACCGATGGAAATATGCTCCGGCTCGTTCTGCACCAACCGACTGATGAGGCGTTGGGCGATATCCTTCACATCGGTGGAACGCTCCTGCAGGTAGGGATCCTTCATCCCCTTGAACTGCTCGATGAGGCGATCGCTGACCAGCTTGACGGCGGAGACCGCGGTCCAGTGCTCCTTGCTCACCTTGTTGCGGATCGGCTTGATATAGCCGGGATCGGCTAGCAAATGGAGATAGATGTCGAAGATGGCGACAGAATCCTCGCTGTAACTCTCGCGAAAGCGCAGCGCCAGGCTCTCCAGATCGTGACGGACCTCTTCTACCGCCAACTCCAGCCGTTCCAGCTGGCCGGCATGATCCTCATCCTTGCGCGGAGTGATGGAAGAGAGCGCCTTGCGCGGCCGCCACACCCAAGCCTTGGCCATAGCGATGCCGCTGGCACCGGCAATACCGCGCAGCGGCTTGCTCCAGTCAGTCTTCTGCAGCCACCCCTTGGCTTGCGCCTGAGCGATATGCGCTGCCAGCTGGGCCGCCAGCGTGACCATGAAGGACTCTTCCCCCTCATCGAAACGGCGGCTCTCTTTTTGCTGCACCACCAGAATGCCGACCACCTGACGCTGGTGCATGATGGGGGCGCCCAGAAATGAGCGAAACGCCTCTTCGGCGACATCTGGCAGGAATTTAAAGCTGGGGTGTGCAGGGGCATCGGCCAGGTTGATCAGCTCTTCCCGCTGACCGACCAGACCGACGATACCCTGCTCGAAGGGCAGAGTGACCTTGCCGACCGCCGAAGGGGCAAGACCATCGGTCGCCGCCAGCCGGTAGCGGCGCATCTCGGGTTCCGAAACGTAGACAGAGCAGCAGTCCACCACCATGGCGTGCCGGGTCTGGCTCACCAGTGCCTGCAAGGCCTGTTCCAGGGTGTTGGCCCCGGCCATGCTCTCGACGATACGTCTCAGTTCCGTTAACAACTAATCTGTGCTCCTTAGCGAGCGCGGTTGCGCCGCCCATCCTTCTTGTTGACCTGCTGCACTGCCGGCGCCGGCATCGCCAGCGGAGCAAACTCCTTCATGACCCGGCGGTAAACCTCCCGCTTGAACGAGACGACCTGGCGTACCGGGTACCAGAAGCTGACCCAGCGCCAGTCGTCAAATTCGGGATGACCATGACAACCGAACTGGATCCGCGACTCTCGGCCCGAATTGAGCTGCAACAGGAACCATTTTTGTTTTTGGCCAATACAGACCGGTGAACTGTCCCAGCGGACAAGACGTTTGGGTAAACGGTATTTAAGCCAGTTACGACTGGTGGCCATGATGGTCACATCTTCGGGCTTGAGGCCTATCTCCTCATACAGCTCGCGATACATGGCCTGTTCCGGCGTTTCACCATCATCAACTCCCCCCTGCGGAAACTGCCAGGAGTGCTGCCCATAGCGTTTAGCCCACAACACCTGTCCTTCACGGTTACAGATCACGATACCGACATTGGGACGAAATCCGTCGCCATCAATCACGTGATCACCTTATAAAGGCTGAATCTATAAAGAGATTGTTCCACATTCACTTCGTGGCAGCAAACAAGGAGTGACTCCCGGCGTTCATGAATAACTTTCAATTTCACACATACTTATAAACAAACGGGAAGATCTGCTCTACCAAGTTGCCCACCCAGACTGTGCATAAGCCTGTGAGCAAGCTGGTATATACAGTACTTTTTAACTGTAAGTGAAAAACAGACTATCACCTCGCAGATCAGAGTTAAAACTAATTTTTATTTATTATACATATAGTTAAACACAAACAACTGGATCTGGATCCATGGTTTTGCTCACGCAGGATCCGCGACGACGATTGTGAACAAGTTCTACTGCTCAAAGATCCACCAAGGCCAAATTATCCACAGGAGTGGCACAATATCTACCCTGTTTCCTCGATGAAAATGGGGTCAGATTCACAATTTTTTGTAACATATCAGATACTCCTCCCACTTTATGCCACTTATCCAAGATTTCTGTGGATAACTGTGTGTAACATCATCCTCAAACCCTTGGACAACTATTTCGGACCCGGATCGGGTGAATATCCTTGCTCGATAAAAAAGACAAATTTCTTTAAAATCATAATCATAAGACCTACATAGCCGAATTATCCCCATTTACCCTTATCCACTCAGGATCGGTTATAAAAACAGCGATCCTCCCGGGATCCTGCCCTGTTAGAATAGGTCGAGCAATATGGAGCCAAACATGCCAAACAATCCCCAATCCGAACAGGAGTTGCTGAGCCGTGCCTACGCCATGGCAGGCTTCACGCTGGCGCAGCTGGCCGCCGAAGCTGGTGTGGCGGTACCCAGAGATCTGCGCCGGGACAAGGGGTGGGTGGGCCAGTTGATCGAGCTGCAGCTGGGGGCCAGTGCCGGCAGCAAGCCGGAGCAGGACTTTCCGGATCTCGGGATCGAGCTCAAGACGATCCCGGTCGATCCTCAGGGCCGACCGCTGGAAACCACCTTTGTCTGCGTCGCGCCGCTGATCGGTGTCAGCGGTCAGCGCTGGGAGGAGTCCAACGTGCGCAACAAGCTGTCACGAGTGCTCTGGATCCCGGTGGAAGGCAGCCGCGAGATCCCGGTTGGCGAGCGGCGGGTGGGGATGCCGCTGATGTGGAGCCCCAGCGAGGAGGAAGATCAGCTGCTGCGCCAGGACTGGGAAGAGCTGATGGACATGATAGTGCTGGGTGAGGTGGAGCAGATCAGCGCACGCCACGGCCAGGTGATGCAGCTGCGTCCCAAGGCTGCCAACAACAAGGCGCTGACTCGCGCCATCGGTCGCGATGGTCAACCGATTATGACCCTGCCCCGCGGCTTTTATCTCAAAATCGATTTCACCCACAGCCTGCTGCAACGCTATTTTGCCCTGCCAGTTTGATCTGCTTTATCAACATCTTTGTCATAAGGTGGTATAAAAATAGGCAGGAGCCATTTTTAACTCACAGACAAGGAGGCGTCATGCCACTTACCAAGCAGTTTCTCAAGTCCAAACCAGAGGTGAAGGTGACCTTCGCCGTCGAGAAAGAGGCCGCAGCAGGCGCACAGCAGGTGATGCTGATCGGCGAGTTCACCCAGTGGCAACCGGTCGAATTGAAGCGCATGAAGAGCGGTGAGTTCAAGGCCACCCTCAACCTGCCGACCGACGGGCCGGAAAGTTTCGAGTATTGCTACCAGTTCATCACTTCGGAGGGAGAGACCCTATACGAGAATGACTGGCAAGCCGATGCCTACGTACCCAGCCCCTACGGCCGCGATAACTCGGTGGTGCGA
Source organism: Aeromonas sp. FDAARGOS 1410 (assembly GCF_019048745.1). NCBI lineage: Bacteria > Pseudomonadati > Pseudomonadota > Gammaproteobacteria > Aeromonadales > Aeromonadaceae > Aeromonas > Aeromonas sp. FDAARGOS 1410. Next base: position 1,142,157 of record NZ_CP077401.1, on the reverse strand, counting down.
GTGATCCAGTAACAACAACCAGATAGCCAATAGACGGATACAAAAAAGGCTCGCCATTGGCGAGCCTTTTCACTACCTATCGAGCTTTTCGCCGACATATCGACACCAATTCGAATCGAATTAGTTGAGCTTCTCTTTGATACGAGCAGCTTTACCGGACAGGTTGCGCAGGTAGTACAGTTTGGCGCGGCGAACATCACCACGACGCTTCAGTTCTACACTGTGGATCAGCGGAGAGTGAGTCTGGAATACACGCTCAACACCTTCGCCGTTGGAGATCTTGCGAACGGTGAAAGCAGAGTGCAGACCGCGGTTACGCTTGGCAATTACGATGCCTTCGAAAGCCTGCAGACGCTCTTTACCACCTTCTTTAACACGAACTTGAACACGTACGGTGTCGCCCTGGGCAAAAGCCGGGATGTCGGTACGCATTTGCTCTTGTTCAAGCTGCTGAATAATCTTGCTCATTGTCTTTCCTTACCTAGGATAAACTGAAAACTCTACTTAACGCTGTCACGCACTTCGCGGACATACTCGGCAAGAAGTGATTCTTGCTCGTCAGTCAGAGCTAGGTTGTTAATAAGTTCCGGCCTTCTTTGCCAGGTTCGTCCGAGCGATTGCTTGAGACGCCAGCGTCTAATCACTTCGTGATTGCCGCTTGTCAGCGCCTCGGGCACTGCCAGCCCATCCAACACCTCCGGCCGAGTATAGTGGGGATGATCCAGCAAGCCATCCGTAAAGGAGTCCTGCTCAGCACTGGCCTGATCACCCAAGACTCCCGGAACCAGACGCGAAACCGCATCGATCAGGGTCATGGCAGGCAACTCGCCACCACTTAACACGTAATCCCCGATAGACCACTCTTCGTCGACTTCGGTTTGTATCACGCGTTCATCGATACCTTCGTATCGACCGGCTACCAGAATCAGTTTCTGATTCGTCGCCAACTCGGTTACGCCCGCTTGAGTCAGCTTGCGTCCCTGAGGGGAGAGATAGATGACTTTCGCCCCGTCTCCCGCCGCTTGCTTGGCTGCATGAATCGCGTCACGCAGCGGCTGAACCATCATTAACATGCCGGGCCCACCACCATAAGGACGATCATCGACCGTACGGTGTTTGTCGTGGGTAAAGTCCCGGGGGTTCCAGCACTCAATCTGCAGCAGGCCACTCTTGACGGCCCGACCCGTTACCCCGTGCTCGGTAATGGCTCGGAACATTTCAGGGAAGAGGCTAATCACCCCAATCCACATAAGAAACCTCCGGCACTCGTGTTACCGCGGGAAACTAGAAACCAGGATCCCAATCAACTTCGATTGTTCGAGCAGTCAGATCAATATTCTTGATCACCTGCTCTTCCAGGAACGGAATCAACCGCTCCTTTGCACCAAAGGCATCTTTTACATTGGCCTCAACCACCAACACATCGTTGGAGCCGGTTTCCATCAATTCGGTCACCTTGCCCAGGTCGTATCCCTTGGTGGTCACTACCGAGCAACCAATCAGGTCACGCCAGTAGAACTCGCCCTCGGGCAACGCAGGCAACAGATCGGCGGCTACGCCAATCTCGACATTAGTCAATGCCAGGGCATCCTCGCGCACATCGATACCATCGAGTTTGCAGATCAGACCCTTGTTGTGACGTTTCCAGGATGAAACCCGAATTTCACGCCACGCCCCGTTCTGATTAATCAGCCAGGGGTTGTAATCGAAAATCGCTTCGGCAACATCGGTGAAGGAGTTCACTTTAAGCCACCCCTTGATGCCGTATACGGTACCCAGGGTGCCCAGAACTACAGGTTTTTCCACCTTAACTCCTTACCGTTTGACTGATTAAGCAGCTTTGGCAGCGTCTTTGATCAGCTTGGCAACGCGCTCAGAAACAGCGGCACCAGTAGCAACCCAATGCTCGATACGAGCCAGGTCCAGGTTCAGCTTTTCAGCTTGACCAGCAGCAACCGGGTTGAAGAAACCAACGCGCTCGATGAAACGACCGTCGCGGGCGTTACGGCTGTCAGCAACTACTACCTGGTAGAACGGACGCTTTTTCGCGCCACCACGTTGTAAACGAATGGTTACCATATCGTCCTCATTAACATCTAATGAACAAGGCCCGCAAACACGCGGACCCTAGCTTAAAATAAGCCGCATAATTCTACTTGGATTCGTAATAAATGCAACCAAGCCAGCCATTTTTTGCGCAGAGCAGCAATGAAAAGGGTCTGCCACCGGCAGACCCTCATGCAATACGTCAGCCCGGATAATCAGAACGGGCCGCGACCGCCACCAAATCCCGGTGGCAGCATGTTCTTCATCTGGCTCATCATTTTGCGCATGCCACCCTTGCCGGACATCTTCTTCATCATGCGCTGCATCTCGGTGAACTGCTTGAGCAGCTTGTTCACGTCCTGCACCTGCATGCCGGAGCCTGCGGCGATACGGCGCTTGCGAGAACCTTTGATCAGGTCGGGATGAGCACGTTCCTTCGGCGTCATGGAGCTGATGATGGCCTCCATCCGCACGGTGAGTTTGTCATCCATCTGATCCTTGATGTTGTCCGGCAGACCGGACATGCCGGGCAACTTGTCGAGCATGCCCATCATGCCGCCCATGTTGCGCATCTGGGCCAGCTGCTCGCGGAAATCCTCAAGGTCAAAGCCCTTGCCGCTCTTGACCTTGCTGGCCAGCTTGGCAGCCTTCTCTTTATCGACGTTGCGCTCCACCTCTTCGATCAGAGAGAGCACATCGCCCATGCCGAGGATACGGGAGGCGAGACGATCCGGATGGAACGGCTCCAGCGCGTCGGTCTTTTCACCCATACCGATGAACTTGACCGGCTTGCCGGTGATATGGCGTACCGACAGGGCGGCACCGCCGCGGGCGTCGCCGTCCGCCTTGGTGAGGATCACGCCGGTGAGCGGCAGCGCCTCGTTGAACGCCTTGGCGGTGTTGGCGGCATCCTGACCGGTCATGGCATCGACCACGAACAGGGTCTCGACCGGATTGATGGTGGCGTGCAGATCCTGGATCTCGGCCATCATCTCGCTATCGACGTGCAGACGACCGGCGGTATCGACGATCACCACGTCATAGAATTTCTTGCGCGCCTGATCGATGGCGGCAGTCGCGATGGCGACCGGCTTCTGGCTGGCATCGCTCGGGAAGAAGTCGACGCCGATATCACCCGCCAGGGTCTCCAGCTGCTTGATCGCCGCAGGGCGGTAAACGTCGGCACTGACGACCAGCACCTTCTTCTTGCTGCGCTCTTTGAGCAGCTTGGCCAGTTTGCCGACCGTGGTGGTTTTACCGGCACCCTGCAGACCGGCCATCAGGATGATGGCGGGCGGCTGGGCAGCAAGATTGAGCTGCTCGTTGGCCTCACCCATTACGGTGACCAGTTCGCCGTGCACAATCTTGATGAACGCCTGACCCGGGCTCAGGGATTTGGCCACTTCCTGGCCGACGGCACGCTCTTTGACGCGAGCCACGAAATCACGCACGACCGGCAGGGCGACGTCCGCCTCGAGCAGCGCCATGCGGACTTCGCGCAGGGTTTCCTTGATGTTCTCTTCGGTCAGGCGGCCACGGCCACTGACATTGCGCAAGGTGCGCGAGAGTCGTTCAGTCAAATTCTCAAACATGACGCATTCCGGTTCTTGGCGTTGTAAATGGGGGGCATTATAACCCAGAGCAGCCGCGAGGACGATTATTCGCCGCACTGCCGCTCATCGATGCTTCATACCTATATATGGGCGGATCGGCCATTGCACAACTGGCGAGCATTTCGCGTGCAAGGTATACTGCCCCTCTTACCCTCAAAAGCTTGTGCATCAACGACCTGGTTATGATCGTAATCTCTGTTCTGGCCCTGGCGTTTTATCTGCTGGCCATCATCGCCTCCCTGCATCTGTTACTGAGCGCCAAGCCGGTAGGACAGCGCTCCCTCTTTGCCTGCATCGGACTGGCCCTGATCGCCCACGCTACCGCCCTCGGAACCGAGGTGTTGCAGGGCTCCGGCCAGAACCTGAGCATGCTCAACGTGGCCTCGCTGGTGAGCCTTATCATCAGTACCTTCATGACCTGCATCACCCGCCGCTTCAACGGCTGGATCCTGCTGCCGGTGGTCTACAGCTTCTCGGCGCTGCTGCTGGCGGCCAGTGCCCTCATACCCGGGCGCTATATCACCCATCTTGAGGCCCATCCCCAGCTGTTGCTGCATATCGGTCTGGCACTGATGGCCTACTCGGTATTGATGATCGCCTGCCTTTTTGCCCTTCAGCTCGCCTGTCTGGACAAGCAGCTCAAGTCGAGAAAGATCAGCCAGTTGCCAGCCATGCCCCCCTTGATGACCGTCGAGAAGCGGCTGTTCCAGCTCATCTCCGCCGGCGTGCTGCTGCTGACCCTCTCCATCGCCTCGGGCCTCTTCTTCCTCGAAGACATGTTCGCCCAGGGCAAATCCCACAAGGCCGTGCTCTCCATCATCGCATGGTGCATCTACGTACTGCTCTTGTGGGGCCATCACACCTATGGCTGGCGTGGCCGCAAGGTGGTCACCCTGAGCCTGATCGGCAGCGTCATCCTGACCCTGGCCTATTTCGGCAGCCGCTTCGTCAAAGAAGTGCTGCTGAGCTGATAACCGTTAGTCACACCATCTACAGGAGCCCTTTTTGGACAGCATCTCAACGAGCACACTACTGATTGTTCTCGTTATCTTGATCCTTCTATCCGCCTTCTTCTCCAGTTCCGAAACCGGTCTGATGTCCATCAACCGCTACAAGCTGCGGCATCTGGCACAGACCAAACACAAGGCGGCCCGTCGGGTAGAGAAGCTGCTGTCACGCCCGGATCGGCTGCTCGGCCTGATCCTTATCGGCAACAACCTGGTCAATATCCTCGCCTCCGCCATTGCCACCATCGTCTGTATCAGGCTGTTCGGCGATCTCGGTGTCGCGGTGGCCACTTTTGGCCTGACCCTGGTGGTGCTGGTATTTGGTGAAGTGACTCCCAAGACGCTGGCAGCCATGTTCCCCGAGAAGATTGCCTACCCCGCCTCCTGGATCCTCAAGGGGCTGATGGTGCCGCTCTCCCCGCTGGTCTGGCTGATCAACGGTATCACCAGCGGTCTGCTCAAGATGCTGAAGATCACGCCAAACAAGGATGACTCCCTCAACACCGAGGAGCTGCGTACCATAGTCAACGAGGCGGGCAGCCTGATCCCCCAGCGCCATCAGGAGATGCTGCTGAGCATCCTGGATCTCGACAAGATGCTGGTCGAGGACATCATGGTGCCCCGCAGCGACATCTACGCCATCGATATCAATGACGACTGGAAGAGCATCCAGCGCCAGCTGGCCCACTGCGCCCATACCAAGATCCTGCTCTATCGCGACAGCATCGACGACGTGGTGGGCTTTCTCCACGCCCGCGACGCTCTGCGGTTGATGGCCCGGGATCAGTTCAACAAGTCGAGCCTGCTGCGGGAAGTGGACGAGATCTACTTCATTCCGGAAGGTACGCCGCTCAACGTGCAGCTGGCCAAATTCCAGCGCAACAAGGAGCGAATTGGCCTGATCGTCGACGAATATGGCGACATTCAGGGGCTGATCACCCTGGACGACATTCTGGAAGAGATAGTGGGTGACTTCACCACCTCCATGACGCCGACCCCGAGCGATGAGATCCATCCCCAGCCGGACGGTTCGTTTCTGGTGGAAGGCTCGGCCAGCGTGCGCGAACTGAACAAGGAGATGAACTGGCATCTGCCCATCGACGGGCCGCGCACCCTCAACGGCCTGATCCTCGAATATCTGGAGGAGATCCCCCAGCCCAATATCGGGATCCGGCTGGCGGGCTACCCCATCGAGATCCTCGAAGTCGAGAACAACATGGTCAAAATGGCGCGGATCATGCCGGCTTCCTACCGAGCTGAAACTGCACCGCAGAATTGAAAAAGGGCTGCCACTGGCAGCCCTTTTTCATTGTCTCTCTTCACTGTTCATCTTCGTCATCCGGCTCCAGCACCAGCGTCGGGATCAACTCGCCAAACACCCTCTGCAGCTCGTCGCGATTGGCCAGCAAGTCCTGCAGGGTGTAGCTGTCCATCACCGCCAGAAACGCATCCATCGCCTCTTTCAGCGCATTCTTGAGCAGACAGACAGAGACGATGTGACAGGCGGGCGAGCCGCAATCAATCCCGTCCAGATTTCCTTCCAGCGCCCGGATCACCTGCCCGATGTTGATGGTGGCGGGATCGCATGCCATGCGGATCCCACCATTCTTGCCACGCTGGGATTGCAGATAGCCCAGCTTCACCAGCTGATTGACCACCTTCACCATGTGGTTGCGAGAAACGTCGTACAAGGCAGAGACCTTGGCTACGCTCGAGAGCTCCCCTTCCGGCAGGGTGGCAAGGTAGAGCAGGGCTCTCAATCCGAAATCTGTATAACTGGTTAGTCTCATAAAGCCTGATTAGCGCGATGCGAAAAGTGGAGTATTGATTCAAATCAAATAAACATCTAGGATGCCACTTATTAAATGGCATTTTAGATGTTCAATTAACGACGAGGCTCCCTATGCTAGACCAAACCACCATTGCCGTCATCAAAAGCACTATTCCTCTGCTCGAATCAGCCGGCCCGGCGCTGACGCAGCACTTCTACCAGCGGATGTTCAGCCATAACCCGGAGCTGAAAGATATCTTCAATCTGGCCCATCAGCGCAGCGGTGGTCAGCCACTGGCGCTGTTCAACGCCGTCGCCGCCTATGCCAAAAATATCGACAATCTGGGGGCGCTGGCTGGCGCGGTCGAGCGGATTGCCCACAAGCATACCGGATTCCTGATCCAGCCAGAACAATATCACATTGTAGGTAGTCATCTCTTGGCCACGCTCAAAGAATTGGGCGGAAGTGCGGTCACCGACGAGGTGCTGGAGGCATGGGGCAAGGCATATGGCGTGCTGGCCGACATCTTCATCGGCCGCGAGCGGGAGATCTATCAGGAGAAGGCGAGCCAGAGCGGCGGCTGGCAAGGGACCCGCTCCTTCATCATCAAGGAGAAGCGAGCCGAGAGCGAGCTTATCACCTCCTTCCAGCTGACACCGGAAGATGGCAAGCCGGTGCTGACCTTCCAGCCGGGCCAATACCTCAGCATCAAGCTGGTTCACCCCGAGCTCGAGCATCACGAAATCCGCCAGTATTCGCTCTCGGATGCACCGAACGGCCGCGACTATCGCATCAGCGTCAAGCGCGAGCCGCAGGGTCAGGTCTCCAACCTGCTGCACGACCGCCTGCAAGCGGGCGACAAGATTGAAGTGATGCCACCCACCGGCGATTTCTACCTGAAAGCGGATAGCCAGACGCCGGTTGTGCTGCTCTCGGCCGGGGTCGGCCTCACCCCCATGATGAGCATGCTCAACCAGCTGCTGACGAGCGACCATCAGGCCAGCATCACCTGGCTGCACGCCTGCGAGCATGGTCGTGTCCACGCCTTCCGGGAAGATATCCGCAGCAAAATCAGCCAGCACACCAATCTGGTCAGTCGGGTCTGGTATCGGGAGCCCGCAGAGAACGACAAGCAGGGAGAGAATTACGACTTCAGCGGCACCATGGAGCTGAACGCGGTGAAGGAGCGTATCACACCAGAGGCCCACTACTACTTCTGCGGCCCGCTCGGTTTCATGCAAGAGGTGAAGCGACAGCTGACTGAGGCCGGGATCCCCGCAAGCCAGCTCCATTACGAAGTTTTTGGCCCCCACCAAGATCTATAACCGCCGGGTAGCCATATAACGAAAGGAGGTTCCTGCCTGTCATGGCACGGCGGCAGGAACCGGACCCACAGGTGCAGACCTGTGGGTCATTTTTTTTGGATCAGTGCATCGCCTTGGCGCGGGCCACCACGTTGGCCGGCATCCGGTTGCCAAGCCGACTCAGCAGACTGGCCGCCTTCTGGTGCAGGGCTTTGTCACCGATAACGGAGCCGTGCAGCCAACGGTAGGCATCTTCGTAATCGAGCGGGCTCCCCATCCCCTGCAGTAACATCTCGACCCACTCCATGCGAGCCCGCAGAAAACCGAGGCTGGCCGCTTCACGCATCAGCGTCTCGGCACGAACCAGATCCTTCTGCACCAGCGTCCCTTTCCAGTAGTAGCGGCCCAGCTGCTCCAGCGCGGGAGCCAGCCCCTGATTGGCCGCCTCCCACATATACTGTACCCCCAGCTCGGCGTTGGACTTGGTACAGACGCCCCAAGCCAGCATATCTCCCCAGAGGAACTGGTAGGCAGGGATCTTCATCACCGACGCTCGCGCCTCTATATCCTGAGTCAACTGGCAGCGATCCTGTTTCACCTGAGTGAGGTGGCGTCCCTGCTCGATCCAGTTGAGCAGCTCGTCCTGACGATAGATGGCCACCGCCTGCAGATCGCCGGCATTCAGCGGTGCCACCGAAGGCGCTGGTTCCGCAGGTGGCGCGGCTGGCACGGGGGCTGAAGCGGGCTCTGCGGCCGGAGCAGGCGCTACCGGATCAGCCGGCAACAGCACAGGCGCAGGGGCCGCAGTCACCGCTGCCGACGGAGCCGCCTCTCCGGTAGCCGCGGGAGCAGGTGCCGCAGCTTCAGCTGGCAACAACACGGGAGCCGGAGTAGCTATCGCCGCTGATGCGGGCGCCGTTTCGCCAGCGGTGGCGGAAGCAGCCGAGGCAGCTGGCACCGGCTCGGCGGCATAAAGGGGCGCGCCAGCCAGACAGATAAGGGAGAGAAGGGTAAGGGGTTTCATCATAAGGGATCTCCTGCTGCTCTCTGTTATCGGCCACAACCCCCATCTTCTTAAGCTGGCGGGAGCCCAACAACGCAAAAGGGAGCCGAAGCTCCCTTTTCATGCGGTCATGCCGCTTATTTGACGAAGTCGACACCCAGCTGGATATCGGCTTTCAGGGTGGCCAGCATCCCTTCCATCGCTTCCAGCTCGAAGGCACTCAGCTTGCCGTAGTCCAGCACGGTTTCGACACCGTTCTTGCCCAGCAGGATCGGCTGTGCAAAGAAGGTAGCGTGTTCGCCGTTGCCTTCAACGTAGGCACACTCGATGACGTTGGCTTCGCCCTGCAGGCCCTTGATGAGCGACAGACCGAAACGGCAGGCAGCCTGACCCATGGAGAGAGTGGCGGAACCGCCACCGGCCTTGGCTTCTACCACTTCGGTACCGGCGTTCTGGATACGCTTGGTCATGGCAGCCACTTCTTCGGCACTGAAGGAGGCACCTTCAATCTGGGAGAGCAGCGGCAGAATAGTCACGCCACTGTGGCCACCGATCACGTTGACGCGAACCTTGTCCACGTTCAGCCCTTTGGCGGCGGCGACGAAGGTCTCGGCGCGGATCACGTCCAGAGTGGTGACACCGAACAGGCGACGCTTGTCATAGACACCTGCTTTCTTCAGCACTTCGGCGGCGATGGCGACGGTGGTGTTGACCGGGTTGGTGATGATGCCGATCAGCGCTTTCGGGCAGGCTGCCGCGCACTTCTCGACCAGATTCTTGACGATACCGGCGTTGATGTTGAACAGGTCGGAGCGATCCATACCCGGTTTGCGCGCCACACCGGCGGAGATCAGCACCACGTCGGCACCAACCAGTGCAGGAGTCGGATCTTCACCGCAGAAACCCTTGATGGCGACATCGGTAGGAATATGGCTGAGGTCTACGGCTACGCCCGGAGTGACCGGGGCAATGTCATACAGGCTCAGCTCGGAGCCGGCCGGCAGACGGTTTTTCAACAGCAGAGCAAGGGCTTGACCGATGCCACCAGCGGCACCCAGAACGGCAACTTTCATGATCAACTCCATGTTTAAGCGTAGGTTTAAGGTTATTTGTTCTTGTGCGCCCAACCTTAATGGATCCCCCCATAAAAAACAATCTGATAACAGTTGCAGTCACGGGTTCTGTGAGCCAAGAAACAGGCAGCGAATAAAAATGGGGAAAAATCCAAAAAATTGGAGGGGAAGCACAGTTTTTCTGCACTTCACCCTCCCATAAAGAGGTAGTTATGCCGACTCAAGCCTGGAATGCCAACGCCCGCTTTTCACACCAACGAAAACCAATTGTTAACAATCCGTTCATGGTGAGGTAAAGGGCCCCCGCAACGCCGAAGACGGCAAGGGTGTCATAGGTCTGGGCATTGAGTCCCTGTGCAAGCCCCATGATGTCCATGATGGTGATGGTACTGGCGAGGGAGCTTCCCTTTAGCACCAGGATCACCTCGTTGGAGTAGGCTGGCACCAGATGACGGGCGGCGTGGCGCACCTTCATCCAGAGGGTCTGACGACCGTTAAAACCGAGCGCACGGCACGCCTCCACCTCACCGGCAGGAATAGCGTCGAGCGCCCCCTTGAACAGCCGGGTGGAGTAAGCCGCGGTGTTGAGGCCCAGCGCCAGCACGGCGCAGAACCAGGGCTGCTTGAGCAGCGGCCAGAGCGGGCTGGCTTTCAGCCACTCGAACTGACCCGGCCCGTAGTAGATGAGGAAGATCTGGATCAGCAGCGGCGTGCCGGTAAAGAGCAAGACCCACAGCTGCACCAGCTGGGTCGCCACCGGCAGCCGCAACTCCAGCACCCAGGTCATCAGGGCCGCCAGCACGAAGCCGAGCAGCAGGCTGAACAGGGTCAGCTCCAGCGTGGTGAGCAAGCCCCCCAGCAGGGTCACAAGATACTCTTGCATCGATTAGCCTCCGTAGCGACGGGTGTAGCGGGCCGCGAGGCCGAGGCCATACTCGCTCACCAGGCTGATGGCCAGATAGATGAGGGCTGCGGCGGCATACCAGGTGAAGGGCTGATAGGTACTGGCCGAGGCCATCTGCGCCTGACGCATCATCTCGTTCACCCCGATAAGCGACACCAGCGCGGTATCTTTCAGCAGCACCAGCCACTGGTTGCCGAGGCCCGGCAGGGCGTGCCGCCACGCCTGCGGCAACACGATGCGAAAGAAGATATGGCTCTTGCTCAACCCCAACGCCAGCGCCGCCAGCCGCTGCCCTGCGGGCACCGCATTGAGCGCTGCCCGCAGGGTCTGGGTCGCATAGCTGGCGAACAGCAGAGAGAGCGCCAGCACGCCGCAAGCGAACGGGCTGAACTCCACATACTCGCCGGTGATGAGAAACAGCACCTGGGTCGAGCCAAAGTAGATGAACAGCACCACCTGCAGCTCGGGCAACCCGCGGATCAGGGTGGTGAGGGTGGCCACCGGCCACACCAGAGCGCGCTGCTTGCTCAGCTCAGCCGCACTGAACGCCAGTGCCAGCACCATGCCCCCGACCAGGGATGCCAGGGCCAGCCAGAGGGTCATCCAGGCTGCATCCAACAACAGGCTCAACATGGCTTAGTGCGCGAAGTATTTGTCGAAGATCTTCTGATAGGTGCCGTTGGCCTTGATATCGGCCAGCCCCTTGTTCAGCTGGGTCAGCAACTCCTGATTGCCCTTGGCCACCGCGATGCCAAAGCCGGTACCGAAGTACTTGGCATCGGTCACCGGCGCACCCACCACGGCGTACTCCTTGTGCTGCTTCAGCCAGTCGGCGGCGACGGCGGTATCGGCAAACACGCCGTCGGTGCGGCCGTTCATCATGTCGAGGAAGGCGCTCTGGTAGCTGGCGTAAGGCACGGTCAGCAGCCCCTTGCTCACCCAGTTATCCACCAGATAGGACTGGTGAGAGGTGCCGTTCTGCACGCCGACCGTCTTGTCTACCAGCCCTTCCGGCCCCTTGAAGGCGCCTTTTTTGGCCACGAACACGGCAGAGTTCTCGTAGTAGATGTCGGAGAAGTCGACCTGCGCAGCCCGCTCCGGGGTCACGTCCATGGCGGCGATGGCAGCGTCATAGCGACGGAATTTCAGGCTGGGGATCAGGCTGTCAAAGGCCTGGTTGTGGAAGCTGCACTCCAGCTTGGCCTGCTCGCAGATGGCGCGCGCCAGATCGATGTCAAAACCCTGAAACTCGTTCTTGTCGTCCAGATATTCGAACGGTGCGTAGGTGGCCTCGGTGGCGAACTTGATCTCTTTGGCCAGTACGGAGGTACTCAGCAACCCCATGGCTGCGACCAGCAACAGACTCTTTTTCATGACAGCTTCCTTATCGATTCAGTATCAATGCATCAAGAATTCGGCAAACCGGCTGGTTTGCGGGGATTGGAAAATGGCGGCGGAGCCGGACTCGATGATCCGCCCTTTCTCCAGATAGATCACCTGACTGGCGACCTTGCGGGCGAAGTCGACCTCGTGGGTCACCACCACCTGGGTGATGCCGGTCTGGCTCAGGGTACGGATGATCTCGGCCACCTCCTTGGTGATCTCGGGATCGAGGGCGGCGGTCGGCTCGTCAAACAGCAGCACTTCCGGATCCATCATCAGGGTGCGGGCAATGGCCACCCGCTGCTGCTGACCGCCGGAGAGGCGTGCCGGCCAGGCATCGCGCTTGTCGGCCAGTTGCAGCTGGGCCAGCAGATAGGCGCCCTTCTCGATGGCCGCCTCCTTGCTCATGCCCAGCACCTTGACCGGCGCTTCAATCAGATTCTCCATCACGGTGAGGTGTGGCCAGAGATTGTACTGCTGGAACACCATGCCCACCTTGCGGCGCAGCAGTTGGGACTGGCGATTGAATTCGGCAGTGGAGAGGGGGCTCGGGAAAGAAAATTCATTTTCCCCTATGCGCAGAACACCGGCATCCGGGGTGTCCAGCAGGTTCATCATGCGTAGCAGCGAGCTCTTGCCTGCACCGCTCGGGCCCAGCAGTACCAAGGTCTCACCGGGGGATGTCCGAAAGCTCACCTGTTGCAGTACCGGCACCTTGTGCCAGGACTTCTCGATACCTATTAATTCAATACCCATACAGCCCAATTGAATAAGTTTTCAAAATTTCGTCCCGATTCTATCCCTTATAAAGGTTGATGCAAGCCATTTTTGAATCAATATGCAGAACAAGCGCCGCTTCCTTGCAAAAAACGGCATATGAATGCAAAATAGCCACGCTGTTCGTATCTGCCGCCTGGCTCTGAAACAGGCCGCCACACCTCCTCATTCGTGAGACCAAGATGAAACATAACGACAAGCAAGAAAAACTGGCTAAGGCCTTTAAAGCCTTGCTGAAAGAAGAGCGCTTTGGCTCCCAGGCAGAGATCGTCACTGCCCTGCAAGAACTGGGCTTCGAGAACATCAACCAGTCCAAGGTATCGCGCATGCTGAGCCGCTTCGGCGCCGTTCGCACCCGCAATGCCAAGATGGAGATGGTCTACTGCCTGCCGGTAGAACTGGGCGTACCCACCACCTCCAGCCCGCTCAAGAATCTGGTGCTGGATGTCGACCACAACGGCGCACTGGTGGTGATCCACACCAGCCCGGGCGCAGCCCAGCTGATCGCCCGCCTGCTCGACTCCCTCGGCAAGGCAGAGGGGATCCTCGGTACCATCGCCGGTGACGACACCATCTTCATCACCCCGACCAGCGATACCGATATCGAAGAGCTCTACCTCTCCGCCCTCGAGCTGTTCGAACAGACTCCGTAATCGTTGCCGCCGCGTCATCGCGGTCACGCCAGAACGAAAAATCCCGGCCAAGGCCGGGATTTTTGTTTGGTGAGCCAGCAGATCGGGAGTCTGTTCTGCCCCCTCTCGCTGCGCCCATCCTCGCGATGCTGATCGAGATTGTTGCACCTATTACTGGCATAAATTGATTTTCGTTGCACCAGCGAAACAATCTAGCCAGCAGCGTCAGCAGCTCTCGGAGCATGACAGGCCACCCCCACCGCCCGATCTCTTGGCAACCAGGCGCTCTCTGCGCACTTGGCGGCACGAGGGGGAAGGTGGCGCAGTCACATCCGCTATTACTTGCCCTGCGCCATCAGAAAACCTTCCGATGGGGCGAAGAAGGCGGCGCCAGTCACTGCCCTGGTGAAGCGCAGCAGGTGGTCGAAGTGGCTGCCCTCCCCCTTGTACATGCTGGCCAGCATGGCGTTGAAGTGCTGCTGAGTTCGGCAGCAGGAGATGAAGTAGAGCCCCTGCTCGGTCATGGTGCCCCAGGGCATGCTCTGGCGCAGGATCTCCATGGACTCCCCTTTCGGGGTCTTGAGGTTGACCCGCTTGATGTGGGCGGTCAGCGGCTTGGCGGCAGACTCATACTCGATGTTGTCGGGCTTGGTGCGACCGATGATGTCTTCCTGCTCTTTCTGCGCCAGCTTCTCCCAGTCGCTCATGGCGTGGACCCAGCGCTGAACGTGGATGTAGGAGCCACCGGCAAACTCGCCCTCGGCCAGCAGCGCCACTTCGGCGCGGTGCTCATCCTGCGGGTTCTCGGTGCCATCGACGAAACCGGTCAGGTCACGGCAATCCAGATTGCGGAAACCGCGCACCTCTTCGGCCAGCTCTACCAGTCCGGCCAGCAACGCCATCACTCGATGACCGGCGTGGTGCAGCACGTCCACCCGATCGGCACGCAGCTGAATGAAGAGATCAAACGGAGTGTTGGGGGCTTCCTGACCGTTGGCGGATTGCGCCATAAAGCTGCGGAACTGGGGCGGACGTGCGGCAGGGTAGAGACCATCCCAGGCATCGGCGCCGACGGCAACCAGACCGCTGAAACCGGCCTCGGGGAAATCGGCAGCGACCGCCTGCCACAGGGCGGGCAGTTTGGCCAGACGGCCGACCAGTTCGGCGGCATCGCCGGTGCGATTGAACATCAGATAGAGGGCGTGCAGATTCGGCTCTGCGCAGATCCCGGCTTGGGCTTTCATATATCTCTCCCCTGAGTAGGCGTTAGCGTTATGGGCTATTAGCGTTGCGCGATTATAAACCAGAGCAGCTCCAGTTCTTTGATTTCACGACGATATCACGCGTTCAGGGTAAAGGGTCAAACAACACCAGCGTATGAGGCGCCACCCGGATTCGGGCCCGCATCCCCTCAAGAGGCTCGCCAATGCTCGCCTCCAGCTGCAGATCGCCACACTCGAACAGCACCCGGCAGTGATGGCCGAGGAACTGCTGCTCCACCACCTTGAGCTCCCCATCTGCGGCGCTCTCCAGCAGCAGTTGCTGGGGTCTGAGCATCAGCTGCAACTGCTCGCCCACCGCCCGGCCATGGGGTTCGCTGCCACAGATAACCCCGAGCACCGTCTGGACGCAGTGGCTGTCCACCACCTCGGCGGCCAGATAGTTGACCCCGCCGAGAAACTCCGCCACGAAGCGGTTTTGCGGGCGGCGATAGAGCTGCTCCGGCTGGCCCACCTGTTCGATATGACCTGCGCGAAACAGCGCCAGCCGATCAGCGAAGGCGAACGCCTCCTCCTTGCTGTGGCTGACGAAGATGGCGCCGATCCCCTGCTGCTTGAGCAGGGCTCGGATCTCGAGGATCAGCTTCATCCTCACCTGGGTATCGATGTTGGAGAAGGGTTCATCCAGCAGCATCAGCCGCGGCTTGCACACCAGCGCCCGGGCGATGGCCACCCGCTGCTGCTGGCCGCCGGAGAGCTGGTGCTGATAACGATCCCCCAGCCCCTGCAGATTGACCAGCGCCAGCGCCTCGTCCACCCGCTGCTGGCGGGCGCGGCGATCGAGTTTGGTCAGACCGAAGCCGACGTTGTCGGCCACCGTCAGGTGGGGAAAGAGGGCGTAATCCTGAAAGATCAGGCCAATGTTGCGCGCCTCGGGCGGCACGCTGGCACCCGGCCCGTCGAGCAGGGTATCGCCGAGGCGGATCGTCCCCTCTGCCAACGGCAGCAGCCCTGCGATGGCCTTGAGCAGCGTGGTTTTGCCGCAGCCACTGGCTCCCAGCAGGCAGACGATCTCGTTGTCTGCCACCGTCAGGGAGAGCTGCTCCAGCACATTGCGGCCGTTGTAACGGCAGCTGACATTTTCAACCTGCAAACAGGACAAGGCTGACTTCCTCTCGTTTCTGGCGGCGCACTGCCTTTCGGTTCAGCACACCGCATGCAATTTCATTGGTCGACGTGGCGACTCAGTGGCCCGGAGTGTCCAGAGTGCGGTTGACCCAGATCAGCGGCAACAGCCCCACCAGCACGATGACGATGGCCCCCAGCGCGCCGCGCTCCAGCATCTCGTCCGATACGAACTGGTAGACGTGGGTCGCCAGGGTATCGAAGTTGAACGGCCGCAGCAGCAGAGCGGCGGGCAGCTCCTTCATGGATTCGATGAACACCAGCATGGCGCCGGCAAACAGACCGCGGCGTACCAGCGGCAGATGGACCCGCCGCAGCATGGCCCCATCTCCCTGCCCCAGAGAGCGGGCCGCCATATCGAGGCTGGGGGAGATCTTGCCCATGCTGCTCTCCACCGAGCCGATGGCGATGGCCACGAAGCGCACCAGATAACCGAACACGATGGCGGTGATGGTACCGGTCAGCAACAAGCCCGGCCCCTGACGCCCCAACCACTCGGCGAGATCGTTGATGGCAAAATCGAGGGCGGTGAGCGGCACCAGCACCCCGATGGCGAGCACGGTACCCGGCATGGCGTAACCCATGGCGGCGATGCGCAGGGGCAGCAGACTCTTGATCCCGCCATCGAGGCGGCGGCAGAAGCCGAGCAGCAGGGCAATCCCCATCGCCAGCAGGGCGGTCAGCGCCGAGATAAGCAGGCTGTTGCCAGCGAAGAGGACGAACTCCGGCGTCCATGACAGCTCGAAGTAGCGCACTCCGTAGTCCAGCAAGATGACGAACGGCAGGCCGAAACCGGCCAACACCAGCCCCCAGCACCAGAGAGCGGCCAGAGCGCGACTCATCCTCTTGAGCGGATAGCGCAGCGGCTGCTCATGGCCCATGGACTTCTGGAACACCTGCTGCCGACTGCGCGAGCGGCGCTCCAGCGCGATCAGCAGCACCACCGCCAACAGCATCAGGCAGGAGAGTTTGGCCGCAGTGGCCAGACTGCCATAGCCGAGCCAGGTGTCGTAGACCGCCGTGGTCAGGGTGTTGATGGCAAAGAAGTGGACAGTGGCAAAGTCAGCCAACGTCTCCATCGCCACCAGCGATACCGCCACCATGATGGCCGGGCGCGCCAGCGGCAGACTGAGGCGGCGAAAGCTCTGCCACGGGGTACAGCCGAGCAGGCGGCTGGAGTGGATCAGGCTGACCGACTGCTCGAGAAAAGAGGCGCGGGTCAGCAGATAGACGTAAGGGAACAGCACCAGTGCCAGCACCCAGGCAGCGCCGCCAAGGGAGCGAATGGCAGGAAACCAGTAATCGGCCGGACCGTTCCAGCCAAAGAGTGCTCTCAACCCGGCCTGTAGCGGGCCCGAGTAATCGAGCAAGTCGGTATAGACGTAGGCGACGATATAGGAGGGCATCGCCATCGGCAGCATCAAGGCCCACTGCAGGGCTCGCCGCCCCGGTACCTGACACATGGCCACCAGCCAGGCGGTGGGCACACCAAACAGCAGGCTGAGCAGCACCACGCCAACCACCAGCCCAAGGGTATTGGCCAGATAGTCGAGCAGCACAGTATCGGCGAGGTGGCGAAACAGCTCCCCCTCAGCCGAGAAGGCAGAGAAAAGCAGGGCTATAACCGGTAAACCCAGCAGCAGGGCGATGGCCCAGCTGCCGGTCATCCATCCAAAATTTTTCATGAGACCACAGATGTTGATGGGGCCGTTGGCCCCATCTGATTACAAGTCGAACTTCACTTCATCCAGCAACTGCAAGGCGTCCTTGCGGTGCTTGGCGTAATCGCTGACCGGTAGTGCGTCAGACTTGAAACTGCCCCAGGACTTGACCATGGCGGAAGGCTCGACTCCGGCCTTGACCGGATATTCGGCGTTCACATCCGCATACATGTGCTGGGCGGTGTCACCAGCCAGAAACTCCATCAGCTTCTGGGCCTCGGCCTTGTTCTTGGCATATTTGGTCATGGCCACGCCGCTCACGTTGACGTGGGCACCGCGGTCAGCCTGGTTCGGGAAGTTGATATAGACCGCATCCGCCCAGGACTTCTGCGCCGGATCTTTCAACATGGCGCCCAGATAGTAGCTGTTGCCGAGCGACAGGTCACAGATGCCATCCTTGATCGCCTTGACCTGATCCCGGTCGTTGCCCTGCGGTTTGCGCGCCAGGTTGGCCTTGACCCCTTCCAGCCAGGTTTTGGTCTCGGCCATGCCGTGATGGACGATCATCGAGGAGACCAGCGCCACATTGTACTCATGCTTGCCGCTGCGGGTGCAGATTTTCCCTTTGAATTCCGGCTTGGCCAGATCTTCGTAGCTGATGGTATCGAGCTTGCCGAGGCGATCCTTGCTGGAGTAGATGGCACGCACCCGGGTGGTCAGGGCGAACCAGCGGTTCTCCGGATCGCGATAGCTGGCGGGGATGTTCTCCTGCAGGATCTTGCTCTCCACCGGCTGCACCAGCCCCTTGTCTACCAGATCGGTCAGACGGCTGATATCGGTTGTCAGCATCAGGTCGGCCGGAGAGAGCTTGCCTTCCCGCTCCAGACGCTCGTTCAGCCCCTCTTTGGCGAACACCACGTTCACCTTGATGCCCGATTCCTTCTCGAACTGCTGGATGATGGGCTTGATCAGCTCATCCTGCCGGTTGGAGTAGACATTCACCTCTCCTGCCGCCAACGCAGACTGGGCTGCCAATGCAGAGAAAGCCAGTGCCAGCATCTTCATTTTCATCATCCATTCCTTGAGTTGCTAAATCGAGTGAGAACAATTGCCGTTTGCATTCTGCATATTCCAATTGCGAGATCAAGGAGGAGTGGCGGGGGAAGTTCACATATTTAAACGAGGCATAAATAAAAGGGCCGGATAGAATCCCATCCAGCCCCAATCGGGTTTTGCCATGGCAAGTGAGGTGACAAACCGGCGATCAGAGCGCCTCTTCGTCGTTCTCGCCAGTACGAATCCGCACCGCCTGCAACAGGTCATACACGAAGATCTTGCCGTCACCGATCTTGCCGGTATAGGCCGCCTTGCAGATCGCTTCTATCACCCCTTCGACGTTGTCATCCGTGGTGGCGATCTCCAGCTTCACCTTGGGTAAAAAGTCGACCTGATACTCGGCCCCCCGGTATAATTCGGTGTGTCCCTTCTGGCGGCCAAATCCCTTGACCTCGGACACGGTCAACCCCTCCACCCCCAGGTTGGCAATGGCCTCGCGGACATCGTCCAGCTTGAACGGTTTGATAATCGCACTAATCAGCTTCATCTGGTTGCTCCCAATCCATGGTGTGTCATAAACCGGGAATCAATTCTTGTGCCAAGTATTTTTATTATTAAATTTCATGAAGATAGCGTCTAATTACGGAGCAACACCCAAAGCGAGCCAGGATCGACCAGCCACGCGCCCCATAATGAGGCACCACGCTGTGGCGGCCAGCGCCTCTGCACCAAACAAGAGCACAGCAGTATGTTAGTCATCTCCAACAGCGTTACCCTCCCCTGGCATGAGCTGCAGTTCCAGACCATGCGGGCCCAGGGCAACGGTGGCCAGCACGTCAACAAGACCGACTCCGCCGTCTGGTTGCGCTTCGATTACCGCAACTCCCCAAGCCTGACCCCGCTCTACAAGGAGGGGCTCGACAAGCTGAGCGACAGCCGGGTGCATGACGGTTTTATCCTGATCCGGGTCGAGAGCCACCGCAGTCAGGACATGAACCGCAAGGAGGCGATGAGCCGTCTGGTGGAACTGCTGAAAAAGGCGGCGTGGCGTCCCAAGGCCCGCCATGCCACCAAGCCGACCCGCAGCTCCCAGCGCAAACGGGTTGATGCCAAGAAGCGCAAGGGGGAGATCAAATCGACCCGCGGCAAGCTGGTACTGGACTAACCCTGGCCCGAGGATCACAGCATGAAATACAGTTTTTGCGACAGCGCCCACGGCCCTCTGCTCATCGCCATCGATCGGGACGGGCTGCGTTATGTGGAGTTCGTGCGGGGGGAGCAGCCGGTAACGCCGACCGCAGAGTGGCAACGGGATGATCTGGCTCTTGCTCCCTTCGTCGAGCAGTTCGCCGCCTACTTCGCCGGAAAGTTGCAGCAATTCGACCTGCCGCTGGCCGCCCGTGGCACGCCATTCCAGCAGGCGGTATGGCGCGCCCTCTGTGACATCCCCTACGGTGAAACCGTCAGCTATCTCGAGATTGCCCAAGCCATCGGCAATCCCAAATCGGTCAGAGCCGTGGGAGCCGCCAACGGGCGCAATCCGCTCAGCATCATAGTGCCCTGCCACCGGGTGATCGGCCGCAGCGGCGAGCTGACAGGTTATGCCGGCGGCATTCCCATCAAACGCTGGCTACTGGAGCTGGAGCAGCGTCACGCGCCGTTTGTCCTGACCTCATAAACGCGGAGTTCTGAAGAATCATCGCAGCAGAGGAGAGCCTCGGTCACCTTGCTGAAAACGTGTCGAGAAGATGAACAGAGGATGAAGAATTGTCTCAGAACTACTTCAGATAGCAGCTGGCATGATGGCTCCATACTTGAGTGGCACGGCTCATTCACCACTCCAAGTAGCACCCATGTGACGCTTCCAATCTGTCTTTTTTCCCCAGCGCCTCCCTTGAGGCGCTTTTTTTGTGTCCGGAAGAATTCGTCTGCAAAGAGAAGGGGGAAGGCTGAAACGGCCTTCCCCCTTGTTGCTACCAGACGATGACCGGATCAGGATTCTCGCGGGGCGACAAACTGCAGCTCCGGAGCCGAAGAGGTGAGTACGTCGGCGCAGTAATCCCAGGTCGAGATGCGGTAGTGCTGCAAATCTTCGTCCAGATGCAGGCCATCAGACTCCTGATGGAACCAGCTGGCGAAACGGGAGGGGGTGATGAGCTGGATCTGCTCTTCGATGGCGTGGCTATCCTTCCCCTCCGCCAGATCGCAATCTTCGATCACCCGCAGGGCGTAGATATGGCGGAAATAGACCCGGCAGAGGATTTGCGGAGGCAGATCGATGCTGCGCGCCCGACCCAGCATGATGGTCAGGGAGTCGCTCCAGAGATCCTGATGCAGCTCGGCAACGACCAGTCCGGGCGGGAGCTGGCGGGACGGAGCCCAAGGTACGGCAACCTGCCGAATGGCATTTTTCTGTTCCATATAAACCTCGCGACGACTCACTCCCTGTCTTGAGTCTATCTGAACCACATAGTCCCCGCGAAGGCAATCGATGGACAATAAAAACGGCAATAAAAAAGCCGACGTATCAAACGTCGGCGAATAAAAAGTGCTTACAACAGAGGATTCACATATTCAGACCCGCGGGTCGAAAGATTGGTTCCCTCTTTTTGTAATTAATTTTCGGCGCGTTTAAACATCAGGGTATTGGCGTCCGACTCCTCCGGCACGAAGTAGTAGCCATCGGCGTTGAAACCGGTCAGCTGCTCCACCTCGGTCAGACGGTGCTTGATGATGTGGCGAGCCATCATGCCGCGCGCCTTCTTGGCGTAGAAGCTGATGATCTTGAACTGGCCGTTCTTCTCATCCTTGAACACCGGGGTAACGATCCGCCCTTTCAGGCTCTTGGGTCGTACCGACTTGAAATACTCGTCGGAGGCCAGATTGATCAGCACCTCATCACCTTGGGCTGCCAGCGCCTCATTGAGGTGGTGAGTGATCACCTCGCCCCAGAACTGGTAGAGATCCTTGCCGCGACCGTTGTCGAGCCTGGTTCCCATCTCAAGCCGGTAGGGCATCATCAGATCGAGGGGGCGCAGCACACCGTAGAGACCGGAGAGCATTCGCAGATGCGCCTGAGCGAAGTCAAAATCGGCCTCGCTGAAATCCTCCACCGCCAATCCGGTGTAGACATCCCCCTTGAAGGCCAGCAGCGCCTGACGGGCGTTGGCCGGAGTAAAGTCGGGTTGCCACTCGGCAAAACGGGCGGCGTTGAGACCCGCCAGCTTGTCGCTGATCTTCATCAGGGTGGCAATTTGATCCGGGCTCAGTTGGCGAGCCCGCTTGATGAGTTCTGCAGAGTGATCCAGCAGCTCGGGTTGGGTGAATCGGGTTGTCACCAGCGGTGACTCGTAATCCAGCGTCTTGGCCGGGGAGACAACAATCAGCATAAGGTTCCTTTATTGCGTGGGGCCAAGCCGCGGCCCGACCCCATTGTTCATTCATCCAGCGTCACATTGTCCAGCGTACCGGTTCCAAGCTGATCACGGCCGGAAAGCTTGATCAGCAGCCGCAGGTCGTTGGCCGAGTCGGCATGGGCAAGGGCCTCACTGTAGCCAATCTGGCCGGAGCAGAACAGGTTGAAAAGCGATTGATCGAAGGTTTGCATGCCAAGCTCGGTCGATTTGGTCATCACCTCCTTGAGCCGGTGCATCTCCCCTTTGCGAATGATGTCGGTGATAAGCGGGGTGTTGAGCAGGATCTCGAATGCGGCGCAGCGCCGCTTGCCATCCACACTCGGCACCAGCTGCTGGGCGACAATGGCCTTGAGGTTGAAGGAGAGATCGAACAGGAACTGACGATGCTTCTCCTGCGGCACCAGATGCAGAATGCGATCCAGCGCCTGGTTGGCGTTGTTGGCGTGCAGGGTCGCGAGGCAGAGGTGACCGGTCTCGGCGAATTGCAGGGCAAACTCCATGGTCTCAGAGCTTCTGATCTCGCCGATCAAAATGACGTCAGGTGCCTGACGCAGCGAGCTTTTCAACGCCACATCGAACGACTCGGTATCGATCCCCACCTCCCGCTGGGTTATCAGGCTGCGGCCATGCTGATGGACAAACTCCACCGGATCCTCCACCGTCAGAATATGGCCGTCGGCATGCTGGTTGCGATAACCAATCATGGTCGCCTGGGTGGTCGATTTGCCCGCCCCGGTGGCGCCAACAAACAGCACCAGTCCGCGCTTGGCCAATGCGACCTCCTGCAGGATCACGGGCAGTTGCAGGTCATCGAAGGTCGGGATGCGGGTCTCGATACGCCTAACCACCATGCCGGGCAGCTCCTGCTGCCAGAAAGCGCTGACCCGAAACCGGCCCAAAGTTTCGCGGTGAATGGCGTAGTTGGCCTCCCTGGTGCGGATATAGCGCTCGAAATGCTCGGGGCTCAGGGTCTCCCTCACCAGCGTCAACGCCGCCTTTTTATCGAGCGCTTCGCCTCCCAAAGAGAGCAGATGGCCGTTCACCTTGAGGGTGGGGGGCGTCCCCACCGTCACAAAGAGATCCGACCCTTTTTTCTCTACCAGCTGGCCCAGCAGTTCATCCAGATTCATCATCGATCCCTCCCTGGATCCGGCATCATCAGATGCTGTTGGGGTCAACCGCCTTGGCCTTGGCGTCGAGAGACGCCACCATGCCACGGCTGACCAGCTGCTTGAGACTCTGATCCATGGTCTGCATGCCGTGGGTCATCCCGGTCTGTATCACCGAGTAGAGCTGGGCGATCTTGTCCTCCCGGATGAGATTACGCACCGCCGGGATCCCCATCATGATCTCGTGAGCAGCCACCCGGCCGCCGCCAATGCGCTTGAGCAGGGTCTGGGAGATAACCGCCCGCAGGGATTCGGAGAGCATGGAGCGCACCATGTCCTTTTCAGCGCCGGGAAAGACGTCGATGATACGGTCGATGGTTTTGGCCGCCGACGAGGTGTGCAGGGTGCCAAATACAAGGTGGCCGGTTTCGGCTGCGGTCATGGCGAGGCGAATGGTTTCAAGATCGCGCATCTCACCTACCAGAATGATGTCAGGGTCTTCCCGCAGTGCCGAGCGCAGGGCATTGCTGAAGCTCTTGGTATCGCGGTGCACTTCCCGCTGGTTCACCAGACAGCGCTTGTTCTCGTGCACAAATTCGATGGGGTCTTCGATGGTGAGGATATGGTGATGGAAGTTCTCGTTGATGTAGTTGACCATGGCCGCCAGCGTGGTCGACTTACCGGAACCGGTCGGCCCGGTCACCAGCACCAGACCGCGCGGGAACTCGGCGATCTTGCGAAAGATCTCCGGCGCATCGAGATCTTCGAGGCTCAGCACTGTGCTGGGGATGGTACGAAATACCGCGCCGGAACCGCGCGCTTGCTGGAAAGCGTTGACCCGGAAACGGGCCAGATTGGGCACCTCGAACGAGAAGTCGACCTCGAAGTTCTCCTCCAGCTCCTTGCGCTGGTGATCGTTCATGATGTCGTAAATGAGGGCGTGCACTTCCCGATGTTCCAGGGCGGGCAAATTGATCTTGCGAACCTCGCCATCAACCCTGATCATCGGGGGAACCCCGGCGGACAGGTGTAGATCCGACGCTTTATGCTTTACACTGAAAGCCAATAACTCTGTGATATCCATAGATTTGTCATTCTCCCATCACAAGATCACTAACGAAACATGAACCAGATTGCCCAGCACCTGCTTCAGGTAAAAGAACGTATTGCCCAGGCAGCCAGAGGGGCGAGCCGCGATCCGGAGCAGGTCCGGTTGCTTGCGGTCAGCAAAACCAAACCCCTTGAGGCCCTGATGGCCGCTCACGCTGCCGGCCAGCGCTGCTTTGGCGAATCCTACGCTCAGGAAGCGGCCACCAAGATCGACACCCTGCGCCAGCAACCCGAATATAACGACTTAGAGTGGCACTTTATCGGCCCTTTGCAATCGAACAAATCCAGGCTGGTTGCCGAACGGTTCGACTGGGTGCAAAGCGTGGACAGAGAGAAGCTGATCGAACGTCTGAACAATCAGCGCCCTGCCAGCATGGCACCGCTAAATGTTTGTCTGCAAATCAATATTAGCGGAGAGAGCAGCAAATCCGGAACGTCGGAACAAGAGATTTTCCGCCTCGCCGAACTGGTTTCTCACAGTGAGCGGCTGGTGCTGCGCGGGCTGATGGCCATTCCCGAACACACCAGTGACGAGACCATATTGGCCGCCCAAATGGCCCGTATGCAGACTCTGTTCACCGAGCTTGCGCGACAATACCCGAGCGTCGATACCCTCTCCATGGGGATGACCGAGGATCTTGAACTGGCGATCGCCCACGGCAGCACCATGGTGCGGGTCGGCACTGCTATCTTCGGCGCCCGCGACTACTCATAAGCAGGTGCGCGAGCGCATGTAACGCACGCCGCGTGCCAGCGCCCCACCAAGCAACAGGAGCCTTTAATGCAACAGCACAGGACGCTCGCCTTCATCGGCGCTGGCAACATGAGCCGCAGCATCATCGCCGGTCTGGTCAAGGCGGGTTATCCGGCAACGCTTATCACTGCCGCCAACCCGAGCCAGCCCAAACTGGATGCGCTGGCCAGCGACTACGGCATTCGCACCACCCGCTCCAATGCCGAGGCGGCCCGCCATGCAGAGGTGATCGTGCTGGCGGTCAAACCGCAGCTGATGGCCGGCATGCTGGCAGCGCTGGTTGCCGAGCTGGGCTCCCTTGCGGGCAAGCTGCTCGTCTCCATCGCCGCCGGCATCAAGGTTGCTCGCCTTGCCGAGATGGCCGGTGGTCACGACCGTATCATCCGTACCATGCCCAATACCCCGGCCCTGTTGGGTCTGGGTATGACTGGCCTCTACGCCCCCGAGCATATTGCCGCCAGCGATCGCGACTTTGCCGAGCAGATGATGCAGGCGGTCGGCAAGACCCTCTGGGTGGAGCAGGAGTCCGGCATCAACAGCGTCATCGCCGCAGCCGGCAGCGCCCCGGCCTACTTCTTCCTCTTTATGCAGGCGATCGCCGAAGAGGCAGAAGCGATGGGCTTCTCACCCGATCAGGCACGCCAGCTGGTGCAGCAGACCGCCCTCGGCGCAGCTGCCATGGTGGAGCAAAATCCCGAACTGTCGCTGCAAACCCTGCGTGAGCAGGTCACCAGCAAGGGCGGCACAACCGCCGAAGCCATCAAGACATTCCAGCAGCAGGGGCTGATGCCGCTGACTGCCAACGCCATGCAGGCAGCCGTAGCTCGCGCCGCCGAAATGGAAACTCTTTTCTGACAGGAGCCCCGATGAACACCGCTTACTTTCTGATCAACACCGTTTTCGATCTCTACCTGATGGTGGTGCTGCTGCGCGTCTGGCTGCAGTGGGCGCGTGCCGACTTCTATAACCCCATGAGCCAGATGGTGGTCAAGCTGACCAACCCGCTGGTGGTGCCGCTGCGCCGGGTTATCCCGGGTCTGGGGGGGCTGGATCTCGCCTCCGTGGTGCTGGCACTGGCTGTCGCCTTCCTCAAGCTGGCCCTGCTCAAGAGCATGAACGTGCTGCTGGCCGACTGGCTCAGTCTCAGCCTGTTTGCCGCGCTGACCGTGCTGAAAAAGGCCGGTTCGATGATCTTCTGGGTACTGCTGATCCGCGCCATCCTGAGCTGGGTCAGCCAGGGTCGCAACCCCATCGAATATGTGATGTACCAGCTGACCGAGCCCTTCCTCTCTCCGATCCGCCGCGTGCTGCCGGCACTGGGCGGACTGGATCTCTCGGTGCTGGTTGCCTTTATCGGGCTGCAGGCCATCAACTATCTGCTGGGCGACCTGTTCGGCCAGCTGTGGTGGATGATTTGATGCCTGCCGTCCTGCTACAGGGGGATGAGCTGGTACTGCATCTGATGATCCAGCCCAAGGCGAGCCGGGATCAGATCGTCGGATTGCACGGAGAGGAGTTGAAAGTGGCCATCACGGCACCGCCCGTCGATGGCCAGGCCAACAGCTATTTGATCAAGTTTCTGGCCAAGCAGTTCAAGGTGGCCAAGGGGCAGGTCACCATAGTGCGGGGCGAGCTGGGGCGACACAAGACGGTCGCCATCGACAGCCCCAAACAGTTGCCGCCGGAAGTGAGCGCTCTGCTGGACAATCCGGCCTGAGCCAACATTGATACGAGAGGGATGACACCATGAAAACAGCCTGGATGAGCTGCCTGTTGGCACTGCTGATGACCCTGCCCCTGCGGGCCGAACAGATGAAGGAGCTGGGCCCCTGGCAGGTGCACTACAACGCCTTCAACTCCAGCTTCCTCACTCCCGAGGTGGCCAAAACCTACGGTCTGGAGCGCAGCCGCTACAACGGCATCATCAACATTGCGGTGCAGGACAAGCAGGGCAAGGCCCAAGCGGTCTCCGTCACCGGCGAGGCCAAAAACCTCACCGGCACCATCCGCAACCTCAGCTTCCAGGAGGTCAAGGAGGGGGATGCCATCTACTATCTGGCAACCCTCCCCTACCGCAATGAAGATACCTACCAGTTCACCTTGAAGATCATGGGGGGTGGTCAGCAGCAGATCCTCACCTTCCAGCAAACCTTCTACGTTGACTGAATAGCGCAACAAAAAGCCCCGACTCAGGTCGGGGCTTTTTATTCGGGAAAAACAGCAAGGGCGCCATGATGGCGCCCCTGTTTTATAAATTATCCAGGCCTGTTACAGGGCGAGGAAGATGCTCGCGAGGGAGGCGCTCATCAGGTTGGCCAGCACGCCGGAGAGGATGGCACGCATGCCGTAGCGGGCGATAAAGCCTTTGCGCTCCGGCACCATGGCGCCCAGACCGCCGATCAGGATGGCCATGGAGGAGATATTGGCGAAACCGCACAGGGCGAAGGTGACGATGGCCTTGCTCGACTCGCTCAGGGTCTGATCCTGCACCAGGGCGATGAAGGCGACGAACTCGTTGACCACGATCTTGGTACCGATCAGAGCACCGGCAGCCTGTGCCTGCTCCCAGGGTACACCGATCAACCAGGATACCGGGGCAAACAGCCAGCCCAGAATGATCTGGAAGCTCAGATCAAGACCCACCAGGCCACCAGCCCAGCCGAGCAGACCGTTGAGCATGGCGATCACGCCGACGAAGGCCAACAGGGTTGCACCGACCGCCACGGCGATATTGAGGCCGGACATGGCACCATCAGCCGCTGCTTCAATCACGTTGGTGGCACGGGGGATCTCGACATCCTGATGGTGATCCACCTCTTCAACACTCGGCGGCACCAGGATCTTGGCCATCGCCAGACCGGCTGGCGCGGACATGAAGGCAGCCGCAATCAGGTATTTCAGCTCGACCCCGATGCTGGCGTAACCGACCAGAGTACCACCCGCGACGGAGGCGAGACCACAGCTCATCACCGCGAAGAACTGGGAGTCGGACATCTTGGAGAGGTAGGGTTTGACCACCAGCGGCGCTTCCACCATGCCGACGAAGATGTTGGCGGTGGCGGAGAGGCTTTCGGCACGGCCGGTGCCCAGCAGCTTCTGCAGACCGCCGCCCAGCAGGGAGATCACCCGCGGCATCAGGCCGATGTGGTAAAGAATGGCGATCACCGCAGAGAAGAAGATGATGACCGGCAGCACGTTGAAGGCAAAGATGAAGCCCAGCTTGAACTTGGCCAGATCGCCGAACAGGAAGGCGATCCCCTCCTGACCGTAGCCAATCACGCTGCTGACACTCTCGCTCACCCCATTCAGCACGTGCTGACCAGCAGGCAGCCAGAGCACCAGCGCGGCAAACATGACCTGCAGGCAGAGGGCAAGGCCAACTGTTCGCAACGGGATACGACGACGATTATCAGAGCAGATCACGGCAAGCGCCAGGATACTCAGGATGCCGAGCAGGGCAATCATAGGGACTCCATCAGGTGGGGAAAAAGATGGGCGCGGATTCTGCGCCTCTCCCCCCGTCACTGCAAGTCCACTTGGTTACGGGCCTGTTAGAAAAAACGTTTGCACGATACCGGTTGCGCCAACTGGCTGATTTGGCTCGATTTTAGTATCAGAAGAAATCAAATGTTTCCATTTAAAAACAATTATTCCTCGCTGCCGGACAATCGACCACCGAGCCAGGGGGCCAGCCGCTGCTCCCAGTAGGGTTCCGGGCCAAAGCGAGCCTTGAGGAAATCGATGAAGAGACGGATCTTGGGATCCAGATGTTCGCGCCGGGCATAGACGGCGTGTACCGCCATCTGCTGGTTCGGCCGCCACTCCGGCAGCAGCGGGATCAGCTTGCCGCTTTGCAACTCCTTGTCCAGCAAGTAGTTGGCGATGTAGGCGATGCCAAGCCCGGCCAGCGCCGCATCGCGCACCGCCTCAGCCATGTCGACCCGATAGTTGCCAGCAACCTGCACCGTCTGGCGCTCCTTGCCCTGACGGAACGACCACTGGTGATAGCGCCGCTCCCGGCTCTGATAGGTGATGCAGTTGTGCTGGGCCAGCTCTTTCGGATGGAGTGGCGTACCGTGGCTCAACAGGTAATCCGGCGAAGCAGCCAGCACGAAGCCGATATCGGCCAGCCGCTGACCGACCAGCCCTTCCGGTTTGTCCTCATAGGTGGTCAGCCAGAGATCCAGCCCTTCGTCCACCAGATTGGTTTTGTGATCGAACAGGGAGACCTCCAGCTCAAGCTCGGGATAACGATCCTGAAACGCCTTGAGATGGGGAATGACATGCAGACGGCCGAAAGATTGGCCCACTCCGAGATGGAGCACGCCACTCACCTTGCCGCGCCGCTCGGCGATCATCGAGTTCGCCTCCTGCGCCACCGCCACCAGCGCATGGCAGTGGCGGGCATACTCCTGACCCAGCTCGGTCAGAGCGAAGCGACGGGTAGTACGCTGTACCAGCTGGGCGCCAAGGGCTGTCTCCAGCAGCGCCAGCTGCTTGCTGATGTGAGATTTGGAGACACCGAGACGGCGAGCGGCAGCAGAGATCCCCTGCTCGCGCACCAGCGCATCGAAGATCACCATTTGCGGAAGACGTTGCAGCACAGGATAACCGGGTTGAAAGGGCGGGAGCCCATTATTCCAGAGCTCCTCGCCAAGGGGTAGGGTCAGCGCGCCAGCGCTCGGGTGATCTGCAGCTTGAGGGGATCATCGGACGGATTCTGGTTGGCGCCATAGCTGGCAATCAGCTTGCCATCGCGCCCCACCAGATACTTGTGGAAGTTCCAGTTCGGTTCATCGCCATCTGCGGCCACCGCCAGCCCCTTGAACAGCGGTACGGCATCAGAACCACGCACAGCCACCCGGTTGAACATGGGGAAAGTCACGCCATAGTCGCGACGGCACACCTCGGCGGTCTTGTTCTCGTTGCCCGCCTCCTGCCAAAAGT
Source organism: Aeromonas sp. FDAARGOS 1410 (assembly GCF_019048745.1). Lineage (NCBI taxonomy): Bacteria > Pseudomonadati > Pseudomonadota > Gammaproteobacteria > Aeromonadales > Aeromonadaceae > Aeromonas > Aeromonas sp. FDAARGOS 1410. Next base: position 1,112,185 of record NZ_CP077401.1, on the reverse strand, counting down.
CGTTGGAGGGGAAACCGAGAATAATCAGCCCCTTGTCCTTGTAGCTCTGATAAAGCTTCTCCAGATCGCGAAACTGGCCGCTATAACCGCAGTAGGAGGCGGTATTGACCACCAGCACCACCTTGCCCTCGGTCAGCTGACAGAGATTGTGGCGCTGGGTGCTGTTGAGCTCGCGCATCTCCACATTGAAATAGTCGGGACAGGTGGCAGATGCCATGCCGCTGCCAAGCAGCAACAACAGCGCGAACCATTTCATCGGCAACACTCCTTGTGGTTTTCTCTCTGATACGTCCCTTGCACCGGGGCGGTTCACTCTCAATGAAGAGGAATGCCGGTCAGCCAGCCGTGGCCCCAGAAGATGAGCAGCGCCGTGGCCGCCAGTCCGGCCCCGACACTGATGCAGGTACCGGTCCAGTTGGCCTCGGGGCGTGGATACTTCTGCCAGTCCCGCACCGAAATCCAGACGATGCTCACCAGCGCCCACAGCCCGATACCGCCAAACAGCACCAGTGAACGCGCCTCGCTGTTGACCAGCAGGTGGGCAATGGCCCAGAGCAGGGTGCCGAGCAGCTGCGGATGAACCAGCCAGCGCCGCAAATGGTTGGGGCCCTGCCCCGAAAAAAAGAGAATGAGGGAGATGGGCATCATCCCCATCATGGCCAGCGGCCCCCAATCCGGCAGGAAATAGAGCGGAAATGGCCGGACAGTGCGCCAGCCGGCAATGATGCAGGCGATGGCAACGAAAACCAGCAGGGAGAAGAGCCCCTTGTAGCGATTTTCCCCGAGCCGCTCGCGCAGCTGTGCCCGATGCGCCGCTGCAAAACAGGGGTAGAGGTGGATCAGGGTAAATAGCGCGACGCCCAGAGTCAGCAGGATCATGGGTCTCTCCTTGTTCGTGTGGCTACCACTATGCCGGAAAGGGCGGAATGCGCCTATAGAAACCGCGCGACCCCATGGCATCGAACATGGAGCCGGAGGATGTAACAAGAAAAAAGCCGATCACGGAGGATCGGCAAAGAAGTGCTAGGGCAGCCAGACATCTCGCGGGATGAGAGATGCCCCATACGGGAATATTGGGTGGCCGATGGCGCCCATCGGCCGAACCGGATCAACCCTTGAGTTGATAGAGTGCCGCGACGTTGCGCGCAGTCAGCTGAATGTTGGTGCTGGCGGTCTCCAGCGCTTCCGGCAGGGACATGGCGCGGTTGACCACGGCGAACACCGCATCCAGTCCGTGCTCGTGCACCACGCCGCAATCATCGGTCAGACAGCCGGAGATACCGATCACCGGCTTGCCAAACTGCTTGGCACAGCGTGCGACACCGATTGGCGTCTTGCCGTGGATGGTCTGGCTATCGATACGACCTTCACCGGTGATGACCAGATCCGCATCGGCCACTTCATCAGCCAGTTTCAGGGCTTCGATGACGATCTGGATACCGGGCTTGAGCTCGGCACCAAGCAGACCGACCAGCGCGGCCCCCATACCACCGGCAGCGCCCGCCCCCGGAATATCCTTCACCTGCTTGCCAAGGGCCTGCTCGATGCAGTCGGCATAACGGGAAAGGTTGGCATCGAGCTGCTGCACCATCTCCGGGGTCGCCCCCTTCTGCGGGCCAAACACCGCGGAGGCGCCTTTCGGGCCGCACAGCGGGTTGTTCACATCACACGCCACCTCGATAACCAGCTCGCCCAGACGCGGGTCCAGACCGCTCAGGTCGATGGTCGCGAGTTCGGCAAGACCGGCGCCACCCAGCTCGATGGCTGAGCCATCGGCTTTGAGCAACTTGCCGCCGAGCGCCTGGATCATACCGGCACCGCCGTCATTGGTGGCACTGCCGCCGATACCGAGGATGAGGTGCTTCACTCCCATCTCCAGCGCGGCCAGGATCAGCTCGCCGGTACCGAAGCTGGAGGTGAGCAGCGGATTGCGCTGCTCGGGAGCGACCAGATGGATACCGGAGGCGGCGGCCATCTCGATAACGGCGCGCTGGCCATCGCCCAGCAGGCCGACAAAACCCTGTACCTTGTTGCCAAGGGGGGCGGTCACTTCGACCGGCAGAATGCGGCCACCGGTGGCATCGACCAGCGACTGCACCGTGCCCTCGCCGCCATCGGCCATCGGCAATTTGACGTAGGTGGCGTTTGGCAACACCTGCTTGAAACCGGCCTCGATGGCATCAGCCACCGCCATGGCGCTCAGGCTCTCCTTGAATGAATCGGGGGCAATAACAATTTTCATATCAATTCCTTAGGCGAGGCCAAACACGCCAAACATCAGGGTAGAGACAGCTGCAATGGTCAGACCGACCGCGGTTTCGTAGGGGATGAGCTTGAGTCGCTCACCCACGCCCATGTGGACGCTGCCGCCAGTAGCATGGAAGAAGGAGCCATGGGGCATATGGTCAAACACGGTGGCACCGGCATGGATCATGGCGGCACCCGCCAGCGCACTAACACCCAGTTCAAGCAGGGTGGAGCTGAATACGTTGGAAGCCACTACAGTACCGGCGGTGGTCGAGGCAGTTGCCAGCGACATCAGAGCACCGGAGATGGGGGCCAGCAGGTAAGAGGGCAGACCCGAGGCGGTCAGGCCGCTGATCAGCACATCTTTCAGGCCTGAGTTGGCAATGATGCCCGCCAGAGTACCGGTACCCAGCAGCATGATGGCCACCGGCGCCATGCGGGAGAGACCGGAAACCGCAAACTGGTTCACTTTGCTGAACTTGCCCATCATCAGGGCACCGACCAGACCACCGAGCGGCAGCGCAATCAGCGGATCCACCACGATACCGGCGACCGGGCGCAGGGCCAGCAGCAGGATGGCAACCAGCGGCGCACTGATGGCGGCGGCAAAGCCCGGCAGTTTGGTACCCTCGAAGCTCACCACCTCGTCAGCGGCAACCTTGCTGCCCTTGTTGTTCAGACGCTTGGCCAGCCAGTAGGCCATCACCAGACCAAACAGGCCCGGGATGATGCCGGCCGCCATGACCGAGGTCAGCGGCAGGTGGAAGGCATCCGCAGCCGCGATGGCGTTGGGGTTGGGTGACATGACGTTGCCCGCCTTGCCGCCACCGATCATCGCCAGCAGGATGGCCGCCTTGGAGAGATCGGCACGGCGGGCGATGGCCAGCGCAATGGGCGCCACAGTGATAACTGCCACGTCCACAAATACACCTACCGCGGTCAGGATCATGGTCGCCAGCGCCAGCGCCAGCAGGGCGCGGGTCTCACCCAGTTTTTTGACGATGGTCTCGGCGATGGTGGTAGCCGCACCCGATTCAATCAGCACGCCGGCCAGTACACCGGCCGCCAGGATCCGCATCACCGCAGTGGTGATCCCCTGGGCGCCGCCGATCATCAGGGCGACGGTCTGGCTGAGATCGGAGCCGCCGATCAGGCCGCCAGCGAGCGCGCCGACGATCATGCCGTAAGCGGGCGGTACCTTCTTCAGAATGAGGAAGATGGCGATGGAGAGCGCCGCGATGGCGCCAAGGGCAGTAACCGGGATCATGACGGACACCTTCAATGGGAGTGAATGGCCGCCATTATGGAGATCTGCAATCAGAATGCTTTGGCCAAATGGCCAAATATTGCATCATCGAACAGGGTTTATTTGTCTATTTGAACAATCACAAATCGAGATTAAGGCCGAGATAGAGCAAAAATTTGTCGTCTAACTTGTTGAAATTCAATCCGGTTATCTGCTCGATCCGGCTTAGCCGGTAACGCAGGGTATTGGGGTGAATGAACAAGGCCTCGGCACAGCGATGCAGATCACAATCCTGCAAGAAATATTGGCGCAGGGTCTTCTGCAGCGCCCCCTTGCCATCTTCCCGGGCCAGTTTCTGCAGCGGTGCGCGCAGCTGATCCGCCTGCCAGGAGTCCGCCAGACTGCCGAGCAGCACCGGCAAGCGGTAATCCTCGAAGAAGTAGACCTGCTTGCGCGGCGCTTGGCGCATGCCACGGCGCAATGTATCGCGCGCCGTCTGGTAGGAGCGTGCCAGCCCGTTGATCCCGGCGAAGTAATCTCCCACCCCGATCCGCACCTTGAAGTGGGGGATGCGCGCCAGCAGCTGCCTGATGCGGCTGCGCTCCTGCGCCGATTGCCAGAGGCCGTCGCTGAGCTGGGCCGGTTTTAGCACCACTATCTCGTCAAGACCGTTGATGGCCACCAGATTGTCCCGCTCCGGGTTCTCCAGCAGATGTACCAGCTCTCGCAGCCGGGCCGGGTCGCTCTCCTCCAGTGCCAGCACCGCCACCACTCGTGGCTGGCCGAGATCGAGCCCGAGGAAACGGGCCGCCTGCTGCAGCTGATCGACCCGCCCCTCGCCGCGGATCAGCTGCAGCACCAGTTCCTCCTTGTGGCGCTTGTCCCACTGCAACTGCTCGGTGAGCGCCGCCTGCTCCAGGATCAGCTCGGCAGTCATTCGCACCAGCTCGGCGTAAGCTCGAACGATGTCCGGATCGCCGGAGATACCGATGACCCCCAGCAACTCCCCCTGATAGGCGATGGGCAGGTTGATGCCGGGACGCACCCCCTTGAGCTCGCGGGCGGTCGCTTCGCTGATCTCCACCACCCGGTTCTCGGTCAGTGCCAGCACGGCCCCCTCGTGACGCTGATGGAGCCGCTCCGGATTGCCGGACGCAATGATGAGACCGTGTTCATCCATCACGTTGACCGAGAACGACAGGATCTTCATCGCCCGGCTCACAATCTGACGCGCCAGGGTATCGTTTAGCTGCATAACATCTCCAAAGAAGGGACTCGGCAACCCGCAGGAAAGCGCCTGCTGCGGGGCAAAGATGCCACATCATCAAGACAAGCGAGAGGGGGATCGCTAGAATAGGCCACTTTACCCGATGTGAGCCCGCCATGGAGCAGGATTTGGTGCTGCCACCACGGCTTCGTGCAGGCCCATCCCCCCGATTTGGAGTGCGCTATGGATTATGAATTTCGCCGCGACCCGTTCGGTGGTTATCGCGCCCGCTTCTCCATGGGCCATGAAGCCATCGGCCAGTGGCTGATCGACGAAGTGGGCAAAGATGAGGAGAAGATCGACGATCTCTTCGCCATCATCGACCAGCTATCCAGTCGGAGTCGCACCGAATACCGGCTTACCGGCGGGGATTACTCCCTGCTGCTGACCCACGAAGAGGCGGAGGTGAAAGCCAACGTCCTCAATATCGAACTGGGCGAGGATCTCGACGATCTCGCCTACTACGATGATGAACAGCTGGCCATGTGCGGGCTGGAAGACTTTGCCCAGGTGCTCACCTCCTGGCGCGCCTTTATCCGCAACGAGGATATGGGCTGATTGACCCCGTTTCGCTTATTCTGGTCGGCCACTGCGGTCGACCATCCAAACCAACAGGATTGACTATGTCTATTTACGATTTTGATGACGAGCTGCCGGAAGACGAGCAGGATCAACCGAAGAAACCCGCCCAACCCAAGAAGAAGGGCAAGCAGGTGCTGAACACTCAGGTCAACCTGAGCCCGCGCGATGCCAGCCGTCTGAACGGCATGCACGTTGAAGCAATCACCACCCTGGATGATGTCAGCCTGCCGAAGAACGTCATCTTCAAGGCTGGCCTGATCGCATTGGGTGAGCTGGATGCCAACCAGCGCGCCGACATCATTGCCCGCGTCATCGCCGAATCAGGCCGCTAATCGCGCCCCTGAATGAACAAAGCCGGAGCCACTGCTCCGGCTTTGTTTTTTCTGACCCCCTTACTTGCAGCGAGGTGAGCGGGGCATGCTTCTTGGCACCAGCTTGTCGTAATGACCGCTGGCCCGACTCGCCGCCAGAGCCTCGTTGAACCGCTCGATCAGCTCCCGGCCACCGGGCGCCTTGCGCGAGACCATTAGATAGAAGCTGTCGGTCTGGCGAAAATAGGGGAGCGGCTGCAGATAGTTGGGATCGCCGAAGATCTGCATGCTGGCATCGGCGGTGACTGCATCGTTCATCGGCATCAGCTCCACCCGCTTGAGTGCCACCATCTGCAGGCACTGCGCCAGAGAGGCAGGACGGATCAGCTGCAGCGAAAAGCGGGCGATCACCTCGTCGGCATGACTGGTGCTCCAGCCCGCCGGAATGCAGACCCGCAGCCCCTGCCACTTGCCGTCCAGCACCGCATCGCTGCCCTGATAGGTGAACCAGGAGAGGTGATCGATATGGAGCGGGGCGCTGTAGTAGAAGAGCTTGGCCCGTTCGCTCGTCCAGGCGTAGGGGTAGGTGGCCGTCATCAGGCCATTGCGGGTCAGTTCATAACCCCGGTTCCAGGGCAGATAATCTACCTTCACCTCGTCATAACCGGCCTGGCGCAGCAGCGTTGTCACCAGCCGGGTGCTCTCCCCGCCATCCGCCAGCTCCTTGCCGCTATAGGGAGCAAACTCCCCGGTCGCCAGCAGCACGGGGGCTGCCTGCAACCAGGTGCACCAACAACAGAACAACCACAGATAGTGCTTCATCACCAACTCCCCCTTCACCCTGTGATGAGTATAGAGAAGGGGCCCGACCACCTGCTGCGCGGTTGTTCTCGCGGCGGCCCCTTGTTAAGGTGGCCGTTTGCCTCGACCAAGGAGATCCAATGTTACCCCTGCCCGATTCGCTTATCTGGGGCGCGCTGGCGCTGGCCGTGCTGTTTGCCCTGCTGCGCCAGCGCCTTCCCGCGTTTGGCCTGCTGGGCCTATCTCTGCTGCTGGCCCTCTGGCTTGGCCGCATCACACCGCCTGCGCTGGTCATCACGCTGGCGGGATTGCTGCTGGCGTGGCGCACGCCCGCCCTGCCACCCCGCTGGGCGACCACGGCCAGAGTTGCACTGATTGTCTGGTCGCTTGCGCTGACCCTGCACTTCATCCCCGGCTTCAGCAATCTCAAGGTGCTGGACAAGGTGCTCGCCGGCCCCGGCAGCGTGCCGTTCAACATGTACCTCAATCTGGACAAGCCACTGCTGATCTTCGCCCTGCTGCTCGCCTTCCCGACCCTGCTCGGCAAAGGAGGGATCATTCGCTGGCGTCCTCTGGCTCTGCTGATCCTGCCGCTGGCGGCGCTGTTCGGCATTGCCTGGCAACTGGGAGCACTGCGCCCCGAGGTGGGACTGCCCCACTGGTGGTGGCTGTTTGCCCTCAACAATCTGCTGTTCACCTGTGTGGCGGAAGAGGCGCTGTTTCGCGGCGCGATCCAGCAGGAGCTGGCAAGCCGCAGCAAACCCTGGTTTGCCATTGTGGCCAGCGCCCTGCTGTTTGGCGCCATCCACCTGCCGGGCGGCCCCCTGCTGGCGCTCTTCGCTACCCTTGCGGGCTGCTGTTATGGTCTGGCCTTCCAGCTAAGCGGCCGCCTCAGCATCGCCATCGCAGTGCACTTCGCCTTCAACTTCGCCCATCTGGCGCTCTTCACCTATCCGCTGGCCCACCACTAACGCCTGCAGGCGCCCGACACGGGCGCCTTCTCTCGAAACGCCCTCTCTTCAAGCGTGCTGCCTTGCTCGCTTTACACCTCCACAAAGCTCCAAACAAAACCAATTCATTTACTTGTAACCAAAATGTAAACAAACTGACCTCTGCATTCGCCATAACAGTCACTTTCCATTGCCCTGCCACCAAAAGGATCCTGTGATGCAGAAAACCCTCAGTTATGCCGCCCTGCTGCTGGTCAGCCAGTTCCCGCAACTGGCACTGGCCGATACCGATGTCTATCTCACCAACAACAGCCCTGAACCGCTCCAGATCGACATCCGCCAAAGCGGTACCGGCCAGCTGCAACCCGGCAGTCAGTGGCTTCAGCACCGCACCGAGCTGGGCCCATGGGAGAGTGCCATGGTGCTCAGCTTCAATCGCTATGAGGGGGTCAAGGCGGGCAAGAGCTATCTGTTCGAAACCCGCGTGACTACAGCGAGTGGCGACGTCTATCGGCTCAACCAGCTGATGGAGGGAACCTGGTGGAACACCACCTTGCAGCACGGTGGCGAGACGCCGACCAGCGCATCCGGCTGGCAAAACGACAGGGAGATCCATCGCGTGGCGGGGCCACAAGAGCTGGCCTTTGCCGCCAAATTCACCGGCCGCTACGACGATCTGCACTATATGATCACGCCCCCCCAAAAACGGGAACAGCCGGAACCGGCAGAAAACAGGCTCAAGGTGGCCAGCTACAACGTCTGGGCGCTGCCGGTGATCGCCTCCAGCATCGGTGAGCGGCTGGCACTGCTGCCAGAGCATCTCAAGGGCTATGACGCCCTGCTGCTGCAAGAGGTGTTCGATGGCCGCCGCGAGGGCTTTTTGCAGGCGCTGGCGAAAGAGTATCCCTACCAGACCAAAGTGCTCAACAAGCCCGGGGTCAACGTCCACGACGGCGGCGTGGTGATCGTCAGCCGCTATCCCATAGTGCGGGAGGCACAACTGGTCTATCCCCAATGCACCGGCACCGACTGCTTCGCCGACAAGGGGGTGATGTACGCCGAGGTGATCAAGGGGGGCAAGGCGTGGCACCTGTTCGCTACCCACACCGCCAGCTTCGACACTGACGAGGCGCGCAAGCTGCGCCAGATCCAGTTCGGCCAGATCCGCGCGCTGGCTGCCAGCCTGAAGATCCCTGCCACGGACACCGTCATCTATGGCGGTGACTTCAACGTCAACAAGCGCAAGTTTGCCGACGATTACGCCGGCATGCTGGCCAACCTCAATGCCGATGAGCCGACCTACGGCGGCTATACCGAAGCGACCTTCGATCCCAGGATCAACCCCTATGCCGGTGGGCCGCTCTCGGGCGGAGCCAACGTCGAGTATCTGGACTATCTGGTGGTGAGCCGTGAGTACGGCGCCGTACGCCACAACCTCAACACGGTCTGGATCCCGCGCAGCAGCGATGGCAGCCTCTGGCCCGCCAGCAACCTCTCCGATCACTTCCCGGTCAAGGGAGAGATAAGCCGATGAAACGTTACCACGGCTTGCTGGCGTTGACTGTGCCGGCACTGTTGCTGTTCAACCTGTTCGGCGAACAAACAACACCAGAGCAGCGGGCTCCGGCCAGCCAGCCGATCCGACCAGCCAACGTGGCTGCTCAGGTGCCGCTTTCTACGGTCGCCAGCTCGCAGGCCACCACAGCATCGTCTGCTCGCCGCGAACCACTGCCCGCCAGCTGGCGGGCTATGCCGGATGAGCTGAGCCAGCAGCTCGCCAGCGAGGTAAGCGACAGCGATCTGCCGCTGGCCGAGCGGCTTGCCAATCTGGAAGGGGCAGAGGCCCGCTGGCTTGGCGAGGGAGAGAGCCTGTATCGGCTGCAGGGGGGCTATGCGCTGGCGCTGGAGGAGCTGGCTCAGGAGAGCGAGCAGTTACCGCTGGCCGAGCGACTGGACGTCCTCAGTCGCTTGCAGGATCAGTGGGCAGCAGATCACCCGGATCTGGCGGGCGAGCTGTTCAACCCGGATGCCCGCTTGCAGCAGGCTCGCCAGCTGTGGGGGGATGAGGAGCTGGCGACGTTGGCTCGCCACTTCCTGTCAGCAGAGCAAGCAGAGGCGACCGTGCAGTTTGCCGCCAACCGCCAGCAACAGCTGGATCAGCGCAGCCGCTATCAGCAGCAGCTCGCAGCGTTGGAACAGCAGCTGGCCGCCGCGCAGGGGGCTATGGCGCCTACCGCGTGGCAGCAGTACCGCGAAGAGCAGCTAAGCCGGTTCAGGCGCGATTTTTTCGCCAACGAACAGAGAGTTAGCGCCGTCCCTTGAACTGCTTGACGCTGCGTTTGGCTTGGGTGCGGCGATTGGCCTGCTTGTCGCGGGGTGGGCGCTTGCCCTCCCCGCTGGCTGGCTGGTCGGTGACCGGGAAGCCGGCCAGCTCACTCACCGGCAACTCACGTCCGGTAAGGGTGCGGATCGCAGTCAGCATATCGGCTTCACCATGACAGGTGAGCGAGATGGCGAGCCCGCTGCGCCCGGCCCGGGCGGTACGACCGATGCGGTGCACATAGATGGGGGCGCTGGCGGGCAGATCCAGATTGATCACCACCGGCAGAGCCTCCACATGGATGCCGCGCGCCATCAGATCGGTGGCCACCAGCACCCGAACCTTGCCCGCCTTGAAATCGGCGAGAGCCTGCTCGCGCACCGCCTGCTCCTTCTCGCCATGGAGTGCCGCCACCGCGATACCCGCCTTGGCCAGCTTTCTGGCGACGCCATCGGCATCATCCCGCGCACTGATAAAGACCAGTACCTGCGACCACGCCTGCTCCTTGAGCAGACTGACGAGCGCCGGCACCTTGCTGCTCTTGTTGACCAGATAGAGCCGCTCTTCGATATCGTCGGCCACGCTGTTGCGGGGATCCGCTTCCACCCGCTCCGGCGCCTTCAGCAGGCCGGTCGCCAACTCCTCAAGCTCGCCCGGCAGGGTGGCAGAGAAGAGCAGGGTCTGGCGCCCGACCGGCATGCCATTCATCAGCCACTGGATGTCGGGCCAGAAGCCCATCTCCAGCAGGCGATCAGCCTCATCCAGTACCAGAATGCGCAACCCGGCCAGATTCAGCAGTTGCTGACCCAGCAGATCCCGCAATCGCCCCGGCGTCGCCACCAGCAGTTGTGGCCCCTGCGCCAGCTCGGCCTGTTGCAGCTCCTGCGCCACCCCGCCACACAGGGTCACCAGCCGCACGCCCAGCTCATCGGCAAAGCCTTGCAGCGCACCGCTCACCTGTGCGGCCAGCTCGCGGGTCGGCACCAGCACCACCCCCTGCACCTCGGATATGGCGGGATCCAGCCGCTGCAGCAGCGGCAGACCGAACGCCAGCGTCTTGCCACTGCCGGTTCGAGCCAGCGCCAGCAGATCCCGTCCCGCCAGCACGGCAGGGATGGCCAGTTGTTGCACCCGGGTCGGGTGCTTGAGGTCGGTTGGCAGGGCTGCCAGCAGAGCGGGGGCGAGGGCGAGTTCGTTAAAGGTCATGGCGTTACGCAGATATCGGCTGAATGAAGAGGTGGAGGCGAAGTCTAGTGAGCGGGGAGAGATAAGTAAAACCCAATCCGTTATGGCACGGCAGGGATAGGGGGATGGCTACACTTGTCCTGACCCTATGCAAAGAGTGAGAAGCCATGATCAGACACATCCCCCTCCTGCTGTTGGCTGCAGCCCTGACCGGCAGCGTCACCCTCGGCCTCTCCCGCAGCACGGCGAGCGACACTGCCACCACTCAGGCCAAACCGGTTCGCATCATCAATGCCCACCTTGGCGAGCTACCGGGGCTGATCAATGCCGACAAGACGGGCCCTTTCGTCGATCTGGTGCACGCCATCGACGATCTCTACCCCGATGTGACCATCAAGATCACTATCTATCCCATTGCGCGAGCCATGGTCGGGGTAATCGCCGGCAAAGCCGATCTCGGCCTACCCGCCATCCGCAATCTCAAGGATGTCGACATGCTGCCCTACCGCTTCAGCACCCGCAGCTTTGGCAAGGTGACCCATGTGATTTACAGCAATACTGCCAATCCGGTCACCACTGACATGGCTTATGGCATAGTTCCCACCAAACGGGATCTGCTGATCGAAGCCGTGCCCGACTATATGCCCTTCCCGGTACAGCGTTCGATGAGTATCGAGCAGTCACTGCGCAAGCTCTCTCGGGGTCGCATCGACGCCTTTATCTGGGCTCAGGAAGAGGCGGACCTCATGCTGAAAAATCTGAAACTGACCAATATTCACCGTGAATTCTTTGGCGATTTCGAGGATGTTTTCATCATCCAGAAAGGGGGAAACGGGGATGAAATGGACGAATTTATAAGTCGCGCCATCGAGCAACTCGCCGCCTCCGGCAAACTGGCCGAGATTTACGAGAAAATCCACCGACCCTATGTGGATTGGCAACCATCCCCGCTTGCCAGGGCTGAATCGGTAACCACCAAGTCCACCAAGCCCTGAACAGGTTCTCTCCCCATAAAAAAATCCCGCCAAGGCGGGATTTTTTACGCTCTGCCTCTTACAGCACGGCCAGCGCGGCGGCGTAGTTTGGCTCGTCGGCCACTTCGGCCACCAGCTCGCTGTGCAGCACCTTGTTCTCTTCATCCAGCACCACGATGGCACGGGCAGCCAGACCTACCAGCGGGCCGGAGGAGAAGGCTACGCCGTAATCCTGCAGGAAGGCGGCGCCACGCAGAGTGGAGAGGGTCACCACCTTGTCCAGCCCTTCGGCACCGCAGAAGCGGGACTGGGCGAACGGCAGATCGGCGGAGATGCAGAGCACGACTGTGTTATTCAGAGCGCTGGCCTGCTCGTTGAACTTGCGCACCGAGGTGGCGCAGGTCGGGGTATCGACGCTCGGGAAGATGTTCAGGATCTTGCGCTGACCGGCGAAGCTCGCCAGGGTCAGGTCGGAAAGATCCTTGGCCACCAGAGCGAAAGGCTTGGCCTGCTCACCGGAAAGCGGGAAGTGGCCAGCGACAGAAACCGGGTTGCCTTGCAAAGTGACTGAGTTGCTCATGTGTCATGTCCTTTATTGGTGTTGTAAAAATCAGGCCTCCCAGTATAGGCGTGCCGGGGGTACACAAACACCCGTCAACCACAGGGATATAACGGGAAAATGGCGCCTCCCCTGCTGAATCATCAGCGTGATAAAAAGGGGGTTGACCTTGGATATAACACCAAGGTTTACACTTGCCTCAGTTATTCAGGATCCCGCAGGGGCGGGATCCAGCCAAGAGGAACACACCATGAGCAAATCCTGCTGCTCCACCCAGCATGCTGCGGCCCCCATCAAGGCTGTCAGCAAGGCCAGCTCCACCGAGCACCAGCATAACAGTCACTGCTGTGACAATGCCGCGCCGGTCAGCTGCTGTGGCGGCGCCACCTCTCATGATCATCAGGATCTCGAGAAGTGCGACTCACCGGGAGATGAAGAGCCCCCCCTAGGCGGCGCGCACTCCCGGAGCTGCTGCACAGCGAACTCATCCCATGACCATGACCATGACCATGACCATCATGATCATGACCACGATGCGCAGGCTCCTGTCGAGCCGCTGACCGCACCGGCGCAAGGCAACAGTCGCCACAGCTGGCAGGTGTTGGGGATGGATTGCCCCAGCTGCGCTCGCAAGATCGAGACAGCCGTCAGCCGTGTCAACGGTGTCCAGCAGGCTCGCGTGTTGTTTGCCACCGAGAAGCTGGTGGTGGATCTGGCCCCCGGCCTCTCCCCTGATCCCGTCACTGCCGCCGTGCTGGCCGCCGGTTTTCAGCTCAAGGGCGAGAGCAGCGGCAAGCAGGAGCCCGGCCGTGAGCGCGGCCCGCTGCAGACCCTGCTCGCCAAATATTGGCAGCCGCTGTCGCTGGCCGGCCTGATGCTGGTGGCGGCCCTGCTGCCGGGTAACATCGGCCAACCGCTCTTTACCCTGGCCACCCTCTGGGGGCTGTGGCCCATCTCTCGCAAGGCGTGGGCGCTGACCAAGAGCGGCTCCCCCTTCGCCATCGAGACCCTGATGACGGTCGCCGCCGTGGGGGCCCTGTTCCTTGGCGAAACCGCCGAAGCCGCCATGGTGCTGCTGCTGTTCATGCTGGGTGAGCATCTGGAGGCCTACGCCGCCGGTCGCGCCCGTGCCGGGGTCACCGCATTGATGGCGCTGGTGCCTGACAAGGCGTTACGGATCCGTACCACTGCCGAGGGCGAGGTGCGCGAAGAGGTCGGCGCCGATGAGCTGCGTCCCGGCGACATTATCGAAATCGCCCCGGGCGCCCGTCTCCCGGCCGATGCCCGCCTGCTCGACGCCCTCGGTGCGTTTGACGAAAGTGCCCTGACCGGTGAATCCATCCCGGTGGAACGCCGCCAGGGTGACAAGGTGCCGGCCGGCAGTCTGGCTGCCGATCGAGTGCTGCGTCTTGAAGTGGTATCGGAACCGGGCAACAACGCCATCGACCGCATCCTGCACCTCATCGAGGAAGCCGAGAGTCAGCGCGCACCTATCGAGCGCTTTATCGACCGCTTCAGCCGCTGGTATACCCCGGCCATGATGCTGGTTGCCCTGCTGGTGGTGCTGGTGCCGCCCCTTGCCTTCGGCCAGAGCTGGGACGAGTGGATCTATCGCGGGCTGGCGCTGCTGCTCATCGGTTGCCCTTGTGCGTTGGTCATCTCCACCCCGGCAGCGGTTACCTCCGCACTGGCGGCGGCAACCCGGCAGGGGGCCCTGATCAAGGGTGGTGCCGCACTGGAGCGATTGGCCCATATCGATACCGTGGCGTTTGACAAGACCGGCACCCTGACCCTGGGCAAGCCGCAGCTGACCGAGCTGGTGAGCCTCAATGGTCAGAGCAATGGCGAACTGCTGGCACTGGCTGCCGCCATCGAGCAGGGCTCCCACCACCCGCTGGCCCGTGCCGTGGTGGCCGCCGCCAACGAGCAGGGGCTGGCACAGGCAGAAGCCCGCGATCTGCGAGCCCTGCCGGGCATGGGTGTTGAAGGGCGCATCAACGGCGAGCTGTGGCAACTGCTGGCACCGAGCCGGATAGCTACGCTGAGCAAAGATCAACAGGCCCAAATTGCCATGCTGGAGCAACAGGGCAAGACGGTGGTCGTGCTCTGCCAGAGCAGCAGCGAACAGGCTCTGCCGGTGGCCCTGCTGGCCCTGCGGGATCAGATCCGGCCGGAAGCGGCAGAGGCGCTGCAAGAGCTCAACCGGCTCGGCCTGCAGAGCATCATGCTGACCGGGGACAACCCCCGCGCCGCCGAGGCCATCGCCGGTGAACTTGGGATGGGCTGGCGCGCCGGCCTGTTGCCGGAGGGTAAGGTCGATGAAATTGCCAAGCTCGCCAGCTCGCAGAAAGTCGCGATGATCGGCGATGGCATCAACGATGCCCCGGCCATGAAGCGGGCCAGTATCGGCATCGCCATGGGGGGGGGCACCGACGTGGCACTGGAGACCGCCGATGCGGCGCTGACTCACAACCAGCTCGGCGGCATCGCCGCGATGATCCGCCTCTCCCGCTCTGCACTGGCCAATATTCACCAGAATATCGCGCTGGCTCTGGGACTGAAGGCCATCTTCCTGGTCACCAGTCTGCTCGGCATCACCGGCCTGTGGATTGCGGTGCTGGCCGATACCGGCGCCACCGCGCTGGTCACCGCCAACGCCCTGCGCCTGCTGCGCAAGCGTTAAGCCAGCCGATAGCATCCCAACCAAAAGCCGTCCCCCAACCGGGACGGCTTTTCTTTTTCCTCTCATTTCTCTCACTGCTCCCCGTAAAAGAAAAAGCGCGCCTGCCGGTCGGCAGTCGCGCTTTGCTTACTCTCTCGGATTATCCCACCCTTGGCGAGGTGGAATTCAACCCGGGGACGCCGAGCCATCCCCCGGGCTCAATGGGTTTGCCTAGGGTGTTGCATCCACCACGCTGACGCTCAGGGTCGGTTTCTCCTTGTCCATGGCGGTAAAGACAAACTTGTAGTTGCCTGCCTTGCTCAGGGTCATACCGACGTCACTCCCCCCTTTGCACAGGGTAAGAGGGGCTGAAACGGTCAGCACATCGCTCGGCGCACACTTGCCGTAGTTGGCGATATTCCAGCTGGCATCGGCGATCTTCAGAGTGGTCTGACCCAATTGGCCATCGGTGACCGGCACGGTCAGCCCGTACATGTAGTTGCCATCAAAGCTCATCTGGTTGACCGCATCCCACTGCCCCAGGAAACCACGCACAAAGATGCCCGTGTTGCCAAACGGTGGCAGGGTGCTCAGGTCGGTTTTCTTGCCAAGCGGCAGACCCGCCCCCTGCGCACCGGACTGCGGCTTGACGAACACCGCGGCCGACCAGGCCCCCAGGGTCAGGGTGCCGCCACTGACAGTGGCATCGCGGGCGATGCTGTTGCCAGCGTGGTGAGCAGAGCTCAGTTGCAGACCGCTCAGGTCGATCGGCTGATCGTTGCCATCACGGAAATCGCCGATGCTCTGGCTCTGGTTGGTGGCGTTGATCATCACCACCAGACCGTCGATGGCCGGATCCAGATCCGCTCCCGCATTGACGCCGTCATCCACCGTCATCACGATGAGGCCGGGCACCTGAGCCGGGCCGGTATTGCGGAAATCGACCCGCTTGATCACCTCGGCACCACTGCCAAGACGCAGCAGACGCGATGATTTGCGCAGCTCCGCCAGCTCCTGATAGAAGCCAACCATGGTCTCCATGTCAGTGCCGTTTGGCTTGCCGTTGAGCGTCAGCACCTTCTCGATCAGCGGATAGTTGTCGCCATCCTTATCCTTGCGCGGCAACCCCTTGTCGAAGTTGTTGTCGGCCAGGGTGTAGTCGACCTTGTTGTACCAGTCGCCCGAGTCGTAGCTGTCCCGCTCCATGGATTTGGATCGCAGCAGCTCGACACCGGCGTGGGTGAAGGGAATCCCCTGACCCAGCATGGCAGTCGCCAGCGAGACCCCTTGCATCCGCACCAGATCGGCGCTGGCAGGCGCCTTGTAGCTCAGGTTGTCGAACAGCGTCTGGTTGTCGTGCTTGTCGACATAGTTCTGCACCTCCCCCGGATCCTTGGCATAACCGGCGCTCTGGCCGTTGTAGTCGATCTCGGAGCCCTTCTTCGGCACCCCGTCCTTGTCGGTCAGGACGAAATCCCTGAGGTTGCCCGCCATGCCAAGACGCACCAGATCCGCCAGATGGAGTGCCTGATCCCTGGTCACCTTGCTCGCTTCATTGGGGTAGACAAAGGCTCCGTTGCCAAAGCCCTGAGTCTCGCGAATGGTATCGCCACCGTCGAACGGACTGCCGCCGCGCACCGCATCCCGCAAGCGGTCGGAGAAGGAGCCGATGCCGGTGCCGGCCAGATGCTTCTGGGTCGCCTGCACGAAGCGCTTGTCATCCTGTACCTCGCCGAAGTTCCACCCCTCGCCGTAGAAATACATATCGGGGTTGACCTTCTTCACCGCGGCCAGCGCCTGCACCATCTGATCTTTCGGGTGGTGGCCCATCAGGTCGAAGCGGAAGGCATCGATCTTGTAGTCGCGCGCCCAGATCACCAGCGAGTCATCCATCAGCTTGGCGAACATGGCGTGCTCCGGCGCCGTGTTGGAGCAGCAGGTTGAGTTCTCCACCGAGCCGGTCTCCGGATTGAGGCGCTGATAGTACCAAGGCACTATCTTGTCGAGCACCGACTTGGGACCCAGCCCGGATTCGTTGGTGTGGTTGTAGACCACGTCCATCACCACGTTCATGCCGATATTCTGCTTGATGGCCTTGACCATCTCGCGGAACTCAAGGATACGCTGGGTGCCCTCGGCATTGGTGGCGTAGGAGCCTTCCGGCGTAGTGTAGTGGTAAGGATCATAACCCCAGTTGAAGGAGTCGACACCGCGCAGATAGCCGGAGAGCTCCTGCACCTGCGGGTTATCCTTGGTGTCGCCCGACTTGAGCGTATCCAGCACCTGGCCGACAGTCTGGCCACCGCCGCAGTAAGTGCCAAACTTGGATGTTTTCACCTCCGGATTGACCTGACAGAGCTTGCTGAAGTCATCGCCGATATTGGCCACCTTGGCCGGATCCTCGTTGACGGTAGCTATGTCGAACACCGGCAGCAGATGCAGGTGGCTGACGCCGCTCTTGGCCAGCGCCTGCAGGTGGGCGACCGGCTTGGTGCCATTATCGGTCAGGCCGAGGAACTTGCCGCGATGCTCCACCGGGGTGGAATCATCGTTGCCGGTGAGATCGCGGACATGGGCTTCATAGATGGTAATATCGGCTGGATTCTGCTGGCTGTGGGGCGCCTTCAGGCTGTCCCACCCTTCCGGCTTGAGGGCCGGATCGTTGAGATCCACCACCTGACTGAACTCGGAGTTCATCGCCAGACTCAGGGAGTAGGGATCGGTCACCTCGTAGTGCTCGACCTTGCGGCTCAGCGGGTGGTAAACCTCCATGTCGTAGCGGTAGAACTTACCGATCATCTCGCTGCCCCCTTCGTAACTCCAGCTGCCACTGGCGCTGTCAAAGGTCATAGCTACCTCGCCACTCTTCTGGTGGCTGGCGTTGTAGAGCGCCAGTTTGACCGACTTGGCGGTCGGCGCCCAGAGACGGAAGGTCACCCGGTTGCCATCTACCACGGCACCATAGCTGAGCTTGGTTGCTTCGGTCGCATAAAGGGCATCGAGCGCACCGGCGCTCTGTACCAGGGTCGCCCCCTGCAAAATGCCGTCAGCATCGGTACCAATAGCCACCAGCTCCCCCTTGAGCAGAGGCTTGAGATCCTTGCCAGCTGGCAGGGCAAAGGCTGCAGCATCCTTGAGGTGAGGATATTTGGCCTGCTGCTCGGCGGTGAGGCTGGTCGGGGTCAGGGTGATATAGGGGAAATCAAATACCCCAGCAGCATTGGCCTTGATGGATCCCGTGTCGGTGTAATAGAGACGAACATGGGGCTTGTCCTTGCCACCTTGCCAGATCAGAGTGTTGCCATCGATCAGATGAGCGCTGGCCCCCGCCACGCCGAACGCAGCGGTAAAGGCGTCGGCGCGGCTGCCAAACACCTCCTTCTTGCCCGCCACTATGGCCACGGTGCGATCCGGATGCTCACTGAAGATCACCTTCATATCGCTGCCGGTCAGGTTAGCCAGATCGCCGTTGCGGGCGATAAAGTTGATGCACCCTTCCACTTTTTTGAGCGGAACGACCCAGGCCGGACCAAAGCTGTCAACCGCAGCAGGAGTCTTGCTCTTGTCATCCCAACCGCTGTTCAGGCCGCTGTCAGCCGTTGCCTTGCAGGCGTCGTTGTTCCAAAGATGCAGGCTGTGGCTGTCAAACGGTGCCTTGGCGCCTTTGGCTGCCGACTGGGTATCCACCAGCGCAATGACCACCTCATTGGGGCCCGCTTGTCGAAGCTCCTTGGGAGGATCCATCTTGGGCAGACGAGCGACAGGGCCATCAGAAGGTTCAGGTGTTGAGGGAGATGTGCTGTTGTCATTACAGCCAGACAAAAGCATGAGCAGTGAGGCTGTTGCCAGCGCCACTTTGGTCTTTTTCATATCCATGATTTTTATAATTCCCGCTGTGTAGTTAGTCTCGATAATCGAGCACCCGGTCATTGCCAGGTGGTGCCATCTTAATCAGCGAAAATCGTTGCAAATGTGAGCAAGCAGGCAGAAAAGCCAAACTTTTTCAACAAGATAACGTTTTCAGATGGAAACTTGGATCCGGCTCACAGACCCCGCGGCAATTTGGCCTCATATCTGACTAACGGTGGTCACCGGGTCGGGAAAAGCAATTTTCGATCAAGTGGATAGAGAAGGAGCAGGTGATGAAAAGGATTGAGGAACAGGCGCAACGACTGGATCTGGAGTACCAGGCGATCGGTCTGCTGTTCGACCAGTTTTGCCAGCAGGCTGGCACCTTGGCCGAACAGTATCACTTCTTCAACTGGCCCGACTATGAGGACTCACCTCCCCTGAGCCGTGCCTTCACTCTGCTGGGAGAGCCCCGCGAACTGCGACTGCGCTGCCAGCCCGGCGAGCGCGGCGCCCTCAACGGTCTGCTCCAGGTGGTAGCCGAAGATGGCACTGTCGATGCGAGCCTTGGCTTTGGTGCCGACGGACAGCTGCTGCTGGAGTCCGGCAAACTGCTCGACAACCCGCCGCAACTGCTGCTCAAGCTGCTGCTGGGCGCGGTCTGGCAACACAAGCCGCAGGAGGAGAGCACCGGGCAGCCGCACTGACATCAGAGCGCCAACGGCACTGAAACAGGGTGGCCCACGGCCCCCTGTTTGCTCTTATTCGGTCGCAATCTCGATGGTCACGTGCACCAGCTCTTCATGGATGGCGAGCCGCTCGCGGATCTGGTTGGCCGACAGGGGCGCCATCATCAGCAGGGAGAGCACGCAGGCATACTGCTGCTGCCCCACTCGCCAGACGTGGAGGTCGCGGATCTCGGTCTGTGGCAGTTCGGCAATCACCTCGCGGATCTCCGCCACCAGCGGGGCATCCATCTCGGCATCCAGCAGCACCCGGCCGGAGTCGCGCAGCAGCCCCCATGCCCATACAGCGACCAGTCCGGCACCCACTATGCCCATCAGCGGATCGAGCCAATCAGCACCCCACAGCATGCCACCCACCAGCGCCAGAATCGCCAACACCGAAGTAGCCGCATCCGCCAGCACGTGGATGTAGGCGGCACGCAGGTTGAGATCCTGATGGCCGTGGTGATGATCGTGCGAGTGATCGTGGTCGTGATGATCATCATGGTGACCATGCCCATGGCCGTGATGATGGTGGTGACCGTGATCATCCTTGAGCAGCCAGGCACAGGCCAGATTCACCAGCAGGCCGACGATGGCGATGGCGATAGCCTGCTGGTAGTGGATCGGGCTGGGATCCAGCAGCCGGAACACTGATTCGAACAGCATCATGCCGGCCACCCCCACCAGCAAGAGAGCGCTGGTGAAGCCACCCAGCACCTCGATCTTCCAGGTGCCGAAGCTGAATCTATGGTCGCGGGCAAAGTGGCGGGCGGCGCGGTAGGCAAGCACCGAGAGACCGAGCGCCAGGGCGTGGGAGCTCATGTGCCAACCGTCGGCCAACAGCGCCATGGAGTTGTAGAACCAGCCGCCGCCGATCTCCGCCACCATCATGATGACAGTGAGCAGCACGGCCCAGCGAGTCTTCTGTTCGGCCAGCGGATTGCCTTCGTGCACGACGGGTTGGTGGCAGTGGGATGAGGCGAGGGATGACATGAATTTCTCCTGAGAACTACAATGCAATATACTATACCCCAGTATAGTTTTATTGATCGAGAGAATCCTGCATGTCACACACCATCCACGACAAGAAGAAGCTGCTGGCACGGGTGCGCCGCATCAAGGGACAGGCCGGGGCGCTGGAGAGTGCGCTGGAGCAGGAGAGCGAGTGCGCCGCCATCTTGCAGCAGATCGCGGCTATTCGCGGCGCCGTCAACGGCCTGATGCTGGAGGTGCTGGAGGGCCACATGCGTGAACATCTCGGCGCCGAAGAGGCGACCCCGGCCGAGCGGCTGGAGGATCTGGATCAGGTAGTGCGGGTCTTGCGATCCTATCTGAAATAAGGCCTGAGAATGGGGCTGCGGGCGACTCGCATCATCCCGTTTACACCAGACCAGTGTCAGCCCGCCAGCCCTGCCCCTTTCTGACTTGAGCCCTCGCCGGCTTTACGCCATGATGAGCGCCGATCATTGATCGCCATACCCTGGATTCCATTTCGCAAGGACCCCCCATGTTTGAACACGTCGATGCCTATGCTGGCGACCCCATCCTGACCCTGGTCGAGACCTTCCACAAAGACACCCGCGAGCAGAAGGTGAACCTGGGGATCGGCCTCTATTACGATGAGCAGGGCCGCATTCCGCTGTTGCCGTCGGTGCAGCAGGCCGAAGCCCAGCGCGCCGCCGCCCCGGCCCCGCGCCCCTACCAGCCGATGGAAGGCGCCGCCAACTACCGCACCGCGGTGCAGCACCTGCTGTTCGGTGCCGACCATGAAGCGGTCAAGGCGGGACGTATCGCCACCATCCAGACTATCGGTGGCTCAGGCGCGCTCAAGATCGGCGCCGACCTGCTCAAGCGCTACTTCCCGACCTCCGAGGTATGGGTCAGCAATCCGACCTGGGACAACCACAAGGCGATGTTCGAGGGAGCTGGCATCAAGGTGCACGACTACCCCTACTACGATGCGGCCAACGGCGGCGTGCAGTTCGATGCGATGATCGACTGCCTGAGCACCCTGCCGGCCAAGAGCATCGTGCTGCTGCACCCCTGCTGCCACAACCCGACCGGAGTGGATCTCTCCCGCGCCCAGTGGGATCGGGTGATTGCGCTGGTGGTCGAGAAGAACCTGATCCCCTTTATGGACATCGCCTATCAGGGCTTCGGTGATGGACTGGAAGAGGACGCCTACGCCATCCGCGCCATGGTGGCCGCCGGTGTCAGCTTCTTCGTCAGCAACTCCTTCTCCAAGAACCTCTCCTTCTACGGCGAGCGCTGTGGTGGCCTGTCGGTCATCTGCAAGGATGCCGAAGAGGCGAGCCGGGTGCTGGGCCAGATGAAGGCCACCGTGCGTCGCAACTACTCCAGCCCTCCCACCCACGGTGGCCAGATCACCGCGGCTGTGATGAGCCAGCCCGAGCTGCACGCCATGTGGGTCGATGAAGTGACCGAGATGCGCACCCGCATCAAGGCAATGCGCCAGAAGCTGTTCGAGGTGCTGAGCACCAAGGTACCGGGCCGTGATTTCAGCTACTTCATCAACCAGCGCGGCATGTTCAGCTACACCGGCTTCACCCCGGAGCAGGTAGATCGCCTGCGCGAGGAGTTCGCCGTCTATCTGGTGCGCTCCGGCCGCATGTGCGTGGCGGGCCTCAACAGCCGCAACGTCGACTACGTAGCCGACGCCATGGCCGCGGTGCTCAAGGGCTAATCCGCATCAGCCCCGCTTTGGCGGGGCTTTTGGTCTGTTTCATTCGCTTGTGGAATCTTTATGGATCTGATCGCACTCTCGAGATTGGGCGGTCGCCATCTGGTCACCCTGCACCTGCTGCTCGATAACCAGAGCGTCACCCGCACCGCCGAGCGGCTCTGCACCACCCCCTCTACCGTCAGCAAGACCCTCAACCAGCTGCGTGAACAGCTCGGCGATCAGCTGCTCTACCGCCAGGGCAACCAGCTGCTGCTGACCCCCTTTGCCGAACGGCTGGCCCCGACCCTGCACCGACTGGTGAGCGAGCTGAGCGGACTGACCCGCCAGAACGCCTTCGACCCCCAGCAGTGGCAAGGCACCTTGCGGCTGGGATTGCGCGAGAGTGTGATGAGCTGGCCGGTGGGGCCGATTTTGGGGCAGCTGATGAGAGAGGTGCCCGGCATGGTGCCGGAGATTTGGAACAAGGATGAGCAGGGGCTGGAGGCGCTGGCGGCGGGCAAGCTCGACTTCGTCATTCTGCCTCACGATCAGAGCCAGCCACTGCCGCGCCAGCAAGGACTGGTGTGGGAGACACTCCGGGAGGAGCAGCTGGTTTGCCTGCTGCGTAAGGATCATCCTGCGCTGGCACAGCCATGGGATCTCGATGCTTACCTGAGCTGGCGCCACATCGCCATCCGCGACAGCGAGCTGGCCAACCCCTTCTTCGAGCAGAGCCTGGCCCAGCAGCAGGTACGCCGCCAGATTGGCGCCACCCTGCCCGATTTTGCCAGCGCCGCGGCCCTGCTACCTCACTGCGATCTCATTCTCACTGCCATCAGTGGCTGGGCGACACGCATGGCCAGCCAGCAGGATCTGGCGATCCGGCCGGTTCCGTTCGATTACGGCAAGGTAAGCCACAGTCTGGTCTGGTATGGCCCGGCCGGCGATGGTTCGGCCCGCCACTGGTTCCGCCAGCGGATCCTGCAGCTGGGCTGGGAGTTGACGCCGCCCTGAACCGGGCGGCCCTGCCATCAGGGGCGTTTGGTGTAGATAGGGCTGGGGAAGTGGGAGACATTGTTGCCCAGCTCGGTAATGCGGGCCGCCCCCTGTTTTTGCACCTGATCGATGCGCAGCACCTGATGCATGGGGATCATGGTGTGGCGGACATCGGCAAATTCGTTTTTGAGCTTCTCGTGGCTGGGGTCGACGATAAGCGCCGTGTGGTTGTCCCACACGAAGTCGGCGATCTCGATAAAGCCGAACAGCTGACCCTGATTCACCTCGCGCACATACACTTCGTAGCGCTCGCTGTGGCAAATAAACTGAACCCGATATAACGCCTTGCTTTCACTCATGATTCTTTGTCATCGCGGGGAAGAGGATGGCCGATATTCTAGCCGCCCCAATCGCCCCCTCCAATAGACAGAAATCACAGTTGTCCGCTTTGGCGGCGCAGCCTGTCGTATTGTGGCATGACTCCGAAATCAGATTAGCGGCGGCAGCGTCACTGGCCCCAGCCCTGCCTCACGCAAGCGGCTTGCCAGCAGTTCCAGCTCGTCACGGGTTGCCTCGGGCCAGCGGGTTGCGTCTCCTCTCACCCCGTGATGGCGAAAACCGTTGAGCCGGATCGGCACAGCGCCGAGCTGGCACAGAAAATCGGCAAGACCGCGATCGAGCAGCCCCTCTGCATCCAGAAAATCGCTCCTGCCCGGCACATGGAGCAGCCGCAACTCGGCCAGCTTGCCGTGACTTGCCAGCAACCTGAGCGAAGCCAGCACCCGCTCGCGGCCATAGCCGGTCAGGGAGAGGTGTACCGAGTCACGCCACCCCTTGAGGTCGATCATGGCACCGTCGAGCTGCGGCAGCAGCCGCTGCCAGCCAGTCTCGGCCAGCGAGCCATTGCTGTCGAGCAGACAGCTGAGATGGGCCAGATCAGGCGCCTCCTTGATGGCGCGAAACAGAGCCGCAACGAAAGGCAGCCGGGTTGTCGCCTCACCGCCCGAGACGGTAATGCCGCTCAGCAGCGGGCCGTAGCGGCGCAGCAGGGCCAGCACGTCGGCCACCGTCATGGTGGTCGTCTTGGGGTTGGCGCTGCGCGGGCAGGCCTCCAGACAGGCGTCGCAATCTGTGCAGAGCGCCTCCTGCCAATGAACCTTGCCCTCGCTCATGGTGAGGGCGCCACTCGGGCATACCGCAAGGCAGTCGCCGCAATCGTCGCACAGCCCGATAGTGTGGGGATTGTGACAACCGGGGCAGCTGAAGTTGCACCCTTGCAGGAAGAGCACCAGCCGATTGCCCGGCCCATCAACACAGGAAAAAGGCAGCACCCTGCTCACCAGGGCGCTGCGCGTCAGCAGAGCTTCATCCATCGGACTCGGCTCAGTATTGGCAGATGGTCGACTCATTGGCGACCACTCGCGGTGCCCGCTGGCGAATGGCGGTCACTTCACTCGCCTCGGCACCAAGACAGGTGGTTTGCAGCCGCGAGCCCTCCTCTGCAAAGCGGGCCACGTCGCTCTTGCGGATCATGTAACCGGTCACCCGCACCAGATCGCTGTCGGCCACGTTGGCGGTGAACTCGCGCATGCCGATGGCGAGCGCCCCCTTGCAGAGCTGCAGCAGCGCCTGCGGATTCTGGCGGATGGTGGGATCCAGGGTCAGGATCTCGCTGATCCCCGAGTGGTAGTAGCCGTGGTGCGGCGCCAGCGCCAGCACATGGCTGGCAGGATCCGGCTCCTGCCCGTAGGGAATCCGTACCCCCGGGGTCACCGCCACATCGATGCTGAGGCCGCCCTGTGAGTGCAGCAGAGCGTGCCCACCCCAGGCATGGGCCTGCGGCGTCGTAGTGACATATTCCGAAAGCTGGGCCGAGATGCGATAGCCAAGCTGGTTCGCCTCTTCGTCGTGGCCGTAGCGGCCCGGCAGATTCTCTTTATTCATCAGGATGTTGACCGCTTCCGCCATGCCGTAGATGCCGAACATGGGGACGAAGCGATCCTCATCCAGCAGCCCCTCCTTGATCAGGAAGCTGTCGAAGAAACCGGACTCCTCGTGCAGGAAGGCGGCGCGCACCGCGATCAGCTGGGACGTGAGACGGCAGTAATGGGGTAGCAGGCAACCGAGGAAGTCATCGATCCCCTGTGCCTGCTCGGCGACCCGCTTGAGGGAGATGCGCACCAGGGTGTTGGCACCACCGGCCTGCGGCAGGGAGTTGTAGCAGCTGACGATGCCAAACCCACGCTGGTCGAAGGTATCGCGATGGATCGGGTAGTTGGCGATGTGCGGCTTGCTGCACTCGGCGATGTTCTTCACCGCCAGCAGCAGCAGATCGTCGGGAGTCTGCTCCGGATCGTGGAAGAAGGTGAGGTTGGGGGCCACCTGCTTGAGCTCGTTGTCGATGCTCAGGATCAGGCGGCAAATACGGTTGTCATCGGGGCCGATGTTGACGTGCATGAAGGCGTCCGGCAGCACCCGATCCAGATAGATCCAGAACCCTTTCAGCTTGCGGTAGAGAGTCTCGTCATCCAGCTCGCCGACAAAGGGGAGCAGCAGCTGATCGAGCCGTCCCAGCCAGACCGGCATGCCGGTGACGGAAGGAACATGGTGATAGAGGATGCGCAGGGCATCGAGCGCTTCATCGAAATTTCGCGGCGCTGCCAGCTCCAGCCAGGCTGAGCCCTGGGTCAGGAACTTCTCGTAGTCCGGCAGCACATAGCGCGGCTTGTAGGGGGCGTGGCCCTCGAACATGTCACAGACAAATCCCTGCGCCATCGCCTCGGCCACTGCGGCAGGCAGGTCGGGGTATGGCAGCGCATTCTCGGCGGCCAGCGCCAGCGCGTGGCTCTTCTGGGCGGGAGAGAGATGGGGATCGCGCACGATGCGCTGGCAGGTTTCGGTCAAAGACATGGCAAGCTCCTTCACTGGCAGAGCCCATATCCTCACCTTTTGCAGGCTTTTTTGGAATTGACATTCATAACATGGTGGATGTCCCTAAAAGACATCCGAAAGGCGGGATCACATCCGCTACAAACCAACGGGGCCCGCTCGATGGAGCGGGCCCCGTTCATCAATCAGGGTTCGATGATGATAGGCGTGCCGGGCTTGACGGCCTCCCACACCTCATCCAGATCGTGGTTGAGCATGGCGATACAGCCGTTGGTCCAGTTGGAGGGCTGTACCCTGCGGTTGCCAATGCTGTTGATCTGACCGTGGATCATGATCATGCCACCCGGGTTTACCCCCTTCTCGTTGGCCGCCTTGATGTCGTCCAGATTGGGGTAGTTGATGTGGATCGCCTTGTAATAGCCGGAGTTGGTCTTTTTGTAGTCGAGGATGTAGCGACCTTCCGGAGTGCGCTGATCCCCCTCCCGCTGCTTGTGCCCCTTGGGCGCTGGGCCCAGCGCGATCCAGTAGCGTTTGACCTCTTTGCCATCCTTCATCAGGGTCAGGCTATAGGTGGACTTCTTGACCACCACCATGTCGGCAGACAGGGTGGCAAAACTCAATGCGGGCCACAGCCCCAGTAAACACAGTAATACGGCTCTCATTCCATCCCTCGACAAGCCTCTGATACGGGCTTTGGTGTTGCCAAATCATCTGAATAATCTTCGCCTGCTGGCGAGCGAGCGCCATGATATTGGATCGCCATCAATACTCAATATGCGCGATAAAACATATCTTGGCACCGGTTTCGCCTGATCCCCGCGCACGTCGGTCAGACTTCAATAATTAATATTAAAAACAATAAGATATCGTCAAACATCAGTTCTGGCGTATGACCTGATGATCGGCGATGATTACTTTTCAATCCATCGACAGGATCATGCCATGCGCTCTTCATGCCGCTTCGTCCACCTGCTGTTGTCACCCCTGCTGCTCTGGCTGCCCGCATCCTACGCAGCGGATGCGCTCTGGCTGCGCGACCCCGCCCTCTCCCCCGATGGCAAGCAGCTTGCTTTCACCTGGCAGGGACGGATCTTCATCACAAGCGCACAAGGGGGGCCGGCCAGCGCCCTCACCGGCAGCAGCTACCTGAGCCAGCGCCCCATCTGGTCGCCAGATGGCAAGCAGATCGCCTTTGCCGCCAACCTCTATGGCAACGAGGATGTGTTCGTGGTGCCCGCCAGCGGCGGCAAGATGGTGCGGCTCACCCGCGACTCGCGCAACGACCTGCCGCAGGCGTTCAGCCCCGATGGCAAACAGCTGCTGCTGAGCAGCCAGCGGCTGACCGACCCCAATGCCGATCACTTCGTGGCCGAAGGGGTGCAGGTCAGCGCCCTCTACTGGGCGCCGGTAACAGGGGGCAAGCTGCAGGCAGATCTGCCACTGCCGGCGATCCTCGCCCGCCCGCACGGGCAGCAGCTTGCCTACCAGATGCCGTCGATGGAGCAACCCTTTCGAAAGCACCAGCACTCGTTCGCGGTGCCCCGCCTCTGGCTGTTCGATGGCAAGCAGCACAGCCAGCTGACCGAGGATCGCATCGCCGCCACCGATCCGGTCTGGAGCGACAAGGGGGATACCCTCTTTTATCTGAGCGAGCGCAGCGGTGACTTCAACGTCTGGCGCCGCGATCTGGCCAGCGGCAAGGAGCAGCAGCTCACCCACTACAAGGGCAGTCCGGTGCGGGGGCTGAGCGCTTCGCGCAGCGGCGATCTGGTCTGGTCGTGGCTCGGGGAGCTCTACCGCCTCGATGCCGGCAGCACCGAGCCGCGCAAGCTCGCCATCACGCCGCAGGTGGTGAGCGAGCCGGACGAACAGAGCCAGTCCAACAATCAGGCGGACGAAATTCTGGTCAGCGAGGAGGGCAAGGAGCTGATCCTGGTGAGCGAGGGGAGCCTGTTCGCCGTCGATCCCGAGCGGGAGCGGGTACGCCAGCTCACCGACTCCCCCAGCGAGCAGTCCAGCCCCCTCTTTGCCGAGAAGGAGCGCTCGCTTATCTACCTCTCCGAGCAGGATGGGCCGGCCGCCCTCTATCGCCTGCGCAAAGCGGATCCGGAGCGTCTCTTCAGCGATCCGGGCCCCTTGCAGGAGAGCCTGCTGCTGGCCATTCCCGGCAAGGGGATCAGCCGTCCGGTGCTATCTCCCGATGGCAAGCTACTCGCCTTCGTGGTCGATGGTCAGGCCATCCATCTGCTCGATCTGGCGAGCAACAAAGAGCGGGAGCTGGTTCCCGCCAGCTTCAACCCTTCGCGCCACGAGGTGATGCTCGCCTTTGCTCCCGACTCCCGCCATCTGGCGCTCACCTTCCGCCCCGACTCGGCCCAGCAGGAGATCGCCGTGCTCAATACGGCCGATGCCAAAGCCAAGCCGGTTAACGTCAGCCTCAACGGCTATCAGGACGGAGCGCCGGCCTGGAGTCAGGATGGCGGCATCCTCTACTGGCAATCGACCCGCTATGGTGTGCTGGATGCCGATGGTGAACCCCTTGGCAGCAACCTGCTCGGCATCTACAGCAGCCGGGCGGCCAAGGCGGACTTTCTGGCCGAAGTGGCGCCGCCCAAGGAGGGGTATGGCTTCGAGACCGATCGCCTCTCCCATCGGGAGGCGCTGCAACTCTTCCCCAGCGGCACGCTGCTCGCCAGCCGGGTCGTTCACGACCAGCTCGTCTATCTGGTGGAAGAGGGGGGCCCCAACAACGAGAGCGAAATCAAGGGTTACGCGCTCGACCTGCGCAAGGGGGAGACCCGCCAGCTGTTTGGCGATCAGCCGGGGCCGGCCATGGCCACCCTCAATCGGGAGGCGACCCTGGCCACTCTGGTGCGGGACGGAGAGATCACCCGCATTAACCTCGACTCCGGCGAGGCGCTCAGCTCCGCTTTCGAGCTGGTGCAGAGCAGGGGCCAGCACGCCCGGATGGTGGCCGCCTTTGACCAGATAGCCCGCCTCACCCGGGACGAGTTCTATCGCGACGACATGAACGGAGTGGACTGGAACGGCTATGTCGCCACCTATCGCCGACTGCTTGCCGGCATCAACAACGGCCGCGACTTCGGTGACCTGCTGGCGGAGCTGGCGGGCGAGCTGAACGTCTCCCACACCTGGGGCTATGGCCCCACCCGCTATCCCGACATGGCGGATGAGACCGCCAGTCTCGGGGGCTACTGGCAGGATGGCAAAGAGGGGGTAGTGCTGACCCATCTGCTGCCCGGCGGGCCGCTGGATCAGGAGAGCGACATCGCCGCCGGTGCCCGTCTGCTTGCCATCAACGGCAATCCGGTCGCCACCCGGACAGAGCTCGATCGCGCCCTCAACCACAAGGCCGGGGCGCGGCTTGCCCTCACCTTCCAGCAGGTGGGGAACAAGGAGCCGGACGAGGTGGAGGTGACCGCCATCGATCAGCAGCAGGAGTACCGGCTGCAGCTCGACAGCTGGATCGCCAAGCGGCGGGATCTGGTGGCCAAGCTGAGCAAGGGCCGGGTCGGCTACGTCTATCTGCCCGAGATGAACAGCGCCGTCTATGAGGAGCTGGTGTCGGAGGCGCTCGGCCGCTTGCGCAGCAGCGAGGCGCTTATCGTCGACGTGCGCTTCAACAAGGGGGGCTATCTGGCCAATACCCTGGTTGGCTTCCTCACCGGCAGCAGCAGCGCCCACGGCATGGCCATCTCGGATCCCAAGGCGGGACAAGGGGCCAGCGATGCCGCGACTCGCCAGTGGACCAAACCCTCGGTGGTGCTGGTCAACGCCGGCAGCTACTCGGAGGGCTCCGCCTTCCCCGAGTACTACCGCGCACTCAAGATTGGCCCCATCGTCGGCGAGCCGGTGCCCGGTACCGGCACCATGGTCTATGGCCATACTTCCCGTCTCGTGCCCGGCCTCTCCTACGGCATTCCGACTCTGGGGCTGCGCAAACCGGATGGCACCTTCTACGAGAATCAGGAGCTGATCCCGGATCTGCAGGTGCCCCTCACCCCGGCCGATATGCTGGCCGGGCGGGATCCGCAACTGGAGGCCGCGGTACAGGCCGCCCTCAAGCAGCTGCCCGCCAGCGCCAAATAACGGCGCCCATCAAGCTCACCGAAAGCGAAACAGCTCGCGATGCAGATGCCCGCCCGGCAACAGCCGGGTCAGGGCATCTGCCATCCCCTCCGGCCCGCAAAACCATACCTGCTCGGGTGCATCCTGCGCGATGCGGGCCAGATCCAGCCGCCCGGCCGCCTTGTCCAGATGCAGCTGATAACGCACACCGGTGCGATGACAGAGCTCGGCTAACCGCTGGTGGTAGACGGCGCCCGCCAGATCCGGCGCACACTGGATCAGGGTGATCCCCTCGCCGCGCTCGCCACGGGCAACCAGCCCCTCCAGCCAGGCCACAAACGGCGTGATACCGATCCCGGCCCCCAGCCAGAGGGCTCGCCCTCCCCCTTGCGGGGCGACAAAAGCGCCATAGGGGCCGGTCACCACCACCTCATCCCCGATGCGCGCCTCTGCCACCAGCTGACGGGTATGATCCCCGAGCGCCCGTACCGCGATCACCAGCTGGCGCCGATCCGCCGACACCCGCACCAGAGTAAAGGGGTGCGGCCCCTCCTTGGCGTCAAATTCGAAAAAGGCAAACTGACCCGGGCGGTAATGGGCGAGCGGCCGCTCCAGCTGCATGGTCAGCTCGCAGGTCTGATCCGCCAATGTGCGCACCGCAACGACCCGGCCGGGATGGCGCTTGCGCGCCCCCACTTGCCCCAGCAGGGAGTAGAGGGCCCCGATAGCGCCGATCCCGCCGATCAACCAGATCGCTACCCCAACCGGCGTCATGGCCCCCACCTGAGGCAGCAGGCAGAGCCCGTGGCCCCAACCCGCCAGATAGATGAGCGGTGCCAGCCGGTGGATCAGCCGAAAGCGGCCATAACTCACCAGCGCCAGCAAGCTCACCACCACCAGCGCGATCAGCAGATAGAAACTCCACTCCCCCAGTGTATTGCCAAGGGCATGGAGCGAGATGCCATTGCCTGCTCCTGCTCCTGCACCAGCTCCGGCCGCGCTGGCCCCACGCTTTGCGGGACGGCTCAGCCAACCCGCCGAGACCGCCCACTTGGGCGCCTCCACCAGCAGCCAGTGAACAGTCAGTGCCAATGCGCCGCCGATGGCCGTCTGGCGGTGCAATCGCAACATCCGGTCCAGACCGCCACACCACACTTCCAGCTGCGGCAGGCGCAACGCCAGCAACAGCGAAATGGCCATATAGGCCATCCCCAGCAGGCCCGTCAGCAGCAACATCTCATGGCGCCAGGGCCACACCCCGTTGGCGTCCCCCGCATAACCCAGCCACCAGACTCCAACCGCCAGCAGCGGCAACAGCCACCACACCCGTTTACTCGTCATAACATGCTCCCTGGTTCCATCGTGGCAGGGCCTCACCCCTGCTCATGGTTCCATTACAACCCCGTCCGGTCACAAGACTTTGCCAGAGGGGGAAGCTTGTGTGGCAATGTGTGACAAACGGCAACAGCAGAGGAGCCCGCCGGCCCCTCTGGTCACCCTTGCTGACTGGCCCTCTCTTCATGGGGAATAGCGCAAAATCCACCTCTGCCGTGATTGACGACCTGCCTGCAAAAGGAATCAAATGGGGACGACACATATCTGCGGCGGAAAACCAGCTGCCCACTCTTCCGGACAAGGAGATCCCCCTTGCTTTCATCCACCGAACAACGCTACTGCTCAAGCTGTCAGCGCGAGACCAACCATGTCGTGGTGCTGGTCGACAAAGCCTTTGGCCAGCAGCTGACACCGGAGCAAAAGCGCAAAGCGTTTATCAAGGACTTCATTACCGGCTGGGCCGCCGGCCCCTTTCTGGCCAACATGGATCGCTTTGAACGCCACGCCATCTGTGAAAATTGTGGAAAAAAGGTCATCGATGAGTAGTGAACAATGAGCAAAAAGAATGGCAGGAAGGTTGCCCCGCCTGCCAATTGCCGTATCAAAGCAAGTTAACGCCTATTAGATTGCTCACTGCACGCAGCTCCGCCCCTCCCCGACATCCCCCGCAAAGTAGTGCCGGGCAATCCACGCCTCGAAATCGACCAGCATGCGCGCCTCCGACTCGCTGTTGTCGGCGATAAGCTCGGCGCCGTGTACCACCCGGATATGGGCGTCGAGCGGGCTTCCCTCACCCGCCGCGGGGCGCACCCGGGCGGCGGCCATGCAGGCTTGCGCCTGTTGCCACGCCTCGGCGGCGCTCAGGTTGCACGCCTCGGCCAGCGGCACGGCACTGAAGCCTTCACCAGTCAGGCTGCGCAAAGTCTCATCGTGAGTCATGCCGTTGCCCGGCCCCCAGTAGTGGGCAGCCAGATCCGGCCCGATGCGCGGGTTGTCGGTAAGGTAGCCATCGCGCTTGAGGAAGTAAGCGCGGGTTTGCTCCACCGCCATCAGCGCCAGCAGGTAGCCGTGATAGGCGCAGGCCGACTCCTGATTAAGGAGGTGCGGAATGGCCAGCAACGGGCGCGGGCTCTCGACCCCGAGGATCTTGCGCTCCCATTTGCGGGCCAGTGCCAGCACAGCCTCGGGCGTGCGATCGCTCTCTGCCATGGCGTAGAGATCCCGCTCGAAGTAGGCCACCAGCGCGATCTGGCGTTCGTTAAAAGCGCGAAACGGCTGACGTGCGGCGATCATCTCCTTGATAAGCGCATCGGGGATCGCCTCTCCTGCCGTATTTCTGGCGTAGCGTTTGAGCCAGTCGGCATCGTCCAGCAGGCTGTCGCAGAACATCGACTGGGTCTCGGCATAAGCCATGGAAGTTGGCGGGAACTCCTGGGAGAAGCAGGGGGCGTTGCCGGTGACATTGGCAAAGTGCGCAGCGTGGCCCCCCTCGTGGAACAGGGTATTGAGGCCACTCCAGCCGCTGCCCACCTGCGCCGGGTCGGCCAGGCTGGTGAAGTTGACCACCGCAGGTATCCACTCACCCTGCTGGAAGAAGCTCGGTACCGGGCCATGACAGAAGCCGTTCTCGTATTTCCCCTCCCGGGTCAGCAAGTCCAGGGTAAGGGTCGCACCACGATACTGGATGCCGAGCCGGCGGAAGCTCTCGACCCAGTCCCGCAGCGCCCGCGAGAAGGGCACATAGGGGTCGAGCTGGCGGGTCACGTCGCCACTGACGAAGTAACGCAGGTTGTGGGGCAACAGGGCCGCCTCCCCTTTGGCCGCTGTCAGTTCGACCAGACTCTGCTGCAACCGGGCGTCGGTACGGGCGATGAAGTCATCAAGGATGGCGAACAGCTGATCCGGGCTCATCTGCTCGTTCTTGCGCACCTTGTAGGCGAAGTAGTCGCGATAGCCCATGGCGCGGGCAAAGCGGTTGCGCAGCGCCACCACCTCGAGAAAACCGTTGCCGACCACCCACTGCTCCAGGGTGTGGAACATGGCGATGGCGCTTTGTCGCACCGCCTCGTTCGAGCTGGCGGCCAGCGAGGTGCTGGCGGCGGGCAGGCTGCCAGCCACCTGCTGGCCCTGCTCATCCAGCAGGGTCAGTTTCAGCCCCTTGCGGCGGGCAAACAGATCCGCCTCGGCAGCTACCAGCTGATCCATCAGGGCGGCGGCAGCGGGATCCTCGATGACGTTGCACTCGAAGAAGGCGATCCAGCCCGCCAGACCCCGTTTTAACTCCTCATCTTCGGCAAGGGCGTGCATCTTGCGCAGTTCCGGCAACCGCTCCGGATTGGCGCAAAAGGCCTTGTAGGCCTGCTCGGCTGTGGTAAATCCTGCCTGATCGTCGCTGGTGCCCATGTAGGTGGCCCAGAACAGATCCTCCTTGCGTCTGTGAACCTGCAGATAGTCGCGATTGAGCTGGTCAAAATACTCTCTGGCAATCGAACTCATAAATTCCCTCTTGTCGCAGGAGCGCTCCGGATGGCCCCTGTTCTGGTTGGTGAAATGCTAAGCTATTCACATTTTTCGGCAAATCGTGCGAAGAAACCCTTTTCAATGTGCTACCCGAAAGCGGGCTGTAACCTCTGCTGACTATACTGATGTTAAAACGCTCATTTAAACAGGCTCGCCAAGCCACTGAAAGTAAATGAATTGTTAAATGAGACGTTCAGCAAGAGAGATAGAGGCTACCGCTGTATCGAGCCACCATAACATCAACGGGATAACGAGGGGTTAGTCATGTTCAAGCTCGGTGATATCACCGTGAGCCGCAAATTGATCTTGCTGCTCACGGTTGCGTTTGTCGGTTTCGTGTCACTGCTGCTCATCTCCGCCAACGCACTCCAGCGCAATCTGATGAGTGAACGGGAAGCGCGACTCAATGCCGTGCTGGGACAGGCCATGAGCCAGATCCAGTTTCTGGCCAGCACCCTGCCGGCAGAGCAGGCGCAGCAGGAGGCGCGCAAGCTGCTGACCAATATGCGCTTTGATGGCAACAACTATTTGTTCGTCATCGACGAGAGCCGCAAGATGCTGGTACATCCCATCCGGCCCGAACTGGTCGGCCAGACCATGGGAGAGGGTTCGGGTGCCACCGCAGGGCAGTTCTGGTTCCAGATGGTCGATATCGCCCGTGGCGGCAAGCAGGGAACCCTGCAATACATCTGGACCGGCCCGTCTGGGGAAACCGCTGACAAGCTCTCCATGGTCTCTGGCTATCAACCCTGGGGCTGGATCCTCGGCACCGGTATGCTGCTGCAGGACATCCACCAGACCATCTGGGCCCAATACATGAAGATGGGCAGCGCAACCGCCATCGTCATTGTACTGATGGGGCTGCTGGGCTGGCGCATCACCCACTCCATCGTCTCCCCGCTCAACCAGATCAACCACGCCATGCAGCGGGTCGCCAGGGGCGATCTGGTGGTCACTATTCCGGTGCAGGGCAAGGATGAGCTGGGCATGGTGGCCAGCTGCACCAACCAGAGTCTCGATGCCATCCGCCACGCGCTGCTGGAGGCAAGTCAGGGGGCCCGCAACGTGGCCGATGCCGCCCTGCGCATCGCCGCCTCCGCCGAGCAGACCAATCAGGCGGTCACCAATCAGCGGGATCAGCTGGCCCAGCTCGCTACCGCCATGAACGAGATGAGTACCACCATCTCTGACGTCGCGGGCCATGCCGAGAACACGGCGCGCGATACCCAGGAGGCGACCGGCGAGGCTGGCCTCGGCAACCGGGATGTGCACGCCAGCGTGAACGGCATCAAGGCGCTCGCCAGCGAAGTGGAGCAGGCGACCCAACAGGTCAATCAGCTCAAAGAGGGGGTCATGCAGATCGGCGAGGTGACGGCGGTCATCAGTGCCATCTCGGATCAGACCAACCTTCTGGCCCTCAACGCCGCCATCGAGGCAGCCCGCGCCGGCGAGCAGGGCCGTGGCTTTGCCGTGGTAGCCGACGAGGTGCGCCAACTGGCCAGCCGCACTCGCCAGTCCACCGAGGAGATCCAGAGCACCATTGCCCAGCTGCAACAACGGGCCGTCAGTGCAGCCAATGCTATGGATGCCAGCCGCAAGCTGGCGGAGAGCAGCGTCGATCAATCCCAGCAGGCGGGCCAGGATCTCACCCTGATCGTCAACCACATCCAGCATGTGAGCGACATGGCGACCCAGATCGCCACCGCCGCCGAGCAGCAGAGCATGGTGGCCGAGGATATGAACCGCAACGTCAGCGGCATCAACGACTCGGCGCTGGAGATGTCCCAGTCCGCCTCGCAACTGGCGCAGGAGAGCGAGCTGCTGGCCGGTCTCTCCCGCAGCCTGGATGATCGGCTTGCGGTGTTCAAACTGGGCAAGGAGTCAGCTACAGCGCCAATGATGGCTCCCGTATCTCCCCCCTCCGGAGAGCTGCGCGCCCGTCATTGATGGCGTCAACCCGTGTCGCTTTGTCACCCGACCTGCCAGCCAAGCTGGCAGGTTTTTTTACGCCGCCAACACGCAATCGGCATGCACCTTATCGGCATATTCAACGGCATTCGATGCCATTCACAGATAAGAGAACAATTTAAAAACAGCTAGTTAGAATGATCCATGTGCCGTTGAACGGTGCATTTAAACATTTAACTTCAAATAATTAATCAATGCAGTGCACAATACTAATGGCCGAACATTTGGCCCATAACTAACCATCTAGTCATTTGGCAAACTGACCGAAAGGTCGGGACGCAAAGCCTCCGGTCTACAGACGTTTTGTCCAGGATAGCGGGGTTGCCACACGCAAGTGTGCATCGGGGAACTCCCCGGCCAACTGACTGCCCACATCTATCGAACAGAGGAATGTATGGCAGCAAAAATCCAACTCAATCACATCGCAACGGTGCTGGCCCTGCTAGCCAGCGGCAGCGCCCTGGCTCATGGCTACATCAACCAGCCAGAGAGTCGCAACTACCTGTGCAAAACCGGTGGCAACAGCCAGTGTGGCGGCGTGCAGTGGGAACCCCAGAGCGTGGAGGGCCCATCAGGCTTCCCGCAGAGCGGCCCGCAGGATGGCCAAATCGCCTCGGCGGGCAGCCCGCGCTGGAGCGAGCTGAACATCCAGACCAGCGACCGCTGGACCAAGCGTGAAGTACAGCCCGGCCCCTTCGCCGTCAGCTGGACCTTCACCGCCAACCACGTCACCCGCAACTGGCGCTACTACCTCACCAAGCAGGACTGGAACCCCAACCAGCCGCTCACCCGCGCCTCGTTCGACCTGACCCCCTTCTGCATCATCGACGGCAACATGGTGCAGCCGCCCAAGCAGGTGACCCACAACTGTGTCCTGCCGGAGCGCACCGGTTATCAGGTGATCCTCGGCGTGTGGGAAGTGGGCGACACCAGCAACAGCTTCTACAACATCATCGATGCCAAGTTCAAAGATGGCAGCCAGCCGCCGCTGGAGTGGAGCCAAGCAGGCACCATCTACCCCTCCATCGACCTCGCAGTGGGTGACAAGGCGATGACCCGGGTATTCGATGCCAACGGCGAGCGCCCCGAGCTGCAGACCGTACTGACCATCACCACCGCCGAGCAGGGCCAGAAGAACAGCTGGGCCCATGCCCTCGCCAGCAAGATCAACGCCGAGCAGAGCCTGATCCGCGCCGGCCAGCAAGGAGCCGATGGCCAGTTCAATCCGATTTACGGCATGAACCCCGTCTATCTGAAGCGAAACAGCAAGCTGGAGCGAGTCGAGATTGATCTGCAACAGCTGCAGCCGCCGGTAGTGGACAGCATCAGCGTCAGCGGTCTGGCCAGCGACTATGTGCTGGATAACGGCAAGGCAACCCTCGATTTCACCGTCACCGCACAGGGCGATCTGGCCGTCACCAACACCCTCTATGACCACGGCGGCGTCGCCAAGGGTGAAAGCAGTGCCGACATCAGGGACAGCAGTCACACCTTCACCATGGCGCTGGAAGGGCTCAAGGCAGGTCACCACCAGCTGGTGATCAAGGCCACCCCGAAAGCGGGCGGCGAGACCATCCAGCAGACCATGGATCTGATGTTCAAGGAGCAGAGCAGCGGCGAATACGACTTCGTCTTCCCGAACTCGCTCAAATCCTATGCCGCCGGCACCAAGGTGCAGCAGCCGAGAAATGGCAAGGTCTATCAGTGCAAGCCCTTCCCCTACAGCGGCTACTGCCAGCAGTGGACTACCACCGCCACCCAGTACGAGCCGGGCATCGGCTCCCACTGGCAGATGGCGTGGGATGAAGTGCACTAACCCACGCTTGGGCACATAAAAAAGGGCGTCCTCTCTAGCAGGGGACGCCCGGAAAAATCAAACCTTGCGGTTTGCATACCAACGGAACCAAGACCTCACTCTTCACTTACTTCACACACTCAACACACTCTTCAAAACAGGGCTTGTCCATTAACCCTGCCATTTTCCTCCTTCGACGATCACATCATTCGGATCGGTATCAGGGCTCAGCTTGTCACGCACATACTGGTCATAGAGTTTCAGCAGGTACTTCTCCTCACCCAGCTTGGCGAGACGGTCGTTGACCCAGTCACGCAGCTCGATATTGCCCTTCTTCACCGCCGGGGCGATGGGATCTTCCGAGCCCAGTTTTTCGGGCAGTACCCGATAGCCCGGATTCTCCTTGGCCCAGCTGAACAGTACCAGGTTGTCCTGGGCGTAGGCATCGCCACGGCCCTGCGCCAGCGCCTGCAAAGATTCGGTGTTCTTCTCGAACTTGAGTACCTTCCACTCCGGGTGGTTGCGGGTCAGCCAGATGTCGGCCGTGGTGCCGGTGGTCACGATCAGGGTCTTGCTGGCCAGATCGTCGAGCTTCTTGGCCGGACTCCCTTCCGGCACCAGCACCTGTACCGCCACTCGCAGGTTCGGGTTGGTGAAATCCACCACCTCGCGCCGCTCCGGGGTCACCGTCATATTGGCGAGGATCAGATCCACCTTGTCGCTCTGCAGGAAGGGGATGCGACTGGCTGGCTCCACCGCCACGAACTCGATCTTGTTCTCGTCCCCCAGCAGGTCCTTGGCGAAGCGGCGGCCGAGATCGGTGTCAAAACCGACGTAGTTCCCCTTCTCGTCCACGTAGCCAAACGGTGGCTTGTCGGTGAATACGCCGACGATGAGCTTGTCCCGCGCCTTGATCTTGTCGAGAGAACCGTCCGCCGCATGGGCAGCGCCGCTGGCGATACCCAGTCCCAATAAGGCACTAAGCAGAACCGAGGTGATTTTTTTCATGCTGACTCCTTTCGTTTGATGACATTTGTATAAGAAAACTTGGCGAGGAACTGGCGCGCACGCTGGCTCCTGGGATTGTCGAAAAATTGGTGGGGGGCGGCCTGCTCCAGAATGTGGCCGCCATCCATGAAGACGATGCGATCCGCCACCGCCCGGGCGAAAGCCAGCTCGTGGGTGACGATAAGCAGGGTCATACCGCTGCCGGCGAGATCGCGGATCACCTCCAGCACCTCCTGCACCATCTCGGGGTCGAGGGCGGCGGTCACCTCGTCAAACAACATCACCTGCGGGTTCATGCACAGCGCCCGCACGATGGCGATACGCTGCTGCTGACCACCGGAGAGCTGGCGCGGATAGTCATGGCGCCGCTCCCACAGGCCGATGCGGGTCAGCAGCTGCTCGGCTTGCAGCAGCGCCTCTGCCCGCTCCCGCTTTTGCACCTGCAGGGGGCCAAGCAGCACATTTTCCAGCACCGTCAGGTTGGGGAAGAGGTGATAGCTCTGGAACACCATGCCGATCCGCTGGCGCACCCGCTGCCAGTCGGTGGCACCATCCAGCAACACTCCATCGAAGCGGATCTCGCCCCCCTGAATGGGTTCGAGCCCGTTGAGAGTGCGCAGCAGTGTGCTCTTGCCACAACCGCTCGGCCCCAGAATGACGATCACCTCCCCGGCGCGCACGCTGAGGCTGATCCGATCCAGCACCAGATTCGGGCCGAACTGTTTACTGACAGAACCGAGTTCAAGCAGAGGTGTCATACCGCATTACCCCATTGTTGCTCCAGCCTGCGCGAGGCGAGCGAGAGCGGATAGCAGACCAGAAAAAAGAACAGAAACAGCAGACCGTAAATAAGCAGCGAGCCATAGGTGCGCTCGATGATCTGCTGGCCCACCTTGATCACCTCCACCACCCCGATCAGCACCGCCAGCGAACTGGTCTTGATGATGCGGGTGTAGATGTTGATGGTCGGCGGCGTCAGCCGCTGCAACGCCTGCGGCAGCAACACATGGCGATAGAGCTGCCAGGTCGAGAGCCCGAGCGCCAACCCGGCCTCCTGCTGACCACGGGCGAGGGAGTTGAGGCCACCACGCACCACCTCCCCCACCTCGCTGGCGCCCCAGAGGGCGAGTACAAGCACGGCGCACCAGAAGGCCGGAATATCGAGGCCGAAAAAGATCGGCAACCCGAAGAAAAAGAGATAGAGCCACACCAGCACCGGCACCACCCGAAACAGCTCGAGATAAAGCCGCAGCAACCCCCGCACCAACCGGCCGCCCTGTTGTGCCAACACGCCGTAAGCGACACCGCCAAGGGTGGCAAACAGGATGGCCAGCAGCGAGATGGCGAGGGTCTGACCCGCACCCACCGCCAGCAGTGGCAACGCCTGCGCCAGCTGCTCAGTAACGGAATTGACCATATTGAGCCCTCCTTTCCTGCGCCTCGGTGGCGAATGACTGCGGCAGCTGGAAGATAAGTGCCCACATCGGGATCCTCGCCTGCATTAAGGATTCAGTGACCGAACTGACCATGTTGCAGCCTCCTTTCAACGACGCGCAGAGCGAGGGAGAGCGGCAGGAAGATCAGCACGCACATCAAGGTCAGCACCGCCAGCATCTCGTAGGTCTTGTAGTAGAGGGCGATGTAATTCTTGGTGGTGTAGAGCAGCTCTGGCACCGCCACCGCTGAGGCCACCGTCGTCTCCTTGAGCAGGAAGATGAAGTTGGCAAACAACGCGGGCAGGCTGGCGAGCCAGGCCTGGGGCAACTGCACGTGGCGCAGCAGTTGCCAGCGAGAAAGCCCGATAGCCCTGCCAGCCTCCAGCTGACTGGCGGGCACCGCCTGAATGCCTGCACGCAGCGCCTCGGTCAGATAACCACCGCCGAGGAAGGTCATGGCAATCACCGCAGTGGTAAAGCCCGACAGCGACAAGCCGAGCGCAGGCAGCCCGAAATAGAGGAAGAAGAGCTGGATCAGCAGTGGCGTGTTGCGGGCCAGCTCGACATATCCGCGGATCAGGGCGCTGAGCGGCCGCTTGTGCAGGCTCAACAAGGCGACGTTGAGCAGGGCGACCGCCAGCGAAGTGAGGATCACTATGGTTCCCAGCTGCAAGGTGACCCAGACCGCCTTGCCGAAGGCGGGCAGCGTCGTGAGGATGAAGGGCACATCCAGATTCATGCAGGGATCCTCCCGTCACGCTGCAGACGCTGGGGCAGCACAGTGATCGCATCAGGGTACTTGATGCCGGCACCGGTATTGAGCACGACAACCTGCTCCTGCTCCCGGATCCAGCCCGCCTCGCGCAGTTGACGAGCGGCAGCAAACGCGGCGGCCCCTTCCGGGCAGACAAAGCTCCCTTCGCGAGAAGCAAGCAAGCGGATCTCGCTCTGGATCGCCTTGTCATCCACCGCGATGGCGCAACCCTCGGTGCGATAGAGGGCGTCCAGCACCAGAAAATCCCCCAGCGCCTTGGGCACATTGATGCCGAATGCCAGCGTCCGGGAGTCGGGCCAGAAGCTCGATTCTGTGGATCTCTGTTGCCACGCCTGTACGATGGGCGCGCAACCGCTCGCCTGCACGGCCACCAGCCGGGGCAGGTCCCCCTTGACCCAGCCCAACTCCTGCAGCTCGCGCAGCCCCTTGTAGATACCGATAAGGCCGACCCCGCCACCGGTGGGATAGATGATCACATCCGGCAGGGTCCAGCCCAGCTGTTCGGCAATCTCCAGCCCCATGGTCTTCTTGCCCTCAATCCGGTAGGGCTCCTTCAGGGTTGAGGCATCAAACAGGGCGTGCTCCGCCACCGCCTGCGCCACCTGGCGTCCGGCATCGCTGATCAGGCCATCCACCAGATAGAGACGGGAGCCGGCGAGGGAGGTCTCCAGTCGGGTGATGGCGGGGGCGGCCTGCGGCATAACGATGGTGCTGCGCAGTCCGGCGCGAGCACCGTAGAGCGCCCATGCAGCCCCTGCGTTGCCGTTGGTCGGCATGGCGAAGTGAGTGACGCCGAGTTCACGCGCTCGGGAGATGCCCACTGCAGCGCCACGAGCCTTGAAGGAGCCGGTCGGAATGACGCTCTCGTCTTTCATCCAGAGATCCGGAATACCGATCTGCTTGCCCAGCGTGGGCAGCCGTAGCAGCGGGGTAAGCCCCTCACCCAACGTCACAACGTGAGCGGGATCCCGCACCGGCAGCAACTCGTGATAACGCCACAGGCTGGCCGGGCGACCCGACAATGCCGCCGGGTGCCAGGCTCGCTTCAGCGCATCGAGATCGTAGCTGGCCAGCAGTGGTGCACCTGCCCGGCTCAGTTGCCAAGGTTGGTCGGCATCATGGATCTCGCCACTCTTGCTGCAACGCAGATGTGATAGGTAGCTATACGGCATGCTTTATCCTGAATGGATCGACTTTGGTCAGTCACTTATTCCATCCTGCAATCCAAGTACCGGATAACAAACAAAATTAACTGGCAAACCTAAGTGAAAAAATTCATATGAAGCCGTCTGTTTTCGCTGACAATCTCATCTGCCAGCCATAAAGAAGGGGAGCCAATGGCTCCCCTTCTGCTCTTCTCTTCCGATTCAAATCTGGAAGTCGATGGCAGGCTCGCTGCCCATGGCGCGGGCCTGAATATCCGCCAGCGCCAGCTCGGGGTTGCAGAGCTGGATAAACTGCCAGGCAAAGTTGTGCTGGAACTGCCCCTGCTTGAGGCCAATCCAGGCGGTGTGGGGGGCAAACAGATGGCTGCCATCGAGCTGCACCAGCCCCTGATCCCGTTGGGCATCGAACGCCATGTCGGCCAGTATGCCGACCCCCATCTCCAGCTCGACATAGGTCTTGATGACATCGGAGTCCTGCGCCGTCAACAGGATCTGCGGCTCGATACCAGCCGCAGCAAAGGCTTCATCCACCCGTACCCGCCCGGTCAACCCGGCTTGATAGGTGACGATAGGCCAGTTGGCCAGCGCCGCCAACGTCAGATCCCGCTCACCTGCCAGCGGATGTTGCTCGGGCACCACGATATTGTGGTGCCAGCGGTAGTAGGGAAATGCCACCACCCCTTCGCTCTTGTCGAGCTGCTCGCTGCTGATGCCGATATCCACCTCGCCGGTCTGCACCAGCCGCACAATCTCCTCCGGGCTGCCCTGACGCAGCTCCAGCTGTACCAGCGGGAACTGCTCGCGAAACGCCTTCACCACCCGCGGCAGGGCATAGCGGGCCTGGGTATGGGTGGTCGCCACCAGCAAACGGCCCGAGTCGCGGTTGGCAAAGGTGCTGGCCAGTTTGCGGATGTTGTTGGCGTCATTGAGAATGCGTTCGGCAATCACCAGCAGCTCCTTGCCAGGCTCGGTCATACCGAGCAGCCGCTTGCCGTAGCGGATAAAGAGCTCGATACCGAGCTCCTCTTCCAGCTCGCGGATATGGCGACTCACCCCGGATTGCGAGGTAAAAAGGGCGTTGGCCACCTCGGTCAGGTTGTAATCCCGCCGCGCTGCCTCCCGGATAATTCGTAACTGCTGAAAATTCACCTTGTCGCCTCCTGCGAAGAGTGGGTGACACAAGCTGGTCACCCCCTCATTTTTGTTATTTGGCCGGATCATGCCCCGGCAGAGCGCCTGAACCCGGGTAACCATGCCACCCGCAACACAACATCAAATCTGGTAATCGGGATAGAACTGCGCCTGTCTGGCCACCAGCCGCACCCCCTGTCCCGGAGCAAACTGCTTGGCCGCCTCCTTGCTCAGCTCCGCCTCATAGTGGGCCCCTTTGGTTTCGCCATCGCCACGCAGCTCCACCCGAATGCGTGGCCCCATGGGCAGCAGACGGGTAATGGTGGCGCGGATCCCGCCCGGCGCATCGGCTGGCAAGATCTCTAGCTCATGGGGACGGACATAGGCGATGGCGGCACTGCCGTTTGCCAGATGAGAAGCCGACGGCCCGCCGAGCAGCTGCTCGCCGACACCGAATCCCTGCTCCGCTACCCGACCGCGGAACTGGTTCACGCTGCCAAGAAAGCTGTGGACGAAGGAGCTGGCAGGCTGGTCGTAGACCTCGGCCGGGGTGCCGATCTGCTCGACCCGTCCGGCGTTCATCAGCACCACCCGATCCGCTACCTCCAGCGCCTCCTCCTGATCGTGAGTCACGAACAGGCTGGTGACGTGCAGCTCGTCGTGCAGCTCGCGCAGCCAGCGGCGCAGTTCCTTGCGCACCTGCGCATCGAGGGCGCCGAAGGGCTCGTCCAAGAGCAACACCTTGGGCTGCACCGCCAGCGCGCGGGCCAGCGCGACCCGCTGACGCTGGCCGCCGGAGAGCTGGGTC
Organism: Aeromonas sp. FDAARGOS 1410; assembly: GCF_019048745.1. Classification (NCBI taxonomy): domain Bacteria; kingdom Pseudomonadati; phylum Pseudomonadota; class Gammaproteobacteria; order Aeromonadales; family Aeromonadaceae; genus Aeromonas; species Aeromonas sp. FDAARGOS 1410. Next base: position 1,067,905 of record NZ_CP077401.1, on the reverse strand, counting down.
GGGTAGCGCTCGGCCACGTGGCTGAGCTGCACCAGATCCAGCAGCTCTTTGACCCGGGCACGAATGGCCGCCTCGGCCGGACGCTCGCTGCGCGGTTTGACCCGCAGGCCAAACGCCACGTTTTCGAATACCGTCATGTGGCGAAACAGGGCGTAGTGCTGGAACACGAAGCCGACGTTGCGCTCGCGCACATGGAGATCCGAGGCATCCTCGCCACGGATGATGACGCTGCCACTGTCGGCCTGCTCCAGCCCGGCGATGATCCGCAGCAAGGTGGTCTTGCCACAGCCGGAGGGGCCGAGCAGCGCCACCAGCTCACCGTCGTGAAAGTCGAGGTTGATGTCTGCCAGCGCCGCGTACTGATTGAAATGCTTGTTGAGTTGTTGAACCTGAATGCTCATGGCTGCCTCTTTAAAACGGTGATCAGTGAGATTTGGTGGGCTGGGCACGCAGCCGGGCCAACAGGGTTTCACCCAGCAGGGTGAAGATCCCGAACAGAGCCAAGAGACTGGCCACAGCAAAGGCGGCGCCGGTCTGGTACTCGTTGTAGAGGATCTCGATATGCAGCGGCAGGGTATTGGTCTGGCCGCGAATATGACCGGAAACCACTGACACCGCGCCAAACTCCCCCACCGCACGGGCGGTACAGAGCAGCAGGCCGTACATCAGGCTCCAGCGAATGCCGGGAAGGGTGACGCGCCAGAACATCTGCAGACCGCTCGCCCCCAGCATGATGGCCGCCTCCTCCTCTTCCGGGCCGCGCGCCTCCATCTGGGGCAGCAGCTCGCGCACCACGAAGGGCACGGTAATGAAGGTGGTGGCCAGGATGATCCCCGGGGTGGCGAAGATGATCTTGATATCGTGCTCGCTCAGCCAGTCACCGAACCAGCCACGGCTGCCGAACATCAACACCAGCATCAGACCGGCGATCACCGGCGACACCGAGAAGGGCAGATCGATGATGGTGATGAGCAGCTGGCGACCGGGGAAGCGGAAACGGGCGATGGCCCAAGCCGCCGCGATCCCGAACAGCAGATTGAGTGGAACGGCGCAGAGCGTTACCAGTGCGGTGAGACCGAGGGCGCTCAGGGCATCCGGCTCGCTGATGGCGTGCCAGAAGAAGGCGAGCCCCGGCGTCAGCGCCTGAATAAAGACGGTGGCCAACGGCAGCAGCAACAGGGCGGCAAACCAACCGAGACCCACCGTGATGAGCAGCCATTTGACCCACTGGGGCTCGCGGATCACGGTCGGAGCCTTGCGCACGGAAGCAACCTCCACAGGGGCGACTTCAAGGGCGAGTGTCGATGCGTTCATATCCGGCTCCCTCCGATACGAGACCAGCTCCAGGCCTGCAACTTGTTGATTAGCAGTAACAAAATGAATGAGATCAGCAGCATCACCACGGCAATGGCAGAGGCGCCGGCATAGTCGTACTCCTCCAGATGACTCATGATCATCAGCGGTGCGATTTCCGAAACCATCGGCAGGTTGCCGGCGATGAAGATGACGGAGCCGTACTCCCCCACTGCACGGGCAAACGCCAACGCAAAGCCGGTGAGCAGGGCCGGGATCAGGGTCGGCCAGAGCACGTGGATAAAGGTCTGCCAGCGATCGGCACCGAGGCTGGCGGCGGCCTCCTCCTGCTCGCTCTCAGCCTCTCGCAGCACCGGCTGCAGGGTGCGCACCACAAAAGGCAGCCCGATAAAGGTGAGGGCGATAACGACGCCGATGGGGTTGTAGGCGAGCTGGATGCCGAGCGGCGCCAGCAGATGGCCGATCCAGCCGTTGGGGGCGAAAATGGCGCACAGGGCGATGCCGGATACAGCGGTCGGCATGGCAAATGGCAGGTCGATCAACGCATCCACCAGTCGACGACCGGGGAAGGTGTAGCGCACCAGGATCCAGGCCAGGATCAGGCCAAACAGGCTGTTGAGCAGCGCCGCGACAAAGGCCGCCCCGAAGCTCAGGCGAAAGGAGGCTAGCACCCGGGGTGAACCTATCACCTGCCAGAACTCGGCAGCGGTGAGGTTGTTCGCGGCAAACAGCACCAGCGCCGAGAGCGGCAACAGCACCAGCAGCCCCAGATAGAGCAAAGTAAAGCCGAGGGTCGGGCCAAATCCCGGCAGGACTGAGTAAGAACCAAATCGCATAACGATTCCATTTGTTATGAAAAACATCAGATATAGCGATTCTGCTTACTCTCCTTTTAAGCAACAAACACCATTTGCGACTTTGCTAATTACTTTTTTGTCTAACAACGGTGGAACAAGGCTTTTAGAGCGATCCAAATAAAAAAAGGTCTTTTATATAAATAAAAGACCTAAGAAATGGAGCAATACGGAGCGCAACATTCAAAGAGCAGGGTTCGCAACAGCTCACCCGATAACATATCCCGCCATTGGTTAAGGGCCGATGGCAGAGACAACAACAGTTCTGATAGCCGAAGCCGCTTGCGGAGCAACCACCAGCTCGGCCCGGCGATAGAGAGAGCCAAGCAGTTCCAACCCCTGATGCCAGTCGCCATGACCGGACTGGGCATTGATATGGCCCGCGTTGCCGGCGTCGAACAGGGGCACCTGCCACTGACGACTCCAGTATTCGGCCCGCTCGAAGCTCATCCAGGGATCGTTGCGACTGGCCACCAGCTGGGCGGAGACTTGCAACGGCCCTTCCAGCCGCTCATCGACAATCCCGAAACGGGCCGGATCAGCCGGTGCCACCAGAAAGAGCGAGGCGACCTTCTCCGGCTGCAATCTGGCTGCCGCGATGGCGGTCAGGGCACCAAAAGAGTGGGCCACCAGATGGACCCGACTACGGCGACTTCTCAACTTGCTCGCCAGCTTGGCACTCCAGACCGTGAGGTCCGGTTTCTCCCATGGCAGACCCGTCATCCGTTGCCAGTAGGGAAAGTGCTCGTGCCAGCGACTTTGCCAGTGATCCGGCCCACTGTTGTGCAGACCGGGAACCAGGAGGATCTTGTTCATCTTGGTGCTCCTATCGGCTGGCACAGGGGCCAGTTCAAAGGGGTTAAACGGCGTTACCTGCCTCAGCCACCGGGTTGGTAGATCTGGTCAAACAGACCGCCCTGTGCGAAGTGCTTCTTCTGGGCTTTATCCCAGTTCCCCTCGATATCCTTGACCGTAAAGAGTGCGAGCTTGGGGAACTGATCTGCGGTCTCTTTCAGGATCGCCGGGTTGCTGGGGCGGTAGTGATACTTGGCGACTATGTGCTGCCCCTCGTCGGAGTAGAGGTAGTCGAGGTAGGCCTTGGCCACCGTTTCGGTGCCGTGCTTCTTGGCGACCTTGTCCACCACCGCGACCGGCGGCTCAGCCAGTATGGAGACCGATGGCACCACCAGCTCGAACTTGTCGCTGGCACCGGGCTGACCAAGTACCAGCAGGGCTTCGTTCTCCCATGCCAGCAGCACATCGCCAAGGCCACGCTCGATAAAGCTGGTGGTGGCACCGCGGGCGCCGGAGTCCAGCACCTTCACGTTCTTGTAGAGATCGCCGACAAACTGTTTGGCCCCCTCTTCATTGCCACTCTTCTTCAGGGCATAACCCCAGGCGGCCAGATAGTTCCAGCGGGCACCGCCGGAGGTCTTGGGATTGGGGGTCACGATGGCCACATCCTTGCGCACCAGGTCGCCCCAATCCTTGATCTGCTTGGGATTACCCTTGCGTACCAGGAAGACGATGGTCGAGGTGTAGGGCGCTGCATTATTGGCCAGACGGTTCTGCCAATCCGCAGCGATAAGACCTTGCTTGGCAACGGCGTTGACGTCGTAGGCAAGCGCCAGCGAGACCACGTCAGCTTCCAGCCCGTCCACTACGGCGCGAGCCTGCTTGCCGGAGCCACCGTGAGACTGGCTCACCACCACATCGTCACCGGTTTTGGCCTTCCACTCCTTGGCAAAGGCGGAGTTGTACTCCTGAAACAGCTCGCGGGTCGGATCGTAGGAGACGTTGAGCAGGTGTACTTCCGCGGCGTAGGCCTGGCCAAAGGCCAGCACGGAGAAGAGGGAGAGAGCGGTCATTCGCAGTTTCATGGTGATACTCCATATCGTTGGGTTGAGAGCAGCATGCCGCGGAGTTGTTATGCCGAGAAGAAAGAAATAACTCTTTGCTTATCTCTTTTGCTCATATCAGGCGACCACACGCCACAAGGAGCCAGACGCAGACTCTGTGAGCCATGCCCCTCTGTGACTTCAAGCGCTGTGCCATCATGGGAACAAGGCAGACAGATGACGAAAAGGAAGTCGTTATGTGGATCAATGCAGAACCCGTCAACGGTGCCTTGGTCTCGCTGGCCATCGGCCTCATCATCGGACTGGAGCGCGGCTGGCAGGTACGCCAACTGGGGGATAACCAGCGCATCGCCGGGATGCGTACCTACGGCCTTATCGGTCTGCTCGGCGGGGTCTGCGGTTTGCTGCTGCCGACCCTGGGCCCCTGGCTGCCGCTGCTCGGCCTGCTGGCGGTGGTGATCGGCTGCGGCCTCTCGGTCTGGCTGGCCCAGCGCTGGCAAGGGGAGTTCGGCCTCACCAGCTCGGTGGCCATGCTGCTCACCTATCTGCTGGGGCTGATGTCGGTACTGCTGAGCCCGAGCGAGGCGGTGGCCTGCGCCGTGCTGGCGGCCCTGCTGATGGGGCTCAAGGGCAAGATCCAGCAGGGGATGCTGTTTCTCAGCGAAACCGAATTCCACGCCACCCTGCGCTTTCTGCTCATCTCGCTGGTACTGCTGCCGGTACTGCCCAACGAGGAGATGGGCCCCCTCGATGCCTTCAACCCCTTCAAGATCTGGCTGATGGTGGTGGTGATCGCCGGCATCTCGTTTTGTGGCCACTTCGCGGTGCGGCTACTCGGCACTCGCGCCGGACTGGTGCTCACCAGCATACTGGCGGGATTGGCCTCCTCCACCGCCCTCACCCTGCAGTTTGCCCGCCTCAACAAGGAACAAGGAGGGCTGGAGCGGCTACTGGCCACCGGCATCCTGCTGGCGGGGGCCACCATGTGGCTGCGGCTGCTGGTACTGGTGCTGCTGATTCACAGCGAACTGGCGATGCGCCTCGCCGCCCCGCTCGTGTTGCTGGCGACCACGGTGTACGGCTTTGCCTTCTGGTTCTGGCGCCAGCGCGAGGAGCTGACTGACGGCCCGGTGCAGCCGGAAACCAGCAACCCGCTCGATCTGGCCACCGCCATCAAGTTCGGCCTGCTGCTGGCGTTGATCGGCTTTATGGCAACTCTGCTGCAAGACAAGGTAGGCAACTCGGGGGTCTATCTGCTGTCGCTGGTGTCGGGGATCACCGACGTGGACGCCATCACCTTGTCGCTCTCCCAGCTCTCCCACAAGGAGCTGGCGCTGGAGGTGGCTGCCCGCGGCATCCTGCTTGCCGGTTTGATCAACTCGCTGGTGAAGGGGTTGCTGGCCCTCGGCATCGGTGGTCGCAGTCTGGGGCTGCGGGTGCTGCTCCCCTACTTCGTCTCGGCCCTGCTGATCCTGCCCCTCGTCTGGCCAGCAGGATGACGGGGATCACCTGCCAGAAGTGACAGACTGACGCCTCTCGCGCTTGTCACGTATACTGCCCCCTCTTGCAGCATGAGGAGGTAGCAATGGCGAGCGACTGGGACAAGGTACTGGCAGGCGGGGCGCTGGATGGCCAGAGCGAGGAGATAGCGAACGACCGGATCCGCGGTCAGGCGCTGCTGGCCCAGCTTAATGGTTCACCTGCAGGCGATGGCCCTCTGCGCCAGCAGATTTGCCGCGAGCTGTTCGGCCACTGCCCCGACTCCTGCTGGATCAGCACGCCCTTCACCTGCGAGTTTGGCCGCAACATCCACATCGGCGAGAAGACCTTCTTCAACTTCAACGTCACCATTCTCGATCTGGGTGAAGTGCATATCGGCAGCCATGTGCTGCTGGCCCCCAACGTGCAGATCTACACCGCCACCCACACCATGAACTATCTGGAACGACGCAACTGGATCGCCTACAACAAGCCGGTACGGATCGGCGATGACTGCTGGATCGGCGGTGGCGCCATCATCTGCCCCGGCGTCACCATAGGGCCGCGCTCCATCATTGGCGCCGGCGCCGTGGTCACCCGCGACATCCCGGCCGACTCGGTGGCGGTGGGCAATCCGGCCAAGGTGATCCGCACCCTCAAGCAGGATGAGGAGCGCTGCTGGGAGCTGGCCCAATGATGGCGCTGGCGCTGCTGCCGCTGGGCTGGACCCTCTGGCTCGGCCTCGACAGCCAGCAGTGGTGGCCACTGGCCGCACTGCTGACCATGAGTCTGCTGACGCTGGCGGCCTACGCCTGGGACAAGCGACAGGCGGTGCGGGGCGAGTGGCGCATTCCCGAATCGAGGCTCCATCTGCTGGAGCTGTGCGGCGGCTGGCCGGGCGCTCTGGTGGCCCGCCAGTGGCTGCGTCACAAGACCCAGAAGCGCAGCTACCGGCTGGTTTTCTGGTTTATCGTGCTGCTGCACCTCACCCTGTGGGCGCTCTGGGTCGCTCGGCCACTCTGGCAGCAATAGCTGTCTGCGTCACAAAGGGACAATTGGCCCCATTGCGGCCGCCCGGCGGCTATGAGAAAACAGAGCAGATCTCATCAGCGTTTTCGCCGTCTATAGACGACAAGGAGTCGTGACATGACCATGTGGACAGGCATAGTCCTGATCGTATTTATCAGCGTATTGTTCGGATATCTCGGCAAGCGGGCCCGCTATCAGATGGGGGATGCCCGCATCACCGACCGCCTCGGCAGGCAGGATATGATCATCAGAGAGTTGCAGGAGCGGATCGCCAATCTGGAGGCGATCGTCATCGAAGAGGAGAAACGGCGCCCATTCCGGGAGCTGTGATCTTTCACCGCCAGGTTTCAGATACAGAGAGGGCTGCATGATGCAGCCCTCTCTTGTTTGAACTGATTCAGATTGCCAGCGGCAGCAACTCGGCATAGTCGCGGATCGCCGGAAAAGCGGTAATGCTCTGCTCCGGCTTGCAGCTATCCGGATTCTGGATCGCCAGCTGATAGCCGATACCGTAGTCGGCGGCAGCCCGCAGGATCCGCTCGCTATCATCCACAAACAGGGTGCGGGCCGGATCGAACGCCAGCCGCTGTGCCAGCGCCTGCCAGCAGTGTTGGCTCTCCTTCGACCAGCCCAGCTCGTGGGTACTCACCATCAGATCCAGATGGTTGCTTAGTCCCAGCTGCGCATCCTTCACCGACAGACTGGCGGGGTGGGCATTGGTGAAAAGCACCAGCTGCTTGCCCGCGGCGCGCAACGCGGCCAGAAAGGGGATGGCGTGGGGACGCCACTGGATCTTCGCCAGCAGCTCCTGCTTGAGGGCACGGATGTCGAGCCCCAGGGTCTCGCTCCAGTAATCCACGCAGTACCAGTTGAGGGTGCCGTTGACGGCGTGATAGTGGACATCGATCTGCGCTTTGGCTTCATCCAGTGGCAGCCCGAGCCGCTCGGCGTAACGCTCCGGCACCAGCTGCTGCCAGAGGTGGTTGTCAAAATGGAGATCGATCAGGGTGCCATCCATATCGAGCAAGACGGTATCTATCTGGTGCCAGGGCAAGGTGTTTGAGCGGGAGTGTGGCATCGGGCCTCTTGATCGCGGATCTCGGAAAACGGGGCGGCAGTATAACGGATTTTTCCTCCCCCTTTCCCCTCCCTGCCCCGTGGTGTTCGGTGTGGGAGTCGTTTACTCTTGAAGCACGATTTTTTAACGAGCCGTCACCCCTGATGAGTGAGCACCACAAAAGCCCCCCCGAACAGATTTCGATCGACCAGCTGGAGCAGGAGAAGAGCAAACCGGAGATCCTCAAGGCCGAGATCGTGGCCGAGAGTCGGCTGTTCAGAGTGGAATCCCTCCACCTCAAATTCTCCAACGGCGAGGAGCGGGTCTACGAGCGGATGCGCGGCGGCAATCGTGGCGCCGTCATGGTGGTGCCGCTGTTCGATGAGCAGACCCTGCTGCTGGTGCGCGAATATGCCGCCGGCACCCACTCCTACGAGCTGGGCTTTCCCAAGGGGCTGATCGACCCGGGCGAAGATGCCTTCGAGGCAGGCAACCGGGAACTGATGGAAGAGGCGGGCTTTGGCGCCAACAACCTGACCCTGCTCAAACAGGTGTCGCTGGCGCCGGGGTACTTCTCCAGCCGGATGGACATTTTGCTGGCGCGGGATCTCTTCCCCGAGCAGCGGATCGGCGACGAACCCGAACCGCTGGAGGTCATCCCCTGGCCACTCAATCGGATCGACGAATTGCTGGCGCGGCCCGACTTCACCGAGTCGCGCAGCATCAGTGCCCTGCTCTTGGCCCAGAAGTGGCTGGCGGAGCAGGCAGAGTAGCCCGCAGACGGGCAGTTAACAGACAGAGGATAACGAGATGCAGGAGTTGTTGGCCTGGGTGCCGGGGGTCAAGGAGATTGCCCGCGAAGCCGGAAGGATCCTTCACGACATCTATCACGGCGGTCAGTTCGAGCGTCAGCTGAAGGAGGATGCGACCCCGGTCACCAGTGCCGATCTTGCTGCCGATGCCTACCTCAAACAGGCGCTCTCGGCGCTCACCCCCCATGTGCCGGTGCTGACCGAAGAGGCGGCCGATATCCCCTTCAGCCAGCGCGCCAACTGGCGACAGTACTGGCTGGTGGACCCCCTCGACGGCACTGGCGAATTTATCGCGGGCAGCGGCGACTTCGCCACCCTGATCGCCCTGGTGCGGGACAATGTGCCGGTGCTCGGGGTCATCTATGCTCCCGAGTCCAACGTGCTCTACTGGGCGGTGCGCGGCTACGGCGCCTTCAAGGAGGTGAATGGCGAGGTGTTGCCCATCAGCGCCATGCACCACGAGCATGACCAGCCTGACTCGCTGGTGGTGGCCATCAGCCGCCGCCAGAAGCTGGAGAAGCTCACCCGCCGCCTCAACCCGGCCATCAACTACGAGCTGATCCCGCTCGGCTCCAGCTCCCTCAAATCCTGTCTGGTGGCGGAAGGGGCGGCCGATTGCTACGTGCGGCTCGGCCCCACCGGCGAGTGGGACACCGCCGCCGCCCAGTGCATCGTCGAGGCGGCCGGTGGCCGCATCCTCAGCCTGGCGTTGCAGCCACTCAGTTACAACGAAACCGAGTCGCTGGAGAACCCTGACTTTATCGTGATGGGAGATCCGGATCTCGCCTGGGGCAACATTCTGGCCCACTAGACGGATTGCGATATCATCATATCAGACAAGCAGGCGGCCCGATGGCCGCCTGCTTTTTCAGGGAATCGCCCCCGAGTGATGACCGGAGCGATCCGCTGGTCAAGGCGCTCTTGAACAGCGTGATACGCTGGCAAAGCGGCAAAATGATAGTGAAACATCACAGTCGGTCGGTGAGAAATGGTGCAATTTTTCACGTAATTCTAAAAACACCTGATTAGCCAAAATAAAAAAACGAGCGCAGATCAAATTTTGGTTTTATATTTCACAAAAACTACCAATATCAGTTTTGTTTCATTCTGTGACCCAGATTCCATTCCCAATCTCGCTGGCTAAACCCCGCAATGGCAGTGATATGTTTCAGTCTCGCTTTTTGAGAATTAAATCCCGATAAACCACAATAAACTCAGATTAAAACACTGACAAAAAGTGAATTAGTAATGAGTTTATCTGTAGAGGCAACCAAGGAGCTATCCGGTTCCTGCTCCACCACTGCCTGCATCACCCGCTGGCGCCGTCACGACACCCACTGGGTTATCAGCCTGTTTGGCACCGCCGTTGGCGCCGGTATCCTGTTCCTGCCCATCAATCTGGGTCTGGGCGGCATCTGGCCTCTCGTCATCGTCGCGGTACTGGCAGGCCCCATGACCTTCCTCGCCCACCGCGGGCTGGCGCGCTTCGTGCTCTCCTCGTCACGCCCCCACGCCGACTTCACCGAAGTCGCGGAGGAGCATTTCGGCAAAATGGCCGGTCGCCTCATCTCGGCGCTCTACTTCCTCTCCATCTTCCCGATCCTGCTCATCTACGGGGTCGGACTGACCAACACGGTGGAGAGCTTTATGGTCAACCAGCTCGGCATGGCGACCCCGGATCGGGTGATGCTCTCAGGCGTGCTGGTATTCGCCATGATCGCCGTGATGCTGGCGGGTGAGAAAGCGATGCTGCGCGCCTTCGCCTTTATGGTCTATCCGCTAGCGGCCATTCTGGCGGCCCTCTCCTGCTACCTGATCCCTCAGTGGCAATGGCCGGAAGTGACGGCGTTTGAAGGGGTCAGCTTCCTCAACACCGTCTGGCTGGCGCTGCCGGTCACCGTGTTCGCCTTCAGCCACGCCGCCGCCATCTCCGGTTTTGCCAACGTGCAGCGCCGTGAATATGGCGAGCAGGCGGAAGCCAAGAGCGGCCTGATCCTGCGCAACACCACAGTGATGCTGGTGGGCTTCGTGCTGTTCTTCGTCTTCTCCTGCGTGCTGAGCCTCTCGCCAGCCCAGCTGGCCGAAGCCAAGGCCCAGAACGTCTCTGTGCTCTCCTATCTCGCCAACATCACCGATAACCCGGTGATCGTGACTCTGGGGCCGCTCATCGCCTTTATCGCCATCAGCTCCTCCTTCCTCGGCCACTTCCTCGGTGCCCGCGAAAGCCTGAAAAGCCTGATCGCCAAGCCCACCGGCCTGCCGCTGGCCAAGGCAGACAAGCTGGGCATCGCCCTGATGTTCTTCTCTATCTGGGGTGCCGCCGTCATCAACCCGGGCATTCTGGGGCTGATGGAGACCCTCTCCGGCCCGGTCATCGCCATGATCCTGTTTATCATGCCGGTGATTGCCATCTACAAGGTGGAGGCGCTGGCCCGCTTCCGTCACGGCTGGACCAACGGCTTTATCCTGCTGACCGGCTCGCTGGCGGTATCGGCGCTGATCTTCAGCCTGTTGAAGTAGCGACTCACAGCAGATAACAAAAAGAGAGGCGACCCCGGGGTCGCCTCTCTTCTCTCTGTTCGGGTGTGAGCTCAGCCCAGCCTGGCGCCGTTCTCCACCGCCTGCTCGGGGATGGCCATCACTACGGCGCCATCCGGCCGGTAGAAACCGGTCAGCAGAAACTCCGACTGAAACGGGCCGATCTGCTTGGTCGGGAAGTTGACTACGGCGATGATCTGGCGGCCCACCAGCTGCTCTGGCTGGTAGAGGGCGGTGATCTGGGCGCTGCTCTTGCGAATCCCCAGTTCAGGGCCAAAATCCGCCCACACCTTGTAGGCCGCTTTGCGCGCCTCGGGGAACGGCTCGACCCGCACCAGGGTGCCCACCCTCAGCTCCACCATCTCGAAATCCTGCCAGCTAATCGTCTCCATTTCGGCTCCTGTTTATCGTGCACCTTGCATGACCCGCAGCATGGCCCAAAGAGAGCATCCCGTCTTCGGCAATCAGCCGTTTCGTTACGGCTGGTGGCCGTTTTGCTGGCGCCAGAGGGACGGAGTGAGCCCGGTCTCACTCAGGAAGCGCTCGCTGAAGGCCCCCTGATTCTGGTAACCGCAGCGGCTGGCAATCTCGCCAACGGGCAGTTGCGTACCGGCAAGCAGGGTACGCGCCAGCGCCATGCGTCGACTGCGAATGTAGTGGGAGACGCTCACCCCCAGCTGCTGGCGAAAGGCGAGCTTGAACTGGCTCTGGCCAAGACAGGCGATGGCGGCGAGTTGCTGATTGGTCAGCGGGGCAGCGAGGTTGGCATCGATATGGCGTTGCACCTTGAGGATGCGGGCGGCAAGGCGTGGAATGGCTGCGCTCTGCATCCCCTGCCCTTCCGCCAGCAGGGAGAGCCACACCTGCTCCATGCCCGCCACCTGCCGCCCCTCGGCCACCATGCGGTGCAGAAAAGCGAGGTAGTGACGCTGAGGTTCATCCAGCTCGATAAAGGGGCGGGCCGCCAGATCACCGGGCAGCCAGTCGCTCTCCTGCACCAGAAACGCAAGCACCGGATCGGCGGCGTAGTCGTGCCGCTCGCCGGGAGCGATGACGCAGGCAGAACCGGGGGCAAGCCGACGCCCATGGCCCTGTACCTCGATCTCGAGGGGGCCGTCGAGGGGGATCACCAGCTGGGCAAAGTCGTGGCTATGGCTGCAGACGTGGTGGTGATAGTGGCGCAGGCTGAAACGGGACATGGCAGATAGCAATGACGCGGCCAGGGCCGCGTCATTGGGAGTTATTCCTTGTCGAAATCTTCAATCTCTTTGCCCAGCGCTTCCATGATGGCGCGCGCTTCGGCAGGGACGCTGTCCGGATGATCCTTGCGCAAGTCTTCGTCGCAAGGGAGCGGCTGGCCGGTGAAAGCGTGCAGGAAGGCTTCACAGAGCAGCTCGCTGTTGGTCGCATGACGCAGGTTGTTCACCTGACGGCGGGTGCGCTCATCGGTCAACACTTTCAACACCTTGAGCGGGATCGAGACGGTAATCTTCTTGACCTGTTCGCTCTTCTTACCGTGTTCCGCGTAGGGGCTGACGTAGTCGCCGTTCCACTCTGTTCCCATGACTCACCTGTTCTCATTTAGCCGTGAGCGCGGATTTTAACCCTTAAGGAAATTAATGGCAATCCAACAGCAAAGCCATTTAGACGTCTGGAAGTGTTGACGGCCTTTTTAAGCTGGCGTAGTGTGGTTCATCATGATGCCAGCATTGGCACGATTGCGTGTGGCAAAAGCAGCGTGGCAGGAAGAGCGGCCACCGTCCAGAGAGATCAAGGAGAGAAACATGACCCACAAGGCCACCCTGGCGGTTCGCACCGGGATTGAGACAGACCAGCAACACGGTGCAGTGGTGCCGCCTATCTACCTCTCCAGCAACTACACCTTTGCCGACTTTGGCGAACCCCGTCAATACGATTATGCCCGCTCCGGCAACCCGACCCGCACCAATCTGGCTGACGCGCTGGTGGCACTGGAAGGGGGCGCCGGTGCCGTGGTCACCGGCACCGGCATGGGCGCTATCCATCTGGTCACCACAGCCCTGCTCAAGGCGGGGGATCTGCTGATCGCCCCTCACGACTGCTACGGCGGCACCTGGCGCCTGTTCGAGTATCTGGCGGCCAAGGGCCACTACCGGGTGCAGTTTGTCGATCAGGGGGATGAGGCCGCACTGGCCGCCGCGCTGGCCCAGAAGCCCGCGCTGGTATGGGTCGAGACACCCTCCAACCCGCTGCTGCGGGTGGTGGATATCAGCGCCATTGCCAGTGCAGCTCATGAGGTGGGTGCACAGGTAGTGGTGGACAACACCTTCCTCTCCCCCCTGCTGCAACAGCCGCTGGCCCTCGGTGCCGATGTGGTGGTGCACTCCACCACCAAGTACATCAACGGTCACTCAGACGTGGTGGGCGGAGTGGCGATTGCCAAGGAGGCCGCACTGGCCGAGTCGCTGGTGTGGTGGGCCAACTGTCTGGGGCTCACCTCCGGGGCGTTCGACTCCTACCTCACCCTGCGCGGCCTGCGCACTCTGGCCCCCAGATTGCGCACCCATCAGGAGAACACCGATCGCATCCTCGCCTTCCTGCAACAGCAGCCGCTGGTGAAACGCATCTATCACCCCAGCCTGCCGAGCCATCCGGGCCACGATATTGCGCGCCGTCAACAGTCCGGCTTCGGCGCCATGCTAAGTTTTGAACTCGATTGCAGCGAGGCGGGCATTCGCGCCTTCCTTGCGGCCCTCACCCTCTTCTCGGTAGCCGAGTCCCTCGGCGGGGTGGAGAGTCTGGTGGCCCATCCGGCCAGCATGACCCACAGGGCCATGACCCCGGCGGCGCAGCAGGCAGCTGGCATAAGCGCCCAGCTGCTGCGTCTGTCGGTCGGTATTGAACACGGTGAAGATCTGGTGGCCGATCTGGCACAGGCTTTTGCACAGGCGCAGCAGGCAGAACAGGTAGCGAAGTAATGGAACAGCAGCAACAAGGAGAGATCGCGGTGGCAACAGAAGCAGGCTTGAAGCGACGTCACGTCCACAAATTCGGTGGCAGCAGTCTGGCGGATCCGGTCTGTTATCGCCGGGTCGCCAGCATCGTTGAACAACAGGTGGGTGGGGATGAACTGATCGTGGTCTCTGCCGCCGGCAAGACCACCAACCGGCTGATCCAGCTGGTGGAGCTGGCCGAAGCGGGGGATGAAGCAGCTGGTGAAGCCATCTCCGCCCTCCACGCCTATCAACAGGGGCTGATCGACGGCCTGCTGGAAGGCGAGTTGCAGCTCGACCTGAGCAAGCAGCTGGCCGACGACATGCAGCTCATCGCCAAGACGCTTGAGGGGCAGTTTGACCGCTTTGCCCGCAACGGCCTGCTCGCCTTTGGCGAGGTATGGTCGGCGCGCCTGCTGGCTGCCCTGCTCACCAGCCGCGGCGACAAGGCCATCTGGCTCGATGCCCGCAGCTTCCTGCGCGCCGAGGATGGCGCTCTGGTCAAGGTGGATACTGCGCTCTCCAGCGAACTGCTCAAGGCGCGACTGGCGGAGCATGCCGGTCGTATCGTGGTAACCGGCTTTATCGCTGCCGACATGGAAGGCCGCTCACTGCTGCTCGGTCGCAACGGTTCCGACTACAGCGCCAGCCTGTTGGCGCTGCTGGCGGACGGCGAATCCACCACCATCTGGAGCGACGTGGCCGGGGTCTACAGCGCCGACCCGCGCCGGGTGAAGGAGGCGCGTCTGCTGGAGCGCCTGAGCCTCGCCGAAGCCAACGAGCTGGCCCGCCTCGGCTCCTCGGTCTTGCACTCCCGTACTCTGCAACCGGTGGCTGACAGTCGTCAGCGCCTCACCCTGCGCTGCAGCTACAACCCTGACGAGGGCTGCACCCACATCCTGCGCCGCGCCCCCCGCTCCGGCGGTGCTCGCATCGTCTCCTCGGTGGATCAGATCGCCCTCATCGAGCTGAAGGTGCTGCCACAGACCAACTATGAGCAGACGGTGGCCACCATCGAGGCCCATCTGGCCCGTCACCGTCTCAATCCGCTCACTCTTCAGCGCCAGCCGGATCGCAGGGTGCTGCGCCTCGCCTATACCCTTGAGGTAGCGCAGGGGGCTTTCGAGCTACTGCGCGACTTTCAGCTGCAAGGGAGCTTCACCGGCCTCATCCAGAAGGAGGGGTACAGTCTGGTAGCGCTGGTGGGGGCCGGCGTCACCGACAATGCCGAGCAGTGCCACCGCTTCTACCAGCTGCTGGCGGATCAGCCGCTGGAGTTCGTCCAGGTGGCCAAAGATGGCCTGAGTCTGGTGGCCGTGCTGCGTCAGGTGGTACTGGAACCCCTGCTCATCGCCATGCACAGCGCCCTGTTCAGCCGCCCCAATCGGGTCGGACTGGTGGTGTTCGGCAAGGGCAATATCGGCGGCCACTGGCTGAGCCTCTATGCCCGCGAAAAGGCGCGCCTCGAACATGAACTCAATCTGGCGCTCACCCTCTACGGCGTGTTCAGCTCTGAAGGGGGCCTGCTCGATGAAGAGGGACTGGATCCGCTCAAGGTGCAGGACAACTTTGCCCCCAAAGCGCTGATCTGGCCCGAACTGCTGGCCCAGCTGGAGCAACACAGCTTCGACACCCTGATCGCCATCGATTTGACCGCCAGCGAAACGGTGAGCCGCTACTACCCCGACTTCGCCCAGCTCGGCATTCACATCATCGCCGCCAACAAGTTTGCCGGGGCCGCCGACAGCGAGTTCTACCAGCGCATCAAGCAGACCTGCCGCGACCATCAGGTGCAGTGGCGCTACAACGCCACCGTGGGTGCCGGGTTGCCAATCCAGTCCAGCATCCAGATGCTGCGCCAGAGCGGCGACCGTATTCAGGGGGTCTCCGGCATCTTCTCCGGCACCCTCTCCTGGCTGTTCCAGCAGTATGACGGCACCCGCCCCTTCTCCGAGCTGGTGGATGAGGCGTGGCAGCACGGTCTGACCGAACCGGATCCCCGCGAGGATCTCTCCGGTCAGGATGTGCGTCGCAAGCTGCTCATTCTAGCGCGGGAGGCGGGCTTCGAGCTCGACTCCGCCGATATCGAGCTCGAGAATCTGGTGCCCGTCCCGCTGCGCAAGGTGAGCACAGATCAGTTCATGGACAGGCTGAAAGAGCTGGATGGCCCGATCCAGACCGCCTTCGAAGGGGCCAAACGGCTTGGCAAAGTGCTGCGTTACGTTGCCCGCTTCGAGCATGACGGCAAGGCACGAGTCGGGCTGGAAGCACTGGAACCCCACCACCCGTTTGCCAACCTCTTGCCGTGCGACAACATTTTCGCCATCGAGAGCGACAGCTACCGCACCAACCCGCTGGTGATTCAGGGGCCGGGGGCTGGTCGCGAAGTGACGGCCGCCGCAATCCAGTACGACCTCTGGCAAATCTGCGCGTCGCTCTAAGCGCAGGAAATAGCGGCAATAAAAAAGCCCGAGTCGATGACTCGGGCTTTTTGTTGCTGAACGCAGCTTCTTAGGAGAAGCAGGCCTGCAGCACGTAGAAGATACCGATGGCCAGAATGGCACCTGCCGGCAGGGTGATGACCCAGGAGACCACGATGTTGCGCAGCACACCCAGGTTCAGCGCCGCGATACCGCGCGCCAGACCCACGCCCATGACCGCACCAACCAGAGTCTGGGTGGTGGAGATGGGCAGACCGGTGCCGGAGGCGATTACCACGGTAGCGGCAGTGGCCAGCTGGGCGGCGAAACCACGGCTCGGGGTCAGGTGAGTGATGCCGGTGCCGACTGTCGCCATCACCTTCTCGCCCATGGTGGCCAGACCGATCACGATACCGATCCCGCCGAGCGGCAGGATCCACCAGGCAATGGCTGCCTGACCGGAAATCTCGCCACCGGAAGCCACGATAGAAGCCACCGCAGAGAGCGGGCCGATGGCATTGGCCACATCGTTGGAACCGTGGGCAAACGCCATGGCACAGGCGGTAATGACCATCAGGATGCCGAACACCTTCTCCACGTTGGCGAAGTGCATCTTGCTGTCATCCTGCGGGTTGTACTTCTGACCGCGAATATAGATCCAGCCGGCAAACGCTACGGCGATGGAGATGGCCACGGAAAGCATGACGCCTTCGCCATCGGTCAGGTGCAGACCAACGTGAGTCAGACCCTTCTTGATGGTTACCAGGCAGATGACCAGCGAGGTCAGGAACATGTAGAAGGGGACGTAGCGCTTGGCGTTGTTCAGGGGATCATCGGTGTTGAAGATGAGCTTCTGCACGCTGATGAACATGAAGTAGGCGATGACACCGGAGATGGCGGGGGTGATGACCCAGGAGCCGACGATGCCGCCAAACTTGTTCCACTGCACCGCTTCCGGGCCAATGCTCACCACGGCGAAACCGACGATGGCGCCGATGATGGAGTGAGTGGTGGAGACAGGCCAGCCGAAGTAGGAGGCGAGGATCAACCAGGCACCGGCAGCCAGCAGGGAGGCGATCATGCCGAGCACCAGCAGATCCGGGCTATCGACAAAGGCATTGCTGTCGATGATACCGCTACGGATGGTGGCGGTTACTTCACCACCGGCCAGATAGGCACCGGCAAATTCGAAGATCATGGCGATGATAATCGCCTGACGAATGGTCAGGGATTTGGTACCGACCGATGTGCCCATGGCGTTGGCTACGTCATTCGCGCCAATGCCCCAGGCCATCAAAAAGCCGAACAAGGCCGCCACGAGCACCAGAGTGGTGCCGTAATTCGCAATAATGTCCATTGATAGTGTTTACCCAGTCAGTCGATTACGAACGAGCCAGCATCAGCTCAAGACGGGCGCCTACGCGCTCGGCCTGATCAGCCAGGTCACCTACCCATTCGAGGATCTTGTAGAGGAACATCACGTCGATCGGGTTGTAGTTCTGCTCAACCGCTTGCAGCTGTTGGCGCAGACCGATCTGCATGGTGTCTGTATCGTCCTCGATCAGATCCAGCTGGTGGATCATCTCGGCAACCATTTCCACTTCCCGTCCTTTGAAGCCGGTCTCGAGCAGCTCGTCGAGCTCCCCGATCGCTTTCTCGGCCTGAGCGGTCGCATCAATACAACGTTTGAGGTAAGCCATGAAGCCTTCCCGCATTTCGGAAGGGAACTCCATGCGACGACCAAGCATGCGGCCGGAGATATCCTTGGCACGGTTGGCAATCTTGTCTTGCTGGGTCAACAACTCCAGCAGGTCGGTGCGTGCAACCGGCAGGAACAGACCGCGGGGCAGTTTCAGACGAATTTCACGCTTGAGGATATCCGCCTCTTTTTCCAGCTGGGAGATCTGTTGCCGGATCTTCTCGGCATCTTCCCAACGGTCTTCAGCAACGGCATCAAAGAAGGGAACCAGCTGCTGGGAGCACTGGTGAACCTTGACGATATGCTTCTGCAGCGGCTTGATGGGGGACTTGGCAAAAAGCCCCAAAATAGTATTTACTGGCATGGCCAAACCTGTGTCGGTGAAAAAACACTCGATACGATTTTATGAGGCGCGCATGTTAACCGAACTGCGCCCTCAATTAAACCGCGAATTAATCTAGTCGTTTCGCGGGCATTATATCCCCGCGACCCGATTCCTGCCCCCCAAAGTTGCCTGCCAGCCCGGAATGAGTATGCAAACTGAGATCGAGATAAAGTTTTTTGTCGCCCGCGACATTGCGGCAGATTTATCCAACCTGTTGAATTCTTTTGAGATTAAAGAATCATCACAACAGCAGCTCGGCAACGTCTATTTCGACACGCCGACCCTCGACCTGCGTCGTCTGGACATGGGGCTGCGCATTCGCCGCTGCGACGCCTACGCCGAACAGACCATCAAATGCCGCGGCCAGGCGGTGGGTGGCCTGCATGCCAGACCCGAATACAATGCGCCTATTGGTGGCGATCTGCCGACATTGAGCGCCTTTCCCGCAGAAATCTGGCCAGATGTGACAGAACGTGACCGCATCCAGCAGCAGCTGGTCGCACAATTCAGTACCGACTTCCTGCGCCGCCACTGGCTCATCACCTTAGAGGGTGCCGAGATCGAGCTGGCCTGGGATCAGGGGGAGATAGTCGGCAGTCAGGGGCGCACAGCGATCAACGAGCTGGAACTGGAGCTCAAGTCGGGCGATACCACAGCGCTGTTTGCACTGGCGCAGCGCCTCGCCCGGCTGGGTGGAGTGCGTCTGGGGGCGCAATCCAAGGCACAGCGCGGTTATCGACTCGCTGGGCTCGGCAAGCCGCTGGCCCTGCAATCTCTGGCCACCAGCGAAGCCATGGATGTGGCAACCGCCATCGCCGCAGGCCTGAGTCACTGGCAGCATCACGAGCAGCTCTGGCTGGAAAATCAGCAGAATGAAACCATTCGACAGCAAGCATTCGCCGCCCTGTGTGAAGGGATTGCGCTGATTGAACGTCGGGCGGCCGAGCTGACGCAGCCGACCCTTTGGGGTTCAGAGCTGGCAAGCCTGCTGGCACATCTGCAAGCCGCGCCGGTCTCTGATCGGCAGTGGCCCGCCGAGCTGGGCAACCTCTTCCTCTCAGCGGATTATGTCGCACTGCAGCTGGCTATCGCCGACTGGCTGCACAGCGCACGCTGAGCGGCCCATCTGATACAGAAAACAAAACGGGTGAGCCTTGGCTCACCCGTTTTGCATTACAGCAGGTTGAGCTGCTGCATGGCGCTGCGAATGCGCTCGCGAGTCGCCTCCGACAGTGGCATCACCGGCAGGCGGCACTCTTCGCTGCAGAAACCGAGCAGGGAAGCGGCATATTTGGCACCAGCCGGGCTCGGCTCGGCAAACATCGCCTGATGAAGCGGAATCAGCTGGTCTTGCAGTTCACGCGCCTCTTGCCAATTGCCAGCCAGCGCCAGATTTTGCACCTCGGCCACCAGCTTGGGAGCCACGTTGGCAGTCACCGAGATACAGCCCTGACCACCGCCGATGTTGTAGGCCACGGCAGTGGCATCCTCACCGGAGAGCCAGGCAAAGGGCTTTTTGATCAGCTGGCGCTCGGTCCAGGGGCGCGCCAGATCGCCAGTGGCGTCTTTCACCCCGGCAATCCGTGGCAGTTCGGCCAGACGTGCCAGAGTGGCGGGCTGCACATCGACAATGGCGCGCGGCGGGATGTTGTAGACGATGATGGGTTTGCTGGTAGCGTCGTGCACTGCCTTGAAGTGGTGGTAGAGCCCCTCCTGATTGGGGCGGTTGTAGTAACCGGCCACATGCAGGGTGGCATCTGCACCGACCCGCTCGGCATACTGGGTATATTCGATCGCCTCGACCGGATTGTTGGAGCCCGCCCCGGCAATTACCGGAATGCGACCAGCGACCTGTTTGACTACCAGCTCCACCACCCGGCAGTGCTCGTCGTGGGTCAGGGTCGGGCTCTCACCCGTAGTGCCCACCGGCACAATGCCGTGAGTACCCTGCTCGATATGCCACTCCACCAGACGCAGCAGCGCCTCTTCATCCAGCTTTCCCTGTCGAAACGGGGTAATCAACGCAACGATTGAACCTTGAAACATGGGATCTCCTTCTCCGGTTTGACACTCATATGGCAATAAAAAACCCCGGTTCGATGTGCGCAACCGGGGTTTGAATCTTCTCAGGGATGAGAGGTTACGCGCGAACGTCAGCAGGCCCGAATTTCAGGCTTTTTTTATGCTTTCGTTTCAACCCGTTGAACCGCATTGACTCATCTCTGCTCAAAAAATGGTGTCTGGGCATATTTCGGGAACACGGCATAAATGTCAAGGCGAAAGGGGCTATGTATAATGGCCGCCCAAAATTGCGTGGAGAGACCCGATGAGCAGCCCAATCAGTGCCGTCAGCCAGATGCTGGAACGAAACCAAGCCCTCTTTGTCGGCAAGCGGCTACTTGTCTGTGGCGCACTGGAGGATGACTACCCTCGCCAGCTGGCCACTCTGACCCAAACCCTGACCGTCTTTACCACCGATTACTGCTACTACCGCAGCCAGCAGGCGGCCCTCGGCGAGGCTATCCTGTTCGACCACCAACTCGGTGGCGCCCCCCGCTTCGATGCCCTGTTGCTGCTGATGCCCAAGGCGAAAGCCGAGGCACAATATCTGCTGGCCATGATGACCCCCCTGCTGGAGGCTGGCGCCGACCTGTTCCTCGCTGGCGAAAACCGTGGCGGCATCAATGGCGCAGACAAGCTGCTGGCCCCCTATGGCGACAAACCGATCAAGCGCGATTCGGCGCGCCGCTGCTCTCTCTATCATGGCGAACTGAGCAAACCGGTCGCCCCGTTCGATCTGGATAGCTGGTTTGGCCGCTATCAGTGCAAGGCGGGTGATACCGAGCTGACCGTGCTGGCGCTGCCCGGCGTTTTCAGCGCCGCCGAGCTGGACCTCGGCACCCAGATGTTGCTGGCCACCGTGCCGGCCATGAAGGGTTCACTGCTCGATTTTGGTTGCGGTGCCGGGGTAATTGGCTCCGTGCTGGCCAAGCGCAATCCCGAGCTCAAGGTCACCATGGTGGACATCAATGCGCTGGCGCTGGAGTCAAGCCGCCGCACCTTGGCTATCAACGATCTGCAAGGGGAGGTTCATGCCTCTGACGTCTACTCCGACATTACGGGAAGCTTTGATCAGATTGTCTCCAATCCCCCTTTCCATGCCGGGCTCAAGACCTTCTATGCGGCGACCGAAACCTTCCTCGCCAGGGCGCCTGAATTTTTGCGTCCCCATGGCAGCCTGACCATAGTTGCCAACGCATTCCTGCGCTATCAGCCTATACTGGAAGCACACTTCAAACGGACGGAAGTGAGCAACAGCGATGCCAAATTCAAGGTCTATCTGAGCAAAGTGTAAATAAGTGTAAGCAGTACAATAAAACCGCTAGAGAGCGCCATCCGGAATCTGATAAGGTACTAGAAGCACAGCAAAAACACCCCTTTAGGGGTGTTTTTATGCCGAAGGTTGAAAACCTTTTCATACATGTTTATTCAGGGAGAGAAATACGATGGCTGGCATTTTGACCATGATCCTGGCCGGAGGTGAAGGTACTCGCCTGCAGCCTTTGACAACCACCCGCAGCAAGCCGTCGGTACCCTTTGGTGGCAGCTACCGGCTAATCGACTTTGTCCTCAACAATTTCGTCAACGCAGACTTTCTGCGCATCTACGTCCTCACCCAGTTCAAATCCCAGTCCCTCTATCTGCACATGAAAAAGGGCTGGAATATCGTCGGCATCACTGACCGCTTTATCGATCCCATTCCGGCCCAGATGCGGATGGGCAAGCGCTGGTATGACGGCACCGCCGACGCCATCTATCAGAACCTCGGCTTTATTGAGCGGGCCGAACCGGATCATGTCTGCATTTTCGGCTCCGACCACATCTACAAGATGGATGTGAGCCAGATGGTGAGCTTCCACAAGCAGAAGAATGCCGCCATGACAGTCGCTGCCCTGCGCATGCCGATTGCAGAAGCCAGCTCGTTCGGGGTGATCGAGGTGGACGCCGAAGGGCGGATGATCGGCTTTCAGGAGAAACCGAAACAGCCGAAACACATTCCCGGTGATCCCACCCAGGCCCTAGTCTCCATGGGCAACTACATCTTCGAGACCGAAGCGCTCTGCCGCGAGTTGAAGCGGGATGCCGCAGAGGAGAACTCCAGCCATGACTTTGGCAAGGATGTGATCCCCAGCCTCTACCCAAGGGCGCCGGTCTATGTCTACGACTACAGCACCAACGTGATCCCGGGCGAAAAACCCAACGTCTACTGGCGCGATGTGGGAACCCTGGACTCCTACTGGCAGGCGCACATGGATTTGGTGGCCGACAACCCTCTCTTCTCTCTCTACAACCGCAAGTGGCCGCTGCACACCCACTATCCGGCCCTGCCGCCAGCCACCTTCATCGACAGTGACGAGTGCAAGGTGAAGATCGCCAACTCGCTCATCTCCGCCGGTTGCTTCATTCAGGGCAGCCAGATCCAGCGCTCCATCCTCGGTTTTCGCTGCAACATCGGCGCCTGCAGCCACATCAGCGAGTCCGTCCTGCTGGGGGATGTGAAGATTGGTGAAGGGTGCTCCATCCGGCGCGCCATCATTGATAAAAACGTTGAAATTGCGCCAGGCACCGTTATCGGTGAAAATCTCGACCACGATAGAGAACGATTTACCGTATCCGAAGGCGGTATCGTGGTGGTACCTAAGGGAGCAAGAGTTGGCTATTAACCCACTGAAAATCCTGTTTGTTGCCTCGGAGGTCGAGGGGCTGGTCAAGACTGGTGGCCTGGCGGATGTCGCCAGAGCGCTGCCAATGTATCTGGCCCAGAAGGGGCATGATGTCAGGATCATGCTCCCCTTCTACAAGACGATAAAACACCGGGATGAGGCCAAACTGGTGGCATCGCGCTGGCTGCCCACCCACCCGGGTCTGCCGGATATCGGTTATCGCATTTACCAGATGGAGCTGGATGGTGTTTGCATCTATCTCATCGACTGCCCGCAATATTTCGACCGCCCCCAGCTTTATGCTGAAAACAATCAGGCTTATCCGGACAACGGCGAGCGCTTTGCCTTCTTCTCGGCAGCAGCTCTCCATGCCTGTGAGCAACTTGGTTTCGCCCCGGACATCGCCCACTGCAACGACTGGCACACCGGCTTGTTGCCACTGCTGTTGAAAACCCGCCATGCCCATAACCCCTTCTTCCAGCAGACTCGCAGCGTGATCAGTATTCACAATGCGGCGTTTCAGGGGGTATTCGGGCGGGAGCAGTTCTGGGCCATGCCCGAGATCGCCGACTACGAGCGCCGCATCAACTACGACTACGGTCATGTCAACCTGCTCAAGTGCGGGGTTCTGTATGCTGACAAGATCAATGCGGTCAGCCCCAACTATGCCCAGGAGCTGCTGACTCACCTTGGTGCCCACGGCATGGCACACATCTTCCAGCAACGGGCTGCCGACCTTTGCGGCATCCTCAATGGCTGCGACTACAAGGACTGGGATCCCGAATTCGACGAACTCCTGCCCGCAACCTATAGCGTCGACAATCTGACCGGCAAACAGGTCTGCAAAGAGAGCCTGCAACAAGAGGTTGGTCTGCCAGTCGCAAACCTGCCTATCTATGGCATGGTATGCCGCCTGACCGAGCAGAAGGGTGTCCCCCTGCTGATCCCGGCGCTGGAGAAATTTCTCCACCATCAGGTACAAGTGGTGATCGTCGGCTCTGGCGATCCTGCGCTCGCCACGCAACTGCAAACCATGGCCCGGGATTACCCGGACAAACTCGCCTTCATCAATGCCTATGATGACCGACTGGCCCATCTGGTTGAAGCCGGAGCAGACTTCTTCCTGATGCCCTCTCTGTTCGAGCCTTGTGGACTCAACCAGATGTACAGCCTGGCCTATGGCACCCTGCCGCTGGTGCGCGCCGTTGGTGGACTGAAAGATACCGTGGTCGACTGGGATACCGACCCCGAGCATGCCACCGGCTTCTGCTTCAATGACCCGACCGCCGCAATTTTGCTCGATACCATGCGCCGCAGCCTGCTCTACTTCCTGCAAGACAAGGAGAAATTTGCCAAGGTGCAGCGCAACGCCATGAACACCCGCTTCAACTGGCCCGACTCGGTCACCCAGTACGAGCAGATGTATCTGAGCGCACTGGGCCGTTACTGAGCTAGCTACTCGGGCAGATTGCTGAAGTTTTGTCCCTTTGGCATGTCTTTAAGCGTCAACAGCGAAAAAAGTCCCCTTTGGCTGTTGACGCCCCCCCAAAACTCTATAGAATCCCCCTCCGCAGTGATGCGAAGGTGGCGGAATTGGTAGACGCGCTAGCTTCAGGTGTTAGTGTCCCACGGATGTGAGGGTTCGAGTCCCTCTCTTCGCACCATACTGCAGATGCTTTTATCAGACAGCATATAAATCCAGACTGATAACCCGATGTGCGAAGGTGGCGGAATTGGTAGACGCGCTAGCTTCAGGTGTTAGTGCCCCCCGGGTGTGAGGGTTCGAGTCCCTCTCTTCGCACCATGCTTTTATCAGACAGCATGTAAATCCAGACTGATAACCCGATGTGCGAAGGTGGCGGAATTGGTAGACGCGCTAGCTTCAGGTGTTAGTGCCCCCCGGGTGTGAGGGTTCGAGTCCCTCTCTTCGCACCATGCTTTTATCAGACAGCATGTAAATCCAGACTGATAACCCGATGTGCGAAGGTGGCGGAATTGGTAGACGCGCTAGCTTCAGGTGTTAGTGCCCCCCGGGTGTGAGGGTTCGAGTCCCTCTCTTCGCACCATGATTCTGACATGTAAAAACAGAGCGATGCGCTCCAACCGCATCTAAAAACCAGCTGGAAAAAATCAGTGTGCGAAGGTGGCGGAATTGGTAGACGCGCTAGCTTCAGGTGTTAGTGTCCCACGGATGTGAGGGTTCGAGTCCCTCTCTTCGCACCATTCATTACGCAAAAGGCCCATCACGAAAGTGACGGGCCTTTTGTTTTTACTCCTTGTTATGGCTATGCTTTTGACGACTCACCGCCCATCGTCATGCCAAGGAACGCATATGATACTGGATACCGACATTCACAACTTCTACGAGCATCTGGTGCTCAAGGAGATTGAAAAGCAGGGTCTGCAGCAAAAACTCAGCAGCGACCAGATGGCCGATCTCTGCTGCCTCACCCTCAACCAGCTCCCCTCCCACTATATTCGCCACGATGTCGACATGATCTACTTCCTGACCGATGCCAAACGGAGCGAGATGGAGAAAAATGTCGTTGAATCGCTCAAACAGGCCCAACAGAAGATCAAGCAGGCTCCCGTCAAACACGCATAACGCCTACTAGCCGGTATGCTGCCAGAGCAGGGCCACCACGCCGGTCAGCCCTGCCACTGGCAACAGGATCAGTGCCGGTTTCAATCTGGGTTCAAGCATCATCCAGGCAGCCAGCAGAAATCCCAGACTCCAGATGCCGTACTCTTTGTCATGGCCCCATCCGAGCACAACCAGTCCAGTTAGTAGCATCACTCCCCGCACCACCCAGTTCATGTTTTGCCTCCCCCAACAGAGATAATGATAATAATTATCATATTCATAAATGAGAGATGCAACCCTCCTCCAACGCAAGACTCAAAATAGGCTTTTATGCCAATAAAGCGCTCAAAAACGGGTTACGAGATCAACAACTGTGTGATTTTTTCAATCAAAAGTGCAATTTTGCCAATTTGGTTAGGCTTTAACCCTCCCACTTTGTGGTAGATTGCGGCCTCTTTTTGGGTTGGCCCCTCGGGATATGCGTATCCACAGGATGAGAGGAGCCAACCTTGGCGAGCAAGAGTTTAGGAAGTATCTATGCAAAACCAACACAACCACATCCGATTGCCGAGCATGTCGCAGGTGTTTGCCTGTCTGGCCATTTTTCTGGCTCTGGCATTCTCGTTCACCAGCGTGCTCGATCTGCCTATCCAGCTGGCACTGTTCATCGCCTGGTTCGTCATCATGGGGCTTGGCATCAAGCTCGGTCATGACTACAAATCCCTGGAGCAAGCCGCCGTTGATGGGGTATCCAAGGGAATGGGGGCCATCCTGATCCTGGTTTCCGTCGGCGCACTGGTCGGCACCTGGATCGCAGGCGGTATCGTGCCCAGCATCATCTACTTCGGCCTCAAGGTGATTCACCCTTCCATCTTCCTGCTGGCGACCCTGATCATCTGCTCGCTGACCTCGCTGGCCACCGGCACCTCCTGGGGGTCGGCCGCCACCGCCGGTATCGCCATGATGGGGATTGGCCATAGCCTCGGCGTACCTGCGCCTCTGGTTGCCGGTGCCGTGCTCTCCGGCGTCTATTTCGGTGACAAGCTCTCCCCGCTCTCCGACTCCGTCGTGCTGGCATCCACCATGTCCAACGTCGACGTGGTGGAGCATATAAAGGGGATGCTGCCCATCAGCCTGCTCTCCTACATCATTACCGCCGTGCTGTTCACCGTGGTCGGCATGCAGTATTCGGGCAACGTCAGCCTGGAGCAGGTCAATCTGGTAATGGAGGCCCTCGACAAGCAGTTCAACATCACTCCGCTGGCCATCGTGCCGGTAGTGCTGGTGCTTGGCCTGCTGGCCAACCGCAAGCCCGCCTTCCCGGTGATCAGCTTCGGCGCCCTGCTGGGCCTGATCTGGGCCATCCTGTTCCAGGACATGGATCCGGTGAAAGCGATGCACTCTGCCTACAGCCCGTTTGCCATTACCTCCGGCATCGACTTCATCGACAACATCCTCGGTCGTGGCGGTATGGAGTCCATGCTGGGCTCGGTCGCTGTCATCATCTTCGGTCTGGGCTTTGGCGGCCTGCTGGAGAAAGTAGGCATCCTCTCCGTCATCGCCAGCGCCTTCGAGAAGCGCATCAACAGTGCCGGCAGCCTGACAACCCACACCATTGGCACCGCTTTCCTGGCCAACGTGTTCGGCTCCGCCATGTATGTATCGCTGATACTGACCCCCAAGATCATGGCCAAGAACTACGATCGGCTGGGACTGGCACGCAAGAACCTCTCTCGCAACGCCGAGTTTGGCGGCACCCTTACCTGCGGCATGGTGCCCTGGAGCGACAACGGCATCTTTATGGCCGGGGTACTGGGTGTGGCCACCCTCGACTACCTCCCCTACATGTGGCTGAGCTTCACCTGCATCATTGTGACCATCACCCTCGCCTACATGGGCAAGGCGGTGAACAGGGTTCCACTGGTAGCGGCAGCAAGCTCCCGCTAACTGTACCAATCAAAAAGGCGCCTCATCGGCGCCTTTTTATTTCCACTCAACCATCTGCACAAGGAAAAACGGCCCTCGTTGCCGAGAGCCGTTGCGTCTGATCGTCGGGAGCGATCAGATGGAGAAGCTGGACCCACAACCACAGGTAGTGGTTGCATTGGGGTTGGTCACGGTAAAACGTGACCCTTCCAGCCCCTCGGTGTAATCCACACTGCCGCCAACCAGATACTGGAGACTCATCGGATCGATCACCATGGTGACGCCATTCTTCTCGACCACGGTATCGCCGTCGTTGATCTTCTCATCAAAGGTAAAGCCATACTGGAAACCAGAGCAGCCCCCACCCGTGATATAGACCCGCAGCTTGAGCTCCGGATTCTCTTCTTCGGTGATCAGGTTCTTCACCTTGTTGGCCGCCGCATCCGTCATCTGGATGGGCAGCGGGGCTTCTGCTACTGCACTCATTACTGACCTCACAACCATTAGATCCACAAACATGGAAACCGCGAAATTATCCAATACCCGACCATTCAGTTCAAGTATTCACCACGTTTAACCTGCAGCGGGCACCGGAGCAGGCGGTGCGGCGACTAGCGGCTTAAGCGCATCGGCCCACTCAACCAGCAGCTCCTGCGCCGGTTGCCGGCCATCCTTGTTGATGGTGACCCGGATCCGATCCGGCACAAACCCTTCCGGCAGTTGCCAGTTCCCCTCCAGCAACTGGAAATAGCGCAGGGAGTAGCGCCACTCGCTCACCTTCATGCCCAGATCTCGCCCGGACAGCACTTTGGGCTTGTCGCCAAGGCTCCCCTCGACCCGGATCTGCACCTGACCGCGAAACAGCTCGCGCTTCTTGGCCGGCTGGGTCAAAGCCAGTCGATAGTGGTAGCGACCCGGAATGCTGCTCTCCTGCAGGGTCAGGTTGTCGATTACCACCCCAACCTGCTCGCCAGTCGGGCGCATGATCCGCTCGAAAAAGGCCAGCTGGCGCTTGAGCTCCTGCACCTGCGCCTCCTGACTCTTCAGGGTGGTCTGCAGCTGCTCGAAGGCGGCTCGCTGGGTGGCGAGCTGGGTATCCTTGAGACCGAGATCCGTCTTGAGCTGGCTGATGGCATTGCTCTGGCGATCCAGCGTCTCCTGCTGAACCCCCAGCAAGCTGCTTTGCGCCAGATCCTGATGGTTGCCGGCAAAATAACCGGCCAGACCACCTACTGCGAACACCACCAATAACTTCAATAGGTTGGACATAGCCCTCTTTCCCGTTATTTGCCTCACAGCGGCAACTGCGACCTCCTTTCACTATACCGCCCTAACCGAAGCCACAGGCGGTGATGGTGAAAATTAACTGGTGGCCACACTGCCATCACCCCGCTTTTGACGCGCGGCAAGCCGTAAAGTTCGCTCAAGGATCTGGGAATAGATAGGACGACCGCCCAGCGCTTGCGCCACAAGAGTGGCTCCCATGGTGGTGATCATCATCGGCAGGATCAGCTGGTAGTTGTCGGTCATCTCGGTGACCAGCACGATACCCGTGATGGGCGCTCGCACCGTCGCGGCAAACAACGCTCCCATGCCGGCAATGGCAAAGGCGCCGGGCTCGATGCCAAGCTCCGGAAAAGCCGCGTGGAACAGATGACCAAACACCACGCCAAACAGGGTGCCAAGGGCCAGGGTCGGCGCAAACACCCCGCCGGGCGCGCCGGAGCAGAAGCAGATCAGGGTTGCCACCAGACGGATGGAGAAGATAAGGAACAGGGTCGCCATCGCATACTCGCCCCCCATCAGATGAGGAATGAGCTCAGTGCCGCCACCCGTTACCGAGGGGGCAAACAGCGACAGCACGCCGAAAGTACCGGCAACCAGCATACCGATGGCGACGAAACGGTGGCGCTTGTTCTGGTGCAGCGCCAGATAGCCATCCTGACAGGCCAGCACCAGCTTGTTGAAAACAAAGCCCAATACGCCGAAGGTGGCCCCCATAAAGAGGAATAGCCAGAGCGCCTTGAGGGCTGGTGCATCGTAGTGCGGCAGAGTGATCACCGCCCCCTGCCCCTTCATGTTTTGCAGCATCAGGGTCGCCATGATGGCGGAGATCCCCACCGCCTTGATGGCCAGGAAGGAGTAGCGAAACTGCGGCCGCATCTCCTCCATCACAAACAGAATGCCCGCCAGCGGTGCATTGAAGGCCGCCGCCAGACCGCCCGCCGCACCGGCTGCCAGCAAGGCGTGGCCATGCTCCTTGGGCAGCCGGAAGATATCCGCCACCATCTTGCCGAGGTTGCCGCCGATCTGCACCGAAGGCCCTTCCCGTCCCAGCACCATGCCGGAGCTCAGGGTACACACGCCACCGAAGAACTTGACTGGCAACACCCGCCACCACCGCACCGGACGCAGGTCCTCCATCGCCCCCTCTATTTCGGGAATGCCGGAGCCTCCGGCCTCGGGGGCAAAAGTATGAGTCAGGAAGTAGCCGATACACCCCAGCATGGCGCTGAAGCCAAAGCCAAGCAGGCCGAGCTCCCACCATGGGCGATCAGCCAGCAGGGCGAGCCGCTGCTCTGCCAGCCAGTGCACGCCTGACTCGAACAGGCCACAGACCAGTCCGGCCAGGGTGCCGACCAGTGCCGCCAGCAGCAGAACCAGCAAGGGCATCCTGTCTTGCCGAATGATTCGGGAAACCGGCCCGCGCGGCGAGGCGGACGGTTCGGAAGAGGAGAGAGCTTGTTGCGCCATCTTGTTACACCAACTTGGAAACACCATATCTCAGCTAGCTGAGATCAGGATCACCCGGCGCGTTGCTCGGCTGCCCAGGGCTGGGGCTTTCTGCTATAGTCGGCCCGTTAAATTTTTGTCACGGGAGCAGACCGAGAGTCCGGGTGGCGAGAGCGCAAAGCATACTCCTGATGCCCCTACCTGCCGAGTCTCGATCGACTGCTTTCTCCTGCGTGACGACCAAAATCCCATTAAGGATGATCCATGTCAAAATCAGATCAGCTGTTTGAACAGGCCCGCCAGACCATTCCGGGTGGCGTCAACTCACCGGTCCGCGCCTTCAATGGGGTCGGCGGTACACCCCGCTTCATCGATCACGCCGATGGCGCCTACCTCTATGACGTGGATGGTCAGGCCTATGTGGATTACATCGGCTCCTGGGGCCCCATGCTGCTGGGCCACAACCACCCGGCCATCAAGGCCGCCGTCATCAAGGCGGTGGAAAAAGGGTTGAGCTACGGCGCGCCGACCGAGATCGAAGTACTGATGGCCGAGAAAGTACGTCAGATCGTCCCCTCCATGGAGCAGGTGCGGATGGTCAACTCCGGCACCGAGGCGACCATGAGCGCCATCCGGCTGGCCCGTGGCTACACCGGCCGCGACAAGATCGTCAAATTCGAAGGCTGCTACCACGGCCACGCCGACTCCTTGCTGGTCAAGGCCGGCTCCGGCGCCCTGACCCTGGGTCAGCCCAACAGCCCGGGCGTACCGGCTGATTTCGCCAAGCACACCCTGACCTGTGTCTTCAACGATCTGGCGTCGGTGCGCGAAGCCTTCAGCCAATACGGCAGCGAGATCGCCTGTATCATCGTCGAGCCGGTCGCAGGCAACATGAACTGCATCCCGCCGGTACCCGGCTTCCTGGAGGGGCTGCGCGCCATCTGCGACGAATTCGGTGCCCTGCTGATCCTGGACGAGGTGATGACCGGCTTCCGTGTCTCCCTGCGCGGTGCCCAGGGCCACTACAACATTGACCCGGATCTCACCACCCTCGGCAAGATCATCGGTGCCGGCATGCCGGTCGGCGCCTTCGGCGGCAAGAAGAAGGTGATGCAGCACATTGCCCCGACCGGCCCCGTCTATCAGGCTGGTACTCTCTCCGGCAACCCGGTGGCCATGGCGGCCGGCCTCACCATGCTGGATCTGCTGCTGGAGCCGGGTCTCTATGAGCAGCTGAGCGACAAGACCGCCCGTGTTGCAGAAGGACTGAAAGCCGCCGCCGCCAAACACGGTATCCCGCTCGCCATCAACTATGTGGGTGGTATGTTCGGCTTCTTCTTCACCGAGGAGCCCGAAATTACCCGCTACGAGCAGGTCACTCGCTGCGAT
The DNA here is from genome assembly GCF_019048745.1 of Aeromonas sp. FDAARGOS 1410. Classification (NCBI taxonomy): domain Bacteria; kingdom Pseudomonadati; phylum Pseudomonadota; class Gammaproteobacteria; order Aeromonadales; family Aeromonadaceae; genus Aeromonas; species Aeromonas sp. FDAARGOS 1410. The sequence continues at coordinate 1,036,131 of NZ_CP077401.1, read as the reverse complement.
ATGGAACGCTTCAAGCGCTTCTATCACCTGATGCTCGAAGAGGGCGTCTATCTGGCGCCGAGCGCCTACGAGGCAGGCTTCCTGTCGCTGGCTCACGGCGACAAGGAGATTGAACACACTCTGGCCGCCGCCGAACGCAGCTTCGCCAAGCTGGCCGGCTAAATCGCCGCTGCTTGTCGCCAAAGGGCCCGTCACGGGCCCTTTTCCATATCTGCAATCTACGCCCGCTTCTGGTGCACCCCGACCTCCTATCCCGCTTATTTGCCACCCTCTGGTGCAAATGCTCCCGCTCAGCCTGTCATATATCGGGCCCACTATTTGCACATCCGCTACAGGAGCCCACGTCACCGAGGTCCATATGGCAGAGATGAGCCCCATCGATGTATTGCGACGTTATCAGGAGTATCAGGTCGAGCTGACACCACTGATCCATGGTTTGCTCGGCGCACCTCTTGCTGCGCTCAAGGAGTACCCCTTTATCATCAGCATCGACCGCTATCAGGGGCCAGCTTGCATCCTGTCGCCACGCCCGAGCACGCAGAACCGCTTGCAACTGATCGCTCGCGGAGAGGGACGAGAGCTGACCCTCTGCCTCAACCAACTGATCGCCTGGCTGATGGGAGACAGAGAACGGCGCCGCGCCATGCCCTGGTTCAAGGCCATCTATGTGGTACTCAGCATGGCGCTGTTCCTCATCGTTGCAACGCTCATCTGGCACGGACTGGAACAGCTCTATCTGCTGCTATGCGGGGCGCAGCAGAACCGACTGGGGGCCCTCAGCGCCATTATCTTTCTGACGCTGGCACTGGCGGTATTTGATCTGGGCAAAACCATTCTGGAGGAGGAGGTGCTGCTGCATAAGGATATCTTCCGCCACAGCGCCATAAGACGCACCATCACCCGCTTTATCGCCGCCATCCTGATCGCGGTCTCTATCGAAGGGTTGTTGCTGCTATTCAAAGGGTCACTCGGCCAGAGCGAGCTGCTCTGGCCTGCGATTGGGGTGATGGGGTGCGCGGTGGGATTGCTGCTGGCCCTCGGGCTCTATGTCTTTCTCGGGGCCAGAGCGGAAGCAGCACTGGTGCAGGCTAACCAGCGATATCCGCAGCCAGCTGCACGCTGGGGCGACGAGCAGCCCGCCAGGAGGCGTACATGGTCCAGGAGGTATAGATGACGATAAAGGCAACCAGCCACTTCAGCATCGCCATATCCATCGACTTGACCAGCATGGCCGCCAGCACCACACCAATGGGGCCAAAGATGGCAACCGCCAGCACCGCCTTGGCATCAAATGCCCCCTTGCGGATAAAGGTGCCTGCGGAGAAGACGCTAAGTACCGCGGTAGAGCCCATCATGATGGGGAACGCCGCCAGCGGATTCATCCCGAGCAGATAGACCAGTGTCATGCAGGGAGCGAACAGACCGATCCCCACATTCATCAGGACACCGAAGATAAAGTTGCCGATCAGGGCGATCACCAGCTTGTAGCCACTGAGCCCCATGGCATCGCCACCGACCGGGAAGAGGCCGAGCAGGCCGGCAAAAATCAGCCCGGCAACGACCAGCAGAGAGACCGCCATCACCAGCCGGATGGTCTGACGATCAAACGAGGCGACGTGACGCGCCCCCCAGGCAGCACCGGCTGCGGCAGCAATCATCATGCTGATCAGCGTCAGCGGCTCCACCGCTACTGCGCCGACAAAGATCAGCGACTGAGTCACGGTCGGCAACACACACTGGCCGTTGAGAGTCCCCGGCAACAGACGATCATCGATTAGCTTGAACTGCTTGTAGCAGGCTGTTTTGACCGCAAAGCTGCCAACTCCCAGGGTATCGAGAAAGTTGGCAACACCGCCGATCAGCGCCACCGGCCAGAAAGGTGTGGACTCAAAATTCCCGTTGCATCGTTTTTGCCAGCACGCTTGTACCAGCATAAAGATGAATACCAAACCGCCAGCTATAAAAACAAGCCGCAAAATATCAACTAACATAGGGGTTTTCTCCTGCAAGGGACGCGATTCTAAGGCAGGCAGCAGAAAAAATCCTGACCTGAATTAAGCAACTCTCACAAGCGACTGCGGGACGCTTAAATAAATGCGAATGGAAGTCGAACGACTCTGCTAATACTTGTTACTGAGACCGAGAGGTCGAGTCCTGCGCACGTTGTTATGGTCCTTTCGCGACGACCACCTGTGACTCGGGACATAAAGAAAAGAGGGCCGGTAGCAATACCGACCCTCTTTTTATTCCGTCAGGATACAAGCACGTTACTGGATGCTTTTGCCAGCACGCACATCCTTGATAAAGCTCTTCAGGCTTGCCAGATCCCGTGGTGCACCACGCAGGATTTGATCACCGATGATAAAGGCAGGAGTACCGGAAATACCGAGCGCTTCAGCCAGAGCCCGGTTGGTTCCCAGATTCTGATCGATGCTGCCATCCTTGATCTTGGCCTCTACCTTGCTCCAGTTAACACCGGCCTCTTCTGCCACCTTCTTGACCTGCGCTTCATCGGAGAGCGGGCCCTGATGGGCATAGAGCTTCTCATGGAAAGCCTGGTACTTGTCGGGCTGACCCAACTGAACGGCCAGTGCGGCACGCGCGGCGAAATAGGAGGTTTCGCTCAGGATCGGGAACTGCTTGTAGATATAGCGAATATCCTTGTCCTCAGCCATCAGCTGCTCGACCAGCGGATGTGCGCGCTTGCAGTAACCACAGTTGTAATCGAAGAACTCGACAATCGTCAGCGAGCCCTTCGGATTGCCCATTTCGGGATCCTTGTTGCCATAAAGCTGTTGGGCATGGGCCTTGATCAGCGCCTTGTCGCTCTCGGCCTGCTGACTCTCCTGCTTGGCACGCAGGGCATTGGACATCTCGACCAGGATCTCGGGGTTCTTGACCAGATAGTCACGAACGATCTGCTCGACATCACTCTTGGTCAGCTCGCTCGCCTGCACCGGCGATGCCAGCAAGGTTACGCCCGCCAGAGCGCAAAACAGGGCATTTTTAATAGTCATAATGTTATCTTGCAGAGGATATGATGGAGGCCACTATAGTGGTGGACTCTCTTTTCAAGTCAAGCAATCAGGCCAAAAAAGCACTCATTCCAACCAGTTTGCCCATTTAATCGGTCATTTCGTGCAATTAACCAGCAATCGAACCAGCCGGGGATTTACAACCCTGATCAGCGTGGTAATATTCGCCGCACTGCTGCGGAGGGGTGGCAGAGCGGCTGAATGCACCGGTCTTGAAAACCGGCGATGGGCGACCATCCGTGGGTTCAAATCCCACCTCCTCCGCCATTTATTCCGAGCCCATGCAACGCAAGTTGCGTGGGCTTTTTGTTGTTATCCCTTCTCTATATCCCATCACTTTATCTTTCATGGCGCTTCATATGCCGCCTCACTGTAATTCACCACTTAAACACTCTGCTTTCTACCCCCACTGCTCTCTGAACTGAAGGAGAGAGGTTAGCTGATGATGGAAAAGATCATCCGCTACGCCAGCGAACAGACCATTGGCCAGCTCTCCGGCACGACCATGCCGAGCAATCGCGGCATGGTAACCCTCGCCAAACGACTCGGCTTTACCATTGATGTCCAGGTGGAGGAGGGTGTGGTCAATATGGCCCTTCTCTGTAGGGCAAAATCTGATTGAAGGCGGCGGGTGGCTACGAGTAATCCAGTACCAATGGTTGCGAATCATCCAAAAATGACCGCAATTACACACCAAAAGGAGGGAATAACGGGCCTGCCAGTGCGCCCCGCCATCAGGCAAGAGCTACTGTTCAGTGGCTGCTGGATGCTGAAAATGCAAAAGCCCGGTCTGATAACCGGGCTTTTCTGTCTATTCAGGCGTGCAGCGCCGTAGCCAACGGGCAAATCGCTCATAGCAAAAAGGCCTTCCCAATCGGGAAGGCCTTCTATTTAGTGGCGGAGCGGACGGGACTCGAACCCGCGACCCCCGGCGTGACAGGCCGGTATTCTAACCGACTGAACTACCGCTCCGCATTCGGCTAGCTTATTGCTAATTTGGTGCCTGGCAGTGTCCTACTCTCGCATGGCGAATGCCACACTACCATCGGCGCTACCGCGTTTCACTTCTGAGTTCGGCATGGGATCAGGTGGTTCCACGGCGCTATTGCCGCCAGGCAAAATCTTCAATCTGAGAAAGCTGACGTAAGTAATTCGTTCGTATTTGCTACAAGCCTTAGAACACTTCTTGGGTGTTGTATGGTTAAGCCTCACGGGTAATTAGTATGGGTTAGCTCAACACGTCGCCGCGCTTACACACCCCACCTATCAACGTTGTGGTCTCCAACGGCCCTTTAGGACCCTCAAGGGGTCAGGGATGACTCATCTCAGGGCTCGCTTCCCGCTTAGATGCTTTCAGCGGTTATCGATTCCGAACTTAGCTACCGGGCAGTGCCACTGGCGTGACAACCCGAACACCAGAGGTTCGTTCACTCCGGTCCTCTCGTACTAGGAGCAACTCCCTTCAATCATCCAACGCCCACGGCAGATAGGGACCGAACTGTCTCACGACGTTCTGAACCCAGCTCGCGTACCACTTTAAATGGCGAACAGCCATACCCTTGGGACCGACTTCAGCCCCAGGATGTGATGAGCCGACATCGAGGTGCCAAACACCGCCGTCGATATGAACTCTTGGGCGGTATCAGCCTGTTATCCCCGGAGTACCTTTTATCCGTTGAGCGATGGCCCTTCCATTCAGAACCACCGGATCACTATGACCTACTTTCGTACCTGCTCGACCTGTCCGTCTCGCAGTTAAGCTGGCTTATGCCATTGCACTAACCTCCTGATGTCCGACCAGGATTAGCCAACCTTCGTGCTCCTCCGTTACTCTTTGGGAGGAGACCGCCCCAGTCAAACTACCCACCAGGCACTGTCCGCGGCCCAGATTCATGGGCCTGCGTTAGAACATCAAACATACAAGGGTGGTATTTCAAGGACGGCTCCAGCGCAACTGGCGTCACGCCTTCAAAGCCTCCCACCTATCCTACACATGTAGGTTCAATGTTCAGTGCCAAGCTGTAGTAAAGGTTCACGGGGTCTTTCCGTCTAGCCGCGGGTACACCGCATCTTCACGGCGAATTCGATTTCACTGAGTCTCGGGTGGAGACAGCATGGCCATGGTTACACCATTCGTGCAGGTCGGAACTTACCCGACAAGGAATTTCGCTACCTTAGGACCGTTATAGTTACGGCCGCCGTTTACCGGGGCTTCGATCAAGAGCTTCGCTTGCGCTAACCCCATCAATTAACCTTCCGGCACCGGGCAGGTGTCACACCCTATACGTCCACTTTCGTGTTTGCAGAGTGCTGTGTTTTTGATAAACAGTCCCAGCCATCTGGTCACTGCGACTCCCGTCAGCTCCATCCGCAAGGGACTTCACCAACAAGAGCGTACCTTCTCCCGAAGTTACGGTACTATTTTGCCTAGTTCCTTCACCCGAGTTCTCTCAAGCGCCTTGGTATTCTCTACCCGACCACCTGTGTCGGTTTGGGGTACGATGACTTGTAATCTGAAGCTTAGAGGCTTTTCCTGGAAGCAGGGCATCAATGGCTTCCGCACCGTAGTGCGTTCGTCTCGTGTCTCAGCGTTGCACCTCCGGATTTACCTAAAGGTACCGCCTACGCACTTTCACCAGGACAACCGTCGCCTGGCCCACCTAGCCTTCTCCGTCCCCCCATCGCAATTACAAGTCGTGCAGGAATATTAACCTGCTTCCCATCGACTACGCCTTTCGGCCTCGCCTTAGGGGTCGACTCACCCTGCCCCGATTAACGTTGGACAGGAACCCTTGGTCTTCCGGCGAGGAGGCTTTTCACCCCCTTTATCGTTACTTACGTCAGCATTCGCACTTCTGATATCTCCAGCATACCTCTCGATACACCTTCGCAGACTTACAGAACGCTCCCCTACCACTCACACATAAGTGTGAATCCGCGGCTTCGGTGCCTGGTTTGAGCCCCGTTACATCTTCCGCGCAGGCCGACTCGACTAGTGAGCTATTACGCTTTCTTTAAATGATGGCTGCTTCTAAGCCAACATCCTAGCTGTCTGAGCCTTCCCACATCGTTTCCCACTTAACCAGAACTTTGGGA
>NZ_CP077401.1:760000-1025000 GCF_019048745.1 Aeromonas sp. FDAARGOS 1410 | reverse complement strand
TGCGCTACCTCTATCCCGAGAAGATCTTCCAGCAGTTCGAAGGTGACAACGCCACTTGGACCCAGTTCGACCCGCGCGTCGAATGGTTGCTGGAGCTGCTACTCTCAGCCCGCCAGCAGAAGGTGCTGGTGATCTGCTCCGAAGCGGCGACCGCTATCGCGCTGGAAGAGGCGCTGCGTACCCGTGAAGGGATCCGTGGTGCCGTGTTCCACGAAGGGATGTCGATCCTCGAGCGGGACAAGGCCTCCGCCTATTTTGCCCAGCAAGAGGGTGGCGCCCAGGTGCTGCTCTGCTCCGAGATCGGCTCAGAAGGGCGCAACTTCCAGTTTGCCAGCCATCTGGTGCTGTTCGATCTGCCTCTCAACCCGGATCTGCTGGAACAGCGTATCGGCCGACTGGATCGTATCGGTCAGCAGAATACCGTCGAGATCCACGTTCCCTATCTGGAAGGGACTGCCCAGCGCGCCCTGCTGCTCTGGTATCACGATGGTCTGGACGCGTTCGAGCAGACCTGCCCGACTGCCCGCCCGGTATTCGAAGCGGTACGTGAAGAGCTGTTCGAGCTACTGGCCGCCAACACCGGCGATCAGGCGGCCCTCGACGCCCTGCTAATCAAGACCCGCGAACTGCACGAACCGCTCAAGGCCAAGCTGGAACAGGGCCGCGATCGCCTGCTGGAGATCCACTCCAGCGGTGGCGCCGCCGCCCAGCAGCTGGTCGATAAGCTGGCCGCCGAAGATGACGACACCGGCATGATCTCCTTCGCCCTCAAGATGTTCGACGAGATCGGCGTCAATCAGGACGACAGAGGTGAGAACGCGCTGGTGCTGACTCCCGGTGATCACATGCTGGTTTCCAGCTTCCCGGGCTTGCCGCAAGACGGCATGACCATCACCTTCGATCGCAATACCGCCTTGTCGCGGGATGACATGGCGCTGCTCTCCTGGGATCACCCCATGATGCGCGGCGGTATCGACCTGATCCTCGGCTCCGAGATCGGTGCCACCTCGGTAGCACTGCTCAAGAACAAGGCGCTGCCCATCGGCTCCATCCTGCTTGAGCTGATCTTCGTTGCCGAGTCTGCGGCCCATCCCCAGCTCTACCGCTTCATGCCGCCGACGCCGATCCGCCTGCTGATGGACAAGAACGGCAACAATCTCGGTGAGAAGGTGGCGTTCGATGCGTTCAACCGCCAGCTGACGCCGGTCAACCGCCACCTTGGCAGCAAGCTGGTGACTGCATCCCAGCCGGTGATCCACGGTCTGATTGGCCAGGGCCAGGCGATTGCCGAAGAGCTGAAGGCCGGGATTGTCGACAAGGCCCGCGCCCAGATGGCGCAGACCCTGCAACAGGATCTCGATCGTCTGGAGGCGCTCAAGGCGGTCAACCCGAACGTGCGCGACAGCGAGCTGGAATATCTGCGCAATCTGCAGGCAGAATTGCACCACTTGATCGACCAGACCCAGCTCAAGCTGGATGCCATCCGCTTTATTGTGGTGACCCATAACTGATAAAACGGTGAAATGGCCAAACCCAACGCAAGTTGGCTGCCATGCACTTTTATCGTGGTAACCCATAACTGATGGGGGCTTGCCCCCGCTTTGACCAAAGATGCGAGACGCTATGTTTGTATACTCACCGCCCCTGGAACCCTGGCTCGATATCCTGTTCAAGGACAAGGACATCATGGTGGTCAACAAGCCCACTGGCCTGCTGAGCGTCCCCGGGCGCGGCCCCGAGAATGAAGACAGCGTGCTCCATCGGGTCAAGCAGCAACACCCCAAAGCGGCAGCCGCCCATCGCCTCGACATGGCGACCACCGGCGTGCTGGTGATCCCGCTCAATCCCAACTCCCACCGGGAGCTGAGCCGGCAATTCCGCGAACGGGAGACCGAGAAGCACTACCTCGCCTGGGTGTGGGGTGAACCGGAACAGGATGCGGGTGAAGTGGACCTGCCGCTCTGCGTCGACTGGCCCAACCGCCCGAAACAGAAAGTTGACCATGAGGAGGGGCGCCATGCCCTGACCCTGTGGCAGAAGCTGAAGGTGGAGAACGGCAACAGCCTGATCAAGCTGACCCCGATTACCGGTCGCTCCCATCAGCTGCGGGTTCATATGCTGGAGCTGGGTCACCCTATCCTCGGCGATAACCTCTACGCCAACCCGGATGCGCTGGCGGCGGCACCGCACCTTTATCTGCATGCGGCCAGCCTGACCATCAGCCACCCCCGCAGCGGCGAGCGGATGACCTTCGAGGCACCAGCCCCTTTCCCGGTCTGAGCCTGACAGGTAACTGCCAAATAAAAAGAAAGCCCCCATCGAGAGATGGGGGCTTTTTTATCGCTCAGACACGGATATCGATATTGCTTCCGAGGGAAGCGCTGGCCGATGTCGGCGCAGCCGGAGCGGATTGCGCTGCGGTTTGCAGCAATTTCAGTGCGGATTCGCCCTCTTGGGTCTGCTGTTTTTTGGCCAGACTAGCCGCCATCAACGCAGAACCGAATGACGCATTTGCAGAGCTGGATATGTCCATAGGTTACCTCCTGCATCAAAGAGTATCGGCCGCCCTCAGCCAGACATGAGCAATCAATGGACAATAATCCGAACCGGGGCCCAGTTGCATGTCGATCGGGCGAATGCTCTGGAAGGGATAAATCGCCCCGAAACCGCACCAACTGGGCGTTTTGAGGGGTCATCATCCATTCGATAAGCAAATGATGGAAGCCATATCATTTGAAAAATAAATGATAAAAAGCGCCACCAAGCCCCTCGAAAATGCCTATTCGAAGCCCGCAAGCTCCTCCGCTGTCATCGCCCGCAATACCCGACAGGGGTTGCCGGCCGCCACCACATTGGCGGGCACATCTTTGGTCACCACCGAACCGGCACCGATGACGCTGTTGTCACCGATGGTGACGCCGGGGCAGATAACCGTACTGCCACCAATCCAGACGTTGTGACCGATCCGTACCGGCTTGCCGAACTCGACACCCCTGATGCGCGGCGCCACCGCCACCGGGTGAGCGGCGGTGTAGATCTGCACCCCGGGCGCCAGCAGTACGTTGTCGCCGATGTGCACCTCACAGACGTCGAGGATGGTGCAACCCACGTTGGCGTAGAAGTTCTCGCCGACGAAGATGTTGGCGCCATAGTCGCAGAAGAACGGCGGATTGATGGCACACTCGTTGCCGCGGCTACCGAGCAGCTCGTGCAGCAAAGCATCCCGCGCCGGTTTCTCCTGCCAGCTGGTGTTGAAGGTGTGATAGAGCCTGCGGCAGCGCTCGCGCGCCGCTTTCAGCTCGGGGTCGCCCGCATCATAAGGCTCCCCCGCCACCATCTTCTGCCACTCGGCACCACGCACCACCTTCTCCATTACCTACTCCATCAGCCAGATCAGGGATTCATAAGGGCGCAGCATACCCGATTGCGGTTGGGCCGGGCTATCCGGGTAGTTGCCGAGCAGCAGCCGACCTTGCCCGCTTTGCAGCTCGGCAGGCAAGGCAAACTCCACCGGCTCGCCGTAGAAGTTGCTCACCACCAGCAGGGTCTGACCGTTGGCGCGGCGGGCATAGGCCCAGATCTGCGGGTGCCCGGTCAGCAGCTCCTGATAATCCCCCTGCGTGAAGATGGGGTGCGCCTTGCGAAGGGCGATGAGATCCCGATAGTGCCAGAACACCGAGTGCTGGTCGGCCAGCGCCGCCTCGGCATTGATCCCGGAATAGTTGGCGGCTGGCTTGAGCCAGGGCGTCCCGCTGGTGAAACCGGCATTGGGGGCGGCGCTCCACTGCATCGGGGTGCGCGAGTTGTCGCGGGACTTGGCACCGAGAATGGCGAGGATCTCGGCCTCGCTCATCCCTTCGGCCTGCTTGATGGCGAAGATGTTGCGGCTCTCCACATCCTGATAGTCATCGATGCGCTGATAGCCGGGGTTGGTCATGCCGATCTCCTCCCCCTGATAGATGTAGGGGGTGCCCTGCAAACCGTGCAGCGTGCTGGCCAGCATCTTGGCGGCCACGACTCTATGCTCGCCCTCATCGCCGAAGCGGGAGACGATGCGCGGCTGATCGTGGTTGCACCAGAACAGCGCCGACCACCCCTTGCCGTGCATGCCGCTCTGCCAGTGGTTGAAGATGCGCTTGAGTTCGAGGAAATCGAACGGCGCCTTGGTCCACTTGTCGCCGTTGGGGTAATCCACCTTCAGATGGTGGAAATTGAACACCATGGAGAGCTCGGAGCCATCGAGGGCGCCATAGCACTGGCAGTGCTCCAGCGAAGTGGAGGACATCTCCCCCACCGTCATGGCGCCGACAGGAGCAAACACGTCGCGGCTCACATCCTGCAGGAATTCGTGGATGCGCGGCCCGTCGGTGTAGAAGCGGCGGCCATCGCCAATCTCGTCGTTCGGGAACGCCTGATCCTTGGAGATAAGGTTGATGACGTCGAGGCGGAAACCGTCCACCCCCTTCTTGGCCCAGAAGTGGATGATGTTTTTGACCTCAGCGCGCACCGCCGGATTTTCCCAGTTGAGATCCGCCTGCTCGCGGGCAAACAGGTGCAGGTAGTACTGACCGGTGATCTCATCGAGCTCCCAGGCGCTGCCACCAAACTTGGATTGCCAGTTGTTGGGCACGCCGCCATCCACCGGATCGCGCCAGATGTAGTAGTCGCGGTAGGGGCTGTTTTTATCCCCCAGCGCCGACTTGAACCAGGCGTGCTCGGTGGAGGTGTGGTTGACCACGATATCCATCACGATGCGGATGTCGCGCGCGTGGGCGGCGGCCAGCAGCGCCTCGAAATCAGCCATGGTGCCGTAGGCGGGGTCGATGGCGTAGTAGTCGGCGATGTCGTAGCCGTTGTCCACCTGCGGCGAGACGTAAACCGGGGTCAGCCAGAGGGCATCGACCCCTAGCGTCTTGAGGTAATCGAGGCGGGCCATGATCCCCTTGAGATCACCGGTGCCACGGGCGCCGGAATCCTGAAAGCTCTTGGGATAGATCTGGTAAATCACGGCGCTCTGCCACCAGGGTGTTTGGCTCATGGCTCTTTCTCTTGTCACAAATTGAAATGGGAGAGGGCGACCCGCAAGGTCGCCCTGACAATCAGATTCAGGCGCTGGCTTCGGCCAGCTTGCCGGCCGCTTGCTGGCGCTTGTAGACCAGCAGGGTCAGCACCACCGGCACCACGATGGCGACCAGCATGGCGAGGGAATAAACGGCCCAGTATTGCGGCTGGATGGAGAGGATGCCCGGCAGGCCGCCTACCCCGATGCCGTTGGCCATCACCCCGGCGAAACCGCAGATGAGGGCTGCAAGGCTGGAGCCCACCATGGCGCACAGCATGGGGAACTTGTACTTGAGGTTGATACCGTACATGGCCGGTTCGGTCACCCCGAGATAGGCGGAGATGGCGGCAGGCACCGAGATCTCCCGTTCGTTCTCCTTGCGGCTAATCAGAATGATGCCGACGACCGCAGAAGCCTGAGCGATATTGGAGAGGGCGATCAGCGGCCAGATCGGGGTGCCACCCATGCTCTGCATCAATTGCAGATCCACCGCGTTGGTGGTGTGGTGGATGCCGGTGATGACCAGCGGCGCGTAGAGGAAACCGAACAGGGCGGCACCGATAGGAGCGAAGGAGCCGGTCATGGCGGCCTTGGCAGCGAAGCCGACGCCCTCACCAATCCAGCGGCCGAACGGGCCGATAAAGGCGTGGGCCACGATCACCGCCAGCAGCAGAGAAACGAACGGCACAATCACCAGATAGAGATAGGCCGGAATAATCCGCTTGAGATTGGTCTCTACCCAGGCGAGGAACACGCCCGCCAGCAGCGCCGGAATGACCTGCGCCTGATAACCCACCTTCTGGATCACGAACAGACCGAAGTCCCACACCTCGGGGGTCTGCTGGCCGATGCCGTAGGCGTTCATCAACTGGGGCGACACCAGCGTGATGCCGAGCACGATACCCAGGATCTCGGAGCCGCCCATCTTCTTCACCGCAGACCAGCAGACGCCCACCGGCAGGAAGTGGAAGATCGCCTCGCCCAGCAGCCAGAGGAAGGCATGCACCTGAGCCCAGAACTGGCTGATCTCGGTGAGGGTGTGAGTGCCATCGTCGAACATCTTGATGTCGCCGATGACGTTGCGAAAACCCAGGATCAGACCGCCGGTGATGATGGCAGGCAGCAGCGGCACGAAGATCTCCGCCAGATGGGAGATGCCCCGCTCCAGCGGATTCATGTTCTGGCGCGCCGCCTGCTTGGCGGCCTCCTTGCTGCCACCGCTGACACCGAGCTGCTCGGTCAGCGCCTTGTACCACTGCTCTACCTCGTTGCCGATGACCACCTGGAACTGACCACCCTGGGTGAAGCTTCCCTTCACCGCCGGGATGGTTTCGATGGCTTTGCTGTCGGCCTTGGCCGGATCGTTCAGGACGAAGCGCAACCGGGTCAGACAGTGGCTGACGGTGGCGATGTTCTCCTTGCCGCCGATCTTGTCGATCAGGGTGGCAAGCTGCTGTGCGTTGATCTTGGACATGGGTCTTCCCTCTGTGACGCCATTGAATAGTGGTCTGCATCGCCCTTGCGAGCCACTCTTTGGGCTCGAGCGTTTTTGGTATCGTTCCCATTTAGCATGCCGACAATCTTGCCAGATCAAAATGGGAACGTTCCCATTTCGTGGCCAGCGTCACAAAAAGCGCGTTTTTTGTTCAGCCGGAAGTGATGGGGGTCACAGGGTACGACAGGGGGCTATGGTCGCCAGCGGCGGCTGCTCCTGCTCGATCTGGCCGAGCAGCTGCCGCGCCGCCTGCTCCCCTGCCCCCTTGTAACCGAGATCCAGAGTGAGGGCGTTGGGAAAGAGGAAAGTGAACATGGGGTTGTTGCCAAGGCCGGTCACCAGCACCTCGCTACGCCCCTGCTCCTGCAGGTATTTCGCCGCGCCGATGGCGAGGGTGTCGCTGGCGCAGACCAGCGCGCCGGTAGTCGGAGTGAGCAGCTCGGCAGCCAACCGGTAGCCGCTCTGCAGGCTGAGATCTCCGAGGGCGTTGCGCGCCGCCAGCCCCTGCTCGGCGCAGTAGCCGAGGTAGGCGTCGAGCCGGCGCTGGCCGGTGGTGAGGTCGGCAGTATCCACCCCCAGATAGGCGATATCGCGGATACCGCGGGCAGCGAGCTGGCCCAGCATGGTGCGCACCGCCCCGACATCGTCAAAGCAGACCGAGGAGAAACCGGGATATTCGCGGGCGACCAGCACCAGCTTATCCCTGAGCGGCGCCATGGCGGCATAGTCGAGATCGTTGAAGGCGAACAGGATGATGCCATCCACTCCGCGCCGCTCCAGCACCGCCAGATGCTCCTGCACCTTGGCCGGAGAGAACTTGCTCTCCATCAGCACGGCGTCGTAGCCGCGCTGGTAGAGGGTCTCCAGCATGCCGCGCACCGCCTGATTCTCCGAGCTGGAGTCGAGCCGCGAGACGATGATCCCCACCACCTGCTGGCTCTGGCTGCGCATGGCCCGCGCCGACTTGCTCGGCACGAAGCCGTGTTCGGCGATGATCTGCTCCACCCGCTCGCGGGTCTCCTGCTTCACCTTGGGATCCTGATTGAGCACCCGGGAGACAGTCGACTTGCCGACCCCCGAGAGGCGGGCGATATCGAGGATGGTCAGTTTCTTGTCCATGGATTGACTCACTGGGGTTTGGCGCAGGCGGTGGAAATTGCCCACATTGTTGTGATTAACCCCTGTGAATACAAGCCCATGGCGTTAGAATGCCCTTTTTGCCCCGCTTCGGACGGCGCATCAGGAGGACGCCCACCATGGATCTGCTGGCCAGTCTGCTCTTCTCCCTCTCCATCACAGGCCCCATCTGCGTGATCCTGCTGCTCGGCATCTGGCTCAAACGGCTGGGGCTGCTGCCGGAGCCCTTCACCGAATCCGCCTCCCGGCTGGTGTTTCAGGTCACCCTGCCCGCCCTGCTCTTTCTCAGCATTCTTGGCACCAACTTCGCCACCATGCCGAGCCCCTGGTTTATCGGTTACGGCCTGCTGGCCACCGTCGCCAGCTATCTGGTACTGGAGCTGCTGGCGGGCCGCTTTATCGGCGAGCAGCGGCTGCGCGGTATCTTCGTGCAGGGGAGTTTTCGCGGCAACAGTGCCATCATAGGGCTCGCCTACGTGCAGAACGCCTATGGCCACGAGGGGCTTGGGGCGGCAGCGCTCTACGTCGGCGCGGTCACCGTGCTCTACAACATCCTCGCGGTCATCACCCTCACCCGCAGCCTCGGCGGCGCCACCGGCATTCGCCCCATCCTGCTTGGCATCATCAAGAATCCGCTCATCATCGCCATCGTGGCGGCCCTGCCGTTCAGCCTGCTCGGTATCAAGATGCCGCAGCTGCTGCTCACCACTGGCGGCTACTTCGCCAACATGACCCTGCCGCTGGCGTTGCTCTGCACCGGCGCCTCCCTCAGTCTCGGCGCCCTGCGCGGCGGGGCGGCGCTGACCGGCTGGGCCAGCGTGATGCGGCTCTGCCTCATTCCAGCGGTGTTCACTCTGGGGGCGGCCCTGCTCGGCTTCAGCCATCTGGAGCTTGGCATCCTGTTTCTTATCAGCGCTACCCCGACTGCCGCCGCCAGCTATGTGATGACCCGCGCCATGGGGGGCGACAGCGTGCTGGCAGCAAACATCATCGCCACCACCACCCTCGGTTCGCTGGTCACTACCAGCCTCGGGGCAACCCTGATGAATTACCTCGGTCTGATGTACTGACCCTGCCAGAGGAAACTGCCAACCTCATCGCCACTACGAACCTTGGCTCGCATGTCACCCATCCACCGGCTGGGAGCAATCCTGATGAACTATCTGGGTCTTATGTACTGACGGCTTGACCTTGCCGGAGGCGGCAGCTTTACCCTTGTGCCATATCAACCGAGGAGAGCATTTATGACCATCGAACTCACCGTCTCCGGCATGTCCTGTGGTGGTTGCGCCGCCAGCCTGCAAAAAGCCCTGCTGGCCCAGCCTGCGGTCACCACCGCGACCGTCGACTTTACCAGCAGCAAGGCCGTCATCGAGAGCGAGCTGAGCAAGGCCGAGCTGATCGCCCTGATCGAAGCCAAGGGTTTCTCTGCGAGTTAAATTATCTCTATAGAGGTATAAAACAGGTTAAAAATCTGTACTCACCTGTCTTTTGGTGAGTTTTATCACAGATATTGGTGGTTATCTGGGCAAACTGGCTGCAATTATTCCAACCATAAGGATTTGCAGCATGACCCTACCGATCCGCAAGACCCTGCTCGCCGCCGTCGTCGGCCTGACCCTCTCCCCCATGGCCATGGCGCTGCCCAACGTGCACATTCTGGCGACCGGCGGCACCATCGCCGGAGCTGGCCAGTCCGCTACCCAGTCCAACTACGAGGCTGGCAAGGTGGCCATCGAGACGCTGATCGCCGCCGTGCCCGAGATGAAAAACGTGGCCGACGTGCAGGGTGAGCAGGTGGTGAAGATCGGCTCCCAGGACATGAACGACGAGGTGTGGCTCAAGCTGGCCAAGCGGGTCAACGAGCTGCTGGCCAAGGATGATGTGGATGGCATCGTCATCACCCACGGCACCGACACCATGGAAGAGACCGCCTACTTCCTCAATCTGACCGTCAAGAGCGACAAGCCGGTGGTGCTGGTCGGCGCCATGCGCCCCTCCACCGCCATGAGCGCCGATGGCCCGATGAACCTCTACAACGCCGTGGTGACCGCCTCTGACCCCGCCTCCAAGGGACGTGGCGTCATGGTGGCGATGAACGACACCGTGCTCGATGCCCGCGACGTCACCAAGACCAACACCACCGGCGTGCAGACCTTTGCCTCCCCCAACTTCGGCCCGCTCGGCTACATCCACAACGGCAAGATCGACTATCAGCGCAGTCCGGCTCGCCTGCACACCAGCAAGACCCCGTTTGACGTGAGCAAGCTCGACAAGCTGCCGCAGGTTGGCATCGTCTACAGCTACGCCAACGCCACCGATCTGCCGGCCAAGGCGATGGTGGATGCCAAGTTCGACGGCATCGTCAGCGCCGGGGTGGGTAACGGCAACCTCTACCACACCCTGTTCGATACTCTGGCCAAGGCGAGCAAGGATGGCATCCGGGTCGTGCGCTCCGCCCGCGTACCGACCGGCTCCACCACTCTGGATGCCGAGATCGATGACGCCAAGTACGGCTTCGTCGCCGCCGAGACCCTCAACCCGCAGAAGGCGCGGGTGCTGCTGATGCTCTCCCTGACCCAGACCAAGGATCCCAAGCAGATCCAGCGCTACTTCCAGCAGTTCTGACAGGGGACTCTGCAATCATGCCAAGGGCGGGATCTCCCGCCCTTTTCTCCTCCCCGCGCATCACTCCCTGCCCCTGCGAGATCAAATTAGCGAGCAGGATCACCCGCTTTCACAAGCACATCGCCGCCAAATTCATTACACTGCCAGCGATATTTTCTACTCAAGGAGTGCAGCTGCAGTATGGAACTGTTGATCCTGTTGGGATTGATCTTGCTTAACGGCCTCTTCGCCATGTCGGAAATCGCCATCGTCACCGCCCGCAAGGCGCGCCTTGGCAAGCTGGCCAATGAAGGAAGCCGCTCGGCGGCCATCGCACTCAAACTCGGCGAAAACCCGACTCATTTCCTCTCCGCCGTGCAGATCGGCATCACCTCCATCGGCCTGCTCAACGGTATCTATGGCGAATCCCTGCTGGCCCAGCCCTTCTCCCTCTGGCTGCAGGAGTGGGGACTCTCCCCCAAGAGCAGCGGACTTATCGCCACCGTCATCGTGGTGGTGGGAGTAACCTACCTCTCCATCGTGGTCGGTGAACTGGTGCCCAAGCGGCTTGGCCAGCTCAGCGCCGAGCGCATCGCCTGTATGGTGGCGCGCCCCATGTTGTGGCTTGCCATCATGACCCGCCCCTTCGTCTGGCTGCTCTCGGCATCCACCAACACCACCTTGCGCCTGCTGCGGGTCAACCAGAATGGCAACGCCAACGTCACCGAGGAGGAGATCCATGCCATGCTGGTAGAGGGGTCGGAAGCCGGGGTGATCGAGGATCACGAACACACCATGCTGCGCAACGTGTTTCGTTTAGACGAGCGCAGCCTCTCCTCCCTGATGGTGCCGCGCAGCGATATCCGCTATCTGGATCTGGCGCTGCCGCTGGAGGCCAACCTGCAACGGCTGGTGGAGTATCGTCACAGCTTCTTTCCGGTCTGCGACGGCAGCCTGTCGGATCTGGTGGGGGTCATCAACGTCAGCAAGGTGCTGCACGCCTATATCAAGGGGGAGCCCATCGATCTGGCGGCCCTGACCCAGGATTGCAGCCTGCTGCCCGAGACCCTCAACGGGGTCGAGCTGCTCAACCACTTCCGCACCCACAGCGAACAGATGGTGATGGTGGTGGACGAGTATGGCGAGCTGCAGGGGCTGGTCACCCAGCAGGATCTGCTGGAGGCACTGGCCGGGGATTTCCAGCAGGAGGATGGCGAGGACAACTGGGCATTCCAGCGCGCCGACGGCAGCTGGCTGCTCGATGGCCTGATCCCGCTGCCCGAGTTGAAGGACTGTCTGGAGCTGGTTCGCCTGCCGGAAGAAGAAAAACATCACTATCACACCCTCGGAGGGCTTATCATGCTGCTCCTTGGTCGTGTTCCACACACCGGCGATCTGGTGACCCTGGAACAGTGGCAACTGGAAATTGTTGACATGGATGGTCTGCGCATCGACAAGGTGCTCGCCATGCCCTTGACCGATCAACCCAGCTAACCTGCGGAGTTTGCAAGTATGGAGCGGTTTTACCAACTGGCTCACGCCTTTATGCATCAGGATCTGGTGACCCTGTCCGATCCCAAGATGGCCTTCATGGTTTGCGCCGTCTTACTGACCTTTCTGGTATTGGAAAATGGCTTTATCCCCACCGCTTTCCTGCCCGGCGACAGCCTGTTGATCCTGACCGGCGTCCTCATCTATCAGGACGTGCTCTCCTTCGGGGTAATCCCGCTGCTGATCATGGCCACCTTCGTCGGCACCTGGCTCGGCTACATGCAGGGGCGCTTCCTCGGCCATACCCAGCTCTACCACCGGCTGCTCTCCCATGTGGAAGAGAAGCACCAGCAGAAGGTTTACTACCTGCTGGACAAATACGGGATCATCACCCTGATCACCGCCCGCTACATCGCCTTCGTCCGCACCGCCTACCCCTACATCGTCGGCGCCACCGAACTGCCGCAGGGCCGCTTTCTCATCGTCAATCTGATCAGCTCCATCATGTGGATCTGCCCGCTGGTGGGCTTCGGCTACTACCTGAGCCACACCAAACTGGCGGCCGAATATCAGTCCCAGTTCCTCAGCATCATCATCTACCTGCCGGTGGTGTTGCTGGTAGGTGGCGTCATCGCCCTCATCTGGCGCTGGATCAGCAAGCGCAAGTCCACCCGGCCCCAGAACTGACGCCGGCTGACCATGCCTGCACGAAGAGCCCTCCAATGGAGGGCTTTTTTGATCCCGCTTTTGCGCAAAGCGCAGAAATAGTCTCGATCGCCCCTTGTAAAGCCCGGTCAAAAATGAGTGAATCTAGCGCCTTTTTTCGATGGGAATGGAGTCGGTAGTATGCGGTGTCGGATTCGCGCAGTTGCGCTGGTTGTCGGCTTGATGGGAATGCTGGGATTGCCTGCGGCGAGTGCCGCCCCCAGCCCTGCCAAGCTGGATGTACGCTCGGAAAGCGCACTGGTGGTAGACGTCAACTCGGGCAAGACCCTTTATCAGAAGAATGCCAACAAGGCCCGTCCCATCGCCTCCCTCACCAAGCTGATGACGGCGCTGGTGGTGCTGGAAGCCCGGCAAAATCTGGATCAGATCATCACGGTCGACAAGGATGACATCGACCGGGTCAAGCACACCCACTCGCGCATTCGCATGGGCACCAAGGTGACCCGCCGCGACGCCCTGCATCTGGCGCTGATGTCCTCCGAGAACCGGATGGCCTCGGCCCTCGGCCGCCACTACCCGGGCGGCCGCAGCGCCTTCGTGCGCGCCATGAACAACAAGGCGCGTCAGCTGGGCATGCGCAATACCCACTTCTACGACTCCACCGGCCTCTCGACCCGCAACGTCGCGACTGCGCAGGATCTGGCCAAGCTGGTGGCTGCCGCCTATCGCCAGCCGCTGATCCGCCAGTTCACTCAGGACGAGAACCGCGAGATGCGTTTCACCACCCCGGCCTACAGCCTGATGTTCAACAACACCAACCCGCTGGTGAAAAACCCGGATTGGGATGTACGCCTCTCCAAGACCGGCTTTACCGATGAAGCGGGCCGCTGTCTGGTAATGCGTGCCAAGCCGGACAACCGCGAGCTGGCCATCGTGCTGCTCAACTCGGTGGGCAAGCGCACCCCGGTCGGCGATGCAAACCGCATTCGCAAATGGCTGAAAAGCTGAGTGAATCACTCCTATTGAAAAAGGATGCTGCGGCATCCTTTTTTATTGCCGCCAAACCGCGCAGGAGCGGGTTATAAGGCATTTGGCGGTAGTAGCCAGGTATCCACGCATGCAAGATAAACCACTGCAAACAGCGAGGTTTTGACGCGGTAGGCTAACGAGGAGAAACTGGCAGGAAGAAGTGGGAATACGGGGATTGCAGCAAGCTGGGAAGAGGCCGTTGCAGCACCATTAGCGGGAACAAGCGAGATGGATAGAGGGTGAAAAACGCCCATAAAAAAACAGCCCCGACCGAAGTCGAGGCTGTCTGTATGGTGCGCCCGAGAGGATTCGAACCTCTGACCACCTGGTTCGTAGCCAGGTACTCTATCCAGCTGAGCTACGGGCGCTCACAACTTGTAGCACTGCTTGAGATATGGTGCGCCCGAGAGGATTCGAACCTCTGACCACCTGGTTCGTAGCCAGGTACTCTATCCAGCTGAGCTACGGGCGCTCATAAATTGTTGCACTGCTTGAAACATGGTGCGCCCGAGAGGATTCGAACCTCTGACCACCTGGTTCGTAGCCAGGTACTCTATCCAGCTGAGCTACGGGCGCTCATAAATTGTTGCACTGCTTGAAACATGGTGCGCCCGAGAGGATTCGAACCTCTGACCACCTGGTTCGTAGCCAGGTACTCTATCCAGCTGAGCTACGGGCGCCCTGTTTTCAAACGATAAAAAAAGCTTACTCAACAGTAAGCCTTTTTCAGTGCTGACTTGCTGATGGTCAACACATGACTCCAAAGAGTCGAATATGGTGCGCCCGAGAGGATTCGAACCTCTGACCACCTGGTTCGTAGCCAGGTACTCTATCCAGCTGAGCTACGGGCGCAAAATGGCGGAGAAGGGGGGATTCGAACCCCCGATGCGGGTATAAGCCGCATACTCCCTTAGCAGGGGAGCGCCTTCAGCCTCTCGGCCACCTCTCCGTTTGCGGGGCTGATAATACTTCACAGGGATTTTTAGTCAAACACTTTTTTGGAGAAAAAAGCGTGTTCGCTCAGCATTTGGCCAAAGCGTGGAATATTCAAACAATATCGACACTTATCCCGCTCTTTTGCACCTTGCAGCGCGGTTTTGCCTGGCCTTAAAAAACAAAAGGCGACACATGAGGTGTCGCCTTGTCACAGCCATTAAAGCCGCTTAGAAGCCGGATTGACCCGGTACTTTCTCAGCCTGGATGCGCTGGTAGATCTCTTCGCGGTGTACGGAGACCTCTTTCGGCGCGTTAACACCGATACGGACCTGGTTACCTTTAACGCCCAGTACGGTGACAGTCACTTCATCACCAATCATCAGGGTTTCCCCTACACGACGAGTCAAAATAAGCATTCGCTTGCTCCTGTATCCTGTTTTGTTTTTATATCGATATGCGACATTATCTTACAAAGATACCGATATGGTAAATGGTTGAAACTAAATCAATCAGCGATTGTTAGCCCAAAGGCTGCTCTTGGGGCGCTTGATCCAATCCAAAAGCGGCGTGCAGGGCCCGCACCGCCAGCTCCAGATACTTCTCGTCAATCACCACCGAGATTTTGATTTCAGAGGTAGAAATCAACTGCATGTTGATCCCCTCCTCGCCCAATACCTTGAACATGGTGCGCGCAACACCGGGATGGTTCCACATGCCGACACCGACAATGGAGACCTTGGCAATCTCGCCATTCCCCTGCACGCAGGAGGCGCCCAACTCGGTCGCAGTCTCCTCCAGCAGCGCACGGGCACGGCGGTAGTCGTCACGATTCACCGTGAAGGTGAAGTCGGCGGTGCCATCTCCCAGGGTATTTTGCACAATCATGTCGACATCAATGTTGGCGTCGCTGATCGGGTTCAGGATCTGCGCAGCCACGGTCGGTCTGTCCGGCACACCCAGAATGGTCAGGCTGGCCTCGTTGCGGTTAAAAGCGATCCCGGATACCAGGGGAGCTTCCATCCTCTCACCTCCATATGTGATTAAGGTTCCCTCTCCGTCGACAAAGCTCGACAGCACCCGCAGCGGGACGCGGTACTTGCCCGCAAACTCCACCGAGCGGATCTGCAGCACCTTGGCGCCGAGACTGGCCATCTCCAGCATCTCCTCGAAGGTGATGGTGTCGAGACGACGAGCCTTGGGCTCGATGCGCGGATCCGTGGTGTATACCCCATCCACATCGGTAAAGATCTGGCACTCATCGGCCTTGATGGCCGCCGCCACGGCAACTGCCGTGGTATCCGAACCGCCGCGGCCCAGCGTCGTGATGGCGTTATGCTCGTCACGGCCCTGGAAACCGGCGATCACCACCACCTTGCCCGCAGCCAGTTCGGCATGAACCAGCTCGGTGTCGATGTGGGTGATGCGCGCCTTGCCATAGGCGGAATCGGTATGAATCCGTACCTGATCGCCAGTCATCGAGACCGCCGGGCAACCGCGTTTGTTCAACGCGATGGCCAGCAGCGCTATGGTGACCTGCTCACCGGTGGAGACCAGTACATCCATCTCGCGCCGGTTGGCATCAGGATCCAGTTGCTGGGCCATGCCCAGCAACCGGTTGGTTTCGCCCGACATGGCGGAGACAACCACCACCACGTCGTGTCCCTGGGCGCGGGTCTGCTCGACCCGCTCAGCTACCGCCTCGATCCGCTCCAGTGTGCCGACCGAGGTGCCGCCGTACTTCTGTACATAGAGTGCCACAGATCACCTCGCCCGATTACAGGCGCTCTTCCAGCCAGGAGTGAACGGATTGCAGCGCTGCCGGCACCGCCTCAGGCTGGGTACCACCCGCCTGTGCCATGTCCGGACGGCCACCGCCCTTGCCACCCACCTGCTGGGCAACCAGATTGACCAGCTCACCGGCCTTGACCTTGCCGGTCAGGTCGTTGGTGACGCCCGCGATCAGGTTGACCTTGCCGTCGGCACAGGTTGCCAGCAGCACAACACCGGACTTCATCTGGTTCTTCAGCTCGTCCAGCATGCCGCGCAGGGATTTCGGATCGGCCCCTTCCAGCGCTGCAACCAGCACCTTCTGACCGTTGATCTCGATCACCTGACCCAGCAGGTCGTTACCGGCCTGAGCGGCCAGCTTGGCCTTGAGCTGCTCCAGCTCGCGCTCCATCATCTTGGCCTTGTCCAGCATCTGGCGAACCTTGTCGGCGATGCAGAACTGGTCGCCTTTCACCAGGGCAGCAGCCTCTTCGATCTGCTCGCCAACCTGATGCATGAAGTCGATGGCCGCTTTGCCGGTCACCGCTTCGATACGGCGCACACCAGCCGCGATGCCGCTCTCGGCGATGATCTTGAAGAAGCCGATATCACCGGTGCGCTTGGCGTGAGTACCGCCGCACAGCTCGGTGGAGTAGTCGCCCATGCGCACAACACGCACGTCGTCTTCATATTTTTCACCAAACAGCGCCATGGCACCGGCGGACTTGGCCGCTTCCAGATCCATCAGCTGGGTGGTGATTTCGTGGTTGGCGCGGATCTGGTTGTTGACCAGCTCCTCGACCCGGCGAATGGTCGCCATGGTCAGCCCCTCGAAGTGGGAGAAGTCGAAACGCATGCGCTCGGCTCCAACCAGAGAACCTTTCTGGGTGACATGCTCGCCCAGTGCCTGACGCAGAGCTGCGTGCAGCAGGTGAGTTACGGAGTGGTTCAGGGCGATGGCCTGGCGACGGTCAGCGTCCACCACGGCCTCAACCTCGGCCCCTTTCTCCAGGGTGCCCAACTCCATATAACCCTTGTGGATGATCGCCTTGCCCGCTTTCAGGGTGTCGGTCACGGCAAAGATGCCGTCGTCCACTTTCAGAGTACCGCTGTCGCCAATCTGGCCGCCGGACTCGGCGTAGAAGGGGGTCTCTTCCAACACGATGACAGCTTCGTCACCGGCGATCAGACCGCTCACCTCTTCCACACCCTTGTAGATGCCGACCACGCGAGTGCGCTCGCTCAGGGTCTTGTAACCGGTGAAGGGGGTCTCGAAGTCGAGCTTGAGCATCTCGTTGTAGTTCACGCCGAAGCTGGACGCTTCCTTGGCACGAGCACGCTGCTTCTCCATCTCGGCCTTGAAGCCCTCTTCGTCGATGCCGATCTCGCGCTCGCGCACCACGTCGGCAGTCAGGTCGGCCGGGAAGCCGTAAGTGTCATAGAGCTTGAACACCACTTCACCCGGAATAACCTTGGCATCGCCCAGGTTAGCCAGAGCGTCTTCCAGCAGCAGCAGACCGCGATCCAGCGTGCGGACGAACTGCTCCTCTTCGATGCGCAGCACGCGCTCGACCAGCGGCAGCTGGGCGATCAGCTCGGCAGCGACATCCTTCATCTGCACTGCCAGCTCGGCAGCCAGTTTGTAGAAGAAGACATCGGTAGCGCCCAGCTTGCGACCGTGACGCACGGCGCGGCGGATGATGCGGCGCAGCACATAGCCACGACCTTCGTTGGACGGCATCACGCCATCTGCCACCAGGAAGGCGCAGGAGCGGATGTGGTCAGCAATAACGCGCAGGGACTGGTTGCTCAGATCGGTGGTGCCGACAATCTCGGCCGCTTTCTTGATCAGTGCCTGGAAGATGTCGATTTCGTAGTTGGAGTGGACACCCTGCATGATGGCGGAGATACGCTCCAGACCCATGCCGGTATCCACGGACGGACGCGGCAGCGGCTCCATGGTGCCGTCAGCCTGACGGTTGAACTGCATGAACACCACGTTCCAGATCTCGATGAAACGGTCGCCATCCTCTTCCGGTGAGCCGGGACGGCCACCCCAGATGTGATCGCCGTGGTCATAGAAGATCTCGGTGCAGGGACCGCACGGGCCGGTATCGCCCATCGCCCAGAAGTTGTCGGAAGCGTAAGGGGCGCCCTTGTTGTCACCGATGCGCACGATGCGATCGGCCGGGACACCGACCTCTTTTTCCCAGATGTCGAAAGCTTCATCGTCAGTCGCGTAGACGGTCACCAGCAGGCGATCTTTCGGCAGCTGCAGCACCTCGGTCAGGAAGCCCCATGCAAACTTGATGGCATCCTGTTTGAAGTAGTCACCGAAGCTGAAGTTGCCCAGCATTTCGAAGAAGGTGTGGTGACGAGCGGTATAGCCGACGTTTTCCAGATCGTTGTGCTTACCACCGGCACGCACGCAACGCTGGGAAGTCGTCGCGCGATTGTAGGCACGCTTGTCTGCGCCAAGGAACACATCCTTGAACTGGTTCATACCCGCGTTGGTAAACAACAGGGTCGGGTCGTTATGCGGTACCAGCGAGCTGGAGGAGACAACCTGGTGCCCCTGGGAACGGAAATACTCGAGAAACGCAGCGCGAATCTCTGACGTGGACATATACATGGAAAATCCTGCTTGATTCGAATACGGACTTTTAACCGCATTAATGTAAGTTTTCTGCGGGGTAAAGTAAAACGGACAGGGCCGCCACGGGCGAAAAAGCGCACATAAACGGGCCAGAAAAGAGCGCCACTGCTCACAGTGGCTTTTTTCACTGTCGAGAGGCAAAAAAGCAGCGCATAAAGAGGGATGAGATGAACAAAAGGCGGCTTTTTCGGGATTGCGCGCGCAAGCTACTGAGCCGGCAGGAAAAATATGCAACAAGGAGAGGTAAAACGACTGTTGCCACGCAGTGGCGTTACTCCTCCCGCTCCTGCAGGGCCGAGATGGCATAACGGGCCTGATCCTGGGTAAAGCCGCGCCCCAGCAGATATTTGAGCCACTTCATCCGCAGCTTGAAATCGGCCAGATCGGCAATTTTTGCCCGTCGCTCCAGCAGTTCGAAGGCAAGCTCGAACCAGTCCAGCTCGGGTTGCTCGAAGGCGGCATCGATCTGGCCATCGTCCAGCCCCTTGCGGCGCAGGTCGAAACGGATTTTGAGCGGGCCATGTCCCTTGGCGACACCGGCCCGCACCGCCATGGCACCATAACGTTCGTCATTGACCCAGTTATAACCGCGGCAGTAGTCGACCACCGCCTCGATCACCTCTTCCTGATAGCCCTGCTGGCGCAGGCGTCTGGCCAGCTCCGATTCGGCACTCTCGCGGCGGGCCAGACTGCGCATGGCATAGCCGCGGGCAGCGGCCAGCTGCTCGGCAAAGGTCGGCTCGGCGGGCTCGACCGGTTCGGTCACGGATTCATCTACCATCTTAAATAACAAGGCCGGGTATCTACCCGGCCTTCCTTTGTTCCTTATTCGAACTCTTGTTCGCTTTCGGCATCGAACTCGTCTGCCTCAACCGGTGCAGCCTTGTCATCGACAGGTACGGCACCGGAGAGCAGCAGCTCGCGCAGTTTGGCTTCCACTTCGCCAGCCAGCACCTTGTTCTCGGCGAACAGCTTCATCACGTTGGCCTTGCCCTGACCAATCTTCTCGCCGTTGTAGCTGTACCAGGCACCGGCCTTGTCGATCAGCTTGTGCTTGACGCCGAGATCCACCAGCTCACCCTCTTTGGAGATACCGGCACCGTAGAAGATCTGGAATTCGGCCTGCTTGAAGGGAGGGGCAACCTTGTTCTTCACTACCTTGACGCGGGTCTCGTTACCGACCACTTCGTCGCCTTCCTTGATGGCGCCGGTACGACGGATATCCAGACGCACGGAGGCGTAGAACTTGAGCGCGTTACCACCGGTAGTGGTCTCCGGGCTACCGAACATGACGCCGATCTTCATCCGGATCTGGTTGATAAAGATGCACAGGCAGTTGGCGTTTTTGATGTTGGCGGTCAGCTTGCGCAGCGCCTGGGACATCAGACGGGCCTGCAGGCCAACGTGGGAGTCACCCATCTCGCCTTCGATTTCCGCTTTCGGAGTCAGGGCCGCCACGGAGTCGACGATGATGACGTCAACGGCGTTGGAGCGCACCAGCATGTCGCAGATCTCCAGCGCCTGTTCACCGGTATCCGGCTGGGAGATAAGCAGGTCGTCGACGTTGACGCCCAGCTTGGCAGCATAGATAGGATCCAGCGCGTGCTCAGCATCGACGAAGGCACAGGTCTTGCCCTTCTTCTGGGCTTCGGCGATCACCTGCAGGGTGAGGGTGGTTTTACCGGAAGATTCCGGGCCGTAGATCTCGACGATACGACCGCACGGCAGACCACCGATCCCCAGCGCCACGTCCAGAGAGAGGGAGCCGGTGGAGATGGCTTCGATATCCATGGTCTTGCTGTCGCCCAGACGCATGATGGAGCCTTTGCCGAACTGCTTTTCAATCTGACCCAGCGCAGCCGCCAGTGCCTTCTGTTTGTTCTGATCCATGCCAATCTCCGCTGGAAATCGTGAGTAAAAAATGAAGTTGGGCTAAGTATACTGTCTATTCATACAGTATCAAGCCCAATTTATCTGAGCAGGGCCAACAGACCCGACAAGGCCTGTCTCACCGCCTGCTGGCGCACCTGCCGGCGATCCCCGTCGAAGCGGGCCAGCAGGGAGTGGTGGCGGCCATTGCTGTCGGCCCAGGCGAACCAGACGGTGCCGACCGGCTTGCCCTCGGTCGCACCGCCGGGGCCGGCGATGCCGCTGATGGCAACGCTGATGGAGGCAGACGAGTGCGCCAGCGCACCGCGGGCCATCTCCAGCACCACCGCTTCGCTCACCGCGCCGTGCCGCTCAAGGCTCTCGCGGCTCACTCCCAGCATCTGCTGTTTGGCCTCATTGGTGTAGGTGACAAAACCGCGATCGAACCAGCCGGAGCTTCCCGCGATGTCGGTGATAGCCGTAGCCACTCCACCGCCGGTACAGGATTCGGCGGTCGCCGCCAGCCAGCCCCGTTGACCAAGGGCCCGCCCCAGCTCGATGGCGAGGTGCTCTATCTCTGCGTCCAGTTTCATCACAGCTCCTTCTGATGCGTGGAAAGGGCACATTATGCGATCCCGCCACTGCCCCTCGCAACTGAGCTGATTGTCACAAGGCTGATGACTCGCATCAGCCAAATGGTGGTGTGAGCCAACCTCCCCCGGCGCGGCGCTTATGTGTAGAATGGCGCCATCAAGCTCAAGGCTCATCACCGCAGACCCGGGCCCGCAGAGGCCCCTTCTGGAATAGAACATGACCGCACAACACCAAGCTACTGGCGCAGCGCCAAGCGCCAATCTCAGCGCCCACACGCCCATGATGCAGCAGTATCTGACCCTCAAGGCCGAGAACCCGGAGATCCTGCTGTTCTACCGGATGGGCGACTTCTACGAGTTGTTCTATGACGATGCCCGCAAGGCCTCCCAGCTGCTCGACATCTCCCTGACCAAGCGCGGCCAGTCGGCCGGTAGCCCCATCCCGATGGCGGGTGTTCCCTATCACGCCATCGAAGGGTATCTGGCCAAGCTGGTGCAGCTCGGCGAGTCTGCCGCCATCTGCGAGCAGGTAGGGGATCCCGCCACCAGCAAGGGGCCGGTGGAGCGCAAGGTGATCCGCATCATCACCCCGGGCACCGTCTCCGACGAGGCGCTGCTCAGCGAGCGGCAGGACAACCTGATCGCCGCCGTCTACCACGATGGCCGCCGCTTCGGCTACGGCACCATGGACATTGGCTCCGGCCGCTTCTTCATCAACCAGTTCGAGAAAGAGGAGACCCTGCTGGCGGAGCTGCAGCGCACCAATCCGGCGGAGCTGCTCTACCCCGAATCCTTCGCCTTCCTGCACCACGTCGAGGGTCGCCGCGGTCTTCGCCGCCGCCCGGAGTGGGAGTTTGAGCTGGGCACTGCCCGCAAGCTGTTGTGCCAGCAGTTCGGGACCCAGGATCTGGTGGGCTTTGGCGTCGAACAGAGCGAGACCGCCCTGTGCGCTGCCGGTTGCCTGATGCAGTACGTCAAGGACACCCAGCGCACCGCCCTGCCCCACATTCGCAGCGTGCGCCTCGAGCAGCCCGATCATGCGGTCATCATGGATGCCGCCACCCGCCGCAATCTGGAGCTGACCCAGAATCTGGCCGGCGGTCACGACAACACCCTCTCCGCCGTGCTCGATTGCACCGCCACGCCGATGGGCAGCCGGCTGCTCAAGCGCTGGATCCACCAGCCGATCCGCGACCGGGTGATCCTCAAAGGTCGCCAGAGCACCATCAAGGAGCTGATCGAGCAGAACCTCTATGACGAGTTGGGCGGATTGCTGCGTCAGGTCGGCGATGTGGAGCGGGTGCTGGCGCGTCTGGCCCTGCGCTCGGCCCGTCCGCGCGATCTCACCCGGCTGCGGCAGGCTTTTGCCCAGCTGCCCGAATTGCAGCGCTTGCTGGCGGAGAGCGAGCACGAAGCTGTGCAGCAGTTGCGCGAGCGGGCCAGCACCTTCCCCGAGCTGCTGGACCTGCTGGAGCGCGCCGTGATGGAGGTGCCGCCGGTGCTGATCCGCGATGGCGGCGTCATCCGTGAAGGGTTCAACGCCGAGCTGGACGAGCTGCGGGATCTGGCCAACGGCGCCACCGCCAGCCTCGCCCGCATCGAGGAGCGGGAGAAGCTGCTGACCGGCATCAACACCCTCAAGGTGGGTTACAACAAGGTGCACGGCTTCTATATCGAGGTAAGCCGCGCCAACAGCCATCTGGTGCCGGCCCACTACATCCGCCGCCAGACCCTCAAGAACAACGAACGCTACATCATCGACGAGCTGAAAAAGTACGAGGATCGGGTGCTCACCGCCCAAGCGCAGGCGCTGGCGCTGGAGAAACGCCTCTACGAGGAGCTGCTCGATGCTCTGCTGCCGCACCTTGGCGATCTGCAGGAGTCTGCTGCCGCGCTGGCGGAGCTGGACGTGCTGGCCAACCTGGCCGAGCGGGCCGAGACCCTCGACTACCGCTGCCCCACCCTCATCGACGAAGATCAGATCATCATCGAGGCGGGCCGCCATCCGGTGGTGGAGCAGGTGATGACCGACCCCTTCATCGCCAACCCCATCCGGCTGGAGCGGGAGCGGCGGATGCTGATCATCACCGGCCCCAACATGGGCGGTAAATCGACCTATATGCGCCAGACCGCGCTGATCGTGCTGCTGGCCCATATCGGCGCCTTCGTCCCCGCCGACAGCGCCCGTATCGGCCCCATCGACCGCATCTTCACCCGCATCGGAGCCTCGGATGATCTGGCATCGGGAAGATCCACCTTTATGGTGGAGATGACCGAGACCGCCAATATCCTCAACAACGCCACCGCCCGCAGTCTGGTGCTGATGGACGAGATTGGCCGCGGCACCAGCACCTACGACGGCCTCTCGCTGGCGTGGGCCTGCGCCGAACAGCTGGCGAGCAAGATCGGCGCCTACACCCTGTTTGCCACCCACTACTTCGAGCTGACCCGCTTGCCGGAGCTGATGAGCGGTCTGGCCAACGTCCACCTGGATGCGGTGGAGCACGGCGACACCATCGCCTTTATGCACGCGGTGCAGGAAGGTGCGGCCAGTCGCTCCTACGGTCTGCAAGTTGCCGCACTGGCGGGGGTGCCGAAATCGGTGATCCAGCAGGCCCGTCACAAACTGCATGAGCTGGAGAGCGCCACCCCGGTAGCCGCCGGTGAAACCCGCCCGGCCCCGGTGGCCATGGCGCCCCAGAGCCATCCGGTAGTCGATGAGCTGGAAGCGGTGCGTCCCGACGAGCTCACCCCGCGGCAGGCGCTGGATCTGCTCTATCGCCTCAAGCAGATGCTGTAACTAGCGCCTGCCGATCAAAAAGGGGAACCGCGAAGTTCCCCTTTTCATTCGCACCAGCGCCCCACGCCCTAACGGGGCACACGGATCCCGCCGGTCACCCCTTTGGGGCTGAACAGCACCTGCCAGAGCTGAATATCCCGCGCCCGGAATGCCCCGGCACAAGCATTCAGGTAATAGGTGAACATCCGGTAGAATCGCTCGTTGTAATGCGACTTCAATTTCGGCCAGGCCGCATTGAAACGAGTCAGCCATGCCATCAGGGTGCGATCATAATCGGCACCGAAATTATGCCAATCTTCCATGACAAATTGTTTTTCACTGCTCTGGGCTATTTGCAATATCGAGGGGAGACAACCATTCGGAAAAATATATTTATCAATCCACTTGTCCACATTCAAATCAGTTTTATTTGAGCCGATGGAATGCAATAGGAAAAGGCCATCTTCTACCAGATTATTGGCGACCACCTCAAAATAGGTCGCATAGTTTTTCGGCCCGACGTGTTCAAACATCCCTACCGATACAATCCGGTCAAATTGCTCGTTGAGATCGCGATAATCCTGCAGACGGATCTCGACCGGCAACCCGGAACAGTTCTCCTGTGCCAGCGCCTGCTGCTCCGCCGAGATGGTCACACCGACCACCGACACCCCATAATGCTCGGCAGCAAAACGAGCCAGTCCACCCCAGCCACATCCGATATCCAGCAGCCGCATCCCCTTTTGCAGCCGCAGCTTTTCGCAAATCAGGTGCAGTTTATCGCTCTGCGCCTGCTCCAGATTATCGGCTCTGGCCCAGTAACCACAGGAGTACTGCATATAGGGGTCCAGCATCAGCTCAAACAGATCGTTGCCAAGATCATAATGCTCCCGCCCGACCTGCCAGGCACGTCTGCGACTCTGCCTGTTCACCAGTCGGCTGGTGAGTACATAGGCAATGTCGGAGAGGTGACGCGGAATACGCTCTTCAACTCCGGCCACCAGCAGGCGATGGAACAGCATGTCAAGCCGCGGGCAATCCCACCAGCCATCCATGTAGCTCTCACCCAGTCCCAACGACCCCTCTTTGATAACCCGGGAGAAAAAGAGGTGATTATTTATTTTGATATCATATGGCTGGGGGCCATTAATCGTCACACCGGCATATTCAAGCAGCTCTGCGACAATATTGTAATAGTGGCTTTCAGCTACGCACAATTCCAACTCTTGGGTTGCCATAACAATATTCCTTTTCAATTTTCAGATAATCCTCCTCGGCATATAAATAGCGACCAAAAACAACATCGGTGAAAATAAGGGAAAAGGATGCCCCGTCATCAACCATCAAATAATGGGATGAATCTATATGTCACCTGGTTGCTGCCGGCTAGCAAGTCATGCCGATGGCGGATCAACAGCTACAACGCAAATAGAGGAATGAACCGACCTTTGATATAGCCAGACTCATCCAATCAATGTTTGGCCCTCAGGCGACTGCCATCACCTCGCCAGCCGCCCGCAGCAGACTCTGGCGCCCTTGCCAGTAGCCCTGCAGATAGCCGGACTCCAGCTTGAGCTGATCGCGGGTAAAGCGGGAGACCGGAAAACCGGCCGGTGGCGCGATCACCTCGATCTCGCAATCGGCAGGCGGCGTTTCGATAAAGTCGAGGGCGCGGTTGTAGGCCACATCCCGTGCCAGCATCGCCTGTGCCAGTGCAGGCTGGGTCTTGAGCAGCGCCTTCACCATCCAGCAGAAGCGGGCCGGCTTCTTGCGATAACCGCGCGGCTCGGAGAGCACCACCGTCATCCGCCGTGCCCCGCGTCGATAGGCCTCGATCACCGGGATGGAGTCGCTGATGCCGCCATCCGCCATGGGACGGCCATCGACAGAGGGAGTCTCGTGCTGCACCACCGGCAGGGCGCAGGTGGCGGTCAGCACCTCGTCCATGTTGTCGGGGCGCACCGGCAGGTAGACGGCTTCACCGGTCGCCACATCGGTGGTCACCGCATAGAAGGGAATGCGGCAGGCGGAGAAGGTGTCGAGATCGAGGGGAAAACGGTAACGACTGGTCCGCCAGAGCCAGCTGATATCCACCAGATCGCCCCCCTTGACGAAGCGCAGCGGGTCGAGAAAGTCGCTGCTGCAGGCCAGCTCGGTGATGATGTGATGGCTGCGGCGTGGCTGCTCGCTCAGGTAAGAGACCAGATTGGTCGCCCCGGCCGAGACGCCCATGACGAAATCGAACGGGTAGTGGTGGCTTTCCACGAAGGCATCGAGCACGCCACTGGCGAAGATGCCGCGCATGGCGCCCCCTTCGACAATGAGCGCGTTGGTAGCAGAAGAGAACATGTGAAGGCTCCGTCAGCGGTAACAAATCCGGGGCATGCCCCGATCGGTGATGGACGCCTTCATGTCGGACACCAAGACGCCTGAACTGGACGGTTCGGACAGTGTCGCTGCGCCGATACCGTGAAGCAAAGCCAGTATATGCAGCAGAAAATCATTCTAAAAATGAATTTAAATAATAAACATCATGCCACTTTGGAATGATTTGCACCGCAAAAAGGCCAGCCGCAGGGCTGGCCGTGTTTTCGCTTCACTCAGGGCAAGCCGGGGCCAAAACGCCCGGTCACCGGATCGTAGTGGTAGGCGTCGTAATCAAAGTCGATCCCTTTGAGCAGCGGATTGGGCAGCTCGAACAACTGCCGCTCATGGAGCCTGGCCTGATCGAGGGAGGGTTTGAAGTGGTGCAGCCAGAGCCGCTGCAGCGAGCCATCCTGCCACGCCAGCTTGAGCCCGGCCTGAATGCGCCGGATCCCCGCCTGATTCTCCTTGAAGGTGTAAAAGAGATGGAGGAATGGGTAGTGCAGGGCGATATGCTGCTCCACGGTGAGGCCGGGCAGATCCCGGTGCTGATCCAGCTCGGTGAAGAGCTCGTTGGCGCCGCGGCAAAAGAGATCGGCCCGCCCACGGGCCACCAGCTTGAACAGCCGCTCGTAGCTGTCCACCTCCTGCACCTGCAGACCGGCCGCCCGCAGAATGGCGGCATCCTGCCAGCCGCGCCCCTGCACGTTCTGGTACTGCTTGAGCTGCTCGAAGCGGGTCACCCCGGCAATGGCCTTCGCCTGCTGCGGGCTGACGAAGCAAATGCGATAGCCGAGGATGCCGAGCTCAACCGGAAAGCGGACATAGTCGAGGGCCTCACCGCTATCGGGCTGCGGCGTATCGACGGCAAAGAAGTTGGGATAGAAGTTGGTCTGCAGCACCTGCCGCAGCCGGATCCGGTTCATCGGCGGCGCCGCCCGCAGCTCGTAGTCACCGAAGCTGTCGCGGGTTTTTTCCAGCGCCAGCTGCAGCAGCTCGCGAAAATAGATGGTGCGCTGATCCCGGTCACTCTCCGGGCTGATATGGGTAAAGACGTCGCTCGCCCGCAGTGGGACGGCAAGAAGTGAGAGGCTGCACAGCAGCAAGAAGGACGCGAGGCGATGAAAGGTCATACTGCTCATCCCGGGAATACACGCTCACTAGAGTGTAGCGCCGGGACGAGCAGCCTTGTAAAGGGAAGCTCAGCCTACCAGAACATCCGGCCCAGCAGGGGCGCCAGCAGCACGGTCACCATACCGGCAATCATCATCACCATGCTGGAGACTACCCCCTCTTCGTTACCCATCTGATAAGCCTTTGCGGTGCCGGCGCCGTGGGCCGAGGCGCCAAACCCCGCCCCCTTGCCGAGACGACTGCGAATGGCCAGCACGGTGAGCACGCTCTCCCCCACCGCCATGCCGATGACGCCGGTCAGCACCACAAACAGCGCCGTGAGATCGCTCTGACCGCCGATGGCGCGGGTCGCCTCCACCGCAAACGGCGTGGTGATGGAGCGCATCGCCAGACTGCGCTGCAGCATGTCGGAGAGATCGAGCCAGCGGGCCAGCAGCACGGTACTCCCCACCGCCATGATGACCGAGGCGACCACCCCCACCGACAGCGACAGCCAGTGGCGACGAATGAGCTGGCGGTTCTCGTAGACCGGCACCGCGAAGGCGACGGTCGCCGGGCCCAGCAGCCAAAGCAGCCAGTGGGATTCCGCCATGTAGTCCTGATAGGGGATGTGGAACAGCAGCACCACGGCCACCAGTAGGGTCGGCGCCAGCAGCAGCGGCATCAGCGGCAGGATCCGCTTTTTGCCGTAGAGCCATTTGCTGGCGTAGTAGAAGAGCAGGGTAAGGGCGAAACAGATCAGCCCGAGCAGGGTATCAGACATGACGGCGACTCCGGCGGGCCAGTTTCAGTTCGAGGCGGTAAACCCGGTCCACCACCAGCGCCGTGGTGCCGAGTACCAGAGTGGTGCTCACCAGCAGCACCACCATGATGCGCCACCCCTCTTGCAGCAGCAGCTCCTGATAGTTGACCACCGCCACCACGGCGGGGACGAAGAAGAGCAGCATCTCCGCCAGCAGCCAGCGCGCACCGGCACTGAACCATTCGGCCTTGACCACTCCGAGCAGGATGCAGGCCAGCAGCAACAGCATGCCGGTGAGGTTGGCGGGCAGCGGCAGATGTAGGGTTCGAACCGCGGTATCGGCCAGCAGCCAGATGGCTGCCAGCAACACAATCTGGAAGGGAGTCTGTAACCAGCGCAGGGCAAGGGATTTCATGATTAAGGGTCTTTCTGTGAACTGGTTCACAGTATAGAGAGAGGCAAAACCTTCCAGAAATGAATTTAAATTATCAACTTCATGCCTGAAAGGAATGCATCACTCCTCCCGCAGCACGCGGCCAAGGTCGCGGCAGAGCTGGCGCAGGGTGCCGTTATCGAGGCCGGCATAGCCGAGCAGCCACCCCTCCCGATCCGCCTCTCCCAGATAGAAGGGGCGCAAGGGCCGCAATCCCAACCCCTGCCGGTTGGCCAGGTTTGTCCAGCGCGCCTCGCCACCGGGAGGCAACAGCGCGCTGCACTGCAATCCGGCACCGGTGTGGATCGGGGTCAACTGCGGGCACTGTTCGGCCAGCTGGGCCAGCAGCAGATCCCGCCGACTACGGTAGAGCAGCCGCATCTGGCGCAGATGGCTGGCAAAGTAGCCCCCCTGCAGAAACTCGGCAGTCACCGCCTGCAACAGCTGGTTACTGTGACCGTCGAACGCGGCGCGCGCGCGGGCAAAGGGCTCCAGCAGCGCCGGTGGCAGCACCAGATAGGCGAGGCGCAGCGAACCGAACAGCACCTTGCTGAAGGTACCCACATAGATGACCCGGCCGCTGCGATCCAGCCCCTGCAGCGAGGGGAGCGGCCGCTGGTCGTACTGAAACTCGCCGTCGTAGTCATCCTCCAGGATCCAGGCCTGCTCCCGCTCGGCGCGGGCCAGCAGCGCCATGCGCCGGGGCAGGCTCATCGCCATGCCGAGGGGATATTGATGGGAAGGGGTGGTGTAGATGAGGCGCGGCGCCGGATGATCGCCCGCCGGGTTGAGCCCCTCCTCATCCACCGGCACCGGATGGAGGTGCGCCCCGGCGGCCTGCATCGCATTGCGCGCGCCGAGGTAACCCGGCTCCTCCAGCCAGACCGTATCACCGGGGTCGAGCAGCAGCTGGGCGGCGAGCTGTATCCCCTGCTGGGAGCTGGTGAGCAGCAGCACCTGCTCCGGGTGGCAGACCAGTCCGCGCGACTGCACCAGATAGGCGGCGATGGCCTGGCGCAGGGCGGGCAGACCGGCCGGATCGCCATACTGCATCAGACGCGGCCCGTGCCGACGCCACTGCTGCTGCAACAGCCGCCCCCACAGCTCGCGGGGAAAGGCGAGCGTGTCGCCCTGACCGCTGGCAAAACTGTGCGGGGTGCCTGTCTCCTCCTGACAGGCGCCGCTGGCGAGGATCGCCGCCCCGCGCCTGGACAGGGGGGCGCCACCACATTGGCTGCTGCGCGGTGCGGGCACCACCGCCAGCGCTACGAAGCTGCCCACGCCGACCCGGCGGATCAGGTAGCCCTCCGCCTCCAGCCGGCCATAAGCCTGCTCAACCGTGCCGCGCGACAGGGAGAGATCCCGCGCCAGCACCCGGCTCGGCGGCAGGCGGCTGCCCTGCGGCAGGTGACCGGCGAGGATGGCATCGCGCACCGTGCGCACCAGCCGCTCCTGCACCGGCAGGCTGGCATCGTTCTCGGCAAACAGGGTCGGCAAGGCGCTCATTGGTCTACTCCATCAAGCAGAATTGGTACATCCGTGTGAACCATTATGCCGCTAGAGTGGAGCTCTGCCATCAGACAAGGAGTTAATCATGAGTCACGTTCGTTCCACCGGTCTGCTCTCGCCCGAGCAGGCCGCCCTCTTCTTCGAGGCCCAGCTCGCCTGCCGCACCGATGCCGCCGATCTGGCCGCCGACCTGATGGCGGCAACGGCCGGCATCGTCGTCATCGACACCCGCTCGCCAGCGCACTACGCCGCCGGCCACATTCCCGGGGCCATCTCCCTGCCGCACCGGGAGATGGTGCCAGAGCGGGTGGCCGGGCTCGATCGCGATGCCATCTACGTCTGCTACTGCGACGGCATCGGCTGCAACGGCTCGACTCGGGGAGCCTGCAAGCTGGCGCGCCTCGGTTTTCGGGTCAAGGAGCTGATCGGTGGCCTCCACTGGTGGCAGCGGGATGGCTTTGCGGTCGCGCTCGGCGACGAGCCGGGTCAGCTGGCCAACGAGGAGGTGCGCTGTGGCTGCTGAGCTCAACGAATTTGGCCAACCAGTCGGGCTGCTGGTCGCCGGCTGGGACAGCGCCCGTTTCCCCGACGCGCAACTGCTGGAGGGGTGGGGCTGTCGCTGCGAGCCGCTCGATCCGGCCCGCCACGAAGCGAGCCTCTGGCAAGCCTTCGGCGAGGATGACGGGAGCCTTTGGACCTACCTCACCAGCGGCCCCTTCCCGAGCCGCACCGAGTGGCAGGGATGGCTGGCGCGTATGGCGGCGGGGCGGGATCCCCAGTTCTACGCCATCGTCGATGCCGCCAGCGGGCGCGCCCTCGGGCTCGCCAGCTTTCTGCGCATCGACCCTCTCGCTGGCAGCATCGAGGTGGGCTGGCTCCACTTCGCCCCGGCAATGCGCCGCACCCGGCTCGCCACCGCCGCCATGGCGCTGATGATGGCGCGCGCCTTCGCCCTCGGCTATCGCCGTTACGAGTGGAAGTGCAACGCCCTCAACCTCCCCTCCCGGCAAGCGGCGCTGCGGCTCGGTTTCACCTTCGAGGGGATCTTCCGGCAGGCCCGGGTCGACAAGGAGCGCTCGCGCGATACCGCCTGGTTCTCGGTGATCGACAGCGAGTGGCCAGCCCTGCAGGCGACCCTTGGCCGCTGGCTGGACGATGCCAACTTCGACCAGAGTGGACGCCAGCGCCTTTCCCTCTCGGCGCTCACCTCCGCCCTGCGCGGCAACTGAATACATACGGGCGGCCACCCTGGCCGCCCCACGTTTTTCCTGCCATCCGATCGGCCAGCCTGTTTATCCCCTGCCCGCAGCACGCCTCACCCCGTTGAGAGGCTCAGATCCTTCATGAAATGAATTAGAATGAGTCATTTCATGCCATATTGGCATGATTAGAGCCCTTGTTATCCCGGGAGAGCCCATGGATATTCGCGCCCTGCGCTACTTTGTCGAACTGGTTCGGGAGCAGAGCTTCACCCGCGCCTCGGAGAAGCTGTTCGTCACCCAGCCCACCATCAGCAAGATGATCCGCAATATCGAGGAGGAGCTGGGCCAGCCCCTGCTCAACCGGGAGGGGCGTCGCTTTACCCTGACCGACAGCGGGCAGGTGCTGTTCCAGCGGGCCCAGACCATTCTGGCCGAGATGCAGCAGCTGGAGGCGGAGCTGGCGGATCTGCAGAGCCTGCAGCATGGTCGCCTCACCCTCGGCATTCCCCCCATGGTGGGCCACCTCTACGCAGACCTCATCCGCGCCTACCGCACCCGCTACCCCAAGGTGGAGCTGACGCTGGTGGAGTATGGTGGCCGCCTGATCGAACAGGCGGTGCTGGAGGGGGAGCTGGATATCGCCATCACCATGCTGCCGACCAAGGAGGGAGGCGCCCTCAACGCGCTAGATCTGGATCAATACCCGATCCGGGTAGTACTGCCGGACCAGCCACGCTGGCACGGCGATGCACCACTGCGACTGGAATCCCTACAGGATGAGCCCTTCCTGCTCTACACCCAGACTCTGGCATTCACCCTGAGCGAACGGCTGGAGCAGGCGTGTCAGGAAGCTGGCTTTGTGCCGCAGGTGGCGGCACGCAGCAGTCAGTGGGATTTTCTCACCGCCATGGTGCGCAGCGGCATGGGGATCGCCTTTCTGCCGGAGCCGGTCTGCAATCGGCTCATACCAGACGGCCTGGTGTTGCGACCACTGGAGCTCGAGCTAAGCTGGCGACTCGGGGTGATCTGGCCGCGCGAGCGCTATCTGTCGCACACCGCCGAGGCCTGGCTGGAGCTCTGCCGCAAGTGGCGGGAGCCTCACTGATCGCCGAAGCGATCGGTGAGCGGATTGTAGAAATAGGGGCGGTAATCGAAGCTGATCCCCTTGAGAAAGGGGTTCTCCAGCTTGATCAGCCGCCGCTGCTGGGGGTGGGCAAAGGCGATGGCCGGGCCGAAGCTCTTGCGCCACAGCGCCTGCAGCGAGCCATCCTGCCAGGCGATTTGCAGCCCCTGCTCGACCCGTTTGAGCGCCTCGCGGTTGTTGGCGTTGGTATAGAAAACCCGGGGCAGCGGGTAGTAAATCATCAGGGCATCGTCGACCTTGAGCCCCTCCACCTCGCCGTGGGTGAGCTGTTCGCTGCGCAGTTCGCTCACCCCGCGACAGAAGAGATCGAAACGACCACGCGCCACCATCTTGAACAGCTTCTCGTAGCCATCCACCTCCATCACCTCCAGCCCGGCGTGGCGCAGGATATCCACATCGAGCCACCCCTTGCCCTGACCGAAGGTGAAGCGGCGCAGGCCCGCAAGATCGGTCACCTGCCTGACTGCCGCCTGCTGCTGCGGACTGACAAAACAGATGCGGTAGCTGACGATCCCCAGATGCACCGGGAAGCGGGCATAGGCCAGCCCCAGCCCCTCGCGGGTGCTGCTGTAACTGTCCATGGCAAAGAGATTGGGGAAGCTGTCGAGCTGCATGCTGACCCGCTCGCGGGCCTTGGTCATGGGAGGCGCAGCCTCCATCACATAGTCGCCAAACTGGTCGCGCGTCTTGTCGAGGGCGAGGCGCAGCAGCTCCCGATCGTAGGTGGTGCGCGGATCCCGCTCGCTCTCGGGACTGATATAGGTAAAGCGGGTCACCGCCTCGACCGCCAGCGGGAGCAGCACCAGCAGGCTGGCCACCAGCAGCGCCAGCCACCGTCCTGCAAACCGCTCTGCCGTTCCATGGCTTATCGCTCTCATCCCTGATCCCCTACCCGGTGAGTTTGTCTGAAAGTGGCCACATAGTGCTGATAGGCGGGCGAGTTGCGCACCGCCTCGATGGCATCCCACACCTGCTGGCTCTCATGCGGATGGCTCTGGCGGAAGGCGTGGGAGAAGACCAGATAGTAGGGCTTCTCCACCAGCACCGGCGCCAGTCGCTCGATCTGCCCTTGCAGGTCGGGATGGGCCGCCAGCAGGCTGTCGGCCACTTCGGTCTGCAAGGCGGTGGCGGTGGCCCGATCCATCACCAGCTTTTTCAATATGATGAGCGGATCCCGACTGGAGTCATCTACCTCGACTCCCGCCCCCTGCAGGAACTCGACGATGGAAAAACCGGACTGGGCCGCCACTATCCCCTTGACCCTGAGGGTGGTGCCATCCCACTGGCTCTTGCCCCCCTTGAGCTGATAGAGGCTGTAGCTTTCGATGAGCAAGCGCTTGTCGGGATCCGGCTTGTCACCGCGCATCGGGTAACTGCCTATCTTGCTCGCCCGCTCCGCGCTGTAGCTCATCTTGAAGGCGGCATCCATCTGGCCGCTGCTCACCAGCGAGAGGCAGCGCTTCCAGGGGAGTGGAGTCATCAGGATTTCGATGCCAAGGCGCTCTGCCACCAGCTTGAGGTGATACTGGACAATCCCCTCCCCCGACTGCAGCAGCCAGGGGTAAGAGTCGCTGTTTTCAAAACAGGAGTGCAGGGTAAAGGCAGGGGTAGCACTACCCGTGGCAGGGAGAAGCAGCACAGCGCACAGCAGGGATCTGACAGATGCTCGCATGGGGCCATATCCTTGGCAGCCAGTCTCCTTCCACTATACCAGCCAGCCCGCCACTGTGCCGTGGCGGCAGCGTCAGGCCGTGCGGGGCATCACTCTTCGTCGCTTACTCTTCACCGATGGGAGCTGCAATCCATTTCATCAAGGTCAGCATATCCTGCGGCGCCACACCGACCGAGAGGCCGCGCTTGCCGCCGCTCACCAGAATCTCGTCAAATTGCATGGCCGACTCGTCGAGCACGGTGGGCAGCAGCTTCTTCTGGGCCAGCGGGCTGATGCCGCCCACCTTGTAGCCGGTCAGCTTCTCCGCTTCCGCCGGTTTCATCATCTCCACCTTCTTGAGGCCGGTCGCCTTGGCCAGCTGTTTCAGGCTGCACATGCCGGATGAGGGCACGATGGCCACCACCGCCTGTTTGTCGTGGTGGGCGATCAGGGTCTTGAAGACCTGTGCCTCCGGCAGCCCGAGCTGGGTCGCGGCATGCTTGCCGAAATCGTCGTGGGCTTCGCACTCGTAGGGGTAGAGCTTGTGGGGGATCTTGAGCTTCTTCAGCAGGTTGATGGCAGGAGTCATGATGGTTGCCTTGAATCGAATCACATAAAAACAAGGCCAAACAGTCTGCGCCTCACGATAGGGTGATGCAAGTCGCAAGGGCAATTTGGGGCGCGACGCGCCACCGGACAGTGCCTTTCCGACAGCGCCCCATGCTATCCTCCACCCCCGATTTCACCGATATTCGTCCCCATTTCCCATGCAGATCGAGCTTGTTCCCCTTACCCCCGAAGAGACCCTGAGCCCCGGCGGGCTTGCCCTGCAGCAGCGGGTCATCAACTCGCAACCCACCTTCAATCTGGCACTGGGCGGCCCTGCAGCGCTTTCCCTCAGCGCCATCCGGCAGGATGCCGAAGCCGTGCTGGCCGCCGGCGGCCGCTATCTGGTCATTCGCAGGCAGCAAGAGGTTGTCGGTATCGCCCATCTGCTGGCCAGTAACCCCTTTGATGGCCATCCCTGGATTGGTCTGCTGGTGATCGACAGCGAAATGGCGGGAAAAGGAGTGGGGCGCAATGCCGTCAGCCAGCTTTGCCACCATCTGACACGACTCAACCCGGCGCCGGTTCGTCTCTGCGTTCAGCTGAGCAACCCTGCCGCCCTCGCCTTCTGGCAGCGCTGCGGCTTCGAGCAGATCGAGGAAGATCTCGACGAGGAAAATCGCCCCATCGCCATTTTGCAGGCCATCCTGCATAACGGCGCGAACCCGCACTGAGCTGGGTTACAATGGCGCCCATCGTATCGGTTACGCCCGACACCCGGGCGCCACCCACCATAGGTAACGAGGTTATATGACCCGATCACGCTGGCTACCGACGGGAATATCCCTGCTCGTCCTCCCTCTGCTCCTCACCGGCTGCGCTCACCAGCCCGATGCAGAGGAGTACCAGAGCAAGGTGGATGCCCTGATCAGACTCTGCACGGAAGAGACACTCCCCAACTCTCAGGCAAGGCCCGAGGGGTTCGACCTTGAGCAGCATCTGACCGATCTCAGGGCCGAGCGACTGCAGCTCACTCGCCAGCTGGCCACCCCGGCAGGGCAAGCCGCGCTCACCGCTCGCCTGAAAACCAGCGAAGACGATCTCGACACCCTCTGCCTGAAACAGGCACTGCAGCAGACCCAGAGTCAGTAATCGAGCCTGGCCAAGAGAACACCAGAAACAGAAAGGGCGCCTGATGGGCGCCCTTTGTCTCTGTGATTTTAATGGTCAGTGATCAACCGGTGTTGCGCATGCCTGCGGCGATACCGGCGATGGTGACCATCAGCGCCTTGTCCAGCTCGGGGTGCAGGGTCTCCGGGTGGTTGCGGGAGCGGTTGAGCAGCTCGGCCTGCAGCACGTTGAGCGGGTCAGTGTAGGGGTTGCGCAGCTTGATGGACTCCTTGATCCACGGCTGATCCTCCAGCAGATCCCCGCGCGGGCTCAGCTTCAGCACCACTTCGATGGATTCGGCAAGCTCCTGACGCAGCTGT
The DNA here is from genome assembly GCF_019048745.1 of Aeromonas sp. FDAARGOS 1410. NCBI lineage: Bacteria > Pseudomonadati > Pseudomonadota > Gammaproteobacteria > Aeromonadales > Aeromonadaceae > Aeromonas > Aeromonas sp. FDAARGOS 1410. The sequence goes on along the minus strand of NZ_CP077401.1, from coordinate 988,698 downwards.
TTGCCGAGGCCCCACAGCTCCTGCGGCACCAGACGGGTGTCGTAGTACTCGGCGAGCCAGACGTCCGCCTTGAGGAACACCATCTCCAGCATCTCGAGGCGGGTGCGGAAGAAGGGCCACTGGGCGCTCATCTCCTCCAGCACGGCCAGCTTGCCGTCGTCGATCGCCTGCTGCAGCGCCTTGTGGGCACCGAGCCAGGCCGGCAACATCAGGCGGTTCTGGGTCCAGGCGAAGATCCACGGAATGGCGCGCAGGCTCTCGACGCCGCCGTTGGGTTTGCGCTTGGAGGGACGGGAGCCGAGCGGCAGTTTGCCAAGCTCCATCTCCGGGGTGGCGGCACGGAAGTAGGGGACGAAGTCCGGGTGGCCGCGCACGATACTGCGGTAGTGATCGCAGGAGACGGTCGCCAGCTGCTCAACCACTTCACGCCAGCACGCTTTCGGCTTGGGCGGCGGCAGCAGGTTCCCTTCCAGCACGGCGCTGGTGTAGAGCTCCAGACTCTTGATCGCCACTTTCGGCAGGCCGAACTTGAAGCGGATCATCTCGCCCTGTTCGGTGACGCGCAGGCCACCGCGCAGGGATCCCGGCGGTTGCGACAGGATGGCCTGCTGGGCCGGCGCACCGCCACGACCGACGGTACCGCCACGACCATGGAACAGGGTGAGGCGCAGATTGTTGGCCTCAGCCAGCGCTACCAGTGACTCCATGGCAGCGTACTGGGCCCAGCCGGCGGCCATCATGCCCGCGTCCTTGGCGGAGTCGGAGTAACCGATCATCACGTACTGACGGCCCTGGATGTAGCCGCGATACCAGTCCACCGACAACAGGCGTTCCATCACGGCGGTGCCCGCCATCAGGTCTTCCTGAGTCTCGAACAGCGGGGCGACCGGCATGCGGAACTTGCAGCCAGCCTCTTTCAGCAACAGCTGCACCGCCAGTACGTCGGACGGCGCACCAGCCATGGAGATGATGTAGATACCGAACGCATCGGGATCGTGCTGAGCAATCACCCGGCAGGTCTCGATGGTTTCGCGGGTCTCGTCGCTCGGCTCCCAGTCGTTGGGGATAAGCGGACGGCGGGAGTTGAGTTCGTTGAGCAGGAAGGCCTGCTTGTCATCCTCGCTCCACTCGGCGTAATCCCCCAGCCCCAGATAGCGGGTCAGCTCGGAGAATACCTGACCGTGGCGCTCACCATCCTGACGGATATCGAGCTTGACCAGATGGATGCCGAAGCAGGCGATCTTGCGCAGCACATCCAGCAGCATGCCATCGGCGATGTTGCCCATGCCGCAGGCGTGCAATGAGTGGTAGCAGAGCTCCAGCGGCTCGCGCAGCTGGGCGGTGGTCTTGACCAGATCCCGGCTCTCGCTCGCCTGTCCCTGCACCTTGGCGGTCAGGTACTCCTGAGTTTCGCGCAGCTGTTCGCGCAGCTCGCGCACCAGCGCGCGGTAGGGCTCGGGGTGATCGCCAACCCGCTCACGCACGGCGTCGGTGCAGTCGGACATGGAGAGCTCGGAGGTGAGCTCGCGGATGTCCTTGTAGAAGAGGCTCACCGCCATCCAGCGGCCCAGCTCCAGCACTTCGGCAGTCACCTTGGCGGTGACGAAGGGGTTGCCGTCACGGTCACCGCCCATCCAGGAGGTGAACTTGACCGGCGCGGCATCCAGCGGCAGCCGCACACCCAGATGGTGTTGCAGACGCTCGTCCAGATTGCGCATGAATTCGGGGATGGCCGGCCACAGGCTGTTCTCCACCACGGCGAAGCCCCACTTGGCCTCATCCACCGGAGTCGGGCGCTGTTCGCGGATCTCGTTGGTGTGCCATGCCTGATTGATGAGCTGCTCGATGCGGTTGAGGATCTTGTCCCGCTCGCGGGGCAGCAGGTCGGAGAGCTCCAGCGCTTCGAGACAGTCGTTGAGCTGCACATGCTTGTGGATCAGGGTGCGACGGGTCACCTCGGTCGGGTGAGCGGTCAGCACCAGATCGATATCCAGCTCGCGCACGGCCTGAATGATGGCCTCTTGCGACAGGTTGGAGGCTTTCAGTTTGTCGAACATCTGCTCCAGCGGATCCGGAGTGCAGACCTGCTCTTCGCAGCGACGGGAGATGGTGTGGAACTGTTCGGCCACGTTGGCCAGGTTGAGGAACTGGCTGAAGGCGCGGGCCACCGGCAGCAGCTCGTCATCGCTCAGGGTGCGCAGGGTATCGAGCAGACGTTCCCGGTCTGCCTCATTGCCTTTGCGGGAAGATTTGGCCAGTTGGCGAATGGTTTCGATCTTGTCGAGGAAGGCCTGACCCTGATGGTCCTTGATGGACTTACCCAGCAGCTGACCCAGCATGCCTACGTTGGCGCGTAGTGCGGCGTACTTTTCGTTCATTCCACATCCTTATCTTGTTGGTGCCTGACACCCATCCGGGGTGCGAGACGACCTCACTTATTGTTGTGCGATTACAACATATGCTCCGTCATCTTAGGGTGACAATCTACCCAGATTGTCTGCGCAAGGTCAAATAACAGGCCGATTCAGAAGATGTATTTCCCTCACCACTCCCGCACCGGCTTGTTATGTAACTTACTTACAGCTTTGACCCCCTTTGCTGCCCTTTTCAGAGGCAGAAACGACGAACCAGATGCTGCAATACCGCAGTAGTGGGCTTGACGAAGGAGAGATCCAGATACTCGTCAGGCTGGTGCGCCTGGGTGATATGGCCGGGCCCCATCACTATGGTCTCGCAGCCAAGCTGCTGGATAAAAGGGGCCTCGGTGCAGTAGTTGACCGACTCGGCGGCGCGGCCGCTCGCCTTCTCCGCTTCGCGCACCAGCACAGAGTCATCGGCGCAGGCGTAGGCGGGAATGGGTTCGTGCAGGTGCTGCAGATGCAGGCAGCCCGGCTGGTGAATTTCGATGGGAGAGAGCGCCTCTTTGAGCATCCCCATCAGCTCGTCCGGTCCCACCTGCGGGGTCGGTCGCAGGTCGATGTGCAGCTCGCAGCAGCCGCAGATGCGGTTCGGGCTGTCGCCCCCCTGAATGTAACCCAGGTTCAGGGTCGGCTGCGGCACGGCAAAACGGTGGTCGGCATAGCGATCTTTCAGATCCTGCTGCAAGCGCAGCACCTGCCCCATCGCCTTGTGCATGATCTCCATGGCGTTGACGCCGTTGGCGGGATCCGAGCTGTGACCGCTCTTGCCGGTGATGCGGATCGCCTCCGACATATGCCCCTTGTGGGCCACTACAGGCACCAGCCCGGTCGGCTCGCCAATCACCGCGTAGTCGGGTTTCAGTTCGGCTGCCGCAGCGATGGCGCGGGCCCCCGCCATGGTGGTCTCTTCGTCGGCAGTGGCGAGAATGCGCAGCGGCTTGGTCAGCTTGGTGAGGTCGATCTCTTTGAGCGCTTCCACTATGAAAGCGAAGAAGCCCTTCATATCGATGGTGCCGAGGCCATAGAGGCGGTTGCCCTCTTCGGTTACCTTGAAAGGATCCTTGCTCCAGCCCCCCTCATCGAACGGCACCGTATCGGTGTGACCCGCCAGCAGCAGACCGCCCTCCCCCTGACCGATCGTCGCCACCAGATTGAACTTGCCCGGCAGATCGGGGAGTGCCGTCACCTCGCACTGAAAACCGAGCTGACCGAACCAGTCGGCCAGCAGCCGGATCACCGCCTCGTTGCTCTGATCCCACTTGGGATCCGTGCTGCTGATAGAGGGGATCGCAATAATATTCTTGTAGAGTGAAAAAAAATTCAGATTGGCCATCCGCTCCTCCTTGCTTCCCCAAAACGTTTCTGTTAGAAAATACAAATGCAATGCGAATGCATGAATATTCTGCCTTTTTGCCAGGATAAGCAGCTCGCCAACAAAGGCTTCTAGTTGTAAGGGAAAGTTAATGTTCTGTCACCTGATCTATAACCGACGACACACACCCGCCTGAATTGCCCCTCCGCACTTGTGCACAGGGGCGATCGAACACCCTTGTGCACCGCAGCACCACGCTGTGAATCTCGAACTCTGATTTGGAATATTCAAACATGCTCAACACCGTTATCGTCGGTGCCAGTGGCTACGCGGGAGCCGAACTGGCTGCACTGGTACAGAACCATCCACAACTCAAACTGTTCGGCCTCTATGTCTCCGCCGGCAGTCAGGATGCCCACAAGCGCTTCTCATCCCTGCATCCCCAGTGGGTCGGCGCCCTCGATCAGCCGCTGCTGCCACTGGACGAGGATGGCATGACCCGGATCCTGACCCAGGCTGATCTGGTGCTGCTGGCCACCGCCCACGAGGTGAGCGCCGAGCTCGCCCCCAAGTTTCTCGCCAAGGGGCTGCCGGTGTTCGATCTCTCCGGCGCCTTCCGGGTCAAGGATCAGGGCTTTTACGACAGCTTCTACGGCTTCACCCACCAGAGCGAACAGTGGCTGGATCAGGCCGCCTACGGTCTGGCCGAGTGGAATGCCGATGCCATCGCCAGCGCCCAGCTGATCGCCGTGCCCGGTTGCTACCCGACCGCCTCCCTCTGCGCTCTCAAGCCGCTGCAGCAGGATGGCCTGATTGCCAAAGGGTGGCAGCCCATCATCAACGCCGTCTCCGGGGTCTCCGGTGCCGGGCGCAAGGCAGCCATCAACACCAGCTTCTGCGAAGTGAGCCTCAATCCCTACGGCACCTTCAATCACAGACACCAGCCGGAGATCAGCCATCACCTCGGCAAGGAGGTGCTGTTCCAGCCCCACCTTGGCAACTATGTGCGCGGCATTCTGGCCACCATCTATGTACAGCTGGCGGACGGCGTCACCCCCACTCAGGTGGATCAGGCATTCCTCAAGGCTTATGAAGGCAAGCCGCTGGTGCGCCTCACCGGCCAGATGCCCTCTATTCGCGGTGTGGCAAACACCCCTTACTGCGACATCGCCTGGCAACAGCAGGGCAACATGCTGGTGGTGGTCTCGGCCATCGACAACCTGCTCAAGGGCGCGGCCTCGCAAGCCATGCAGTGCATAAATATCAAATTTGGTTTTGAACCGGCCACCGGCCTGATTTAAGGACTTAGGAAGGATCTCGAACATGGACAAACAGACGTTGGTAATCAAGCTGGGCGGCGCCCTTATCGAGAACGACGAGGCGCTGACCGCCCTGTTCGCCACCCTCAAAACCTTTCTCGACGATCAGCACCGTCCGCTGGTGCTGGTACACGGCGGTGGCTGTCTGGTGGATGACCTGCTCAAGGGGCTGGGTCTCACCTCCACCAAGAAGAATGGCCTGCGGGTAACCCCGTTCGAACAGATCCCCTTCATTGCCGGGGCGCTGGCGGGCACTGCCAACAAGCAGATGATGGCCAAGGCGATCGCCACCGGCATTCCGGCGGTGGGGCTCTGTCTGGCAGATGGCGGCCTGTGTCAGGTGACCCAGCTCGACCCGGATCTCGGCGCGGTCGGCGAGTGCAAGCCGGGCAACCCGGCACTGGTGGCGGGCATCCTCGGTCAGGGCTTCCTGCCGGTGGTGAGCTCCATCGGCATCACAGCCGAGGGGCAGCTGATGAACGTCAACGCGGATCAGGCGGCCACCGCCATTGCCGAGGCGCTCGGTGCCGATCTGGTGATGCTCTCCGATGTGAGCGGTATCCTCGATGGCAAGGGCAAGCTGGTGCCCCAGCTCGACAAGCTGACCGCACTGGATTTGATGGAGAAAGGGGTGATCCGCGATGGCATGGCGGTCAAGGTAGAAGCGGCCCTGCACGCAGCACAGACCCTCGGCAAGCCGGTCTGTGTCGCCAGCTGGCGTTACCCGGATCAGCTGCTCAAACTGCTGGCTGGCGGCGCGGTCGGCACCCAGGTAGCTATTTGATCTCCACCGGAACAAGGAACATCCGATGCAACATCTTCTGAAAGACAGTGATCTGAACAAAGCCCAGATTGAAGCGCTGATTGCGCTGGGCAAAGCAGTGAAAGCCGACCCGAAGAAGTACAGCCAAGCGCTGGCCGGCAAGAGCGTGGTCACCCTGTTCGAGAAGCCCTCCCTGCGTACCCGGGTCACCTTCGACATCGGCATCGCCAAACTGGGCGGCCACAGCGTCTATCTGGATCAGCAGAACGGCGCGCTGGGCAAGCGGGAGTCGGTGAAAGATTTCGCCGCCAACCTGTCGCGCTGGTGTGATGCCATCGTCGCCCGGGTGTTCGATCACCAGACCTTGGTCGACCTGGCGGAGCACGGCTCAGTGCCGGTGGTGAACAGTCTGTGCAACCTCTACCACCCCTGTCAGGGGCTGGCCGACTTTATGACCATTGCCGAGCACTACGACGACCTGTCGAAGGTGAAGCTTGCCTACCTCGGTGATGGCAACAACGTCAGCCACTCTCTGCTGCTGCTGGGGGCCACCCTGGGCACCGATGTCACCCTGATCTGCCCGAAAGGCCACGGCCCGGATACCCAGATCTTCCTGCAAGCGCAGGCGCTGGCAGCCAAGTCGGGGGCGACCATCCACATCAGCGATGACGTGGCAGATATCGAAGGGTTCGATGTGGCCTACACCGACACCTGGGTCTCCATGGGTGACAACACCCCGATGGAGCAGGTCAAAGACCTCTTTATGCCTTACCAGATCAATCAGGCCCTGCTCGACCGCACCGGCATTGCACATGTGCTGCACTGCCAGCCGGCCCACCGCGAGCTGGAGATCACCTCGCAGGTGATGGATGGCCCCACCTCCCTCATCATGGACGAGGCCGAAAACCGGATGCATATCCAGAACGCCGTGTTGCTGACCCTTCTCGGCAACAAGTAACGCGGCACTCAACCTGAATCACGACACCTTTATTGAATCATCATCGAATCATCATGGAGAGAAGTAAAATGAGCGGAATCAACAAGATCGTACTGGCTTACTCGGGTGGACTGGATACCTCGGCCATCATTCCCTGGCTGAAAGAGCACTATGACGCCGAAATCATCGCCTTCGTGGCCGACGTCGGTCAGGAGCGTGACGATCTGGAAGGGATCGAGCAAAAAGCCATCGCCTCCGGCGCTACCAAGTGCATCATCAAGGATCTGCGCGAAGAGTTCGTCAAAGAGTACGTCTATCCGACCCTGAAGACCGGCGCCGTCTATGAAGGCACCTATCTGCTGGGCACCTCCATGGCCCGTCCGGTGATCGCCAAGGCGATGGTCGAAGCGGCACTGGCGGAAGGGGCCGATGCCATCTCCCACGGCTGCACCGGCAAGGGTAACGATCAGGTGCGTTTCGAAGGTGCGGTCGCCGCGCTGGCACCCCAGCTGAAAGTGATCGCCCCGTGGCGGATCTGGGACATGCGCTCCCGGGAAGATCTGCTCTCCTATCTGGAGACCCGCAACATCCCCTGCAAGGCGACTCTGAAGAAGATCTACAGCCGCGATGCCAACGCCTGGCACATCTCCACCGAGGGTGGCGAGCTGGAGAGCACCTGGAACGAGCCCTCCGAAGCGGTCTGGCAGTGGACCGTACCGGCCGAGCAGGCACCGGACCAGCCGGAGTACGTCAAGCTGACCGTGGCGCAGGGTGAAGTGGTGGCCGTTGACGACCAGCCGCTCAGCCCGCACCAGATCCTGATGACCCTGAACGAGCGTGCCGGCAAGCACGGCGTGGGCCGCATCGACATCACCGAAAACCGGATGGTGGGCATGAAGTCCCGCGGCTGCTACGAAACCCCGGGCGGTACCGTGATGGTCGCTGCGCTGCGCGCCGTGGAAGAGCTGGTACTGGATCGCCCGACCCGCGCCTGGCGGGAGAAGCTGGGTGCCGAGTTCTCCCATCTGGTCTATGACGGTCGCTGGTTCACCCCGCTGTGCAAGGCGATCCTCGCCTCTGCCAACGCCATCGCCGAAGATCTGGACGGTGAAGTGGTGCTGAAGATGTACAAGGGTCAGGTCACCGCGGTGCAGAAGAAGTCGCCGAACAGCCTCTACTCCGAAGACTTCGCCACTTTCGGGGCCGATGAAGTGTATGACCAGAGTCATGCCGAAGGCTTTATCCGTCTCTACACCCTGGCCAGCCGGATCCGCGCCATGAAGGAGCAGCATCAAGCTATCGGTGGTGATCACACCCACGGCTAAGCAAGCGAGATAACCCGTTGATTCCGTTGAGGGGGCATGGCCCCCTCTTCTACAAGCCGATGATGGCCCCTGAGCCATCATCGGCGGGTGTGACAAGAGCGGCAGCGCCCCGGCCGCTTCTGTGAGATAACAGGCTCGCAGAAAAACAGGGCACGATTTCAAGCTCGGTGGCCAGGGCGCCGCCGACAACGCATTCAAGGAGAGCAGTATGGCACTTTGGGGTGGACGCTTCAGTCAGGGAGCCGATAGCCGGTTCAAGCAGTTCAACGATTCGCTGCGGTTCGATTACCGCTTGGCGGAGCAGGATATTCAGGGCTCCATGGCCTGGGCCAAAGCGCTGGTCAAGGTGGGGGTCTTGACTGCCGATGAGCAGGCCAAGTTGCAGCAGGCGATGGAGGTGCTGCTCGCCTCGGTGCAGCAGGATCCCCGGCAGATCCTGAGCTCGGACGCCGAAGATATCCACTCCTGGGTCGAGAGCCAACTGATTGCCGCCGTCGGCGATCTCGGCAAGAAACTGCACACCGGCCGCTCGCGCAACGATCAGGTCGCCACCGATCTGAAACTCTGGTGCAAGGCGCAGGGCGAGCTGCTGCTCGGCTCCATCACCGCCCTGCAGCAGGGGCTGATCGCCTCTGCCCGTGCCAATCAGGCCGCCGTGCTGCCCGGTTACACCCACCTGCAGCGGGCCCAGCCGGTCACCTACGCCCACTGGGCGCTGGCCTATGTGGAGATGCTGGAGCGGGACTACTCCCGGCTACAGGATGCCCTCAAGCGCCTCGACACCAGCCCCCTCGGCTGCGGCGCGCTGGCGGGCAACGCCTATGCCATCGACCGTGAAGCGCTGGCGCTCGACATGGGCTTTAGTGGCGCCACCCGCAACAGTCTGGATTCGGTCTCCGATCGGGATCACGTGGTGGAACTGATGCACGTGGCGTCCCTTTCCATGACCCACCTGTCGCGCTTTGCCGAAGACCTCATCTTCTACAACACCGGCGAGGCGGGCTTTGTCGAGCTCTCCGACGCGGTCACTTCCGGCTCCTCCCTGATGCCGCAGAAGAAGAACCCGGATGCGCTGGAGCTTATTCGCGGCAAGACCGGTCGGGTGGTCGGCGCTCAGATGGGCATGCTGATGAGCCTCAAGGCGCTGCCGCTGGCCTACAACAAGGACATGCAGGAAGACAAGGAAGGGCTGTTCGATGCCCTCGATACCTGGCACGACTGCCTCGACATGGCGGCGCTGGTGCTGATCGATCTGAAGGTCAACAGCGAGCGCACCATGGCGGCGGCCCAGGGCGGCTACGCCAACGCCACCGAGCTGGCGGACTATCTGGTGGCCAAAGGGATTCCATTCCGTGAGGCACACCATATCGTCGGCGAAACCGTGGTATTCGCCATCAGCGTGGGCCGCCCGCTGGAGGAGCTCTCCATCGGCGAGTTCCAGCGCTTCAGCCCGGTGATCGAGTTCGACGTCTACCCCAATCTGGAACTGGAAGCGACCCTGGCCAAGCGGGTCGCCAAAGGCGGCGTTGCCCGCGAGCAGGTAGAAGCGGCCCTCACTGCCGCAGAACAGTGGCTGGCCAAGCGGGTGGGTTAATCCACGGTAATAGTCATCAGAAATAGAAAGAAAAACGGCAACCTCGGTTGCCGTTTTTTTTGCTCACCGCCGTTCAGGCGCTGGCATTCAGCAGTTTGCCAACTCCCTCCCCCTTGCCATTGGGCAGGGTCTGTTTAAAGGCACCGAGCAGCTGGTCGAGGTTGAGATGGCTGGCACCGAGGGAATCCTTGAGGGTATCGAGCTCGCTTTGCAGGGCATCGAGGCGGGTGCTCTGGGTACCGCTCGCCAGCTGGTTGCGGGCGCTGTCGATGGCTGCGGGAAGGGATTGGCCACCATTCTCCTGCCCCAGAGTCTGCATCAGCTCCCCCATAAAATGGTTGATGGCCGAGCGGTTCTGCTCGCTGTCGGCATCCTTGATACCAAGTCGCTGGAACACCCCCTGGACGGTCGGGGCAAGGTGCTCCTCCTGTACGGCAGGCTGCACGGGCTGGGGTTTGCTACTGCTGCCAAGCAGCTGGCTGCCCAGCTTGAGGGCGATCGAGGCAAGGGGAAGCAGGCTGCTGATCATGATATCTCTCCGCGACAACGACCCTTGATGGTGTTGCCAGGAGGAGTGCATAAGCGGGGCCAGAATTTAGTGCACAGCGCAGGGCAAAACCAACCCATTGAGCCACCGAGTGATTTGAATCGCCGCCTTGTGTTCGGGCATTGCAACTGAAGTCATAACAAGAGAGCCGGGCGGCCAGCGGCTGCCGCTGTAGATCGAAGCGGCAAAGGAGCATTGCCGCAGCAAACCGGAGGCGGCAGGGCTCCACTTCGCTATATGCCGGTACATGCCCGCCATCCCCTCGATCACGTCATTTTTCATTCATGAAACTTATGGCTATTAAGATCATGTAAATTTTCTTATCTAACATGTTCGCGCAAGATGGCTCTCAAACCGGATTTGCCGTCACCGCTATGCTGGCCGGCAGCCGCCTTCTCCCTGCCTTTTTCGTTTATGGAGTCGCTATGTCCCTGATCACCCCGCATATCTCCCCCGAAGTCAGCCAGTTGGCTCCCGGCTTTCGCGCTTTGAGCATCACGGTGCAGGCCGCCGCCGTGGTCGACCCGAACGTGGGCGCGCGCGCCCTTGATAAAGCCTGCAGCACCATGCTGACCGCCGATGTGCCGTGGGCAGAGGCGCATCTCGCCGCCTGGGGCGATCTGTTCAGAAAGTTCGGCGCCAAGCCGCAGCGGACTCCCTGTTCCGCCGAGGCTCTGAGAAAGCGGGTCGCCCGCGATGGCAACCTGCCGGCCATCGACCCCGTGGTCGATCTCTACAACGCCATCAGCATCCGCTATGCCATTCCGGTGGGGGGCGAAAACCTGCTCGCCTATGAGGGGTTGCCGCGACTGGTGGTGGCCGATGGCTGCGAGCTGTTCGATACCATGAAGGGAGGCGAGCCGACCCACGAACCGGTGGAGCCCGGCGAGGTGGTCTGGCGGGATGACAAGGGGGTCACCTGTCGGCGCTGGAACTGGCGGCAGGGTGTGCGCACCAGATTGAGTATCGATTCGGACCAGATGTGGTTCATTCTGGAGAGCCTGCCCGAGATGCCGCTGGCTGCGCTGCATGAGGCGGGGGAAAAACTGATTGCCGGGCTGCGGGAGATGATGCCGGAGGCGGTGATCGCGCAGAACCTGATCGGCCATAACGAATAGGCGATTTTCGTCAGCAGGATACAGAGAGGGGCGCCGCAGCGCCCCTCTCTCATTTCACTCTGCTCAGCCCAGCAGCATATAAAGCTGGTGCGCTGCCACCCCGGCGCACAGGCCGCCGACCGTGTGGGCGACAATGGCGCGGGAGGTGAGATGGCGATAGCCGAGAGCATCGAGCATGGCGGTGTGGGTGCTCAAAAAGCCGCTCCAGCACATCCCCATGGCGGTAAACACCGCGACCTCGTTGCCGGTGATCCACCCCTTGGCAATAAAGGGGGGCACCAGCGACATGGCGGCACCGACCGCGCCGAGCGAGGTAGCCGGGAAGGCGACCAGCTCCGGCTGCTGGAAGCCAAACAGCAGGTCAAACAGCCAGCTTACCTTGGCAGCCAGCACCGGCAGCAGGGCAACCCCCTGGAACGCTTCGCCGGTATAGCCCTTCTCCCCCGGGCCGAAGGTCAGCAGCATGACGAAGGTGCTGATGATCAGCACCCCCGGGATCACCGCCATCCCCAGCTCCACGCCAGATTTGCCGCCATCGAGCAGAGAGTTGAGGATCCGCAGCCAGCCGGGAGCCGCCTCTTTGGTCACTCCCACCTTGGGGCCGTTGCCCGCAGGCTGGTCATCGATCAGCACTTCCCCCACCAGTGGGCGAATCATCCGCTGCATCAGTCGGGTAGAGACCACCGAGCCCACCAGAGCACCGAGCAGCCCGATCAGCGCCGCGCTGGCGGTGGATTCACCGCTCGGCAGTTGCAGGGTGGCCATAAAGGTGACCACGATCAGCCCCATGCCGAAGGCGGTGCCGAAGTTGGTCAGCGACACTAGCTGCCAGGGGGTGAAGCCCTTGCGAAAGCGGCTGTCCTTGGCGAGGCTGATCACCGCCGGGTTGTCGGAGAAGAAGGTCATCAGGGCCGCCAGCGCGGTGCGACCGGGCAGGCGAAACACCGGCTTCATCAGGGGGGCCAGCAGCACCTCCAGCAGGCGGATCACCCCGAACTCGCTCAAGAGCTGGCTCAGGGCACCGGAGAGCACCGTGATCCCCATAATAAAGAGCACGGTATTGAGCAGCAGCTGGTGGGCGGTATTGAACAGAGTGTTGACCATGGCAGAGAGGCCCATCTGGCTGCCGAGGTAACCGAACAGGCTGCCAAGAATAAGCAGCACCAGCACGGGTTCCATCCAGTTCCTAATGGCGGCAAGTCGCCCCTTTGACTCTATAACTACATGATTTTCCATATCTATCCTGCGGTTCATCTGTGCGTGTGTGGTTGTTTTTATGGTTAAAAAATGGCTGCGCCAAATAGAAAAAAGCCCTTGTCTTGCGACAAGGGCTTTTTGAATTGGCTCCTCCTACTGGACTTGAACCAGTGACATACGGATTAACAGTCCGCCGTTCTACCGACTGAACTAAGGAGGAATTGTAATTGGTGCCCAGAGACGGAATCGAACCGCCGACACGGGGATTTTCAATCCCCTGCTCTACCGACTGAGCTATCTGGGCAAATGGTGCCGGCTACCGGAATCGAACTGGTGACCTACTGATTACAAGTCAGTTGCTCTACCTACTGAGCTAAGCCGGCACACTTTAAACCATTGTGCATGAACAAATTTTTTATTTCATGGCACCAAAATTGGTGCCCAGAGACGGAATCGAACCGCCGACACGGGGATTTTCAATCCCCTGCTCTACCGACTGAGCTATCTGGGCGTGGGCGCTATTAAACGGATTTTAAGGCGGATGGTCAACGGGAAATTTCACTTTTTGTCTCGTTCGTCTCTTTTTTGCGCAACATCGTCCATTTCTGCCACTTCTTCGGCACAGGCCGCGCCTTTTCGCCCCCAGACTCTGGGTTCCTCCCCCTTGAGCAGGCGGGAGATGTTCTCGTGATGGCGGATCAGGATAAGGCAGGAGAGCAACGAGACTGGCAGGGTGTATTCGGGTTTGAGCAGGTAGGTAAAGAGCGGCGTCAGCAGCACGGTAATGATGGAGGCCAGCGAGGAGTAGCCGCTCACCAGCAGCACCAGCAGCCAGGTGCCAATCACGGCGCCCCCCATGGTAAAGCCGATGGGCATCATGGTCCCCAGTGCCGTGGCGACTCCTTTGCCACCACGAAAATGAAAGAAGATGGGGTACATATGGCCGAGGCAGGCGGCGACCCCGATAAAGCCGAGGTAGACGGGTTTGATCTGCAGATACCAGGCGAGATAGACGGGCACAGTGCCCTTGAGTACATCGAGCAGCAGCACCACCAGCGCCGCCATCCGGCCACCGAGGCGCAGCACATTGGTTGCCCCCGGATTGTGGGAGCCATGATCCCGCGGGTCGGGCAGACCGGTGCAGCGAGAGACCAGCACAGCACTGGATAGTGAACCACCCAGGTAAGCCAGAATAATCATCAAAATCGTCAGGGCCGTCATCTTGGTCGTTTTTACCACGATATGAATGGGGTATGATGCGGGCCACATACGCTGGCATGGGCCCATGCCCACCCAGAGCGCCTCGGCAAGCCTGTTGCCCGGCCAGCATCCCTGCGCTGTCATCACAGCCCATCAAGAGTAAAGAAGAAGTACAGTCATGGACAAGGTGTTTATTCGCGGACTCGAAGTTTTGACCACCATCGGTGTATATGAGTGGGAGAAGGGCATTCGCCAAAAGCTCCGTTTTGACCTCGAGATGGGGTTCGACAACCGCCCCGCCGCCGCAACCGACGACATCAATCTGGCACTGGATTATGCCGACCTCTCCAACAAGATCTGCGAGCATGTCACCGGCAAGGTAGTCGAGCTGGTCGAGACCATGGCCGAGCAGGTCGCCATGCTGGTACTCGCCGACGAGCGGGTTCAGTGGGTCAAGGTCACCCTCACCAAGCCGGGCGCCGTACCCAATGCCGCCGGTGTCGGCGTCGAGATCCTGCGCCACCGCACCCCGGCGGCGAGCAGCAACTGATGACTACTATCTATATCAGCCTTGGTTCCAACATCGAGCGGGAGCGCCATATCCGCGCCGGGCTCGATGCATTGCACGCTGCCTTCGGCGAGCTGCGGGTCTCCCGGGTGTTCGAGAGTGAGGCGGTAGGCTTCAATGGCCGTCCTTTCTACAACCTTGTTGCCGCTGCCGAGACCGATCTGCCGCTGGTTACCGTCTGCCAGCTACTGCGCGAGATGGAGTTCGCCCACGGTCGCGAGCCGGATGCCAAGAAGTTCGCCCCGCGCACGCTGGATCTCGACCTGCTGCTCTATGGCGATCTGGTCTGCGAGACGCCGCTGGTGCTGCCGCGCGGCGAGATCCTCACCAACGCCTTCGTGCTCTGGCCGCTGGCCGAGCTGGCCCCCGGACTGCGCCACCCCATCGATGGCAGCACCATGGGCGAGCTGTGGGAGTGCTACGACAAGGCCTCCCAGCAACTCAACCCCATTCCCTTTCACTGGGAAGCGCGGGAGCTGCAGCACTACTGATCGACAAGGGCACCTCGCGGTGCCCTTCTCGTTGATGTGACTTCTTATCCTGTTCTTTCTTATCCTCTGGCCTGAGCCGAAGTCGTGCCCCCGTCTCGCGCCAGTTGGGCGAAGATCAGTGCCGCCAGCATGGAGAGCAGTCCGACACAGAGGTAGGTAAGGTGGAATCCTGCCAGCCACTGGCCGTTGGCGGCTGAGGTGCCCGCCGAGAAGAGCCCCAGCAGGCTGGCGGCAATCGCCACCCCCAAACTCATGGAGAGCTGCATCACCACCGAGAGCAGGCCGTTGCCGCTACTGGCCAGGGTCGGGCTGAGATCTTGCAGCGTGAGAGTGTTCATGGCGGAGAACTGCAGCGAGTTGATAGCGCCGAAGATCGCCAGCCAGCCCAGCAGCACGCCATAGGGAAGCTGGTTGTCGATAAAGTAGAAGCTGGCGATCATGGCGCCGAGCAAGAGGGTGTTGCCAATCAGGATGCGGCGATAACCCACTCTGGGGATGAGTTTGTTCACCAGCGTCTTGGTCAGCATGGCGCCCAGCACCGTCGGGATCATGGTCATCCCCGCCTTGCTCGGGGAGAAGCCGAGCCCCAGTTGCAGAAAGAGCGGGGTGAGGAACGGCATGGCACCGCTGCCGAGTCGGGCAAACAGGTTGCCCCAGACCCCGATGGCGAAGGTGGCGGTCTTGAACAGATTCAGGCTGAAGAGCGGCTGCTCCGCATTGGCGGCATAGAGCCAGTAGCTCGCCATCGCCGCCAGCCCGAAGATCAACGCAAACAGTGCCCAGCCGGTGGAGATGCTGTGCTCCCCCAGCCCCTGCAAACCGACCGATACCAGCACCATGCCGAGGCTGAACAGCACGAAGCCCTGCCAGTCAAAACGGGCGGTCGCCTGACGCAGATCGGGCATGAAGTACCAGCTCGCCATAAAGCCGATCACCCCCACCGGCAGGTTAATCAGAAAGACCCAGTGCCAGCTCGCCACCTCGACCAGCCAGCCACCGAGCGCTGGCCCCATCAGCGGACCGAGCAGCCCCGGAATGGTGACGAACGACATCACCCGCAGCAGCTCCCGCTTGTCATAGACCCGCAGTACAGCCAGTCGTCCCACCGGCATCAGCAGCGCACCGCCAATCCCCTGCAGCACCCGGGCAGCCACCAGCATCGAGAGCGAACCTGAGGCGGCGCAGGCCAGCGAACCGAGGGTGAACAGCGAGATCGCCGCCAGATAGATGCGACGGGTACCGAACCTGTCCGCCAGCCAGCCGGAGGCCGGGATGAGCAGGGCCACCGTCAGCATGTAGGCGATCACCACCGACTGCATCTGCAGCGGGCTCTCCCCCAGCGTCTCGGCCATGCTGGGCAGGGCGGTATTGAGAATGGTGCCATCCAGCGACTGCATGAAAAAGCCGACTGCCGCCAGCATGGGCAGCCACTTGCGCTGGGCCGGGGTCACCCCGAGTGAAACTTCCGCCATAACAGACCACCTCCACTTCAGGAATAAAAAGACCCGCTCTCGTTGTTACGGGCGGGTCATGTCAGACATCAGGCATCCGGCTGGCCAAGCATGGCCTTGAGCTGCTCTTCGAGGCTGGGCTCGGGAGCCTTGAGCGTATCAAGGAACAGCCGCTCTATCCCCGCCTTGTCCTGAGTTTTCACGATAAACACCAGTCGGGACTGGGCCTTGCCCTCCGGCCACTCACCCAGTGCCTGCAGCGGATAGAGCTGGCCGTGGACGCCGTGGATCACCACCGGCTGGCTCTCTCCTTCCAGCTGCAAGATCCCCTTGAGGCGCAGCAGGGCATCGCCGTATTGGGCCTGCACCGCATCGATGGCGGCCAGCAGACGAGAGGGCTTGAGCGGCTCGCCGATGCGCAAAGAGAAACTTTCGATGTTGCCGTGCTCGAAGTGGGTGGGCGCCGCTGTGCCCACCTTGGCGGCGAACGGCTGCATCTTTGGTTGTATCGGTGACGCCAGCCCCTGCCTGGGGGATTCGGTACGCAGCCAGGCCAGCAGCTGGCGTACATCACGCCCAGCCGCTTCGTTGTAGGCACCGAGCTTCTCCAGCACCTTGGGCGAAAGCTCGCCATTGGTCACCAGCTGGAGCGGCGCCGCCGGATTGAGGGCCGCCAGTTGGGCTTCGACCCGAGCCAGCTGCTCGCCATCCACCAGATCGCCCTTGCTCACCACCAGCAGATCCGCCAGCGCCACCTGTTTCACCGCCTCATACTGGGCCGCCAACTGCTGCTCGATATGACCGGCATCCACCACGGTGACGGTGCCATCGAAGCGGTAGCGCTGGGCGATAAAGCCCTCTTCCCTCAACGTGAACAGCACGGGGGCCGGATCGGCGAGGCCAGTGGTCTCGATAATCAGCCGCTTGAACGGTTTGATCTTGCGCTGGATGGCCTTCATAAACAGCCCCTGCAGCGCCTCCACCAGAGAGCCCTGCACCGAGCAGCAGATGCAGCCGGAGTCGAGCAGCATCACCTGCTCATCTACCTGCTGCACCAGATGGTGATCCAGCCCCACCGAGCCGAACTCGTTGATCAGCACCGCGCACTCGCCGAGTTCCGGCTGCTTGACCCAGTGGTTGAGCAAGGTGGTCTTGCCGCTGCCGAGAAAGCCGGTCAGCAGGGTCACTGGGATACGGGTATCTTGCATATCGGTCATGTCGAGTCCTTACCGGTTGGCAAACAGGTCGCTGAGCCAGCGGTTTTCAAAGCGGCCGTGGGGGTCGAGTTCACGCTGCAAGGCCACGAAGTCGTTCCAGCGCGGCAGCAGGGCCGGAAAGTCGTAAAGATCCATCGCCAGATGCTTGCCGAAGTGGGGAATGCCGCCGAGCGGCACCAGCAGTTGCTGCAGCTCGCGCATCTGCTCCATGGAGCCGTTGACGAAGGTGCCGTCCGCCGCCAGATAGACCAGGAAACCGATCCAGCAGACCGGCTGGCCGTAAGCGGCACTGAGCCACGCCTCGGAAGAGCCGGTGCAGCGCAGGATAAAGGGGTAGTGCAACACGCCGGGATTGGCCTGCTGCCACGCTTGCAGGGTCTCCAGCGCCTCGTTCATGCGATGCAGCGGCACCGCCACTTCACAGTTGATCTGGGGCGCCGGGATCCCCTTGCAGAGGATCTGATAGACGTTGCCCACCAGATCGGAGGCATCCTTGAAGCGGCGCACCGTCTCGAAGTGCTCACCGGCCAGCGCCTCATCCTTGGTATCTTTCGCCATCTTCTGCAGGGTGGCATCTATGGTGGCGTTCATGCGGGCGTCGATATCGCCATCCAGCAGCAGCGGCTCGCTGCCACCGGCGCGGTAGCGGGCCACCTCGTCATCGGAGGCGGGATCCACCAGCCAGATGTGGCTCTCGCCGGTCCAGGCAAACCACCAGCTCTTCACGAAGCCGTGCTCGCGGTTGAGCCGCTCGTTGTGCTCCAGGAGGAAGGGGTAATCGGTGGTGAACTTGGTGCAGCGCATGATGCGATTCGGGACTGTGCGCAGGGTGACGTCTAGCAGGATGCCGAGCATCCCCATCCCCATCACGAAGGCGCCGAAACGCGGGTCGGTGCGATCAACCCGGATGATCTCGCCATTGGCCAGCATCACCGTCATCGCCTCTACTGCATCGCACAGGGCAGACTGGTGCAGTCCCTGACCGTGGGTGCCGGTGCTGAGCGCGCCGCCCAGGGTCTGGATACCGATAACCCCGGGGGAAGCAGGCAGCATCCGCTCCATAGCGATCAGCTCGGCATAAACGATATCGAGCGGCGTCCCCGCCTGATAGGTCACGGTATCGGCGGTTTTCGCCAGCTGACCGCGCAGGTGGTGCAAGTCCACCAGCAGCGCCCGACTGCCCTCGGCATAGACGCTGTGAATGGGCTCAAAAGAGAGGCCGGAACCGATAAGGCGCAGCTTGCGCTCGGGGTGTTCCCGCAGCAGCGCCTGCAGCTCGTCGCGGGTTTTCGGGCGCCACACCTGATCCAGCGCCCCGAGGGGATTGGTTCTCGACCAGTTGAACAGCACCTCCCGATTACCAATCGCCTTGATGCTGTGAAATGCCTGGAACTGAACCGTCATACCGCGCCTCATCTCTTGCTGACGTCAAAATGAGCGACGATTCTACCGAAAAGCGGGCGCCAAGGCATGGAAAACAAGACCCTGCCAATCTGGTGGAATTGGCATCCATCACGCTATCACCACATTGTCAGAATCATTTGGTACTGGTCGGCGAGTCTCTCAGACCGTACCCGGGATATCGCCCGCCAGCGCGGTGGCCGACTCTTCCTGCTCCTTTGGCAACAGCTCGTCACAGAACTGGCGCAGCGGCATGGGACGGGCAAACAGGAAGCCCTGCAGATAATCGACCCCCTTGCTTCTGAGGTAGTCAGCCTGCCTGCTGGTTTCTACCCCCTCAGCAACCAGCGCCAACCCGAGGCGAGTCGCCAGATCGATCACGTTGTCCACGATATGCTCCGAGAGCGACTCGGTGCCGATACGGGCGATAAAGGACTGGTCGATCTTGAGGTAGTCGACATGGAACTGCTGCAGATAGATCAGGCTGGAGTGGCCAGTCCCGAAATCGTCGATTGCCAGCTTGACCCCCATCTCGTCCAGCTGACGGAACAGGGAGAGGGTCTTGGGATCCGCCACCAGCAGCTCACGCTCGGTCAGCTCCAGCACCAGTACCACCTTGCCGGGGGCAAAGTGATCGAGGAACAGCCGGCACTCCTGCAGCAGGGCAAAGTCGTGACAGTGAGCGGCGCTGATATTGAAACTGATATGAAAACCATCGGGCAAAGAGCGTTGCACCCAGCTCAGCTGAGCCGCCACATTGCGCATCATCTGGCTGGTCATGGGGACGATCAGCCCCGACTCCTCCGCCTGTGGAATAAAGAGATCGGGGCGGATCACCCCTTCGGTGGCATGGTTCCAGCGCATCAGCACCTCGGCCCCCATCATCCGCCGGGTATCGCTGGCCACCAGAGGCTGCAGATAGGGGACAAACTCTTTCGCCCGCAGTGCCCGACGCAACTCATCTGTCGGAGAGCCAGGTCGCCCCAACACCCACCACACCAGCAGGGAGAGCAACAGGGATGCGCCAACCAGCGACAACAGCGCCGTCTGGCGAGCTTCCCACAGCGAACGCCAGTAGAGTGGCATGGTATAGCCGGCATAGATGGTGAAGGGGTAACGCTGGGAGGAGAGTTCAAGGCTGGTGCTGTGGTGCAGTCTGGGCAGACGTTCGAGATAGCGACCCGATTCGCTGAGCCAGGCCGAACCGACTTGCAGGAACAGCTCGCTCGGCTTGCCACTCAGGGAGAGCATGAAGCTGAGCTGGGTACTGTCGATGGCACTCAGGGCCGCATCAGAACCCTGTTCGAGACGCACCACCAGCAGCGGGTGATTCTTGCGTACCCGGTTGCCGCTCATCAGCAGCAGTTTGCGCCCGGTGTAGATAGTGCTGTCATCTGCATCATTGGCCTCGCCAAACAGGGAGGTACAGTTGATCACCCCGTCGCGCACCAGATTGACCGAACGCAGAAACGGTTCGAGCGCAACCGTCTTTCTCAGGATCAGCAGGTTCTTGGCACAGGGAGCATTGACCAATGGCAACACCTCCCGGTTGGCCTCCTCGGCCCTGTCCAGCATCTCCTCCAGCAGCAGCCTCGCCTTGTGCGCCGAATCGCGAGAGTCAGATTTCAAATCCTGAACATAGGTACTGTGAATGATCCAGCTGCCCACCAGCAGCGGCAGGGAAAATACCAACAAGGCACTGCCAACACGCAGCCTGGTTCGGGAGAGATCGATCCGGAATAGAAACATAGAGAGCCACGCCACAGTTGGTCAGAGCCGCCCGCAGGCAGACATCCACATCATACCGACCAACGCAGGGATCTCCCGACTGGTCATAACCAAACAACATAACGCAAAGCACTTATAAAACGAACAGCGAAAAATGTGGTTGGATCACAGCCCGCAGCAATAAGCCTCGAAAGAGGCTCAATAATAGAAAGCCGCAAAATAGAAATGCCGCGTATTACGCGGCATTTCTCGTTACAGCTGTGCAGTGAGGCGTTAGACCGCCTGCTGCAGGATCACCGCATCGGCCTTCTTGGTGTAGGAGGCGATCTCGTTGAAGTTGAGATAGCGGTAGGTATCTGCCGCCGTGGCATCGAGCGCCTTGGCGTATTGCAGATACTCTGCCACGGTCGGGATCTTGCCGAGAATGGCGGCAACCGCTGCCAGCTCCGCAGAGGCCAGATAGACGTTGGCACCTTTACCCAGACGGTTCGGGAAGTTACGGGTGGAGGTGGAGACCACCGAGGCCCCTTCCGCTACCCGCGCCTGGTTGCCCATGCAGAGGGAACAACCCGGGATCTCGATGCGGGCACCGACGCGACCAAAGATGCCGTAGTAGCCCTCTTCGGTCAGCTGATCCTTGTCCATCTTGGTGGGCGGCGCGATCCACATGCGGGTCGGCAGCTCGCCCTGATACTTCTCGAGCAGTTTGCCGGCGGCGCGGAAGTGGCCGATGTTGGTCATGCAGGAACCGATGAACACCTCGTCGATCTTGTCGCCAGCCACGTCGCTCAGCAGACGGGCATCGTCCGGATCGTTCGGCGCACACAGGATTGGCTCCTTGATGGTGGCCAGATCGATCTCGATGATTTCGGCGTACTCGGCATCCTTGTCCGCTTCCATCAGGGTCGGGTTGGCCAGCCACTCTTCCATCCCCTTGATGCGGCGGGTGATGGTGCGCGGGTCACCGTAGCCTTCGGAGAGCATCCATTTCAGCATCACGATGTTGGACTTCAGATACTCGATGATCGGCTCTTTATCCAGCTTGATAGTGCAACCGGCAGCGGAGCGCTCGGCACTGGCATCAGCCAGTTCGAACGCCTGCTCTACCTTCAGGGTCGGCAGACCTTCGATCTCGAGGATACGGCCGGAGAAGATGTTCTTCTTGCCCGCTTTCTCGACGGTCAGCAGCCCTTTCTGAATGGCGGCGTAGGGGATGGCATGGACCAGATCACGCAAGGTGATGCCAGATTGCAGCTCGCCCTTGAAGCGCACCAGCACAGATTCCGGCATGTCCAGCGGCATCACGCCGGTGGCGGCAGCGAAAGCCACCAGACCGGAGCCCGCCGGGAAGGAGATGCCGATGGGGAAACGGGTGTGGGAGTCACCACCGGTACCCACGGTATCCGGCAGCAGCATGCGGTTCAGCCAGGAGTGGATGACGCCGTCACCCGGACGCAAGCTCACACCGCCGCGGTTCATGATGAAGTCCGGCAGGGTGTGGTGGGTCTGTACGTCGATGGGCTTCGGATAGGCGGCAGTGTGGCAGAAGGACTGCATGGTCAGATCGGCGGAGAAGCCGAGGCAGGCCAGATCTTTGAGCTCGTCGCGGGTCATCGGGCCCGTGGTGTCCTGGGAGCCGACCGTGGTCATCTTGGGTTCGCAGTAGGTGCCGGGGCGAATGCCCTTCACGCCACACGCCTTGCCCACCATCTTCTGGGCCAGGGTGAAGCCTTTGCCGGTATCGGCCACCGGCTGCGGGCGACGGAATACGGTGGAGAACGGCAGACCCAGCGCCTCGCGGGCCTTGTCAGTCAGGCCGCGACCGATGATCAGCGGGATACGGCCACCGGCGCGTACTTCGTCGATCAGTACGTCGGTTTTCAGTTCAAACTGTGCCAGCACCTGGTCGGTGCCGTGCTTGCAGATCTTGCCGGTAAACGGGTAGATGTCGATCACATCGCCCATCGCAAGCCCGGAGACGTCCACCTCGATGGGCAGGGCGCCGGCATCTTCCATGGTGTTGAAGAAGATCGGGGCAATCTTGCCACCCAGCACCACGCCACCGGCGCGCTTGTTCGGCACGAACGGAATGTCGTCGCCCATAAACCAGAGCACCGAGTTGGTGGCAGATTTACGGGAAGAGCCGGTACCAACCACGTCACCCACGTAAGCCAGCGGGAAACCCTTCTCTTTCAGGGCATCGATGGTCTTGATCGGGCCAATGGCGCCATCCTTGTCGGGGGTGATGCCGGGACGGGCGTTTTTCAGCATCGCCAGCGCGTGCAACGGAATATCGGGGCGGGACCAGGCGTCCGGCGCAGGAGAGAGGTCGTCAGTGTTGGTTTCGCCGGTCACCTTGAACACGGTGACGGTGATCTTCTCGGCCAGCTCCGGGCGTGAGAGGAACCACTCGGCATCGGCCCATGACTGCATCACCTGCTTGGCGTGGGCATTGCCCGCCTTGGCCTTCTCCTCCACGTCGTGGAAGGAGTCGAACATCAGCAGGGTGTGGGAGAGACCCTTGGCAGCAAGAGGAGCCAGGGTCGCATCATCCAGCAGGTCGATCAGCGGCTGAATGTTGTAACCACCCTGCATGGTGCCTAGCAGTTCAACGGCTTCGGCGGCAGTCAGGATGGGAGAGTGGGCTTCGCCCTTGGCGACGGCGGTGAGGAAACCGGCTTTGACATAGGCCGCTTCATCAACACCGGGGGGAATTCGGGAGGACAACAGCTCTTTCAGAAAGTCTTGTTCGCCGGCGGGCGGGTTCTTGAGCAGCTCGACCAGGGCGGCGACCTGTTCTGCGTCCAGAGGTTTGGCAACCACGCCCTCGGCAGCACGTTCTGCGACGTGTTTACGGTATGTTTCAAGCACGACTAATTCCTCTTTGGTCTTTTTTTGGGGTTCGCCCACGCTCGCGGCGATCGTCCTTGCGGGACACCCCGTAGGGTGCTCCCCACTATATAAGTTTTAACGACCAATTAAAATCCAAACCCTGTTAACCAATTCAACACAAAACCGTAACCAATTAAACAGGCTGGCATTTTTTGAAAATTAAATGCCAGCCCGGATGCAGAGTTAACAAATACGCATCATTTATCCATTATTGGAACGTAGTGCCCAATTGCAGATAGAAGACGCCATTCCCCTCCTCCGCCATGCCGTAGCCGAGGAACACCGGGCCAAGGAAGCTCTCGACCCCCACATAGACGGAGCCGGCGGTGAAGGAGCTGTCAAAGCTGATATCTTCACCCTTGTCCCACACCCCGCCCTGCTCGAGGGAGCCGCCCAGATAGAGCGGCATCTTGAGGGCACCGAAGTCGTTGTCTGCTACCCGGTAGATGTAGCGCAACCCGCCAAACAGGCTGTAGCGACCGCTCAGCTGATAACGCTGGAAGCCGGAAAGACGGAACAGCCCCCCCAAATCCTGGATATAGAGCGGCAGCGCCTCCTGACTGCTGGAACCACCGCCCTCAAACATCAGGTTGAGGCTGTGACGCCCCCATGACCAGGGCTTGATCATGGAAAAGTTGTAGTTCCACCCCTCGTCGCGGCTGCTCTGATCCTGCTCTCCGCCGGAGAGATTGACGTGGGAATAACCCAGCTTCATATCCCACTTCTCGCCCGAGTAGGGGAAATAGAGGCTATCCAGGGTATCGTGCTCAAAACGGATGAAGGGCCCCCATGCGGTGGCATCCACACTGGTATTCTTGAAGTTTTTCAGATCGATATTGCCCACCCTTCCCTCCAGCCCCGTGTAGATGCGGCTCCATGGCTGGCTGTTCCAGCCAACGGCCAGATCGGAACTGAAGAAGGAGTAGTCGCTGTCGAGGTAGTTGAATGTATCCGGCTCGGAGCTGAAGATACGGCGCTGGGTCTTGTCATAGGCCAGACTTGCCTCGCCAAAGAAGGTCTGGGAGGGCTCCAGCGGGGTATAGAAGTCGGTCTTGATATGTTTGGCCGTACCAAGCGACGCTTCGGTCAGCCACTCCCCGCCCCAGTTGTTAACGTTGGTGAGGGTGTAGGACATGCCGACGTTGTAGTTAGAGGTGTTCTCGAAATCGTCGGAAAAGCCGAACTGGAAGTTGAGGTAACCCGGCCCCCAGTTCTTCTCGCTGGCATCGACCACCAGTACGTTCTCACCATCGCGCTCATCCACCTCGTAGGTGATGCGGTCAAAGGACTCCAGCGCATAGAGGCGGCGAATGCCCGCCTCCAGACTCTCGTTGGTCTGGATCTTGTCCGGTCGCACATCCAGCATGGCGCGCACCGTCTCGTCGGAGAGGCGCGACTTGTTGATGATCTCCACCTTGTCGATGTAGTAGGCGGGCAGGCCGCTGCGTTCGGCACGGCGACTCAGCTTGCGGTTGCGGTACTCGTTGTAGCGCTCCTTGCTCAGGGAGAGCTTGTCGAGTTCCAGCGACACCTTCTCGGCCGCCGCCTCGCCTATCTTGATCCCCTCCGGCATCCGGGCGAAATCAGCGATCCCCATGTCGCCAAACTCGGGAGTGAGCAGGATATCCTTGGGCCCCAGCAGCGCCTTCTGCTTGTCGGTGCCGACCTGGGTCATGTAGGTAGTGAGCTGGTCGATCATGGCAAGGCCGGACTTGAGGGACTCGCGGGTGCGCAACTTGGCACTGATATCCACCGCGATCACCACATCGGCTCCCATCGCCTTGGCCACGTCCACTGGCATGTTGTTGACCGCACCGCCATCGGCCAGAATCCGGCCATCCCACTCCACCGGCTTGAGCGCCCCCGGAATAGACATGGAAGCCTGCATCGCCTTGGCCAGACTGCCGTGATCGAGCACGTAAGGGGTGACCGTCTCCATATCGGTTGCCATGGCACGATAAGGAATCGGCAGATCATCGAAGCTCTTCAGCGCCGGCAGGTTGGAGGTGGCAGTCCGCAGCAAGCTGGCCATGGATTGGCCCTGAAAGAAACCATCCGGCAGCTGAATGGTGTCGCCATTGACGCCGATATCGGTGCGCAGCTGATACTTCTCGGTCTGCTGCTTCTTGCGCAGGGAGAGCTCATCACGGCCCACCTTGTCCTGATAACCCTTGTTCCAGTCGATGGCCAGCGTCGTGCGCTCCACCTCCTCGGCGCTGAGCCCCATGGCGTACATGCCCGCCACATAGGAGCCCATGCTGGTGCCCACTATGATGTCGACCGGGATGCGCTTCTGCTCCAGTACCTTGAGGATACCGATATGGGCCGAGCCCTTGGCGCCACCACCACTGAGCACCAGTGCCACCTTGGGGCGGCCACCATCAGCGGCCTGCACCAGCAGCGGCATGGCCGCCAGCATAATCAAAAGCAGTCGGGTCCATCCCGCACGAACGCTGCGCATCATATTTTCCATCTTGTTCAGGAAGCCGGTCACCAGAGATGGCCTCTACTATAAGGGGCCGGAGCACAAGCGCAACCGGCATTCCGGCCAATTCAGCCTCTCCCGGATCTATTCGTCCGCCAGCCCCTTGTGAGCGCAAACGCAATCCATAAATAAAGGGCCGAAAGGCTCATGGGTGCCCCCTCTCTGCCGCTAATATGAGAGTCGTCAATCTCTACCTTTCGGGCACTTATATGCTGGCAACCCTGACCCTCAAACAGAAAATTCTGGCCACCGTCACCCTGGCCGTCGTTATCTCCTGCCTGCTGGTGGGCTACTTCAGTCAGCGCGCAGCTCAGCAACTGATAGAAAAGCGCATGTTCGAGCAGGAGCTGCCCAACCTGACCCAGCGCATCAGCAAGGAGATCGAGCAGGATCTCAACGGTATCGCCCGTGCGGCACAGCAGCTGGCCACCGACCGCTTTATTCTCGACTGGGTGGATCGGGGCATGCCCAAGGAGCAGGAACCACTGCTCATCAACCAGCTCAAGGATGTGGCCAACCAGTACGGGCTGGTCACCGCCTCCTTTGCCGATCGCCAGACCGCGGCCTACTACAACCAGGATGGCTTTCTGCGCAACCTCACTCCGGCTCAGGATGCCTGGTTCTATGACTACACCAAGAGCCAGAAGGAGATGACTCTCAGCATCTTCCGCGAGAGCACCGGCGAGATGAAGCTGTTCGTCAACTTCCAGCAGCTCAATGGTCGCGGACTGGCCGGCTTTGCCAAATCTCTCGACTCCATGGTTGCCATGGTGTCCAACTTCCGGCTGGAAGATAGCGGCATCGTCTTTATGGTCGATGGCAGCGGCAAGGTGAAATTGCACCCCGATGCCAGCCGGATAGAGCGTGACAACCTGAGCCAGCTGGCAGGCAGCGACAGTGGCAACCTGCTGGCCAAGCGCCCCTTTGCCGTGATCAGCGCCGAAGTGAATGGCGAGCCCATGGTGCTGGCCAGCAGCTATATCCCGCTGCTCGACTGGTATCTGGTCGTCCAGGTACCAGAAGCAGAGATCTACGCCGAGCTGGATCAGAACCGCAACCAGATCCTGATGATCTCGCTGGTCATCGCACTCGCCATGGGGGCCATGGGTATGCTGCTGGCGGGCTCTGTCAGCCGCCCGCTCAACGAACTGGCACGTCTGTTCAAGGAGCTGGGCAGCGGTGATGGCGATCTGACCCAGCGCCTCAAAGTGGAGGGCCGTGACGAGCTGAGCCAGGTTGCGACTGGCTTCAACAACTTCGTCGCCAAGATCCACGGCTCCATCGAGCAGGTGGCAAGCAACTCCCGCCAGCTGGCCACAACGGCCAACGAGGTGGCTAGCAAGGCCCAGCTGACCCAGCACAACTGTACCGCCCAGCGTGACCGTACCGTACAGGTGGCTACCGCCATCCACGAGATGGGGGCCACCGTGGGCGAGATTGCCGGCAACGCCTCACTGGCGGCGGATGTCGCCAAGCAGGCCAATGATCAGGCGGATGCCGGTGCCCACGTCGTGGCACAGGCCCGCCACGGCATCGTCGGCCTCTCCGGGGAGATCGAGCAGGTCGCCGGTGTGATTGAGTCGCTGGCCAGCCAGACCGACTCCATCGGCAGCATCCTCGAGACCATCCGCAGTATCTCGGAGCAGACCAACCTGCTGGCGCTCAACGCCGCCATCGAAGCGGCTCGCGCTGGCGAACAGGGCCGCGGCTTCGCCGTGGTGGCCGACGAGGTGCGCAACCTCGCCAACCGCTCCGCCGCCTCTACCGCCGAGATCCAGGAGATGATCAACCGGCTGCAGGATCAGAGCGCCCGCGCCGTCAGTGCCATGGCCCAGGGCCGCAACCAGAGTCTGGAAGTGGTGGCACAGGCCGATGAAGCCAACGCCGCGCTCGGCCATATCACCGCCCACATCACCCAGATCAACGACATGAACATCCAGGTCGCCACCGCGACCGAGGAGCAGTCGAGCGTGGTCGGCGAGATCAACCGCAACGTGGAAGATATCAACCAGCTCACCATGGAGACGGCCGATATCGCCCACCAGCTCACCGAATCGAGCCGCAGCCTGCAGCAGCTCTCTGCCCAGCTGGATAAACTGGTTGGCAACTTCCGGCTATAAACAGGGCCATCAGGCACGATAAAAAGGGCGCTGCGGCGCCCTTTCTCATCTGCGCGCCATGTCGTGACGCACAGCCTTCGCCGCCTCTGCGCAGCCATAGAGCAATGAGCCAACAGCGGGAGGCATGATGGGCAAACAGGTAGTCGTGGGGTTGCTGATGAGCCTGCTCTGCGCCTGCAGCAGTGGTGGCAGTGGTACCTTCTGCCCACCGGGACAGGCCAAGAAGGGACGCTGCTAATTCCCTTTGCCCGGCGATCTAAAACAAAAAGCCGCTCGATTGAGCGGCTTTTTCATGAAGCGGACAGAAGATTACTTTTTCTTCTTGGCCTTGGCGTTCGGCAGGTCGGTGATGGAGCCTTCGAACACTTCGGCTGCCAGACCCACTGACTCGTGCAGAGTCGGGTGAGCGTGGATGGTCAGCGCGATGTCTTCGGCGTCGGCACCCATCTCGATGGCCAGACCGATTTCACCCAGCAGTTCACCACCGTTGGTACCGACGATGGCACCACCGATGACGCGGCCGCTCTCCTTGTCGAAGATCAGCTTGGTCATGCCGTCGGAGCAGTCGGACGCAATGGCGCGACCGGAAGCAGCCCACGGGAAGGTGGCGACTTCGAAGTTCAGGCCCTGTTGCTTGGCTTCCTTCTCGGTCAGACCAACCCATGCCATCTCCGGCTCGGTGTAGGCGATGGACGGGATCACTTTCGGGTCGAAGTAGTGCTTCTTGCCGGCGATCACTTCGGCGGCAACGTGACCTTCGTGCACACCTTTGTGGGCCAGCATCGGCTGACCAACGATGTCACCGATGGCGTGGATGTGGGCCACGTTGGTACGTAGCTGCTTGTCCACCTCGATGAAACCGCGCTCGTTGACGGCAACGCCAGCCTTCTCGGCATCCAGCATCTTGCCGTTCGGCACACGGCCTACGGCAACCAGCACGTTGTCGTAGCGAACCGGCTCGGCCGGCGCGTGCTTGCCTTCGTAGGAGACGTACAGGCCGTCTTCACGGGCTTCAACTGCGGTGACCTTGGTCTCCAGCATGATGTTGAACTTCTTGGCAACGCGCTTGGTGTAGATCTTGACGATATCTTTGTCGGCAGCCGGAACCAGCTGGTCGGCAAATTCCACCACGTCGATCTCGGAACCCAGAGAGGAGTATACGGTACCCATCTCCAGACCGATGATGCCGCCACCGATAACCAGCAGTTTGCCAGGAACGGTTTTCAGCTCCAGCGCATCGGTAGAGTCCCATACGCGGGGATCGTCGTGCGGAATGAACGGCAGCTTCACCGGACGGGAACCGGCCGCGATGATGGCGTTGTCGAAGGTCACAGTGGTCTTGCCATCAGCGCCTTCAACTTCGATGGTGTTCGGGCCGGTGAACTTGCCGAAGCCGTTCACAACCTGAACTTTACGCATCTTGGCCATGCCAGCCAGACCGCCGGTCAGCTGGTTGATAACCTTCTCTTTCCACAGACGGATCTTGTCGATGTCGGTCTGCGGTGCACCGAAGACGATGCCGTGCTCGGCCAGCGCCTTGGCTTCTTCAATCACTTTGGCTACGTGCAGCAGGGCCTTGGAGGGAATGCAACCCACGTTCAGGCAGACGCCACCCAGGGTGGAGTAACGCTCGACGATAATGGTATCCAGACCCAAATCGGCCGCACGGAAAGCAGCGGAATAACCGGCAGGGCCAGCACCCAGTACTACGACCTGGGTTTTGATTTCTTTACTCATCATGACCTCTTTGTCGTTCTTGTATCCCCGGACAGCGCAGTCTTATGCCTTCTTTTCCTTGCAAAACAAGAGGCCGCTGCAGCCGTGAAAAAAACGGGGCAAGTTTACGATCATGTTAATGAAATGAGAAGTAAAAAGGGCAGGCTCTGGGCCCGCCCTCTCACTTACAGGACCAGTCGACGAATGTCGGACAGCACGCCATTCATGGTGGTGATGAAGCGAGCTCCATCGGCACCATCGATCACGCGGTGGTCGTAGCTCAGAGCCAGCGGCAGCATCAGGCGCGGAGCGAACTCTTTGCCGTTCCACTTCGGCTTCATCTCGGACTTGGAGACTCCGAGGATGGCCACTTCCGGCGCGTTGACGATCGGGGTAAAGCTGGTACCGCCGATGCCACCCAGGCTGGAGATGGTGAAGCAACCGCCCTGCATGTCGGCAGCGGTCAGCTTGCCGGCACGGGCCTTCTTGGAGATCTCGGCCAGATCGCGAGACAGCTCCATGATGCCCTTCTTGTTAACATCGCGTACCACGGGGACAACCAGACCGTTGGGGGTATCAACCGCCACACCGATGTGGATGTACTTCTTCATGATCAGCTTGCTGCCATCTTCGGACAGGGAGCTGCAGAAGCGCGGGTGAGCTTCCAGCGCCTTGGCGGCGGCTTTCAGGATGAACACCAGCGGGGTGATCTTCACGTCGGCCTTCTGCTTCTCGAGCATCGCGTTCTGCTCTTTGCGGAACGCTTCCAGCTCGGTGGTATCGGCTTCGTCGAACTGGGTGACATGAGGGATCATGACCCAGTTGCGGTGCAGGTTCGGACCGGAGATCTTCTGGATGCGGGTCAGCTCGACCTCTTCCACATCACCGAACTTGCTGAAGTCTACTTTCGGCCACGGCAGTACGCCCAGACCGTTGCCACCGGCTACGCCGGCAGAGGCAGGAGCGGACTCGGCACGCTTGATGGCATCCTTCACGTAGGCTTGCACGTCTTCTTTGACGATACGGCCCTTGCGACCGGAGGCTTTCACCTTGGCCAGGTTGACACCGAACTCACGCGCCAAACGGCGTACCGCCGGAGAGGCGTGTACGTAAGCGTCGTTGGCAACGAAATCGGAAGAGGCAGCAGCCTGAGCAACCGGAGCCGGAGCCGCAGCAACAGGGGCAGCAGCGACCGGAGCGGCAGCTTGAGCAACCGGAGCGGCGACAGGCGCAGCGCCAGCCACTTCGAATACCATGATCAGGGAACCGGTGGAGACCTTGTCACCCGCCTTCACCTTGATCTCTTTGACCACACCGGCGAACGGCGCAGGCACTTCCATGGAGGCCTTGTCACCTTCCACAGCGATCAGGGACTGGTCGGCTTCAACCTTGTCACCCACGGCAACCATGATCTCGGTGACTTCGACTTCATCGCCACCGATATCCGGTACGTTGACATCTTTCGCGCCAGCAGCAACCGGGGCGGCGGCAGGAGCGGCAGACTGAGCCGGTGCAGCAGCAACGGCAGGAGCCGCGCCAGCCACTTCAAATACCATTACCAGAGAGCCGGTAGAAACCTTGGCGCCAGCGGCAACCTTGATCTCGACCACGCGACCGGCGAACGGCGCCGGCACTTCCATGGAGGCCTTGTCACCTTCCACGGCGATGATGGACTGGTCGGCTTCAACCATGTCGCCCACAGCAACCATGATCTCGGTGACTTCAACTTCGTCACCACCGATGTCCGGTACGTTGACATCTTTGCGAGCGGCAGTGACCGGTGCGGCGGCCGGAGCTACAGCAACAGGAGCGGCCACTTCTGCAGGAGCAGCAGCTCCTTCTGCTTCGAAGATCATGATCTGGGAACCGGTGGCGACCTTGTCGCCCACCTTGATCAGGATCTCTTTGACGATACCGGCAGACGGAGCCGGTACTTCCATGGAGGCCTTGTCGCCTTCTACCGCGATGATGGACTGGTCCAGCTCGACCTTGTCACCCACGGCCACCATGATCTCGGTGACTTCAACTTCATCGGCGCCGATATCCGGCACCATAATCTGTTTGGACATTGTGCTTTATCCTCTTGCGTCGATCCGCGTGACTGGCTGATGCCGCCACGCACATCTCGCGTTAACCGTTTTAAACCCTGGCAGGGTCGCACCGCATGACGGCGCGACCCTTGATCCACTTACGCGTACAGCGGGTTGACCTTGTCGGCATCGATGCCGTACTTGGCGATGGCATCGGCCACAACCTGCTTGTCGATCTCGCCGCGCTTGGCCAGTTCGGTCAGGGCAGCAACCACCACGTAGAACTCGTTCACTTCGAAGTGACGACGCAGGTTGGCACGGCTGTCGGAACGGCCGTAACCGTCGGTACCCAGCACGCGGTAGTTCTCGGTTGGAACGAAGGCGCGAACCTGGTCGGCGAAGGACTTCATGTAGTCGGTCGCAGCGATGGTGACTTCGGAACCCAGTACCTGAGCGATGTACGGTACGCGAGCTTCGGCTGTCGGATGCAGCATGTTCCAGCGATCCGCGTCCTGACCATCACGAGCCAGCTCGTTGAAGGAGGTGACGCTGAACACATCGGAGCCCACGCCATATTCGCTTGCCAGGATCTGGGCGGCAGTGCGCACGTGACCCAGGATGGAACCACAACCCAGCAGCTGCACTTTCGCCTTGGCACCGGCTACGGATTCCAGCTTGTAGATACCCTTACGGATGCCTTCCTCGGCGCCTTCCGGCATGGCCGGCATGGCGTAGTTCTCGTTCAGGGTGGTGATGTAGTAGAACACGTTCTCCGGGTTCTCACCGTACATGCGGCGCAGGCCGTCCTGTACGATCACCGCCACTTCATAGGCGTAGGACGGGTCGTAGGAGATGCAGTTCGGGATGGTGCCGGCCAGGATATGGCTGTGACCATCTTCGTGCTGCAGACCTTCGCCGTTCAGGGTAGTACGACCGGAGGTTGCACCCAGCAGGAAGCCACGGGCTTGCTGGTCACCGGCTGCCCACGCCATGTCGCCGATCCGCTGGAAGCCGAACATGGAGTAGTAGATGTAGAACGGGATCATCGGGCAGTCGTTGGTGCTGTAAGAGGTCGCAGCAGCCAGCCAGGAGGACATGGCGCCCAGCTCGTTGATGCCGTCTTGCAGAACCTGACCCTGCTTGTCTTCCTTGTAGTAGGAGACGATGTCGCGGTCTTGCGGGGTGTACTGCTGACCGTGCGGGCTGTAGATACCGATCTGGCGGAACAGACCTTCCATACCGAAGGTACGGGCTTCGTCAGCCAGGATCGGAACGATGCGCTTGCCGATGGACTTGTCTTTCAGCATCACATTCAGGGAACGCACGAACGCCATGGTGGTGGAGATTTCGCGCGCCTGTTCACCCAGCAGCGGAGCGAAGGCATCCAGCGCCGGGATTTCCAGCTTGTCGGTGCTCTCGCGCAGACGGGTCGGCAGGTAGCCTTTCAGGGCCGCACGACGAGCGTGCAGGTATTTGTGCTCTTCGCTGCCGGCTTCGATCTTCAGGTAAGGCAGGTCGGCCAGCTGCTCGTCGGCCACCGGCAGGTTGAAGCGGTCACGCAGGTGACGCACGGAGTCCAGCTCCATCTTCTTGACCTGGTGAGCGATGTTCTTGCCTTCGGCCGCTTCGCCCATGCCGTACCCCTTGATGGTCTTGGCCAGGATAACAGTCGGCTTGCCCTTGGTCTGGGTCGCTTTGTTGAAGGCAGCGAACAGTTTGCGAGGATCGTGACCACCGCGGTTCAGGGCGAAGATCTCCTCGTCGGTCATGTCTTTGACCAGCGCGGCAGTTTCCGGGTAACGGTTGAAGAAGTTCTCGCGGATGTAGGCACCGTCGCGGGACTTCATGGTCTGGTAGTCACCGTCCACGGTCTCGTTCATCAGCTGGATCAGCTTGCCAGAGGTATCCTTGCGCAGCAGCTCATCCCACTTGCGACCCCAGATAACCTTGGTAACGTCCCAGCCGGCGCCGGCGAACAGGCCTTCCAGCTCGTTGATAACCTTGCCGTTACCAACAACCGGGCCATCCAGACGCTGCAGGTTGCAGTTGACCACGAACACCAGGTTGTCGAGCTTTTCACGCACGGCAACAGTCAGGGCACCTTTGGCTTCCGGCTCGTCCATCTCGCCGTCACCCAGGAAGGCGTAAACGGTCTGCTCGGAGCAATCCTTGATGCCACGGTCGGTCAGGTACTTCAGGAAGCGAGCCTGATAGATGGCAGCGATGGGGCCCAGCCCCATGGATACGGTCGGGAACTGCCAGAAGTCCGGCATCAGTTTCGGGTGCGGGTAGGAAGGGATACCCTTGCCATCCACTTCCTGACGGAAGTTGTCCAGCTGCTCTTCGGTCAGACGACCTTCGGCGAAGGCACGGGCATAGATACCCGGGGAGATGTGACCCTGGAAGTAAACCAGGTCACCACCATCCTTCTCGTTGCGAGCACGGAAGAAGTGGTTGAAGCAGACATCATAGATGGTCGCAGAAGAAGCGAAGGAAGACATGTGACCGCCCAGGTCCAGGTCTTTCTTGGAGGCGCGCAGCACGATCATCATGGCATTCCAGCGGATGATGGCGCGAATGCGGCGCTCCATCTCCAGATCGCCCGGGTAGTCCGGCTCTTCGCTGGACGGAATGGTGTTGATGTAATCGCGGTTTGCCTTGGCAGCCACGTCCACACCGCTTGCGCGGGCTTTCTCGGCCAACTGTTCAAGGATGAACTGAGCGCGTTGGGGACCCTCTTCACGCAGCAGGGATTCCAGAGAGGCAAGCCACTCCAGCGTTTCTATCGGGTCCACATCGTTCTTCAGGATATCAGACATGGCTGGTTCCTATTTTGTTGTGATTGCACGGCATTGCACGGCGAAGGGCGCAAGCATTCGACAATAAAGCCTTGTGGGATTAGTTTTCCTGCTGACGGATCCGACGCATGGATCGCTGGATCCGGCTGTCTTCCCTCTGCATATCCAACAAGGTGTCCTCGATAAAGGCCAGATGCTCATGACAAGCTGTTCTGGCCCGCTCCGGAGCCCCCGACAGGATGGCTTCGATCAGATTCGCGCGATGGCGTCGGATCTTGGCTACCACTCCCGGGCGGCGATTCAAAATCTCGTTATTTCTCAGAATGTTCTGCTCAAGCATCGGGCTCATGGCCCGCAGCAGATGCAGCAGCACCACGTTGTGGGACGCCTCGGCCACCGCCAGATAGAACTGGGTAACGGCTGCCGATTCGGCCACCAGCGAACCTAACTGGCCCGCCTCTTCGATGGTGGTCTGCACCTGACGAATGCGCTCGAAATCAGCAGCGGTACCCCGCAACGCAGCATAGTAGGCGCAGATGCCTTCCAGTGCGTGGCGAAACTCCAGCAGGTCATACTGGGCTTCCGGGTGAGTGCTGAGCAGTTCGAACAGGGGATCGGCGATCCCCTTGCTCAGGGCATTCTGCACATAAGTGCCACCGCCCTGGCGGCGATAGAGCAACCCGCGAGCTTCAAGTCGCTGGATGGCTTCGCGCAGGGATGGGCGCGATACCTGAAACTGGATGGCGAGTTCGCGTTCGGGAGGCAATTTCTGCCCCGGCTGCAAACTTCCTTCCAGAATCATCTGTTCCAGCTCGGCGACAATGGAGTCGGCCAACTTGGGTTGCGTAATCTTGCGATAGGGCATGAGGCTACTTTGTTAAATTGGTATTACCAATTTCATGAATGGGGCGAAAATTAGCAGAGGCCTTGTCAAAAGTCCACTCAAAAGATGATCTGAATCAAGAATCACCACCACCCAATAAGAGGTAAAGCGGGGTAAACATGATTTGGCTCATAGAAATTGGTCTTACCAATATTCTTGAGCAGGCTCACAAATAACATTTGCGCAACCACAAACAAAAATGGCCTGCCATAGAGGCAAACCATTGATTTTAAAACCCAAACTAAATTTGAATATTTACTTTAGCTATTGAGCATCTCGCGGAAGCGTGACCACTGAAAACTCTCCCCCGGATCCGTTTTACGCCCAGGTGCGATATCGCAATGGCCGACAATTTTTTCCATGGTGACCGCCGGGTAACGGGCGGAGATGGCTCGGGTGAGCCCCGCCAGTGCGAAATATTGCGCATCTGTATAGGGGGTTTCGTCCGTCCCCTCCAGCTCGATGCCGATGGAGAAATCATTGCACGCCTCCCTCCCCTGCCAACTCGATACCCCGGCGTGCCAGGCGCGCGCGCCAAACGGCACATACTGCACCAGCTCGCCATCGCGGCGGATCAGGCAGTGGGCCGAGACCCGCAGCTGATGGATACCGGCAAAATAGGGGTGAGCCTCGGGATCAAGGCGTCCCATAAAGAGATCGTCGATAAAGGGGCCGCCAAACTCCCCCGGCGGCAGGCTGATACCATGCACCACCAGCAGGGAGATATCGTCCGGCGCAGTCCGTTCGTTGTGATGGGGAGATGGAACCCGGCGCGCCTGCTGGCACCAGCCGGCATCATCGATGGAAAAAATGGGGTCAGAATGGGTCATCGGCTACTCGATACGAGTTGAACAGAAAAGCGCGATCCGGGCAGGCATCTTGTCACCAAGCCGCTGAATCAGTGGAAAATTGTGTGTTAGGCTGAGTCATCTTCCGCTCGCAATGGATTGGATATGCAGCACACGGCACGCTGGATGTGGTTACTGGCATGGCTCTCTCTGATGGGTCTGCTGACCCTCTATTTTCACTCCCGCAGCCAACCCAGCGTCACCGCCAGCGGCGAACTGTTGCTGCAAGCCGACCAGAGCGGCCACTATCGTCTGGAGGGTGCCATCAACGGCCACCCGGTGCAACTGCTGCTCGATACCGGCGCCACCCGTGTCACCATCCCGCAGCAGGTTGCCGAGCGGCTGGGTCTGACAGCCCGCGGCTGCAGCCAGGTCAACACGGCTGCGGGTCAGATCCGGGTCGGCAACGGCACCATCGAAACGCTGGCGATGGGGCCATTGACCTTGTACGATTTGGCCATCTTTATCAATCCGGCGGCTGAGGGCGACGAGGTGCTGGTTGGCATGAACGCCCTGGGCCGGCTGGAGCTGGTTCAAAAGGAGCGGCAACTGCTGCTCAGACCCTTGCAGGAATAAGGCATGTTTCAACAGGATGTCAGCCGCGCCGTACGCGCCGCACTACTCGAAGATCTGGGCGATGCCCTCACTACACTGAACCAACCGGATGCCAGTGCCGATATCACGGCCCAGCTGATCCCCGCCGACCGGATGGCCGGCGCCCGGGTGATCACCCGTGAAGCAGGAGTATTCTGCGGCCAACCATGGGTCGACGAGGTGTTCGTACAACTCGGCGGCGAGGTGAAGGTGGAGTGGAAGGTGCAGGATGGCGAGGTGATCTCTCCCAATCAGGAGCTGTTCCGCCTCCACGGCCCAGCCCGCTTGCTGCTGACCGGCGAGCGCAATGCGCTCAACTTCGTCCAGACCCTCTCCGGCGTTGCAACCCTCACCGCTCGCTATGTGGCTGAACTGGAGGAGACCGACTGCCGGCTGCTCGACACCCGCAAGACTATCCCAGGCCTGCGCACGGCCCAGAAGTACGCCGTCACCTGTGGCGGCGGCAAGAACCACCGCATCGGTCTCTATGACGCCTACCTGATCAAGGAAAACCACATTCTCGCCTGCGGCGGCATCGCCGAAGCGATTAATGAAGCTCGTCATCTCAATCCGGGCAAACCGGTAGAGGTAGAGGTCGAATCGCTGGCCGAGCTGGAACAGGCACTGGCGGCCAACGCCGATATCGTGATGCTGGACAACTTCGATATTGCCATGATGCGTGAAGCAGTTGCCATCAATCAGGGGCGAGCCAAGCTGGAAGTATCCGGTAATGTCACCCTCGATACCCTGGCCGAATTTGCCGCCACCGGCGTCGATTTTATCTCGGTCGGGGCGCTGACCAAACATGTGCGGGCGCTCGACCTCTCGATGCGTTTTATCTGACAGGAAGATGCACGCCATCCCGTCGTAAACGGGAAGATAGATAACAGATCATGGACTTGCAAAAGGCGCCTCCGGCGCCTTTTCTTTATGGCAGGAACCCTCTGCATAAGGAGTGTAATGGCGGGCCCTTTACAACCGGTAAAAAGAGTCGATAGAAACTGCTTGCTATATGATTTTCATCATGTTTTTAGCAAATGACAGAAAAGTGGTTAACAAAGGCAGCGATCTCTGTTGCCACCCTTGATAGCTCGGATAAGATACTGACGTGTGGATGATTTTCCATCGGCACTTCCCAGGAACCAAGGACAAAAGGATATTTGAAATGAAGAAACAATCAGGTTTTACCCTTATCGAACTGATGATCGTGGTCGCGATCGTGGCGATTCTGGCGGCGGTAGCGCTGCCGGCGTATCAAAGCTATACAAATAAAGCAAAATTTTCAGAGGTCATTTCTGCAACAGGCCCAGCAAAGACAGCAATAGAAGTGTGTTATCAAACAACTGACGGAAGTAATTGTGCTGCAGCTGCAGCTGCTGCTGTATCTGGCGCATTTAACACAGCAAAAGTCGCAAGTGTCACAGCCTCCGTTTCAGGCGGAGCACCAACTATTACAGCCGTTGGCACCTCCGCAGCAGCCGGAACTTACACAATGACAGGCACAGTCAATGCGACTACCAAGCAAGTAACATGGGCAGGGACCTGCACTCCTGCAGACCTCTGCTAACGCATGACATCTAGCCCCAATAGCGGCCTGGCATTAAGCCTGGCCGCCTCTTCACTGATAAGTGAGGAGGACTCCCAGCGCTATCTGAGCCAGGCCAAGGCCCAGCGTAAACCCTTTGTAACCTTCCTGATCGAAAACGAGATCCTTGAGAGCAAAGCTCTCGCCGATTTTTGCGAGCTGGAGTATGGGGTACCTCTGCTGGATCTTGCTGCCTTCGATTTGGCCGAGATCCCGCAGAAGTACCTCAATCAGAAGCTGATTGAGAAGCATCATGTGCTTCCCATATACACCCAAGGGCACACTCTCTATATCGCCATGTCGGATCCGACCAATGTGTCGGCACTGGAAGATTTCGGCTTCAGCTTTGGCCTGCATACCGAAGCGCTGCTGGTCGAAGAGAACAAGCTCACAGCGGCAATAGGAAAATTGCTGGAGAGCGAAAGCGATGCCCTCGGAATGGAGGATATCGATGAATCTGAAATCTCCGACCTCGAAGTATCCGATGAGAGCAGTCGACTGGATGAAAGCGTCAACACCGCTGATGATGATGCCCCAATAGTCAAATACATCAACAAGATCATGATGGATGCCATCAAGCGTGGCGCCTCCGACCTGCACTTTGAGCCCTACGAACAAAAATACCGCATTCGCTTTCGTATCGACGGCATCCTCCATGAAGTGGCAACCCCGCCAGTCAATCTGGCAAATCGTTTCTCCGCACGCCTCAAGGTCATGGCACGGCTCGATATCGCCGAGAGGCGCCTGCCACAGGATGGTCGTATCAAGCTCAAACTGTCGCGTAACAAGTCGATGGATATGCGGGTCAATACCTTGCCCACCATGTGGGGCGAGAAGATCGTTATCCGCCTGCTCGACTCTTCGGCTGCCCGCCTCAATATCGAGCAGCTCGGCTTTGATGACCGGCAAAAAGCGCAATATCTTCGTGCACTTTCGAAACCTCAAGGCATGATCTTGGTCACCGGCCCGACCGGCTCGGGCAAAACGGTCTCGCTATATACCGGCCTCAATATTCTCAACACTACCGAGGTGAACATCTCCACCGCCGAAGATCCTGTGGAGATCAACTTGCCCGGCGTCAATCAGGTGCAA
The DNA here is from genome assembly GCF_019048745.1 of Aeromonas sp. FDAARGOS 1410. Classification (NCBI taxonomy): domain Bacteria; kingdom Pseudomonadati; phylum Pseudomonadota; class Gammaproteobacteria; order Aeromonadales; family Aeromonadaceae; genus Aeromonas; species Aeromonas sp. FDAARGOS 1410. Next base: position 949,067 of record NZ_CP077401.1, on the reverse strand, counting down.
GTCAACCCCAAGGCTGGTCTCACCTTTGCCAGCGCCCTGCGCTCCTTCTTGCGGCAAGACCCGGATGTGGTGATGGTGGGGGAGATCCGCGATCTGGAGACGGCAGAAATAGCTATCAAGGCCGCCCAGACTGGTCACCTGGTGCTCTCTACCTTGCACACCAACTCAGCCGCCGAAACCCTCACCCGGATGATGAACATGGGGGTGCCAGCCTTTAATATCGCCTCCTCGGTGACCCTGATCATGGCCCAGCGGCTGGCACGCAAACTGTGTGACCACTGCAAGGCTCCCGAAGTAGTGCCGGAAGCAGAATTACTGGAGCTTGGTTTTACTCAGCAGCAACTGGCAGCGGGGCTGCGACTGTTCAAACCGGTCGGCTGCAAGGAGTGCTCTGGTGGATACAAGGGGCGGGTCGGTATCTACGAGATCATGCTGATGTCGGAAAACATCGCAAAACTGATCATGCAGGGGGCCAACTCGCTACAAATAGCGGCCATAGCCCAGAAAGAGGGGATGCGTACCTTGCGTATGTCAGGATTGGAAAAGGCTCGCCTTGGCGTCACCAGTCTGGCGGAGGTCAACCGGGTGACAACGAATTGATTGCTCATCCCGATAGCAGGCATCAGAGTGCATAAACACGGGTAAAGATATTGACCGGGTAGCTGTCAGCCGCTTAGGCAAGACATCAGATCCGACGGTTCAGGGGTTATCCTCTTCCCTCCAGTCCATTTGCAGGATGCATCGATGGCAACGCTGACCAAGAAAACCAATGCCCCGAAAAAAGTCTTCGCCTTTCGCTGGCAAGGGGTAAACCGTAAAGGACAAAAAGTCTCTGGCGAGCTTCAAGCTGAGAACATAGCCACAGTGAAGGCAGAGCTGCGCAAGCAGGGCGTCAATGTCACCAAGGTTGCCAAGAAGAGTCAGGGGCTCTTCTCCAAGGGAGGCGCCAAGATCAAACCGATGGATATTGCCATCGTCTCGCGCCAGATCACTACCATGCTCTCCGCCGGCGTTCCTCTGGTACAAAGCCTGCAAATCATCGCCCGCAGCCACGAAAAGGCATCCATGCGCGAACTGATGGGAGAAATAGCCGCGGATGTCGAAACCGGTACTCCCATGTCGGAAGCGCTGCGCCGTCATCCTCTCTATTTCGATGACCTCTATTGCGATTTGGTTGAAGCTGGCGAGCAGTCCGGCGCACTGGAAACCATCTATGACCGCATCGCTACCTACCGCGAGAAATCAGAAGCACTCAAGTCGAAGATCAAGAAGGCGATGTTCTACCCAACCATGGTTATCCTGGTTGCGATTGTCGTTACCTCCATCCTGTTGCTGTTCGTCATCCCGCAATTCGAAGATATTTTCAAAAGCTTCGGTGCCGAGCTGCCTGCATTTACGCAGTTTGTTATCGGCATCTCCCGCTTTATGCAGAACTGGTGGTACGTTTTCTTCGGTGGAATCGCGCTGGCCATCTTTCTCTATGTCCGTGCCTGGCGAGCCTCCCAGAAGGTAAAAGATAATACCGACAAGTTTGTGCTCACGATTCCGGTAGTCGGGATGATCCTGCATAAAGCCGCCATGGCCCGTTTCGCCCGCACCCTCTCCACCACCTTCTCGGCGGGGATTCCGCTGGTCGATGCCTTGGTTTCAGCTGCTGGAGCTTCCGGTAACTACGTCTATCGCACCGCAGTGATGGCCATTCGCAACGAGGTAGTCGCCGGCATGCAGATTAACGTGGCGATGCGCACTGTCGATCTCTTCCCCGACATGGTGATTCAGATGGTGATGATCGGCGAGGAGTCCGGCGCCATCGATGATATGCTTTCCAAGGTCGCCACCATCTTCGAACAGGAGGTCGACGATCTGGTCGATGGCCTCACCAGCCTGCTGGAACCTCTTATCATGGTGGTACTGGGGGTGCTGGTTGGCGGTATGGTGGTTGCCATGTATCTGCCCATCTTTAAACTGGGGTCAGTTATCCACTGACCTTCAACCAATCCGAGACACCATGTTGTTGATCACTGATGTTTTCCATAGCCTCCCCTGGCTCTACTTCTCGCTGGTTTTTATCTTTTCCCTGATGATCGGCAGCTTTCTCAACGTGGTGATCCACCGCCTGCCCATCATGTTGGAACGAGAATGGCAGGCTGAATATCGCAGTTACTTCACCCCCAATGAAGAGCAAGCAACCGAACCGCGCTACAACCTGATGGTGCCGCGCTCGGCCTGCCCCCATTGCGGCCATGCCATCACCGCACTGGAAAACATCCCGCTGTTAAGCTGGCTCTGGCTCAAGGGGCGCTGCAGTGAGTGCCAAGCCCCTATCTTGGCCCGCTATCCGCTGGTTGAACTGCTGACAGCGCTGCTCTCGGTGGCCGTAGCCATGGTGATCTCACCGGGTTGGGGAGCCCTTGCCGCCCTGCTGCTGACCTGGGTATTGGTGGCCCTCACCTTTATCGATCTCGACAAGATGTTGCTGCCAGATCAGCTGACCCTGCCGCTATTGTGGGGCGGTTTGCTGTTCAACCTGAGCGGTGGTTTTGCACCGCTTGCTGATGCTGTGATCGGTGCCATGGCAGGATATCTGGTGCTCTGGAGCCTCTACTGGGCTTTCAAACTGCTGACCGGCAAGGAAGGGATGGGCTATGGCGACTTCAAGTTGCTGGCGGCACTGGGAGCCTGGCTCGGTTGGCAGGCACTGCCGATCATACTGCTGCTCTCATCTTTGGTTGGTGCCATCATCGGCATCTCGCTCATAGCCCTGCGCAAACACCATCAGGGCAACCCCATCCCCTTTGGCCCCTACCTCGCCATCGCAGGCTGGATTGCGCTGCTATGGGGCGATACCATCACCCGCTGGTATCTCACAACCATCCTCTGAAACAGGCGCTCTGACTAATGTATGTAGTTGCAATAACCGGCGGCATCGGCAGCGGCAAGACAACAATTGCCAACCAGTTTGCCGAGCTGGGCATCGACGTCGTGGATGCCGATGTGATTGCCCGCGAGGTCGTTGAGTCCGGCACCCCGGCTCTCGCAGCCATTGCCGACCACTTTGGCCCTGATGTCATAACCCCCGACGGTCAACTGGATCGCCGCCGCCTGCGCGAACAGGTCTTCAGTGATCCGTCGGCCAAGACATGGCTCAACTCCCTGCTCCACCCGCTCATTCGCAGCGAGATGCAGCGCCAGTGTGCCGCAGCCCGCTCCCCCTACTGCCTGCTGGTCGTGCCGCTACTGGTGGAAAACAAGCTCACCGGCCTGGCCAATAGGGTACTGGTAGTCGATGTGGACGAGGCGACCCAAATCGAGCGCACCTGCCGCCGGGATGGCGTTACCGCCGAACAGGCCAAGGCCATCATCGCCGCACAGGCGAGCCGGTCGGAGCGCCTGGCAGCGGCAGATGATGTCATCGAGAACGCCAATTACAGCGAAATGGCGATAAAAGCGCGGATTTTAACGCTGCACGAAACATATCTGGCATTTGCCTCTCAACAAGCTGGTTAACAGTGAGTACACTAGGCCGGATTTATGGCTGGCCAGGATTAGGCATGATTTACGATTTCCCCCTCAATGAAAAAAGCCGGACCTATCTTCGTCTGGAATCCCTGTTTTCCCAGATCCGCGACAATCTGGAGAACGACCAGCCCTGGGCTCATATCGCCTTCTTCAAAGGGTTGTTCGATCTGCAGGAGTTGCTGGAGCGTGGTGACCTGCGTGCCGACCTGATCAAGGATCTCGAGCGTCTCGGCCAGCGCCTGAGCCACTGGGCAAGCCTGCCCGACGTCGATCTGGAGCAGATCAAGCAGATGCAGCACGAGAGCAGTCAGCTCTCCCGCAGCCTGCTCAACTCCCCGCGTCCCGGCGCGCGCCTGAAAGAGGATCGCCTGCTCGGCTCAATCCGTCAGCGCTTCTCCATCCCGGGTGGCCTGTGTGCCTTCGACGTACCGCAGTTGCACCACTGGCTCGGTACGCCAGCCATTACCCGCCATCAGCAAATGCAGCTGTGGCTTAGCGACATCACCCTGCTGATGAATGCCATCACCCTGTTGCTGCGCCTGTGGCGCGAATCAGGCAGTTTCAGCGAGCAGGTAGCGACCAATGGTTTCTTTCAGGACACCGCCGAGAGCGCCGAGCTTATCCGCATCAAGCTGCCGGGCAACCTCTGCTGCTACCCCACCCTGAGCGGCCACAAGAACCGCTTTGCGCTGCGCTTCCTGCCAACCGGCGAACAGCCGATTGGCGATGTGCCATTCCAGCTCGCCTGCTGCTAGGGATTGCTTATGGTCACCAAGGTAAAGTGCCCGACCTGCCAGAGCGAAGTGGAATGGGGCCCGCAGAGCCCGTTTCGCCCCTTCTGCAGCAAGCGCTGCCAGCTGATCGATCTCGGCGAGTGGGCCGATGAGGAGAAGCGGATCCCCGGAGAGATCAACCCGGATCTGCTGCCGGAGCCAGAAGAGGGCGACCAGTGGCTATAAGCCAGAGCTCGCTCAATTCTGCAAAGTAAGAAGGGCCATACGGCCCTTTTTTCATAGCTAGATAACGGCAGGTTACGCTTGAGCCGCCTGCAGACGCGCCACAATCGGGCCGTTGGCATCGGGGAAGTGGTAATTGTGCAATTCGACGACCGGCACCCATAAACACTCCTGACCCTCTTTACCAAATGGTTCACCGCTGAAACGGGTCACCTTCCAGATATCGAGCAGTACCTGCTTCTCTGGATAGTCGTGATGCAGCTCCATGAAGGGAGCACAATCCTGCACCCGGATCCCGATCTCTTCCCACAGCTCCCGATCCAGCGCTGTCAGCAGATCCTCACCGGACTCCACCTTGCCGCCGGGAAACTCCCAGCGATCGCCCTGATGACGGTCGGAAGAGCGCTTGGCAATGAAGATATCGCCCCGTTCGTTCTCGATGACGCCAACGGCCACCCAGATCCGTTTTTTCTGTTCCATCAATTACCTCTGTTCGCTTGTTGCCACCAATAACAAGGCGGGCACTGGGCCCGCCTTTTATGGCATCGGGTCGATCAGGTCAACTGACCGTGGCAATGCTTGTACTTCTTGCCGGAGCCACACGGGCAGGGATCGTTACGGCCGATCTTCTGCTCGTCGCGCACGAAGGTGGTGTGACCCTCGGCAGCACTTTCCTCTTCGTCCGCCAGCTGGTTCTCGGCAGCCGCGTGGGTGTAGGTACGGGGGGCAGACTCGGCCTGCTGGCGCTGCTGCTCTTCCATCGCTTCCACATCGCGCTCCTGCACCTGAACTCGGCTCAGGATGCTGACCACATCGCGCTTGAGAGTTTCCAGCATCTGGGTGAACAGATCGAAGGATTCGCGCTTGTACTCCTGCTTGGGGTTCTTCTGGGCGTAGCCGCGCAGATGGATGCCCTGACGCAGGTGATCCATGGCCGCCAGATGCTCTTTCCAGAGGCCATCCAGAGTCTGCAGCATCACCGCTTTCTCGAAGTTGCGCAGCACCTCTTTACCGACCAGCTCCTCCTTGTGGGCATAGAGCTTGGTCGCTTCGTCCAGAATGCGCTCGCGCAGCTTCTCTTCGTACAGCTTGTCATCTTCTGCCAGCCACTGCTGCAGCGGCAGGTCGAGGGCGAAGTCGGACTTCAGGCGAGCTTCCAGACCCGGTACATCCCACATCTCCTCCAGAGACTGGGGCGGAATGTACTCATCGATGATGGCGCCATAAACGTCATCACGGATAACGTGAATGGTCTCGGAGATGTCGTTGGTATCCAGCAACTCGTTGCGCTGCTCGTAAACTACCTTGCGCTGGTCGTTGGCAACGTCATCAAACTCCAGCAAGCTCTTGCGGATGTCGAAGTTGCGACCTTCCACCTTGCGCTGGGCGTTTTCAATCGCCTTGGTGACCCACGGGTGCTCGATGGCCTCACCCTCTTCCATGCCCAGCTTCTTCATCATGCCGGTCACGCGATCGGAGGCGAAGATCCGCATCAGGGTATCTTCCATGGAGAGATAGAAACGGGAGGAGCCCGGGTCACCCTGACGACCGGAACGGCCGCGCAGCTGGTTGTCGATACGACGGGATTCGTGACGCTCGGTACCTATGATATGCAGACCGCCGGCAGCCAGCACCGCATCGTGACGCACCTGCCATGCCGCTTTCAGCTCGGCAACCTGTGCCTCGGTCGGATTCTCCAGCTTGGCGATCTCCGCCTGCCAGTTGCCCCCGAGCACTATGTCGGTACCACGACCCGCCATGTTGGTGGCGATGGTGACCGCGCCAGTCTGGCCAGCCTGGGCGACGATCTCCGCTTCCATGGCGTGGAACTTGGCGTTCAGCACCTGGTGCGGGATCTTCTCCTTGTTGAGAATGCCGGAGAGCAGTTCGGAGTTTTCGATGGAAACGGTACCTACCAGTACTGGCTGGCCACGCTCCACGCACTCGCGGATGTCCTTGACGATGGCGGCATACTTCTCGTTGGCGGTCAGGTAGACCAGATCGCCCATGTCTTTGCGCACCATCGGCTTGTTGGTCGGGATAACTACGGTATCCAGGCCATAAATTTGCTGGAATTCAAAAGCTTCGGTATCAGCTGTACCGGTCATGCCCGCCAGCTTGTTGTAGAGACGGAAGTAGTTCTGGAAGGTGATGGAAGCCAGAGTCTGGTTCTCGTTCTGGATCTTGACCCCTTCCTTCGCCTCGACCGCCTGATGCAGACCATCGGACCAGCGACGGCCCGGCATGGTACGGCCGGTATGCTCGTCGACGATGACGATCTCGTCCTTCTGCACGATGTAGTCGACGTTGCGCTCAAACAGGGTATGGGCGCGCAGACCGGCGTTGACGTGGTGCAGCAGGCTGATGTTGGTGGCGGAGAACAGAGAGTCGTTCTCATCGAGCAGCCCCTCTTTCTTGAGCAGCTCTTCCACAAAGATCTGGCCGTTTTCGGTCAGCAAGGCCTGACGGTTCTTCTCGTCTACCGTGTAGTGACCGTCGCCGGTGTACTCCTCGGTATCTTCCTTGTCCTGCTTGACCAGCAGCGGGATCAGCTTGTTGACGCGAATATAGAGCTCGGAGCTGTCTTCCGCCGGGCCGGAGATGATGAGCGGGGTACGGGCTTCGTCGATAAGCACCGAGTCCACCTCATCCACCAGCGCGTAGTTGAGCGGACGCTGGACGCGCTGCTCGGGCGAGAACGCCATGTTGTCGCGCAGGTAGTCGAAACCGAATTCGTTGTTGGTACCGTAGGTGATATCGGCCGCATAGGCGTCACGCTTCTGGGACGCATCCATGCCCGGCACGTTGCACGCCACGGTCATGCCGAGGAAGGAGAACAGCGGGCGGTTTGCCTCGGCGTCACGCTTGGCCAGGTAGTCGTTCACGGTCACGACGTGGACGCCGCGGCCGCTCAGGGCATTCAAGTAAGCCGGCAGGGTCGCGGTCAGGGTCTTACCCTCACCGGTCTTCATTTCCGCGATGCGGTTGGAGTTCAGCACCATGCCGCCGATCAGCTGCACGTCAAAGTGACGCATGCCAAATACCCGCTTGGAGGCTTCGCGCACAGTAGCGAAGGCTTCCGGCAGCAGCTGCTCCAGGGTCTCGCCCTGCTCCAGACGCTGACGGTACTCGGCCGTCTTGGCCTGCAGCTCGGCATCCGAGAGAGCCTCGAACTGCGGCTCCATGGCATTGATCTGTTTTACAATTTTGCGCAAAGCCTTGAGCGTTCTGTCGTTCCGGCTGCCGATAATCTTGGTAAGCAGTGTGCTAATCATGGGTACCAACTATTTCTGGTTATATAAAGCGTTCCGTCACTGGAACCTGAAGAAAAAACCTAACCCCGGCTGGCACTGAGAAAGCGTGCGGGGTTTACCTGACGACCATCTTTCAACACTTCGTAATGCAAATGGACCCCGGTCGCGCGACCGGTGCGTCCCATCAAGGCAATCTTCTGCCCCTGATCAACCAGGGTACCCACCTCGACCAGCAACTTGGAGTTGTGGGCATAGCGGGTGACCAGACCATTGCCGTGATTAATCTCCACCATGTTGCCAAATTCCGGATGACGGCCGGCCCAGCTGACAATGCCGGGTCCTGTGGCCAGAATGGGGGTCCCGGGTTTGCCACGGTAATCCACCCCTTTGTGCATCTTGGCACGCCCGTTGAACGGATCGACCCGTCCGCCAAAGCCGGACGAGACCCAGACTCGCTCCTGCTTGACCGGCGTGCCGGAAATAAAACCGGCATCGGTGATATGGTGATTCATGATGAAAGATTCAAGTACCGACAGCTGCTCTTCACGACTGCTGAGCTGTTGGCTGAGATGTTTCATGGAGGCTTGCAGCTCGTTGAGGCTCACTTCCAGATCTTCATCGTAAGAGGGGCCACCCATCGGGGGCAGCTCTTTGAAATTGAACTCTTCGGGATCGAGATCGGCCTGCTCGGTCAGCCGTTCGCCAAGGGCATTCAGGCGGCCAAGCTGGCCCTGCATGGTGCCCACCTGGGCTGCCAGCATCGCCAGCTGCTCGCGGGCTTCATCGCCGCTCTGGTCTACGGAACGCTGTTCTGCCATGGCCAGCGCCACTTCAAGCGCATCCATCTTCTTCTGCCAGCTCTGCCAGAGCCAGCCGCCCCCAAGGGCCAACAGGGAGAAAACAATACCGCCGACCCATGCCAGACGTTGTTTTGGTAAGTGCAACCTGCGTCGCTGCTTGCCGTGGAGGATCAGGGTAATGCTCATAGAAATCAGTCTGCTCGGTCAGGTGCGGCCATGGGCCTGCACGGGAAATAAAACCGGGAGATAGTCGGTATTAAAGGATGGAGTAAACAAATGACGGAACGTCGGTGCGGAGAGGGGACCGACGTTCCGTTGCACAGCTATCAGGCCAGAACCAGACCGTTATCGTAGTAAGCGATAGGCGCTTTGTCGCCCTCACCCTCGAAGGTCACCAGTTCCCATGCCTCCTGCTCGGCCAGCAGGGCACGCAGCAGTTTGTTGTTCAGGGCATGCCCTGTCTTGTAAGCGCGGAACTCACCGATAATGCTGCGGTTGCACATATAGAGGTCACCGATTGCATCCAGCATCTTGTGCTTGACGAACTCGTCCTCGTAACGCAGACCATCTTCGTTCAGTACCCGGTAGTCATCCAGTACCACGGCGTTTTCCAGGCTTCCGCCCAGCGCCAGATTCTGGGAACGCAGGTACTCGATATCACGCATGAACCCGAAAGTACGGGCACGGCTGATCTCTTTCACGAAGGAGGCACCGGAGAAATCCAGTACACAACGCTGGTTGCGCCCTTCAAAGACCGGATGCTGGAAATCGATCTCGAGATCCATCTTGAAGCCGTTGCGATAAGGGTGGAATTCCGCCCACTTGTCGCCATCTTCAACCCGGATGCTCTTCTTGATCCGCACAAACTGCTTGGCAGCATTTTGCTCACGGATCCCGACTTCCTGCAGCAGGTAGATAAAGGGATGCGCACTGCCGTCCATCACCGGGATCTCGGGCGCGTCAACCTCGACGTAGAGGTTGTCGATCCCCATCCCGGCCAACGCGGCGGAGAGGTGCTCAATGGTAGAGACACGCACGCCGGCTTCGTTGACCAGAGCGGTACAGAGCACGGTATCACGCACCTGATCGGCATTGGCTGGCAGCTCCACCACAGGATTCAGGTCGGTACGCAAGTAAACGATCCCTGTATTCACAGGGGCCGGACGGAATGTCATGGTGACTTTCCGGCCCGAATGCAGGCCGACGCCAGTCGCCTGAACACTCGTTTTCAAGGTTCTTTGTCTAATCATGGGTGTACCCTAAACAGCTTAAAATCCGGACCAGATGGTCGTTGGCAGGCCATCTTAGCACATTCCTTAAGCAACAGACAAACACGCCTCATAAGAGACTTAGTCTGCCTGCTTGCGCAGGAACGCCGGAATATCTAGATAATCCGGTTCACGACGGGCTTGCGGCTCGGCGTTAACCACCTTGGCCGGGGCTTCGTCCATCACGCGACCCTGCATCATATCGCTGACCAGCGGCTGACGTACCGGGCGCTCTTGCACCTGGCTGCTCTTGACCAGAGTTATGTCCGGCTTGCGCTCGGCACCGATACCGGTAGCAACCACTGTCACACGCAGTTCGTCGTGCATTTCCGGATCGATTACGGTACCCACTACTACAGTGGCGTTCTCGGAAGCGAAGGCCTTGACCGCGTTACCGACGGTTTCGAACTCTTCGATGGTCATGTCCATGCCGGCAGTGATGTTGACCAGAATGCCGCGGGCACCGGCCAGATCCACATCTTCCAGCAGCGGGCTGGAGATAGCCTTCTCGGCAGCTTCTTCGGCACGGTCATCACCGGAAGCGGAACCGGTACCCATCATGGCGGTACCCATTTCGCGCATAACGGTACGCACGTCAGCGAAGTCGACGTTGATCAGGCCCGGACGGGTGATCAGCTCGGCAATGCCCTGTACCGCGCCAAGCAGCACATCGTTGGCCGCCTTGAAGGCGTCCAGCAGGGAGATGCCACGACCCAGCACCTTCAGCAACTTGTCGTTGGGGATGGTGATCAGGGAGTCGACGTTCTTGGAGAGCTCTTCGATACCGTGCGCAGCGAAGCCCATCCGCTTCTTCCCTTCGAAGGAGAACGGCTTGGTCACCACAGCAACGGTCAGGATGCCCATCTCGCGGGCCACTTCGGCCACGATCGGCGCAGCACCGGTACCGGTACCACCGCCCATACCGGCAGCGATGAACACCATGTCGGAGCCGGTCAGCAGCTCACGCAGCGCTTCGCGATCTTCCATGGCCGCATCACGACCCACTTCCGGGTTGGCGCCAGCACCCAGACCTTTGGTGATGCCACCGCCGATCTGCAGAGTGGTGTTGGCACTGGAGTTACGCAGTGCCTGGGCGTCGGTGTTGACGGTAATGAACTCGACACCTTCGATGTTTTGACGAACCATGTGTTCGACAGCGTTGCCGCCGCCGCCACCTACACCGATCACTTTAATGACGGCTTCGTCAGTGTGGCTATCCATAAATTCAAACATGTTGTCTCTCCGCTTTATTTGCCTGACTCAGCAAAATTCTTAAAACTCGCCACGCAGCCAGTTGCTGACCCGTTTGACCAGACCACCGACGCTTGCCTTGGCGGCATATTCTTTGTTGCTACCTGTTGCCTGATGTGTACGGCCGTACTGCAGCAACCCGACCGCAGTCGAGTAAACCGGCGCCTGCACATAATCACTCAAGCCACGAATATTCATGGGCTCCCCTACCCGAACCTGGCTCTGGAAGATCTGCTCTGCACACTCCACAATGCCTTCGATCTGGGCAGCGCCGCCGGTCAAGACCACACCGGCTGCCAGCTGATGCTTGACCCCCTGCGCTTTCAATTCGCTTTGTACCCGCACCAGCTCATCATTCACCATGGAGAGCAACTCGGTGTAGCGGGGCTCGATTACTTCAGCCAGTGTCTGCCGCTGCAGGCTGCGCGCCGGACGACCGCCGACACTGGGCACTTCAATATTGTCTTCCTTGCTGACCAGACGACCGAGGGCGCAGCCGTAGCGCACCTTGATCGCTTCTGCGTCGAGCGGCGGCGTGCCGAAGGCGTAGGCGATGTCGCTGGTAACAGTGCTGCCAGCGTACGGGATCACCTTGGTGTGGCGCAGGGCGCCGCCGGTAAACAGCGACATATCCATGGTGCCACCACCGATGTCCACCACGCAGACACCCAGCTCTTTCTCGTCTTCGGTCAGCACCGCATAGCTGGAGGCCAGCGCGGAGAAGATCAGCTGATCGACTCGCAGACCCACTTTTTCGACACACTTCTCGATGTTGCGAGCCATGTCGTTATGGCAGGTGATGAGATGCACCTTGGCCGCCATCCGTACACCGGAGAGACCGACCGGATTCTTGATCCCTTCCTGATAGTCGATGGCAAACTCTTGCGGCAGCACGTGCAACACCCGCAGTTCATCCGAGAGGCGAACCGACTTGGCGGTGTGGATCACGTTGTCCACATCTTCCTGAGTCACCTCTTCGTCGGAGATGGGTACCATGCCGGTCTCGTTGCGGCAGTCGATATGCTTGCCGGACAAGCCGAGGTAGACCGAGCTGATCTGGCAATCCGCCATCATCTCGGCCTCTTCCACCGCACGGCGCAGTGACTTGACCACGGAGTCGAGGTCGTTGACCCCGCCCTTCTCCATCCCGCGGGAAGCGTGACTGCCCATACCGATGACGTTCAGTTCACCGTCCGGCAATACTTCACCGACCAGAACCGCCACTTTGGTTGTGCCGATATCCAGTCCGACAATCAAATTCCTATCTGCGGTGTTGGTCATGCACTTTCTCTTCGCTCTTCTTCCAGCCAACTGCCACTCCGGTATCGTATCGAAGATCCACGTACGCAACCTGCGCACGGGGTTCGATAGCCGGGAAGGCATCGATAAACCGCTGCAACCGGAGTGCTATGTCGTTGCGCCCCAGAAACAGCTTGATATTGCCATCCAGGGTCAGTTCCCAGGCATGGCGGGGGGTCAGATTCACCCCCAGCAACTTGTATCCCTTGGCAGCCAGTTGCGCTTCGTACTGCCGACTCTCTTTCAACACCATGGCGGCTTGGTCATCCGGCCCCGACAACTGCAACAGCGGTGTCTTGACCCGATCCGGTGCACTGAACACCTTGCCCTTGGTGTTGACGAAGCGGTTGCCGTTCCAGCGCGCCGCCACGTCCTGTTCTGTCAGGTAGACCTTGATCTTGTTCGGCCACTTCTTGCGTACCGATACCGAGGCTACCCATGGCAAGGCATTAAGCCGTGCCTGCAATTCGTTAACATCCAACTCGAAGAAGTTGCGTGACTCGGCGCCATCCAGCACGGCCAGTCGCAGCTCTTCGGTTTCCAGATACTGGTGTTGCCCCTGCAGCAACAGCTCGCTCATGGGCAACCGGTTGGCATCCGTCAGCCAACCTTTAACATCCAGCGCAGTCCGGTAGCAGCCCCATATCACCAGCAGGAAAAACATCACGCCTGCGATGAAGCCGCCCTTGGTGCGCCCCTGTGCCCTTGCCTCCACCCGCTCGATCCCCGTGTAACGCGCTAAACCGGCCTTTTGACAGACCGGTTCGCCATTATATAGGCCCCGGCTTGGCGGTCAAAATACTCATTGGGCCCTCAGGCACCAGATTTCATGCTATCTATGCTCAATTTCATCTCGCCGAGACGACGGGCCAGTGCTCCGACGTTCCCCGCCCCCTGAGTCAGCACCAGATCCCCTTCACCAACCAGGTCGGCCAACACGGCCGGCACGTCATCGGGCGTAGCCACAAAGATGGGTTCCAGGTTGCCGCGCGAACGGATGGAGCGGCACAGCGCACGACCATCCGCCCCCGGGATCGGATCCTCGCCGGCAGAATAAACCTCCAGCATTACCAGCACGTCTACCTTGGAGAGCACGTCAGCGAAGTCTTCGTAAAGGTCGCGAGTGCGGGTGTAGCGATGCGGCTGGAACACCATGACCAGACGCTTCTCCGGCCAGCCAGCCCGAGCGGCATTGATGGTCACCTTCACTTCGCTCGGATGGTGACCATAATCGTCCACCAGCATGGCCTTACCGCGACCGGTTTCGAACTCACCATACTGCTGGAAGCGGCGGCCTACCCCTTCAAACTTGGCCAGCGCACGGATGATGGCATCGTCGCTGACTCCGTCTTCCGTCGCGACAGCAATCGCCGCGGCAGCGTTCAAGGCGTTGTGGATCCCCGGCAAGTTGAGGGTTACCTGCAGCTCACCCGCATCTTTGCGGCGCACCCGGAAGCAGCTGTGGTTGGTGGTCTGGACAAAATCCAGCACCTGCACATCCGCATCGTCAGAGAGACCGTAAGTCAGGGTCGGACGCGCAATCTCGGGCAACATGCCACGAATCACCGGATCATCGATGCAGACCACCGCCAGACCGTAGAAAGGCAGGTTGTGCAGAAACTCGATGAAGGTGGCCTTCAGCTTGGAGAAATCACCGCCGTAGGTGTCCATGTGATCCGCTTCGATGTTGGTCACGATAGAGACCATCGGCTGCAGATGCAGGAAGGAGGCGTCGCTCTCGTCCGCCTCGGCGATCAGATAACGGCTGCTGCCCAGACGGGCATTGGTGCCAGCGCTGTTGAGCAGGCCACCTATAACGAAAGTCGGATCGCGGTCGGCTTCGGCATAGATGCTCGCCACCAGACTGGTAGTGGTTGTCTTGCCGTGAGTACCGGCGATGGCGATACCGTGCCGGAAACGCATCAGCTCGGCCAGCATCTCGGCACGGCGTACTACCGGGATCCGCAGTTCGCGGGCAGCCAGCAGCTCCGGGTTGTCCTGCTTGATGGCAGTGGAGACCACGACCACGCTGGCGCCGTTGACATGCTCGGCGCTGTGGCCGGTAAAGATATGGGCGCCCAGAGCCTCAAGCCGCTCGGTAACCGCATTGCGAGCCAGATCAGAACCCGTTACCTGATACCCTTCGTTGGCAAGCACTTCGGCGATCCCGCCCATACCGGCACCACCGATACCGATAAAATGGATGCGACGCACGCGGCGCATTTCGGGGATCACAGTACGCAGTTTTGCCAGTTCAACCTTGGTCATAATCGTCTCTTTAGTCTGCCGCAAGCCGTTTGCTCTCAAACGGCCTCATTTCAACGGCATCAATCTACAAAGGGGTGAGGCTGCACGGCGTGGCCAGTGCAATCCCATCCTTACTCTTTATTTGTCTGCCCTGCGGCGAGTCGCTTGCACTCGTCAGCAACCCGCTCTGCCGCATCGGTAATAGCGACGCGACGGGCGGCCTTGGCCATGTTAAACAGCGTCTCCCTGCGCCCGGCGAGCCAGGAGAGACGCGCAGCCAGCGAGGCGGTGGTCAACTCGGACTGGGGCAGGAACTCGGCCGCACCGCCATCGACCAGCGTCAGAGCGTTGCGGGTCTGGTGATCATCCACGGCATGGGGCAGCGGCACGAAGATGGCGGCCACACCGGCAGCAGCCACTTCGGAGACGGTCAGGGCTCCTGCCCGGCAGACCACCAGGTCGGCCCAGGCATAGGCTCCCGCCATATCCTTGATAAATTCGCTTACCTCGGCATTGATACCGTGCTGGGCATAGGCCGCGCTGACAGTGTCGCCATTGCCCTTGCCACACTGGTGACGCACCTCGATAGGCACACCAGCCGCAGCGACCGCTGCTGGCACCTGCTCGTTGAGCACACGAGCCCCCAGACTTCCGCCCACGATCAGCAGATGCAACGGCTCGCTGCTGCTACGCAGTTGCGGATCCGGCAGTGCGACCACTTCGGGACGAACCGGGTTACCCACTACAGCAGTGCGGCGACTCGGCGCAAACGCCCCCGGGAATGCCATCAACACTCGCTTGGCGATACGCGCCAGCAGCTTGTTGGTCATACCGGCAGCTGCATTCTGTTCGTGCAGCAGCAACGGGATGCCGGAGAACCAGGCCGCCACGCCACCCGGGCCGGAGGCAAAGCCGCCCATGCCGAGCACTACATCCGGGCGAATAGTTTTGAGCACCTGACGCGCCTGCAGCACGGATTTCACGATGCGATAAGGCGCCGCCAGCAGCCGCTTGATGCCGTTGCCACGCACCCCCTGAATATCGATAAAGGAGATGGGATAGCCATGAGCTGGTACCAGCTCGGCTTCCATCCGATCGGCGGTGCCCAGCCAGTGGACAGTCCAGCCCTGCTCCTTCAATCGATCGGCTACGGCCAGACCCGGGAAGACATGTCCCCCGGTACCACCTGCCATCACCAACAGCGTCTTGCTCACTAAACCTCCCGCACCCGCGCCTGGGCTGTCGCCTGACGCAACTCAAAATCGATTCGAATCAACATGCTCACTGCCACCGTCATGATGATGAGACTGGAGCCACCGTAACTCACGAGCGGCAAGGTCAACCCTTTGGTCGGCATCATGCCGCTAGCCGCGCCAACGTTAACGAAGGTCTGGAAACTGAACCAGATCCCGATACCGATGGCCAGATAACCGTCATAGAGGCGATCGGCAGCAAGAGCCTTGTGGCCCAGCTTCAACGCCTTGACCGCCAGTGCGAAGATCAGGAACAGGGCACCCAGCACACCGGCGTAGCCGAGCTCTTCACCGAGGATCGCAAAGACGAAGTCGGTATGCGCTTCCGGCAGGTACTCCATCTTCTGGATCGAGTTGCCCAGCCCTTCGCCGAACCAGCTGCCGCGGCCAAACGCCATCAGCGACTGGGTCAGCTGGTAGCCACTGCCAAATGGATCAGCCCAGGGATCCATAAAGGAGGTAACCCGCCGCATCCGGTAAGGCTCGACGATGATCAGCATCACCACGGCACCAACGCCAGCACCGATCAGGGTCAGGAACTGGCCGAGCCGGGCCCCCGCCAGAAAAAGCATGCCGAACGAGGTCACGAACATCACCACGGTGGAACCCAGGTCAGGCTGCAGCAGCAACAGGACGGCCAGCACCCCGAATACCGCCAGCGGCTTGAGGAAGCCAATCCAGGCTTCACGCACCTCGTTCTGGCGCCGCACCAGATAACCGGCCAGATAGACAAAGAGCGCCAGCTTGCCGAATTCGGCAGGCTGCAGGTTGAACGGGCCGAGCGGCAACCAGCGCACCGCACCGTTGACGTTGCGCCCCACCAGCAGCACCAGCACCAGCATCAAAATGGCCAGCAGCAGCATGGGGCCATTGTGTTCCTGCCAGCGTGCCATCGGCACCTGCAGTACGAACCAGGAGATGCCGAGCGCCATCACCAGAAACATGGCGTGACGTTTCACGAACATGAAGGGATCGTCACCCAGAGAGATCCCCTCGGGGATCGAGGCTGATGCCACGATCACTACCCCGAGCGCCATCAACGCAAGCGCCAGCACGACCAGCTGCCGATCATAGAGACCGGCGGGACGCGCCGGTAACAACCAGCGCTGGAAAAGACCTGCTGCTGCGCGAAGGGCGTTCATAGCGCCATCACCATCTCGGTGAAGCGATCGCCGCGCACCTCGAACGACTTGAACTGATCCAGGCTGGCACAGGCGGGCGCCAGCAGCACCCAGTCACCGGGCCTGGCATCGGCAGCCGCCTTGGCAACGGCGGCAGCAAGGTCGGCAACCCGTTCGGTCTGCTCACCCAATGCCAGCAGCACCTCGGCATCCTGGCCGAAGCAGTACATGTGATCGATCTGGTTGCCCAGCAGCGCCTGAATGGGGCCAAAATCCTGCCCCTTGCCCTGACCACCGGCCAGCAGCAACAGACGCCCCCTGACCGACTCGCGCACACCGGCCACGGCAGCCAGCGTCGCCCCCACGTTGGTGGCCTTGGAGTCGTTGATCCAGCGTACCCCGTTTACCTCACGCACGAAGCGGGCACGGTGCGGCAGACCTTCAAAACGGCGCAGCACGGTGAGTTGCGCCGAGCGGGGAATGCCAACCGCATCGCACAGCGCCATGGCGGCAAGGGCGTTGGCCTGATTGTGGGCGCCGACGATCTTCATCTCGTCCACCGCGATCAGGGGCTCGCCATGCAGGGTCAGCCAGTAGCGGCCATCCAGCAAACAACGGCCGTAACCATTGCAGTCGAGACCAAAGCTTTGCCACACCTGACCCACATCGGGCAGGGTCTGGGCATCGTCACGGTTGACCAGAATGTGTTTGGAGTTCTGATGGATCTCCATCTTGGCTGCGCGGTAATCGGCCATGCCCTGATAGCGATCCATATGATCTTCGGAGAGGTTGAGCACCACGGAGGCGGCAGCACGCAGGCTATAGGTGGTCTCCAGCTGGAAGCTGGAGAGCTCCAGCACGCAGAGATCCATCGGCTGCTTGAGCAGATCGAGCGCCGGCGTCCCTATGTTGCCACCCACACCGACATTGAGTCCGGCTTCGGCAATCATCTCGCCCACCAGCGTGGTCACTGTGCTCTTGCCGTTGGAGCCGGTGATGGCGATGACCGGTGTCTGGGTCTCGCGCACAAACAGCTCGATATCCCCGATGATCTGCACACCACGCTCGGCAGCCGCTTTCAATTCGGGGGTCGCCAAGGCAATGCCCGGGCTCGCTACGATCATGTGTGCCTGCTTGAGCAGCTCTTCATCCAGCCCGTGGATAAGCTCCACTTCTGGCGGCAGCTGATCCTTGCCGGGCGGGTTGGCACGGGTATCCATCACCAGCGGCGTGACGCCACGGCCGAGGAAGTAGTCGACGCAGGAGAGTCCGGTTTTACCCAATCCGATGATGATGACCATGGCCTTACCTCACCTTCAGGGTGGCAAGACCCAGCAGCACCAGCACGAGGGTGATGATCCAGAAGCGCACGATAACGCGCGGCTCCGGCCAGCCCTTCTTCTCGTAGTGGTGATGGATCGGCGCCATACGGAAGATCCGCACGCCGCGCAGCTTGTATGACCCCACCTGCAGGATCACCGAGACGGTCTCCATCACGAAGACACCGCCCATGATCACCAGCAGAAACTCCTGACGCACCAGTACGGCGATGGTACCGAGCGCGCCGCCTAGCGCCAGCGAGCCGACGTCGCCCATGAAGACCTGTGCCGGATAGGTGTTGAACCAGAGGAAGCCCAGACCCGCACCGACGATGGCAGTACAGACGATCACCAGCTCGGAGGTATAGGGAACATAGGGAATATGCAGGTAGCTGGCGAAGTTGACGTTGCCGGTTGCCCAGGCGATAAACGCAAAGCCGCCCGCCACCATCACGGTCGGCATGATGGCCAAGCCATCCAGACCATCGGTCAGGTTGACCGCGTTGGAGGTACCGACGATGACAAAGTAGGTCAGCAGGATAAACATCAGGCCAAGCTGCGGCATCACATCCTTGAGGAAGGGTACCACCAGCTGGGTCTGACCATCGTGGGTGGCAGTAGCATAGAGGAATACCGCTACTCCCAGCGCAACGGCGGATTGCCAGAAGTACTTCCAGCGGGCGATCAGACCGTCAGTGTTCTTGCGCACCACCTTGAGGTAGTCATCGGCAAAGCCGATGGCACCATAGGCCCCCAGCACAAACAGCACCAGCCAGACATAGGGGTTGTCGAGGCGGCACCAGAGCAACACGGAAGTGAAGATGGCGGCAATGATCATCAGCCCCCCCATGGTCGGGGTACCCCGCTTGCTGAGGTGAGACTCGGGACCATCGTTGCGGATCACCTGACCGAACTTCAGGATCTGCAGGCGACGAATGAGGCGAGGCCCCATCCAGAGCGCGACACCCAGACCGGTAATAATCGACAGGATGGCGCGAAACGTCAGGTAGGAGAAGACGTTGAAGAAGGTGAAGTGCGGGGTGAGCAGTTCAGCCAGCCAGACTAGCATGCAGCTGACTCCTGATGGTCGACGACCATCTTGACGATATCTTCCATGCGGGAGCCACGGGCACCTTTGACCAGAATCGAAATTTCCTGATGTGTATTAATCATTTGCGCAAGCACTTCAAACAACGACGCCTTGTTATCGAAATGTCGGCCAGCCGCGGCATCTGCGGTATGGCGACTCTCTTCCCCCACTGTCAGCACGGCATCCAGACCGCACTCGCGGGCATGATGGCCAACCCGGGCATGTTGCTCGGCAGACTCCTCACCCAGTTCCCGCATATCACCGAACACCAGCACTTTGAAGCCGCTCATGGCGGTCAGGGCATCGATGCCCGCCAGCACGGACTCCACGCTGGCGTTGTAGGTATCGTCCACCAGGGTCAGACCGCCCCAGCGCTGAACGCAGAAGCGTCCCTTGACCGGAGCCATCAGCTCCAGACCGGCTTTGACCGAGGCCAGAGAAGCACCGAGCGCCAGGGTACCAGCGGCAGCAGCCAGCGCATTGGCCACGTTATGGCGGCCGGGGATCGCCAGAGTCAGGCTCACCTCGCCCTGCGGGGTCACCATAACGAACTCGGCACAACCCTGAGCGTTGAGAACCACTTCGCGAGCATGGAACGGCTGGCTCTGATCTTCGATGGAGAAGGCGCAGCGAATGCCACGCTCACGCCACTTAGGCCAGAATTCGTTGTCGGCGTTGACGATGGCGCAGCCGCCTTCGCTCAAGCCCTCAAAAATCTCGCTCTTGGCGTGGAAGACCCCTTCCAGCGAGCCGAAACCCTCAAGATGGGCAGCTGCGACGTTGTTGATGATGGCGGCATCGGGCTTGGCCAGCGAGGTAGTCCAGGCGATTTCGCCCGGATGGTTGGCACCCAGCTCCATCACCGCAAACTTGTGTTGCGGCTCGAGGCGCAGCAGGGTAAGCGGCACCCCCACCTCATTGTTGAAGTTGCCAGCGGTGGCCAGCACCTCTCCTTCATGACGCAGGATGGCGGTCGCCATCTCCTTCACCGTGGTCTTGCCGCAGCTGCCGGTGATAGCCAGCACTTTCGGGTTGATGCGCTCACGCACCAGTTTGCCGAGATGGCCCAGCCCCTTGAGGGTATCGGCTACCACCAGTTGGGGAATGGCCAGCGGCAATTCGCGCTCGACCAGCAGGGCTGAGGCCCCCGCCGCCAGCGCCTGCTCGCAAAAGTCGTGGGCATCGAAGCGCTCGCCGCGCAGTGCAACAAACAGAGCGCCAGCACCCAGAGTACGGGTATCGGTGCTGACCGCAGTAATCTCGCCATCTTCACCAATCAGACGGGCATCGAGCACCTGCGCCAGGTCGGCAAGCCTGAGGGTCATCATTTGAATGACTCCATTAATGTGTGCAAAGCAGCAGCGACGGTTTCCCGGTCGCTATAGTGCCGCTTGTCGGTTCCAATGATTTGATAATCCTCGTGGCCTTTGCCGGCCACCAGAATGATGTCCTGTTTGCTCGCCTGACCGATAGCCAGGTTGATCGCCTTGACCCGATCGTGCTCGACCTGCACCGCAGCAGGATCGCGAAGCCCCGCCACCATGTCGGCCATGATCCGGGCCGGCTCCTCGGTACGGGGATTGTCGTCGGTCAGGATCACGCGATCCGCATACTGTTCAGCCATGGCTGCCATCATGGGGCGCTTGCCGCGATCCCGATCACCACCACAACCGACCAGACACCAGAGCTGGCCTTTGCAGTGCACGCGCAGTGCCTGCAGCGCCTTGTCCAGCGCGTCCGGAGTGTGGGCATAATCGACCACGGCAAGGGGCGCATCACCACCGCCAAAGCACTCCATGCGACCGGTCACCGGCTGCAATTTCGGGGCAGTTGCCAGCAGCTCGTCGAAGTCATAGCCGAGTACCAGCATGACACCCATCGCCGCCAGCACATTGCTGACGTTGAAGCGCCCGAGTAAGGGGGCGGATAATACACCATTCCCCCAGCTGGAGTTAATCTGCGCGCGAAAACCTTGCTGGTGAAAATCGAGTTGCTGCGCCGTTAACTGACGGCCGGAATGGTTTTCAATCGGGCCATTAACGCTGAACGCCACCGCTGAGGAATATTTTTCGAGCCACTTGGAGCCCAGCTCGTCATCGCGGTTGATCACTGCGTTCGTTTCGTCGACCAGCTGCAACAGTTGCTCCTTGGCGGCGCCATAGGCCTCCATGGTGCCGTGGTAGTCGAGGTGATCCCGACTCAGGTTGGTGAAGACCGCGGCAGCAAACGGCAAGGCTGCAACCCGATGCTGCACCAGACCGTGGCTGGAGACCTCCATCGCCACCAGATCCGCCCCCTGCTCTTGCAGGGCAGCCAGATTGGCTTGCACCTGAACGGCGCTGCCAGTGGTGTTTTCCGCTTCGATCAGGTTGCCAAACAGACCGTTACCTATGGTGCCCATCACGCCAGCCTTGCCACCCAGCAGGGTGCGCCAGTTGGCGACCAGCAGCGCTGTAGTGCTCTTGCCGTTGGTCCCTGTGATCCCCACCAGCTCCAGTTTTTTGGCTGGCTGATCGTAGAAATAGCCTGCGAGGGCGGAGAGATGAGCAGGCAAATCGCGCATTCCGATGCAGGGAACGGAAACCGCTGGCGCGATAAATTCACCGTCCTCCTCAAACACAACAGCGGTCGCCCCCTGAGCCACCGCCTGTTCGATAAACCGTCTGCCGTCCACCTGATGGCCGCGAATGGCCACGAAGAGAGAGCCGGGGCCGACCCGCCGGCTATCCAGCTGGATATCGGTCAGGGCAAGCGCCGGCGCCGTAATGCCGAAGGGGCGCAGTAATGAATCAAGTGCGCGGTGCAACAGGAGCCTCCGTACTGGCGAGTTTGGTGGGTACCGAAGGGGGTACCGCATCCGGACGAATATTGAAGAGTTGCAGTACCCCGCCCATGGCCTCTGCAAACGGCGGGGTCGCCACGGCGCCACCATAGTAGGCGCTGCCTTTTGGCTCGTTGATTACCACCACCATGACAAAACGGGGATCACTGGCCGGGGCGAAGCCGGCAAACCAGGCCATGTAATCCTTGCCATAGCCACCTGCGACGGCAACCTTGGCGGTACCACTCTTGCCACCCACCCGGTAGCCCGGGATCTTGGCCTTGGGAATGGCATTGTCGACCACGTATTCCAGCGCCTGCAGCATGGCGGAGGCGTTGTTGTGGTCGATAACCTGCTCACCCTTGGGCGGCGTGGTGACCTTGACGATGGAGATGGGCACCCGCTTGCCCTTGTTGGCCAGGGTGGCGTAGGCGGAAGCCAGTTGCAGCGGGGTAACCCGCAGACCATAACCAAATGAAAGGGTCGCCCGCTCGATATCGGACCAGCGGCGACGCTGGGGCAGCATGCCGCTGCTCTCGCCCATCAGGCCGCTACCGGTATCCATGCCGAAGCCAAACATGCTGAGGGTGTTGATCATCTCTTGCGCCGGCATCCGCAGCGCGATGCGCGACATACCGATGTTGGAGGAGTAGCGCAGAATGTCGTAGAGGTTGGTCGCCCGGTGGATACTGACGTCCTTGATCTGCTTTGCGCCGATAAAGAGCGGCCCGCCCTGAATGAAGTCTTTCCAGCTGGTGACACCGGCTTGCAAGGCACTGAGCAAAATCAATGGTTTGACAGTGGAGCCCGGCTCGTAGGTATCGGTGACCACCCGGTTGCGCACCCGGAAGCTCTGATACTGACCGCGGTTGTTCGGGTTGTAGGAGGGTGTGTTGACCATAGCGAGCACTTCGCCGGTCTTGATATCCAGCATCACCATGGAGCCAGATGTCGCCTTGTTCTCGTCGGTGGCCCGCTTGAGCGCACGATAAGCCAGCGCCTGTACCCGTTGATCGATACTGAGCTGCAGATCGTTGGCGTTCTTGCCCTCCTTGACGATGCCAAGGCGTTCGATGACCCGCCCCTGACGATCCTTGCGCACCCGCATCTCGCCCGGTGTTGCGGTCAGCCACTCGTCATAGCTACGCTCGATACCTTCGATACCGTGGCCATCGATGTTGGTCACCCCAACCAGATGGGCACTGATCTCGCCGGTCGGATAGAAACGGCGCGACTCGGGACGCAGATAGACACCACCCAGCTTGAGCCCCTTGATATATTCCGAAACGGCAGGGGTTACCTGACGCTGCAGATAGACAAAACGCTTGCTGGGATTGGCAATCCGTTGTTTGAGGGTATTTATGTCGATCTTGAGCACGGCAGAGAGCGCCATCCAGGCTCGCTCGTTGTGAATCGCGCCAGACTCGTGCACCGTCTTGGGGTCTGCCCAGACCGCTTCGACCGGCACGGATACCGCCAGCTGTTCACCGTTGCGATCGGTGATCATGCCGCGCACCGCCTGAGTGGAGGTGGTACGCAGGGAGCGCATGTCCCCCTCCTGGCGCAGGCGGTCAGGGTTGATCACCTGGATCCAGGCCAGACGCAGAATCAGCCCAACAAATGCGATGCCGATGAATACGACCAGCGTGCGAAAGCGCCACGGATAGATCGAGGGCGCTTTGACGTTCGCTTTGGCAGCTTTGGCTGTAGCCTTGCGTTTCATGGCAGGGTAATTACCTTCTCGGTGGTCACCAGAGGGCGACCCATTTGTAACTTATCCATCGCCAGAGTGGCCACCCGGGAGTGTTCCGCCAGGGTGCCCTGCTCCAGCAGGAGGTGACGCCATTCGATATTGAGGCGATCCTCTTCGGCCATCAGGTCGTTCTGTTTGGCAGTCAGGCCGCGCGTCATGTTGGTCACCAGGATCACGGCAAATGCAGTCACCAGCACGGCGACTGACAACAGGATCTGCAGCTTGTGCCGCCAGAGATCCGCAACGATCTCCTTGGCAAGGTGGACACGCACTTCGCTCATCGCTTACTCCGCCAGACGCTCGGCGACCCGCAGAACAGAGCTGCGCGACCGGGTGTTTTCCGACACTTCATGATCAGAAGGCTTGAGAGCCTTGCCGACCGACTTCAATTTGCGACCGCCAGCCAGCTGGGCCTCGGTCAACGGAATGCCATAGGGTACTTCCGGCCCCTTCTCGTGCTTGCGAATAAAATGCTTCACCAAGCGGTCTTCCAGCGAATGGAAGCTGATCACCGACAGACGACCGTGCGGAGCCAGCACCTCCAGCGCGCCGTTGAGCGCGGTCTCGATCTCGTCCAGCTCACTGTTGATGTAGATGCGGATAGCCTGGAAGCTGCGGGTCGCCGCATGCTTGCCCTTCTCCTTGCTCGGATTGACCCGGGCAATCATCTCGGCCAGCTGGCGGGTGCGCACGTAAGGCTCGGTAACCCGGTCGTGCACGATGGCGCGGGCAATCTTCTTGGCAAAACGCTCCTCACCGAAGGTCTTCAATACCCAGGCGATATCGTCTACATCAGCCTTGGCCAGCCACTCGGCGGCGCTCTGACCGGAAGTGGGATCCATCCGCATATCGAGCGGACCGTCTTTCATAAAGCTGAAGCCACGTTCGGCATCATCCAGCTGGGGAGATGAAACCCCCAGATCGAGCAGGAAACCATCCACCTTGCCCAGCAAACCGCGCTCGCTCAGATAACTGGTAATACCGGAGAAGGGGCCATGCACAATCTCGAAACGCGGATCCTGGATCTTGGCGGCCTCGGCGATCGCCTGCGGATCGCGATCGATGGCGATCAAACGGCCGTTAGGGCCAAGGTGTTGCAGGATCAGACGAGAATGACCACCACGGCCAAAAGTGCCATCGACATAGATACCGTCCGGCTTGATGGCCAGACCTTCGACGGCTTCGTGCAGCAGCACTGTGATGTGTTCAGCGGCTTGGGTCATTTATAAAGAGAAATCCTGTAGTCGTGGTGAGCTTGCCCAATCGTCCCCGGGCAGACCCAAGATGTCGTCATTGACCTGTTGCTGCCAGCGGGCTTCATCCCACAGCTCAAATTTGTTGAGCTGGCCCACCAGCATGATCTTCTTGTCCAGCCCCGCATGGTTGCGCAGTGGCTGGCTGAGCAGCAGACGGCCATTGCCATCCAGCTCGCATTCGGTTGCATGCCCGAGCAACAGCCGCTGCAAACGGCGTTCGGCGGGATTCATGCTGGAAAGGGTCTTGAGCTTGCGTTCGACCTCTTCCCACTCGTTCAGGGGGTAAAGCAGCAGACAGGGGTGGGCAATATCGATGGTGCAGACCAGCTGGCCGTCGCTTTCATCGCGCAGCCAGTCACGAAACTTGGTCGGAATCGCCAGTCGCCCTTTGCTGTCCAGGCTGATGGCGTGAGCGCCACGCAACAAATTTCTGTCCCTGAAGGTGAGTAAACGGGCGAATCGCCCCTTTTAAAACCACTTTGATCCACTTTTCCCCACCTTGAAGTTTAAGGACGTGGAGGGGGCTTTTCAAGCAAGGAGATCGGCCAGAGGGTACATATTGACGCAGCATTTGCGGGTTACGGATTGAGTGGGTTGATTTTCCACGAGTTATTTGTGGCGACAGAAAATACGATTAATAAAAAAGCTGTAGGTGAGCAGTTACTATCTGGGAGAGATGATGAAACGGAACAGCACAACGGCGCAGAGCAAAATACTGACGCAGATCACCGGATAGATGATATAGCCATCTTTGGAACGGCGGGCACGCAAAGAGACCAGATGACAAAGCAGCAGGTTGTAAATTATCAGCAGCGTAGTCAGCAGGATATTGACGGCAAAGGTCAGCTCGTGGGCAAACGCGATGTAAAGCCCCATGAGAATAAAATTGGCGAGGATCAGATATAGCAAAAACTTCTGGATTGCTTTACCTGCATTTGGGCTCTTTTTTACTCGTGTTATCATGCTTGCCACGTCCTGGATTACACATGATCAGACGACCCTAAATTCAGAAAACTGTTGAGATACATGATGTTTTTATTATTGTGCGATCCTTGTTCAACAAATTCACAATGACCAGGTTCATTTTCTTTTTACTAAGCGCGATGTTAATAACATCTACATCTTGTCACGCTTATAACAATTATCAATGGCAAACCGGCTTCCCTCCCCCGATACGTGGAGAGGGGGCCGAGCTGGTTAGTCAACAGCAAGCCTTTCTGCTTGCCCAGCGCCCCTATCTGCAACAACGTCTTGCCGAAACCCAACCCATCATCCGCTGGATCTCGGAACAGGTGCAGGAACGCAAACTTCCGCCCCTGCTGGCTTTTGTCCCTTTGCTGGAAAGCAGCTACCGCCTCGATGTTGTCTCTGCCGCTGGCGCAGCAGGCCCCTGGCAACTCATGCCCGATACGGCCAGGCGCTTTGCCGTGCCTATCAATAGTTCATTCGATGGCCGTTATTCACTGCCATTGGCAACCGACGCAGCTCTGACTTACCTTGGCTGGCTCTCTCGTTTCTTTGGCGGGGACTGGTTGCTGGCGCTGGCTGCTTATAACGCTGGAGAAGGGCGAGTGCTGAATGCGGTATTGAAAGCTGGCACCCGAAATATCTGGGCTCTGGATCTGCCGGCGGAAACCCGGGTTTACGTTGCCCGCTTTATTGCCCTTGCCAGAGTGCTCGACATGGCAAGCACCCACCATTTCCAGTTGCCGCCATGGAAAAGTGGCAACGACCTGAAGGTTTTTCGCAATCCGGAAGGCTGTTCGCTGCCTGCCTGGGCTCAGGCCAAAGGTGTATCCATGAATGACGCCAGCCGCTGGAATCCGGCATGGCAGCTCCCGGTACCGGCAGGAATAACCAATTGCCCGGTTGTTTACAGCAAAGCAAAAGCCCCGGTCACGACACCACAGCGGAGCAGCGGCAAGCTCATCTTCAAAGCTGTTTCACTCGAGAGCCTGCATGACCCGCTGCTGCTGAAGACAGCCAGAGGTCTTGATATGAGCCGTGGTGAGCTCAGGCTGGAACGTCAGCCAGATCCTCTTGGGATGACTCTGAAGCGGCCGTTGATTGCGGTACCCTGAAGCTGTGCCGCCAATGGCTCAATACCGGCGCAAGGTCAATTTGCTCCGGATGTGACCAGCGCGCCCCATAAAAACAGAGATGCTGGCCAATGGGACGGCGATGGGTGATGCGGCATGTCAGTGTAATGCGTGGCAACAGAGAAAGGGTTACTGTCTCGGGCAAAATGAATCGGGCAGGAGCAAGAAAGCCCACCCCACCCGGCCCGATATCCTTGATGACGGCCCGGCCAATGCTCTTGTCAAACAGCAAACCGGATATCAACAGGCGAGCTGCAATACCACAACTCTGCGATTCGAAGGGTGTAGCGCCATCATGGAGATACCAGCGAGGCACCTTTCTTCTCGGGTCATTGTGTGCGGTATGGAACAGAAACTCTGTTTCAGGGGCGTCCATTAACTGTCTTTTCCTTGGCTTGAGTGGCTGCTGCTTTGGTCTCGGCACTGAACAGCTGCTCCAGATTCTGTTCCGCTCTGGTCGTCATAATCAGCAACTCGATACGACGGTTCCGGCTACCCTGGGGATTTTCGCTATCTTCCAGCATGGTGTCAGACATGGCCACTACCTGAGCAATACGCTCTGGCGGCATGCCCCCCGCCAGCAACACCCGTCTCGCCATCATGGCGCGATCCGATGAAAGCTCCCAGTTGCTGTAGTTTTCACCCGCGAAAGGGGTGCTGTCGGTATGACCCGAGATCATGACCCGGTTTTCCACCCGCTGAAAAATCGGGGCAAGCGCCATCAGCATATGACGAAAGAAGGGGCTAATACGGGCACTGCCGCGGCTATACATTTCGCGATCGGCGTCATCACGGATCAGGATGCGCAAACCTTGCGGCACAATCTGAATCTCCAGATTGTTCTTGGCCTGCATTTGCTCCGCAAGATTACCGATAAACCCGGCAAGCTGCTTCATCTGATGCTCACCTTCCAGCTTGCCGACCAGTAGCTGCTCGTACCCACCACCGGGCCCCTCAGAAAAGATGCTCTGATTGCGATCCATATGTCTGGGGGTCAGCTGTCCCTTCTGATTAAACTTGGGATTGAGCTCATCGATGACCGAAGGATTGCCGCCCAGATCGACCGGATAGGGGCTATTGCGGATATCAAACGGGTTGGCCTCGTTATCCATGATGCTGTAATCGCGCAAGCGGCTGGCTACCATCTCCCGCTCCTCCTGGTTGGAGACCGCCAGGATCCAGAGCACCATGAAAAAGGCCATCATGGCCAGAGTAAAGTCGGCAAATGCCACTTTCCACGCCCCTCCGCTTTTGGGGGAGCTGTTACGCCTCTGCTGGCGCTTGACGATGATCTGTTCGTGGTTGCGCATTACATCGCCCTGTTGGTCACCCAGTCTTCCAGTTCCAGGAAGCTGGGTTTGACATCAGGTTCGAGAATCTTCCGGCCGGAATCGACCGCCAGCAGAGGCGTCTTGCCACGTAGCTGGGCAATCAGAATGGATTTGATGCACATCAGCAGACCGACCCGGCGTTTGACCATCTCTTCCATGGCGTTGCTGATGGGTTCGAGCAGACAGTAGCAGAGGAAAATACCGATAAAGGTACCCACCAACGCCGCCGCCACATGCACCCCGATATTGCTCAGAGGGCCATCGAGTTGCTGCATGGTGATAATGATCCCCATGACAGCCGCCAAAATACCGAAGCCGGGGCAAGCCTCGCCGGTTTTGTGAAGTGCATGGGCAGGCTTGAGCATATCCTCCTCAATCGCCA
Organism: Aeromonas sp. FDAARGOS 1410; assembly: GCF_019048745.1. NCBI lineage: Bacteria > Pseudomonadati > Pseudomonadota > Gammaproteobacteria > Aeromonadales > Aeromonadaceae > Aeromonas > Aeromonas sp. FDAARGOS 1410. The sequence continues at coordinate 920,048 of NZ_CP077401.1, read as the reverse complement.
TGATCTCCTGCTCCAGGATGGTATCGAGCTCATGAGGAGTGATCTTGCCCATCCCCAGCAGACGAAGGTTGTCGATGATAAAACCGAGTAACTGGGGATCTTCCGAAACTTGCGGATACATCAGAAACACCGAGCTTTGCTGGGGGTTTTCAATATGCTCGTCCAGCGCTTTCATCCCCTTGTTGCGCGTCTCCTCCAGCAGTTGGTGCATCAGCGTCAGCAACTCGCGATAGACCTCGCGCTCTTCCTTGTTGGGCTTGAAGCACATCTTCAATTGCGCCCACATCTCGTGCATCACCTCTTTCGAGTTGCCAAGAAACATGGAACCAGCAGCAGCACCCACAATAATGATCAGCTCGGCTGGCTGCCATAAAGCCGCAAGGTTGCCACCTGCCATCATGAAGCCACCCAGCACGCATATTAATATGACGCCGATGCCAATCTGTTTTTGCATGAATGCTCCCGAATTCTACAACCACCCCCACGAATCATGGGGCACTACTATATGGAGTCGACCAATCGCTGCTTGAGCTGAAGTACACATTGCTTGTGCAATTGGCAAACCCGCGACTCGGTCAGCCCCAGCACCAGCGCAATCTCTTTCATATTCAGCTCCTGCTGATAGTAGAGAGAGAGCAGCAGCTGTTCCCGCTTGTCGAGGAGAGTCAGCGCCTTGCTGATGGTCATGGCCATATCGACATCATCAGATTCAGTTGCAGGCGCCCTTCCACCGTTCTCCAGCCACTCTTCAAGGCTCTGCAAAGCCTCAGCCTGGCTGGCATACGCCAGCTGGCGTACCTCTTCGATGGTGCAGTTCAACGCAGCGGCAAGCTCTTGTTCGGTTGGCGCCCGGCCCAACCGGTTATGCAGGTCTCGCTGGACTTGATTGTGGCTATGTACCTGCTGGCGCAGTTGACGAGGCCGCCAGTCGAGTCGACGCAATTCATCGAGCATGGCGCCCCGGATCCGCTTGAAGGCATAGCTCTCGAACTGGACATCCGGTTCGCTACCGTAACGACGCCAAGCCTCCAGCAACCCCATCATGCCGACCTGCTCCATATCCTCCTGATCAAAGCTGGCGGAAACCTGGCTGCGCAGGTGGCTGGCTGCTCGCTTAACCAGCGGCAGATAGCGGGTCAGAATGGCCTGCTCGCCGGTACGGGGCGGAGAAGAAGTGAACTCGTGAGGGGCATCCCAGTCGACATCGATCATATCTGTCTTATTGCACCAGAACCTTGGTGATCAGCACTTCGTCGAGGTAGGTCTTGTAACCGTAACCTTGCAAGGTGGTGACCAGTTTGGCGAGCAGGGAACCCTGCAAAGAGGTGATATTCTGCAGCTCTTTTTTCACGTCATCGTGGGTACGGTGACTGAAATACTGCACCATGGCGTTCCGGATAAGTGGTGTCAGCTCGTTCAACGTGTTCAGATGCGCCTTGTTGTGAGTCACCAGAGCCAGCTCAAGTACCAGATAGTGAGACTCAACCCCGCCATCGAGACTGATGACGAAGCGCTCCATCGGCTTGAACAACGGGGTGGCACTCAACTCTGGCTTGGGCTCTTCAAGACCGAGCCAGACCGCAATGGTATCGCGCTTGAGATAGGCACCATAAGCAAGCACAAGCAACAGGCAAAGAGCCATGACAACCAACATTAACCACTTCATGATACGGCGCATCATTTTGATTTCACTCTCGATTTAGCCGGTTTAGGTCACACCAGGGTGTTGAGCCATGCACGCTCATCCTGCCCGGCAGTTTCAAATTCATCTTGCCATTGGCGACGGCCCGCCAGGATTTTCTCCTGTTGCCACTTTCCTTGCGCATCGCCTTGTCCCCCGCCCTGCCCGACGTTGACTTCAACTCCACCGGCATGGTGAGGAGCCAAACTCATGCGCAACCGCTCCATCGACTGGATCAGCGCGTCCCTAACAGCCGGGTTGGTCACATTGAGTTGAACATTGAGCCGGTCACCCTCGACCCGAACAGTCAGTTCGAGTCGACCCAGCTCGGGAGGGTCCAGGCGAATATGAGCCTGCTTGATCTGCTGGTTCACCTGCAGCTCGACCTTGTCCTTGAGCACATCGACCAGCTGCTGCCCCCACTGCACCTGGGTTTCAGGCAGTTTGACCGGAGCCCACTGATACTCGGCAACTTTCGGTGCAGGCACTGATATCTGATTGCTCACAATACCTTTGAGGTCAGGAACACCAGACTCCCGTTCCCCTGCACGCTCAACACCCAGCAGGCTCTGCAAGCTGGCTATCGTCTTCTCGCGTATGGCTGCGTCATCACTGCGCGCCGAGGGACGAGCCAGCATTGAACTGGAAAAATCAGTAGCTGCGCGATCGACTCGCTCCTTGTTGCCAGAGACAGGCGTCTCCATGACAGGCTGACTCTTGTCCGTTTCCGGCTGCTTGTACGCAGATAGCGCCCGCAGGGCGGCAGAGACAGAGGGTGTGCTACCCTGCACATCCTCGCCGGACTCTACATTGCCAGCAGTGGCAGCAGCCGCGTCGGAAGAGACGATTGCAGCTCTCGTGCTGGCTTCATGCAAAAGGAATGGGGGAGGCATATTACTGAATGCGTCCAGCCGAGCCGCAACATTATCAGCGACCTCGTCCGGTTCATCCTGTTCTACTTCTTCCTTTACTTCTTCGGTCGCAGGAGCAAAAGCTCCCTCTTCCAGCAACAGGTCAAGTGGTGGAAATAATCCCCCCTGATCCTCCGGCTGACGAGCAAGACGGGTAAAACCGCTCTGTTCTGGAATCGCCAATGCCTCGGGACCGGAAAACTGAATCATGCCCACTCCTGCACCTCTCCGTATGCTTGCAAACCTTCTCTCTTCCGGGACAGCTCCTGCCATTCGCGCTCACGCAAGGTCACCTCTTGCCGGCACAGCTGTTGTGCCTCTTGATGCCAACTGCGAACCTGCGCTCGCGCAGCAGACAATGAGGCCCACAGCTCAGGCTCTTTGGCCATGAGCTCGGCAAATCTGGCCAGCTTGCTATCGGATAAACGAACGGCATCCCACTGACCGGCATGAGCCTGCTGCAAAATCAGGCGGCCCAGGCCAAGCAGTTGACGCTGGCGTTTATCCAGCTCGGCTGGAAGGTGGGTTGACCCAATCAGTGGCATGCTATTGCTCCCAAAGAAAACAGCTCAGCCAACTAGCAAGGAGCAGGCCATATATGGAACTCGGGTATTTCGGAGCGCACTGGCGGTTTTCGCCTGCATGAGAGGAAGAGGGACTTCCGCCTTAGCGCGGATGACGCGCCATCGCTTCCCAGCCCTCTTTCAGCTCCAGCAGGATGCGGCGCACTTCGGTAAAACCGGCAATATCGTTGGAGACGCTGATCTCGAACAGACGCTGACCGCAGTAGTCATAGAGACGATGCAGATTGCTAGCGAGTTCACCGCCCTTCTCCATGTCCAGTGCGCTGTCGAGCCCCCCCAGGATCTGCAAACACTTGCTGATTGCCTGTCCTTTGCGTTCAAACTGACGGGCTTGAATATGCCCCTCTGCTCTGGCCATTTCGTCGAGCAGGCCATCCATCAGCATCAACACCAACTGATGTGGATCCGCACTCGCAGCCTTGGCCTGAGTTGCCGCAAACTGGTAGGCATCATAGCCATCTTGATGTTCAAACATGTAAAACTCGCTTGCTCCGGATGAGGCAGCCAAATAGCAAGACCCCTTACAGGTTGCCCATGGTCTGCATCATCTGATTCATGGTGGTAAATTGGTTGAGGTAGCGCTTATACGCGGAATTCATACGGCGATCCAGCGCTTCCATTCGCTCATTCACCCGCTTTTCACCGGCCTCCAAGCTGCTTTTGCGTCCTTTGAGAGCACCATCACGTTTGGTATAGGGATCCAGAGAATCACTCATCCGTTTGAGCAGACCGTTATCCCCCATCAATGCCTTGCCCAGCAGCTCGGGATCCTTCTCCAGCGCCTTGTTGAAGTCAGTCTCGCTGAAAGAGAGCTTGCCTGTTTTGTCAGTCTTTATGCCTAGGCTACCCAGACTAAGTCCGTTGGGCAGATCGCGCACACTGTTGGCAAGCGCGCTTTTGAGGCTGCGGACACCACTATCGGAAGATAGCGCCCCGGGAGCCTTGGGATCGCTGGACGTCATCTTGGCCAGTTCGTCGACCAGCTCGTTATAGCTGTCTACAAACTTCTTGAGAGAGCCGGTCACCGCCTCTTTATCCTGTTCGACAGTCACCTGCAGAGGAGCATCACCGCTTTTCTGGGCCTTGGTAAGTTGGAGGGTCAGGCCATCGACCACATTTTCAATCTTGTTACTGGCCGAGGTGATAGTTAAGGGATTGTCTCCCCCCATCTGCAACTCGGCATCCTGAGCTTTGGTTATCTCGCTCTTGTTGGTAACAGCGATACCCAAAGACGAGTTCAAATCACCGCTGTAATTCACAGTGATAGCATTCTCTTTACCACTATCCTTGCTGGTCAACACCATATTGACCTTGCCGTCGGTCCTAACCAGTGTGGCTTTAACACCAGGGTTATCCTTGGCATTATTGATATGGGAAACCAGATCCTTCACTGTCGACCCAGCAGGTAGGGTGGCCAGATCGATATCCACACTCTTGCCTTTGACCGTCAAAGAGAATACGCCATCTGCAGGCAGAGGAGTGGTTTCGCTATCCAAGCTCAGGCCAACCTGATGAGACTGAGCGAGTTGCTTAACGAAGAAGTTGTATTGACCGGAGCTGGCCTTGCCATTGCTCGTCACCGTCATGATCCCTTCCTGAGACATAACCGCCTTCTGGGCTTGCAGGTTGGATGCTTTGTTCAGATCCTTGAGCATGGTCTGAAAACTCGACAGCTTGGTCGTGAGCGTGCTGATTGCACTCTGTTGTCCCTTGATACTGTCCATCTGCTTTTTCAGCAGCTTGTCCATATTCTGGCGCTCGATAGCTACCAGTTGCATTGCCATGCTGGCCGGATCTACTTGCATCATTACACCCTTATTCTGTGGCATGCCTGTTGGAAAATACTTTATAAGCCCTTTCCAACCAACACGTATCGACTAAACAAAAGGCCGCCCGACAAGGGCGGCCAAACAACCTGTTAACGCAGCAGGGAAGTGACCATGCCGGTCATCTGGTTGGAGTTGGACAGCACAGACATGCCAGCCTGCATCAACATCTGGTTTTTGGTCATGTTGGTGCTCTCCTGAGCGAAGTCGGCATCCATGATTCGGCCGTTCGCCATGTCAGTGTTCTCTTTCATATTGGAGAGGTTGTTGACGGTGTGCTCCAGACGGTTGATGTTGGCACCGAAAGAAGAACGAGCTTGTCCAATATCTGCCAACAAATCGTCCATCTTCTTGATCTGACCCTGCATACCCGCTTGGCCCAAATCAGTCTTTTCTGCATCTTTCAAATCTGTATCTGCAGCATCGGTGATCTTTTTATTAACACCGTCTTTCACGATCTTGGACACGTCTACATCCAGCTTCTCTGCTGCAGTGCCGCCAATCTGGAATGTAACCTTGCCAGCACCAAACTTCCCTGCATCGGCGATAATTGCTTCGCCAGCAAAAGTAGTATTGTCCCGAATGTTTTTCAGCTCGGCTGACAGCTCTTTCATCTCGGCACCAATCGCAAGACGGTCTTTATCGTTAGTTGTACCGTTAGCCCCCTGAGTCGCCAAATCCTTCATACGCTGAACAATGTTGGTCATCTCGTCCATCGCACCTTCAGCAGTCTGCATCATGGAAACAGCATCCTGAGCATTGCGCATGCCAACCTTCTGGCCATTTGACTGTGCCTGAAGACGGGTAGCCATCTGCAGACCAGCTGCGTCATCGGCTGCAGAGTTAATGCGCAAACCGGTGCCCAGACGCTGCATGGCAGTGCCCAGCATCTTGTTGGTGGAGTTCAGTTGGTTTTGAGTGGTCAGAGAAGCAAAATTGGTATGAATGGACAAGCCCATGATCTATTCCTCGAGTTAAATGCTGCACAGCAGCTTGTTAGGTTGACATCAGATATAGACGACCTCTTTGCCGCTAAAATTAAATTCTATTGAGCATATTTCTATCTTTTGGCCGCTCTCATTACTGAATATCCTCGCCACATCCATTCATACGGCATGCGAATTGCTTCAAGTCGTCACCCTTCACTATCGGAAAGCGACATGACTGCATTTCTATATACCCCTCGGTTTGTCACGCAATTTCAATGCATTGGAGATGGCTGCAAAGACAACTGCTGTCATAGCTGGACCATCAGTATTGATAAAGCGACGTTCCGCAGTTACGAAAAACACCCGGATCCCGTAATACGGTCGTTGAGCAAACAACACATCCGCAAAGTTAAGAACAGCAGTGAACAATGGGGGGTCATAAAGCTTGACGAGCAGGATGCCTGCCCTTTTCTTGACGAAAAGCGATTGTGTCAGATCCACGGCAAGGCAGGGCCTGATGCACTGAGCCAGACTTGCAAGACCTACCCCAGAACCCAAACCCGGCTCGCCAACCAGCTCAAGAAATCGCTGGTTCTCTCCTGCCCCGAGGTTTGTCGGCACCTGTTGCTAGACCCAATGGCAATGCAGACTGAGGAGACCCAGCTCAGGCAGCCTCTCCCCTTTACCACCCCGCCATCCACTGCCATGGCAACCTTGCATAGTCTTAGCCTCCACGTCCTGACAGCCACCGATCTCCCGGTCGAACTGCGCCTATGGCTCATCGGATTACTGCTTCATCGGGATGCAACCTCCTTGTCGCACGAAGCATTTCTCGAACAGGTTGCGGTAATGGCCAAGCAGGGTGAGCTCTACGCCATGTTCGAACAACTGCCCTCCATACCCACATTGCAGTGGTGGGGGCTGAGAACAATTACCCATCAGCTGGTTGCATATTCACAGGGAAGACGTGGCCGCCAGACCATGCAATGCTGCCTCGACAAAATAAATCTGGTACTAGAGGGCGTTTATGACGAAGGCAAGCTGGCATTGTTGCAACAAACCTGGAACAACAAGGTAGCTCCCTTTCTGGCAACCAGGCCTCACATTCTCAACAACTACCTGCTCTATTACGTCTACAACAACAACTTCCCACTGCAGCAGACCACCCCGTTCCAGGCCTATCAGCTCCTGGTGATCGATTACTTCCTGCTGCGCAACTACCTCTGTCTGCTGGCCATGGACAAGGAGTTGGAAGAACAGGATGTCATCGATCTTTTCTACAGCTATCACACCATACGCCAGCACAACCGGAACTTTCTCAAGACTATAGAAGAGGGACTCAGTGCCTCCGGTTTTTCCTCCGATCTCACTCTGTACGCCTTGCTGAAACCCTGAAAAAAGAGACCGCCAGCATGTTGCTGGCGGTCTCTTTTTTCATCTTGGCGTTGATGTAGCGCGTCGCCCTTTACGTCAGAAGTGCTACCACATTCTGGCGCGATACATTGGCCTGAGCCAGCAGACCAGACATGGTTCCCATGAAACCGCCATCCTTTAGCTGTTCACTGAGCTTGCCCTGAAGCTGCTCAAGCTCCTGCTGCTTCATGTTCTGGCTACGCGCCTTGACCCGATCGAGCTGCTTGACCATCCGCTGGCGGAACTGCTTCAGCTCCCGTACGGATTGTTCGATTTCCCCAAGCAATCTTCTCAGGCGCTGTTGCTCCTGTCGCAACTCCCCCTTGTCGATACCTTCGCCCAGCTGGGTCAACTGCCCTGGTTTTGCCTTGAATTGTACCGGAACAGGGTTTCCGGCCGGAATGCGAATGCCTTCCCCACTAAGCAGAACAGGCTCGTCCAGTTTGCGCCGATGCAACTCCGGAACGCTCAGTTCCAGCTTGCCCAACTCGTTGAGACGCGCCTGAATGTGCTCTTTGCGCAGCGCCCGATCGAGCCTGGATGCGACATCTGCCTCATTGGCTCCTGCGGGCAGGGTCACCTCGACGGCACTGGCGGTTTGCGGGAAAGAGAACACCAGACGCTCGGCACTTGCCTTGGGACTTAGCAGATCGAGCCGATCGGCACTGTAATGAACCCGGCTCTCGGCGGCCGAGGTCAACAGGCGCGGCTTCAACTCCGAGGTCAGGGGGGCCTGTGGTCGGGTGAGCTTGTCTTCCAGCTGCTTGAGACGGGTCACCAGATCACCGCCGGCCTCACGATGCTGACCCAGCTGTTGTTCCAGCCGTTTCAACTCGCCCCAGACCTGGCTCAATGCCAGCTCACCACCTTGAGCGTGGGCAATCCGCTGCTGGGCTGTCCCGATCAGTGCCCAGCGGTCGAGCCGGACAATATTGGGCTGGCGCTCAACTTTTTTTGCCGGTCTGGATGTGTCCTGAGCAGTCAAGCGTCCGTGCAGCCGGGGCTGAGCGGGCGTCTCGGCCACACCGCCCGGACGGGTTTGCTGAATCTGCATCATGACTCCTTGCGCCTGACGTTATGGCATGTAGTTGAAGAGGCTCAATCCGTTGACCTTGGCAAATGCCTGTTGCTGCACTTGCAAGGCCATCAGCACATGGGCCTGCTGGGTAACAGCACTGGCATAGTCGAGGGACTCTATCTGATTGCTCACTTCCTTGCTATAGGTCCCCTTCTCGGTATGCCCCTCATCGACCTGATCAAGCAGGTTCATGCGAGCGCCGATGGTACTCACCATCTGGCTGATATCGTCCTGCAGCACCTTGCTGCGATCCAGCATGCTGCGCGCCTGATCGGCCGCATCGGGTGCTCCGCTCTCAATCGCGGCAACCATGGTATCGAGCTGCTTGAAGAAATCACCGTTATCGATGAACAGCTTGTCTGCCGTCTGGTTAAGACCGACCGTGACCCCCTTGGCGATGCTGACCTCACGCACCAGAGCATCACCCTGATAGACGTAATCACCGCTGGCATTTTTCACGAGTGTGGTCTGATTGACCTGGCTACCCGCAAACAGGCTGGAGCCACTCTCGTTGCGTGCATTGGCCAGATCGAACAGCCCCTCCTTGATGACTCCGACTTCAGTCGCGATGGCGCGGCGATCATCTTCTGACAAGGAGCCGGTTGCCGCAGTCTGGGTCAGTTCGCGCAGCCGCATCAACATATTGGTCATGGACTCCAGCTGGATTTCACCCTGAGAGAGCTGGCTTTTAGCGTTGGCGATGTTCTTCTGATACTGCTCCATCGCCACCTGCTCTTTCTTGAGTCCAAGCAGTTGCACGCTGCCCACCGGATCATCCGAAGGCTGCAGAATGCGCTTGTTTGAGGAGATCTGGCGATCGAGGCGAGCATACTCGCCGAAACCGTATTGCAGGTTATCGAGCATGCTGAGCTGGATCTGGTTGGTACTGATGCGCATGGTCACTCCGTCAGAACATGTTCAGGATGGAATTGAAGAGCTGATCCGAGGTACTAATCACCTTGGCATTGGCCTGATAGACCTTGGTGTATGCCATGATTTTGATCCCCTCTTCATCGGTGTTGACCCCGCTGACACTGCTCAGCTTGGTAGCCAGCTGCTTCTCCATATTGGCATCAGCCTGCATGGTCGCCTTGGCCTGTCCGCTCTGCACCGCTATCCGGCCAAGCAGGGCGCTGTAGGCGTCATACTGGCCATCTTTGATGGTGATGATCTCCTGCAGATTGCGGTTGTCGCCCTGCCCGCCCCCGGCCTTGGCAAAAGCGAGATGATCGCCGGTAAAGCCATCGGCAATCTTCAGGGTCCCGGAAGGGTTGAGCGGGTCGTAACTGAACAGGGGTTTGCCCGGGTCACCATTAAGGTCAACACCACCGGCCTGCTTGGCATTGAAGTCGTCGGCCAGTTTCTTTGCCATCTGGTTGAGTTCGTCGCGCAGCGGGCGCAGCACATTGGCACGGTAATCCATCACCCCGGCCAGAGTACCGCCATGCAGAGCGGGTACTTCGAAGGTCTGCGGGCCAAAACTGAGGCTGAGCTTGTCACCGGCCAGCGAGAGCGTACTGCTGCTGCCAGCCAGTACCAGCGGCTGCCCCTGAGGCAGACTTAGCGAGAAAGAACCATCGCTCTGCCGGTTGACCCTCACTTCCATATAAGCGGAAAGCTCGCGCACGATCTGCTCACGACTGTCTTCCAGAGCCGATGTATTGACCCCCTTGGAGGCCTGCTCGCTGATCTGCGTATTGAGTTCGGCAACCTGCTTGAGATAGCTGTTGACCTGAGAAACCGTGCTGTTCAGCTGATCGTCGATCTGCTTCTCCTGGGTCATCATGCTCTCGTTCAACTGACCATAGCGGTTCGCCAACGCGCCGGCAGAGCTCACTATCTGGCTACGCTGGGCCGGTGTTTCCGGGCTGTCGAGGGCTGCGCTCAGTGAGGCGAAGAAGCTGTCCAGCCCCTTGGCGATGTTCATCGACTCGCTGCCCAGAAGCTGCTCGGTGGTATTGATGTACTGATGGAACGAGTAGGAGGCCCCGGTCGCAGAGCGGCTGCGCCAATGCTGGGAAACCAGATACTCATCCGTGATCCTGCGAACACCGGTTACCTCTACCCCCTGGCCATTATCCAGCCGGCCAAAACCCGACAGGCTGCCCATCATGGCCTCCTGACGGCTATAGCCGATGGTATTGACGTTGGCGATATTCTGGGCGGTCACATTCAACGCGATCTGTGCCGCGTTGAGTCCGCTAAAACCGATATTGAGCAGAGACATCAGTCACCTTTCCTCATTTTTGCCGTGTTCAGAGGCTGACTGAAGGCAGCCAGGGTCTGTGATTCTGAAGCGACCGCCTGGTCGGCATTCTTTAATGTCGGTGCCAACTGACTGACCATCTGCTCTTTAAGGCCGATCCCGCCGCGCTTGACCAGGCTCATCGCCAGCTGGCTGTCATACATATCGCGATAGAGATCCTGCCCCTTGATGAGCTTGTCATCCTCATCCTGCAGGGCATCACTGGCCGAGCGCATATGCTTGAGCACGGTCTGCAGAAAGCTCACTTCGAACTGACCGGCTACGGCATCGAGCGCGGCACGCTGATCCGGGTTGCTCTTGATCTGCTGAAGTTCATTGAGATCCTGATAGAAACCAGGTTCCGAAGTTATTCGGGTCATAGAGATCCTTAGATGACCACCAGCTCTCCCTCGAGGGCACCAGCCTCATCGAGCGCCTGCAAAATGGCCATAACATCATCGGGCGTAGCCCCAAGCGAGTTGACGGCCTTGACGATCACCTCAAGAGAAGTGCCATCAGGCCAGACAAACATGTTGTTTCGTTCGCGATCCACCTGGATCTTCGAGTTGGGGGTCGTGGTGGTCTGTCCGTTGGAGAAGGCATTGGGCTGGCTGACGGTCTGGCTCTCGCCAATGGTCACCGTCAGGCTGCCGTGGCTGACCGCCGCCTTGTGCACCTTGACCCCCTGCCCCATTACCACGGTACCAGTACGGCTGTTGAACACAACCTTGGGTCGCTCCTGCCCCATGTCGACCTGCACGTCCTGCAGCAATGCCATGAACGAGATGCGCTGGCTTTCGTCACGGGGGGCTGCAATCTGAATGCGTCCGGCACTGACCGCTTTGGCAACCGGCCCCAGCTGGTGATTGATGGCCCGCTCCACATTGCGGGCCGTCTTGAAGTTGGGCTGATGCAGATTGAGCGTCACTTCAGGTTTGTCGGCAAAATTGCTGGCCACTTCCCGCTCAATGATGGCGCCATTGGGAATGATCCCCGCCGTCGGTACGTTGATGGTCACCGAAGAGCCGGACTGCCCCTCGGCCTTGATCCCGGCCACCACCAGATTGCCCTGGGCCACCGCATACACTTCACCATCGATACCACGCAAGGGAGTCAACAACAGCGAGCCGCCACGCAGACTCTTGGCATCGCCAATCGAGGTGACGGTTACATCCACCAGCTGCCCCTTGCCAGCCAGTGCCGGCAGGGTTGCCTGCACAGATACCGCAGCGACGTTCTTGAGCTTGGGATCGATATCATCCGGCAGTTGCACGCCAAACTGCTTGAGCATGTTGGCCATCGACTGACCGGTAAACTTCACCTGGCTCTTGTCGCCGGTGCCGGACAAACCCACCACCAGACCGTAACCAACCAGCTGGTTGGTTCGCATCCCCTGCACGTCGGCAATATCAAGCAGTGACCGCTTGGCGGCAGGAGCGGCATTCGCCCACCATGGCAGGCAGAGGCAAAGCAGGGCGATAACCCATCTGTTCATGTAAGACCTCAAAACGGTGCAAATGCGGAGCTGAAGAAGCGCCCCAGCCAACCCATCTGGTTGCTGTCGGCAAGCGCACCACGGCCGGCATAAGTGATGCGGGCATCGGCGATGCGCTGGGACGAGATGCGGTTGCTCTGGTCGATATCCTCAACCCGCACCATGCCGCCCAGACGGATATACTCATCACCCTGATTGAGACGGATCCACTTCTCGCCACGGATACCGAGCACGCCGTTGGGCATCACTTCGGCCACCGTCACCGTGATGGAACCGGCCAGGGTATTCTGCTGGCTGGATGTCGCTCCACCATCAAAATCCCGGTCGGCACTGAGGGTTGCCCCCCAGTCAGGACGCAGTTTGCCACCGATGGAAGGGGCTGGCACATTCATGCTGCTGTTCTTGCTCATGCTGGTGTTGGCTTTCTTGCTCGACTGGGTACGCTCTTCCAGCACCACGGTCAGAATGTCACCGATACGATAGGCGCGACGATCCTGAAACAGGGTCATCATGTAGTCGCCACGATAGAGACTGCCATCTTCCCCCCGGGCCGAGGCAGACTGCATGGGCCGTGAAGGCGCCCACTTCTCCTCGCCCGGCTCCGGAGCCTTGAGCTCATAGGTCGCGCATCCACCCAGCAACAGCACGACCCACAGGTAACGCCACATCATCTTCATCATCACAGCGCTTGAGTGACAAACTTGAGCATCTGGTCGGCGGAAGAGACCACCTTGGCATTCATCTCGTAGGCTCGCTGGGTGGTGATCATGTCCACCATCTCCTCCACCACGTTGACGTTGGAGCTCTCCAGCGTGAACTGCTTGATGGCCCCCATCGCCTCTTCGCCGGGCACCCCTTCGATGGCTTCACCGGATGCACCGGTCGCGCGATAGAGGTTGCCACCGAGCGCCTCGAGACCGGCCGGGTTGGAGAAGTTGGTCAGGGTGATGCGTCCCAGCTCCACATTTTCCTGCTGACCCGGCAAGGTGGCACTCACGGTACCATCGGTACCGATAGAGATCTTGGTAGCGTTGTCCGGGATCTGGATCTGCGGCTGCATCGGCAGACCATCGGCATTGACCAGCATCCCTTCCGCATTGCGATGCCACTGACCATTGCGGGTGTAGGCGGTCTCGCCATCGGGGCGCTCGACACTGAAGAAGCCGGCGCCGACCACGGCCATATCCAGCTCCTGGTTGGTGTTCTGGAACTGACCCGGGGTAAAGACCTTCTGGGTACCGACCACACGCACACCGTTACCCATCTGGATGCCGATGGGCGAGAGGTTCTGCTGATCCTGTTGTGCCCCCGGCTGACGCTGCACCTGATAGAACAGATCTTCAAAGGCAACCCGATCACGCTTGAAACCAACCGTGTTGACGTTGGCCAGGTTGTTGGAAATGCTGGCCATCTTGGCATCTTGGGCCGACAGACCCGTTTTGCTTACCCAAAGTGCTGCATGCATCTTTGTCTCTCCACCTGATTCATTCGGATGCCGAAGCACCTCTCAGCGGGACGATGCACCAAACTGCTCGTCCCGTTCATGATTAACCCTGACCGGAAATCAGCCGGGCTCCTTGTCTGGCCTGCTCGTCCGCTGTCTTCATCAGCTTGACCTGCAGCTCGAAGTTGCGGGTCAGCGACATGCTGCTGATCAGCTCGTCAACCGCATTCACGTTCGCCCCCTCCAGAAAACCGGAAGCCAGTACGACCTGCTCGCTGGTCTCGGCATCCCCCCCCTGTCGCAGGCGGAAGAGGCCATCCTGCCCCTTGACCAGCTCGGCGGGATCCGGGTTGACCAGCTTGAGGCGTCCCACGTCGAGACGGGCACCGCCGCCGGGCGGCGTGATGCTGAGCGAACCATCCTTGCCAAAACTGAGATCCCGATAGGCAGGAAGTACCATTTCCCCACCATCGCCCAGCACGGGGCGACCGTTGAGGGTCAACAGCCCGTCTGCATCGCTCTCCAGATTGCCGGCCCGGGTGTAGGCCTCTTTGCCATCTGCGGTCTGCACCGTGATAAAGCCTTCACCGCGAATGGCCACGTCCAGCCTGCGCCCGGTCTGCATCAGCGCGCCCGGCTTGAAGTCGGTGCCGGCCATCTCTTCGCGAGCCATGACCCGGCTGGGGTAACCATCACCGCTCAGGGCATAGGCCGACACCCGCTCGAAGTCAGCACGAAAGCCGGCGGTGTTGACGTTGGCCAGGTTATTGGCCCGGATTTGCTGGGCCATCAGGGTATGTTGCGCCCCTGACATGGCGGTATAGATAAGCTTTTCCACGGGTCAGCCCTTAGAAGGAGTTGAAGAGAACCTGGGTCATCTTGTCAGCTGAGCTGATGGTCTTGGCGTTGGCCTGATAGTTGCGCTGGGAGGTCATCAGGCTGACCAGCTCACCGGTCAGGTCGACGTTGGAGCTCTCGTAGGCCCCAGCAGTCAGCTGACCCATGGTGCCGGTTCCCGGCGCCCCCAGCACCGGTTGACCCGAGCTGAAGGACTGCTGCCAGGTGGTGTTGTTGGTCTGCAGCAGACCGTTGGGATTGGCGAAGTTCGCCATCACCACCTGACCCTGCTTCAGGCTCTGGCCGTTGGTAAAGGTGGCGAAGACGCCGCCATCGGCATCAACCCGTACACCGGTCAAATCGCCCGCGGTATAGCCGTTGGACTGGTTGCGAGTGGCATTGAAATCGGAGGCGTACTGACTGACTCGGCTCATATCCAGTTGCAGAGCAATTGGAGAGGCGCCCGCGGGTGCCAGCGCCAAATTGGCTGGAATGGTCGAAGCCCCCGTATCCAGCTTGCCATCAGCGGTGAATTTCATCGTGGCCCCGCCAGCAGGGGTGATATCAGTGCCATTGAATGTGTAATGCACGGCCCACTCATTGGGTGCCGTTTTGACAAAATACTGGGTGACGGTGTGCTCAACCCCGAGCGAGTCATAGACCTTGCTGGACTGTGAATAACTAAAAGTTTCCGATTTCTTAGGATCAAAATTGTAAGGAGGTTTGGTATCAATCACACTGGCATCAGCCTTCAGATTGGCGACGAACTCCAGCTTGTCGGATGCCTTGGCAGGCAGGCTGCCGGCTTTGACCTGAATGTCACCGATCACGCCGGATTGCAGCTCACCGGCATCATTGGTGGTATAGCCCTGCAAACGGGTACCGTTGGCGGTCGTAAGGTAGTTGTTCGGGTCACGCTGGAACATGCCGGCTCTGGTGTAGGAGGTCTGGCCGTTGCTGTCCTTGAGCACGAAGAAACCGCTGCCGGAGATGGCCAGATCCAGACCACGGCCGGTACGCATCACGTCGCCATTGCGGTCAAAGTTCTGGGATACGTTGTTCATCTCCACCCCGCCCGCCTGACCGCCACCATAAATGGCAGCAAACTCGGCACGGCTGGACTTGAAGCCTGCGGTACTGGCGTTGGCCACGTTGTTGCTGATAACGCTCAATTCCTGGTTTACGGCGCGCAGGCCGCTCAATCCGATACTGAAAGACACAATTTCGCTCCTGTTTGATTACGCCGATTTGCCGAACTGAATGGCACTGAAGAGGGGGACGTCACCCACGCCAGCGACCTGCAACATGATCTCGCCGGTGCCGGGCAGGGTGACGCGATCCACCTTGCTGGCGACATAGTTTTTGGACGTGGTGGCAACTCCGTTTAGGGATGCCTTGACCTCGAAGCTGTACTCGCCGGCCGGCAGCTCCGGCAGCTCATAATCCAGCCCGCCAGCCTTGCTTTCCCCCCAGCTCTTGGTCGCCACCAGGGTGCCATGCTCGTCATACACCTTGAGCTCGACCTGATCGGCTGCGCCCGCCAGCTCGACCTGACCGCGAATGGCTTTGTCATCGCTCTTGGTCAGGGTCTTGCTCGGTACCATCACCTCTTTATCGATAAGGTCGGTACTCTGCAGGACCTGCTGGGTATCCATCATGTTGATGGACTTCTGCTGCAGCAGTTTCAGGCTCTCGACCCCTTCCACCATGCTGAACTGGGCCAGCTGGGTGACATATTGGGCGCCATCCAGCGGGTTGGTGGGATCCTGGTTCTGGATCTGGGCCACCATCATCTGCAGAAATTCGTTGCGCAGTTGCATGCCGCTCTGGGCACTCTGGCCAGTGGCAGAGCCCGCCGCCGCATTGTTGGGGGCGATATCCGGAGTGGCAGAGCGCTGGCTGGCACCGCGGGCCGTATCAAGGGTGCTTACCTGAGGCAGACTCACGGCTTAGACCCCCTGACCAAGACGCAGCAGACCTTGCTGCATGCTGTTGATGCGATTGATCACCTCGACCGAGGTTTCGAAGCCGCGGGAGGCACTCATCATGTCGGCCATCTCCTCCACCGCATTGACGTTGGAGTAGTAAACAAAACCGTCTTTATCGGCGATCGGGTTGGTCGGTTCGAGACGCTTCTCGACCTGACGATCGGACTGCACTATGCCGGCGATCTGAACCTGTGCAGACCCAAGCGCCTCTGCATCCTGCACGCGCTGGTAGAGAGTGGAGAAAACCGGCTTGATGGCGCGAAACGCGGCATCTTCACTGCCGGCGGCACTGTCCACGTTCGCCAGGTTGGAGGCGACGGTATCGAGTCGCACGGTTTGCGCCCGCATGGCACTGCCGGCGATGTCATAGATTCGGTTGAACGACATGATTAACGCCCCTCGATCGCTTTGGCGATCCCGGTGATTTTCATATTCAGGAAGGTCAGGCTGGTCTGGAAATCCGTGGCATTGTTGGCAAACTTGCTCTGCTCGACGCTGAGCTCAGCGGTATTGCCATCCATGGATGCCTGATAGGGGATGCGATAGAGCGGATGCTGCATATCGTCAGCCATGGTGCCCTGACTGATGGCAGCGCTCTCATCGCCTGCCGCAACTTGCTGTGCGACACGGCCAAGAATCGTCTTATAATCGACGTCCCGGGCCAGATAGCCAGGGGTATCCACATTGGCCAGATTCCCGGCCAGAATACGCGCCCGGTCAGCCCGGATATCAAGGGCATAAGGGTGTACGCCAAGAGCGCTGTCAAATGAGATACTCATGCTTCATCCTTTTATGAATCAGTCAGACCGGTGCACTCGTTATCAAGACTCATGCCAATCATGAAGATCCCTTATTTGCGCCGGATGCAGCGCTGCCCCTGGCTGACCACATTGATAAAAGGGGAAGTACCGTTTCCCGTATGGAAGCGATCAGGCCTCTTCTGGCTGCTGATGCTGGCAAGCCCGCTGCACGCTGAACCCGGCGAACTGTCGCAACAGGTCGGTGCCCGCCTCAGGGAGGATGCAAGTCAGACCCTGCATGCCTACCTGCAACAACAGGGCTGGGCAATCCCGGAGGTGGACTATCAGGTGTGGATCTCTCCGGCGGTGGAACACCTTCCTCCCTGCCAGCAAGAGATCCGCTTGCAGGCGGGGGGCCAATATCGCCAGCCGTGGGGTCGTCGCCCCTACCTGGTCGAGTGTGCCAACCCCTCCTGGCAACTGAGAGCCCGGGTCGAGGTCACGCTCATGCTGCCAGTCTGGATGACGGCCCGGGAGATCCGGAAAGGCCAGACCATTCAGGCAGCGGACCTCGTCGAGGAATCGCTGGATGTCAGCAGACTGCAGCGAGGCTTCATTCCCGTCTCCGAGTCGCTGACAGGCAGCAAGGCCAATCGCAATCTCAGGATGGGGCAGTTGATTGGCGAACTGGACCTGCAGAAGGCCTGGGCGGTGAAGGAGGGTGAAGGGGTGTTGATCCGGGCCGGTCAGGGCGGATTCTCGGCCACAACCCGCGGCACGGCATTGGCAAGCGGCGCCATCGGCGATGGCATCAAGGTACGCAACAGCAGCTCAGGCAAAGAGATCCAGGCCTGGGTCATCGCAAAAGGGGAAGTCGAAACCCGTTTTTGAACCCGTATAAGGGTTTTTATTCAAGTTAGGCCGACCTTGGGTCGCTTTGCAGAGATAGACCACCAGGAATTGACGTTATGAAAATCACACGCACCGACCCGCTCTACGTTCAGACCCAGTTGCAACGCAAGCAGGATGGCGCGCCAGCCCAAGTCGAGGCGCGCGCTACCAAGGCTGACGCCCAGATCAGCAGCACGGCACAGGTTGTCAATCAGGCGAGAGCCCAGCTTGCTACCACATCCGACGTGGATATGGAAAAAGTGAACCGGATCCGTCAGGCCATCAGCGAAGGAAAACTGGAGCTCGATATGGATGCACTGGGTCAGGCCATTCTGGACATGCATCGCCGATGAGCATGGAGCCGAAACAGCGGATCAAGGAGCTGATCCTGGGCATCCAGCAAGATTGCAGCCGCTACGCCGAGCTGCAGAGCCTGTTGCTGCGCCAGCACAGCTTGCTGGCAGCGCACGATGTCGATGGGCTGGCAACCCACAACCAGCAGCAGACAAGGCTGATGGCCGATGTGCAAAAACAGGCGCAGCAACGTTGCCACCATCTGCTCGCTCTGGGACTGAAACCGGATGAAAAGGGGATGGCGACCCTGATTGCCAAACTGCCTGCCACCATGCAGCCAAAAGTCTCTAGCCAGTGGCAACAACTCGAACTGCTGTTGCAGCAGTGTCTGCGCCAGAACGATCTCAACGGTCGTCTGCTGGCTGGGCAGATAGAGACCATCAACACGCTGCTGGGTCAGGATCATGCTTACGGCCAGCTGGAGCGTTTTCCCGACTAGTTCCCCTCTTTGAGTTGACGGTGGCGCAAGCCGGAAAGCTCGTCGAGCTGGCGCTGATCCCGCAGCTCCCGCTGCTGGCTGATGGCTCGCTCACGCTTGTCCAGCAGGTGCTCCAGCCCCTTGACCCGGCCAAACTGCCTGACCACCTCCCCTTCATGGCGCTCCAGATCGAGCTTGGCAAGTGCCGATTGCTGAACCTGATGGGCCAGCAGATGACGCAACTGGCGATCCATCTGCTGCTTGTTCTGCCACAGCAAGGGATGGAAAGTGGCCGAACCGGGACTCAACGAGCCGATCACCTCCTGCAACCGCAAGGCTCTCTGCTCTTCCCTTATCGCCTCTTCCCGCAAACGCTGACGCTCCTTGCCGAGCGCCTCCAGCGCCTCCTGCTGCAAGCCGAGATAGGATTTCAACATGGCGACCTCTGATTACCTGCCCAGAACCTGCTTGAGCCCAGCCACGACCTGAGCCAGCGGGGTCTCTTCATGGATCCCCTGCTGCAGGAAGGCGGCAATGGCCGGGTAACGTTGTACCGCTTCGTCCATCTGGGGATCTGCCCCCGGTTGATAGCCACCGAGCGGCAGCAATTCACGCACCTGCTGATAGCGCCCCCACAACTGACGCAAGGTGACCGCCAGCTGCTGCCAGTCAGTCGGCACCACTTGCGGCATCACCCGGCTCACCGAAGCGCCGATGTCGATGGCCGGGTAGTGTCCCTCTTCCGCCAGACGACGGGTCAGCACTATGTGACCATCCAGAATGGCACGGGCCGAGTCGACCACCGGGTCCTGCTGATCATCCCCTTCCGCCAACACGGTGTAAAAGGCACTCAGGCTGCCATCAGGGTGGGTACCGTTGCCGGCCCGTTCCACCAGCTGGGTCAGCATGCTGAACACCGATGGCGGGTAGCCGCGCGTCGCCGGCGGCTCACCGATAGCCAGTGCGATTTCGCGCTGGGCCTGGGCGTAGCGGGTGAGGGAGTCCATCAATAGCAGTACATCCTGGCCCCGCTCACGAAAATATTCGGCAAGACGATGGCAGAGCTGGGCGGCACGCAACCGCATCAGAGGAGATTGATCCGCAGGAGCGGCCACCACCACCGAGCGGGCCAGACCTTCCGCACCGAGACTGTGTTCGATGAACTCGCGGACTTCACGACCCCGTTCACCAATCAGCCCCACGATGACGATCTGTGCCGTGGTGTTGCGGGTCATCATGCCGAGCAACATGCTCTTGCCCACGCCGGAACCGGCAAACAGGCCCAGTCGCTGCCCCTTGCCAACCGTCAGCAAGCCATTGATGGCACGGATACCCACATCAAGAGGTTCACGGATCGGCGTGCGCAATAGCGGATTGGGCGGAGAAGAGAAGAGCGCAACGCGCTCCCCCTCGTCACGAAGAGGACGGCCATCCAGCGGCTGCAACAGACCATCGACAACCCGCCCCAGCAGATGCTCGCCGACCCTGATTGTCTCTTCGCCATCGATTGGCAGCACCCGGGCTCCGGCATAAAGCCCTCCCATGGGCTGCAGTGGCATCAGATAGGAGATCTCCCGGTTGAAACCCACCACCTCTGCCAACAGAGACTCGCCGGATGCCGTATCGACCCGGCAGCGCTGCCCCATCACCAGCTGGCAGCCGATTACCTCAAGGGTCAGCCCCGTTACGCGAACCAGTCGGCCATAGCGGCGAAAACCGGGCACCTCGTCAAAGCAGTCGAGCGCCGAGGTGAGCGCCTGTTGCAGAGCTTCATGCATGCTGCGGCAGTTCCAGCGTGCTGTTCAGCTGCTCGATGCAGGAGGCAAGGCGCTCGCCGGTATTGACCTCGATCACCGCAGCCCGAGTCTCGATGCGGGCATCGCCAATGGCCAGATTGGGGTCTACCTGCAACGGCCACCCTTCGCAACGGGTGACTCCCTGTTCGGCCAGACGCTGGCGATCCCCCTCATTGAGATAGATGACCAGCTCTTCCGAAGCGGTAGGCAGAGTCGCCAGCGCCTGTTCCACCTGATTGAGTACCTGCTGGGGATTGAGAGTAAATTCGGCCTGGATAACCCGCTTGGCCACCTGGGCCACCAGCTGGGCAATCAGCGCTTTCTGCTCCTGCATCTTTACCCGGGTCAGGGATTCCCACTGCTCCTGCAGCTTGGCAAAGGGCACCATGGCCTGATCGAAAGAGGCGCGCCCCTCCGCCAACCCCTGAGCGAAGCCGCGGGTTTGTCCCTGCTGCAGCCCCTTGGCCTCCCCTTCCACCAGACCGCTGGTCAGTCCCTGCTGATATCCGGATTGATACCCTTCGTCGTGACCTTGCTCCAGCCCCTGCTGATAACCAAACTCGAACTGCTCCTGCTGACTCTGGGCCTCTTCCCCGCTCTGCCCCAAGGCCGGAAAGCGGTAGAGCCGGGTCGGGCCGGGCATCAACTTGCGCACATAGTGACTCATCAATGCCCCCTGTTAGCTGACCGTCGGTTCTTCGAACAGCTGGAACTCGATCTCGCCCTGCTCCACCAATTCGCGGACCAGTTGCATGATCTCCTCTCGGGCCTGCTCGACCTTGCGCAGGGAGACGCTGCCCTGATGCTGGATCTGATCTTCCAGTGCCTGAGCCATCCGCTTCGGCATGGCGCCGAGCACCACCTTGCGGAAACTGGTCTCGGTATTCTTGAGGGCCAGCGCCAGCAGCTCGCTCGGGATCTCCTGCACCAGACGCTGCAGTGTTTCGTCGCTCTGGCGACGCAACGTCATGAAGTCGAACATGTTCTTTTCGATTTCCAGCGCCATGTCACCATCGTGTTCACGCAGCAGCGAGAGCATCTGCTCCTTGTCGCCCTGATAGCGGTTGAGGATATCGGCAACCTGCCGCACGCCATTCACCTTGGCTCCGGACTGGTCAGCAACATAGGCCAGACAGCGATCCAGCGTCAGCCTGAGTTCACCCAGAACATGCTCGCTGACGCTGCTGAGGCTGGCGACCCGCACCAGCAGATCGTCGTGCACCGAGCCGGGCAGCTCATCCAGTACCGCGGAAGCGGTCTGGGGTGGCAGGAACGCCAGCAGCACCGCCTGCATCTGCGGGTGCTCATTGCGGAAGAAACGGGCCAGCACATCGGCAGGTACCCACTGCAACCGCTGGATATCCTGACTCATCACATCACCGTAGAGGCTGTCGAGCAGGCTGCGGGAGAGACGCTGACCAAGGGCCAGGTCGAGAGTCTGTTCCAGATATTCGCGGGAGGCGCTGCCGATCCCGCTCTGTTCACGATACTGGTTGAAGAACTGCTGCAAGGTCCATCGGGCTTCCATCGAACTGACGCCGGAGAGACCCGCCATCTTGGAGATAAGGCGCTGCACTTCATCGCGGGAGAGCTTTTGCATCACCTTGGCAGCAGCCTCAGTCCCCATGCTCAACAGCAGGATGGCCGCTTTCTCAAGGTTGTCGATATCGATATCGACGGCTTTCTGGTTCAGGTTAACGTTGTTCATTGCCACTTACCCATGCTCTCACCACTTCCGCTACCCGAGCGGTATCTTTGTCAACCAGCAACTGCAGATGCTTGAGTTGTACTTCCAGCTCGGAACCCGGCTCCGGCAATGCCTCCAGATCCAGAGAAGAGAAGTGCGGCTCCCGCTCGTTGTCGGAACGGATCAGACCATTGCTCATCGGCGGCGCCGTCAGGGCAACATCATCATCCCGCCGCATGGAGAGACCCACGGTCGGCTCCAGCTCATCATCCAGCTCGTCAGAGAGCGTCTCTTCATCCGGCGCCTGCTGGGTGCGAACCAGATGCTTCACCAACGGGCGGATACCGAAGAAGACCAGCGTCAGGCCAAGCAGACCGCCCACCAGATAACGGAGCGAATCCTGCCAGTAAGGGGTTTCCCACCAGCTCGATTCGGGCGGAGCAATCGGCGCAGCGCCGGTGAAGTCGAACACTTGCAGGCTGATCTGGTCTCCACGAGACTCATCAAAGCCCACCGAACGCTCGACCATCTGCCGGATCTGCGCCAGCTGCTCATCATTCCAGCCACCTTTCGGGGCGCTCTGATGATTGAGCAGTACGGAGACGTTCATCTTCTCGAGCCGCCCCTGCTGATAGCGGGTGTGTACTATGGTGCGGCTGTTTTCGTACTGCTTGCTGACCTCCTGCCGCTCGGTGCGGGAGTCATTTTTCTGATTTTCCGTGGTGGCTGCCGTGGTCTGATTCTGGGTCGCAGGATCACTTTTGGGCGCCGTTTCGGGAGGACGATTGGACAGAGCGCCGGGGATACCCAGTGCCAGCGCATCGATGGTTTTGTCCGATTTGCTCGACTCCTTGGTCACCACCCCTTGTGGATCCAGCTGCTGCTGGGTCTCCTCCACCGCATTGAAGTTGACGTCTGCGGCGATCTGCACCCGGAAGTTGCCGGTGCCCAGCATGGGATAGAGCATGTCGCTGGCACGCTGACGAATGTACTGCTCCAGCTTGCGCACATACTCCATCTGCTGCACGCTCTGCTTGCCAAACCCGGCCTTGTCGCCGAGTTCGGCACTCAACAGCTGGCCAGCCTGATCGACAATGGTGACCGCTCCCGGTTTCATGCCGGAGATACTGCCTGCCACCAGGTTGGCAATGGCCTCGACCTGGCCGGGCTCCATGGCCTGACCGGGCTGCAGATCGAGCATGACGGATGCACTTGGCTTCTCCTCGTCACGACCGACAAAGAGAGTGCGTTTGGGAATGGCGAGATGGACGCGGGCACTGCGCACCGCATCCAGCGAAATGATGGTGCGCGCCAGTTCGCCTTCCAGCGCATGGCGATAGCGGGCTCCTTCCATAAACTCACTGGTGCCAAGGCCGGTGACATTGTCCAGCCCCTCCAGACCCGCCGGCATGGCCGCTCTCACCCCTCTGGCCGCCAAGGCCATACGAACATGAGCCAGCTGACTCTCCGGCACCAGGATCTGGCCAGAGCTCTTCTCCAGCCGGAACGGCACCTGCTCCTTCTCCAACATCTCCATGATGTTGGCGGTATCGTAGAGCTCCTGCTTGCCGTACAGGGGGACGTAGTTTTTGCTGGACGTCCACAGAATGACGACGATTGTGCCGGCAACGATGGCAGCCAGCAGAGCAATAGTGAGGATCGATTTATTGTCACGGGAGAGGCTGCGCCAGTTGCGAAGGCCCTCCTGCACGCGTGTTCTGAAGGAATCCGAAGCCCCTTGCGGGGACGTTACCAGTTCAGTCATCACTTACCTCAGAGCGGCATGCGCATAATGTCGTCAAAACCGGTCATCAGCTTGTTGCGCACCTGCATCAGGGCTGAAAAGCTGAGACCCGCTTTCTGACTGGCCACCATGGCCCCGACCAGATCATCGCTCTGGCCGGCATCAACAGCCGTCATCATGGCTGAAGCCATGTTCTGCTGCTCGTTGACTCTGCCGACAACGTCGCGCATGGCGTCGCTGAATGACACATTCGAGAGATCATTGGATTCGATGGAAGGAGCCTGAGTGGCAACTCGTTGCATCTCCTGCATCTGCTGCAGAAGCGTTGCCTGTGATGACATCATTTCAATCTTCACGCCGTTATCCCTTAGTTTTGAAGCTGCTGCTCGATATCAATGCCCTGCTCACGCATCGCCGCCAGCTTGTATCTCAGAGCCCGGGTGGTCATCCCGAGCGCTTCTGCCGTGCGGGTACGATGGCCACGGAAGCGGCGCAAGGTCTCTAGTACAAATTGAAATTCTGCGTGCCGACGCGTCTCGCTCAACCCTTCCGGGGCGGAAAGGACTTCCGCCAATCCATGTTCGGGTTCCGCGACATAGCTGGGCAGCATCAAATCGACCGCTTGAATATGCAATCCGCGAGCCATGATTAATGAACGTTGAATGACGTTATCGAGCTCCCTGACGTTGCCCGGCCACTGATAAGCCAGCAGTTGCTTGCGGGCACTCTCGCTCAGGCGATACCCCTGCTGGGGCGCATAGCGTTCGATGAAATATTCAGCCAGCGGCAATATGTCGTCGGGACGCTCGCGCAGTGCTGGCCAGTTCATCGGCAACACATCGAGGCGATAGAAGAGGTCTTCCCTGAACTGGCCGGCAGCCACCAGGGTGCGCAGATCCTTGTTGCTGGCGGCGATGATCCGCACATCCAGCGCGATGGTCTGATGGCTACCGAGGCGCTCCACCTCACGCTCCTGCAAAACCCGCAACAACTTTGCCTGCAGTGACAGGGGCAACTCGGAGATTTCGTCGAGCATCAGGGTTCCGCCCTGCGCCTGCTCGAACTTGCCGGGCTGCGAACCCGTTGCGCCGGTGAAGGCCCCCTTGTTGTGGCCAAACAGAATGGATTCGAGCATGGACTCGGGAATGGCGGCGCAGTTGATGGCGACAAACGGCTTGTGAGCACGGCTGGACATCTCGTGGATGTAACGCGCCAGACGCTCCTTGCCCGTTCCCGACTCACCTCCGATAAGAATGGTGGCTGCCGTTTTGGCTGCCCGGCGAGCAAGCTGCAACACTTGCAGGCTCATGGTCGAGACGGCGATCAGGTCTGGAATGGCCTGCCGCAGACGCAGTGCCCCCTTCACCACATCCAGCATCTGCTGCCCCCCGAAGGGCTTGATGATGTAGTCAATGGCACCGGCCCGCATCGCTTCTGCCGCAAGATAGGCCTGACGCTCATTAACCAGGATCACGCAATCAATGCCGCTAAAATCATGCACCAATTGAGGACCTACTTCGGTCATGAGATCCATGTCGAGCAGGATTAAATCAACGGAACGACTGCCGAGAATTAATTTCGACTTGCGAATAGAGTCACAGCGGGAAACAGCATATCCCTGTGCTGCCAATATTCCTTCAATATCGTTCCCATCGGCCATAGATGAGCTGATTAACAATAAATGGGGATCTTTCCCAAGACTGGCCGGTCTTGAGCTTTTTTTGATAGATACATCCGAAAGCATATGAACCCGAACCCGTGATTGTGGATAAAACAATCAACAGAACTGAAATGCCGAAATAAAAGACGCACAGGTACGCTGGCGCTTCTAACGAGCACCTAGATCAAACCAGTGTTATATCAAGGCGGTAACAATGGCCTTGGCAACCCCGCTATCATGAGCATTCCTGCTTTTAGACCGGAGGCTTTGCGTCCTGACTTTTCAGTTCAGTTTGCCTTTTTCATGCGACTGCCCGTATTTGGACAAGACAGCACCAAATTAGTGGTGACTGCTGAGTGACACATGTGAATTGTTATATTTGTTATTTATCTTTGACGACCGAATGCGTCAAAAACAGTCACATCATAACGGCTTACAATTACAATTCAAGTAGATAGGCGGAATATATTCTTCCCATTTGCCTATTAACATGGCAGCCCTGTTTCAGCCTAGCGTGCCAATAACCTCCACTCTCAACTCTTCCGGTATTTCATTATATGAGAGCACTTTGAGACCTTTTGCAAAAGATCGGGCATAACGCGCGATCAAGGGTCTAAGTTGCGGCATCACGACCAGTACCGGGGCATATCCTTGCTGCTGCAGCTGCTCTTTAACCAGCGGCATATTTTGCTGCAACTGTGCCAGCAGTTGCGGATCAACCGGAAAACTGTCCAGCTGGATTTTCCCCTGCTGCTGCGACTGGTTCATGGCCGCCAGCAAGGTCTGCTCAAGGCGGTCATCGAGCGTGAAGGTGGCAAGCACATCACGGCTGCCAATCGCCTGTCTCACAATCTGGCGCTTCAAGGCACAACGAACATCGGAAGCAAGCAGCACGGGATCCTTGGTCAGCTCGCTGGCATCAAGCAGGGTCGTCGCCACCGTGCGTATATCGGTCAGGCTGACCTGTTCCTTTAGCAATTGCCGAAAAACTCGCAACTGCTGCATCTGGGTCAGGGCCAGATTGAGCTCCTCCGCCAGACGGGGCGACTGGGCTGCAAGATGTTGCCCCAGCTTGCCCACCTCGTCATGACCAAAGAGGGCATCAAGCTGTTCACGCAGCAGCTTGCTGGCGTGGGTCGCGATCACCGTTGCCGAATCAACCACCGAATAACCCAGATTGAGGGCTTTGGCTTTGTTTTCCGGTGAAATCCAGACTGCGCTCATACCATATGCAGGATCCTGGGTCAGCTCCCCATCCAGCGAACCATAGGTCTCGCCGCTGCTGATGGCCATCAGACGCTGGCAATCAACATTGCCGGACGCCAGTGCCACACCGGAGAGCTTGATCCGGTACTGATCGGGTTGCAGCTGCAAATTGTCGCGAACCCGGATCTCGGGCAGCAGAAAACCGTACTGCTCCGATAGGGTTTTGCGAATACCGCGCACCCGGGCCAGCAGCTCGGCGCCTTTGTCAGCTTCCGCCAGCGGCACCAACCGATAGCCCAGTTCGATAGCAACGGTATCGACCGGCGGCAGATCCTGCCACTCCAGCCCTTGTGGTTCCGGCTGGGCAATCTGGCGGGCCAGCTCCTGCGCGGCATCCAGATCCGGGGTATTGACCGCCCGCTTGCTCACGCTCCAGCCAGTCCAGGCCAGCACGGCGGCAAAGCTGAGGAAGGCCAGCATCGGCATGCCCGGCACCAGCCCCAGTACCAGCATGATGGCAGCGGCAGTGTAGATGACGCGGGGGGAAGCAAGGATCTGGTCACCCACCTGATCCGCCATCTCACCTTCATCGCTGACCCGGGTCACAATGATGGCGGCAGCGGTAGACATCAGCAGCGAGGGGATCTGGGCCACCAGACCGTCACCGATGGTCAGCAGGGCATAGCGCTGGAAGGCTTCGGCAACCGGCAGGGCATGCTGGAAAATACCGATGGCAAGGCCGCCCACCAGGTTGATGATAAGCACCAGCATGCCGGCAATCGCATCACCGCGCACAAACTTGGAGGCACCATCCATCGCCCCGTAGAAGTCGGCTTCACGGGCAATCTCGTCCCGTCGTGCCCGCGCCTGGTGCTGATCCATTGTGCCGGCATTGAGGTCAGCATCGATGGCCATCTGCTTGCCCGGCATCGCATCCAGGGTAAAGCGGGCAGACACCTCGGAGATCCGCTCCCCACCCTTGGTGATCACCACAAAGTTGATGATCATCAGGATCACGAAGACCACCAGACCCACGACATAGTTGCCGCCGATCACCACCTCGCCAAACGCCTGAATCACCTTGCCCGCCGCTTCATGGCCCTCATGGCCATGCAGCAGCACCACGCGGGTCGAGGCCACGTTGAGCGACAGCCGCATCAGGGTTGCCACCAGCAACACCGTGGGGAAGACGGAGAAGTCGAGAGGGCGACGCGCCGATACGGAGACCAGCAGCACCAGTACCGCCAACACAATGTTGAAGGTAAAGAGGGCATCCAGCAGCCAGCCCGGCAGCGGCAATATCATCATGGCCAGAATGGCCAGCAGCATCATCGGGATCGCGGTATAGGATTGGGTCAATACACGCCAGTTCACAACTTACCTCTCAGGTTGACGTAATTCGGGCGGCACATGCAAAGGAGCAAGCGGGTTTGGCTTTCGCCCCTTGCCGGCCTGATACGCCCTCAACTGCAATACATGATTCAAGACATAAGCCACCGCGGTATAGAGACCCGCCGGCACTTCCTGATCTATCCGGGTGGAGTAGTAGATGGCACGAGTCAGCTCCGGCAGACTCATCACCATCTTGTCGTGCTGTTTGGCCACCTGACGGATCCGCTCAGCCATGCCATCCACCCCCTTGGCAATCACGAACGGGGCATTGGCACGCAGGGGATCATATTTGATGGCCACCGCGTAGTGAGTCGGGTTGACGATGATCACATCAGCCTGTGGTACGCGCTGCTCGATACGGGCGCGAGCCAGCATGGCCTGCACCTGACGGATCCGAGCCTTGATTTCCGGGCGACCTTCGCTGTTCTTGTGCTCATCCTTGACCTCCTGCTTGGTCATCCGCAACTGCTTGTTCAGCGACCAGCGCTGATAGGGCACATCCAGCACGGCGATCAGCATCTGCACGCCACCAAGCAAGATGAATGCCTGAGATAGGATCCGCAGCGCCTGCTCCATGGCGGCCTGGGGTGGCATCCGATTCATCATCAGCAACGTGGGCCACTGATGCTGGAGCAGCAGCGCCAGCGTAGAGCCAATCAGCAGAATTTTCAGTACCGACTTCAGCAGCTCCATCAGGCTGTGGCTCGAGAACATCCGCTTGAGCCCCTTGAGTGGGTTCAGCTTCTCGGCACTGGGGAAGATCTTCTTCCAGGTCAGTACCATGCCCCCCGGCAACGAGCTGAGCAGGACCAGCATCAGAGCCAGAAAAGCAAACAGCGGCAGCAGCACCCACAACATGTTGAGCAAGGCTTCCGCCGTCCAGTGCACCATCATTTGCGGATCCCTGGCTCCTTGCCAGTCGAACCGTTGTGGCCGTTTCATCAACTCGGCGAAGAAGCGACCAAAGCTGGGCACCATCCACTGCATGGCAAAGCCGCCGAGCAGCAATAGGCCCGCCGAACTGAGCTCCTTGGAGCGCGCGATCTGACCCTCTTCCCGTGCCTTGCGCAGTTTTTGGGAAGAGGCCTCTTCGGTTTTATCCTGGGCGCTGTTCTGGCTCATGAGGGGGTCAGGGCTCTCAGTTGTTCCAGCACGTGAGTCACCAGCTCAAGGTAACGGGAAGGGACTCCGCTGATTGAGATAGCCATGGTGAGCAGCCCGAGCAGCAGCGTCATGGGGAAACCAAGCGAGAAGATGTTCAGCGAAGGGGCCGTCCGATTCATGACGCCAAAGGTCAGGTTGACCATCAACATGGCAACCACGGCAGGCAGGGTGAGGATCAGTGCCGCGCCGATACACCAGCCGAACAGACCGACCACCCCTTTCATGTCGAGCAGGTCGAGGGAAGAGCCGGGTGGCCAGCTGCGCAGGCTCTGCACCAGCACATCCAGCGTCACCAGATGGCCATTCAGACCAAGAAACAGCAGTGAGCAGAAGACCAGCATCAACTGGCTGACGATGGGCGCGGTGTCACCATTGCTGGGGTCATTCATCACCGCCATCGCCAACCCCATCTGCATGGAGAGGATCTGGCCAGCCATGGTCATGATCATGAACAGCATCTGGACGCAGAGCCCGAACAGCAGCCCGAACAGCAGCTGCTCAACAGCCAATACCAGAGCACCGGTGCTGAAGGGGTCAACGACAGGCATTCCCTTGAGCATGGGGGCAATCAGCAGGCTGACGATCAGCGCCAGCAGCAGACGAACTTGTGGCGGCACCCGACCGTCACCGAATACCGGCATGACCCAGAAGGCGGAACCAATCCGCAGAAATGGCCACCACCACTGCCCCAGCCAGGCCGTCAGATCGGCAGCACTGAGGGACAAGAGGGAGTTCATCCGATGAGTCCGGGTATCTTCAAAAACAAGTCGTGGAACAGGGTTGTGATCTGCGATAGCAGCCAGTTTCCGGTGAAGATGAGTGTCATCAGGGTCACCAGAAAACGGGGTAAAAAGCTGAGGGTCTGCTCCTGGATCTGGGTCGCCGCCTGAAACACACTGACGACCAAACCCACAATCAGCCCCGGCACAATCAGCACGGAGACCATCACCACGACGAGATTGACGGCGCCGCCAACCAGCGCCACGCTCTGCTCCGGCGTCATGTCAGCCTCCTCCACCAAAACTGGCGGCAAGGGTTCCGACCGTCATCGACCAGCCATCGACCAGTACAAAAACCATCAGCTTGAATGGCAAGGAGATGATCAGCGGCGAGAGCATCATCATCCCCATCGCCATCAGCACGCTGGCCACCACCAGATCGATCACCAGAAACGGAATAAACAGCATAAAGCCGATCTGAAATGCGGTATTCAACTCACTCAATACAAACGCAGGCAACAGCACCCCGAAAGGCACATCCTTCTTGGCCACCGTTGTTGGTTCACCGGAGATGCGCAGCATCTGTTCCAGATCCGGCTCGCGGGTCTGCGCCAGCATAAAGGTACGCAGCGGTTTCTCTGCGCGAGCAACCCCTTCCGACAAGGTGATCTCATCCCTGTCAAACGGGACAAAAGCATTCTGGTATATGTCGGTCCAGACCGGACGCATGATAACCAGAGTCAGGATGAGGCTGATCCCGATCAGCACCCGGTTGGGAGGACTCTGCTGCAAACCGAGCGCCTGCCGCAAGATGGCCAGCACTATGATGATCCGGGTAAAACTGGTCATCATCAGCAACAGGGTTGGCAACAACCCCAGCACAGTCATGAAGAAGAGGATCTGCAACTTGATGTTGTAATCCTCGCCACCTGCAGCCCCCGGAGCGACCGAGAACAGGGTCATGTCAGCCCCCCAGCCAGGCAGGGAGAAGAGCAGCAGGGTCAGCAGCAGGTAACGCATCAGTCGTCCATGCCACCCAGCAGTTTGGCATCGATTACATCAACCAGACGCAAGCCATACTTGCCGTTGACGACGACCACTTCCCCCTTGGCAAGCAGGCGGCCATTGACCCGAACATCCAGCGGCTCGCCCGCCAGTTTGTCCAGCTCAATCACGGCGCCCTCTTCTACCCGCATCAGGTCACCCAGAGGCACTTCGGTACTGGCAACCTCGAGGGTCACCTTGACCGGGATCTGGCGGAAGAAAGAGAGATCCCGCTGCTTGCTGCTACTGGTCGGCGCCATGTAGTCGGCGGCACTGGGCATGCTGATATCGTCACCAAACAGTTGATCCAGTCCATCCAGATCCAGCGGGTCATTCATATTGTGCTCGCTCATGATTCGATTTACTCCTCTACCACAGTCGCAACCTGGTAGACCAGACTGCCTTTATGTTCTGCTATGCGCCCGTTGAAGCAGGGGCGGTTACCAATCAGGGCGGGCACCATCTCCGGCAGATCCAGCGACAGCACATCTCCCACCTTGAGGCACTCCAGATCGGCCAGCGTCATCGACAGCTGCCCCATGACCACCCGCAGCCGGACCGGAACATGGCTCAATACCTGTTCCAGCTCTCCCTCGGGCAAGGCAATCCCTTCCTGAGAGTCGGATTCTTCGGACGGAAGCAACCACATCTGCCACTGGTGGGTGCAATTGCCGGCTTGCAGGGTGGCACGGGTAGTCCACAGCTGACGGGTCGGCATGGCATCCTGCGGGATGATATTGATCTGCCACTCCAGATCTCCCAGCCCGAGGCAGGAGCACCAGATATCGACCTGATAGTGACAGAGTCTTTGCAGTAGGCGCTGTTCCGTATCAGTCACCCCTTTACCGGCAGGAAGTGCCTCCTCTTTCTGATGGAGCGTGCCACCAAAAAAGAGGACGGCCAGACGGTAGATCACCAGAGGAGAGATGGAAAAATAGACTGCGCGCTGGGGATCAACCCGGGAGGTGGCCTCGACCCAGAGTTGTGGCTCGGCAACATCGGCGACGCTGGAGGCGGTGAACTCGCCATAGGCCAGCTCGCAATCAGCACTGTTGAAAAGTTGGGCCATGCAGCCGGCGACCTGCAGAGAAAAGGTGCTCAACTGGGCGTTAACCTGCTTGAGACGAGTGCGGTTTACCCGATCGATACCCAGCAGATCATAACGAGGAAGGGCTTTGCCTTGCTCGGCTCCGAGCAGGCGGGAAGGTGTGTGCACTGCACCGCTTGATGACATTAAAAATCCACCCTGACCATTTCATCTTCCCTTGCCGTCAGCCCCTTCGGTGGGGGATGCAGCATGATAGATACAACTCATCCAACCGGGTCATAGCGACCAAAAAGAGGCCGAACTTTATTACAAATTCAAAAATGCTGCCACGCGCCACATCATGTTGTGACATGTAAAAAATCCCGGTGCCGCTAAGCACCGGGATTTATCGTGACGGGTCACGCAGAATTGGGTCGGAGTCGGCCTGTAAGCCGGGTTCTGTACCGGGTTGCCCCGGGTAGCAATCATTCCTCTAGGCCAGCAATCGCTCGCTGGCTCAAGCAACCTACCCGCCCCCAACGCGGGCCGCGCCAATAGGGGCCTATTTGGTCTTGCTTCGGGTGGAGTTTACCGTGCCACGAACTGTTGCCAGTCGCGCGGTGCGCTCTTACCGCACCCTTTCACCCTTACCTGATCCCTTGCGGGCCATCGGCGGTCTGCTCTCTGTTGCACTGGTCGTAGGCTCGCGCCCCCCAGGCGTTACCTGGCACCCTGCCCTGTGAAGCCCGGACTTTCCTCCCCTCCGCCCGTCTGTCCCGAGGGACACAACGACGAAGCAGCGATTGCCCAGCCAACTCCGAGGCGCGGATTATAGCCTCGTGATGCGGGCGGGGTAAACCGGCAATTCCCGTTTACGGCAATTAATAGTGCTCGAGACCGTACTTGTAGAGGGCATTCTTCTTCACGCCGTGGATCTCGGCGGTCAGTGCGGCTGCTTTTTTGAGCGGCAACTCGGCAACCAGCAGACCCAGAGTACGGATCGCCTCGGCCGGCAGTTCCTCTTCCTCTTTGTTGGCGCCGGCAACCACCAGCACGATTTCGCCGCGGCAGCGGTTTTCATCTTCGCCAAGCCAGGTCAACATCTCGGAAGCGGGCAAGCCGTGGATGGATTCGAACGTTTTGGTCAGCTCACGGCACACAACCACCTGACGCTCGCCAAGGATGCGAGCGATCGCTTCCACCGTATCCTGCACCCGGCGCGGGGATTCGTAGAACACCAGCGAACGTGTATCTTCGATAACGGCTTGCAGGCGATCATCACGCCCTTTGCTCTTGGCCGGCAGGAAACCTTCGAAAGCAAACCGGTCGGTGGGCAGGCCAGCAGCGCTGAGCGCCGTGATGGCGGCACAGGGGCCTGGCAGTGGCACCACCTTGACCCCGGCTTCGCGACAGCGGGTGACCAGATGATAACCGGGGTCGCTGATGAGCGGGGTACCCGCATCGGAGACCAGAGCGACACTCTTGCCCTCTTTGATCCGGCCGATCAGCACATCGGCTTTCTGCTGCTCGTTGTGATCGTGCAGCGCGAAGGTCGGCACCGAGATTTGGTAGTGGCTGAGCAGAATGCCGGTGTGGCGGGTATCTTCGGCGGCGACCAGGTCGACGCTGCGCAGAATATCCAGCGCACGCTGGGTGATGTCAGCCAGATTGCCGATCGGAGTGGGAACTATATACAGGGTTGGGATGTCACTCATGGGATCTCCGAGTGCCCCGACAATTGTGTCGCCATATTGCCCCGTTTACACTATGGGGAATTTCAACACTGGTCGGGGAATGAACTTGAACCGGGTTACAAAGCAGCTAAGTGTATCACGACTCTTCGGCATCCTACTCGCGGCAATCCTGCTGGCCGCCTGTGCGTCGGAGCCCAATCAACCTTCGGGGCAGTCTGGCATGCCGTCAGCCTTCTCGGATTTGACCAAGAATGCCCAGTGGTATCTGGAGCAAGTCGATCCCGCCAAACCGGCAGAAGCCTTTACCTGGCAGATGCTGGCAGCACGCAGCTATCTGGCGCTCGGTCAGGCCAAACCGGCCTCGGCACTGTTCCAGCAATTGCAAAAGCAGGCCAAGGAGCCAGCCCAGAAGGCGCAGTTGCAGCTGCTGCAAGCCCACCTGCTGCTGGCACAAGGCCATGCCAATCAGGCGCTGATCCTGCTGGAGGGCAAGCCTGAGGTTGCGCTGGATGCCGATACCCAGAAGGATTGGTATCGTCAGCGCGTGGTACTGCAGCTCGACATCAACAACAAATTTGGTGCCGCCAAGTCCCTGATTGCGCTGGAGCCCTACCTCAACCAGAGCGAGCAGGCTACCAACCATCAGCAGATCTGGTCGCTGCTCAAGAGCATGACCCCTTCCACCCTGCAGGCGCTGGAAGAGGCACCGGCCCCTGACGTAACCACCGGCTGGCTGCGTCTGGCGGCACTGGTCAACGAGTTCGGTGCCCAGCCCAATCTGCTGGCGCGCCAGCTGGCAGGCTGGAAGCGCGACTTCCCCAACCATCCGGCCCAGAAAGACATGCCGGCGGGCCTTGGCGATCTGACTGCCACTGCTGCCAGCACCTCGGTGCAGCAGATTGCGGTGCTGCTCCCCCTATCCGGTAATCTGGAGCCGCAGGGCGCCGCCATCCGCAACGGTATGCTGATGTCCTACAAGGAGAATCAGGGTCAATTTACCCTGAACTTCTACGACACCCAGAGCAAACCGACCATCGACCTCTACAAGCAGGCGATTCAGGAAGGGGCGGACATGATCATCGGCCCGCTGCTCAAAGACCGGGTCGAGGAGCTGCTCAAGGCCAACCCGACTGTGCCGGTTCTGGCGCTCAACGAGCTGGACAAGCCGATCGTCAACGACAGCACCTACTACTTCTCCCTCTCTGCCGCAGCAGATGCCGCGCAGGCTGCTCAGTACCTCTATACCCAGGGCTATCGCAAGCCGCTGCTGATCGCCGCCCAGGGGCGTATCGGCTACAGCAGCATCAAGGCCTTTGAACAGGCCTGGGCAACCGTGAGCCAGGATAAGCCGGTAGTCGCCACCTTTGGCGGTCGCAACGAAGTTCAAGGCATGGTTAAAAACGCTCTGAGCGGCCGTTCTACTGCCCGTGCCGGCCAGGTTGTCCAGCTTTCCGACGCCGCACCGCGCAGCATTGATGTGGTCTACATCGTGGCCAACCCGCTGGAAACCCGGATGATCAAGCCCTACGTGGATGTCTCCGTCAATCCGATGGGCAGCCTGCCAATCTTCACCGGCCCGCGCGGCTATGACAGCGCTGCGACCGAAGTGACCTCCGAACTCAACGGCATGCGTATCGCCGATATGCCGCTGCTGCTCGGTGGTTACGAGAAGCAGCGCGAGCAAATTGCCCTGCTCTGGCCGCAGACCCAGGGCGACCTGCTGCGCCTGTTTGCCATGGGCTACGACGCCGTTGCACTGGCGGAAAATCTGCAACAGATGCGCAAAGTAGGCGGCATGCAGCAGTCCGGCATGAGTGGCCAGCTGAGCGTCGATGCCCAGGGCAATATCGTGCGGATGCTGAGCTGGGCCACCTACCAGAACGGCAAGCTGGTCGACGAGAATGCAGTCCAGCAGCTGGAGGAGCCAGCCAATGAAGGAGCTGTTAGCACGGATGCGCCAGCAATTGCAGAACCTGTTCCCGCTCCCGTCGAACAAGGGACAGCACTTTGAGCTAGTGGCTGAACGCTGGCTGCAGGCCCAGGGTCTGCAGCCGGTGACCCGCAACTACCGCTGCCGGGGTGGCGAAATCGATCTCATCATGCACCAGGGCCAGACCCTGGTGTTTGTTGAGGTGAGGTACCGGGCCTCTGCCAGCCATGGTGGAGCAGCCAGTTCGGTCACCCGGGCAAAACAGCGCAAGATCATGCTGGCAGCGCGCCACTATTTGAAGCAACATGCCATCAACGAGGCCAGCCAGGCCTGCCGATTCGATGTGATCGCGTTCGAGGGGGACCAGCCAGACTGGATCCGGAACGCATTTTAAGAGGACCCTATGACAGACCGCATCAAAGAGAACTACACCGAAAGCATCCAGACCAAGATTGCAGCCGCCGAGGCGCTGCCGGATGCCATCCATACTGCAGCCCAGATGATCACCATCTGCCTGCTCAATGGCCACAAGGTGCTGGCATGCGGTAACGGTCCTTCTGCCGCACTGGCGCAGCTGTTTATCTCCGAGCTGGTCAACTGCTACGAAACCCAGCGCCCCTCCCTGCCCGGCATGGCGCTGACCCCCGACATGGCGACCATCAGCGCCATTGCCACCGATCACGGCTTTGAAGAAGTCTACGCCAAGCAGATCCGCGCACTGGGTCAGCCGGGTGACATTCTGGTGGTGATCACCACCTCGGGTCACAGCCGCAGCCTGATCAAGGCGGCGGAAGCTGCGCTCTCCCGCGACATGACCATAGTGGTACTCAGTGGTGGTGACGGTGGCGAGATGGCCGGCCTGCTGGGCCCGAACGATGTGGAGATCCGCGTACCATCCGCCCGTCGGCCTCGCATTCTGGAAGTGAACCTGTTGACCCTGCACTGCCTGTGTGATCTCATCGACCAGACTCTTTTCCCGCAACAGGAAGATTGAAACCATGAACAAGCAGATCCTCATTCTTGGCCTGCTGGCCGGTTCCCTGCTGCTGCAAGGCTGTGCGGCTGTAGTAGTTGGCGGCGCAGCCGGTACTGCCAAGGCCTCCGGCGATCGCCGTACCCTGGGCGCTCAGTGGGATGATCAGGCCATCGAGCTCAAAGCAGCCAACCTGCTGGCCGACAACAAACCGCTCAGCGCGGCCAGCAAAATTAGCGTCTACAGCAACAATGGCCGCGTGTTGCTGGTCGGCCAGACACCTTCTGACGTGTACAAACTGGAGGCAGGCAAAATCGTCGGCCGCATCGAAGGGGTTCGCCACGTCTATAACGAGTTGCGCCTAGGTCAACCAGCCAGCTTCACCACCCGCAGCAATGACTCCTGGATCACCTCCAAGGTGAAAGCCGATATGTTCGGCACCAAGAACTTTGACAGCACCAAGGTGAAGGTCGTGACCGAAGATAGCGAGGTATTCCTGATCGGTCTGGTTACGCGCCAGGAGGGGGAACAAGCCGTCGAGATCGCTCGCCACGTCAACGGCGTTAAGCGCGTAATCAAAGCCTTCGAGTACGCTCAGAACTGATGATGCGAAGCGGATATAAAAAAACGCAGCCAACCGGCTGCGTTTTTTTATTTGATAACTTTCAGGGTCGGACGACCGCTTGGACGCGGCGGTTCCGGCTCTGGCTCCACCGGCGCCTCGGCCTGCTCCAGCCAGATGTCATAGCCAGGCTCGGGCGGGAACATGGTGCCCACACCGTTTTCCCTGGCATGAATGGCCAGCACGGCCGCCATCGGGATGTAAACCTGCTGGGAGACACCGCCAAAGCGGGCACTGAAGCTGATCGCTTCGTTATCCATGTGATACTGCACCACGGCACGTGGCGCTATGTTCAGCACAATCTGCCCATCCTGAGCGAACTGCATCGGTACCATCACATGGGGGATGTTGACGTTGACCACCAGATGGGGGGTCAGGTCATTGTCCAGCAACCAGTCATAAAACGCCCGTAACAAGTACGGGCGGCTCGGGGTCATTGTCGGTTCCATGCTCATACGCCGGCACGGATCTCGCGCTCGGCCTCGGTCAGAGAAGCCTGGAAGGACTCACGCTCGAACAGACGAACCATGTAGGCCTTCAGCTCTTTGGCACCACGACCGGTCAGGTCGATGCCAAGGCTCGGCAGACGCCACAACAGCGGGGCCATGTAGCAATCCACCAGACCAAACTCTTCGCTCATGAAGTAGGGCATCTCACCGAAGATCGGGGCGATGGCCAGCAGGTTGTCCCGCAGCTCGTTGCGCGCAGCATCGGCATCGGTGCCAGCCATGATCTTGTCGGCCAGCGAGTACCAGTCCAGCTCGATACGGTGCATCATCAGACGGCTGTTACCACGGGCTACCGGGTAGACAGGCATCAGGGGCGGATGCGGGAAACGCTCGTCCAGATACTCCATGATGATGCGCGAGGTGTAGAGTGCCAGCTCGCGATCAACCAGGGTCGGTACAGAGTTGTAGGGGTTCAGCTCAGCCAGTTCATCCGGCAAGTTGGCAGGGTCAACCTGGCAAATATCCACGCTAACACCCTTCTCCGCCAGGACAATACGCACCTGATGGCTGAACATATCGTTGGCACCGGAAAACAGCGTCATTACCGAACGCTTATTGGCAGCTACAGCCATTGAACCCTCCCGTCATTTAAAAGCAGAAACGGCAATGAAGCCTCTATGGTCTTCATTGCCGTGCATTATATTACCCGGATCTGGTCGCTTAGTGAACGTCGCGCCAGAATTCCTTCTTCAACAGCACAGTGAAGATGAAGAAGATCACGATGAAACCAAGTACCCAGAAGCCCATGCGTTCGCGCTCCTGTTTGACCGGTTCAGCCGAGTAGACCAAGAAGTTTACCAGATCCAGCACCGTCTGATCATACTCTTCGTTATTCATTTCACCATTGCCGTCAGATTTGATGCTGACAACCTGCTGGGTCTCGACTCCATCGACCGTGTGGGTGGCGAACTCGGCGCGCGGAGTGCCCTGCAGCGGCTCCAGCACGTGCGGCATGCCCACGGACGGGAACACCACGTTGTTCACGCCAAACGGACGGGTCGGATCCACGTAGAACGAGCGCAGATAGGTGTAGATCCAGTCCGCACCACGCACACGGGCAACCAGCGTCAGATCGGGTGGCGCCGCACCAAACCACTTGGCCGCATCCTTGTCGTGCACCGAGTTTTCCATCAGGTCACCGATCTTGGCGCCGTTGACGATGAGATTGGACGCCATCAGATCGGCCGGGATCCCCAGATCCTCGGCCACCCGGTTGTAACGCTGATACTGGGTGCTGTGGCACCCGAAGCAGTAGTTCATGAACGTGGCCGCACCACGCTGCAGTGACGCCTTGTCACTCAGGTCGTAGTTGGCCTTATCCAGATGCACGGCTCCGGTATTGGCAAACACCAGAGATGGCAGCAGGGTCAGCACTGCAAATATTATTTTTTTCATTTAAATGTCACCCTTTCTGGCAGCGGCTTGGTGCTTTCGTTCTTGCTATAGAAGAACAGCAGGACAAAGAAACCGAAGTAACCCAAGGTACACACCTGAGCGATCAGGGTCAGGGTCGGGGTCGACGGCAGCACCCCCAGAACACCCAGGATGATGAAGCAGACCACGAACTGGGCGATGTTCAGCTTGTGCAGCTTGCTGCGATAGCGCACCGAACGCACCTTGCAGCGATCCAGCCAGGGCAGCAGGAACAGCACCACGATGGAGAGACCCATCATGATAACGCCCAGCAGCTTGTCGGGTACGGCACGCAAAATCGCGTAGAAGGGAGTGAAGTACCACACAGGCGCAATGTGGGCCGGGGTCTTCAGGCCGTTGGCCACTTCAAAGTTCGGCTTCTCGAGGAAGTAACCCCACATGTCCGGTTTGAAGAAGATGATGGCGCAGAAGAAGAACAGGAAGCCGGCGACGCCGATCATGTCCTTGACGGTGAAGTAAGGGTGGAATGCCACCGCATCCAGCGGCCAGCCGTTCTCGTCCTTGTGCTTCTTGATGTCGATGCCGTCCGGGTTGTTGGAGCCCACTTCATGCAGCGCCAGGATGTGCATTGCAACCAGCATCACCAGCACCAGCGGCAACGCAATGACGTGCAGCGCGAAGAAGCGGTTCAGGGTGGCGCCGGAGATGACGTAGTCACCGCGGATCCACAGAGTCAGATCGTCGCCGATAACCGGAATGGCACCGAACAGCGAGATGATGACCTGAGCCCCCCAGAAGGACATCTGACCCCACGGCAGCAGATAGCCCATGAAGGCTTCCGCCATCAGGCAGAGGAAGATCAGCATGCCGAAGATCCAGAGCAGCTCGCGCGGCTTCTGGTAGGAGCCGTAGATCATGCCGCGGAACATGTGCAGATAGACCACGATGAAGAACGCAGATGCGCCGGTTGAGTGCATGTAGCGCAGCAGCCAGCCGTAATCCACATCCCGCATGATGTACTCGACGGAGGCAAAGGCGCCTTCCGCAGAGGGGTTGTAGTTCATGGTCAGCCAGATACCGGTGATGATCTGGTTGACCAGCACCAGCATGGCGAGGGAGCCGAAAAAGTACCAGAAGTTCAGGTTTTTCGGTGCCGGATACTTGGCCATGTGGTCGTTGTACATGGCAGTGAGCGGGAACCGGTAGTCGATCCAGCCCATCAGTTTGCTCAACATGATCAGGCCTCCTTGCCGTCGGCACCGACCAGGATGGTGGTGTCGTTGATGAATTTGTATGGCGGAATGACCAGATTCAGTGGTGCAGGCACCCCCTGGAATACCCGGCCAGCCATATCGAACTTGGAGCCATGGCACGGGCAGAAGAAGCCGGATGTGACCCCTTGCACCTGCTCGCCAAAGCTGTCCGGCAAATAGGAAGGCGAACACCCGAGGTGGGTGCAGATGCCAACCGCCACGAAGATTTCCGGCTTGATGGATCTATACCCGTTGTGGGCATAGTCAGGCTGTTGCGGCTCTTCGGATGAGGGATCCCGCAGCTTGTCGTCATGCGCAGAGAGCGCATCCAGCGTCTGCTTGGTGCGGTTCACCACCCAGACCGGCTTGCCTCGCCACTCGACACGGATGAGCTGACCCGGTTCCAACTTGCTGATATCGACTTCAACCGGGGCACCAGCGGCTTTGGCCTTGGCACTCGGGTTCCATGATTTTATAAACGGCACTGCGGTAAACGCAGCTCCTACCCCGCCAACGGCAACCGTTGACCAGGTAAGAAATCTGCGGCGACCGGTATCAACTGGCGCATTGCTCATCCAAAAACTCTCCCATGTGGACTCCGCACATTCTTATTGTGTCCCTGTTCCCCTTTTCCCGTGACAACAGCGGCGGAAGCTGGAGTTACAATTGCCACAGAAAAACCGAGGAAATTTTAAAGAAAAGATAACAACTTGACAAGAAAGAGAGGTAGTCCCAGAAAACAATAAATATACAATTTTTTGTCTTTTGTGACGTATGGTTAGCATTGCGGCAGGAAAGATCACCAATAAAAAAAGCCTGGCAGTTGCCAGGCTTTTTTGACACTCGAAAGAGTGAGTACCAGAAGCGAATTAACGCTTGGAGTACTGCGGACGCTTACGAGCTTTGTGCAGACCGACTTTCTTACGCTCAACCTTACGGGCATCACGAGTAACAAAGCCAGCTTTACGCAGTTCGGAACGCAGGGTTTCGTCGTACTGCATCAGAGCACGAGTGATACCGTGGCGGATCGCACCAGCTTGACCGGAGATGCCACCACCGTTAACGGTGATGTACAGATCCAGTTTCTCGGTCATCTCAACCAGTTCCAGCGGCTGACGAACTACCATGCGGGCAGTCGGACGGCCGAAGTACTGCTCCAGGGAGCGCTGGTTGATTACGATCTTACCGCTACCCGCTTTGATAAATACGCGAGCAGTGGAGCTTTTGCGACGGCCGGTACCGTAGTATTGATTTTCTGCCATGTTGCCAGTTCCCGATTAGATATCCAGTACTTGAGGTTGCTGAGCAGCGTGAGCGTGCTCGGCGCCTGCGTAAACTTTCAGTTTACGGAACATGGCACGGCCCAGAGGACCTTTCGGCAGCATGCCTTTAACAGCAGCTTCGATTACCATTTCCGGTTTACGCTGAATCAGCTTGTCGAAGCTGATGGACTTGATACCACCCGGGAAACCGGAGTGAGCGTGGTACATTTTGTCGGTAGTTTTCTTACCGGTAACACGTACCTTCTCAGCGTTTACAACGATGATGTAATCACCGGTGTCAACGTGCGGAGTGTATTCAGCTTTGTGCTTACCACGCAGACGAGCAGCGATCTCGGTTGCGATACGACCCAGAGTTTTACCTTCTGCGTCCACAATGTACCAGTCACGTTTTACGGTTTCTGGCTTGGCAACGAAAGTTTTCATTAAGTTAAACCCAATTACCTGTTACAGACCCAATTGTTTATGGGGGCTCTCCCACAAACAACAAACGATGGCCTACCTGTACCCCTTCGAATACAAGTAAAGCTTAAAGTGTTGCTGTCTTATCGACAGCTGTAACGTGGGCCGGGCGATTATAAGTGAAGTTGCCTTAAATATCACCTGCTAATTTCACTGCCATGAAGCTAGCAAATGTCGCCCGGCCCTACCTGCCGCAGATGCCCATCCGACTGGCAGGCGCGGTATTGTGACTAAGGAAGGTGCACTCTGGCAAGGTATTCGTGCGATTGCATTTCCTGAAGCCGTGAAAGACAGCGCTGGAATTCGAAATTCAGCAGCCCTTCACCATAGAGTTCCGTCATGGGCACGGCGGCCGACATGATGAGTTTGACATGCCGTTCATAGAACTCGTCGACCATGGCAATGAAGCGGCGAGCCGCGTCATCCGTGCCTCTGCCCATTGGTTGAACATTGGCCAGCAACACGGTGTGGAACAGCCGGGCCAACTCGATATAGTCGTTCTGGGAGCGGGGAGTACAGCAAAGTTGCTCGAAATCCATATAGAGCACCCCTTCTCCCATCCCCAGCGACGTCAGTTGACGATGATTGACCTCGAAACGCCCCCCGGAGGCCTCGTGCCCCCCGGTTAATTGCTGAAAATAGCGATCGAGATTCGTTTTTGCCTGCAGATCCAGCGGGCAGTGATAAATCTCGGCCTGCTCCAGTGTACGCAGGCGATAGTCGATGCCACCGTCCACGTTAAGTATTTCGCAATGGCGCTCGATAAGCTCGATAGCTGGCAGAAAACGGGCTCGCTGCAAGCCGTTGCGGTAAAGATCCTTTGGCGGAATGTTTGAGGTTGCCACCAATACGACTCCGTGACCGAACAACTCCTGAAACAGCGTGCCCAACAACATGGCATCTGTAATGTCCGAGACGAAAAATTCGTCGAAGCAGATGATGTCCGTCTCGCCGGCCAGCTTGGCAGCGACCAGCTTGAGCGGGTCAGCCTGACCGCTCAACGCCTTGAGTTCATCGTGGATCCGTTGCATGAAGCGATGGAAGTGACAGCGCATTTTGCGCGTCCCCGGCAGGCTGTCGAAAAAAGTATCCATCAGCCAGGTCTTGCCTCTGCCCACTCCACCCCACATATAGATCCCCAGGATGGGCTCCTGCACCCTGGGCTTTTGCAACCAGCCAAACAGCCCGCGGGATCTGGTCGGAGTCGGGCGATGCAGCAAATCCTGATAGAGTCGCTCCA
Organism: Aeromonas sp. FDAARGOS 1410; assembly: GCF_019048745.1. Classification (NCBI taxonomy): domain Bacteria; kingdom Pseudomonadati; phylum Pseudomonadota; class Gammaproteobacteria; order Aeromonadales; family Aeromonadaceae; genus Aeromonas; species Aeromonas sp. FDAARGOS 1410. The sequence goes on along the minus strand of NZ_CP077401.1, from coordinate 876,438 downwards.
GCCTGCTGATGGCCATCCCCTGAGCGGGGTCGGCATGTACGCCGGGTCGTAGCAGGTCCTGCTGGTATTTTTGCTGCGGTGTCATCCTTGAGGGCCTCTCCAACTCCCTGAATAGAGGACAAAATGGTATCACGCCCTCAGGACGCACGGTATAGTGCCATCAAGGCATGGCGGCTCATCCAGCCGCATGAACACACACTGTTTTAGCTGTAACAAGGAGCATCTATGAGTCTGTCAATTGGGATCCTGCTGGCTGTCGCAGCCTTGATCGTCGGTATCATCATCGGCCGTTTTTCGGTTCGCAGCCGTGACGCCGGTCGTCTGGAACAGGAGCTGAAAAAGGCCCATAAAGAGCTCGAAAACTATCAGGGCCAGATCAATACCCACTTTGCCGACAGTGCGGCACTGATGGAGCAGCTGGCCGAGCAGTATCAAACCCTCTATCGCCACATGGCAGAGCAAAGCAAGTTCCTGGCCAAGGCTCAGGAGCCGCTGTTCCGCGAAGTCCTGGTGGAAGAAGAGACCAAGACCGAAGCCGAGCCGGGCGTGCCGCCTCGCGACTATGCCGGCGCCTCTTCCGGTCTGCTCAAGTAAGCGGGTCAGTCCCTTGCGGAACTAATCGGGAACGTCTGTGGTCTGACCTTGACGATTGCAATGCAACTTTTTCTGGGAGCTGTTTTTCATATGCGTAAACCTCTTTCCATGCTCAGTGTGCTAGCCCTCAGTGTCGGTATCGCCATGTCTGCGGCCCCTGCTCAGGCTGCACTGCCTTCCCTGTTAGGCTCCAACCAGGAGATGCCGAGTCTGGCACCTGTTCTGGAGCAGGTCACTCCGGCCGTGGTCAACATTTCTGTCTCTGGCAAGAAAGTGACCCGTCAGCGCCTGCCCGAGCAGTTTCGCTTCTTCTTTGGCCCCAACATGCCTGACGAACAGGTGAGCGAGCAGCCCTTCCAGGCGCTCGGCTCCGGCGTCATCATCGATGCCAAGAAGGGCTACGTGATCACCAACGCCCACGTGGTTCACGAGGCGGACGAGATCAAGGTCAACCTGAAAGATGGTCGCGAGTATGCGGCCAAGAAGATCGGTGAGGACAAACAGTCCGACATCGCTCTGCTGCAAATCAAGGCGGAAGATCTGGTGCAGATCAAGTTCGCCGACTCCGACGAGCTGCGGGTCGGTGACTATGCGCTGGCCATCGGCAACCCCTTTGGTCTGGGTCAGACCGTTACCTCCGGTATTGTCAGTGCGCTGGGCCGTAGCGGCCTCAACATCGAAAATCTGGAGAACTTCATCCAGACCGATGCGGCCATCAACTCCGGTAACTCCGGCGGCGCCCTGCTCAACCTGCGTGGCGAGCTGATCGGTATCAACACCGCCATTCTGGGCCCCAACGGTGGCAACATCGGCATCGGCTTCGCCATCCCCTCCAACATGGTGCGGGATCTGGCCGACCAGATCGTCAAGTACGGTGAAGTACGTCGTGGCCAGCTGGGTATTACCGGCACCGAGCTCACCTCCGACATCGCCAAGACCTTCGGTTACAACAAGAAGGATGGCGCCTTCGTCAACCAGGTGATGCCGGACTCTGCGGCCGACAAGGCGGGCATCAAGGCGGGCGATATCATCGTCAGCATTGATGGCAAGCCGGTTCGCTCCTTCGGCGAGCTGCGTGCCAAGATCGCCACCATGGGCGCCGGTAAGCAGGTCGAGCTGGGGCTGATCCGTGATGGCAAGGCCCAGAGCGCCAAGGTCACCCTGAAGCAGGCCGATGACAGCGAAGTGCGCGCCAGCGCCCTGCACCCGGCACTGGAAGGGGCAAAGTTGAGCACCACTACCGACCCGGTCTCCGGTGTCGCGGTGGCCGATATCGACCCCCGCTCCGCAGCAGCCGCTTCCGGCCTGCAGAAGGGCGATATCATCATCGGGGTCAACCGGGTGCGCATCAACACCCTGGGTGAACTGACCAAAGCGCTCAAGAGCAAGCCGGACGTACTGGCCCTCAACATCCAGCGCGGCGACTCTTCCCTCTATCTGGTAATCCGTTAATCCCCCATCACCCGCGGCACTCGCCGCGGGTGATTTTTATCCATTGATAGTGTTATTCTCTGCCCGCAGCCAGCACGGATGAGAATGACATGAAAATCCCCTCTTTAGTCAGTTACTTGGGCAAGTCTATCGGTTTCGGTTTGACCGTCGCCGCACTGCTGTTGCTGCTGTTTCCCAATTTCCGTGGCGGGGCTCAACTGCCCGGCCTGATCACCAATGCCCGCGAACTGAGTTTCTCTTACGCCGCTCACCGCGCCGGCCCGGCAGTCGTCAACATCTATACCCGCAGCTTTGCCTCCAATCAGGGCAATCGCGGACAGCTGCAGCCACAGGGGCTGGGCTCAGGCGTCATCATGAACCAGCGCGGCTATGTGCTGACCAACTACCACGTCATCGCCGATGCCGATCAGATCATCGTCGCCCTGCAGGATGGCCGCGTCTTCAGCGCCGAACTGGTCGGCACCGATCAGCTCACCGATCTGGCGGTGCTCTACATCGAATCGGACAACCTGCCGGTGATCCCGCAGGACCAGAACAACCAGCCCGAGGTGGGCGATGTGGTACTTGCCATCGGCAACCCCTACAACGTCGGCCAGACCATCACCCAGGGGATCATCAGTGCCACCGGTCGCACCGGTCTCTCCAGCATGGGGCCGGACAGCAATGGCCGGCAGGATCTGCTGCAAACCGATGCCGCCATCAATGCCGGCAACTCGGGGGGGGCACTGGTCAACGGCCGGGGCGATCTGGTGGGCATCAACACCGCCACCTATCACCTCAACGGCAATCAGGAGAGCTACGGCATCAGCTTCGCCATCCCCTACCGGCTGGCCAAGCGGATCATGGACGAGCTGATCGCCAACGGCCGCGTCATTCGCGGCTATCTCGGCATCTCCAGCGTCGAGATCAACCCCATCGTCGCCCGCATGATGAATCTGGGTGAACTGCGCGGCCTCATCGTCGAGAGTCTGGATCCGGTCGGTCCAGCGGCCAAAGGCGGCCTGCAACGGGGTGACGTGCTGCTCAAGATCAACGGTGAAGCGATCACCGGGGTACGTGCCGCCATGGACAAGATCGTCGAGAGTCGCCCCGGCACCAAGCTCTCCATCTCGGTCTTCCGCGATGGCAAGCCGCTCGAGGTGGTAGTGACCATCGAAGAGGATCTGCGCTACCAGAACCGGGCTGCCGCCAGCTCGGCAGGCGCCAGCTAACCTCGACCTCATCTCATCGTTCAGGGGCGGGCAACCGCCCTTTTTCTTGCCTGCTGTTTCATAAATACGCCCCGCCTGCGTGAGGCGATTCACACTTTTCGCCAAGGCTCAGCTGCCAGCTGAAAACGGAAAAGTGCGCCGCTGCTCACACTAATCCAGCCTCGTTCAGACCTTTTTTACTCTCTTTTGCCAATAAAGGGCCCGTTTTGAACCCGAATGACTGGAATTTCCGCTTCGAATCGGAAAAAAGCTGCCTCCTCTCTCCATCCGTGTCGGCTTAGGGTAGAACCATCCCTTCTGCCAGCCTTGGAGAGCAGACATTGCAAACAGAGACCCACGACCAGACCCTGACCCCGGACAGCCCGGCGCTGCTGCGCCAGACCGACCAGATCCTGGCACGCATTCATATTCTGCTGGGCGATCAGGGTATCCGCCCCAACGAGGTACAGCAGCAGATGCTGGCCTCCCACGTCAAAGCCATGGTGTGGCGATCCCACAGCGGCGAACCGCTGCCGGAAGTTGACCTCAGCCTGTTTGAGGAGATCTCTCCCCTCTCCCTGCGTCTCGCCGAGCAGGTTGTCAGCTGGCTGGAGCGACTCGCCTACGAAGAGGCACACCTCTTGTCCGTCCATTTTGAAGTAGCCAAAGAAAACGAACTCAGCTCAGTAACAGGAGATAACTAAATGACTGCCATCAAACTCGTGATTGGAGATCGTCTCGGCAAGGGTCAGAAAGTGGGTGCAGGCGCGGAAGCCGCCGGCGCCAGCGTGACCATCATCCCCGGCATGGCCGCCGACATGAAGCTCGGCGATGTGATGAACAAGGAGCAGGCGGATCTGGGGATCTCCTTCTGCGGCAGCGGCGGCGCCGGTGCCATCACCGCCCAGACCAAGTACGGCTACAAGTGCCGTTACGGCATGCGCTCCATCGAAGAGGGCGTCACCGCCATCAACGAAGGCTGCGTCGTGCTGGGTTTTGGCTTCATGGACAAGGAAGAGCTGGGCCAGAAACTGGTCGAAGCCTTCGCCAAGAAACACGGACACGCCTGATGAAAGAGAACTTCACCACCAAGGTCACCGTCAGCGGCAAGGGAACAACCCGTCAGCAGGCGTTTGCCTCCGCCCTCAGCCAGGTGCAACCAACACTGCTCAAGGACAACCAGCAGGTACTGCTGCGCATTGAGCCGGTCGATGTACAGGTGCTCAAAGCCGAGGAGTCGGTCCGGGTGGAGAAGTTCCTGTTCTTCTTCCTGCCGCGCCAGCGCCGCGAATACCGCGTCCAGCTGGAGATCACGGTTCAGGTCACCAGTCTCGACGTCGCCAGGGTGACGTTCACCCAGGTGTGATCTCCTGACCGGCACCACCCCACAAGAAGGATACGTTGGATGTTTCTAATCATATTTATCAAGTCTCTCATCATTGGCGGCCTGGTTGGCGTCGGGGTGGGGGCCGGCGCGGCGCGGATGTTCCACGCCCCGACCGTACAGGGCATGGGTGCCTTCCGCACCCTGGGCGAACTCAACTCCTGTGAAGGGGATCCCGCTTCCCACTTCTCGTTTGGTCTCGGCTTCTTCTTCAACGCCTGGGCCTCCACCGTGGCAGCCGGCGCCTTCACCCAGGATGTGGATCACCGCATCATTCCACACTGGGCCACGGCGGCACTGCTGTTCAAGAACCGGGATCTCGCCACCACCCTGCACGACCCGAAAAAGATGGCCATCGCCGGCGGCATCATAGGTGCCATCGTGGTCGCCTTCCTCAACAGCACGGCCGCCGCCGTACCGGCCGCCCTGCAGGTCACTGCGGTCAAGGTGCTGGTACCGGCCGCCAACCTGCTGGTCAATACCGTCATGCCGGTGATCTTCTGGCTGGCAGCCATTGAGGCGGGCAAGAAGTCCGGTTTCTGGGCCACCATCTTCGGCGGTCTGGCCCAGCTCATCATGGGCAACGCGGTACCGGGTCTGGTGCTCGGCATCCTGATCGGCAAGGGCGTGGAAGAGAGCGGCTGGAACCACGTCACCAAGGTGATGATGGCGGCCATCGTCCTGCTGTTCGTGCTGAGCGGCTTCTTCCGCGGCTTCGACATGAAACTGATTGAATCCTTCCATATGGGTGTCCCCCTGTGGCTGGAAAACGTCCATAACCTGCTGAGCGGCAAATAAGGGGTCACACCATGGATGAGAAATTGAAAAACAACTTCTGGTATGCCGACTGGTCATTCCCCATCTTCGTCGGCCTGCTCTCGGCCGGGGTCTTTGCCGGTACCCACATGTTCTATCTGTACGGGGTCGGTGCCTTCAACGAGGTAGCCTTCGTCGCCATGCTGAAAGCGGGAATGGACACGGGCGCCTACGGCGCGGTAGCCGCGTTCGGTGCCAGCTTCCTGTTCGCCCGCATCATCGAAGGCTCCCTGGTGGGGATCCTGGATATCGGCGGCGCCATCCAGACCGGAGTCGGCCTCGGAGTGCCAGCCCTGCTGCTGGGAGCCGGCATCGTCTATCCGGTGGAAAACTTCGGAGCCTCGCTGGCAACCGGCATGGGGATTGGTCTGGCCATCGGCTACGTCATCATTCTGGCGCGCAAGTTCACCATCAACCAGAGCAACTCCACTTACGGCGCTGACGTGATGATGGGAGCTGGCAACAGCTCTGGCCGCTTCCTCGGCCCCCTCATCATCCTCTCCGCCATGGGTGCCTCCATCCCCATCGGTATCGGTTCCCTGCTGGGTGCCCTGCTGTTCTACGTCTGGGGCAAGCCCATCACCGGCGGTGCCATCCTGGGAGCCATGCTGCTGGGCACCTTCTTCCCGGTCGCCCTTGTGTAAGTACCAGCCGCCCTGCGGGGCGGCTCGCCAGAGGTCATCTGCATGTACGACATCATCATCAAAGCGGGACGCCAGGGAGATGGCCAGCTCGTCGATATCGCCATCAGGGAGGGAAAAATCGCCGCCATCGGCTCCCTGCCGGGGACGGCAACGGCGCGGCAGACACTGGAGCTCGGCGGCCGGGTGCATGTGAGCGCCGGCTGGATCGACGGCCACACCCACTGCTACCCAGCCTCCCCCATCTATCACGATGAGCCGGACAAGGTCGGGGTCGAATCAGGCGTCACCACCGTGATCGATGCCGGCAGCACCGGGGCCGACGATGTGGATGACTTCCAGCAGATCGCTGCGGGTTGCAAGACCCGGGTGCACGCCCTGCTCAACATCTCCCGCATCGGTCTGCTGCGCCAGAACGAGCTGGCCGACAGCCGGGACCTCGACATGGATCTCGCCTCGGCAGCCATTCGTCGCCACCCCGATTTTATTGTCGGCATCAAGGCACGGATGAGCGGCAGCGTGGTGGGTGAGAACGGCCTGCAACCGCTGCGCATGGCCAAGGTGCTGCAACAGGCCCACGACCAGCTACCGCTGATGGTGCACGTGGGCAACACGCCGCCGGATCTGGACGAGATAGTTGCCTTGCTGGGGGATGGCGATCTGCTGACCCACTGCTTCAACGGCAAGCCCAACCGCATCCTGACCCCGGCTGGCGAGTTGCGTCAGGCGGTGCGCGAGGCGATGCAGCGGGGCCTCTTGCTCGACATCGGCCACGGCGGTGCCAGCTTCAGCTTCGAGGTGGCGGAGCTGGCTATCCGGCAGGGGATCCTGCCCCGCACCATCAGCTCAGACATCTACTGCAAGAACCGCATCAAGGGGCCGGTCTACAGTCTGGCCCACGTGATGTCGAAGTTTCTCGCCATCGGCATGACGCTGGAGCAGGTGCTCGCATGCGTCACCCATCAGGCCGCCGATGCCCTGCGCCTTTCCGGCAAGGGGCGGCTTGAGGTGGGCGCCGATGCCGATCTGACCCTGTTCGAGGTCGCCAGCGGCCCGACCCTGTTTATGGATACCGAAGCCCAGTCTCGCAGCGGTAACCAACAACTGCAGCCTCTCGCCGTCCTGGTCGGTGGCGAACTGGTTCTGACTCACTATGGGAAATCACACCATGCCTTCTGTTTATGAGAAATATCAGCTCAAACCGGTGATCAACGCCTCCGGGCGCATGACCATTCTCGGCGTCTCCACCCCCGAGCAGGAGGTGGTCGATGCGGTCAACTTCGGCCTCGGCCACTACTTCGAGGTCAAGGATCTGGTCAACAAGACCGGCGCCTACCTGGCTGACCTGCTGGGAGTGGAAGATGCAGTGGTCATTTCGTGTGCCAGCGCTGGCATCGCCCAGTCAGTGGCCGCCGTGATAGTGCGCGGCGACCCCTACCGCCTTGAGCACCTGCATGCCCACCCCCATGACGTGCCAAGCGAAATCGTGCTGCCCAAGGGACACAACGTCAACTTTGGCGCCCCGGTCGGCACCATGGTCAATCTGGGTGGCGGCAAAGTTATAGAGGCCGGTTACGCCAACGAATGTTCCCCGGCTCAGCTGGCCGCCGCCATCAATGCCAACACAGCAGCCATCCTCTACATCAAATCCCACCACTGCGTGCAGAAGAGCATTCTGTCGGTGGCAGAGGCCGCCGAGGTCGCCAGGGCCCACGGACTCCCGCTCATCGTTGATGCGGCCGCCGAGGAGGATCTGCGCCTCTACTACAGCCAGGGTGCAGATCTAGTCATCTACAGCGGCGCCAAGGCCATTGAAGGGCCCACCAGCGGACTGGTAGTTGGCAAGCGTCAGTACGTGGAGTGGGTCAAGCAGCAAGCCAACGGCATCGGCCGCGCCATGAAGGTGGGCAAGGAGGGGATCCTCGGCCTGACCCACGCCATCGAACGCTATCTGGCCAAAGAGAAAGAGAGCGGCGCCGTCATGGTCGCCAAGATGACCCCCTTCATCGAGCGCCTCAATCAGCTGCCCGGCGTCACCGCCAAAGTGGTGTGGGACAGCGCAGGGCGCGACATCGCCCGCACCGATATCGCCTTCGACCACCAGCAGATCGGCATGACCACTGTGCAGGTCGTCAGCCGTCTGCAACAGGGCACACCTGCCATCTACTGCCGTGGCTACAAGGCCAACGAGGGGCATATCGAGATCGATGTGCGCAGCGTCACCGTGCCCCAGCTCGACCAAATCCACTCCGCCATTGCCAACCTCGTTCAGGAGAATCGCTGATGTCCCTTACCCCCAACTACTACCGAGATCGGGTCTGTCTCAACGTGCTGGCAGGTTCCAAGGAGAATGCCGTCGAGGTATACGACGCAGCCGAAGGCCACGTGCTGGTCGGTGTGCTCTCCAAAAACTACCCGGATATCCCCTCCGCGGTGGCCGACATGCGGGCTTACGCCAAGCTTATCGATAACGCTCTCTCCATCGGGCTGGGGGCCGGTGATCCGCGCCAGTCCGCCATGGTGGCCGAGCTGGCCTGCCAGCTGCAGCCCCAGCACGTCAACCAGGTGTTCACTGGCGTTGGCGCCAGCAGGGCGCTGCTCGGCCAGTCGGAAACGCTGGTCAACGGCCTGATCTCCCCCACCGGCATGCCGGGCATGGTGAAGATCTCCACCGGCCCGCTCAGCGCCGGACAGCCGGATGGCATCGTCCCCATCGATACCGCCATCGCCCTGCTCAAGGACATGGGTGGCAGCTCGGTCAAATTCTTCCCCATGGGCGGACTGGCCTGCCGTGACGAGTATCAGGCGGTGGCCGAGGCTTGTGCTCGCCACGGCTTCTGGCTGGAGCCGACCGGTGGTATCGATCTGGAGAACTTCGAGGAGATAGTGCGGATTGCTCTGGATGCCGGGGTCGAGAAGGTGATCCCCCACGTCTACAGCTCCATCATCGACAGCGCGAGCGGTCAGACCCGTCCTGATGACGTACGGACTCTGCTGGCCACGGTGAAACGACTGTTGGCGTGATGGCAGTCACGGGCACCGGTTTAATCACTGACCGGTGCCTGGCCTGCTGGTGACATGCTTGTTAACATCGGTCCTTTTATCGTGCAACAGGAGACGCTCATCCCCACATGATCAAGCTGCCCCACCCGAGACTGCACCAGCTGCTGACCCAACTTCATGCCGAACCCCTGCCGCAGGAGGAGCTGGCACGCCGCCTCAATGTCTCCACCCGCACGGTGCGCACCGATGTGGCGACCCTCAACGAACTGATTGCCACTCACGGTGCCCACCTGATCCACCAGCGTGGCAGCGGCTACCAGCTGAAGATCTACAACCAGACGCTGTTTGAGGCATTGCTGGCAGCGCAGGGACAGGAGAGTACCTTGCCGCGTACCAGTCGCGAGCGGGTGCTGCATCTGCAGATCCTGCTGCTGACGGCAGAGCAGGGGATCAAGCTCGATGAGCTGGCCGATACCTGGTACCTGAGCCGGACGGCGCTACAGGGCGATATGGCGGAAGTGCGGGAACAGCTGGCTCACTTTGGCCTCATGGTCGAGAGCAAACCAAGGGTGGGCATGCGGGTACAGGGGAGTGAGACGGCCATCCGCGCCTGCCTGACCCAGCTGCTCTGTCAGGAGCTGCTCAACAACCATCCCCTGCAGAGCCTGCTGCCCAACCTCTGCCCCTGCAAAACTCTGGAGGTAGTGGGCAATCACATTCACGCCCAGTTGAGCCGTCATCAGCTACGTCTGGCCGACGAGAGTTTGCAGCAGCTTGCCATCTACTGCGCCGTCGCCCTGCTGCGTCAGGCCGCTGGCCACGAGCTACGCCAATTCGCCAGCGAGGATCTCACGGCCCCCCTGCTGACAGTCGCCCGTGACATCTATGGCGAACTGCCGACCCTCACCCCGCCGAGAGAAGAGGAGATAGCCTGCCTCGCCATCCAGATCCAGGCGCGCCTGATTGCCGAAACGCCTCAGCTTAGCCCGGCCATGGCGGCCGAGAGCGAACAGCTGGTGGAACATCTGCTCACGTACATCCACCAGCACTACCCCTATGATCTGCGGGGTGACCAGCAGCTGCGAGCCGACCTGCAGACCCACATCAGCGCCATGCTGCTGCGGGTCAAGTACCAGATCGGCAGCCACAATCCGCTGGCAGACCACATCAAGCAGTACTACCCCCTCGCCTACGACATCACACTGGCAGCCATCTCGGAGTGGATCAGGCAGACTCCTTACCGGCTGACTCACCACGAGATCGGCTATCTGGTGATCCATATCGGGGTCGGGCTGGAGCGCCACTACGATATCGGCTACACCAGACGCCCGCAGGCACTGCTGCTGTGCGATGCGGGCAACGCCACCTTCCGCGTGCTGGAAGCGCGCATCAAGCGAGAGTATCCCCAGTTGCAGCTGACCACACTTGAATCGGTACGGGATTACGAAGGGCTGGCGCAGATCAAACAGGATTTTGTCATCAGTACCGCTAAGGTGAGCGAAAAGGATGTGCCGGTGGTGCAGGTCGACCCCTTCCCGACCCAGTACCAGCTGGAGCAACTTGGCAAGCTGGTGCTGATCGACCGCACCCGTCCCTATATGCTCGACAAGTACTTCGATGCAGACCATTTCATGGTGGTCAACGAGCCGATTACCCAGGCGGAACTATTTGATCGCATTTGCAGCCAGCTGGAGGCGGAGGATCTGGTAGAGAGCGGCTTCAGGGCCTCCCTGCAGGAGCGGGAGCGAATAGTCTCCACCATGCTGGGCGAGGGTATCGCCCTGCCCCACTCCCTCGGCCTGCTGGCTCGCCGGACGCTGGCCTATACCGTACTGGCACCGCAGGGGATCGACTGGGGCAATGGCGAAAACGCCACCCTCATCTTCGTGCTGGCCATCAGCAAGGCTGACTACGAGGAGGCGATGGGGCTCTACGATCTTTTTCTGGCGCTGATGAATGAAAAAGCCAGCAGAAGTCTGCTGGCTTGTCGCGATTTTGCCGATTTCAAAGCGCTGGCAAGAGTAGCGCCATGAGCGTCGCCACTACTCCTCGTTGAAACCCGAGGTGAACAGCTCAACTACGGCGGCAAGGGCCTCAACCTCTTCGGGGCCCTCAACCTGCACTTCCACCTGCTTTCCCTGAGCGGAGTCCAGCATCAGCAGGCCTATCACGCTGTCAGCATCGGCCTCGACCCCATCTTCATTACGCAGCAACACATGGGCATCGAATCCCTGTACCAGCTCGAACAGCATCATGGCCGGTCTGGCGTGAATGCCCAGCTTGTTTTTCACTTCAACCGAAGCAGAGACTGTCATTTGGCCGTCCTATTGCGTCATCAGGAGTGGGATGGGTTCTTGTCGAGGGTCCGGTGGCGGAGCTGCACGTTCTTGCCCTGCGCTCTGAAGGCCGCTGCCAGCCGCTCCGCGATAAAGACCGAACGGTGCTGACCGCCGGTACAACCGATACCGACCGTCACATAGCTGCGATTGTTGCGCTCAAGATGGGGCAACCAGGTCGCCAGCATGTTTTCGATCTGCTGGGTAAACAGCATCACATCCGCTTGCGCCGCGAGGTAGTCGGCGACCGGTTCATCCTTGCCGGTAAAAGGCTTGAGTTCCGGGATCCAGTGCGGGTTGGGCAGGAAGCGGGCATCAAACACGAAGTCGGCATCCTTGGGAATGCCGTACTTGAAACCGAAAGATTCAAACACCAGCACCAGCTCGTTCTCTTTCTTGCCGAGCACCCGGGTCTTGATGAGCTCGCTCAGGTCGTGAATGCTGAGGTTGGTGGTATCGATACGCAGATCGGCAGTAGAGGAGAGCGGCGCCAGCAGGTGGGTCTCCTGACGGATCGCCTCATCCAGCGACAGCTTGTTGCGCGACAGGGGGTGCAGGCGGCGGCTCTCGCCATAGCGCTTGAGCAGGGTGCCATTGTCGGCATCGAAGAAGAAGCTGGCGAATTCAACCCGCCCTTCGTTGCGAACCTGAGCCAGCAGATTCTCCAGTTTTTCCGGGTCACCGGGCAGGTTGCGCACGTCGATGCTGACCGCCAGCTTGTCGTACTGGCTCTCGACCGAGACGATCAGCTGGGGCAACAGGTTGACCGGCAGGTTATCTACACAGTAGTAACCCAAGTCCTCCAGCACACGCAGGGCTACCGTCTTGCCGGAGCCCGAACGTCCACTCACCACGATTAACTGCATCTTGTTCCCTCACGCCAAAACGGGTGTGTCATCAGGGCCTGCACATCAGGCCGAGGTCATGATCTGATAGAGCTCTTCGTCACTGGTAGCCTGACGCAACTGGCGGCAGACCGCCTTGTCGCCCAGCTTGGAAGCCATCAGGGAAAGGGTCTTGAGATGCTGTTTGCACTCGCTCTCCGGTACCAGCAAGGCAAACAGCAGGTCAACCGGTTGATTGTCGATGGAGTCGAAAGGGATGGGGTCGGCAAAGGTCATCAGGATCGCGGTTGGCGGGAACTCATCGTCAATTCGACCGTGGGGGATCGCAATACCGGCACCGATCCCGGTACTACCCATTTTCTCGCGGGCCAGCAAGCATTCGAACAACGCCTGGCGGGAGGTGCCGAGGCGTTCGGCAGCCAGCTCGCTGATGATTTCAAGGGCGCGTTTCTTGCTGGTACATGGGACTGCACTCTTGGTGCAGTCCCGACTCAGTATGTGTTCAAGTTGCATAGTTATTTTTTATTTAACTTATCTTTGTGCTTGATGATCTGCCTGTCCAGCTTGTCGAGCAAGGTATCAATCGCGGCATACATATCGGCATGCTCGGAGTTGGCGAACACCTCGCCACCGCTGACGTGCAGTTTGGCTTCGGCAATCTGGTTCAGTTTCTCTACGCTAAGCACCACATGCACGTTGTTGATGTGGTCAAAATGACGCTCGAGTTTGGCAAATTTGTTATTCACATAATCACGCAGAGCTTCGGTGATCTCGACATGGTGTCCGGTCAGGTTAATTTGCATAACATCATCCTTTTGTTTTGCCTAAACCAGGCGTTTGCGCTGATTGGAAGGTGGGATAAACAAGGATTCGCGATACTTAGCGATCGTGCGTCTAGCCACCATAATACCCTGTTCGGCCAGCAAATCCGCGATCTTGCTATCACTTAACGGTTTGGCAGGATTCTCTGCCGTCACCAGCTTTTTGATGAGCGCGCGAATTGCGGTCGATGAGCACTCTCCTCCTCCTTCGGTGTTCACATGGCTGGAGAAAAAAAACTTCAATTCGAAGATACCACGGGGGGTATGCATGTATTTCTGGGTGGTCACCCGGGAGATGGTCGACTCATGCATCTCCACCGCTTCGGCGATGTCGTTGAGCACCATCGGCTTCATCGCCTCTTCACCATACTCGAAAAAGCCCTGCTGCTGCTCGACAATACAGCTGGCTACTTTCAGCAGGGTATCGTTGCGGCTCTCAAGGCTCTTGATGAACCACTTTGCTTCCTGCAAATGGGAGCGGATGAACTGGGTATCCGTGCTGCTGCGGGCATTGCGGGCCATGGCGGCATAGGTCTCGTTGACCCGGATGCGCGGGGCGGAATCGGGGTTGAGCTCCACCACCCAGCGGTTCTGGCGCTTTACCACCGAAACATCGGGGATCACATACTGGGAGTCGCTCTGGATAATGCCATTGCCGGGGCGCGGCTCCAGAAGCTGGATCAGATCCAGCACCTCCTTGAGGTCGCTCTCCTTGAGGCGGGTTTTGCGGGCCAGAGTACGATAATCGCGGTTGCCGAGCAGATCCATGTGCTCGAGGATCACCTCTTTGGCTTCGTTGAGCCAGGGGGTCTCGGGGGCATACTGCTCCAGCTGGATAAGCAGGCACTCCTGCACCGAACGGGCGGCGATACCGACCGGGTCAAAATGCTGCACCCGCTTGAGGACAGCCTCCACCTCGTCGAGCTCGACCTCAACCTCGTCACTGCTGACGGCGGTCTGGATATCCTCCAGCGCTACGGTCAGATAACCGGATTCGTCGATGGCATCGATGATGGCGAGCGCGATGGCGGCATCGACATCGCTAAACGGCGTGAGCCGCATCTGCCACAGCAGATAGTCCTGCAGGTTTTCGGTGGTCTCGCCCTGATAGACGCTGTCTTCACCGTCGTGGATCGGGCCTGCGCTCTGGGCGGTACCGGCGGAGTAAACCTCGTCCCAAGTGGTATCAACCGGCAACTCGTCCGGCATCTGCTCCTGAGCCATGGCATCGCTGGAGTCGAGCTGGCTGGCATCGATGGCCTCTTGCGGGGCAGTCTCCTGCACTTCGCTCTCTTCCTGCTCCAGCAGAGGATTGCTTTCGAGCGCTTGCTGAATTTCCTGCTGGAGTTCCAGAGAGGAGAGCTGGAGCAGACGAATCGCTTGTTGTAATTGCGGCGTCATGGTCAGGGACTGACCGAGACGCAACTGTAATGTCGGCTTCATCTACGTCGGGATATCCTTATGTTCAGCGAGGCACTGTCACAGAGAATGAAGGCTGCCCCCTTACTATAGACTGAATTGATCGCCCAAATAGACGCGCTTGACCTGTTCATCGGCGAGGATATCGGCCGGAGCCCCCTCGGCAATCATCTGGCCGTGGCTGACGATATAAGCCTTCTCGCATACGTCCAGAGTCTCTCTGACGTTGTGGTCGGTAATCAAGACGCCAAGACCCCTATCTTTCAGGTGCTGGATGATCTTCTTGATGTCTATCACAGAAATCGGGTCGACCCCTGCAAAGGGTTCATCCAGCAGGATAAAGCGCGGCTCTGCTGCCAGCGCCCGGGCAATCTCGACCCGGCGCCGCTCACCACCGGAGAGGCTTTGCCCCAGGTTGTCGCGGATATGGGTGATGTTGAACTCTTCCAGCAGTTGCTGAACCTTGTCCTCCCGCTCTTCGCGACTCAACTCCTTGCGCGTCTGCATCACACCCATCAGGTTTTCATACACAGTGAGGCGGCGGAAGATGGAAGCTTCCTGCGGCAGGTAACCGATACCGTTACGGGCACGCACGTGCATGGGCTGCAGGCTGATGTCCTGATCATCGATGGTGATGAGACCGGCATCGCGCTGTACCAGCCCGACGATCATGTAAAACGACGTGGTCTTGCCGGCACCGTTGGGACCGAGCAGGCCGACGATCTGGCCGGTTCCTACCTCAAGGCTCACGTCGCTAACCACCATGCGACGCTTGTAACTCTTCTGCAGGCCGACTGCTTTCAATACTGCCATGGCTTATTTTCCCTGCTTCTTCTGGTCGGCGGGCTTGTCGAAATTCTCGACCTGATCGGGCAGGAACACCGTCTTGACCCGCTGATTCGGGGTCTTGCTCTCGGCAATCATCTTCTGTTTAACGATGTCGTAACGGATCAGGTCGCCGTTGACCTGGCTATCTTCCTGCTTGAGCTGGCCGTTACCGGTGATAGTCACCAGACGCTTTTTCAGCTCATAACGAATGCTGTCACCATGGGCGTTAACCGGCTTGCCGTTATCCAGGATCTGGAAGAAGGTGGCGGGTTTGCCATAGGCTGTCATTACCTCGGCCCCTTTCTCGCCGGAACGGGTTACCACAACCTTGTCAGCCTTGATCCTGATGGTGCCCTGATTGATGGTCACATCCTGCTCGAAGGTGATGCGGTTGTCCTGCATCTCGGCCACCTGCTTGATGGCGTCGACATAGACCTTCTCGGTGAAGTCGGACTCCTTGGCGTTGACTGTGCCGCAGAGCATCAGAGCGGCGAGTGCCAGATTAGCGTTTTTCATTGAAATAGATGGCATGACCTTGATCCAGTAGCTCAAAATATTTGCGGTCCAGATGGCCCTTGAGGCCAACCCCTTCGGTCTGGAAATCCTGACCCAAAATGTTCACTTGCCGATTGCTGCGTACGTCCTGTGTCACCAGATCCAGTTCCATATAGGGCGTATCCAGCTTGGAGATAAAGGAGTCCGGCAGCAACCCGTCCAGATGCACCTTGTCCCGCAGGATCACGTTGTCATCGGTATTGAGTACGCCGGTCTCGGCCGTCACCTTCCACTCGGCCTGTCCCTGCTCGTCAAACATGTAGACTACCGGTTTTTCGAAGGTAGCCTGCTCGAGGATCTGGAAATACTCAGCATATCGGGACTCCAGCCGCTCGGTACGCTTGCCGTTGACATCGAACCGGGTGATCACCAGATCTCTGGCGACAAAATCCGGCTGATAGTGCTCGGTTTTTACCTTGGCCTCGGGCACCAGCTCCACCTTGCCAAGCTGCCAGGCCACCAGAGCGACCAGAAACAGCAGGCCAAACAACAGGGTTTGTCTGCTCATGCCGATACCTCGGGCTGATAATCGTCATGGCCCTGTGCCTGCAGGATGAGATCGCACACTTCGCGCACAGCCCCCATACCGCCGCCAAGCCGGGTCACCATATCGGCACGGCTCAGCACCAGCGGATGGGCATCGGCAACCGCAATGCCGAGGCCACAGGCCTCCATCACCGGCAGGTCGATGGTGTCGTCTCCCATGTAGGCTGCCTGTTCGGGTGTCAGTCCCAGCTTGGTCAGCAGGGCTTCAAAATGAGGCAACTTCTTGTCCGCCCCCTGTACCACATGGGCCACCCCCAGGCTCTTCATCCGATCGCTGACGATACGGGAGTTGCGCCCGGTAATGATGGCGATCTCGATCCCGGCATTGAGCAGTGCCCGCATGCCGGCGCCGTCGCGGGTACAGAAAGTTTTCAGCTCTTCGCCGTTGTTCCCCATGTAGATGAGGCCATTGGAGAGGACCCCGTCCACATCGCACACCAGCAGGCGAATTTGCGCCGCCTTGTCGAACTGGCTGCGCGTCACCGGACCATAGAGGGTCGGTACGTTTTGCATCAAATAACTCCGGCTTTCAGCAGGTCATGCATGTTGAAGGCACCCAGTGGGCGCTTGTCGCCATCCACAACCAGTAATCCGTTGATTTTTCTCGTTTCCATCAGTTTGACGGCTTCTGCCGCCATCATCTCGGGCCCTACGGTAACACAGTTGGCCGTCATGACGCGGCTGATGGGGGTGCGATGAATATCGACCTGCTGGTCAAGAATGCGGCGCAGGTCGCCATCAGTGAAGAGTCCCGCCAACAGCCCGTGCTGGTCAACCACTGCGGTCATGCCGAGCCCTTTGCGGCTAACTTCCAGCAGCGCTTCGCTGATGGTGGCATCGATCCCCACCCGGGGCAACAGCTCGCCACTGTGCATCAAATCGCCCACTCGCAACAGCAACCGCTTGCCGAGCGAACCACCCGGGTGAGAGAGGGCGAAATCGTCGGCGGTAAAGCCGCGCGCTTCCAGCAGGGCGACCGCCAGCGCATCACCCATCACCAGGGTCGCCGTGGTGCTGGAGGTGGGCGCCAACCCGAGCGGACAGGCCTCTTTCTCCACCTTGATGCACAGATGCACGTTGGCCTCTTTGGCCATGGTGGAGGCCGGGTTGCCGGTCATGCAGATGAGCGGGATACCGCGACGCTTGAGCACCGGCAGCAGGGCCAGGATCTCGTCGCTCTCGCCGGAATTGGAGATGGCAATGATGAGATCCCCTGCCGAAATCATTCCCAGATCGCCGTGGCTGGCCTCACCCGGGTGCAGGAAAAAGGCCGGCGTACCGGTACTGGCGAGGGTGGCGGCAATCTTGCTGCCGATATGGCCCGACTTGCCCATCCCGGTGACCACTATCTTGCCACCACAACGGAGCACCATCTCGCACGCCTTGTCGAAGGCGTCGTTCAGATACTGATAGAGTCCATCAATCGCTTGCTTTTCTGTGTCCAGCACCGCGCGGGCACTGCGACGGAAATCGAACAGTTCAGACACTTTCTCGGGGGTTGCAGACATAAAGAGACAGCTCCGGGGCGAATTTAGCTGCGGGATTATAAAAAAGTCTGCTCTGATAAGCGAATCGGATGGCAAATCCCGTAACACATGACGCAGTTTGTTACATAAAACTGTCGCGCAAACCGCGCTGAAGGCTGCTCAATAGTTGTTCCTTGCTGTTGCTTAGACCTAGACTAGCCCATAAAATTCGCACCTCATTTACACCGAATGGACAATTGTTTGAACAATGACCTGATCACCGTCTCCGATCTGACCTTCAGTCACGGAGACAGGCTGCTGTATGACGGAATCAACCTGACCATTCCCCGTGGCAAGGTCACCGCCGTCATGGGCCCGAGCGGCATCGGCAAAACGACCCTGCTGCGCCTGATCGGTGGCCAGCTCAAACCCGAGTCCGGTCATATCCTGTTTGACGGGGAAGATATCCCCGCACTCTCCCGCTCGCGCCTCTACGAGGTACGCAAGCGGATGAGCATGCTGTTCCAGAGCGGTGCCCTCTTTACCGGCATGACGGTCTACGACAACGTGGCCTTCCCGTTGCGGGAGCACTCAGGTCTGCCGGAAGAGCTGATCCACACCATTGTCATGATGAAGCTGCAGGCTGTAGGTCTGCGCGGCGCGGCAAAACTGATGCCTTCCGAGCTCTCCGGCGGCATGGCCCGCCGGGCGGCACTGGCTCGCGCCATCGCGCTGGATCCGGATCTCATCATGTATGACGAGCCGTTTGTCGGCCAGGATCCCATCACCATGGCGGTGCTGGTCAAGCTGATAAAGGATTTGAACGATGCCCTTGGTATCACCTCCGTCATCGTCACCCACGACGTGAAAGAGGTGCTCAGCATCGCCGATTACGCCTACATCATCGCCAACCGCAAGGTGGTAGCGCACGGTACGCCGGCACAGCTGCGCGAGGAGCATAACCCCGAAGTCGAGCAGTTCCTCAAAGGATTGCCCGATGGTCCTGTTCCGTTTCACTTTCCGGCAGGCGACCTGCTACAGGATCTCTGATGTTGATAAGTCAAATAAGCAAGCTGGGGCGGGTCGGCATTCGTGCCATCACCTCCCTGGGTCGGGCAGCCATCATGCTGTTCCATGCGCTGGCTGGCAAACCCGAGCCACGCAAGCACTTCCCGTTGCTGGTGCAGCAGCTCTATGTAGTCGGAGTGCAGTCCGTCGCCATCATTCTGGTGTCGGGGCTGTTCATCGGTATGGTGCTCTCGCTGCAGGGCTACAACGTACTGAAGGATTTTGGGGCCGAGCAGAGTCTGGGCCCGCTGGTCTCTCTCTCCCTGTTGCGGGAGCTGGGCCCCGTGGTGACCGCGCTGCTGTTTGCCGGTCGCGCCGGTTCAGCCCTCACGGCCGAGATCGGCCTGATGAAGGCGACCGAGCAGCTTTCGAGCCTCGAGATGATGGCAGTCGATCCGCTGCGCCGGGTGGTGGCGCCCCGCTTCTGGGCCGGGGTCATCAGCATGCCGCTGCTGGCCTTCATGTTCAGCCTGATCGGTATCTTTGGCGGCAAGCTGGTCGGGGTTGACTGGCTTGGCGTCGACGAAGGGGGCTTCTGGTCTGCCATGCAGGCCTCGGTCGACTGGCATGAAGATATCATGCAGGGTGCCATCAAGAGCCTGATCTTTGCTCTGGTGGTCACCTGGATAGCCCTCTTCAACGGCTATGATGCCAAGCCGACTTCGGCCGGGATCAGTCAGGCCACGACTCGTACCGTGGTTCACTCGTCCCTCGCCGTACTCGGCCTGGATTTTATTCTCACTGCAGTCATGTTTGGATAAGGTAAAGATGAAGTTCAGCAAAGTAGAATTCCTGGTTGGCACCTTCATGCTGGCCGGCATCGGTGCCATTCTGGCGTTGGCACTGCAAGTGGCCGGTTTGAGCTTCAAACCGGAAGGAGAAACCTATACCCTGCGCGCGCATTTCGATAATATCGGCGGCCTGAAAGTCCGTTCGCCGGTCAAGGTCGGCGGCGTGGTGGTTGGCCGGGTCAGCGACATCGTGCTCGACCCGAAAACCCAGGTTCCCGAGGTCACCCTGCAGATGGAAAAGAGTGCCGGCGAGTTCTCCGAGACCAGCACCCTCTCCATCCTCACTTCCGGTCTGCTCGGCGAGCAGTACATCGGTCTGGCCCCCGGCTTTACCGACGAGGAGATGGGGACCAGCATGCTCAAGGATGGCGACCTGATTGAAGACACCAAATCCGCCATCGTGCTGGAAGATCTGATTGGCAAGTTCCTCTATAGCAGCCAGTCCTCCGACAGCAAGTCAGACAGCAAGAAGGAGTAACCATGTTCAAGAAAATCGCCCTGCTGCTGGGTCTGATGACCAGCATGTTCTTTTCCTTGTCCGCTCAGGCGCTGGATGCAACCGATCCCTACGCGCTGGTGGATCAGGCAGCCAAACAGACCTTTGCCCGCCTGAAAGCCGATCAGGCTGAGGTCAAAAGCAATCCGGATCACCTGCGGGTGATCATCCGCGAAGAGCTGCTGCCCTATGTGGACAACCGCTTCGCCGCTTACAAGGTGCTGGGCAACCAGATCAAGGAGACCACTCCGGCCCAGCGTGACGCCTTCGTCGCCGCCTTTACCGAGTACATGGTGAGCTCCTATGCCGACGCGCTGGCCCACTTCGACAAGCAGGCCGTCAAGGTCGAGCCGGGCAAGGCACCGGGCACCAGCAACATCACCGCAGTCAACGTCAGTGTGAAAGAGGCCGGCAAGCCGGACATCTTCCTCGAGTTCAAGCTGCGCAAGAACAACAAGACTGGCGAGTGGAAAGCCTTCGACATGGTGGCAGAGGGGATCAGCCTGCTCTCCGCCAAGCAGAGCGAGCTGGGCGGCCTCATCCGCCAGAATGGCATCGACGCCGTGATCAAGCAGCTCAACGAGCACAATGCCAAACCGCTGGTACTCAAGAAATGATCCTGCGCGGTGATCTGCAAGCGCCACAGGTCAAGGACCTGTGGCAACGCCGCGACGAGTGGTGGCAGGATGACCGGCTCGAGCTGGGCGGGGTCACCACCCTCGACTCCGCCGGGCTGGCACTGCTGGTCAAATGGGCTAAAGCCGCTCTCGCACGAGGCGCCACACCGCAACTGGTGGGCGCCTCCAGTGATTTCTATACCCTGGCCAACCTCTACGGGGTGGCCGGTTTGTTTCAGTCAACTCCGCTCACAACTGAGGACGCATAATGCAAGTCTCTGAAATTGAAGCGATACTCCTCGAGGCTCTGCCATTGTCCGAAGTCCATGTCAAAGGGGACGGTAGTCACTATCAGGTGATCGCCGTTGGTGACATGTTTGACGGCATGAGCCGGGTCAAGAAACAGCAGGCCATCTATGCCCCGCTGATGGACAAGATCGCCAGCAACGCCATTCACGCCCTCTCCATCAAGGCGTTCACCGACGCCGAGTGGAAACGCGAACGTAAATTCCTAATGCCCTCCTGATTTGGTAACCAAGTAGAAAATGGACAAATTCAAAATCGATGGTCGTTGTACTCTCAACGGCGAAGTGACCATCTCCGGCGCCAAAAACGCCGCGCTGCCGATCCTGTTCGCAACCCTGCTCTGTGATGAAGAGGTTCACCTCTCCAACGTGCCGCGCCTGAAAGACGTGGGCACCACAATCAAGCTGCTGGAGATGCTGGGCGCCACCACCAAGGTCAACGGCAATGTGACCGTGCTGACCGGTGCCGTGAACAACCACGTTGCCCCCTACGAGCTGGTGAAGACCATGCGCGCCTCCATTCTGGCGCTGGGCCCGCTGGCCGCCCGTTTCGGTGCTGCCGACGTCTCCCTGCCCGGCGGCTGCGCCATCGGTGCCCGTCCGGTCAACCTGCACGTCCACGGTCTGGAGCTGATGGGTGCCAAGATCACCATCGAGGATGGCTACATCAAGGCCCGCGTTGACGGTCGCCTGAAGGGTGCCCACATCCTGATGGACATGGTCTCCGTCACCGGTACCGAAAACCTGATGATGGCCGCCACCCTGGCTGAAGGCCGTACCGTGATCGAAAACGCCGCGCGCGAGCCGGAAGTGGTCGATCTGGCCCACTTCCTCAACGCGCTGGGCGCCAAGATCCAGGGCGCAGGCACCGACACCCTGATCATCGACGGCGTCGAGCGTCTGCACGGCGGCAGCTACAGCGTCCAGCCTGACCGTATCGAAACCGGTACCTTCCTTGTTGGCGCAGCGGTTACTGGCGGCAAGATCACCTGCCGCAACACCGACCCGACCCTGCTGGAAGCGGTACTGGTCAAGCTGGAAGAGGCTGGCGCTCTGATTGAGAAGGGTGAAGACTGGATAACCCTCGACATGACTGGCCGCACGCTCAAGCCGGTCACCATCAAGACTGCCCCCTACCCGGCATTCCCGACCGACATGCAGGCCCAGTTCACCGTGCTGAACGCGGTGGCCCAAGGCACCGGCATGATCACCGAGACCATCTTCGAGAACCGCTTTATGCACGTTCCCGAGCTGGTACGGATGGGCGCCGACATCGAGTTGCAGGGCAACGTGGCCATCTGCCGTGACACCACTCAGCTCAAGGGTGCCCAGGTGATGGCGACCGATCTGCGCGCCTCTGCCAGCCTGGTTCTGGCTGGCTTCGTGGCTGAAGGCTCCACCATCGTCGACCGCATCTACCACATCGACCGTGGCTACGAGAACATCGAGCAGAAGCTGCAAGGTCTGGGTGGCCGCATCGAGCGCATCAAAGGCTGATTGCCGCCCCTGAGCACTGGCTAACAAAAAGGCCCCTCGCACTGCGAGGGGCCTTTTGCATTCTTTCTGCTCGGCAGAACCGGGGGATCAGTGACCCGCCAGCTTCATGCTCTCCACCAGTACCGAGCCGGTCTTGAGGCTGGAGCGCTCATCTTCATCGCTACCCACCGCCACTATGTGGCCGAACATCTCGGCCAGATTGCCGGCAATGGTGATCTCCTCGACCGGATAGGCGATCTCGCCATTCTCGACCCAGAAACCGGCGGCACCGCGGGAGTAGTCGCCATTGACGATGTTGACCCCCTGCCCCATCAGCTCGGTCACCAGCAGACCGGTGCCCATCTCCTTGAGCATGCCATTGAAGTCCTGACCTGTGCTGGAGACCTGCCAGTTATGGATGCCACCGGCGTGGCCGGTGCTGGTCAGCCCCAGCTTGCGGGCGGAGTAGGAGGTGAGTAGCCAGCTCATCAGCTCGCCATTGCGCACTATGTCCATATCGCGGGTGCGCACCCCTTCGCCATCAAACGGGGTACTGGCCAGACCGCCCAGTAGATGTGGAAACTCTTGAATGGTCAGCCACTCGGGCAGGATCTGCTTGCCCAGCTTGTCCAGCAGGAAGCTCGACTTGCGATAGAGGTTGCCCCCGCTGATCGCCATCACCAGATGACCCCACAGGCCAGAGGCGGTATCGGGGTGGAACATTACCGGAGCCTGACAGGTCGCAATCTTGCGGGCGCCAAGGCGGGAGAGGGTACGCTCCACCGCTTCATCGGCAATGCGCTGCGGGCTCCAGATCCCTTCGAGGGTTCGGCTGGAGGAGTAGCCATAATCGCGCTGCATGTCGCCATCCTGCTCGCCAATCAGCACGCAGCTCAGGGAGTTGCGCGAGGCTGCATAGCCTTTGACGAAGCCGTGGCTGTTGCCATAGACCTTGATGCCGAGGTGGCTGGAGAAGCCAGCCCCGTCTGAGTGCTTGATGCGGGCATCGCGCCCCAGCGCCAGGCGCTCGCACTCGGTAGCCAGCTCGATCCCATATTGGGGATCCAGCGCCACCGGGTGGCACAGCTGCAGATCGGGCGCATCCCAGGCCAGCAGTTCGGCATCCGCCAGACCGGCACAGGCATCCGGTGAGGTGTGGCGGGCAATCTCCATCGCCGCTTCAACGGCGGCACGGATGGCGGGACGGCTCAGGTCGGTAGTGGAAGAGGAGCCTTTGCAGCCATCGCGATAGACAGCGATACCGAGCGCGCCGTCCTTGTTGAATTCAATGCTTTCCAGTTCACAACCGCGGGTGTTGACCGACAGTCCGGTCTGCTTGCTGATGGAGACTTCGGCCAGCGAAGCGCCCAGTCCTTTGGCAATATCCAGAGCCTCGGCAACCACGGCCTCGAGATGGGCTTGATCCTGGCGGATTTGGTCTTGCTGATCCATAACTCACATCTGTATGAAGGAAGGAAAGGGGCTAAGCATATCAGACCCCTGCGCCCAGCGGGAGAAGCTGGTAACATATCCACCAAATGTGAATGACAGGAATCAAGAGACCGATGAGTCACCATCAAGACGACAACGAGTGGGAAGATTGGGGCCCCAGCAAGAGCCAGCTCAAGCGCGATGCCGAAGCACTGCAGAAGATGGGGGAAGAGATTGTCTCCCTCAGCCACAGCGAGCTGGAGAAGATCCCGCTGGATGAAGAGCTGGCAGAAGCGGTCGAGCTGGGCCGCAAGCTCAAGCCGAAGAAGGATGAGTCCTTCCGCCGTCACCTGCAGTTCATCGGCCGCCTGATGCGCAGCCGGGATGTAGAGCCGATCGCCGAAGCGCTCTCCATCATCAAGAACCGCCACTCCACCGTGAATGCCCGCCTGCACCGGCTGGAGCAGTGGCGCGAGCGGCTGATCAGCGAGGGAGACAGCGCCCTCAACGAGCTGATGTCCCAGTTCCACGAACTGGATCGCCAGAAGCTGCGCCAGCTGATCCGCAGCGCCAACAAGGAGCGGGAGCTGAACAAGCCGCCGGTCGCCTATCGCGAGATGTACCAGTATCTGCGCGGCGAGATTGAAGACCTGCTGTGATCCCCGAAAACGCCTCCCCTTGGGAGGCGTTTTTTTATGCACGCACCGCTACTCCCGCCCGCATCACAACATGACCTTGTTTAATATATCCACCACAAAGCAGCAGTTTTATGCAAAGCGATGGCTTGGAATGGCCACAAACAGGCTATTTGGCGAAGATGAAAGTCACAACCATTAACATTTTTGCATCATTTTGTTTGACATATTGAACGGCCTTGGCAGACTGGAAGCAGGATCCAGGCTGTCGTTGCCGAGGCTGACCGACGATTCTGCCCCCGGGCCGACACGGGATCCCTTGACCATGCCTTGAGGCATGCCCTTGTCCGGTTTATGTGCAAGGGTCTGCCCAAGGCGCAGGATGCGAATTCAACGCCAAGGATAACTCAGGTGCCCTATGTCAACGCCTTCACTCCCTCCCAACCGTAAACCCGTCGTATTGATGACCATGGGCGCCCAGCCCCGCAACGGCCACGCCTATCAGGTGATGACCCACAAATACATCACACCGCTGGTCGAAATCAGCCACTGCGTCCCGCTCTTGGTGCCCACCTGTTGCGGCACAGCCGATCTGGAGCAGTATCTGGATCTGGCGGATGGCGTCTACCTGAGCGGGGCGGGTTCCAACATAGACCCCGCCCTCTATGGTCAGGAGAATCTCACTCCGGAGAAGCAACAGGATCGGGATCGCGATCTGTTCGATCTGCCGCTCATCAAGGGGGCGCTGGCGCGCGGACTACCGATCCTCGGCATCTGCCGCGGCATGCAGGAGATCAACGTGGCGCTGGGTGGAGATATCCACCAGAAGGTCTATACCGAGCCGGGATATGACGATCATCGGGAGGATTCGGACGATCCGGTAGACGAGCAGTATGGCGAGAGCCACCAGATTCATCTGGTCTCCGGCAGCTGGTTTGCCGACCTGATGGGCGAAGAGAGCATTGCGGTCAACTCGTTGCACGGACAGGGGATCAAGACGCTGGGCAGCGGGCTGGAACCGCTGGCCCACGCCGAAGATGGCCTGATCGAGGCGATCCACGCCCCTGTCATCTCCCCCTTCCTGCTGGCAGTGCAGTGGCATCCGGAGTGGAAAGCGAGGGAAAACACCTACTCCATCAAGATCTTCGAGGCTTTTGGCGATGCCTGCCGCAAGCGCCAGGCGGTCACCAGCAAGACCTAATCACTCACCAAACCCGCGCGCCTTGAGCTTGGGCATTCCCCCTCGCTCGAGGCGCAAGCCACGACAGGCATCCAGTCCTTTCAGGCCGCGCTGGATATGATCCGGCGACTGGCCGAATACCATGCCATTGCTGCGATAGAGATTGTTGTCATCCAGCTCGAACTTCTCCCCTCCAATCAACAGCTGCTCACGGCCATTCACCTTGTCGCCACGCTTGATGGGTACCGTCATGTCGCTCAGCACCTCGCCAGTCGCACATCCCTCGCGCCAGCGTGCCTCGCTGGAGAAGGGGGTAATGGCAATCTCGCGCCAGGATCCATCCCTGAACTCGACCCGATAGCGATCCACCAGCAGGTCACAGCCAGCCAACGGCAAGAGCGCCATCAAGCAGATGATTTTCTTTGAAAATTGCACTGGAAGCCCTCCCTGAAGCTATTGAGTGCAGCATAAATAAAATGGCGCATCGGCGCACCATTTCTCCGCCGTGGAACAGCTATGCTGGAGGTAAACAATGCCAAGGGGCTGCTATGTTTGGCGATAATCTCACTGCGCTACCGACCCTGCTCTGGATCGGTGAACACCCGTTCTGGACCCTGCTCACCCTGTCGCTGATGCTGGTGCACTTCTGGCGCCGTCCCGGTGAACGGCGAGAGCTCCTCTCCGAGCTTGGCTTCGTGATGATGAGCATAGTGGTCATCGTCCTGATCCAGCTGGAAGGCGGCTGGTTCAAGCTGCCGCTCCCTCACCATCTGCTGGTTGAAATCTCCACCCTGCTGGCAGGGTTGGTAATGGTGAAGATCTGGGGGATCCTGCTATTCGAATTCCTGCTGCCGCTCTGTCACGTGAAGATCCCGCGGATCATCGCCGACATCGTCATCACCATCGGCTACATCGGCTGGGGGCTGTTTCGCCTCTACGCTTCCGGCATGGCGCTCGGGGAGATAGTCACCACCTCGGCGGTGATCACCGCCGTCATCGCCTTTGCCATGCAGGACACCCTTGGCAACCTGCTGGCTGGCGTATCGATCCAGCTCGACAGCTCCATCTCCATCGGTGACTGGCTGCAGGTGGACACCACCCAGGGGCGCGTCGTCGAGATCAACTGGCGCGCCACCACCATCGAGACCCGCAACTGGGAGACAGTGGTCATCCCCAACAGCCACCTGCTCAAACAGCGTTTCACTGTACTCGGCCGTCGCCGTGGCGAACCGCTCCAGTGGCGACGCTGGGTCTGGTTCGATCTGACGCTGGATACCCTGCCGACCCAGATTATCGCGCTGATCGAGAAGTCCCTGCGGGAGACCAAACTGCCCTGCGTCGCCAAGCACCCGCAACCGGACTGCCTGCTGATGAACGTCGAAGGGGGCATTGCCCGCTATGCGGTGCGCTACTGGCTGACCGACCTGGCCCGCGATGACCCCACCGACTCCATGGTACGCAGCCTCATAGATGCCGCCTTGCGTCGCAATGACAGGCGCCTCACTCCGCCGATCTTCAACGTCTTTATGGCCAAAGAGAAGCAACATCTGGATGCACGCCACAAACGCCACACCGCCGAGCGTACCGACACGTTGCGCAAGCTGCCGCTGTTTGCCATGTTGCAGGAGAACGAGCTGCTTCAGCTGGCCGATCAGGTAAAATTTGCCCCCTTTGTCAGCGGTGACGTCATGCTGGAGCAGGGGGAGGTATCAAGCTGGCTCTTCGTGCTGGTCAAGGGCGAGGCCGAGATGCTGGTCAATGCGGAGGGAAAAGAGTTAAAACTCGGCACGCTCGGGGCGGGTGACTTCTTTGGCGAGCTGAGCCTGCTCACCGGCGAGCCCAGCACCTTCACGGTACGGGCGCTCGCCACGGTCGAGACCTATCGCATCAATCAGGCGATGTTTCAGGCGCTGGTTGCCCAACGCGAATCGCTGGTCGAGCCCCTTTATCGGGTGCTGAGCGATCGTCAGCAGGAGCAGCAGGCGCTGCTGGATCGCGAGGCAGAGTCCATGAAGCATCCACCACAACAGCTGGATCTGCTCGACAAGCTGATGAAGCTGTTTGGCGGCAGATAAGGCAACCTCTGGCGGAGTTGCTACTACAGCTCCGCCATACTACTCCCCCTCATTCCCTCACCAGCCCGGCAACCTTCACAACAGCAGCTCGGCCAGCTCTCCCAACGCACTCAGCTCTACATCCGGCAGTTGCTGCAACTGCTGCCATGGCTGCTGTCGCTCGTTGAGCCAGGCGGCGCGAAAGCCGTGGAAGCGAGCCCCCAGCACATCGGTCTCGGGATGATCCCCCACATGGAGGATCCGCTCCGCAGGCAGTTTGAGGGCGCTGCGGGTCTGCTCAAACATATCCGGTGCCGGCTTCATTCTGGCATTCATCCCCGCCTTGCAGACCAGAGTGAAATAGGGCTCAAGCCCTGCCTGCACCAAATCCAGATTGCCATTGGTGATGACCACCAGCGGATAGCGTGCCGCCAGCCGGGCCAGCAGGTCATGAGTCGCATCGCTCACCTCGATTTTCGAGCGCTCGGCCAGAAACGCTGCAAATACCTCTTCGGCCACGCGCCCGGCCTGCGCCGCCAGCATCCCCCCCTCCATCATGGCGGCACAGATAGTCTGCTGGCGCGCCAGACTGACATCATGGCGCAGCTCTGGCCGGGCCAGCAGCACAGCGCGTTTGAGCTCCAGCCAACGCGGCTTGTCGAGCATGGCGGTGGCCAGATATTCGCTGCGCAGGTGGCTCAACATCCACTGCTCGGCCCGCTCGATGGCCGGGCCGTTGTCATAGAGGGTATCGTCGAGATCAAACGAGATGGCGGCAACCGGCTGCCAGCGGCGATAGAAGTGCATGGACTCTCCTCTGCAACGGGGGCGCACGGCCCGTTATTCATCTTCCTGCGATTCGGGATCCCGCTTGGCCCTCGGGTGAGCGCTGTCGTAGACCTTGGCCAGATGCTGGAAGTCGAGGTGGGTATAAATCTGGGTAGTTGACAGGTCGGCATGGCCCAGCAGCTCCTGCACCGCCCGCAGATCGCCGGATGACTCCAGCATATGGGTGGCAAAGCTGTGGCGCAGCTTGTGGGGATGGACATGGGCATTGAGCGCCTGCTTGTTGCCCCAGCCATCGAGGCGGGCCTGTACCGAGCGAGGCGACAGCCGCTGCTGACGGCTCGATACAAACAGCGCCTCACTCTCGGTGCCCGCCAGCAGGGGTCGCACCTTGAGCCACTTGTGCAGCCACTCCACCGCCATCCGACCGATGGGCAGCACCCGCTCGCGGGAGCCCTTGCCGGTAACCCTGAGCTGACGATCGTCGAGTTTCACATCCACCAGATTGAGCCCCACCAGCTCGGCAAGGCGCAAGCCGGAAGAGTACATCAGCTCCATGATGGCGCGATCCCGCACCGCCAGCGGATCCTGCTCATCGGTGATGTTGAGCAGCTGGTGCATCTCGTCCACATCGAGGTTCTTTGGCAGTGGCCGCCCCTGCTTGGGGGTCACAATACCGCGGGCCGGATTGGCCACCAACCGCCCCTGGCGCACCTGCCAGTCACAGAAGCTGCGCAGGGCGGAGACCTTGGTCGCGAGCGAACGGGGCGCCAGCCCCTCTTTGTGCATCCGGGTCACCAGAGTCCGAACCTGACTCGCCTCAAGCCGGCTCCACGTTTCGAGCCCCAGCTTCACCAGCGCGGCGGTCATCGCCTCCAGATGGGCCTGATAGTTGCTGCGGGTGTGAGGGCTGAGCTGGCGCTCGACCCTCAGATATTCGATGAATGCCGCCAGATCGTCAGCCAATCCAGACGGCAGTGGCTCGGCAACAGGAGGCGCCTTGGCGGGCCCCCTAGCCATGCGCCAGCTCTGGCAGCCGCAGTTGCAGCAGTCGGCCCAGCTGGCCCAGCAACAGGGTGTCGTTGTGCGGGGTGAAGTGGCTGGGATCCGAGCTGGCAAAGGCCAACACGCCGAGATCGCCAAGCCGCATCAGGGCGACCGAGTTGACCAGCACGTCGTGCCCGAACAGCGCCTGCTTCTCGCTCTGGTTCAGGCGGCCGAAGTAGTAATCCTGCCCCGGCAAACGTTGGCCCAGCAGTTGCTCCAGCTGTTTGCCCTCGGCCAGAAAGCGCGATTCGGGGCCGCTTAACTGAAACTTTTTCGGATTGAGCCAGAGCCGCAGACCGGTCAGCCGCAGCCGCTGCACGAAGGCCTTGCCCATCACGGCACTCACCTCGAACAGGGTCTGGCAGCCATAGAGCTCGCCATAGAGATCGGCATAGACCCGGAAGATCCGCTCGTTCTCGCTGGCGATCCCCATCAGTTCGGTGATCTCCTGCTCCAGCTGTTCGATCCGCTCGCGCTGGCGATCCAGCTGGCGTTCGACCAGCGAGACCGAGCCTTTACGCTCGTGAGGAATGCGGATCCTGTCCAGCACGGCACCGTGGCGCTGGAAAAACTCGGGGTAACGGGCCAGGTACTCCAGCACGGCGGCTTCGTCCACCAGTTGCTCCTGCCGTTTGAGTTCACTCATAACTTGGTTGATCCATCAGAGAAAGGGGACTGGCCCCGACATCATGGGCTGCGGGAGTATGGCTCCTGCCGCCGAACCGCTATCAATCGGAATAACTGCTTTATACGTCGATCTGGCCGTCAAAGACATGCTCGGCCGGCCCGGTCATATAGACTGGCTGACCCGGCCCTTTCCAGGCGATGGTCAGTTTGCCGCCCGGCAGGCTGACGGTGACCCGCTCCTTGAGCTTGCCCTGACTCATGCCGATGACCGCAGCCGCGCAGGCGCCGGTACCACAGGCGAGAGTCTCCCCTACCCCGCGTTCGAACACCCGCAGCTTGATCTCGGTGGCGTTGACCATCTCCATGAAGCCGACGTTGACCCGCTCGGGAAAACGCTCGTGACGCTCCATGATGGGCCCCAGTGTCGCCACCGGAGCATCGGCCACCGACGGTACCTCGATGACGCAGTGGGGGTTGCCCATGGAGACGGCACCACACATCACGGTATGTTCCTGCGCCCGCAGCAGATAGGTCTTCTCTGCCTTCTGGGCCCGAAACGGGATCTTGCCCGGCTCGAACTGGGGCACTCCCATGTTGACCGTGACCTGATTCTCCCCTTCCAGCTGCAACACGATGCGACCGCGCGCCGTGCTGACCGCGATGCGATCGCGGTTGATCAACCCCTTGAGACGCACGAAACGGGCGAAACAGCGGGCGCCATTGCCGCACTGCTCCACCTCGCTGCCATCGGCATTGAAGATACGGTAGTGAAAATCAAGCTCGGGGTCATAGGGGGGCTCCACCAGCAGCAGCTGGTCAAAACCGACCCCGAAGTGGCGATCCGCCAGCTTCTTGATGACGTCGTTGCTGAAAAAGATCTTCTGGGTGACACCGTCCACCACCATGAAGTCGTTTCCCAGCCCGTGCATCTTGGAAAAATCTATCAACATCGTGCGTTCCTGTTTTTGGGCGCGCGCTCAAGGCACTTTTAAAGGCAGCTTAAGGCAGCAAGTGCTCACCGCGCCAGAGATCGGTCAACTGCTCGCGCTCTCTGATGAGGAACGATTGCGTACCGTCCACCAGCACTTCGGCGGCACGGGGACGGGTGTTGTAGTTGGATGACATGGTAAAGCCGTAGGCACCGGCCGAGCGCACCGCCAGCAGCGACCCCTCGGCGATGGCCAGAATGCGCTCCTTGCCGAGGAAATCCCCGGTCTCGCACACCGGGCCCACCACGTCATAGAGCGCAGGGGTATGGCCAGCACGGCTATCCACCTCGATGATGTTCATCCAGGCGCCATAGAGCGAGGGGCGCAGCATGTCGTTCATGCCGGCATCGATCAGCGCGAAGTTGCGGGTCTCGCCCGGCTTCAGATACTCAACCCGGGTCAGCAGCACGCCGGCATTGGCGACGATGGCGCGGCCCGGTTCGAACAGCAGGGTCAGATCCCGGCCCGCCAACTTCTGCTTGAGCGCTTCGGCATACTCTGTCGGGTGCGGTGGCTGCTCGGAACCGTAGTTGACCCCAAGGCCGCCACCCACATCCAGATGGTGGATATGAATACCTTCCGCCGCCAGACCATCGATCAGCCGCAGCAGCTTGTCCGCCGCTTCCATGAAAGGATTCAATTCTGTGAGTTGCGAGCCGATATGGCAATCCACCCCGACGATCTCGATATGTTCCATCGCCGCCGCCTTGCGATAGATAGCGGGAGCCAGCTCGATGGGGATGCCGAACTTGTTCTGCTTGAGGCCGGTGGAGATATAGGGGTGGGTACCTGCATCGATATCCGGATTGACCCGTACCGATACCGGCGCCTTCTTGCCCATGCTGCCCGCCACCCGGTTGAGGCGCTCCAGCTCGGCTTCCGACTCCAGATTGAAGCAGAGGATCTCTTTTTCCAGCGCGAGGCGCATCTCGGCCTCGCTCTTGGCCACCCCGGAGAAGACCACTTTGCGCGGATCACCGCCCGCCGCCAGCACCCGTGACAACTCGCCACCGGAGACGATATCGAACCCTGATCCCAGTCGGGCCAGCAGGTTGAGCAGCGCCAGGTTGGAGTTGGCCTTGACCGCATAGCAGATCAGGTGGGGAATATCGCCCGCGGCCTTGTCAAAGGCGTGCCAGTGACGTTCGAGGGTGGCACGGGAGTAGACATAAAGCGGGGTACCGTACTGCTCGGCAAGCTGTTGCAGCGAGGTTTGCTCGGCCTGAAGCTGGCCAGCGGCATCGTAGTTAAAGTGATCCAAAGGGGCGGTTCCTTCCTAGAATGGGTGCGGCATTATTGCGGCGCGGCCTCGTTGGGTGCCGCAGGGGTCGCAGGCTGTGCCGCTTGCGGTGTACTCTGGCTCTGGGGTTGCTCGGGAGGCGGCATATAAAGCGGCCCCTTCAGACCGCAGGCGGCCAACCCGAGGGAAAGAAGAGTAGCAAGCAGACACTTGGTGAACTGGGTAATCATAATGGTTCGCTGCGAAAAAAATTTTGGCCCTCTATAATCGCACTCACATTGTTAAAAGCAACAGGATAAACCGATGAAGGATCACGAGTATCACGCCCTGACCGACGCCTTTTTCCAGTACGTGGAGGACACGCTCGACGAGGGGTATCCGGATATCGACTGCGAGCGCAACGGGGGTGTCCTGACCCTCGTGTTCGAGAACAAGACCAAGGTCATCATCAACAAGCAGGAGCCGCTGCACCAGATTTGGGTCGCCACCCGCGAGAACGGCTTCCACTTCGAACTGCAGGGTGAAACTTGGATCGACAACCGTTTCGGCCATGAGCTCAAGGCTCTGCTGAGCAAGTCCTGCACTGCTCAAGCTGGTGAACCCGTGGTATTCCCATGATTGACCTCTATCCACAGGGCGCCCGTCACGCAGTGATCTGGCTGCACGGGCTGGGGGATTCAGGCGCCGGCCTAGCCCCGCTGGTGGATGCGCTGGATCTGCCCGCCGACTTGCCGGTGCGTCACCTGCTGCCGGATGCGCCGGAGCGCCCCATCACCATCAACATGGGCTACAAGATGCGCGGCTGGTACGACATCAAGAGCTTCGAGGATCCCGCCGAGCGGGCCGTGGAGTCCCATGTCCGTGAATCAGCCAGCCAGATCAGCGCCCTGCTGGATCAGCTGGTCGCCGAAGGGTTTGCCCCCGAACAGATCGTGCTGGCGGGCTTCTCTCAGGGCGGCGTCATAGCCTCCTTCACCTCGCTGCGCTATCAGGCAACGCTGGCGGGCCTGCTCTGCATGTCCACCTACCTGGCCGCTCCCGACAAGCTGGCAGACGAAATGAGCGAGGCCGCTCGCTCCCTGCCCATCTGCTACATGCACGGCATCTATGACGATGTGGTGAGTCTGTCACTCGGTTGGGATGCCAAGAACCGGCTGGAAGAGATAGGGCTCGCCCCCGAGTGGCACGAGTACCCGATGCGCCACGAGATCTGCCGCCCTCAGCTGGGCGACATTCGCAGCTGGCTGCTGGCCCGCCTCGGCGGCTGAGCAACCGCAAAAGCAAACGGCCTGCAACTGCAGGCCGTTTTTATTGCTGTGTTCTCAGGATGCGTACCGCAGCGGCTAACCCACATCGCGGGTCGGCGGCACCTGTTCACGCCCCGCCCCCTGGCTGCGGTAGGGAATAACCGCCAGCTCGCCATTGTGCTGCACTATCTCGTAGTACTGGGGCAGGTTGAAGTTGATGAACTGACCGTCATCGCTGAAGCGCTCGTGATTCGAGGTGTAGAAGCGGTTCACGCCGGAGACCAGCTCATCCTTGTTGCCGGCAAAATGCTGGTAGATCTCGACCCGGTTCGCCTCATCGAGGATATAGATGTTGGTGCCCGCATCCCGGGTATCGAAGAAGAACTGCACCAACCCCTCGCTGGCGTAGGCATCGACGATGCTCGGCAGATGCTGGCTGTGGGTCTTGTCGAGCCGCAGCGGCAGGTGATCCAGCTTGTTGTGGGAGATGTGGCGGTAAAAATCGATGGCGTTCTCCAGCTTCTTCACCGACACCCCGCGCCGCTCAAAGAAGATGCCGTACTTCTCCTTACCGAGCGCCATGGTCTTGACCAGCTGCTGCTTGTCGCGGGCCAGGCGCAGATCGATACACTCGGCCACCAGCGTCTGGAAGCGGGAGCGAACCAGAGAGCGGAAGTGCTGGCTGTAGCAGAACACCTCGATCATCTCGGGGGCTGCGGCATCCTGATGCATCTTGCCGAGGATGGTGGTGAGGGCATCGACCACAGCCTCGTCCCCCTGAAAATGGAGGGTACGGATCTCGCTCCAGGAGTTGCGATAGACCAGATCCACCGAACCGACCAGACACTCCTGATTGCGACCAAACGAAAATACATCCACGGTATTGGCGTCGAATTCGATCACCTGCCCGACCCAGTGGCTGGTCGGATCCATCTCCAGGTTGAGGAAGATGGAGAGCTGACGGATCTCGCACGGCCGGCTGAGCGCCAGGTTGGTGGCGAGCGGGTACTTCTCGGGGAAGCAGCCGGAGAGATCGCGACAGAACTGGTGCAGATTGTCGATGTGCAGATCCGACCCCTGATTGAAGAGGTGCACCCGCGACTGGGGCGTCAGCAGATCGTTGAAATAGGCCCAGGAGACCAGCTTGCTGATGTAGCCGTTGAACTCGAGCGGTGCACGGCCAATGATGTCCACCGGCTCCAGCGAATGCTTGTAGAGATACCAGCCGGCGCGGTTGAGGCGACCGTGCGGCACCTGCACGAAGCTGAGATCCGGCTCGCTCAGATCCGGCGCTATCTTGAGGTTCACCCGCTGCACCTTGCCCGGCAGGCTCTCGAAAGCGGCATAGAGCTTGCGCGACAAGATACCGATATCTTCCGGGTTGATCGACTCGCTGATGTTGTTGCGACGGGCGAACTGGATCAGGTTGCGGTAGCTCTGCATCAGAGCTTCCAGCAACTCGGCATGGGCGATCTTCACCTCCTCGACCTTCCACTCGTGGCGGTGATCGAGATGGTACAACTTCTCTTGACTCCAGCCCCAGTAAGAGACCAGCTGGCTCATCTGCTCGCGGCGCCACTCGGGAGAGTGATCGTCCTTCGGGTGGCTGAGGCCATCGCACACCTTGAGGTAGAAGCAGCGGCGCACCAGATCGAGTCGCGCCATGTCCCCGATGGACTTGAGGTAGTTGGTCACCTTGTCCAGCATCAGGCAGTAGTTGTCGAGCCGGTAGTGCATCCCCTCGTTGTGCTGGAACCAGTCGCGGCCAATCATCGACAGCAGGCGGGTATTGGGGTACTCGTGGGAGTAGGCTTCCATCAGCACCGACTTGAGCACGGCTTTATAGGGAGAGTCGATCCCCTTGTAGAGCTGCCACAGTGCCGAGCCGAAATACTCCTCGGCCGGGATCCGGTTAAAACTGCCCAGATCGAGCCAGTCATCCTGATCGAGCTGACCGCTCTCGAACAGCCCGTTCACATATTCGTCGTAGTGGTCGTCATATTCGACAGGCACCAGATACCAGATGAGCCGCTTGCCGGCGATATGCATGGCGCTGCGGTAGAACTCGTCGAGCAGCAGCAGATGCTGGGCGCTGCCGCAGCTCTCCCCCTGCATCTCGGCATCGTTGGTCTGGCGGAACTTGTCTTCCGGGATCAGGAAGAAGTTGAGATCAACCCCGCGCTGTTCCGCCCACTTGGAGAGTTGCTGGCACTTCTGCTCCAGCAGATCGAGCCGCGTCTGCGACAAGCCGGCCACGTGGCAGACCCAGATATCGAGATCCGAGTGACAGCACTGGCCGATGGAGGAGGTGCTGCCCATGGAGTAAAGCCCTTGAATGGCTCGGTCATGGGTGGCAAGCCCGTTGAGGCAATTGGCATTCTGGCAGAGGTCATCAATGAAGGCTTGCTGTTCCGGGGTGGTGCTGAAACTCCAGATGCCATGAGGGACATCACCGGAAACATAGCCAGGCAACAGGGGATGATTGAAGTGCAGCATGACCGGCAGCAGTTGAAATACCTGCTGCCCGTAGCGACTCATGAGGCCCAGCGCCCGTTGCGTCTTGAGACGGGTAATCCCGTCATAACGCGCAACCAGCGTGTCGAGTTTTTCCAGCAATGCCCTGCCTATCACCAAGGTGAAAATGACGCACCAAAAGCGGGATACGTCAAAAAAGTGTGATCATGTTAACAATGCAAACAGCAGTGGTAAACAAGCCGACAGCGAATCACCGGATTATTTCTGGTACGACCACAACAAGTATCAGGGGAAACGGTTAAATTTCAATAATTTCAATGAATTAATCAATCACCTCGACTTAATGAAAATCATTTTCAGCCTCCATTTTTGAGCTTGAGCCCGCTTTTGCCGGCTCCGCCATGAAAGCCCGGGCAAAGGGTGGTAATATCGATTTCCTTCTAAAAATGAAACAACTGATTGATATGGCAGCCCGAACCCTGAAAATTGCCACTCGCAAGAGCCCGCTGGCCCTGTGGCAGGCCAACTTTGTAAAAGACCAGCTTGAAGCCCTGCATCCAGAGTTGCAGGTCGAACTGGTACCGATGAGCACTCAGGGTGACAAGATCCTCGATACCCCGCTGGCCAAAGTGGGCGGCAAGGGGTTGTTCGTCAAGGAGCTGGAGACCGCCATGCTGGAAGGACGCGCCGACATCGCCGTTCACTCCATGAAAGACGTGCCGGTGGAGTTCCCCGAGGGGCTCGGTCTGCACACCATCTGCGTGCGGGAAGATCCGCGCGATGCCTTCGTCTCCAACCGCTTCAAGGCCATTGCCGAGCTGCCGCAAGGGGCCGTGGTCGGCACCTCCAGCCTGCGTCGCCAGTGCCAGCTGCGTGCAGCCCGCCCCGACCTGGTGATCCGGGATCTGCGCGGCAACGTCAACACTCGCCTCGCCAAGCTGGATGCTGGTGAATATGACGCCATCATCCTCGCCGCCGCCGGTCTGAAACGACTGGAGATGGCGCACCGCATCACCGCCTTTATCGAGCCGGAGCAGAGCCTGCCAGCCAACGGTCAGGGGGCTGTCGGCATCGAATGCCGCCTCGACGATCACGAGCTGCACGCCCTGCTGGCGCCGCTGGAGCACGCCGAGACCCGCGCCCGGGTATTGACCGAGCGAGCCATGAACCGTGCCCTGCAAGGGGGATGTCAGGTGCCTATCGGTGCCTATGCACTGGTCGAGGGCAAACAGATCTGGCTACGCGGTCTGGTGGGCAGCCCGGATGGCACCCGTGTCATCCGCGACGAAATCCGCGGCCCGGTGAGCGAAGGCGAAACGCTGGGAGAGACGCTGGCACAGCGCCTGCTGGCGGCTGGCGCCGACGAGATCCTGGCCGAGGTCTACCGCGCATGATCCCGCTAGTGGTGCGTCCGGCCGCTCAGGCCACCGAGCTGGCGCAGTTGCTGCGCCGGCACGGTCATGCACCACTCTGCTGCCCACTGCTGGAAACGGTCGCGGGCAGCGACCTCACCCGCTTGGCCGACATGCTGCAAGATGCCGACATCGTTATCGCCGTCAGCATCCATGCCGTTCATTTTGCACACGATTTTCTGTTGCAAACTGGTCTGACCTGGCCACATATTGAGTACTTCGCAGTGGGTCAGGCGAGTGCCGATGCCTTTGCCGAAGTGGGCGTGCGGGCGATCTGCCCGGACGACCCGCGCAGCGAGGGACTGCTG
This sequence comes from Aeromonas sp. FDAARGOS 1410, assembly GCF_019048745.1. Lineage (NCBI taxonomy): Bacteria > Pseudomonadati > Pseudomonadota > Gammaproteobacteria > Aeromonadales > Aeromonadaceae > Aeromonas > Aeromonas sp. FDAARGOS 1410. Next base: position 838,358 of record NZ_CP077401.1, on the reverse strand, counting down.
GCCCTGCCCGAACTGCAGCAGGTGAGCGGCAAGCGGGTGGTGATCCTGCGCGGCAATGGCGGGCGGGATCTCATCGCCAGCACGCTGGCCTCACGCGGTGCTCTGGTGCACTATTGTGCCGCCTATGAGCGCCACTACCCCGAGTTTGACGGGGAAGCATTGACCCGCCACTGGCAGGCAGCCGGACTCGACAGCCTGCTTGTCACCAGTGGTGAACTGTTGCAACGGCTGCTGGAGCTGGTTCCAGCCAGCCAGCAGCCCTGGCTTTTTGACCGCCTGCTGGTGGTCCCCAGTCCGCGCGTGGCCGAGATGGCCAGCGCTGCGGGCTTTATCCATATCACGATTGCCCAAGGTGCATCCAACCAGGCCCTGATGGCCGCACTGGAACTGAGGAAGATGGAATGACAGCACAACAAGAATCCCAGGTCACACCCCAGCCGACCACGGTGGTCAATGGCAGCAAGAGCCGCTCCGGTGCCGTTCTGGGAGGGGTCGCCATCCTGCTGGCCCTTGGCCTGACCGGTGGTCTCTATCTGCATGGTCACAAGAATGCGGTGGCCCAGCAGGCCGAACTGGCCCAACTCAAGCAGCAGCTGGCCAGCGCCATGAGCAAGATTGACCAGAGCAACAGCAAGGATGCCGAACAACTGGCCGCGCTGGGCCAGACCCAGCAACGGCTGCAGGGCGAGATGCAGGGGCTGCAGAACCGGGTACTGGATCTCAACGACAAGCGCCCCAACGACTGGATGCTGGCCGAATCCGAGTATCTGGTGCGCATGGCGGGCCGCAAGCTGTGGCTGGAGCATGACCTTGTCTCTGCCATCACCCTGCTCGGCAACGCCGACGAGCGCATTGCCGCCCTCAACGACCCCAGCCTGATGCCGATCCGCAAGGCACTGGCCGAAGATATCACCAAGCTCAAAGGGATGCCGCGCATCGACCGCGAAGGACTGACCCTCAAGCTGGCCGCCCTCGAAGACCAGATCGAGCTGCTCCCGCTTTCCGCCGTCAACATGCCGGAAGCCAAACAAGAGCAGGATCAGGCGGTCAGCACCAATCCCGACGAGTGGGAGAGCAACCTGAAGAAGAACTGGGTCAAGTTCACCGAGAACTTCATCACCATCCGTCGCCGCGATGGCGCCGTCGAGGCCCTGCTCTCACCGCAGCAGGAATTTTTCCTGCGCGAAAACCTCAAGACCAAGCTGCTGCAGGCGCAACTAGCCGTCTATCGCGAACAGCAGTCCCTCTATGAGGACAGCATCGACAAGGCGCAGCGCTGGCTGACCCAGTACTTCGATACCGACAACAGCGCCACCCACTACATGCAGGGTGAGCTCGACAAGCTCAAGGGCGAGCAGATCCAGATCAGCTATCCGGAGCAGTTCAAGACCCAGGCGATGCTGGAGCAGGTGCTGACCGAACGCCTGCAACGCATTCTGGCCAGCAGCTAAGGGGGCACCATGATCCGCATTATCATTCTGGTTGCCGTCATGGTCGCAGGGCTGATCTTTGGCCCGCAGGCCTCAGGCAACAAGGGCTATGTCCTGATTGCGCTCGGCAACTACACTATCGAATCTTCCGTCACCAGCGCGGTGATCCTGGCCGTGCTGTTCTATGGCGCTCTGCTGATCGTCGAGTGGCTGCTGGGCCGGGTGTTCGGCCTGCGCCGCAAGACCCTCGGCTGGTACGGCTCCCGTCGCCGCCGCAAGGCCAATCAGCAGACCGTGGCCGCCACTCTGGCGATGGCCGAAGGGCACTACAGCCAGGCTGAAAAGCTGATGCTCAAGGGCGCCAGCAACAGCGACACCCCGCTGCTCAACTATCTGAGCGCCGCCAAGGCGGCCCAGGCGCGCGGTGACGATGTCCGCCGGGATCAATACCTGCAAAAGGCGCAGGAGGAGAACCCCAAGGCCGAGCTGGCACTCACCCTGACCCAGACCCAGCTACAGATCGAGCAGGGCCAGTACGATACGGCGCTGGCGATGCTGGAGTCGGTCTACGCCCTCAACCCGCGCCATCCCATGGTGCTGGATCAGCTGCGTCAGGTACATCTGGCCCGCCACGACTGGGCAGCCCTGTGCGACCTTATCCCCACCCTGCACAAGGTGGGCAAGCTGACCCCGAAACAGGAAGAGGAGCTGCTGCAACAGGCGTGGAATGGTCGTCTGCAGCAGGCGGCAAGCAATCTGGAGACCCTCAAGGCGGTGTGGCAGGAGCTGCCGCGCAAACTGCGGCTTGAGCCGGAGCTGCTGGCCAGCTACGGCGATCTGCTGCGCGGGCTGGGTGCCGACAGCGAAGCGGCCAATCTCTGGCAGGAGGCGCTGCGCAAGCAAGCCATGCCGCAGCTGCTGAGCCGTCTGCCCAAGCTGAAACTCGACAACTACCAGCCGCTGCTGGCGCTGCTGCAAAAACAGCAGGGGCAGCCGGAGGTCGACAACGCAATGGCCCAGCTCTATCTGCTGGCCGGCCAGCTCGACGAAGCCCAGAAGCTGCTGGAACAGCAGGTGGAGAAGGCGCCCAGTGCAGCCGTCTACCACGCGCTCGGTCAGGTGATGGACAAGCGCCGCCTTACCAACAAGGCCAACGAGTACTACCGTCAGGCGCTGGAGCTGGCAGGGATTTGATCCTCAGACTGCAAACAGCAAAAAGAGAAGAGGCCGCACAATGCGGCCTCTTTTTTATCTCTTTGTTCTGCTCTCGTCAGGTGGTGAGCCGCTCCAGCTCGCCAATCAGCCAGATGGCCTCGGCGCGGTGGCTACCGCACACATCCGCCATCGGACGAAAGCCGCCACATACCGCCGGCCGTTCTGGCTGACCGAAGATCTTGCAGCCAAGGCGCGCATCAAGCTGGATGCAGGGGACGCCAGCCGGTTTGCCATCGGGCATGCCGGGGATGGCACTGCTGATACTGGGAGCGATGCAACAGGCACCGCAACCGGAACGACACTCCATACAACCCACTCCTGTCACAGGATCAACCTGCACTGTCGGACTCTCTGCCACCATAGCCCAGGCCAGATGACAAACGTAGAGGGCAGGCAGCAAAAAGCCCGACCGCGAGGCGATCGGGCTTGATTCACTACCGCAGGGCGGGCAGAGCCATCATCACAGGATGATGTCGCGCACTACGCTATCTTTGCGCTCAAGGTAATGGATCGACTTGATGCGGCGGATGGTACGGGATTTACCACGGATCAGCAGGGTCTCGGTGGTCGCCATCACACCATCGCTAGTGATGCCGTCCAGCAGATCACCCTTGGTGATGCCGGTGGCGGAGAAGATGACGTTGTCATTCTTCGCCATGTCTTCCAGCTTGAGCACCTTGTTGACGTCGATGCCGAGCGCTTCACAGCGGGCAATCTCCTGCTCACCCAGCGCGATCACCTCGGGGCTGTCGCCCTTGACCCGGTGACGCGGCACCAGACGGGCCTGCATGTCGCCATCCAGCGCGCGGATCACCGCAGCGGAGATCACCCCTTCCGGTGCGCCGCCAATGCCGTACAGCATGTCCACTTCGCTGTCCGGCAGACAGGTGAGGATGGAGGCTGCGACGTCACCATCGGGAATGGCGAAAACGCGCACGCCCAGCCCCTGCATCTCCTTGATCGCCTTGTCATGACGCGGCTTGGCCAGGGTAATGACGGTCAGACGGGAGAGCGGCTTGCCCAGCGCCTTGGCCACGGCCTTGAGGTTCAGCTCGAGAGCCTGATTCAGGTCGATGGCGCCTTTGGCTTTGGGGCCGACGATCAGCTTTTCCATGTACATGTCGGGCGCTTTCAGGAAGGAGCCCTTGTCGCCCACCGCCAGCACTGCCAACGCGTTGGCCTGACCCATGGCGGTCATGCGGGTACCCTCGATGGGATCGACCGCGATATCCACCGCGTCGCCGTGTCCGGTACCGACCTTCTCGCCGATATAGAGCATCGGCGCTTCATCAATTTCACCTTCGCCGATCACAATCTCACCATCGATCTCGATCTGGTTGAGAATGTGGCGCATGGCCGCAACGGCCGCCCCATCGGCGATATTCTTGTCACCACGTCCGAGCCACTTGTAGCCAGCCAGTGCAGCCGCTTCCGTCACTCGGGAAAACTCGATTGCCAGTTCACGTCTCATCGCATATCCAACCTATGGAGCTCGAAAACGGGCGGCATTCTACCACAAGGGCAAACCTTTGCGCACAAAAGTAGCTGGCAGGCGCATAAATGTAGCCAATTCATCCAATTGCAATCCAACTGCCATCGACTCTTCATCCAACTGTCACCCCGCTGTCATCCGCCCTCCCTAGGATGGCCCCGTCTTCCAAACAAAAGCTTGCAACACAAGGGATTAAGATGAAAAAGCTGACTGTAGTGGCACTGGCGCTGACTGCCGCCTTCCAGGCTCAAGCCGTTGAAGTGTATAAAAACGACACCTCTTTGCTGGATCTCTATGGCCGCATCTATGCCGGTCAATTCTTCGGTGACAAGAAAGAAAACGTCGATGCCACCCACCCGAACGGCACTCAGGACTACAGTGCCAAGCAGGGCGCCAACCAGTTTGTCCGCTTCGGCGCCAAAGCCGAGACCCAGATCCAGAGCGGTCTGAAAGCGCTGGCCCAGTATGAAGTACAGATGTATATCAACGACAGCGAGAAGACCATCAGCGAGAACTCCGACAACCTGCGCACCCGCCTGGCCTTTGCCGGTGTGGGCGCAGACTGGGGTAGCGTCACCTTCGGTCGTCAGAAAGGGGCTCCCGGCTTCCTGGCTGACTGGACTGATGTCGCCCTTTCCGATGGCTACGGCAACGATGCGCTGGGTGCCAAGACCGACACCTTCGCCACCAACCGCGCCGGCTCCGTGCTGAAATATTCAGGCCTGTTCAACGGCTTCCAGCTCGATACCAGCTACAAGTTCGACGGCGGCGATACCGAACAGACCACCAGCAAGGATAGCGATGCCGCCTACGGTGCTGCCGTGGCCTATACCTTCCCGTTCAATCTCTCGCTGGGTACCGCCTACAACGTCGGCATCCGCGACAAGAGCGGCGAGAGTGATGCCAAGCTGTGGATCATCTCTGCCAAGTACGACAACAAGGCCGCCTACGCCGCCCTGAGCTACGCCGATGGCAGCGACTTCCTGGCCACCGGCACCGACCACACCGGCTGGGAAGCCGCGCTGGGCTACAACTTCGAGAATGGCTTCGGTCTGATGGCGCTGTGGAACAAGCAGGAGCAGGACAAGGCGGGCGTCAAGAAGGACAATGTGGACTACTACACCCTGGGCGCCCAGTACAAGTTCAACAAGAACCTGCGCGTTATCGGCGAGTACCGCATCAACAATCTGGACAGCGTTCCATCTGCTGCGACTGCCAACAAGGATGACTTCCAGCTGGCTGCCCGTTACGACTTCTAATCGGGTCAGGATGGATACCAAAAGCGCGATGGCATGCCATCGCGCTTTTTGCTTTGTTCACGTAGCGGCAAACTGGCCTAGGCTCAACAGGTGATGTTTGCACGACACGAGGCTGGATGATGTTGAAACAGCTTGCTGCACTCCTGCTTTTGCTGGCTCTGCCGGCACATGCACTCTCGATCGCCATGGTGCTCTGGCGCGGCGAGACTGCGGCCGAAGCCGGTTTTCGCGAAGAGCTGCTGCGCCTTGGCTATCAACCCACCTTCACCACCTTCGATGCAGCGCAGGATCGCGCTACGCTTGCGGCCATGCTGCGCCAGCAAATTGAGCCCAAGCTGGCCAGCTACGACTACATCTACACCTTCGGCACCACTGCTACCGCCATGACCAAGAGTCTGCTGGCCGATCGCAAGCCCCTCATCTTCAGCGTGGTCTCGGATCCGGCAGGTGCCGGTTTTCTGGCAAAGGATAAAAACCTGAACAAGATGGTGGCAGGCACCAGCAACATGGTGCCGATGGCTCTGCAGCTGGCCAATGCCAGCAAGTACCTGCCCGCCGGCAAACGGCTCCTCGTCCCCTTCAACCCGCGGGAGCAGAACACCCGCCTCGTCACCGACATGCTCATCTCCGAGGCCAGACGCTACGGCTGGCAGGTGGTCCCCTGGCGGATTGCCCCGGATCCCAAGCGGCTCGATGGCGAACTGAAGCGATTGCAGCAGGATGCCAGCAACGACATCGTCTTTCTGGCGGCAGACAGCTACCTGCTCTCCATCGCTCCCCGTCTGCTGAGCGCCCTGAACGACGCGGGCATCCCCACCATCTGCAGCGCCGAGCTCTTCGTCCAGCACGGCTGCACGGTCGGTACCATCAGCAGTTACAAGCTGCTGGGCAAGATGGCCGCCGACATCATCCACCTCAACCAGCAGGGCATCCCGCTGCAGGATATCGCTCTGAAGTTCGATGCCAACCCAAAGCTGGTACTGGGCCCCCTCGGTAAACTGCGCCAAAGCGGGCAATAACAGAGCCCGCCCAACCAATCCCTTGATAGAGATCCCGGCACGACAAGTGCCGGTCGGGTATGATATCGGCTTCCGGATTCGAGGCGCCTCCCATGAGTACCACCGTCTTCTTTGCCGTGCTGCTGGCAGCCCTGCTCCATGCCAGCTGGAATGCCCTTGTCAAAATCGGTGAGGAGCGACTGGTCGGCATTTCGCTGGTAGCCCTCTTCTCCGGGTTGATTGCCGCAGTCGCCCTGCTGCCGCTGGGATTGCCATCACAGGCTGAACTGCCCTGGCTAGGCCTCTCGATTTTGCTCCACACCGGTTACTGCCTCTTTCTCAGTCATGCCTACAATCAGGGCGACTTTGGCCAGATCTATCCGCTCGCCCGCGGCAGCGCCCCGCTGCTCGCCATGGTGTTAAGTGCCATGCTGCTCGGTGACTACCCGGGCTACGGCGGTATCGTCGGCGCCTGCGTGCTGATCATGGGAGTCTTGCTGATGGCCTGGCGGGGTGGGCAGCAACGCCTTGGCAGCAAAGCAGTTCGGGCGGCGCTGATCACCGCCATGTTTACCGCGACTTATACCCTCTCCGATGGGGCCGGCGCCCGGGCTGGCGGCGAGCCGGTACGCTATACCCTCTGGCTGTTCGCCTGTACCGGTCTGGTGATGTTGCTGGTACTGATCGCCCATCAGAAGCGCAACACCTGGCGCCAGATCCGCCGGCATGCTGCAGCAGGCGCGACAGGAGGAGCCATGTCCCTGATCGCCTACGGCATCGTCATCTGGGCCATGACCCAGGCTCCCATCGGCGTGGTTGCCGCCCTGCGCGAAAGCAGCGTGTTGTTTGCCATGCTGCTCTCGGTCTGGCTGCTGAAAGAACCGCTGGGGAGAGCCCGCCTGACCGCAGCCGCCATTATTACCGGTGGCGTGCTGTTGACTCGCCTTGGATAAGGGAATCAATTTTCATTTGCTTTTAAATCTGTCGACAAACTATGCGTTTATCTATTCACGGATATCGAGCTAAAAATAGATGAGCCAGAATCGTAAATGATTACATCCGCAACGTATGAAATAACTGGCATTGCTATTTCGAACTAATTGAGAACCATATGGCTAACTTACCAATTCGATGCCGTTAATGGTAAAATCGCGTCCATTCAATGCTTGGCAGCACCACCCCCTCTCTCCATGGCATTCGCCATGCAGGTTCGTCAAACAGTGATTTGCGGCCACCAAACGATCCGTGGCTGAACGTTTGTGTCTGTCGCACCGCGACAGGCTGATGCACTCCGGATAATTAATTTATCCCGCTTGATATGTTTAATTTTTGATTATTTAAAATGCTGCACCAGCAGGGAGTTTTATATGTCAGCAAAAAAGCTGAAATTGGGAGCCTTTATATTGATGATACTCACATCGGTATTTGGCGTTACTAATATCGGGATCGGTTTCTACCGCATGGGATATGCCGCCATTCCGATGTTCGTGGTCGGCGGTCTGTTCTTTTTCATCCCCTTCATCTTGATGATGATTGAGTTCGGTACCGGTTTTCGCAAAGAGGCTGGCGGCATCTTTACCTGGATGCGCCACTCGGTCTCGACCCGTTACGCCTTTATCGGGCTGACCATGTGGTTCGCCTCCTACGTCATCTGGATGTTCGGCAAGGCGCTCTCCATGTGGGTGCCCCTCTCCTTCATGCTGTTTGGCCGCGACATCACTGTTATCCCGGTCACCCTGGGCACCGGTATCGACTTTGGCCCCTTCATTCTGGGCGTCGTCGCCATCGCACTGGTGGCCATTGTGACCAAACTCATCACCTTCGGCAGCGCTCGCTTCGCCAAGGTAGCGGCCATCGGCGGCCTCTCCGTCGTAGCCCTCAACGTGCTGTTGCTGGTTGGCGGCGTCCTGACCTTCGCCGTGAGCGGCATGACTCTGCAGGAGCCCTTCACCGAGGCATCGCTGACCTCTTCTCCCAATGCCGCCTTCAACGACATCATCCCCTTCCTCGGCTTCATGGTATTCGCCATCTTCGCCTACGGCGGTGTCGAAGCGATGGCCGGTGTGGCTGACGAACTGGAAGATCCCGAGCGCGATCTCAAGCGCGGCATCTTCCTCTCTGGCGCCTTCATCGTGCTCTGCTACATCATCGGCTTTCTGGCGGTCGGCTCCATCATGCGCTGGAGCAATTTCCCGGCCGAGGGGATCACCTCCCTCTCAGCTCTCTTCATCATCATGCTGGAGCTGGGTCGTCATCTGGGTGGCGAGTGGCTGGGCCAGATCTTCATGCGCTTTGCCGGCCTTGGCATGTTCCTGAGCTATCTGGGCGCCTTCATCGCCCTCTCCTACGCACCGCTGCGCCAGTTTATCACCGGCACCCCCAGCTACTTCTGGCCGGAGCGCTTCCAGCGTGAAAACCAGAATGGCGTTCGCGTCGAGGCCCTCAAGGTTCAGGCCTGGGTGGTCTGCATCTTCATCGCGGCCAAATCCATCTTCACTCTGATCAACCCGGAAGGGGCTGCCGCCCTCTATGAACTGATCATCACCATGACCAACGTCGGCATGACCCTGCCCTACATGTTCCTCATCTACGCCTGGTATCGCTATCGTCACAACCCGGCACTGGAGAAGGATCTGATCTTCTTCAAGAGTTCGGGCTCGGTACTGCTGGCCACCATCGTCAGCCTGATCCTGGTGGCATTCGGCAACGTCTTTACCGTGGTCGCCCCCTTTATCTCCGGTGACATCTCGACCGGCGTCTGGACCATCATAGGTCCGGTACTGTTCGTCATCATCGCCATGCGGTTCAAAATCAAGCAGGAAGATGCCCACTGATCGGCTATTTCATCCTGATAGTCAGCGGGGCCTTCGGGCCCCGTTTTTTCCTTTAACATCAGCTAAAACGGCCTGTTAAAAGACTTCAAAGAGACCTTTTTGGATACTCAGATCAGGGCCTTAACGGTTACAACGCAGCAAATTATCAATATCAAGGTGAGAATCATTGTGAAGCGCCAATTCACGACATATAACTTACCGAGATATCCCTGTTTTTTGTCCGGTAGAGCAGATCATGATGATGCGTTCCCTTCTCCCCCTGTTGCTTGGCGCAGTAATGCTGCCGGCCGCTATGGACAGTGCCCACGCCAACCCCTTTTCCGCCAGCAGCAATCACAGCTTTCTGGAGCGAAGGGATATTCCCAACCTCAATTCGGCCGCTTTCGTGGTCGCCAACCACAGAACCGGCGAAGTGCTCTCCGAGCACAACGGCAATCGGGTGATGCCCATCGCCTCTCTCACCAAGCTGATGACCGCGCTGGTGGTACTGGACGCCAACCAGCGCCTCAATGAAACCCTCACCGTCACCAATGCGGATGTTGATCGTATCAAGGGCACAGGTTCACGTCTGGCCATCGGTTCGAAACTGAGCCGGGCCGAGATGCTCCATATCGCCCTGATGTCGTCGGAAAACCGCGCCGCCTCTGCGCTGGGACGCAACTACCCGGGCGGTCTGCGCGCCTTCGTCGAGGCGATGAATGCCAAGGCTCGCATGCTGGGGATGTGGAACACCCACTATGCCGACAGCACCGGCCTCAACCCGCGCAATGTCTCTACCGCTCAGGACTTGGCCAAGCTTGCAGCTGCCGCTGCTGCCTATCCACTGATCCGCCAATACTCCACCGACGATCAGAGCTATGTGCGAACCAACAAGAGCCAGCTTCACTATCGCAACTCCAACCGGCTGGTACGCGAGGGTCAGTGGGAATTTACCCTCTCCAAAACCGGCTATATCCGCGAAGCAGGCCGTTGTCTGGTGCTGGGTACCAGAGTGAACAACGAGCCGGTGATCATGGTGCTGCTGAACGCCGAAACCACCAACGACCGGGTGGCCGATGCCAAGCGGATCAAGACCTGGCTGGAGAGCTCTGGCAGAACAACCCTGGCAGCCAACCAGAGCGCCATGTTGCGCGAGTAATCAACTCTGCAAACTAAAAAAGCGAGGCTCCTGCCTCGCTTTTTTCATGCTGGCCATGGCCATCGCAAATGGGGGCCAGATCACACCTAAAGTAACCCTCTCCGCCACCCCGTTACGAAATGTAACCGCTCAATAGAGTGATTCACATTAACGGAATCAATGAGTTGTAAATCAAACACCACACTTTTAGCGTGCTGGCTCAACCCTGTAACCTCGAGCCAGCAATATGCGCATATCCAGTATCGAGTGTGGGCGGGTAATAGCCATATTGGCCGTGATGACCATTCACGTATCCCCTTTCGCTCACCCCTTCGACTCCACGCTGTGGGGTAGCGAGAGCTACCTCTGGCTCAGCGGCATCATCAACCAGCTCTGCCGCTTTGCCGTACCGCTGTTTTTCCTCTGTGCCGGCTACTTTCTGCAACCCAAGCTGAGTGCTGGAGCACCGATGAGCGTGGCATGGCGTTACTGCCGCCCCATGCTCCAGCTCTGGCTGGTCTGGAGCCTCGTCTACCTGCTGGTGCCCTTGAATCCGCTGAATGCCATCGAACAGGGTTATCTGAACTCCCTCAACGCACAGTGGCAGTTCCAGCTCGGAGATACCGTCAATCGCTGGCTGGTCGGCGGCATGATCCACCTCTGGTTTCTGCCGGCACTGATCCTGGCGGTCACTCTGCAGGCGTTTTGCCAGTGGCTTGGCAAGCCGGGATTCGCCCTCATGCTGGGTGCCGGGCTCTACCTGCTGGCGCTGCTCGGTGGTTCCTATGCCAAGCCATTGCTGGGAGAGGAGTGGCTATTGCTCACCCGCAACGGCCCCTTCTTCTCCCTGCTGTTTGTGGCGATGGGGGCCCGCTTGCGACAGCAGCAGTGGCAACCGTCGGCCCGCAGCGGATGGTGGCTACTGCTGGGTGGCCTCGCGCTCTATGGGCTGGAAGCCTGCGTTCTGCGCGCTTTTGCCGGTATCCCGCTGACTCGCCACGATTTTCTGCTCGGTTCCGTACCCTGGGCTGTCGGCCTCTTTGGCCTGTTGCTGGCCCATCCTGACTGGGGCAAGGGAAGCTGGCTCGCCCGCCAATCCCCCAAGGTGCTGGGCCTTTACTGTCTGCACATGATGCTGGTGGTATGGATCTTCACCTTTGGCCCACAGAGCGCTTCCATTCTATGGGAGTTGGTCAAGGTGCCACTGCTGCTGGGTGCCTCTCTGCTTGCTTATCGCCTGCTGGCTACCTTGCCTGCGACCCGCTGGTTGCTGCGTACCCAGTAATTCCGTTCTCCGGCCCGCCCCTTGCGGGCCAGTCTCCTCGCACAACTCGCCACCCAATCACCCGCGCTTATCTTCCTCTACACACCTCCATTTTCGCCTTGCCATACAAATGAAAATCAATATCATTGGCATCCCGATTTTTTCGGGTCGGATACTAATTACAATTAAATCAACAAGTTCAGGCCATCAGGCCGCACCTTCAAGAGTCAAATTGAATATGCAGCACCCTCACTTTCGCAGAACCCTCATCTCGCTGGCACTGTGCGGTACAGCCCTTCACGCCCAGGCAGCCGATGAAACCATGACGGTCGTCGGCAAGCGCAGCCAGCACGAGGAGGTCGCGACAGCGACCCGCACCAGCACGCCGGCAAAACTGGTGCCGCAAGCCATCGACAGCGTCAAGGCAAGCGAGCTGACTGCCTTCGGCCAACCCACCCTGAGCGAAGCGCTGGCCGGCATTCCCGGGGTCAACGCCAGCGGTGATACCCGCTTCGACGGGGTCAATATCCGCGGCTTCAGCGCCAGCAACGACTTCTATCTCGACGGATTTCGCGATGACATGCAGTACACCCGCGATCTCGGCAATATCGAGCGGGTCGAGGTATTGAAAGGGCCGGCAGCCGTGCTCTACGGCCGTGGCAGCACGGGTGGCATAGTGAACCGGGTCAGCAAGACACCGCAAAAGGGACAAGCCTCCAGCGTCACAGCCCGGGTTGGCAGTTTCGACACTCAGCGGCTGGCCGCAGACCTCAATGGTGAAGCGAGCGAGCAGCTGCAACTGCGCCTCAACATGGCGCAGGAGGACAAAGGGAGTTTCCGCAACGGAGTAACCGGCAAGCGCACCCTGCTGGCACCATCAGCCAACTGGGAGATCAGCGACAGCCTCAACTGGCTGGTGCAGTTCGAGCGCAACGAGCACAACCGTATGCCGGATCGCGGTATTCCCGGCGTCAATGGCCGACCGGCAGATGTGCCACGAGAGTATGTTTACAGCGACACCAGCCGCGACTTCATCGACGATGTGGCGCAGTCGACCCGCTCCCGCCTCTCCTGTGATATCAACGATCAGTGGCAACTGCGCCAGCAGCTCGCTTACACCACCCTCGACAGCCAGTTCGACAACACCTATGTCACCAGCGTGAAAGGGGACAAGGTAACCCGCTCTCGCTGGCAGCAGGATTTGAAGGCCAAAAACCTGATCAGCAACACCGAGGTAGAAGGTCAGCTGCAAAGCGGCCCCGTCGAGCATCGTCTGCTCATAGGTTTGGAACAGGATTGGCAGGCACGCACGCCCAAGCTCTATCAGAATGCCGCCCCCATTGCACCCGGCAACCTCTATGACCCGGGTTCGCTGCCCAGCTACAACGGCCCGATGAAGCTATCCAGCGATGCCAACCACAAGGTACGTGGTAACGGCATCTATCTGCAGGATCAGCTCAGCCTGGGCGACTGGCATCTGGTGGGTGGGCTGCGTCGCGACGACTTCACCGTCACCAGCCGCCGCAACGACCTCAACAAGGAGGAGACCCTTTCGGTCACCAGCCTGAGCCCGCGCCTCGGCCTGGTATGGAATCCCCTTGAGGAGCATGCGTTCTACGCCTCCTACAGCAAGACCTTTACCCCGGTGGGCGGCGAGCTGATCGGGTTCACTCCGGGAGATCCCAACAACCATCTGGAACCGCAGCACACCCGTCTCTACGAAGGGGGCGTCAAGAGCGACTGGCTGAATGGCCGGCTGGCGACCACTCTCTCTGTCTACCGGCTGGAGATGTACAACAAGCGTAGCAAGGATCCGCTGGATCCCACCAAGGTGATCCTGACCGGATTGCAGCGTACCGACGGGGTCGAGCTGAGCGCCCGCGCCCAGCTGACCGACGAGCTCTATCTGCGTGGCGGTATCGCCATTCAGGATGCCGAGCAGGTCAAGGCGGATGCCGATCTGCAGGGCAAACGGCCGATGAACGTCTCTCGCCAGAATGGCCAGCTGTTTGCCGGTTACCAGAGCGGCAAGCAGGGCTGGTTTGGCGAGGCGGGAATGACTGCGGTGGGCGATCGCTTTGCCGACAACGCCAACACCACAGTGTTGCCCGGCTACGCCCGCTTCGATGCCCGTGCCGGTTACCGCTGGCAGCAGTGGGAAGCCGAGCTGAGCGCGGAGAACCTGACCGACCACGAGTATTTCGTCAGCGCCACCGGCGTCACCCAGATCATGCCGGGAACGCCCCGTCAGCTGATGCTGACCGGCAGCTACCGCTTCTGAACCCTGTAACCGACCATCCTCACTGGCCAGCCCTTGCTGGCCAGTTTTTTATGAAACACAGATGATGAAACGCAAAAGAATTCCCCTTCACAACAACAAATGGGTGCGCCGCCTCCACGCCTGGGCCGGATTTTTCACCCTTACCCTGATGCTGCTCTATGGCATTACCGGGCTCTGGTTGCAGCACAGAGCCGTATTGCCGCTACCCGGCCCCCATACCGTCAAGTCGAGCGAAGAGATAGCGCTGGCCGCACCGCTGGCCAGCCCCGATGAGCTGAAGAGTCTGCTGCAGCAACGCTACGCGGACGGATTCGAGGATGGGCGTGCCATGATCACCCCAGCCCAGCGACTGCCGACACCATCCGGTGAACTCACCCTGCCCGCCCGCTGGGAGATGCGTGGCGTCACCCTCACCCACAGCGTGGCCGCCAGCTATGTGGAAGGCACCCTGCTGGTACGCACCGACTTGCAGCAGGCGAACTTTGCCGCCAGCCTCAACCGGCTGCATCGCGGCATGGGAACTGGCCTTGGTTGGCAACTGTTTGGCGATCTCGCCGCGCTGGCACTACTGTTGCTCGCCCTCACCAGCCTCTTTATGTGGACCAAGCTGCACGGCTCACCCAAAGCCGTCGCCCTGATGCTCTTTGGCGGTGCTTTTGGCACCTTGCTATTTGCCCTGTGGGGATAAGTTTCTTTTTCATAACAGGCTATTACGCTCGAACGGGCGGAATACTGGCATAAAAAGAAGCTTTCTGGCGGCAAGAAAAGAGAGGGATAAGCGGGCGAGTTAAAAGAGGAAAAAGCCGCTCCAGCCATGCAGAGCGCCGAGAAATAAAAAGCGGAAAAAACAAAAGGCCATCATTGCTGATGGCCTTTTGTCATGAATTTGATGGTGCCCGGGGTCGGACTCGAACCGACACGGTTATTCACCGGCGGATTTTGAATCCGCTGCGTCTACCGATTTCGCCACCCGGGCAACTGCGAGGGATTATACGAATGGCGCGAGGCCATGCAAGGTGTTTTTCGATTGAACACTCCTGTTTGTTCATTTATTCAACGCCTTGCCGACACCGGATCAGTTACATAGAATGCCGCCATCCTTTTAATGGAATAAAAAAGATGGCCAAGCATAAAAAAGTCCAACAAACCCCCTCCAAGCCTGCGGCAGAGCAACACCCGTCAGCAGGTCTGCTGCGTCGCCTGGGAGCCCTCATCTACGACTATCTGGTCGTCACTTCGCTGCTCGTCATTGCCGGTTTTATCGGCATGGGCGTCGCCAAGCTGCTGCTGGTCACCGGCATGGCCAGCGTGCCGGCGGGTGAAGATACCGTCTGGTTGCTGACCCGCCATCCCCTGAGCCTGATCTATACCCTGTGGCTCGCCTTTGTCATCTGCGGTTTCTACACCTGGTTCTGGACTCGCGCCGGCCAAACCATCGGCATGCGGGCCTGGCGGCTGCGCATCCAGAACGAAGATGGCAGCAATATCCGCATCACTCAGGCGCTGATCCGGCTCGCCACAGCCGCCTTCGGCCTTGGCAATCTGATGTGCCTCTTTAATCGCAAGGCACCGCGCGCGTTTCAGGATATCTGGGCTGAGTGCCAGGTCGTGGTATTGAGCAAACAGGAAAATCTGGATCTGCTGAACAAGTAAGCCTTGCTCGACAGGAACGAAAAAGGGCACCGAAAGGTGCCCTTTTTACATTCCAGAACCACTACTGTTTGCGGCCGAGGATATAAAGCGATATGCCACCAAAAAGCAGGCTGGGGGCAATCGCCGCCAGGATCGGGGGAACCGAGTAGACCAGCGTAACGGGGCCAAATACCCGATCACTCACGTAGACAGCAAAGCCGGTCATGATCCCCATCAGCATCCGCGCGCCCATGCTCACCGAGCGCAGCGGGCCAAAGATAAACGAGGATGCCAGCAGGATCATGGCCACCACCGAGAGGGGGGCCAGCAACTTGCGCCACATCTCCAGCTTGTAGCGGCCGGCATCCTGCTTGTTGGCGTCCAGATAGCCGATGTAGTCGCGCAGGCCGGAGATCGAAAGGTTCTCCGGATCGATACTCACCACCCCAAGCTGTTTGGGTGTCAGTTCGGAGCTCCACTCCATCTGGGCATGCTGTTCGCTCTGCACCCGGGTCGGATCATCAAAGCGGGTGACCTGTACCTGCTTGAGCAGCCAGTGGTGCTGTTCAAACGTCCCCTCCTGCGCCTGAACCACATCGATCATCTTGCGCTCGGGGGTAAAGCGGTAGAGGGTGATACCGGTCAGCGCGCCATCGTTGCGCACCCCGTTGATATTGACGAAGTTGTTGCCATCGCGAGCCCACACCCCGTAGGCGGAGACGGTCAACCGCCCTTCTGAAATAGCGCCGGCACGAATATCATCCGCCATTCGCTTGGCAACGGGGGCCACATACTCCCCCATTAGCAACACCAGGATCATCAACGGGATCGCAGTCTTGAGCGCTGCCATCACGATACTGATCTTGGAGCGGCCCGCCGCCTGCATCACCACCAGCTCGGAGCTGGTCGCCAGCTGACCCAGACCGATCAGGCCACCCAGAAGGGCCGCCAGCGGGAAGAAGAGTACTGCCTCTTTCGGCATCGAAAGCAGCACATAGTAGAGGGCATTGATCATGTCGTAGTTGCCCTCACCGACCGAGCGCAGCTGCTCCACGTACTTGATAAGACCCGCAAGGCCAACCAGCGTGATCTCACACAGCAGGATCGACATAAAGATGACCCGGCCGATATATCTGTCGAGAATGCCAAACATCAGCAGAAGTTCCTATGTTGCAGCATCATGCTGATTTTCTGTTGAAATAACGCCCTTTCACCCCGTTCCACCAGCTGGAGCCCTGCAGGTTGAGGGGCAAACCGATGAAAAGCAGGTAACCGAGCGGAACCAGGAACATCCCCGGCCAGTAGGGCAACCGGCCGCTGTCGATGGCCGAACGGGCGGCGCTGAGCAGCAGGAAGTAAGAGAGATAGAGCATGATGGCAGGCAGCAGCTTGGCGTAACGGCCCTGACGGGGATTGACCCGCGCCAGCGGCACCACCAGCAGGGTCAGCACCGGAATCGAAAGCGGCAACGAGAGACGCCACTGCAGCTCCGCCATCATGGAGTTGTCCTGGGTACCGAAAAGTTCGATGGTCGGTTTGGCTGCCGCCTTGCGGTTGGAGCGCTCCATCTCCTGCTGGCGAATGATCAGGCCGTACTCGCGAAAATCGGAGACCTGGAACTGCTTGCCGGAGAAGTTGCCCTCGTAACGGGAGCCATCGGTCAGGGTCAGCCACTGCAAACCGTTGGCATCAACCGTCACCACCCCTTCGGATGCCACCACCACAGAGGGAGGATTGTTCCCTTCGGGTCGCTGCAGCACGAAGATTTTGTGCAGTTTGGAGCCGTTATCATTCAAATCCTGGATGTAGGCAACCAGACGCCCCTTGTCGAGCTCCATAAAGCGACCCGCCTGCAGGAAGGAGATACCGGGATCAGCCTTGAACTCGTCGATCACCTGATACTCGCGCTCCTTCGCCTGCGGGGCGATCCAGCCAGTATTGAAGGCTGCGACAGCGGCGGTGAGCAGCGCCAGAAACATGGCATTGCGCATCACGAAACGGTGGCTGAAACCAACCGCATGCATCACCGTCATCTCGCTTTCGGCATAGAGGCGCCCGTGAGCGAACAAGATGGCCAAAAACAGGCTGATTGGCAGCATCAACAACGCCATGTTGGGCAGGTTGAGCAGCAACAGGGTAGAGACCAGACGTGTCGGTACCTCGCCGTCGGCAGCGTCGCCAATAATCTGGATAAATTGCTGGCTGACAAAGATAAGCAGCAACACGAATAACACTGCCAGCTGGGTTTTCAGGGTTTCCCTGAACAAATATCGGAAAACGATCACAGTCATTCCCAAGTAAACTTGTGTTTTTAGTCGAATGCCTGAAAAATAGGGCCGTATATTGGATTTTTACCAGTTTAAACTGCGGAGCCAGTGGCTGTTCGCTCCGCCTCTGATACCCCAACAAGCACCGCATTATTCAATAAAAGGTGCCTTTTGTCTTTAGGATGTAGGAGATTCCATGGAGTTCAGTGTAAAGAGTGGCAGTCCTGAGAAGCAACGGAGCGCCTGCGTCGTAGTCGGCGTATTTGAGCCTCGTCGCCTCTCTCCGGTTGCCGAACAACTGGACAAGATCAGCGATGGCTATATCAGTTCGCTGCTGCGCCGTGGCGACCTGGAAGGGAAACCAGGTCAGATGCTGCTGCTGCATCAAGTACCGGGCGTGCTCAGCGAGCGCGTACTGCTGGTCGGATGCGGCAAGGAGCGGGAACTCGACGAACGCCAGTACAAGCAGATCATCAACAAGACCATCACCACCCTGAACGAAACCGGCTCCATGGAAGCGGTCTGCTTCCTGACCGAGCTGCACGTCAAGGGTCGGGATACCTATTGGAAGGTGCGTCAGGCGGTAGAAACCACCAAGGCGGGCCTCTACAGCTTTGACCAGTTCAAGACCAACAAGGCCGAGCCACGTCGCCCGCTGCGCAAGCTGGTATTCAACGTGCCGACGCGTCGGGAACTGACCATTGGTGAAAAAGCCATCGCTCACGGTCTGGCTGTGGCCAAGGGTGTGCGGGTCTGCCGCGACGTGGCCAACATGCCGCCCAACGTCTGCAATCCTGCCTATCTCGCCTCTCAGGCCCGTCGTCTGGCCGATGCCTACGACAACATCACCACCAAGGTGGTGGGTGAGCAGGAGATGGCCGAGCTCGGCATGAACTCCTATCTGGCGGTGGCTCGCGGCTCCGACAACGAAGCCATGATGGCCATCATCGAGTACAAGGGTCATCCGGATGCCAAGCCCATCGTGCTGGTTGGCAAGGGTCTGACCTTTGATTCCGGCGGCATCTCCATCAAACCGGCCGACGGCATGGACGAGATGAAGTACGACATGGGTGGCGCCGCCTCCGTGCTCGGTACCATGCATGCGCTGGCCCTGTTGCAATTGCCGATCAACGTGGTTGGCGTGCTGGCAGGCTGCGAGAACATGCCGGGTGGCAACGCCTATCGTCCGGGTGACATCCTCACCTCCATGTCCGGCCAGACCATCGAAGTGCTCAACACCGATGCGGAAGGTCGTCTGGTGCTGTGCGATGCACTGACCTATGTGGACCGCTTCGAGCCGGATACCGTGATCGACGTGGCAACCCTGACCGGTGCCTGCGTCATCGCGCTGGGTCACCACACCTCGGGTCTGCTGGCCAACCACAACCCGCTGGCCCACGAGCTGCTCAACGCCTCCGAGCAGGCGGGTGATCGCGCATGGCGTCTGCCGCTGTTCGACGAGTATCAGGAGCAGATCGACAGCCCGTTCGCCGACATGGCCAACATCGGCGGTCGTCCGGCCGGTACCATTACTGCGGCCGCCTTCCTGTCACGCTTCACCAAGAAGTACAACTGGGCCCACCTGGATATCGCCGGGACCGCCTGGAAGAGTGGCAAGGATAAAGGCTCCACCGGTCGTCCGGTGCCCCTGCTGACCCAGTTCCTGCTGAACCGGGCTGGCGTGGATATCGAAGAGAAAGAGTAACTCTCCCACCCTGTCGGATGCGTGCATCAACGGGGTTGGCGTTACCCTGAATCACAAGGAAGAGGCCCGCCTCTTCCTTGTTTCATTCTTGAATCAGTGAGTTGTGAGCGGAGAAACACCCCGCGAGCCTCATGAGGCGGTCAATAGTCCGTCACTGCAACACGGGATCAACCTGATGAGCCAAGTGACCTTTTACCTGATGAGCGAACAGGATGACACGCAGGCGTCGGCCATCGAACGGCTCGCCTGCCAGCTCGTAGCCGATAGCTGGGGTGCGGGCCATATCTACCTGTTCTGCGACGATGAGGCTCAGGCTCTGCGCCTCGACGAGCTGCTGTGGCAGCTGCCGCCGGAGCGCTTCGTGCCACACCAGCTGCAGGGAGAAAGCGGCCAGGCACCGGTGGAGATCGGCCACCAGCCGCCACGCCGGCGCTACGCCCGCCTCATCAATCTGGCCAAACAGACACCTTTGTTTGCAGGACACTTCGCTCAAGTGGTAGATTTTGTCCCCACTGACGAAACACAAAAGCAGCAAGCCCGCGAGCGCTACAAGCACTATCGCCAGGCAGGCCATGCCCTCGAGATGAGGGATCAGCCCGTCCTTGCCGCACCGGATCTGGCGCAGCCCTGACTGCGCCGCCTGTGATCCACGACGAATCAACACCAGAATCCATCCATCCAGATTACGGCGAGACCATGGAAAAGACTTTTAATCACAACGCCATCGAACAGGCGCTCTACCAGCACTGGGAAGCTCAGGGCTACTTCAAGCCCCACGGCGACACCAGCAAAGACTCCTTCTGCATCATGATCCCGCCGCCGAACGTCACCGGCAGCCTGCACATGGGTCACGCCTTCCAGCAAACCCTGATGGATACCCTGATCCGCTACAACCGCATGCAGGGCAAGAACACCCTGTGGCAGGCAGGTACCGACCACGCCGGTATCGCCACCCAGATGGTGGTTGAGCGCAAGATCGCCGCAGAAGAGGGCAAAACTCGCCACGATTACGGCCGTGATGCCTTCATCGACAAGATTTGGCAGTGGAAGGAAGAGTCCGGCGGTACCATCACCCGCCAGATGCGCCGTCTGGGCGACTCCGTGGATTGGGAGTGCGAGCGCTTCACCATGGATGAGGGTCTCTCCGCCGCTGTGCAGGAAGTGTTCGTCCGTCTCTACGAAGATGGCCTGATGTACCGCGGCAAGCGTCTGGTGAACTGGGATCCGAAACTCAACACCGCCATCTCCGATCTGGAAGTGGAAAACCGCGAGATCAAGGGCCACATGTGGCACCTTCGCTATCCGCTGGCCAACGGCGCCAAGACTGCCGAAGGCAAGGATTACCTGATCGTCGCCACCACCCGTCCGGAGACCATGCTGGGCGATACCGCCGTGGCCGTGAACCCGGGAGACCCGCGCTACAAGGCGCTGATCGGCCAGCACATCCTGCTGCCGTTGGTGAACCGTCTGATCCCCATCGTCGCCGACGAACACGCCGACATGGAGAAGGGCACCGGTTGCGTGAAGATCACCCCGGCCCACGACTTCAACGATAACGAAGTGGGCAAGCGCCACAGCCTGCCGATGATCAACATCTTCACCCTGGACGCCCACGTGCGTGCCGAGGCCGAAGTGGTCGATACCAACGGCAACCCGAGCACCGCCTACGATGCAGCTCTGCCGAGCGAATTCGCCGGTCTGGAGCGTTTCGCCGCCCGTAAAGCGATTCTGGCCAAGCTCGAAGAGCTGGGTCTGCTGGACGAGATCAAGGATCACATACTGCAACAGCCGTACGGCGATCGCGGTGGCGTGCCCATCGAGCCGATGCTGACCGACCAGTGGTACGTGCGCGTGGCACCGATGGCCAAGACTGCCATCGAAGCGGTGGAAGATGGCCGCATCCAGTTCGTGCCGAAACAGTACGAAAACATGTACTTCTCCTGGATGCGCGACATTCAGGACTGGTGCGTCTCCCGTCAGCTGTGGTGGGGTCACCGCATCCCGGCATGGTATGACGACGCCGGCAATGTCTACGTGGGCCGCAGCGAAGATGAAGTGCGTGCCAAGCACAGCATCCCGTCCGTGACCACCCTGCGTCAGGACGAAGACGTGCTCGACACCTGGTTCAGCTCCGCTCTGTGGACCTTCTCCACCCTGGGCTGGCCGAACAACACCGAGGCACTCAAGACCTTCCACCCGACCGACGTGCTGATGAGCGGCTTCGACATCATCTTCTTCTGGATTGCCCGGATGATCATGATGACCATGCACTTCATCAAGGACGAAAACGGCCAGCCGCAAGTCCCGTTCAAGACCGTCTACATCACTGGCCTTATCCGTGACGAAGAGGGCCAGAAGATGTCCAAGTCCAAGGGCAACGTGCTGGACCCGCTCGACATGATCGACGGCATCTCGCTGGAAGATCTGCTGGAGAAGCGCACCGGCAACATGATGCAGCCGCAGATGGCCGAGAAGATCGCCAAACGTACCGCCAAGCAGTTCCCGGAAGGGATCGATGCTCACGGTACCGACGCCCTGCGCTTCACGCTGGCAGCGCTGGCCTCTACCGGTCGTGACATCAACTGGGACATGAAGCGCCTGGACGGCTACAACAACTTCTGCAACAAGCTGTGGAACGCCTCCCGCTATGTGCTGATGAACACCGAAGATCAGGACTGCGGTTTTGCCGGTGGCGAAATGCAGTTCAGTCTGGCGGATCGCTGGATCCAGTCCCAGCTGCAAGTGGCCATCCGTGACTTCCGTACCGCCCTCGATACCTACCGCTTCGACATCGCGGCTGGCGTGCTGTACGAATTTATCTGGAACCAGTTCTGTGACTGGTATCTGGAGCTGACCAAGCCGGTGCTGACCAAGGGTTCCGAGGCCGAGCAGCGCGCTGCCCGCCATACCCTGGTGACCGTGCTGGAAACCCTGCTGCGTCTGGCGCACCCGATCATCCCGTTCATCACCGAGACCATCTGGAAATCGGTCGCCCCGCTGGCTGGCGTACACGCCGATACCATCATGATTCAGGCCTTCCCGGAGTTCGACGCCGCCAAGGTGGACGAAGCCGCGATGGCGGATCAGGAGTGGGTGAAGGAGTTCATCGTCAGCATCCGCAACATCCGCGCCGAGATGAACGTGGCGCCGAGCGTACCTCTCAACGTACTGCTCCAGTGCGATGCCAAGGATGCCCAGCGCGCCGCTGACAACGAGGCCTTCCTCAAGTCGCTGGCCCGTCTGGAGTCCATCCGCGTACTGGCGGACGGTGAAACCGCCCCGCTGTCAGTGAAGAAGCTGATCGGTGCGACCGAGCTGATGATCCCGATGGCCGGTCTCATCGACAAGGACGCCGAACTGGCCCGTCTGGCCAAAGAGGTTGCCCGTCTGGTGGGCGAGTGCGGCCGGATCGAAGGCAAGCTTGGCAACGAAGCCTTCGTCGCCAAGGCGCCGGAAGCGGTCATCGCCAAAGAGCGCGAGAAGCTGGAAGATTACCGTCTCCAGCTGACCAAGCTGGAAGCCCAGCAGGCCGAGATCGCCGCGCTGTAAGCACCGCCCCAACCGATACAACAAAGCCCCCTGCCAAGGGGGCTTTTTCATATCCGCGCTTCCCGCTTCAGCTCACCAGCAACCAGCCGAAAAAACCGAGATAGAGCAGACCGACCAGCCCCAGCCGCTCGGCGGTCATGGTTCCCTTTCTGAACCCCCACCAGAGCAACCCGACCGCCAACAGCGTCACCAGCGAGGAGGCCATCATTGCGCCATCCAGCAACCAGGGGGTAAAGAGCAAGCAGAACGCCTTGGGGATAGTGCCCTGGATCATCATGGCCCCGGAGATATTGGCCAGCGCCAACCGGTTCTTCCCCTGCCGCACCCAGATCAGCACGTTCATCAGCTCCGGCATCTCGGTCGCCCCCGGACTCAACAGCAGGGCAGCCAGCACCGGCGAGAGACCAAATAGCTCGCCCATGCTCTCCAGCTGATGGACAAACAGCTGGGCCGCCAGCGCTACCACCACCAACGCAGCCAGCGTCTGCAGCAACACCTTGCCAAGGGGCGGGATCCCGGCATCTGGGGCCAGCTTGAGGGGCTCCGGCAATTCGACTTCGTGGCTGTCAGCCTGTTTCAGCTCGCGCCTTACATAGACGAGGTAGACCAGCAGGAAGAGCGGGGCCAGCCAGCTCTTGCCGGTGAAAGCGACCAGCCCCAGCGCGGTTGCCACCAGAAAGATGCCGATAAACCAGCGCTGATCCCGGCCAATCTCGCGCTGCACCTCGCCATCGATGGCCCGTTCGGTACGCCCCATGCAAAGCAGCAGGGTGAGGCCGACTGCCGCATAGCCGATGGTCGCCAGCACCAGTGGCCCGCCGAGGGCGGCACCGATGCCGATCTCCTGCTGAGCGGTCGTGTTGCCCATCAGCAGAGCGGTCAGGGTGACGATACACTCGGGCAGCGCCGTACCCAGTGCCGCCAGCAGGGAGCCGGTGGCGCTTTGGGATAGTTTGAAGTGGTGGCCGGTCCACTCGATGCCGTTGACGAAGTATTCGCAGGCAAGGTAGATGGTGACCGCAGAGACGAGAAATAACAGCAGGGTAATCAACATAATAGATACCGCCAGGCGAGCAGAGTAACCAATGGACCCGACATGGCTCGCCCGGCTGGCGTGCATATCGAGGCCAAAGGTCTTGCAGAGCGATAGTGCCTATCGCCGCCCATGCCATGGATACGAGGATCCAAGAGTGTTGACATGGGCCCGGCCCGGAATGCGGGCGGGTTGCTACTCCCCAATGACTGAGGGGACGTTTTACCAACTCGACCGCCGCCCCACAAGGCAAATTAATGACAACTCATTCAATAAGTTGTAAGGGAATGTAACCTCGCCAGCCTCCCCTCCCCGCTGCCATTGCGCTGTTGGCACACCGATTGCTGTAGGTAGTTCACTATCCACAACAGTTTGGGAAGGATGAACAATGAAACGGTGGATCCAACATTTCTATCAACTGAACCGCCTCAACTGGATGATGGTCTGGTTGTTGCTCTGTTGCAGCATCATTTTGCTGTTTCCGGCCGGACTGATGAAGGGTGCCGTCAGCCAGTGGGCCACGACCCACGCGGCCTGGCTGGGTGTCGGCATGCTGATCGCCATCTCCTACTTCTGCAGTCAGGGCTTCCTGATCGCCTGGGAGTGGGCCTGTGACGAGTGGCAGGCACGCCGCCAGCAGGATCAGCTGGCCCAGATGATCAGCTTCCTCGATTTCAACGAGAAGGCGGTGCTGCGCGAGTTCGTACTACAGCGCAAAAGCGTCATAAACCTGCCGATCACCGAGCCTGCCGTCAAAAACCTGATGGATGCCGGCGTCCTCACCTACGCCTACGGCAAACCGACGCGCGAGAAAGAGGACGAGAACCAGATCCGCGCCCTGATGATCGCCCTGCCCGCCCGACCGCTGCTCACCTACAAGGTGCTGGGGCTGTCGCGTGGCAAGATGAGCGACGAGCAGGTGGAGCAGATCATGAATGCCCGCCCCAAGTTCGCCCAGAAGAGCCTGCAGCGCTAATCACGCCCACCGATATAAAAAGAGCCGGACACTGTCCGGCTCTCTCGTTTCTGCAGGATCCCGCTGGTTTTTGGCTAGCCCTTCAGGCTGGAGCAGAAGCTCACATCAGCCACCTTGGTCACCGGATCAAAGCTGTGATAGAGCTCGAAGCAGGGGCGATCGTCAAATTCCCAACCGGCCGCCACCACCTCGCCAATATGCTGCTGCCAGAGTGCGGGGTACTGGGCCGGATCGGTGACCGTCATGCGTGACAGGCCATAGCGGCCGCCCGCCAGCTGCTGGATCTCCACATTGCCACTTCCCCTGGTGCCCGCCGGCACGGTGACGCAGATATCGGTGCGACACTGCTGGGGAGCCGTCACTTCGGGGTTGTCGTGGTAGATGAAGATCCACTCTCCTTCGGCCAAGCCCAACCCGGCAACCCACTGATAGAGCTGGTCACACACCGGCTCATAGCCTGTGCCGTAAGGGCCGGTGACCCGGATATAGGCCAGGGTGCGCGCTGCCATCTGTTCGGTTTTCATCTGTAGCCTCCTTTCACTGGAACGGCCTTCAGCATAATCAGAGACCCGGGCAGCCGCGTGTCCATTCTTGCTCAGTTGCAAGAGTGACGGCTGGCGGCGCAACATCCCCGGCGCCATGGCAAACTGCTTGCGAAACGCCTTGGCAAAGGCCTGTGAGCTGGCAAAACCGGCCGAGAAGGCAATCTCGGTGATCGGGTCACGACTGTAGCAGAGAGAGCGAGCTGCCCGCGCCAACCGCAGGCGGCGCTGCATCTCGGCCGGGGTTTCACCGGTGACGGCGGTAAAGACCCGATGAAAGTGATAGCTGGAGAGTGAGGCGAGGCTAGCCGCCTCGCTGAGACAAAGCTCGGGATTCTGCTCCAGCGCCCGGATCACCGGGCGCAATCTGGCCTGATAATCGACCATATCGTTAGCGACTGGCGCCCCCCGCGACTCTGGCCATATAGAAGACATCCACATAGCGCCCCTGGCGGAAGGCATAGTCACGAGCCCGCCCCTCC
Organism: Aeromonas sp. FDAARGOS 1410; assembly: GCF_019048745.1. NCBI lineage: Bacteria > Pseudomonadati > Pseudomonadota > Gammaproteobacteria > Aeromonadales > Aeromonadaceae > Aeromonas > Aeromonas sp. FDAARGOS 1410. The sequence goes on along the minus strand of NZ_CP077401.1, from coordinate 812,282 downwards.
TCCACAAAGCCAAACTTGCGATAGAGCGCCAGCGCCGCTTCGTTATCGACGAAAACCGTCAGCTCTATCCGGTGCAGGTTGAGCCAGTTATCGGCCAGATCCAGCGCCGCGGCCATCAGGGCAGAGCCAACCCCCTTGCCAGCCCAGTCATCCCGCACACCCATGCCAATCCCGGCCACATGCTTGCGTCTGGGATTGGGCTCCACATGCAATACTATCTGGCCAACCAGCAGCCCCTCTACCTCGGCAACAAGCGCTACCGCGCCACTCTGTTCCAGCCGCTGTTGCCAAACACTCAGCGCTGGATAGGGCAGTTGCAAGGTGCCCGCCTGAGCATTGGGCATGGCATGAAGATCCCGCAAGGCGGGGGCATCGGCGGGTTCGGCATGACGGATGGTAATCGGCATATGAGGCTCCTTCTCGAAACCCCCATCATGCAATATCCGGCTGATTTGCACATCCCCCCAGCCCACTTATTCGCCGGGCCGTGGCTGAGGTAGGGCACCGGGTTTCTATCGCCTGCTGGCCAGCCAGCTCAGCGCTCTCGCCTCGTGCTCTTTCACAAAGTCGTTCTTGCCCTCGCAATAGCGCTCGATCCGGTTCTCACACTGCGCTGCAACCGTCTCTTTCAGAGCGGCATACTCCCGGCAGATGGCAGGATGAGCCCTGAGATAATCACGAAAGGCCAGATGACGAACGACATGGGGATCCCCCTGCAAGAAGGCATGGATCTGATGCGTCCTCTCATCACCCCCTTTGCGAAAATAGCGACGCCGCGAGATGCCGCACTCTCCCATCGCTTCGTACCCCATTACTTCCAGCAGACCGTTTTGCTGGTCTAGCCGCTCAAGCGAGGAGACCTCCAGCAGGATATCTATGATGGGCTTGGCCGCCAGCCCGCTGACCGAGGTGCTGCCGATATGGTGCACTGCGAGCAGACACTCATCCAGCAGGCTGCGCAGTTGGTCTGCTTCTGCCTGGAAGAGGGCTGGCCATTGGGGACGGTAGGGAACAACTTCGACTTTCACGGCATCTGCTCCTTGGGGATACGTGGCATCAAGCCATTGGCAATGGGGAAAGCTGGCCGGATTTGACGGCAACACATAACAAAAACGGAGCCGAGGCTCCGTTTTCTCACTTCTGTATCAATCACGGACAGAACGCGCTTCGCGCTCTTGCCGCTCCCTTGCCAACAGGCGTTTGTACCACCAGCTACTGCGACGACGTTGTGCATTGGAAGAGCGACGAGCCATTTCTTAGGTTCCAGCCATGAGAAGAAGGAGCTGCATTATGCGACAGGGATCACGCCCTTGTCTTTAGCTGGATCAAGAAATGGGTCACTGGCCAACCGAAATCGTTTTTTGTTGTCGATCATCGCGGGTCGCCGGCAATACGGTCGCCGCCGAACGCCAGACCAGCGGGCCATTGCTCTCCAGATCGTTCTGCGGGCCACACTCCAGCCAGATATCCCCCTGCAGAATACGGGCGCCCTGCGAGTACTTCTGATCCTGAAACCAGCAGACCCGCTCCGGCAGAGAGCCGAGCGGCAATACCAGCTGGGTACTGCTAGCCTCGCCTGCCACCCTAGTATCGGTAGCTGCATGAACGGGCAACAGCCAGCAGGATGCCAGCAGCCAAAGAACTCGATTTTTCATGGACTCTTCCTTTACTTCGGTGAGCTCAGCCAATAGGGAGCGACCATACCGCGTGTTTACTTTACCGGCAAATGCAAGGCTGACTGGTATTCCGGAACCAATATGGTAGCCTGCCTGCGCCCGCTGACTATCTCTTGTCGTCAGCCGTCAAAATTCCGGTGAATTTGTCCGTTCAAGACAAAATATAACCTTATTTATCAAATCGTTATTTGGATATTATCCCAATGCGTATCATGCCGTTGCTCAAGGCGGCCTGCCTGAGCCTGATGTTGTCCGCCTGTGTTGCCCCTCTGCTGATGATGAGCCCCACCAGCCAGTTGATGTGGGCCCTGCTCAAGCCACTGGTCGGCTTCGATCCCAATGAGGCGAACCTGTTCGAACAGCCTCTCGTCAAGGATCGGATGACTGCCATCCTTGGCCCCAACTACGACACCACCATGCAGCTGCTCAAGACTGCCAACAAGCTGCAGCAGGAGGGGCCGCTCTTCTACGTGCTCTCCGAGTATGCCCCCGTACCCGACATCGCCAAACAGGCGGGTATGGTCTGGAACTCGCAGACCAACCAGATGTCCGTGCTGCTGCAAAAAGGGGATGGCACCACCCAGACCTTCGGCGAAAATCTGGCGGGTACCACTCCGGTCTGGCCAACCGCCATGCAGGGCTGGCAGGCAGCAGCTACCCCCCTTGCCACAACCAGTAACGCGCTGACGGGTAGCAGTGCCAGCTCGAAGGCCGCCGCCCCCTTCTCGCTGGGCAGTGCGATCGGCAACGCCACCCGCAGCGTCACCGGCTCCCTGACCAATAGCGCCACGCAAGCGCTCAGTGGCACCACCAGCAAGCTGACCGGACAAGCCACTCAGGCCGTAACCACTGGCGCCACCAGTGCAGCCAAGAGTGCCACGACCGCGGTCGCTCCGGCCAAACAGGCTGTCGCCAACACCACCGCGACCGTTCAGGAAACCAAAGCAGCGGTAGCCCAAACCAGTCAGGCTGCGAGCAGTGCTGCGGCTACCGTAGCTCCAGCAGCAACTAAGGCTGCCGTCGAACCCGCCAAACAGGCCGTCAGTAATGCCGTCGCGACCGCAGCACCGGCAGCAACCAAGGCCGTAGTGGAGCCCACCAAACAGGCGGTCAGCAGCGCAGCTGCTACCGCAGCACCAGCAGCGACCAAGGCCGCTGTCGAGCCCGCCAAACAGGCCGTCAGCAGTGCAGTGGCTACCGTAGCACCGGCAGCCACCAAGACCGCCGTCGAACCCGTCAAGCAAGCGGTCAGCAACGCTGCTGCTACCGCCACACAGCAGGTGAGTGCCGCCAGCCATACGGCGGGTGAGAGCGTAGCCGATGCCGCCAAAGAGGCAGAGGCCAAAGCCCGCGCCAAGGCAGAAGCCGAAATGGAAGCTCTGCTCAAGTAATGCCACAGGCCACCGCAAGGTGGCCTGTTACTTTCTGCCATACCGGGTGGCAATATCGTGCAATCTGATCATGAAGTTGTGGCAAAGGCCACATAGACTGTTAGTTAATCACGGTCTTATCCGCACAAGGAGTGTGTCATGCGTCTTCTGCTCTCTGCTCTGCTCGGTTTTGCCCTGCTTGTCGCGCTCCCTGCCCATGCCTTTATCTACTACTCGGAGCAGAACATGCCCCTCAACGGGCAGGATAAAAATGGCCAACCGGTGGGGATGGCTGTCGAACTGCTTCGTCTCATCTGGCGCGAGCTGGGCGAACCTGTTCAGCCAATCCATTTTATGCCCTGGGCACGGGGCTGGTATCTGCTGACCCAGCAGCCGGAGGCGGTTCTTTTCACCACGGCTCACACCAAAGAGCGGGATCCCCACTTCCTCTGGGTCTGCCCCATCAGCTACTCCCGGGTAGCGCTGCTCGGCCGCAAGAAAGATGCCCCCAAAGTGACCGGCAAGGCGGATCTTGCCAAGCTGCAGATTGGGGTGATGCAGGCGGATGTAGGTGAACAGCTGCTGCTCAACCGGGGAGTCAGCCCGCTCAATCTGATGTCGGTAGAACGGATGGATCAGGTGGTACGCCAGCTCATCATGGCCCGTACCGATCTGGTAGCCGGCAACGAGGTGATGCTGTTTCACCAGCTGAAAGAGCTGGGCTTCAAACCCGATGATTTTGTCACCGTAGCGGTACTGGAAGAGCAGGACAACTGCTTTGCCTTCAACCCGCAAGCCGACAAAAACGAGGTTGCCAGAATCCAGCAGGCGCTCGACAAGGTCAGACAGGGGGATGAGTTCAAGCGGCTGATTGCCCGCTATGAGCACCTTAACCCCCCGCACAGCGCCGACAGCCAGCCTACCCACATCGAATAGCCCCGCTGCCCGCCACCTGGCGGGCTCTTTATTTCCCGTTACCCCTCTTCGCTGACAGCCGCAGGCGCCGTAATGAGGTGATTGAGGAAGAAGCGGAACAACTCGGCCCGCGAGCGCAGATGCAGCTTGGCGTAGAGGTGCTTGCGGTGATTCTTCACCGTGCCGCTGCCGATGCCGAGCGCACCGGCAATGGCCTCGGTATCCAACCCCTGCAACAGCAATCCCGCCACCTGGCGTTCACGGCGGGTGAGGCTCGCGCCCCCCACGCTGGCGATGGCCTGCTCCACCGTCGCCTTGAGATCGGTGCCACCCGGCAGTACCGGACTCTGTGCCAGCAACGCGGCTCCCTCCCGCCAGTGCTGGCGGCACAGCGAATGTACCAGCGGAAACAGCGCCTCCAGCCTGGCCAACTCGTCACGGCTGAGGGGGCTGCGCTTGTCGAGTCGCCCCAGAAACAGCATCAGGGTGAACCCGTCCCGCACCGGCAGGATCAGCCCCACCTCCTCCTGCCAGCCGGTGGCCTGATAGAAGTGGTGGCGATACTCGGGGTCGAGCCGCCCCTGCGATAACTGCGACAGCGTCCAGACCCCGGCCTCCAGACCCAGTTCCAGCGCCTGCATAAAGGGATCCTGGCTAAAGTGGCGGGTGAGGTAGCGATCGAACAGCAACGCCCGCTGGTGGTGCAGGTTGTCGTAGAGGTAAACGGGGCGCTGCCCCACCCCGAGCAGCAGGGCACAGTCGAACGCCACCTGCTGCTGGATAAGGCGCACCAGCGCCGCCGGAAAGGCGCTGCCGTGCAGGGTATCGACCACCTCGGTCATGCTGCGGGTCAGGGCATCTGTGGCAAGAGTCTGGTTCATGGATGCTGGCTCATGGCGATGGCTTCCGGGTGGCGGGCAGGCTTCCCGCTATGGTTGTGCGATGGTCACACGATGGCCGGATGCTAGCACGAGAGTGGCAAAACTGTCCCCTGAGGGACATATTCGGCGCGAGCCAGAGCGGCGAGGATGTAGGTTTTCCCCCTGCTGTTGGAGAACCCATGCTCAACCCCCACCTGCTCGATGAGCTGACCCGACGTGGCCTGGTGGCCCAGAACTCCGACCCGGCGGCTCTCGCCTCTCACCTCGCCACCCCGCGCACCGTCTACTGCGGGTTCGATCCCACTGCCGGCAGCCTGCATATCGGCCATCTGGTACCACTGCTGATGCTGCGCCGCTTTCAACTGGCGGGCCATACCCCGGTGGCACTGGTGGGCGGTGCCACCGGCCTTATCGGCGATCCCAGCTTCAAGGCGACCGAGCGCAACCTCAACAGCGCCGAGACGGTGCAGGGCTGGGTAGCCAGTCTGTCGGCCCAGATAAAAGCGCTGCTGCCAGCCAGCGAAGGGCTGGCGGCGCCGCTTCTGGTCAACAACGCCGACTGGATGGGGCAGATGTCCGCCCTCGATTTTCTGCGGGATATCGGCAAGCACTTCTCGGTCAATGCCATGCTGGCCCGCGAATCGGTGCGCCAGCGGCTGGCCCGTCCGGATCAGGGTATCTCGTTCACCGAGTTCTCCTACGCCCTGCTGCAATCCCAGGACTTCGCGGTGCTCAACCAGCACCTCGGCTGCACCCTGCAGATCGGTGGAAACGACCAGTGGGGCAACATCACCAGCGGCATGGATCTCACCCGCCGCCTCAATCAGGCCCAGGTCTATGGCATGACGCTGCCGCTCATCACCAAGGCTGACGGCACCAAGTTTGGCAAGACCGAAGGCGGCGCTATCTGGCTCGACCCGGCCCTCAGCTCCCCCTACGCCTTCTACCAGTTCTGGCTCGGCACGGCGGACGAGGATGTCTACCGCTTCCTGCGCTACTACAGCTTTATGCCGCTGACCGAGATTGAGGCGCTGGAGGCGGAGGATGCGAAGCGGCAGGGGCGCAAACTGGCCCAGCAGGTGCTGGCCGACGAGCTGACCGAACTGGTGCACGGCAAGGGAGCGCTGGCAGCGGCGCAGCGCATCAGCGAATTGCTGTTCAGTGGCGAGGTGGCGCGCCTTGGCGAGAGCGATCTGGCCCAGCTGGCGCAGGATGGCATGCCGAACTGCCGTATCGAGGGAGAAACCGATCTGGTGACCCTGCTGGTAGAGAGCGGTCTGGCCAACTCGAAGCGGATCGCCCGCGAGCTGCTGGCGGCAGGGGCCATCAGCCTCAATGGCGAGATCCGCCGGGATGAGCCGCTGACGACGGCTGATCGGCTGTTCGGTCGCTACCTGCTGTTGCGCCGGGGCAAGAAGCAGTACCGGCTGGTGATGTGGCACTGATTCCCGTTTGGTTGGGGAGGCATCACAAGGTCGCCTCCCCGCCTCAACCGCTGGCCAGGGATGGCCACAATCTCTTTTGAATCCCAACTTGCGATCCCCCTCACAGCCCGTTTCTCAAGCAGCCACCATACTGGCACCGGCGAACATGGAGTCCGCCCCACCTCACAACCCCTTACCAATCGACAAGGATGCTGATGATGAAGAGATGGCTTCTGGTGCTGCTCTGCACCCTGCCCATGCTGGCGCACGCCAGCGGATATACCCAGACCCGCTACCCCATAGTGCTGGTGCACGGCCTGTTCGGCTTCGACAAGCTGCTCGGGGTCGACTACTTCTACGGCATTCCGCAGGCCCTGAGCCGCGATGGCGCCAAGGTCTACGTGGCTCAGGTATCGGCTACCGCCAGCTCCGAGCAGCGGGGGGAGCAGCTGCTCGCCCAGATTGAACTGCTGCTGGCCGCCACCGGCGCCGAGAAGGTCAACCTGATCGGCCACTCCCACGGCGGCCCCACCATTCGTTATGTCGCCTCGGTCGCCCCCGAGCTGGTCGCCTCCGCCACCAGCGTGGGCGGGGTGAACTACGGCTCTGACATCGCCGATCTGGTGCGCACCAATGCGGCGCCCGGCTCGGCCGCCGAGAAGCTGGCCGCCGCCGCTGCCCACGCGCTCTCCGGCGTCATATCTCTCCTCTCGGGGGGAAGTCAGCTGCCGCAGGATCCGGTCGCCGCGCTCGATGCCCTCACCAGCAAGGGAGCCAACCAGTTCAACCTGCGTTATCCGGAAGGGCTGCCCAGCCAGTATTGCGGCGAGGGGCCGATGCGGGCGACCAACGGCGTCTACTACTTCTCCTGGAGCGGGCGCGGCAACATGACCAATATTCTGGATCCGGTGGATCCGGCGCTGGCGCTGACCGGTACCTTCTTCAAGGAGCCCAATGACGGGCTGGTCGGCGTCTGCAGCAGCCACCTCGGCAAGGTGATCGGCACCGACTACCGGATGAACCATCTGGATGAGGTGAACCAGTCCTTCGGCATCCACCACCTGTTTGAAACCGACCCGGTCACCCTCTATCGCGACCATGCCCACCGCCTCAAGGAGCTGGGACTATGAGGATCGTCACCCTGCTCGCCGTCCCCTGCGCCATCGCCCTGCTGATCGGCGGCGTGCTGCTCTGGCCGGCAGCACCGACTGCGCAGGTGGCGCGTCAGCAAGGCGTACCTGCCGCCAGCAACCATCACCACGATCCCGAGCAAGAGGCCGCCGACGAGCTGCAGGAGCGTTATCGCACCTTTATCTCGGCCCAGAGCAGTCTGACCGTGCCCACCGATATCACCCTCGCCAGCCTGCAAATCCTCTTCGACGAGCGGGAGCAACTGCGCCAGCAGAGCTTCACCCCGACCGAGCAGGAGCAGCTGTTTGCCGAAGATCGCCTGATGGAGCAGTGGACCCTGCGCCGCAAGGCGCTGGCCGAGGCAAGCGATGCCGACAAGCAGGAGTTGGCCAGCGAGCTGGAGCTCTGGCTGGCGGCGCAGCCCCGGTGGTTTCAGGAGGCCGAAGCCAACGGCCGTCTGCTGGGCGAGCTGCAGGCACTGGAGCAGATGGAGCCAGCCAGAAGGGATGCCCTGTTGCTTGAGAAGGCGGGGCCGGAAGCTGTGGATAGGATGCATCAGCTCGAACAGGATCGGCAGGGATTCAAGGAGCAGCTCAATGGCTATCTGGCCGAGCTGGGGCAGTTACCCGCCAGCGCCAGAACCGAACAGCAGCAGGAGCTGCTGGCCCGCTGGTTCGAGCCACAGCAGTGGCGACGGGTCGAAGCGCTCACCCGGATAAAGCTGGGGGAGTAGTAAGCCAATGACAAGGGGCCCGAGATGGGCCCCTTGTTGTGGTGCGCTTATTGCGGCTTGTTGGTCGCCGGTAGCGGCTGCCAGGTGAGGCGAGTCACCTGATTGCCCTGCACCTCGCACTTGAGACTCAGCTCCTGCCAACCCTTCTCCTGACGCAAGGAGACATCGCCCACGATCCCCTGCTCGCCAATCTTCAGCTTCTCCTGCTCGAAGATCACCTTGTCGCCACCAGCCAGCTCCATCAGCTTGCCGTTGCAGAGCCAGTGGGCGAGCTCAGCCCCCTTGAGCTTGACGCTGCCCTTGGCCGCCTTCTGTTCGGCAGCGCCGGGAGCAAAGAGCTTGCTCAGCTCGGCGGCCCGTTTGGTGAGCCACTCCTGACGCTGCTGCATGCTCATCTTGCTGACGAACTCGGCTGGCTGACCTTTTTCGTCCAGCCATTGGGTCAGCTTGCCGCTGTCGTCAAAGGCGAACTGGGCGGCGGGCTCTTTGACCCCGAACAGCTTGCCCCCCTTGAAGTAGTAGCGGCTCTCCCCCTCCAGCTTGCCCAACTCGTTCATGATGGGCACGGCGATGATGACGGGGGCGCCATCGACCCAGGCCTTGATGTCGACGCCATCGTGGCTGAAGAGACGGGTATCGAGGGCACTGGCGGCCCCCTTTTCCATCAGGGAGAACTGTTCGGCAAGAGTTGCCGCCAGAGACGGCAGGGAGCAGAGCCCCAGCCCAAAGCCGAGGCTCAGAGCGATCACGGTATTGCGCATATGTGTCCTGTGTGTTGGCCGAAAGGCCCGGGTTAACTCTCTATCAACCAGGCCCGCAGCCCCTCCCGGTGAGTCTCGCTCAGAGGGATGGATTGCCGTGCCCGATAGTCAAAATGGATCAGGGTCGTCTCGCCAGTGACGGCCAGCTCCCCCTGCTGCCAGGCTTCCTGCCAGATGGTGAAGGAGCTGCTGCCAATGCGGCGCACACCGGTCTTGATGGTGACCGGCTGGCCGTAGAACAGCTCCCGTTTGAACTGCACCGTGTAGCCCGCGATGATCAGGTGCCAGTCATGCACATCCAGCTCGGGCGAAAAGATCCTGAACAGGGGATCCCGCGCCGACTCAAACCAGACCGCCGGCACCGTATTGTTGATATGGCCGAGGGCATCTGTCTCCTGAAAGCGGGGTTGGATCTGCATTTCCAGCATGGCTGGTGACTCCTTGTCGTTGAACCGCGCTCAGGCTAACGCGCCCCGCATCAGGACTCAAGCTCCCCACCATCGCCCTGTGCCTGACCAACCAGCTCGGGTCGCAGCCAGGCGCTGCGAAAATCGAACCAGCCGAGCGCCGTCATCCGCACCCCGTGCACGCCGGTACGGCTCTCCAGCTCAAGCCAGTGGTGAAACAACGGCACAAACCAGCCCTGCTGCTGCACCCGGGCCATCAGGGCGCGCGGGCCGGGTTCGGCACCGCTGGCGCGCCACTGCGTCAACCCCTGCCACAACGGCAGCTGGCTGGCCCACACCCGGCGCAGCAGCGGAGTGCCCTGCAACCAGCCGTAGGGGGCAAAAGGCCCCTCATGTTCAAGGTTGAGGGTACCAAGCCAGAGATCCACATCCTCATCCTCGCCACTCACCCAGCGACCGTAGTCGAGGGTGCGCACTTCCAGCTCAATTCCCTGCGACCCGAGCAGATCGGCCATGGCACCGGCACACTCGTTGAACTCGATATGCTGGTTGAAGCAGGCGAGCACCAGTCGCTGTGGCAGGCTCTGTGGCCGGGGCTGCGGCGGTGGCAGCGTCTCGCGCCAGTGGGGCAGCATGCCGAGGGCGCTGGTCCAGCCCCGTTGCAGCTCGGGGGCAACCCGTGCCATCAGGGCCACCGGACTGAGCAGCTGAATGATCCAGTAGCGCAGGGCAGGATCCTGCAAGGCACGGGAGCGCTCATCCTGCAGCAGGAAGTAGCAGCCCGATTCGAGCTCCGACTCGCCGCGCATGGTGCCAAGCTCGGGGCTGTCACGCCCCAGCTGCAGGTGGCTCTCCAGCCGCTCCGCCAGCTCCGGCAGCATCCAGATGTCGATCTCGTCGAGCAGGGCGCGCAGACCGAAGTAGTCGTCAAAGGCGGCGAGGCGCAGCTGCAGCGGGTCGTTGGCGATCACCCGATAGGGGCCGGTGCCCACCGGTTGCAAGGCAAAGCCCGCCTCCCCCTTGAGCTCGCGCGGCAAAATGGCCGCCACCGGCTCGGCCAGCAGGTCAGGCAGCAGAGGATCCGGGCTGTCGAGATAGAGATCCAGAGTTCGCGGCCAGGGGCTCTCCAGCCGCGCCAGATGGGCGAACAGCGGGCGATCCCGCAGGGCCAGCAGACTCTCCATCACATCCTCCACCACCAGCTCACGCCCGTGGTGAAAGCGCACCGCCGGGCGCAGGTAGAAACGCCAGTGGCAGGGGCCAACCTGTTCCCAGTGGTGAGCCAGATCGCCCTCGATTTCCCCATTTTCCTCATTTCGCCGGCTGAGGCCGTTGAAGATCTGGCGGCTGAGATGCACCTCCGAGCGGCGCATCGGGCCGGTAGGCAGCAGCTGCGGCAGCGGCCGGTAGTAGGGCACCCGCAGGATCTGGCGCCCCTCGCGGGTGGCCTGACCGAGCTGTTCGAGCAGCAGCGGGGTGAGCAGATCGAGGCGATCCTCCGCCAGCCGCACCGCCTGCGCCAGCTGGCCCTCACTGAGCAGATCCCGCAAGCGGCGCCGGGTCAGGCTCTCCTGACTGTCGAGCAGGGTGAGCCGGGAGCGCCGCCCTCGCCCCGCTTCCGCCGTCCAGTTGAGCCAGCCCTGATCCTGCATCCGTCGCAGCAGCAGACGAGCGTTGCGCGGGGTGCAGCAGAGCAGCTCCGCCACCTCGGCGAGACTGATCTCCCGCTCATCGCAGCCAAGCTGCTGGGCGAGCCGTTGAAATTGCTGGTAGAGGCGACCGGTCGGCATAAAAGAGGAAATCCTTCATTCAAAAGCCATCAGTTTTTACTTCCTCATTTTAACTCAATACTGACGATGACGCTGAGCAACAACATAAGGAGCCTCACCATGAACCATCACATCGAACCCAAACCGAACCGGATCCAGCAGGTCCTGCGCCGTTACTTCAAGCGGATCCTGCCGCGCCCGCTGCCACTTATCGAAGATCCCATGCAGCAGCTCAACCGCCTGATGCAGTGGGATATGAACCAGATCGACGACAAGGAGTATCGCCGCCGTCTCTGAGTGCGAGCCGTGCCAGCCACGCGGGATGCGCATCCCCTGCGGGAGCAATTGCTTTGCCGGATCTTGCTGTTTACATCGGCCACGGGCCTGATAGATTGGACGTCTATCCATCTATAACTGCCATAAGCAACATCCAACAAGGAGTGTGTGATGAAAGATGCGACCCTGGCCCTGCACCACGGCTTTACCAACGACCCCACCACCAAAGCGGTTGCCGTCCCCATCTACCAGACGGTGGCCTATGAGTTCGAGAGCGCCCAGCACGGGGCGGATCTGTTCAATCTGGCGGTGCCGGGCAATATCTACACCCGCATCATGAACCCCACTAATGATGTGCTGGAGCAGCGGATGGCCGCGCTGGAAGGGGGGATCGCCGCACTGGTAGTCTCGGCAGGTTCTGCCGCCATCACCTATGCCATTCAGGCGCTGACCGCAGCCGGTGACAACATCGTCTCCACTCCCCAGCTCTATGGCGGCACCTACACCTTGTTCGCCCACATGCTGCCGAGTTTCGGGGTCGAGGTGCGCTTCGCCAGGGATGACAGCGCCGAAGCCATCGCCGCCCTCATCGACGACAAGACCAAGGCGGTCTACTGCGAGAGCATCGGCAACCCGGCGGGCAACATCGTCGATCTGGCCGCGCTGGCCAAGGCAGCCCATGCCCGCGGCGTGCCGCTTATCGTCGACAACACGGTCGCCACCCCGGTGCTCTGCAAGCCCATCGAACATGGCGCTGACATCGTCGTCCACAGCCTGACCAAATATGTCGGCGGCCACGGCAACTCGCTGGGTGGCGTCATCGTCGACTCGGGCAAGTTCCCCTGGGCGGATCACGCCGAGCGCTTCCCCCAGCTGACCAAACCCGAACCCTCCTACCACGGGGTGGTCTATACCGAGGCCTTTGGCCCGGCCGCCTTTATCGGACGGGTACGCACCGTGCCGCTGCGCAATACCGGCGCAGCACTGGCGCCGATGAACGCCTTCCTGCTGCTGCAGGGGTTGGAGACCCTGAGCCTGCGTATGGAGCGCCACGTCGACAACGCCCTGCGGGTCGCCAACCACCTCAAGCATCATCCCAAGGTGGCATGGGTCAGCTACGCCGGTCTGCCGGATCACCCCCACTATCTGCTGGCAGAGAAGTACATGGCCGGTCGCCCCTCGGCGATTCTCTCGTTCGGCCTGAAGGAGGGTTATGAAGCAGGCGTGCGTTTCTACGATGCGCTCAAGATCTTCAAACGGCTGGTCAACATCGGCGATGCCAAGTCGCTGGCCTGCCACCCCGCCTCCACCACCCATCGCCAGCTGAGCGAGGAGGAGCAGGCCAAGGCAGGAGTCAAACCCGAGATGATCCGGCTGTCGGTCGGGATTGAGGCGATCGAGGACATACTGGCGGATCTGGATCAGGCGCTGGAGGCATAAGTCAGTCAACGAGAGAGAGCGGGCATCAGCCCGCTCTTTTTTTACTGCCGGTGAACCGCCCCCCTCGCCCGCTCGTATACCCCACCCTGCCACCGAATCGAGGTCGTTATGATAGTCCTGCACCACCTGAACAAATCCCGCTCCCAACGCATCATCTGGCTGCTCGAAGAGCTGGGCCAGCCCTATGAGATCAAGGCGTATCAGCGCGATGCCACCACCTTTCTGGCGCCGCCCGAGCTCAAGGCCATCCACCCTCTCGGCAAGTCGCCGGTCATCGAGTTCAATGGTCGGGTACTGGCAGAATCGGGCGCTATCACCGAGTACCTGATCGCCCGCCATGCCTCGGAACGGCTGGCACCGGCTCAAGATAGCCCGGAGTATCCCGAATACTTGCAGTGGATCCACTTCGCCGAAAGCTCGGGCATATTGCCGCTGCTGCTGGATATGTTTGTGCGAAAAGATGGCAGCCCGATGCGCTTCCTGCCGGACTATGCCAAGGCGGAGTGTGCCAAGGTGCTGGGCTACCTCAACGATGTGATGGCGAATCGCCACTATCTGGTGGGGGATCGCCTCTCCGGCGCCGACATCATGAACTCCTTCCTGGTGGATCTGCTGGCGCAAAGCGGCCAGCTGGCCCAGTTCCCGCATCTGCAGGCCTACTGGCAGCGCCTCAATACTCACCCGGCCCGCCAGAAGGCAGTAGAGCTGGAACGCGAGCTGGATCTGCGTCCCTGAACGAGCAACTACCATGCAAAACGCCCCGACAGTCGGGGCGTTTTTGTTATGCAGGCAGAGCGCGGCTTACTTGGCCAGCGGCACCTTGTCGCGGCGCGACTTCCACCACCAGCGCAACCGGATCTGGGAGATCAGCATCCCCGCCAGCATCAACGAACAGCCCGCCACCGTCTGCTCATCCAGCGTTTCGCCCAGCAGCAACACGCCCCCCACGGCGGCGAAGACGGTCTCCAGACTGAGAATGATGGCGGCATGGGCCGGATGGGCACCGCGCTGCCCCAGCACCTGCAGGGTATAGCCAACCCCCACCGAGACCAGACCGGCGTAGAGCAGCGCCTGCCAACCGGCAACCGCCCCGGCCACCGTCGGCGTCTCGATGATGAAGGCGGTCACGAGACTGAGCAGACCGCACACCACAAACTGCACGCAAGCCAGCTTGATGGGGGCTACCCGGTTGGAGTAGTGATCCAGCAGCAGCAGATGGATCGCCCAGAACAGGGCGCCGATCACCTGCAACAGATCGCCAAAGCCGATGGAGAAGTCATCGGTCACGCTCAGTACATAAAGACCGGCCAGCGCAATAAGCGCGCCAATCCAGGTGTTGGTGCCGGTCTTGTGGTGCAGCAGCAGTCCCAGCACGGGCACCAGTATGATGTAGAGCCCGGTGATAAAACCGGCCTTGGCGGCTGTGGTGTAGAGCAGCCCAACCTGTTGCAGGGAGGCGGCACAGAACAGCACCAGTCCGGCCAGCACACCACCGGTCAGCAGCTGGCGATGATCGCCCGTGACGGCAACAGGTTGTCGGGGTTTGAGCCACCAGAGCAGCGGCAGCAGAGAGAAGGCGCCGAGCAGAAAGCGCAGGCCATTGAAGGTGTATGGCCCCATATGATCCATCCCGAGACGCTGGGCGACAAAGCCCATGCCCCAGATGGTGGCAGCCATCAGCAACATCAGATTGGAACGCATGATGATTCATCCTTAAATCAGCGTTTTGCAGGTTATCTGATCCAAGATACCCGTCTCCCCACCCTCTTGTCTTTATGGCAGTGGATGTTTTACCAGCAGGGCGAAGATCAGCACCAGCAACATGTTGCCACGCAGGATCCAGATCACCCGGAATTGCTGCTGGATGGAGATCATTGGCGCGCGCCCCAACCGCAGGGAGCGGCGCCAGCGGTAGAAGAGGCGGCTGGGGTAATCGAGCGATCCCACGATCACCAGAAAGAGCAGGGTCTGCATGCCGTGAGCCGGGTGGGCAAAGAGAGCCGCCAGCGAGCCGGCATGTTCGAGCGCCAGCAGACAACCAGTGGCAAAGATGCCGAACAGGGCCAGTGCCGAGACCCCGTCCACCACCAGCAGACGGCGCACCCGCACCATGTTGAGCCCGCGGCGAAAAATGAGGTATTCGATGCACAGGGCGAGCAGCAGCAGAATAATACTGCCGTTATGGAGATGGCAGAGCAGAGAATGATTGAGCATCAGCAAATTCTCACTTTCTGCCTTTAGACGAGCAGAGCGGCATCATATATGCTGGTCTCACACGAGTTAAAAAGGACTTTTTCATGCCCCGCGGTACGTCCAGGAATACGTGGTCATTAATCTCCCGCATGCGGTTGGGCCTCCTCCTGCTCTTTATCCCTGTTTTGCTGCTGGGCAGCATCTACTACCTGCATATGGAGCGCACCCTGCGCAACGAGCAGGAACAAAACCTGGTAGCCCGCAATACCCAATATCTGCACACCCTGCTAGAACCCTATCTGGAGACGCTCAAACGCCAGTTTACGCTGATTTACCAGCAGGTAAATTATCAGGACTTCATTGAGCCGACCATTCGCAACGGCGAGCACTATCTGCAGTCGTGGCGGGCCTATCACAAGGTGATGGAGCTCGACTATGTCTATGTCGGCACCGAACATCGCAAGATGCTGATCCATCCGGCATGGCAGGCTGACGAAAGGTTCGATCCCCGGGTTCGCCCCTGGTACAAGCTGGCGGCCAGCCACCCCGGCCAGATTGTCTTTACCGACCCCTACTACGACTACACCCTCGGCACCCTCACCATGGCGCTGGCACGGGTCATCCTGACCCCGGACGGCAAACGGGTCGGTGTGCTCTCCCTCGATACCCAGCTCACTCCGCTCGCCAGCTGGCTCAACAACAAACGCGGTGTGGATTATCACGACGGGCGGGGTTATCAGATGCTGATCAACCACGAGGGGCTGGTACTGGCGCACCCGGATCGAGCCCGCGTCTTCAAGCCGCTGGCCGACCCCACATGGCTGACACGGATGAAGGGCGATCAGGGCTTCTTCCTCGATGAGGCGAGCGGCCAGATGGTCGCCTACAACCGCATTCCCGAGCAGCGCTGGGTCCTGCTCAGCGTCGAGCCTACCGCCAGCATGGAACGGGTGATCGACAGCGTCTCCGTCAACGTGCAGCTGATGATCGGCGTTGCCTGCGTACTCTATCTGCTGCTCGCCATGCTCTGGTCACGCTACTTCCGCCGCATGCTGGGCGAGATCACCCTGCTGATCCGGGCCAGCCGCTCCGGCGGTATCGCCTACAACGGCCGCCGCATGCTGGAGCTGGCCAAGGTCTACGAAGAGATGGATGCCGCCAGCCAGGACTTCGCCCAGATCCGGCTGCAAGCCAATCAGGACAAGCTCACCGGCCTCTACAACCGCCGCTTCTTCGACGAATGTCTGCAACAGCAGATCAAGCAGGGCCACCCCTTCGGGCTGGTGATGTTCGATCTCGACAACTTCAAACGGGTCAACGACACCTTCGGCCACCAGACCGGTGACGTGGTGCTCAAGCGGGTGGGCAAACTCGGCATGCGGCTGTTCCACGACTGGGGCTGGTTCTGCCGCTATGGTGGCGAGGAGCTGGTGCTCATCTTCCGCTACGGCGAGGATCAACCCATGCTCCCCTCCCTGCTGGAGACCTTCCGGATCGGGGTGGAGCAGCTGGAGTGGCGCGAGGTGGATCTCACCATCACCATCAGCGGCGGCGTCGCCTTCAGCAAACCCGGTATGTCTGGCAAAGATCTGATTGAGCTCGCAGACAACGCCGTTTATCGCGCCAAGCGGGAGGGGAAAAACCGCATCTGCTTCCCGCAAAACGGCGAACAGACAGCACTGCCGGATGAACCGCGTCCCGCGGACAAAGCGTCTGATGAGGAGCCGCTACGCGCCAACGAGGCATGACAGCCAACAGCTGCGCTCAGATAACAAGAGAGAGGCCTTCCGGCCTCTCTCTTTTTTCATCACCACTTTTTCATCCCCACCAACCGGTACTCAAAGCTGGCGCTGCCACTCCAGCACGGGCCAGCCCAGCTCCTCGGCCTGCTGGCGCAGTGCGGGGGCCGGATTGACCGCATGGGGATGGCTCACCGCCCGCAGCATGGGCAGATCGTTATGGGAGTCGCTGTAACCAAAGCTCCCCTGCCAGAGCTGTTCTCGCCCGGCAAAGAGCTGGTTGATGCGGGCCACCTTGCCGTCGCGAAAACTGAGGGTGCCGCGGGTCTGGCCGGTCAGCATGCCGGACTCTTCATCGAGCAGGATGGCCACACAGTGATCCATCCCCAGCATCCGCGCCATGGGGGCCACCAGATGTTCGCCGGAGGCGGAGATGAGCACCAGCTCGTCGCCACGCTGGCGGTGCCACTCGATACGTGCCAGCCCCTCGGGGTAGATGCGCTCGCGCAGCACCTGCTCGGCAAAGCGGCTACAGAGCGAGTCGAGCCACTGGCGCGTCTTGCCCGCCAGCGGTTGCAGGGTGAAGGCCATGTACTGGTGCATGTCCATCTTGCCCTGATGGTAGAGGGACATCATGGCCTGCTCTTCCGCGATCATGCTGGCGGGCGCCAGCTCCTCGGCCACCATGTACTCCAGCCAGAGGCTGGCGGAATCCCCGGCAATCAGGGTCTCGTCCAGATCAAACAGTGCCAGTGCCATGGGCGCTCCTCGCAGTAAAAATGGAAATGAAATGCAGCCTCATGCTACCTCACAGAGTTGATCCCGGGCCACTACCAGGGTCACGGCGCGCCCCACCGGCAGCAGCTCGCGGGCCGATCGGTTGAGGCAATCTACCGTCAGCACGCCTGCCTCGCAGGTCACCTGATAGCGGATGACGTTGCCGAGCAGTTGCTGCCCGCTGATCACCCCCGGCAGGTTCGGTTCGTCGCTGTGAGCGCCAGCCGGCAGCAGGGAGAGGGACTCGGGTCGCAGCGCCAGCTTGCCCTGAAAACGGGGGCCAAACAGCGACTTGCCCTGCTCGGCGCCAAGCAGGTTGTAGTTGCCGATAAAGCTCGCTACAAACTCGCTGGCGGGACGGGTATAGATCTCCTCCGGCGTACCGCTCTGGACGATGGATCCCTTGTTCATCAGGAAGATCCTGTCCGACATGGTCAACGCCTCCTCCTGATCGTGGGTCACGAAGATGGTAGTGAGCTCGAGGCGCTGCTGGATCTCGCGGATCTGCTGGCGCAGGCTGCGGCGGATGCGGGCATCCAGCGCCGAGAGCGGCTCATCCAGCAGCAGGATCCGCGGCTGCACCACCAACGCCCGGGCCAGTGCCACCCGCTGGCGCTGGCCGCCGGAGAGTTCGGCCGGATAGCGGCGCTCGAAGCCGGTCAGCTCCACCAGCTCAAGCGCCTCCTGCACGCTGGCGGCGAGATCCCGTCCCGGCTGGGGCTTCATCTTGAGGCCGAAGGCAACGTTGTCCCACACCGTCATGTTGGGGAAGAGCGCATAGCTCTGGAACACCATGCCGATGCCGCGCTTCTGGGGTTCCTGCCAGGTGATATCTTCACCGGCCACCCGCACCTGACCGCCATCCACCGGGGTGAGCCCGGCCAGCGCCCGCAGCAGGGTCGATTTGCCGCAGCCGGAGGGGCCGAGCAGGGTCACCAGCTCCCCCTTGCGGATGCCGAATTCAATCCCCTCGAACACCTTGGTGTCGCCATAGGATTTGTGCAGTTGATTCACTTCTAGATGGAACATGTTGATTCACCGATGAAATCTGTTGGCCGCCCAGGTGAGCAGCAGGGTCAGCAGGAAGTAGCTCATCACCAGCGCACTGGTGAAGTGGCCCGAGGTGGCGCGCATGTTGTAGAGGTAGACCTGCAGGGTCTCGTAACGGGTGCCTACCAGCATGTTGGCGAACACGAACTCGCCGAGCAGGAAGGAGAGCGAGAGAAACAGCGCCGCCAGCAATCCCTTGCGCAGGCAGGGGATCACCACCAGCAGGAAGGCGTGCCGACTGCTTGCCCCCAGCAGGTGGGCGGCATCCATCAAATCTTTCAGCGGCACTCCTTGCAGGCTGTTGGCCAGCGCCCGGTACATGAAGGGGAGCACCACGGTGAACCAGGTGCCGATCAGGATCCACGGCGTGCCGATAATGGGCAGAACGCCGTCAGCGTAGATCTGCAGCAGCCCGACTGAGGAGACCACCGGCGGCACCGCAAAGGGGAGCAAGATCAACAGGTTCATCCAGGGATCCAGCTTGGGGAAGTAGTAGGCCACCACCAGCACGGTGGGTATCAACACCAGGGTGCCCAGCAGCAGGGTGGCGAAGCAGACCAGGAGGCTGCGGCCAAACGCCGCCAGAAAGCGCGGGTCGCCCCACAGCTTGAGATACCAGTCGAGGGTGAAGCCGTCCGGCAGCAGGGTCGCCCCCCAGCGGGTGGAGATGGAGTAGAGAAACGTAGCCAGCAGCGGCAGCAGCAGGGTGGCGACCAGCCCACCCAGCACCCACTTTGGCCAGCGCGGCGTCAAATCATGCATGGGATTGCCCCTTGTTCACATAGCTCTTTTTCAGCAGCCACTGGTTGGCGGCCGTCACTACCCCCAGCAGCACCATCAGGATCACCGCCAGCGCAGCCGCCATATTGGGCTCGAGGAAGATATCGCCGGAGACCAGACTGGCCACCCGGATGGTCACCAGATTGAAGTTACCGGTGGTGAGGGCGTAGGCGGAGGCATAGGCCCCCACCGCGTTGGCAAACAGGATGATCAGGGTGCCAAGTAGCGCAGGCGTCAGCACCGGCAGCGCCACGTGCCACACATACTGCCCCTTGCTCGCGCCGAGCAGCGCGGCCGCTTGCGGCCACTCATCCTGCAGCGCATCGAAGGCCGGATAGAGCAGCAGCAGGGCCAGCGGGATCTGGAAGTAGGTGTAGATGAGGATAAGGCCGCTGCCCGAGTAGAGGTTGAAGCCGTCTATCAATCCCCATGATTTCAGCA
Organism: Aeromonas sp. FDAARGOS 1410; assembly: GCF_019048745.1. NCBI lineage: Bacteria > Pseudomonadati > Pseudomonadota > Gammaproteobacteria > Aeromonadales > Aeromonadaceae > Aeromonas > Aeromonas sp. FDAARGOS 1410. Next base: position 792,519 of record NZ_CP077401.1, on the reverse strand, counting down.
GTAGGGTCACTGCACCATTGATGCCGAGAATGATGATAAAGGCGAATGCCAGCGGCACCCCGCTGAAGTTGCCGGTCATGGTGATAAAGGCCAGCAGCACCCGCTTGACCCGCTCACCGCTGTGACGCAGCGCTGCCGCCCCGAGGGTGCCGATGGCAAGCCCCGCCAGACTGGCGATACCGGCGATGCGCAGCGAGTTGCCGAACGATTGCAGGTAGAAGGGGGAGCTCAAAATCTCCCGATAGTAGTCGAGGCCCCAGCCATCGGGGGTCTGGAAACTGCCCACCAACACCCACACCATGGGGGCGAGCTGGAACAGGATCATCAAGAGGACAAAGGGCAGCAGCACCAGCGCGGGCAGCCAGTGGCGGCGCACCTTCTGCTTGGTTGCCACGGGTTGATCCACGAGGATCTCGGTGGTTGCAGGCATCATCAGTGCACCTCACGCATAAAGGCGGCCTTGAGCAGCGGTGGCGCTGCCGGCTTGTCGTGGGAAATGCCCAGCAGATCGGCCATCAGGGCGCAGAGCTGGGTCTGGGCGATCACCACCCCATCCGGCCAGCGTTCGACGAAGGCATCGCCAAACAGCCAGAGCGGCACGGTGCGCTCTTCAGGCAGGGTGCCGCCGTGGCTCAGGTCGTTGTTCATGCCGTGATCCGAGGTGACCACCACCTGATACCCCTCCGCCAGCCACTGGGGCAGCAAATCGGCCAGCAGGCTGTCCATGCGGCGCGCCTGATTGCGGTACTGGCGGGAGTCGAAGCCAAACTTGTGGCCCGCATCGTCCACTCCCATCGGGTGGATCAGCAGAAAATCGGGATCGTACTGGCTGCGCAGCCACTCGCCATCCATCAGCAGATGGCTGTCGGGGTAGTTGTCATCCCAGTAGAAGCAGCCGTGCTGGATCGGCAGCTGCTCATCGTGGGTAAAGCGATCGCGGGCCGCCAGCCAGGGGCTCTTGTTGTAAAGCTCGCTCACCCAATGGTAGGCCGCCGCTGCGGTGCGTTTACCCGCGGCGCGGGCCAGATGGAAGATGGAGTCATGCAGACTGAGACGACTCACCCCGTTGTGGGTGATACCGCTCGCCACCGGCGGTAGGCCGGTCAGGATGCACTCGTAGAGAGGCCGGGAGAGGGATGGCAGGGCGCAGCTGAAGGTCGTATAGAGGCCGCGCTCCGCCTCCACCATGCCTGCGAGGTAGCCCATCCCATGGGCTACCCCGGCAGAGAGGCCATCCACAAGTACCACTATCACCTTGTGTTGCACTGGCCGCTCCTTACTGCATGTAGATCATGACGTTCTCTTGCCACTGACGCGGCAGGGCCTTGGAGCTCTGCTCCCAGGCGGCGTGATCCTGCACCGGCTTGGCCTTGGCATACTGCTCGGCCGGCAACAGCTTGGCCTTCACGTCATCCGGCAGCGCAACGTTGCTGCGGATCGGGCGGGCATAGCCGCGGGCCAGGTTGATCTGACCGGCATCGGAGAGGATGTATTCCCGCGCCAGCTTGGCAGCGTTGGGGTTCTTGGCCCACTTGTTGATGATGGTGGTGTAACCGGCGATGACGGAACCGTCGCTCGGGATCACCACTTCAAACTTCTTGGGGTCGATCTGGTCGCGGTAGTTGAGGGCGTTGAAGTCCCACAGCACACCCACTTCCACCTCGCCCTTCTCGATGTTGGCGATGGTCGGGTCGTTCAGCGACAGGCGACCCTGCTGGGCCAGCTTGCCGAACAACTCCAGGGCGGGCTTGAGATTCTTCTCGCTGCCACCGGTGGCATAGGCCGCCGCCAGCACGCCGTTGTTGGCTTGCGAGGCAACACCCACATCACCCAGCGTCACCTTGTAGTTGCCGCCCAGCAGGGATTGCCAGCTGGTGGGGGCAGCCTTGACCAGATCCTTGTTGATCAGGAAGGCGATGGTGCCGGTATAGGCCAGCATCCAGTGACCGTCCGCATCCTTGGCCCAGTTGGGAATGTCAGCCCAGGTGGAGGGCTTGTAGGGTTGGGTGACCCCCTGCTTGACCGCAACCGGGCCGAAGGCACCGCCCACGTCGCCGATGTCGGCGGTGGCGTTGGCCTTCTCGGCGGCGAACTTGGCGATCTCCTGCGCCGAGCTCATGTCGGTATCCTGATGCTTGATGCCGTAGATGTTGCCCAGCTGCTGCCAGGTATCCTTCCAGTTGGCCCAGCTGTCGGGCATGCCGATACTGCTGAGCTGCCCTTCGCCGCGAGCGGCCTTCTCGAGATCCGCGATATTTTCGGCGGCAAACAGTGGCTGACTGATGGCCACCAGAGCCAGTGCACTTGCGATCACGCTTTTCATCATCCCATCCCTCTGGACTAGGTCAGTTAAGGTTCGAGAGGGATGCTAGAGGGGAAATATGACGGTCGCGGGGCGCTTTGATGGCAGTTTGATGACAATTTCCCTGTCATGTCGCTGTCATCCACAGCGGTTACAACTCTGAACCCAAGTGAAGCTGGACTACTCCAGCAAGGGCTGAACCAACAAGGGCCAGGCCAGCCCGTACAGCCAGAATGAGCGACAGGGACATGAGCGTGATTGAACCGAGATTGAGCGAACGGGTCGTGGCTGAGGGCCGCGCCTCCAAGTGTGAACAGATTTGCCAAACCCTGCGCCGCTATATCGGCAGCGGTCAGCTGGCGGCGGGGCAGCAGTTGCCGGCCGAGCGGGCCCTGAGCGAGCGTTTCTCTACCACCCGCATCACCATCAAGGAGGCGCTCTCCAGCCTCGAGGCGGATGGCCTTATCTACCGGGCCGAGCGGCGTGGCTGGTTCGTGGCGCCGCCTCGTCTCACCTACGATCCCGCCATCCACACCCACTTTCACCAGTGGATCGGCGAGCAGCAGCGTACCGCCGAAACCCGGGTGCTGGCCCACGGTAGCGAGCTCGCCAGCAGTGAGCTCTGCCGCTGGATGGGACTGGATCCCTTCACACCGCTCTACGAGATCCGCCGCCTGCGCCTGATCGACGGCCGCCCGGTGCTCCACGTCAGCCACCATCTGCTGGCCAGCCGCTTTCCCGATATCGCCAGCGCGCCGCTGGCCAGCTCCCTCACCGAGCTCTATCAGCAGCGCTATGGCATAGGCCAGGGCGGGGCGAGTCTCGAGATCACCCCCTCGGCGGCGCGCGGTGTCATCGCCCGCGCCCTCAATCTGGCGGAGGGGAGCGCGGTGCTGCGGCTGGTGCGGGTCAACTACGACGAGCGGGGGGCCCTGGTGGATTGCGATATCGAACACTGGCGGCCGGATGCAATCCGCATCTGCCTAGATACGCGGGCGTTGCAACCCATCATCGCCAAAACGCAGCCCGCGCAACTGGCAGAGTAGCCTCGTTCAGGCTCACGAGCAGATGCGGATCCCGCAGGATCCGCCGGGATCAGTTGTCGATATTGGGGATCATGTCGTCAAAGCTCTGATAGCCGCAGTCGGCCAGTTGCAGCGACATGGTGTAGGTCTTGCGGTGCTCCTGCTGGCCGATGGCGGGGCGGTTGAGCTTGAGCTCCTGATGCCAGTACTCCTTCATCCGCTCGATCAGCCCCATCGCCTCGCTCTCGTTGAGATGGAGCTGGCAGAGCGCCAGATAGTTGTTCGACTTGTGCATGTTCTCCACCAGATACTCCCCCAGCATCGACATCGCTTGCCGCGCCTGCTGGCGGGCGAAGCGGCTGTGCTGCTCGAAGCTGATCCGCTCGCTGATGAGGAAGTGGTAGCTGTTGTCGATGCCAAGCTGCAGGATGCCGAGCTTCTCCAGCTTGCGCAGATAGAGGTAGCAGGAGGCATCGGTCAGGCCGTACTCCCGCTTGAGATCGATTAACGTCTTGTCGCGCCAGAAGATGTTGGCCAGAAAGGCGTAGAGGCCCGGCTCGTTGTGAAACGCCTCGTCCTGCTCCTGAGTGAAAACGGCGCGCCGGCTCTGGGCATCCTGAGTGCGCTCCAGCAGCTCCTCGAACGAGAGCCCCACCAGATGGCAGATCTCCAGCAGGGTATCGAACGGCAGGGAGGGCTTGTTCATCATCCGTTTGATGGTGGCAATAGAGACCCCCATCGCCTCCGCCAGCGTCTGATAGCGGATCCCCTTGTCGGTCAGGGTCTTCTTCAGGGTATCGAGGATCTGGGTGGCCAGGGTCTGGCTGTAGCTCACGGGACTCATCCTTGTAGTTGCATCGTGACTGCATGGTTATGCCGCAGCGGGGTCGCCTCTATTTTTACCGCCAAGGCTCAGATATTGACACCAAAAAGATGGTGGTCGCTCGTAAACGGCTGAAATGGCGCCGAGGCCTGACCAGTTCCGGCCAGCGGTCGCAAAATCTGATACTCGCCAGCGCATATCCTTGAACCGGAAAACATTTTGCTAGTGCTGCATAGCTCATCACGCATACTTTTGTCGTATCGAATTCAAGACCCTTCCTGGTTTAGAAATCGATTGTTTGCTTCCAAATTTGTATTTTTTAAACCGCAAGGTTTTTCCTTTTTCCTGATCTTGAGCGGCGCTTGCAAAAGCACCGCTCTACTCTTTTTTGCGCCATGAAAAACGCCTGCCACAGGGCAGGCGTCAGCAGATGGCAATCCAATCAGATATAGCGGATGGCCGTCAGTGCCATCACCACCGCCATGCTCGCCATCATGGGCACGAAGGTGCGCTTCACCACATCCACCGGACTCAGGTTGGCGATGCCGGAGACCGTGATGATCACCCCCGCCACCGGCGAGATGGTGCGGCCAATGCCGGCCGCGAACAGGATCGGCACCAGCAGCAACAGCGGGTTGATGTCGAACTGGCTGGAGACCAGCGGCACGATGGGAATAAACGCCATCACAGGGGCGTTGCCCGAGCCGGTGATAAAGGCGGTCAGCAGGATAAAGAGCGAGAAGACCAGCGACAGCCCGAGCGGGTTGAGCTCGAACGACTTGGCCAGATCGATCAGCTGGGTGATGGCGCCGATATTGGTGAGACCGGCGGAGAAGAACTCGGCCGCCAGCATCAGGGTCAGCACGCTGCCGAAGATCATCCCGGTGCCGGTCAGCCAGGCCTCGAAGTTGGCGAACGCCTTGTTGAGGGAGCGGTAGCGCAGCGCCTCGATGATGATGCAGAGGGTCATGGTCGACATCATGGCCACCGGAATGGTCATCTTGATGGCGCTGACAAACAGCTCGGAGAAGCCGAACAGAAAGACGAACGGGATCACTGGCAGCAGGGCGTAGTAGCCCGGGGTGTTCTCATGTTTTGCCTCCAGCTCGTGCAGATACTTGCCCCGCTCGGCGGCGGTATCATGGCCATCCTTGCTGTCGCAGTAACGCTGCCACGCGATATTGACGAAGGGGATGATCACCAGCAGCGCGATCTGGAACAGCAGCTGATGGTTCACCACGAACGGCATCACCTCGATATTGATCGCCTTGGCACCGATCACCGCATTGATCTGGCCGGGGCCAAACTCCCACGCGGTGGGGATGACGATGGTCGCCACCGCCGTCTTGGCGCTGATCCCGGCGTTGCGCAGCAGCGGATAGAGGGTGCCCATCAGCAGCAGGGAGAGCGAGGTTGCCCCGGTGATAAAGACGTAAAGGATGGAGACCAGCAGCAGGATGATCGCCAGCAATACATAGGGGTTCTTCAGCGCCATGATGGGGCGGGAAGTGGCCTTCACCAGCGCCGCCGAGGCGCCGATCTGGTTGAGGTAGGTGGCCACCCCGGCAATCGCCACCAGGGTCAGACCGGTGGAGGCGAGGCGGGAGTTGGTCACCATGGCGAACTTCTCCCACAGATCGAAGAACCAGAAGCCCTGACTGTTCTCGGCGGGCAGGATCGGGTTGATCCCCGCCCACTGGGCATACGCCAGCAGCACCAGACCCGCGGTCAGCAAGGTCGCCTGCGGATTGAACCGCTTGAGCATGGCGTAGGCGACCAGCCCCACCACCACCAGAATCAATATTGTCGACATATTTATTATCCTTGTTGCAGCACCCGTGACGACCCGATTACATCTGATTGTTATTTCTCATAATCGGGATTCGGCAGCGTATCAGTCGCCCCCGGCAAATTGAATTGGTCGGTGTGACCAGCACCGCAATAATAAAGATTTAATCAATAGCGAGTCGCTCGGCAAAATATTGCCCTAACACACTCCGGATAATCAGAATGTGGAGCCCTTCAAAGTTGTCGTCAGGCCGCTGTGCGCCCCCTCATAAAATAGCGACTCACCCTGCCCGCCCCCTTTTTGATCTCACCCATCGGCAAACGGCGCCGTGGCCAACCGGCCGGTCGGGTTCGGCCAAGTCAGCCCTTGTTCCTCTTGGGACAGCCAGAGCGCAGATGAACGGCCTGCAGCAAAAGCGACCATAATCGAGCAAAAAGACAGCAACAAAGAGAGTCAAACATCGCCTTTTGCAGATAAAAAATGCAGCCAGCCAAAAAATTTTGGCCACCGGCGACGAGATCCGACCGGTCAAAATAACAACAAAAAGTTGGCAATCGACCTCATTTACAACTGATTAATCATCATTCAGTTTGCAATCAGATGCCCCTTGCGGAGCGAAAAAGAAACCCAAGGGATATCAACCCCCTCCGGCCGATCGGCCAGCAAATAGCCCGGTTACGGTTATTTCTTTTATTTTGGTAATTTATAAATAAAGTGATAACTCTAAATTAATCATTAATTACCCAGTTATTGTTTGTGCCGATTTTTATTTGCAGCAAATCACAGCCGGCACACGGGTTGTTATTGAAAAACGAGCTGACTATACTGCGCCGCCTCGAATACAGGAGTGCAGGAAATATTAATAACTTTCATGGATGAAAGAGTTCAATCACACGCAGTTCACACATCAGGACAGATAATCCATGAACAAGTTTAACAGTGCAGTTGCCCTCTCCCTGCTCGGTCTCACCCTCAGCGGCGCCGCGTGTGCCGAGGGCTGGTATCTCGGTCTGGATCTCACCACCTCCAAAATGGATCTGGATGGCGTGGCCCAGCGAGCGCACGACGCCAACATCATCGACGACCAGCTCGACGGTGGCAGCCTGATCGTCGGCTACCACCTCAACGACTGGCTGGCTATCGAAAGCGGTCTGCATGCCCAGCGCATGAGCCAGCTGATGTGGGTCACCAGCCCGGGCCTGACCGGTTTCACCGACACCACCATCGACACCCGCAGCATCAGCCTGGCCGCCAAGCTGAGCCAGCCGCTGGCTTGGGGCTTCAGCGCCTATGCCAAACCGGGCGTGGCTTACACCAGCACCGAAGTCGAGATGATCGGCAACGCCACCATCCTCGGCATGAGTGGCCAGATGCGCCGCAGCGAGACCAAGGGCACCGTTCACCCCAATCTGGAAGTGGGCATCGACTACGCCTTCAACGACCATATCTCCGCCGGGATTGGTTACGAGCGCCAGTTCAACGCCATGACCCTGGGTGACGATCACTACTCCCTCGACACCCTCAAGCTGGGCATTCGCTACCACTTCTAAGGCGGCCGCGATCCCATGCAAAAGGGCCGCAGGTTTCACGCCTGCGGCCCTTTCCATTTGCCGTCCCGCCCTCAGCAGATCCGGTTCTTGCCCTGCAGCTTGGCCTGATAGAGCGCCCGATCGGCACGCACCATCAGGCTCTCCTTCTGCTCATCCTGCTCATACTCCGCCAGCCCGAAACTCAGGGTCGCCGGGCCGTGAGGGCAGATCGTCTCGCGCTGCAACAGCAGCTGGAACTTGCTCGCCACCAGTTGTGCCTCGGCATGACGGGTATTGGGCAGCACCACCATAAACTCATCGCCGCCCCAGCGGGCCAGCAGATCGATCTCGCGAATATGGCGGCGGATCAGCGCCACTATGTTGATCAGGGTCTGATCCCCGGTGTGGTGGCCATAGCTGTCGTTGATCTGCTTGAAGTTGTCCACATCCATGGCGATCACCGTGAAGGGCTGATGGAAGCGCCGTGCCCGCTCGCACTCCAGCTGCAACGCCCGCTCCAGCCGATAACGGCTGGCGGCACCGGTCAGCGCATCGGTCTCTGCCAGCAGGCGATTCTCGTCCACTTTGCGTTGCAACTCCTCGTTGAGCCGCGCCAGCTCGGCGGTGCGCTCGGCGATCAACTGCTCCAGCGAGTGGTTGCGCCGCTCCAGCTGCTCTTGCAGCAGCTTGCTGGCGTGGATATTGCGATGGGCGCCGATCATCCGCGCCACCGAGCCATCGGGATTGCGGGCAATAATGTGGCCGCAATCCTCAATCCAGAGGTAGTCGCCATCGCGGGTGCGGCAACGATACTCGGCGCGATACTCATGGGCGCTGCCATTGAGACAGAGATCGAACTTCGCCATCACCGCCGCAATGTCATCGGGATGGATCACGCTCTCCCAGGTGAAGACGGTATTGCCGAGGGAGTGCGGTTCATAGCCCAGCATCTGATACCAGCCGGGATTGCGATAGACAAAGCCGGTATTGGCATTCCAATCCCAGATGCCGTCGCTGATCACCTCCAGAATCCCGTGTACCACAGACTCGCTGAGGTCGGAGATCCTGACCGGATCACTCTCTTTGCGCATATGAGGTCATCCTCTCTTCTTGCCTGCGTCACTCTTGCTTGCCCACCAAACGGCGTTGTCGAGTCGGCGTGAAGCGCTACCTTGGCACACGGCGAAAATCCTGTCAGCCAGAATGCCACTCTCCCCCTGCTATCCGGTTATCGGCTGCTCGCACTGCATGATAAATGGGCCGTTCAGGGCGTCAGCAAGTGTGGCTCAAGTGCAACCCATTTGCTGACCAATACCCAGAGGCCGCCGTGATGGGGAACAGACAAAAGGCAAACAGGCAGAGCGTCTGCGCAGGGTGTAATAAGCGAAGCGCATGACACCTTTTGCCAGCTCAATATCAGCGGTGCAATTCACTTCGTTCTTTGCATCCTACCCGCCCTCACCCAGCCCTCTCCCACAGGGAGAGGGGATCATGAAGCATCGGAAATATGCTCGCCAGCCACACAGGTTCGATTAGAGAAACTTAATCTGGGCGCGGGAACGAGATTACCCTCTTATTTAGTTGCTGGAGAGCGGTTGGCGGTGAGGGGATAGAAAAATAAGATTTTTCTGGATATACCTTGTAGCTCTCCAGGTATGACCCAGCCTCATTAACCCGAGTTTTCACCCATACCTCACCATAATCCCGAATACGTTCCTTTCCAAGCTTATTATTACTGTAACAAATATTGAACCAATTCCCAGTATGCTTATCTTTTATCTTTAAGCCTGCCTCACAATTCCCGCTTTTACCTTTAGATGGTCCGGGGTGAACCACTTTATATTCCGTGTCATAACTAATTATTTTATCTGGATAAAAATAGACGTACATATCATAGCCATACCATGACGTTATAAGCATCATAAAAAAGCAATTACCAAACGCTTTTGCAATATATTTTAAGGCATGACATCTGGGACATCGAAAAGCAGTTACTATTGTACCCACTAATCCAAATAACGCACTGATAGTAATGTAGGTGAGCGACTCAGGAACCAACTCAGCAATAAGTGTTTTATCTGATAATTTTGTCTTGAATAAGATACTTGCCAACCATAGAACAACCATAAATATAAAGCCCACCCCAAGCAGCATGTTTTTTTGCCGTTCGCTTTTAAAACTATGAATTGTCATTTTACTGCCTGATTTATTATTAATAACGAAAAGTATCCCACCATTTTGCAAGATAAATATGGGCGGTGCAATTCACTTCGTTCATTGCACCCTACCCGATTTTACGAAATGGGCATTGTGTAAACCGGCTCCCCTCACCCTAGCCCTCTCCCAGAGGGAGAGGGGATAAAGCAGCATCGGGGATATGGTGTTCGCAATCGCGTGTAAATTCGAGATATAGCCACGGGGCCAAACCTCCCTTCTCCCCTTGCGGGAGAAGGGTCGGGGATGAGGGGAAGGAAAAAGAGATTACGCGGTAAACGTTGGGCTTCGCTACGCTCAGCCACAACCTACACAATCGGTAGGTTGGTGCTGAGCCTGCGAAGCCCAACATGCGAGTTCAGCTTATAAGCATGTAAATAGTTCCATTGCGGTCATATTTGAAGGTAAACTGACGACAATTGCAAAATACAATTTACATTACTTCATGGTTTTATTAAATGAACAGCATTATTAATGACTTACTCTCAAAAGGTAAAGAAGGTCTCTGGTGGGACTTCAAACAAAAATTCCACAACAATATGGCTGCAATGGTCCATGATATTCTATGTATGGCTAATGTAATTCACAATGGGAATAGATACATAGCTTTCGGAATATCTGATTCATTAGAAGTAGTTGGATTAAATGACAGTGATAAAAAATATACTCAAGCAGATATTATCACTGCGCTTAGAAGACTAAGTTTTAGTGAAGATAACATCCCAAACATTCAGCTTGAATTTTTACAATTTAATGAAGCCAAGTTAGCAATCCTAACAATATTTAATGAGCCTTTAAAACCATATTACCTGACAAAAGAATACAGTTATCAAGGTAAATCCATACGAGCTGGTGTTGTTTATTCACGGACAAATGATGCTAATACACCATTAGATTCATGTGCCAATCCAATTGATGTCAGAACGATGTGGCGTGAAAGATTCGGCCTCAACCTAAAAGCCCCTGATAGATTCTCCATTCTTTTAGAAGATGCCAAATGTTGGGACTATGACGGTATTAGTCAAGCCTTCTATTCTAATGATCCTGATTTCACTATTGAGATTGGAAATGTAGAACATGAGGGGGGTAATTACTGGTGGCAAAACTTATATTTTGAGAATACAAGACAGTTTGACTACCACTTAAAATATAAGAACAGAATTATTAAGACCTTGCCTGTTGTTAATTACTACAACGAGGGTTTGACTATACCATTCCCAAACATTGAGTTTATTACCTATCCAGAAGCTCAAGATGGGTTAAATGCCGAATTTTACTGTGAGATTTACTATTATAAAAAAGGAACTATTGAATATAGTTTATTTCAACACATAAGAAAAAGTGAAGTGCATTGTGATACATATCAAACACTGTCTACACCAATCACAACCCAACTGAAACCACCCATAATAAAATTGCCATTTTTTATAATTAACAGTGACAGTGAACTAAATGAACTGTCCAAGAAATTCATGGAAAAATATCATGAGTTTAATTCCTGTAAGTCAGATTTAATGAGAAAGCGTTACCCTGACGAAAATTATAATAGATGGGATGTTGAAAAAGTTTTTTCGGAGTGGGTTTTTGAGAAAATAAATCCTCCCTCTGAATTTTCAATTAGTGAATGACATTAAAACGGCGGCAACTCCCTTTACCGCCGTCCAATCGCTTACCCCCCCAACCTCTCCGCCAATCCGGAATAACGCTCGGTCTTTTTCCGCACAGCTTGTGCCAGCAGGGCGCGATCGCCATAGAGATCGAGGCGGGCCTTGGCGCGGGTGATGCCGGTATAGACCAGCTCGCGGGTCAGCAGCGGGCTGGGGCTGTCGGGCAACACCAGCACGGTATGGGCAAACTCCGATCCCTGGGATTTGTGGATAGTCATGGCGTAGACCGTCTCGTGGGGCGGCAGCCGGCTGGGCAAAAGCGCCCGCAGGGTGCCATCCGGCTGCTCAAACCAGACCTTGAGCCGGCCGGTTTCATCGGGCAGGCAGAGCCCCATATCACCGTTGTAGAGGCCGACCCCGTGGTCGTTGCGCACCACCATCACCGGGCGACCGGCATACCAGTCGCCATCGCGGGCAATCAGGCCAGCCCGTGACAGGGCCAGTTCGAGCCGCTCGTTAAGTCCCAGTACCCCGAACGGGCCATCGCGCAGGGCGCAGAGGATCTGGAAGCTGTTGAATGCCTTGAACACGGCGGCGGGCGATTCCCCCGCGCGGGCCGCCTTCAGATAGCTGCCGTAACCGGCTACCCCCTGGGCAATCAGGGCATCGTAGGCCTCCCCGGCCCAGGGGTGCAGGCTGATATCGGCAAAGCCCATGCCCCAGACCGATTCCACCGCAGTGGCATCGCCGCTGTTGCAGGCGCGCGCCAGCTGACCGATGCCGGAGTGCTGATCAAAGCGCCAGCTCTTGGCCAGCAAACAGAGGCTGTCGCGCACCGGCGCTCCCGCGGGCGTGCCTTGCAAGCGGTAGCCGGTCTGACGGGAGAGCCAATCCGCCTGCGCCGGGCTGATGCCCTGTTCGATAAAGCTGCAGATATCGCCGAGCACGGCCCCCGCCTCCACCGAGGCGAGCTGATCCTTGTCGCCAAGCAGGATCAGGCGGGCGTGGCTCGGCAACGCATCGAGCAGCCGTGCCATCATCGGCAAATCGACCATGGAGGCCTCATCCACCACCAGCAGGTCGAGGTGCAGCGGGTTGCCCGCGTGGTGGCGGAACTGGCTGCGCCCCGGAATGACCCCGAGCAGCCGGTGCAATGTGCCCGCTTCGGTGGGGATCGCCTCCACCCACTCGGGGGGCAGATCGAGGGCCTGCAGGGCAGAGCCGATACTCTCGGTCAGGCGCGCCGCCGCCTTGCCGGTGGGGGCCACCAGCCGGATCGCCGGCGCCTTGCCTGCTTGCAGGCCGGTCTCCACCAGAATGGCGAGCAGTTTGGCGACCGTGGTGGTCTTGCCGGTGCCGGGGCCGCCGGAGATCACCGCAAAGGGGCGCGCCGCCGCGGTGGCCGCCGCCAGCTTCTGGCCGTTGCAGCAGAGCGCCTCGGGCACCAGCGTATCCAGCTTGCTCAAGTCGCTCGCCGCCTGGGCGCTGGCGAGCAGCGCCTCGATGGCGGGCCAATCCACTTCATTGGGGAACACCAGATCCAGATACTTTTCGATAAAGTGGCTGGCCGAGAAGTCGGGGGCGAGGCGGGCTTTGAGCAGCGCCGCGAACACCAGCCCGTAGTCGCGGGCAAACAGCCGCGACAGGGCCGGTGCAATCTCCGGCCATTCGGCTCGTTCACTCAAAGCGCGCAGATGGCGGGCTACACCCTGCTCGTGATCGTGGTAGCGGGTGAGGTAGAGCCGCCCGTGCCACAGCCGCAGCGGCCAGCGCGGGGTTAGCCCCTCATCCTGTTCCGTACCCACGAGCGGGCTTGCCGCAAACAGGGCGGGCCAGCGGGCAGGATCCGCCAGATCCACCAGCAGATCCCGGCTCTGCTGGGGATCCAGCCCGAACGGCCGCAGTGATCCGGCAGCGAGCATCTCCAGCGGCAGACAGACATGGCCACGCCCCAGTTCGAAGCAGGTGAGCGCCGCCCCCAGCACCAGCTCGGGGCTGCCGCCAAGGTCGGCCACCAGCCGGGCAAATTGCAGATCCAGCTGGCGGATGCGGCCAGCCAGCGCCAGTGTTTTGAGCCGTTCAACCATCATTGCGCTGGCTGCGGTGCTGATCATGGTGCCGCTCATGCCTCTACCTCGTTTAATTCTGCTGATGAAACACCGCCAGAGCGATCACCATTTCTAAACAACTCATCCAGCCCCAGCACCAGTTCACGGCTCGGGCGGGTATGGAAAATGCCCCCCTGCGGCATGCCGCGCAGGAACAGATAGAAAACGCCGCCAAAATGCTGCTCGAAGTCGTAGCCCGGCAGGCGCAGGGTGAGCAGCCGGTGCAGCGCCAGCGAGTAGAGCTGGTATTGCAGGTCGTAGCGGTGCTCGGCCATCGCCCGCTCCAGCGCCGGACGGCTGTAATCGGCGGGGCTCATGCCGAGGTGGTTCGATTTGTAGTCGAGCAGATACCAGCGCCCCTGCCACTCGAACACCAGATCGATAAAGCCCTTGAGCATCCCCTGCACGGTGGCAAAGCTGAGCGGCTTGTTGCCCCGCGACAGCGGGTCGTGCTGCTGGCAGAGGGCGGTCAGCGCCGGTGCCGTCACACGCCCCATGGGCAGGAAGAACTCCAGCTCCACCTGTTTGCGCTCGGGGGCCAGCTCCCGCAGCCGCACCGGCTCGCCAAAGCCAGTCTCCAGCGGGGTATCGAGCACCGCCTCCACCTGCTGTTGCAGCACCGGAGCCCAGCTCTCGTCGAAACCATCCTGCGCCAGCAGGGTAGCGATATGCTCTGCCAGCGGCTCGCCCGCGGCGCTTTGAAAGTCGATGGTCTCGAACAGGCTGTGCAGCAAGGTGCCGGGGCGCGCCCCTTTCGGGAAGGTGAAGATGGAGGGCTGGGGCGCCTCCTCCGGTTGTTCTGCCGCCAGCGCGGCAGCTTCGGTGACGACCTCATCATCGAAACCGGGATTGGCCAAGACCCCCTTGCTGTGACCGTGACCCTGCGCAGCCAGCCCGGAGTAGGAGCTGATCCACCAGTCCCGCTCAAGGGTGCCGCTAAAGTGGCGCACCTGCGGCTCGCCCAGCTGCTCCTCCTCTGGCGGCAGCGGGGCCGGACGGGTGAGCGAGGGCTCACCGACGGCCACCCCGGGCAGCGCCTGTGCCAGCTCGGTCAGAGCGGTCGCCAGCGTCTGCGCATCCCCCTCTTCGCCCTTTTGCAGCAGGTAACCGATGGCGGTGTGGTGCAGATCGGTCTTCTCCGACTTGCCCGCCCCCGCCCGCACCGGTGCCAGCCCCAGCCAGGTGGCGTAGACGCCCCGGGTCAGCGCCACATAGAGCAGCCGCAAATCTTCGGCAAGGCGCTCCCTGTCCGCTTCGGCGAGCGACGAGTCGGCGCCGGTCAGATCGAGAATGGTGCGATTGCCCGCCTCGTCCGCCTCGTGATAGAGCGGGGTCTCGGCGGTTCTGTGGCTGCAGATAAAGGGCAGGAACACCAGCGGGTACTCCAGCCCCTTGGATTTGTGGATGGTGACGATCTGCACCAGCTTGCGCTCGGATTCGAGCCGCAGTACCTGCTCCGCATCCTGCCCGTTGGGACGGCTCACCGCCTCCCCCAACCAGCGCAGCAGGGCGTACTCCCCGTCCAGCTCGCTGCTCACCTGTTGCAGCAGCTCGCCAAGATGGAGGAAGTTGGTCAGCCGCCGCTCGCCATAGGGACTCGCCAAAAGCGAAGAGGCGAGATTGCGCCGGTGCAGCAGGGCCCGCAGCATCGCCAGCACGCCACGGCGGTGCCAGATCTTGCGGTACTCCATAAACTCCTGCACCGCGCTCTCCCACGCCCGCTCGTCGCTGGCCAATCCATCGAGCGCCTTGGCGTCGAGATCAAACAGGCCGGTCGCCAGCGCCGCCCGCAGGCTGCGCTCTTCGCTCGGGTTCTGGCAGGCGTGCAAAATCAGCAAAATCTCCCGCGCCTCCGTCTGCTCCAGCACGCTCTCGCGGTTCGACAGATAGACGGAGGCGATGGCGAGCCGCGCCAGCTCCTGCTGCACCAGCTTGCCCTCGGCGCCGGTGCGCACCAGCACGGCGATATCCCCGGCCTTCACCGCCTTGTCACCGATCAATGCCTTGCCCTCGCGAGCCAGCGTCAGCAGACGATGGATCTCGGCGGCGGTGGCGCGCGCCATCTTGCTCTGGTAATCCCCCCGATTGAAGGTGGGTTGGCCGGTCAGCTGCCAGCAGTGGAGCACGGGTGCAGTGGCGCCATCGAGCAGCAGAGCCTTGCTCTTGCCCTGCGCCTCCACCGGCAGAAAGGGGATATCCGCCTCGTAGATAAAGGGATCCTTGGCTCGCTCGAACAGGCCGTTGACCGCCCCCACCAGCGCACTGCTGGAGCGCCAGTTGCGCCCGAGGGTGTAGTGGGCGCTCACATTTCGCCGCGCCTGAATGTAGGTAAAGATGTCGGCGCCGCGAAAGCCGTAGATGGCCTGCTTGGGGTCACCGATCATCAACAGCGCCGTGTCTGTGTGGCCGCCGTAGAGGCGGTGGAAGATGCGGTACTGCTGGGGGTCGGTATCCTGAAATTCGTCGATCATCGCCACCCGGTAGGTGGCGCGAATGCGCTCGCAGAGCCGCTCGCCAAGGCTGGAGCCGAGCGCCCCGTCGAGATCCTTGAGCAGGTCATCGAACGAGAGCTGATGGGCTTGCCGCTTGCTGGCCTGCATCCGGCTGCGTACCACTTTGGCCGCACGTTGCAGGATAAGGTCGCGAATACCGGGACGGCTCGCCAGCAGTTCATCGATTTGGCTGAACAGCGGCAGGGTCGGCACAGCGCCCCCCTTCTTGAGGTTCTCCTCCAGCACTGTCTGGCCGAAGCGCTCCAGCTCCTTGGGAATGGCGTAGCCACTGCTCTCGTCCTGTGCCCAGTCGGCTATCTTGGCAAGCCACCCTTCGTAGTTCTTGCCGGTGTAGCGGCTGATCTGGCCGTCGGTCTGGCGGCGGATCTCGTCCGTCTGCGCCAGCCATTCGCTCTTCACCGCCGCGATGCGACTCATGGCCGCCTGATGGCGGGCGGCGAGGGTCTCGTCCCCCAGCGCGGGGTGGATCTCCAGCTCGCTGTTGTCGAGCCAGCTGCCCATCTCCCGCAGCAGGGCGGCGGGGCTCGGCCAGAGCGCGCGCACGGCGCTGGCGAGGGCTTTATCCACCGGATAGAACTCGGCACGCCAGTAGTCGCTCACCGCCTGCAACCTGAGCTGGCTGTCGTCGGTGAGAAATTCGGTCTCAAAGAGGGCGCCGGACTCGAAGGCGTTCTGTTTCAGCATCCGCTGGCAGAAGCCGTGGATGGTAAAGACCGCCGCCTCATCCATCTGCCGCTCGGCAGCCAGCAGGCGACGGGCCGCCAGTTCGTGATCCGCCACCTCTGCCAGCAATTGGGCCAGCAGGGCATCATTGCTATGGCCGCGCATAAAGGCGAGCCGCGCCTCGTGGATGCGACCGCGGATCCGCCCGCGCAGCTCGGCGGTGGCCGCTTCGGTAAAGGTCACCACCAGAATTTCGGTCACCGAGAGCGGCCGTTCATGGGCGCTCGGCTGACCCACATCGGCCCCCTCTTCGACGAGCGGGCCATGGCCCAGCAGCAGGCGCAGGTAGAGACCGGCGATGGTGTAGGTCTTGCCGGTACCGGCGGAGGCTTCGATCAGTCGTTCACCATGGAGGGGAAAACGCAGGGTATTGAGCGGGTTAGCCATTATTTCAGCTCCTCCAGGGTCTTGAGCAGCGGGGTCAGGTGTTCGCGAGCCAGCGCCTGCAACTGCCCCAGCACCTCGTCATCGAGTTCGGGGAAGCAGCGGGCGACGTAAACGTCTTGCCCCTCCCCATTGATCATCCAGCCGCCGTTGAAACGGGTGAGGGCCGCCTTGTCGGCCGCCTCCGGCTTGTCGGGATCCTTCTCGATCGCCTTGAGCCAATCCCAGGCGGTGTTGGGGAAGAAGGGCAGCGGCCGCTTCATCCCCTGCGCCCAGCACGCCACCAGCGCCGCCAGCTTGGGCCGCGCCTCGTCGGCAGCGAGCTTGGCTAACCGCAGACTCTGTTTGGCATCGAACAGCAGGGTGTCGCCGGGGGCGCCGCTCAATGAGAGGCAGAGGTGCTGGATCCAGCCCAGCAGCAGATCCTTGCCGTTGAAGCTGCCGGGTTTGACCACCAGCAAGCGCCCCTTCTGGGTGTCGATCCACCCCTGCAGCTGGCCCTGAGTGAGGGAGATATCGATCTCCACCGCCTGCTTTTCTGACTCATTGGCCGCAACCCATGGCCGCAGCCGATCCGCCAGCTTGCCCATCTCGGCATCCAGATCGTCCAGCAGCAGGCTGCCGAACCACCCTTGCGGCAGCAGGCCGGTGAGCTGCAACCGCTCGCGACGCTCGGTACTTTCACCTTCCGCCAGATGGGCATCGAGCAGCAGATCTTTCAGCTGATAATGTTGCAGGCCATCCAGCTCGAACGGCTCGCTGTCCTCGATGTTGGCTTCGTTCAGCTCAAACCACACCTTGAGGCGACGGTTGAGGAAATATTTGGTGGGCTGGCGATAGAAGCGCAGCAGCTCCGCCAGCTCCAGCCCCTGCTCCTTGCCCCATTCGGGGGGGAGAGGCAGCTCGCCGCTCTGGAAGTTGGCCGCGCCGCGCACCGGATTGAGAGCGGGCAGCCAGTCGGCGGCATAGGTAAAGAGGCGCGAACCCGACTCCGGGTAAAAGTAGTTGCGGCTGTAGGGGGTGAGCGGATGCGCCACCATCAGGTGGTTGAGCAACCGCTTGCCGGAAGTTTCGTCGTCCAGATCCTCATCCCCCGCCAGCACAAAGCCCTGCCGCACATAGTCGATCAGCTCCGCCAGCAGGACCGACGGCACCTTGTCGCTGTTGTCCTGCGCGCTGAAGCCCTGATAGCTGATGTAGAGCCCCTGCTGGGCGCTGAGCAGCGCCTCAAGGAAGAGGTAGCGGTCATCATCGCGACGGGAGCGATCCCCGCGCCGCGACGCCACCGCCATCAGATCGAACCCCATGGGAGCCAGGGTGCGCGGGTAGACGCCGTCGTTCATGCCGAGCAGGCAGACCTGCTTGAAGGGGATGGAGCGCATCGGCATCAGGGTGCAGAAGTTGACCTGACCGGCGAGGAAGCGCTGGCTGGAGCGGGACTCCCCCAGCACGCTGCCGAGGTAATCCTGCAACAGGTCGGCGGTGATGGGCTGCTCGAAGCGAGCCTCGCCAAGCCGGGTCTGCCACTCGGCCAGCTGGCTGCGAATGAGCTGGAGCTGACGCTCTTCATCCTCGTCGGCGAGATAGAAGCGCTCCAGCAGCGCCAGCAGGCAGGCGTTCCACTCGGCCAGCGGCTGCGCCTGTTGCAGGCGGGGCAGGAATTCTGCCAGCGAATCGACAAACCAGGCGAGCTTGCCGAGTGCCAGCCCCTGCTGACCCTCGATATCGGCGTAGGGCAAGATGCCCGCTACCGGCTCACCGTCACCCATGGCAAAGCCGAGCAGCATGCGGCGCAGGCCGAACAGCCAGCTGTTGCCGGACATGGGCGGCAGATCGAAGCGGACGGGATAGCCGTCGTTCAGCCCCCAGCGGATGCCGGTCTCCTGCACCCAGACCCGCAGCTGGTTGAACTCGTCGTCATCCAGCTCGAAACGGCGCAGCACGGCGGGCACTTCGAGAATGGCGAGCAGCTCCCCTGCCCCGAAACGGGCGTTGGGCAGCCTGAGCAGGGCGAGGAAGCTCTGCAGCAGCGGGCTCTCCTGACTCGCCGCCCGATCCGAGACCGCAAACGGGATCTGACCGCGCGCGCCAAACACCGCCTGAATGTAGGGGCCGTAGCTGTTCACATCCGGCATCATTACCACCACGTCTTTCGGGGTGAGGGACGGATCCTGCTCGAACAGCGCCAGCAGCCGGTCGTGCAGCACCTCGAGTTCGCGCATCGGGCCGTGGCAGGCGTGGATCTGCAAGGATCCATCCGCCGGATCGATCGGGCTTTTGTGATGGCTGCTGTCGAGATCGAACTGACCGGCGCCTCGCTCGGCCAGCTCCAGCACATCCTTCTGGATGGCATGCAGCAGCTTGATATTGCCCTTGCCATCCAGCTCGTCGATATCGACGAAGGCCTCGATTTGCGGCACCTCCAGCTCCATCAGCTGATGCAGGTAGTCGCGCCCCAGCTTGCCCATGGAGGCGAGCAGCGGGTTGGCGGGGCCCTGCAATGTCTCGATATCGGTACCGGGTTTGAGCTTGTTCTCGAGGCGCGCCAGCGTCTTGCGATCCAGCAGATCTCCCCAGTAGTAGCGGCAGGGGTTGGTGACGAACAGATGCACCTCCACCTCCGGCCGACTGCCGAGGGCCAGCAGCGCCTCCACATAGCGCGGCGGCAGCGCCGAGATGCCGAACACGAAGACCCGCTGCGGCAGCTTGCCCGGCAGATCGGCGGTACGCTCCAGCTCGTGGATAAACTCCTCGTAGAGGTTGGCGCGGTGGTAGCCGCTCGGAGAGAGCGCCAGGGTGCGGGCCACCAGCTCGCGCCACAGCTCGGGCTGCCAATCCTGACCGCTCACCCCGGCCAGCTCCTGACTCAATCCTTCCCCCTCTTCCCAACGGGCGATCCAGTCCGGCCGGTAGACCAGATACTGGTCAAAGAGATCCGCCACCTTCTGGCAGAGCTGCCACAGCCGCACCTGCTCGGGATCCCTGGCGGGATCCTCCTCATCCCCACCGCCCAGATAGGCGGCGAGCGGGGCAAAGGCGGGGCGATCCAGCAAGGCAGGCAGAATGGTCATCAGCTGCCAGCTCATGGAGCCCTTGTTGTAGGGGCTCTGGCGCGGTACATCTGCCAGCACCCGGGTGAACATCTCCCAGATAAAGCTGGCGGGCAGCGGAAAGTCGATATTGGCGGCGATGCCGAAGGCCTTGGCCAGCTCCAGCTTGAGCCACTGGGCCATGCCCGGACTCTGCACCAGGATCTGCTCCCGATCGAAGGGGTGAGAGAGAGGGGCCTGCCGGATGCGGCTCACCAGCAGCTCTTTGAGCAGATCCAGCTGATTGGAGTGGTAGAGGGTAAACATGAGCAATTCCCGCCTGTGGATGAGAGGGGGCGAGGGAAAAGGCGAGCCATTTCCGTCACTTCACAAGAGAGGGAATTGTCGGGGATCGGGGGATAAGATGCAAAAGGCACTTGTGGCCAGCTGGTGGGCAAACCGCCGAACCATGAGGGGGGCCGCAGATTTGTGCCGCTGCCTCACCGCCCCGGAAAACGCAGACAGAAAAAAGCCGGTGCAGGACACCGGCCAAAAGGCATTGGAAAACTCAAACTGACTGGCTGTTACCAGTTTTTGCCGAGACGGGCATCCACACTGAAAGCCCCAGCTCCGACCGCCGCCAGCGCCAGGAAACCACCGGCGACGGAGACGTTCTTCATAAACATCAGCATCTGCATCTGTTCGGCAGGCTGGTAGTGGAAAATAAAGGCGGCCATCAGGGTGAAACCGGCCATCAGCACCGACAGGCTGCGGGTAAAGAGACCCAGCATGATGGCGAGGCCACCACCCAGCTCAAGCAGGATCACCAGCGGCAGGATAAAACCCGGCACCCCCATCGCTTCCATATAGCCCTGGGTGCCGGCGTAGCCACCGATCTTGCCCCAGCCAGCTATCACGAACATCAGTGCCAGCAGTACACGACCCGCCAGCAGCGCTACATCTTTCATCTTGTCCATTTCACTTTCCTCGTCTATCTCGTATCGCCACTGACCAATCAGGGCAGGTCAAATAACAGGGCCTGAGTGGCACTTGTCGCAACCAACTCCCACCGGTATTCATCACGACTGAGTACCCCGTCGCCAGGTCGGGCAGCCAGACCATTGGCGGTCAGCTCCCCTGAAATCATCTGCAGGTAGCCATGTCGGCCAGCCAGTGCCCAGTCGAGCGTTTCGCCCGGGGCCAGTTCCAGCCGCCATACGCGGGCCTGCTGGCGGATCACGAAGGATCCCGCCTCGCCATCCGGTGACGCCACCAGCGTCATACCCGGTCTGGACTCGATCTTCTTCTGCTGATATCCGGGTGGCGTGCCGACTTCATTCGGCTCGATCCAGATCTGCAACAGGGAGAGGGGTTCCGTCTGCGAGGGGTTGTACTCGCTGTGACGGATCCCGCTGCCTGCGCTCATCAGCTGGAAATCCCCTGCCGGGATCTGCTCGACATGGCCGAGGCTGTCCTTGTGCTCTATGGTGCCTTGCAGCACGCAAGTGAGGATCTCCATATTGGCGTGAGGATGGGTGGCGAATCCGCCACCCGGCGCAACCAGATCCTGATTGATCACCCGCAGCACCGAGTGTCCCATCCACTCCGGGTCATAGTAGTGACCGAAGGAGAAACTGTGGCGTGCGTCCAGCCAGCCGAAGTTGGCCTTGCCTCGCGCCTCTGCGGCTCTCAATTTCATCATGGTGTGCTCCTCATCTATCCGGGGTTCGGTTTAGCGATCTTTGCCACCGCCGAGACCGAACGGAATGCGATACTCGCTGCTCTCGCCAGCCAGGCTGACAGTCAGGTTGCCCTGGGTACGACCCGGGATCTTCACCTGCTGGGTACCCATCAGGTTGGCGTGGACCGATGCCAGCAGATCGCC
This sequence comes from Aeromonas sp. FDAARGOS 1410, assembly GCF_019048745.1. Classification (NCBI taxonomy): domain Bacteria; kingdom Pseudomonadati; phylum Pseudomonadota; class Gammaproteobacteria; order Aeromonadales; family Aeromonadaceae; genus Aeromonas; species Aeromonas sp. FDAARGOS 1410. The sequence continues at coordinate 770,588 of NZ_CP077401.1, read as the reverse complement.
AGACTCGTCGCGCACTTCCAGCATCGGGTTGGCTTTGCCATCCAGCGCTGCGGTGGAGTGCCACTTCACAAACAGCACACCCGGGGTGGCGTTGAAGTCAGCCGGTACGGCGGCGTGGGCGAAACCTGTGGTCATCAGGCCTGCAACGGCCAGCATCTTGATTACGTTTTTCATGTTCATTCACTCTCTTGTTTTATATGTCATTGCCAAGGCCAGCTCGGCCAGAATCAATGCATCCATGCAAGAGGTCATTCAAATAGTGTGTTGTTCTTTCACCGACATCAGACATGCCAATTTGGCCTGTCACAGTGCGGAACTTCCCGCATATTTGGCCGCCAGACGTTCCTGCCTAAGCGATGATTGAATATTAAAGGTGCTTGGCTTAACTTGTTAGCGAGATAATCTGGCGAACATATTCAAAAAAATTGAAGGTGAAAAATGGCCAAGGAGTCGAACAAGGAACGCGCACTCACCCTGGAGGCAATCCGGGTGCTGGATGCCATCGACCGCCGTGGCAGCTTCGCGGCGGCGGCCGACGAGCTGGGCAAGGTACCCTCGGCATTGAGCTACACGGTGCAAAAGCTGGAAGATGAACTGGATGCCATGCTGTTCGACCGTAGCGGCCACCGCACCAAGTTCACCCCGGCGGGGCGCATGCTGCTGGAGCGCGGGCGGGTGCTGCTGGAGGCAGCCGAGCATCTGGTGGGCGAAACCCGGGCGCTGGCCCGCGGCTGGGAAACCGACATCACCATCGCCGTCGATGCGCTGGTGCCCTTGCAGGCGCTCTACCCGCTGGTAGATCGGCTGGCCGAGCAGACCGATACCCGGCTCAGACTGCGCGCCGAAGTGCTGGCAGGCAGCTGGGAGTGTCTGGAAGATGGCCGCGCTGACCTGCTTATCTCCTCCCTCAACCCGGATATCGTGATGACCGGCATCAAGCATCAGGTGCTGAAAGAGGAGGTGATGCTCTATGTCGCCCACCCCGACCACCCTCTCCATCAGGAGCCGGAGCCCCTCGCCGACGAGACCCTGCGCCGCTATCGCGCCATCGCCGTCGCCGATACCGCCCTGCGCAAGCCGGTGCTCACCTACCGCCTGCTCGACAAACAGCCGCGCCTCACCGTCAGCACCATGGCGGAGAAGCGCGACGCCCTGCTGGCCGGGCTAGGCATCGGCACCATGCCGCAGAGCTGGATTGAGGAGGACATCAAGGCCGGTCGGCTCAAGGTGATCAGCCCCGAGTACCGCCATCAGCTGCAGGTGGTGCTGGCCTGGCGCCGCGATACCATGGGCAAGGCCAAGAGCTGGCTGGTGCGGGAAATCCCAAAGCTGTTTCAAAACAGCGGCAGTGAATAAGCGTCGTTTTGCCAGCGCCATTCGCCATGACAAAAAAGAGGGGGAGCAACATGCTCCCCCTCTCTCATCTTCGGCACACCTTGTCAGGTATGGCTTACTGGTTCGCTTCGGCAAACTTCTTCATCGCCTCTGCGTGTTTGGTCATGCCGTCGGCACGCTCGTTGAGGCTCTTGATGAACTCTGCTTTTTTGGCCGGATCCTGAATGCGATCATAGCGTTGCTTCAGGTTGGCTTCGATCTGTTCCGGCGTCATATCCTTCATGCGCGCCATCTTGTCGTGACGGCCACCGTGGTGTTTGCCGCCCATCATGCCGCCATCCATCGGGCAATCCACCATGGCACCGGGCTCGGGAGCCGGGGCAGTTTGCGTGGCTGCATAGGCACCGATCGGCAGGCCAAGGATCAGGGTGGCGGTCATCAGAGTTTTGGTCAGCTTTTTCATGGTCTATCTCCTGTCGGATGATTCGGGTTCGGCTCTCTCGCCTTGCCCTCAAGTAAACACCCGACCGGTGTCTGAACTTTGCCAGCATCGCCCTTTTTTGTAGCAGAGTGTGGCATCAGGCGGATCTGGCACACTTTGACACAAACCGCGCAGCGTATTTTCGTATACTCGTGCCAACGCCAAGCAGGGGAGGTATTCATGAATCAGGGCAGCACCCACATTCTGGTGGTCGACGACCACAGCGAGATCCGCGATCTCTTGAAGCGCTTTCTGGAACAGCACGGCCTGCGGGTCAGCTGCGCCCGGGATGGCAAGGAGATGAAACGGCTGCTGGAGGAGCGGGAGTTCGATCTGCTGGTACTGGATCTGATGATGCCGGGCGAGGATGGTCTGACCCTCTGCCGCGAACTGCGCGCCAAATCGAGCCTGCCCATCATCATGCTCACCGCCATGGGGGAAGAGACCGACCGCATCATAGGGCTGGAGATGGGAGCCGATGACTATCTGGCCAAACCCTTCAACCCGCGCGAGTTGCTGGCCCGCATCAAGGCGGTGATGCGCCGCACCCAGGCGGATAACCAACCCGCCGCCGAGACCCTGACCCGGGATCTGCGCTTCGATCGCTGGCTGCTCGATATCAATCGCCGTGAGCTGGTCGATGAGGATGGGGTGGGCCTGAGCCTCTCCACCGCCGAATTCGATCTGCTCAAGGTGTTTCTGGAACGCCCGCAGCGGGTGCTGAGCCGGGATCAACTGCTGGATCTGGCCCGCGGCCGCGAGGCGGTGGCCTTCGATCGCGCCATCGACACCCTGGTGAGCCGGCTGCGCCGCAAGCTGGAGCGGGATCCCAAGAATCCGGAGCTGATCAAGACCATCTGGGGTGGCGGTTATATGTTCTCGGCCGATGTGACACAGGTATAAGCGGTGAATGCATTGAAACGGCTATGGGCACGGATGTGGCCCAAGGGGCTGACCGGCCAGATCATTCTGGTGGCGCTGGCGGGCTTGATCCTGATCCAGCTGCTCAGCATCCAGATCTACCGCTCGGATCGGGAGGAGGCACTCGGCTTCGTCAATAGCCGCAACGCCATGCAGCGGATCATCTCGGTGGTGCGGCTGCTCTCCCTCTCTCCCCCCTCGCTCTACGACGAGATCCTCAAGGCGAGCCGCAGCGAAACCCTGCTGCTGCGAATTGAAGGGGAGCCGATGCAGCCCGACAACCGCAGCCCCCGCTTCGAGCAGCTGGTACGCTCGCGCCTTGGCTATCCCCCCGCACTCACTATCGAGATCAGCGCCGAGCTGAAAGAGGATGCCCAGCGCAGCAAGGCCTGGGAGCACCACGCCCGCATGATGCGGGATCGCAAAGGACCACCGCCACCGCGGGACATGCGGCTCTACGGATCCATCGAACTGCCACAGGGTGGCTGGCTGCAGTTCAGCTCGCTGGTCGACAAGGAGGCCGGCAGCTGGTCATGGCAAACCACCTTCAACCTGATGCTGGTCGCCAGTCTGGTGATCGGGCTGATGGTGCTGCTGTTTCGTCGCGCTACCCGCCCCCTCAAGCAACTGGCAGGCAACGCCGAGCGACTGGGGCGCGGGGAGGATATCGAGCCCCTGAAAGAGGAGGGGCCGACCGAGATCCGCGAATCGATTCAGGCCTTCAACCGGATGCACACCCGGCTCGACCGCTTCGTGCAGGACCGAACCCGGATGTTGGCCGCCATCTCCCACGATCTGCGCACCCCCATCACCAGCCTGCGCCTGCGCAGCGAGTTTCTGGCAGATGGCGAGGACAAGGATCGCATCCAGCAGACCCTGCAACAGATGGAGCAGATGCTGGCCGCCACCCTCAGCTTTGCCCGCGAGGAGGGACAGCAGGAGGCTACGCGGGAACTGGATCTGGTCAGCCTGCTGGTCAGCCTGTGCGATGACTATGCCGATACCGGCCAGCCGGTTACCTGCCTGGCGGAAGGGAAAGAGGTCTACGCCTGCCGCGCCAACACCCTGCGCCGGGTACTGCAGAACCTCATCGGCAACGCCATCAAATACGCCGGCAGCGCCGAGGTCTCGCTGGAACGCACCCGTAGCGAGCTGTTGATCCGGGTCTGCGACCGCGGCCCGGGGATAGATCCGGCTCGACTGGAGGATGTCTTCAAGCCGTTCGTGCGGCTCGACGAGGCGCGCAATACCGAGTCCGGCAGCGTGGGGCTGGGCCTCTCCATCGCCCGCACTCTGGTACATCAACACGGCGGTGAGCTCACCCTGCTCAACCGGCCAGAGGGCGGACTGGAGGCAAGAATCAGCCTGCCGCTGTGAGCCGTCACGGTATGAGTCCTGCTCGTTACGGCAATGCAGCCATCATGTAAACTTCATCGCCAGATCCCTTGTTCTTCCTCGTTGGAGGCAGTAATAATCGGCGTCTACAGACAGTGGCTGGCAATGGATTGGAGCAGGGATGGCTTCTTCTCGGATTGGACAAGCGTTCAGGGCAGGGTGTGGTTTTCTGCTGCTCATTATTGCCCTGCACGCCTCGGGAAAAGAGCCTGAAAAGCCCCTCGTCATCACCAACTCCAAGGCGTGGCAGCCCTTCTCCTATATCAATGAGTCGGGCCAGCCAGATGGCTTGCTGATCGACCTCTGGCGCGAATATGCTCGCGTCACCGGCCAGAAGATCGAGTTCCGGCTGGTCGACTGGCAACACTCCCTCGATCTGCTGCACGAAGGGAAGGCCGATGTGCATGCCGGTCTGCTCTGGTCACCGGAGCGCGACAAGCTGTTCGACTATGGCCTCCCCCTCGCCCAGCTCGACTCCCAGCTCTTCTTCTCCAACGAGCTGCGTGGCACCGATGTCCACTACTACCTGCTCCATGAGACCGTCGGCGTCGTCGCTGGCGGTTATGAAGAGTACTACGCCAAGCGCTACTTCCCGGGCACCAAACTGCAGACCTTCGATGACAACGACACCCTGTTGGCTGCTGCCTTTCGGGGCGATATAAAGGCCTTTATCGCCGATCTGCAGGTCGCCAACTTCTACATCTATACCTCGGCAGATCCGACGCGCTTCATTCCGGTGCGCCACCTCTATACCGACCAGATCCGCTTTGCCGTCAAGAAAGGGGACCTCGCCCTGCTGGCCAAGCTCGAAGAGGGATTCGCCAGGATAAAGGAGAGTGACAGGGAGCGGATCATCCGCAAATGGATGCATGTCGAGACCGTCTACCCCATCCATCTCGGCCCCTGGCTACTGCTGGCCGCGGGCCTCATCATGGTGGCCTATATCGTGCAGCTGCGCCGGGCCGTCGCCAATCGCACGGCAGAGCTGAGCCGCGCCAATGCCCGGCTCGAAAAGCTGGCCAGCACTGATCCGCTGACGGGCCTCCTCAACCGGCGCGCCTTTATCCCGTCACTGGAGCAGCAACTGACCAGCGGCCCCCCCTGCGCTCTGCTGCTGTTCGACGTGGATCATTTCAAGGAGACCAACGATAAATTCGGCCACAACGTGGGCGACAAACTGCTGGAAAAACTGGCCGAAAGCATAGCCATCATCTTGCCGGAGCAGAGTCTGTTTGCACGCATTGGCGGTGAGGAGTTTTGCGTCCTGCTGCCGAGCGATAACCTGCAGGCGACCGGGTTGTGGGCGGCGTGCCTCTGTCAGGAAGCCAATAAAGAGCGGCTGGAGACCACACTTGGTGAAGTCACCCTTTCCATCAGCACAGGAGCAGTCTGGATTTCAGCCGGGGAGAGTATCGACACCGATCAGCTGCTGCGACAGGCAGACCAGCTGATGTATCAAGCCAAAGCCAATGGCCGCAACACCTGGCAAGCGGCGCCATATCAGGCGACCGCCTACCCGATCAATGCCCAATAAAAACGGCCGCCATCGGATGATGGCGGCCGTGAGGCATTATGTCTGTCAGAAGTTGTAGGTGACACCCAGATTGTAGCGGCGACCATCCAGCACTGTGCCATAGCTGCTGTAATCCACCGTCTTGTCGAACAGGTTGTAGACCCCGGCGGTCAGATCGAGATGCTTGTTGGCCTTGTAGACCAGCCCCATGTCAAAGAAGGTATAGGAGGGCGTACCCTCCGCCATCTTGACCCGGCTCAGGTACTCGGAAGTCTCGCCACGGAAGTTGACCCGCGACCAGAGGTTGAGATCCTCGGTGGTCTGCCAGTCTACGCTGCCGTTGACCATGTGGCGTGGCATCTGGTTGAGGGCATTACCCGCCAGCGGGCCACTCTTCTGCTCGGACTGGGTAAAGGTATAGCTGCCACTGACCGACCACTTGTCGTTGATCGCCCAATCCATCATGCTCTCGACGCCACGCATGTTCGCCTTGTCGACGTTGACCCGATCGCTGATGAAGTCATAGCTGTGACCATTGAGAGTACAGGCCGGATCGCTCTTGCTGGTGCAGCGACGAACTTCGGAGATCTTGTTCTTGAAGTCGGTGTTGAATAGGGTCACCCCTGCATTGAAGCCCTGATGGCCATTCCAGAGCAGGCCAATCTCTTCACTCACGCTGGTCTCGGGTTTGAGCTCCGGGTTGCCGACCAGCATCCCATCCAGACTGCCACCGCCGGTGACCTGACCCCAGTTGGCCGCAGACATCCGCAAGTCTGGGGAGCGGTAACCGGTTGATACGCCTCCTTTCAGGGTCCAGCTCTCATTCAGATGCCAGACACCGTAGAGGCGCGGACTCCAGTGAGAGCCGTAATTCTGATCCCGATCCATGCGGGCGCCCCCTGTCAGAGCAAAGCTGTCAGTGAGTGACCACTCATCCTCGACAAACATCGCCCAGCTCCAGCGGGTCAATTGTGTGGCCGGATTGGCCACTTTCAGGTTATTACCCTGATCATGCAGATCCTCATAGCGATACTGACCACCAACGCTCAGGTAGTGATTCCCCAGAATGAACTGGGTGTGGGTATCGGCGATGGTATTGGTGAGCTCCATCTTGCGGCCGGGGTTGGTGTTGGTCTCCTGCTGCAGATAGCTGCTGGAAGAGCCGAAATCATACTGACCATCATGAGTCAGCGCATAGTTGGTGCGCTCATAACGGTTAAGGCTATCCTTCGCCTTGGCATCCAGCGAGTTGCCTGCCGTGCGATCCCTATCCTGCAAGCTGCGGCTGGCCTCCAGATCGAAGCGGTTGTGCTCGTCGGGCTTGAAGCTGAGCACGGCCGTGCCACTGCGGGTCTCCTGCTCGGCAAAGCCTTGGGTAAACTTATCCTCGCCACGATGGGCCAGCTGACCATTGAAGCGCAGCCCCAACACACCATCGATCAATGAACCTGCGGTATAGGCATCGGTCTGGAAGCTGTTGCCGGCATCTTTGTTCTCCTGGAAGGTCGAATCAGCATGAACCGAGCCCTGCCAAGCCAGACCTGTGGTCTTGCGGGTTATCACGTTAATCACGCCGCCCATGGCATCGGAGCCATAACGGGATGACATGGGGCCACGCACGACCTCAATCCGCTCGATTGCCTGCAGCGGCGGTAACCAGCCCTGTTCGATGCCGGGTCCATCGCTATTGGGGCGGGTACCACGGCTATCCACCTTTTTGCCATCAACCAGCATCAGAGTGTATTTCGAACCCATACCGCGAATGCTGATATCACTGCTGCTGCCACCACCGGTCACCACCACACCGGGAACATCCTTCAGGGCGTCAGTCACATCGCGATAGGCGCGCTTCTCCAGCTGTTCGCGAGTAATGACGGAGATAGAGGCTGCGGAATCCTCGATTTTTTGCTGAAAACCCGAGGCGGTGACAACCATCACTTCCTGTTCGGAAGCTAGGGCGTGAATAGAGAGAAGAGAACCGATCAGCAAGGCAAGCTTGCTTGGTTGTATTGTTGTCATGATTTGGCCTGAACGTTTCAAGTAGGAAAGTGGCGTATTCCCTTACTTCACTCGTTACAAGACCCGGCCTCCTGCCGGGGACGGTGATTAATAAATGCTTATTTGAAACGCAACTTATTAATCGGTCTGGATTGTAACGACCAGGACAAGATCAATCAAACAATAATCATTATCATTTGCGTAATTACAGTTAAACCTGCTCAGATGCGAAGCATCAGGCAAGATGGTTTATAACATCATGATTTATAATGATAAGTTTACTTATAGGAGAGATTGGCAGGAGCAGGTTGCAAACCTGTGCTGATAACAACAGACCAGATACCTGGATTTCAGGCAATAAAAAACCCCGCTCGATGAGCGGGGTTTCTTGTATTGGGCGCCTGGCAGTGTCCTACTCTCGCATGGCGAATGCCACACTACCATCGGCGCTACCGCGTTTCACTTCTGAGTTCGGCATGGGATCAGGTGGTTCCACGGCGCTATTGCCGCCAGGCAAAATCTTCAATCTGAGAAAGCTGACGTAAGTAATTCGTTCGTATTTGCTACAAGCCTTAGAACACTTCTTGGGTGTTGTATGGTTAAGCCTCACGGGTAATTAGTATGGGTTAGCTCAACACGTCGCCGCGCTTACACACCCCACCTATCAACGTTGTGGTCTCCAACGGCCCTTTAGGACCCTCAAGGGGTCAGGGATGACTCATCTCAGGGCTCGCTTCCCGCTTAGATGCTTTCAGCGGTTATCGATTCCGAACTTAGCTACCGGGCAGTGCCACTGGCGTGACAACCCGAACACCAGAGGTTCGTTCACTCCGGTCCTCTCGTACTAGGAGCAACTCCCTTCAATCATCCAACGCCCACGGCAGATAGGGACCGAACTGTCTCACGACGTTCTGAACCCAGCTCGCGTACCACTTTAAATGGCGAACAGCCATACCCTTGGGACCGACTTCAGCCCCAGGATGTGATGAGCCGACATCGAGGTGCCAAACACCGCCGTCGATATGAACTCTTGGGCGGTATCAGCCTGTTATCCCCGGAGTACCTTTTATCCGTTGAGCGATGGCCCTTCCATTCAGAACCACCGGATCACTATGACCTACTTTCGTACCTGCTCGACCTGTCCGTCTCGCAGTTAAGCTGGCTTATGCCATTGCACTAACCTCCTGATGTCCGACCAGGATTAGCCAACCTTCGTGCTCCTCCGTTACTCTTTGGGAGGAGACCGCCCCAGTCAAACTACCCACCAGGCACTGTCCGCGGCCCAGATTCATGGGCCTGCGTTAGAACATCAAACATACAAGGGTGGTATTTCAAGGACGGCTCCAGCGCAACTGGCGTCACGCCTTCAAAGCCTCCCACCTATCCTACACATGTAGGTTCAATGTTCAGTGCCAAGCTGTAGTAAAGGTTCACGGGGTCTTTCCGTCTAGCCGCGGGTACACCGCATCTTCACGGCGAATTCGATTTCACTGAGTCTCGGGTGGAGACAGCATGGCCATGGTTACACCATTCGTGCAGGTCGGAACTTACCCGACAAGGAATTTCGCTACCTTAGGACCGTTATAGTTACGGCCGCCGTTTACCGGGGCTTCGATCAAGAGCTTCGCTTGCGCTAACCCCATCAATTAACCTTCCGGCACCGGGCAGGTGTCACACCCTATACGTCCACTTTCGTGTTTGCAGAGTGCTGTGTTTTTGATAAACAGTCCCAGCCATCTGGTCACTGCGACTCCCGCCAGCTCCATCCGCAAGGGACTTCACCAACAAGAGCGTACCTTCTCCCGAAGTTACGGTACTATTTTGCCTAGTTCCTTCACCCGAGTTCTCTCAAGCGCCTTGGTATTCTCTACCCGACCACCTGTGTCGGTTTGGGGTACGATGACTTGTAATCTGAAGCTTAGAGGCTTTTCCTGGAAGCAGGGCATCAATGGCTTCCGCACCGTAGTGCGTTCGTCTCGTGTCTCAGCGTTGCACCTCCGGATTTACCTAAAGGTACCGCCTACGCACTTTCACCAGGACAACCGTCGCCTGGCCCACCTAGCCTTCTCCGTCCCCCCATCGCAATTACAAGTCGTGCAGGAATATTAACCTGCTTCCCATCGACTACGCCTTTCGGCCTCGCCTTAGGGGTCGACTCACCCTGCCCCGATTAACGTTGGACAGGAACCCTTGGTCTTCCGGCGAGGAGGCTTTTCACCCCCTTTATCGTTACTTACGTCAGCATTCGCACTTCTGATATCTCCAGCATACCTCTCGATACACCTTCGCAGACTTACAGAACGCTCCCCTACCACTCACACATAAGTGTGAATCCGCGGCTTCGGTGCCTGGTTTGAGCCCCGTTACATCTTCCGCGCAGGCCGACTCGACTAGTGAGCTATTACGCTTTCTTTAAATGATGGCTGCTTCTAAGCCAACATCCTAGCTGTCTGAGCCTTCCCACATCGTTTCCCACTTAACCAGAACTTTGGGACCTTAGCCGGCGGTCTGGGTTGTTTCCCTCTTCACGACGGACGTTAGCACCCGCCGTGTGTCTCCCGGATAGTACTTACTGGTATTCGGAGTTTGCATGGGGTTGGTAAGTCGGGATGACCCCCTAGCCCAAACAGTGCTCTACCCCCAGTAGTATTCGTCCGAGGCGCTACCTAAATAGCTTTCGGGGAGAACCAGCTATCTCCGAGTTTGATTGGCCTTTCACCCCCAGCCACAGGTCATCCCCTAACTTTGCAACGTTAGTGGGTTCGGTCCTCCAGTTGATGTTACTCAACCTTCAACCTGCCCATGGCTAGATCACCCGGTTTCGGGTCTACACCTTGCAACTAGACGCCCAGTTAAGACTCGGTTTCCCTACGGCTCCCCTATACGGTTAACCTCGCTACAAAATGTAAGTCGCTGACCCATTATACAAAAGGTACGCAGTCACC
>NZ_CP077401.1:592500-755000 GCF_019048745.1 Aeromonas sp. FDAARGOS 1410 | reverse complement strand
CGCTGACCAGCAACCTCAAGGGCAGCTTTGATACGCGCTTGCTTCTTAGCCTTCTCACGAACGCAGATCACGTCCTCAGGGGAAACCTGGAAAGAAGGAATGTTCACAACGCGGCCGTTTACCATGATGGCCTTGTGGCTCACCAGCTGACGAGATTCAGCGCGGGTAGCACCGAAGCCCATGCGGTATACGACGTTGTCCAGACGACCTTCCAGCAGCTGCAACAGGTTTTCACCGGTGTTACCCTTTTGACGGGCAGCGTCGCGGTAGTAGTTGCGGAACTGTTTTTCCAATACGCCGTAGATACGACGAACTTTTTGTTTCTCGCGCAGTTGCACACCGTAGTCGGACAGACGCGGCTTACGAGCGCCGTGCTGACCAGGAGCGGTGTCAATCTTGCACTTAGAATCAATCGCGCGAACACCAGACTTCAGGAAGAGGTCTGTGCCCTCACGACGGCTAAGCTTAAGCTTAGGACCGATATATCTTGCCATCTTCTTTCTCCAACAATCCTAGACCAAGTAGCTACCAGCGTTACACGCGGCGCTTCTTGGGAGGACGACAACCGTTGTGCGGGATCGGAGTCACATCAGTAATGTTAGTGATGCGGAAACCAGCCGCGTTCAGGGCGCGGATGGAAGACTCACGACCGGGACCCGGACCTTTGACCATGACTTCCAGGTTCTTGACGCCATATTCTTTGGCCATCTCACCAGCGCGTTCAGCAGCTACCTGAGCAGCGAACGGGGTGGACTTACGAGAACCACGGAAACCGGAACCACCAGAAGTAGCCCAAGACAGAGCGTTGCCCTGACGGTCAGTAATGGTCACGATTGTGTTGTTGAAAGATGCATGAACGTGCGCAATACCGTCGCTCACTTGCTTTTTAACGCGCTTGCGAGCACGAGTCGGAGTTTTAGCCATTTTCTACCTTCCCGTTACTTCTTGATAGCCTTGCGCGGACCCTTACGGGTACGAGCGTTGGTCTTGGTACGTTGACCACGAACAGGCAGGCTACGACGGTGACGCAAACCACGGTAGCAACCCAGATCCATCAAACGCTTGATGTTCATGGAAATCTGACGACGCAGGTCACCTTCAACGGTGAATTTACCTACTTGTTCACGCAGACTCTCGATCTGAGCTTCGTCCAGGTCTTTAATTTTCACATTCTCAGCGATACCGGCTGCGGCACAGATGGCCTTGGAGCGGGTACGACCGACGCCATAAATAGCAGTCAAAGCGATGACTGCATGCTTATGGTCAGGAATGTTAATGCCAGCGATACGGGCCACTATTCACTCCTACATATAGTAGATTACGACCACCACAAAGCCCGTGAGCGGATACGTGGCGGTCAACCAATACACAACAAAAGTTGGCTGGCTATATTAGCCAGCACAACTATTTGTTGCAAGTACTAACCGTAAAAAATTAGCCTTGACGCTGTTTATGCTTAGGCTCGCTGCAAATCACACGCACCACACCGTGACGCTTGATGATTTTGCAGTTACGGCAGATTGCCTTAACGGAAGCACGAACTTTCATTGCTTAACTCCGTAACTACGCCGACCTTTAGCGGCCGTAGCCCTTCAGGTTGGCCTTCCTCAGGACATCACCATATTGATGAGACATCATATGGGTCTGAACCTGAGCCATGAAGTCCATGATAACCACCACGATAATCAGCAGCGAGGTGCCACCGAAGTAGAACTGTACGTTCCAGGCAGTCATCAAGAACTGGGGTACCAGACAGATAAAGGTTATATAGAGAGCACCTGCCAATGTCAGGCGAGTCATAACCTTATCGATATAACGTGCTGTCTGCTCGCCCGGGCGAATCCCCGGGATAAAGGCTCCACTCTTCTTCAGGTTATCTGCTGTCTCGCGGGGGTTGAACACCAGCGCGGTATAGAAGAAGCAGAAGAAGATAATGGCTGCTGCATAGAGCATCTCGTAAAGCGGCTGACCCGGCTGCAGGACCATAGAGACCTGTTGCAGGATGTCGGCTACTTTACCCTCGCCCTGACCAAACCAAGAGGTAATGGTCCCCGGGAAGAGGATGATGCTGGATGCGAAAATCGCAGGAATCACACCGGCCATGTTGACTTTCAACGGCAGGTGCGTGCTTTGCGCGGCGAATACCTGGCGGCCTTGTTGACGCTTGGCATAGTTAACGACGATACGACGCTGACCACGCTCCACGAACACCACAAAGTAAGTCACTGCGAAAACAATCAAGCCCAGCAACAACAACAGCAGGATGTGCAATTCCCCTTGACGTGCCTGTTCGGCCGTAGCGCCAATGGCATGCGGCAGACCGGCAACGATACCTGTGAAAATAATCAACGAGATACCATTACCAATCCCACGCTCGGTAATCTGCTCACCCAACCACATCAAGAACATGGTACCGGTGACCAGACTCACAACCGCTGTGAAATAGAAGCCCAGACCCGGATTAGTCACGAGTCCATGCATCATATTCGGCAGACCGGTTGCAATACCAATGGCCTGGAAAGTTCCCAAAACCAGCGTGCCCCAACGGGTATATTGGCTAATCTTGCGACGGCCGGATTCACCCTCTTTCTTGAGTTCAGCAAGAGCGGGATGAACCACAGTCAGCAGCTGGATAATGATCGACGCCGAAATGTACGGCATGATCCCCAACGCAAGAATAGAAGCACGCGAGAGTGCACCACCACTGAACATGTTGAACATCTCAATGATGGTGCCCTTCTGTTGCTGGAACAACTCGGCCAGTACGGCGGCGTCAATACCAGGAATCGGCACATAAGAGCCTGCACGGAAAACGATAATCGCCCCGAGAACGAAGAGCAGACGGCTCTTCAGTTCACTCAGACCACCCTGTGCTTTAACATCCAATCCTGGTTTCTTAGCCATTGTACTGATTATTCCTCGATTTTACCGCCAGCGGCCTCGATGGCTGCGCGTGCACCTTTGGTGACGGACAGACCACGAACGGTCACAGCACGGTCAATGTTGCCAGACAGAACAACTTTAGCGAACACGATGTTTTTAGTAATAACACCGGCTTGCTTCAGAGTGCTCACGTCGACCACATCACCTTCTACCAGGGCGATTTCGTTCAGGCGCACTTCGGCAGAAACCAAAGATTTGCGAGAGAAGAAACCGAACTTCGGCAGACGGATTTTCAAAGGCATCTGGCCGCCTTCGAAACCGTTGCGAACTTTGCCGCCACCGGAACGAGAGGTTTGGCCTTTAACACCACGACCACCAGTCTTGCCCAGGCCGGAGCCGATACCACGGCCACGACGATGTTTTTCAGGCTTGGAACCAGCGGCCGGAGACAGAGTGTTCAGACGCATGCTTAGCCCTCCACCTTAACCATGTAATAAACCTGGTTGATCATACCGCGTACGCAGGGAGTATCTTCCAGCTCAACGGTGTGACCAATGCGACGCAGACCCAGACCACGCAGAGTCGCCTTGTGCTTGGGCAGACGGCCGATAGAGCTGCGAGTTTGAGTTACTTTTACAGTGTTAGCCATGTCGCATTACCCCAGAATTTCTTCAACGCGCAGACCACGCTTGGCAGCGATCTGTTCCGGTGATTGACCGTGAACCAGAGCGTCTACAGTTGCGCGAACAACGTTGATTGGGTTGGTGGAACCGTAGGTCTTAGCCAGCACGTTGTGGATACCAGCAACTTCCAGAACAGCACGCATAGCGCCGCCTGCGATGATACCAGTACCTTGAGAGGCCGGCTTCATGAACACGGTGGAACCAGAGTGAACACCTTTCACCGGGTGGTGCAGGGTGCCGTTGTTCAGCTCAACCTTGTTCAGGTTACGCTTGGCCTGTTCCATTGCTTTTTGAATAGCAGCCGGAACTTCACGGGCTTTACCGTAACCGTAACCTACACGGCCGTTACCATCACCCACCACGGTCAACGCGGTGAAGGACATGATACGACCACCTTTAACAGTTTTCGAAACACGGTTTACTGCAATCAGCTTTTCTTGCAGTTCGCCGGCTTGAGATTCGACTTTAGCCATCTTCGACTCCTAGCTTAGAACTGAAGACCAGCGTCACGTGCAGCAGCTGCCAGAGCAGCGATACGGCCGTGATACTTGAAACCGGAACGATCGAAAGATACGTTCTGAACGCCTTTGGCAATAGCACGCTCAGCGATAGCTTTACCTACAGCGGTAGCAGCATCTGCGTTACCGGTGTATTTCAGAGCTTCACTGATGGCTTTCTCTACTGTGGAAGCAGAGGCCAGAACTTCGGAACCGTTGGCTGCAATAACCTGCGCATAGATATGACGCGGGGTACGGTGAACAACCAGACGGGTAGCTCCCAGTTCCTGCATCTTTTTCCGAGCACGAGTAGCACGACGGAGACGAGCTGCTTTCTTGTCCATAGTGTTACCTTACTTCTTCTTAGCTTCTTTAGTACGCACTTGCTCGTTGGCATAGCGTACACCCTTGCCCTTGTAGGGCTCCGGAGCGCGGTAAGCACGGATATCGGCGGCGACTTGGCCAACCAGCTGCTTGTCAACGCCACGCAGAACGATTTCGGTCTGGGACGGGCACTCAGCGGTTACACCAGCCGGCAGCTCATGCTCTACCGGGTGAGAGAAGCCCAGAGCCAGAGCGACAGCATTGCCCTTGATGGAGGCTTTGTAACCTACACCAACCAGCTGCAGCTTGCGCTCGAAGCCTTGGGTAACACCGATTACCATGTTGTTGACCAATGCACGGGCAGTACCGGCCTGAGCGTCAGCACCAGCGATGCCGTCGCGCGGGGCGAACTTCAGTACATTGTCTTCTTTGGTCACTTCTACACCGGCGTGAATAGAACGAACCAGGGAACCTTTACCACCTTTGATGGACAGTTCCTGACCGTTCAGAGTCACTTCTACGCCAGCAGGAATAGTGACGGGTGCCTTAGCAACGCGAGACATTTCCGACCTCCTATTAAGCGACGTAGCAGATGATCTCACCACCCATGCTTGCTTTGCGAGCAGCACGGTCGGTCATCACACCTTTAGACGTGGACACGATAGCAACACCGAGACCGCCCATAACTTTCGGCAGATCAGTAGTGCGCTTGTAAATACGCAGGCCGGGACGGCTCACGCGTTGGATCAGTTCTACAACCGGCTTGCCCTGGAAATATTTCAGTTCAATTTCCAGTTCCGGCTTCACGTCACCAGCTACGGTGTAGCCAGCGATGTAACCTTCTTCTTTCAGCACTTTGGCAATAGCCACTTTCAGCTTGGAAGAAGGCATGGAAACCGCAACTTTGCTCGCCGCCTGACCGTTACGGATGCGGGTCAGCATATCCGCGATCGGATCTTGCATGCTCATAGTCTAACTCCCGAGATTCTTTACCAAGAGGCCTTTTTCAGGCCCGGAATTTCGCCCTTCATGGCATGCTCACGCACCTTGATGCGAGACAGGCCAAACTTGCGCAGGAAACCGTGCGGACGACCAGTAATGTTGCAACGGTTACGCTGACGGGACGGACTGGAATCACGGGGCAGCTGTTGCAGTTGCAGAACAGCATCCCAACGCGCTTCTTCAGAAGCGTTCATATCAACGATGATAGCTTTGAGCTCGGCACGCTTGGTCGCGTACTTGGCTACCAGCTTGGCACGCTTTGCTTCGCGCGCTTTCATGGATGTTTTAGCCATAACCCTAACCTTACTTGCGGAATGGGAAGTTAAAGGCAGCCAGCAGAGCACGGCCTTCTTCATCGGTATTCGCGGAAGTGGTGATGGTGATATCCAGACCACGGACGCGATCGACTTTGTCATAGTCGATTTCCGGGAAGATGATCTGCTCACGCACGCCCATGGAGTAGTTACCACGACCGTCGAACGCTTTAGCGTTCAGGCCACGGAAGTCACGGATACGCGGTACGGAGATGCAGATCAGCCGTTCCAGGAACTCCCACATACGCTCGCCACGCAGGGTTACTTTACAACCTATCGGGTAGCCTTCACGAATCTTGAAGCCCGCAACAGATTTGCGAGCTTTGGTGATCAGCGGCTTCTGACCGGAAATGGCAGCCATATCGGCAGCAGCATTTTCCAGCAATTTCTTGTCAGAGATCGCTTCACCAACACCCATGTTCAGGGTGATTTTCTCGATCCGAGGGACTTGCATGATAGTCTTGTAACCGAACTGCTTGGTCAGTTCACTTACTACATCGGATTTGTAGTAATCATGCAGTTTCGCCATCGTTAAACTCCAATTACTTCACAAGTTCGCCGGTGGATTTGAAGAAACGAACTTTTTTGCCGTCTTCAATCCGGAAACCAACGCGGTCAGCTTTGCCAGTGGCAGAGTTGAACAGCGCTACGTTAGATACATCGATGGGGGCTTCTTTGGTGACGATACCGCCAGCCTGACCCAGTGCGGGTACCGGCTTCTGGTGTTTCTTCACCTGGTTGATGCCTTCCACGATTACCTTACCTTTAGCAATCAGAACTTGAGTGACTTTGCCACGCTTGCCCTTGTCTTTGCCGGTAAGAACAATCACTTCGTCTTCGCGACGGATTTTAGCTGCCATCGTTCGACTCCTTACAGTACTTCGGGTGCCAGGGACACAATCTTCATGAACTTCTCATTACGCAGTTCACGGGTCACCGGGCCAAAAATACGAGTACCGATCGGCTGTTGGTTGTTGTTAAGCAACACAGCCGCATTGTTGTCGAAACGGATGACTGAGCCGTCCGGACGACGAACGCCTTTACGGGTGCGTACGACCACCGCGTTATACACATCACCTTTCTTCACTTTACCGCGAGGAATAGCTTCCTTGATGGAAACTTTGATGATGTCGCCGATGCCGGCGTAACGGCGGTGCGAACCACCCAGAACCTTAATACACATTACACTGCGAGCGCCGGAGTTGTCGGCAACACCCAGCATACTTTGCATCTGGATCATCTTAGTGCTCCGCTTTGTTTACTTCTTATCCCTTTCGGGATCTGGCTGCCTTCAAAAGGCGCGAAACTATAACACAGGATTTTTAGAAAAGGTAGCCTAAAAAACAAACGGCCCCTGAAAGGGGCCGTTTGGGCTAAAAAGTACCGATTAGGCCTTTTCTACAACGGCAACCAGGGTCCAGGACTTGGTCTTGGACAGCGGGCGGCACTCGCGGATTTCCACGAGGTCACCAGCTTTGCACTCGTTGTTTTCATCATGTACGTGCAGCTTGGTAGTGCGCTTGATGATCTTACCGTAGATCGGGTGCTTTACCTTGCGCTCGATGGCAACAGTGATGGACTTGTCCATCTTGTCGCTGATTACACGACCCTGCAGAGTACGGATTTTGTCAGTCATTACGCACCTGCCTTCTCAGTCAGTACAGTCTTGATACGTGCGACGTCACGACGCACTTGTTTCAGAGTGTGAGTCTGAGCCAGTTGGCCGGTGGAAGCTTGCATGCGCATGTTGAATTGCTCACGCAGCAGGCCCAGCAGCTCCTGGTTCAGTTCTTCGACGCTCTTTTGACGCAGATCTTGGGCTTTCATCACATCACCGTCTTAATTACGAAAGTGGTCTGAACAGACAGCTTGGCTGCGGCCAGGGCGAACGCTTCACGCGCCAGAGCCTCAGGTACACCGTCCATCTCGTACAGAACCTTGCCAGGCTGGATCGGGCAAACCCAGTATTCCACGTTACCCTTACCTTTACCCATACGAACTTCGAGGGGCTTTTCGGTAATCGGCTTGTCCGGGAACACACGGATCCAGATCTTACCCTGACGCTTAACGTGACGGGTCATGGCACGACGGGCTGCTTCGATTTGACGAGCAGTCAGCTGACCACGAGATGTCGCCTTCAGGCCAAAGGTACCGAAGGATACTTCGTTACCAGAGGTGGCCAGACCGCGGTTACGACCTTTGTGGGTCTTGCGGAATTTAGTACGCTTTGGTTGCAACATTTACCGAATCTCCTTACTTGGCAGCGCGGCGCTTGTTGTCACGCTTGGGCTTCGCAGGAGCTTGCTCTTGAGCAGCGGCAGCGTTGACAGCAGCCAGACCGCCCAGAACTTCGCCCTTGAAGATCCAAACTTTAACGCCGATCACACCGTAAGTGGTGTGGGCTTCAGAAGTTGCGTAGTCGATGTCGGCACGCAGGGTGTGCAACGGCACACGACCTTCACGGTACCATTCGGTACGCGCGATTTCAGCGCCGCCCAGACGACCGGAAACTTCCACTTTGATGCCCTTGGCACCCAGGCGCATTGCGTTCTGTACGGCGCGCTTCATAGCACGACGGAACATTACACGACGCTCCAGCTGGGAAGTGATGCTGTCGGCAACCAGTTTGCCATCCAGCTCCGGCTTGCGGACTTCGGAAATGTTGATCTGAGCAGGCACGCCAGCAATAGTGGCTACAGCTTTGCGCAGCTTCTCAACGTCTTCGCCTTTCTTACCGATCACAACACCCGGACGAGCGGTGTGAATGGTCACACGGATGCTCTTGGCCGGACGCTCGATGGTGATCTTGGACAAGGACGCGTTTTTCAGTTCCTTGGTCAGGAACTGGCGTACTTGAAAATCGCTGTACAGGTTGTCAGCGAAGTCTTTGGTGTTCGCGAACCAGGTAGAATTCCAAGGCTTGGTAATACCCAGGCGAATGCCATTAGGATGTACTTTCTGACCCATTGCTTATCTCCCAGCCTTAGCGTCGGATACCACTACGGTGATGTGAGCGGTACGCTTGAGGATACGATCCGCGCGACCTTTGGCACGAGGACGGATGCGCTTCATGGAGGGACCTTCGTCGACCATGATAGTAGCAACACGCAGGGCGTCGATGTCGGCGCCTTCGTTGTGCTCAGCGTTTGCAATGGCAGATTCCAGCACTTTCTTCACCAGAACAGCAGCCTTTTTCGGGCTGAAGGTCAGGATGTTCAGAGCCTTGTCTACGGACAGACCACGTACTTGATCGGCTACCAGACGAGCTTTCTGGGCAGAAGTACGGGCATAACGGTGTTTAGCGATAGCTTCCATCATTTATCCCTTAGCGCTTCTTAGCCTTCTTATCAGCAGCATGGCCGCGATAAGTACGAGTCGGTGCGAATTCACCCAGTTTGTGACCGATCATTTCTTCGGTAACGAAAACCGGAACGTGCTGACGACCATTATGGACAGCGATGGTCAAACCGATCATGTTCGGGATGATCATTGAACGACGGGACCAGGTTTTAACCGGCTTTTTATCCCCGCTTTCCACCGCTTTCTCTACCTTCTTCAGCAAGTGCAGGTCAATAAATGGACCCTTCTTGAGAGAACGTGGCATGGTGATTCCTCTATGTTAACAATTACTTGTTACGACGACGTACGATGTACTTGTCGGTACGCTTGTTCTTACGGGTCTTGAAGCCTTTAGCCTTCTGGCCCCATGGGGACACAGGCTGCATGCCCTTGTTACGACCCTCACCACCACCGTGCGGGTGGTCAACCGGGTTCATCGCCATACCGCGAACGGTCGGACGAATACCACGCCAGCGGTTTGCACCGGCTTTACCCAGTTGACGCAGCATGTGCTCGGAGTTACCGACTTCGCCGATGGTAGCGCGGCATTCGGCCAGAACTTTACGTACTTCGCCGGAACGCAGACGCAGAGTTACATAGTTACCTTCACGAGCCAGGATCTGGATGAAAGTACCAGCGGAACGAGCCAGCTGGGCACCTTTACCAGGCTTCATCTCAACAGCGTGAACGGTAGAACCGACCGGGATGTTGCGCATCGGCAGGGTGTTACCTACCTTGATTGCGGCATCAGCACCAGAAGCGATTGCATCACCAGCTTTCAGGCCTTTCGGAGCCAGGATGTAACGACGCTCACCGTCTGCATACAGCACCAGGGCGATGTTTGCGGTACGGTTCGGATCGTATTCCAGGCGCTCAACTTTAGCCGGGATACCGTCTTTGTCGCGCTTGAAGTCGATCAGACGGTAGTGCTGCTTGTGACCACCGCCGATGTGGCGAGTGGTGATGCGGCCGTTGTTGTTACGACCACCGGTTTTGTCTTTCTTGTCCAGCAGAGCTGCAAAGGGCTTACCCTTGTACAGTTCCTGGTTGACGATCTTGACGACGTGGCGGCGGCCCGGAGAAGTAGGCTTGCACTTAACGATTGCCATTTTTCAGAACTCCTCTTACTCGGCTGCGCCCATGAAGTCGATATCCTGACCAGCTTTCAGGGTCACATAAGCCTTTTTCCAATCGGAACGACGGCCTACGCGTGCACCTGCGCGCTTGGTCTTACCCTTCATGTTCAGGGTACGGACGGTCTCAACTTCGACCTCGAACAGTTTCGCAACTGCAGCTTTGACTTCCGCCTTGGTGGCATCAACAGCAACTTTGAACACGATAGTGTTCTGCTTTTCTGCAACCATGGTGCTCTTTTCAGAGATGTGCGGAGCCTTCAGAACTTTCAGCAGACGCTCTTCACGGATCATGCCAGCATCTCCTCGATTTGCTTAACTGCGTCAGCAGTCATCAGAACCTTGTCGAAAGCGATCAGGCTGACCGGGTCGATACCGGCAACGTCACGCACGTCAACTTTGTACAGGTTGCGAGCAGCCAGGAACAGGTTCTCATCGACTTCAGCAGTCACGATCAGAACGTCAGTCAGTTCCATTTCTTTCAGCTTGGCGATCAGTTCTTTGGTCTTCGGAGCTTCGATGCCGAACTTCTCAACAACGATCAGGCGCTCTTGACGTACCAGCTCGGACAGAATGCTACGGATAGCGCCGCGGTACATCTTCTTGTTTACTTTCTGGCTGTGATCTTGCGGCTTAGCAGCAAAAGTCACACCACCGGAACGCCAAATGGGCGAACGGATGGAGCCAGCACGGGCACGACCAGTACCCTTCTGACGCCACGGCTTTTTGCCGCCACCAGACACTTCAGAGCGAGTCAGCTGCGCACGAGTACCCTGACGGGCACCAGCGGCATAAGCAACGACAACCTGGTGAACCAGAGCTTCGTTGAATTCGCGCCCGAAGGTAGTCTCGGAAACTTCAAGAGCGCTCTTGGCGTCTTTCATTACCAATTCCATTACTATCTCCTCAGACGTTACGCTTTGACGGCAGGTTTAACGATCACGTTGCCGTTGGTTGCACCCGGTACTGCACCTTTGATGAGCAGCAGGTTGCGTTCAGCGTCAACACGAACCAGTTCCAGGTTCTGAGTCGTTACACGCTCAGCACCCATGTGACCAGCCATCTTTTTGCCCTTGAATACACGGCCCGGGGTCTGGTTTTGACCGATGGAGCCAGGTACACGGTGGGACAGAGAGTTACCGTGGGTCATATCCTGGGTACGGAAGTTCCAGCGCTTAACAGTACCGGCAAAACCTTTACCCTTGGATGTGCCGGTAACGTCTACCAGCTTAACGTCAGCGAGAAGATCTACTTTCAGCTCGCTACCAACAGTGAAAGTTTCACCGTTGTTCAGGCGGAATTCCCACAGACCGCGACCGGCTTCTACACCAGCTTTGGCGAAGTGGCCAGCTTCCGGCTTGGTTACGCGGCTAGCTTTCTTGGAGCCAGTGGTAACCTGAATAGCGTTGTAGCCGTCGGTTTCTACAGATTTGACCTGAGTTACACGGTTAGCTTCAACTTCGATAACAGTCACCGGGATAGAAACGCCATCTTCAGTGAAGATGCGAGTCATACCCACTTTGCGACCTACAAGACCGATTGTCATTGTTATCAACCTCTTTCCGTAATTAACCCAGGCTGATCTGGACGTCTACACCAGCTGCCAGATCCAGACGCATCAGGGCGTCTACGGTCTTGTCAGTCGGCTCAACGATGTCTACCAGACGCTTGTGAGTGCGGATCTCGTACTGATCACGCGCGTCTTTGTTGACGTGCGGGGAGATCAGAACGGTGAAACGCTCTTTGCGAGTCGGCAGCGGGATAGGACCGCGAACCTGCGCGCCAGTGCGCTTAGCAGTTTCAACGATTTCCGCAGTGGACTGATCAATCAGACGATGATCAAAAGCCTTCAGGCGGATACGGATTCTTTGGTTCTGCATTGACAGAGCTCCAATAGATAAAAGAACATAAATCAACACCGCCCGACCGAGATTTCTCCCGCCAGAGGTGTGATTTTTCACGTTTCTCCCCATATCGGGGAGACTGTATGGCTGGTTCCCACAAAGGGGACACTCAGCAAGCAGACATATCGTCTGGCTGGCCTCATGGGCAAGCGGAGGGGATTATACGGATTTTTCAAATTTGCGCAAGTGAAGGCGAACAGATTGTGCGCAATTTTATGTGACAGATGGATCTCGCACTCACCACCTCTCCTCCCCTGCCGGCAGCACTGACGACAAGCCGGCAAGCAGACTGATAGACTGGGCTCCGCCTTCGTCAATGGAACGACTTCCACATGCTCAAAGATCAAAAGAAAGCCTATCAATATGGCCTTTGTGCCGTTGCGCTCTGGTCGACGGTCGCCAGTGCCTTCAAGATATCGCTCACCTACTTTGAACCGGTGCAACTACTGCTGGTCGCGGCGTTTACCTCGACACTGACACTGACAGCCATCGTGGCCAAGCAGGGTAAACTGGGTCTGCTGGGCAGCTACATCAAGGCACGCCCGCTTTACTATCTGGCGCTGGGTGTACTCAATCCCTTCCTCTATTACCTGCTGCTGTTCAAGGCCTATGACCTGCTGCCTGCCCAGCAGGCGCAGACCCTCAACTACACCTGGGCCATCACCCTCAGTCTGCTGGCCGTTCCCTTCCTCGGTCAGAAACTGCGTCGTCGCGATGGCGTCGCCATCGTGCTTGGCTACTTTGGCGCGTTGGTGATCGCCACCAAGGGGGATATATTCGGCCTGCAGTTCGACAGCCCGCTCGGCGTAACGCTGGCACTGGTGTCGACTCTGATCTGGGCCAGCTACTGGATCCTCAATACCCGCAATCAGGGGGATCCCGTTGTCAGCTTGCTGCTTGGTTTCATCATCAGCCTACCCTTTATCGTCGTTGCGACCTGGCTGCTTTCCGATTTTGCCATGACAGCCTGGCAGGGATGGGCAGGTGCCATCTATGTAGGGCTGTTCGAGATGGGTTTCGGTTTCGTGCTCTGGTTGATGGCGCTGCGCCACGCTACCAACACAGCCCCCATCAGCAACCTTATCTTCATCTCGCCGTTTGCCTCGCTGGTGCTGCTCAACTTGCTGATCGGCGAAACCATTCACCCCGCCACCCCGATCGGGCTGGCCCTGATCGTCGCGGCCCTGCTTATCCAGCAGCTGAAATATGGCAAGCGCTATCGCAATACCGCCAAGCCACAAGCCTGACCAAGCAGAAGGGGCGTATCTCTCGATACGCCCCTTCTCTCAATCCATCCACTCCTGCGGCTGGTTCTTGGGTAACCGCAGCTCGACCAGCAAGCCACCCAGCTCGGATCGTCCCAACCTGATGGTGCCGTGATGCTGGGCCATGATCTTGGCTACGATGGCCAGTCCCAAGCCGCTCCCTCCCACGGTGCGAGCCACATTCCCCTGAGTAAAGGGCTTGAGTACCCGGGTGTAGTCCTGCTCCGGGATACCCGGGCCATCATCGGACAAGCGCAGGCGAACCCAGTGACCATCGTCTTTCAGCTCGGCATGCAGGCTGCCTGCCCCATAGCGTAGCGAGTTGCCTGCCAGATTGGTCAGCACCCGCCGCATGCTGATAGGGTTGCAAACGACCCTTACCGCATCCTTCGGCAGGGCAAGGTCAACTTCGAGCCCCTGTTCGGCGTGCATCAGCAAAGTGTCGTGTACCAGCTGGGTCAAATCGGCCGGTGAAAACTGCTGACCTTCATCGGGACGGATGTAGTCGATGAACTGGTCGATGATGGCATTCGATTCATCGATATCGGAGTTGATACTCTCCTTGAGGTACTCGTCCCCCGACGACATCATCTCGGTCGCGAGGCGAATGCGGGTCAGCGGGGTGCGCAGATCGTGGGAAACCCCCGCCATCATCATGTTGCGCTCCTCGATCAGGCTCTTGATGGAGTGCGACATATGGTTGAAGGTGCGGGTCAGACGGCGTACTTCACGGGACCCCTGCTCGCCCAGCGCCTCGGGGAACTCCCCTTTGGCCACCGCAACGGCCCCCTCCTCCAGATCCTCCAGCGGACGAACCAGCTGACGGGCAAAACGCCAGGCGGCAAAGAGGGTGATCACCAGCAGCACGCTCATATAGAGGATAAGCGGCTCGATATCGTCATCTTCAATCTCGGTCAGCGGGATCCTGACCCAGGTCTTGTTGGCCTGGGGAGGCTGGATCCAGATGATGTAGTGATCCTGGATCTCGACCCGCACCTTGGTCTTGCCACCAAGCTCGCGACTGATGTTCTCTTCCAGATAGGCATAGGGCTTGGAGTCGTTGAGTCCATGCTGCTCCGCTTCGCTCTGGGTGTAGATATCGCTGCCGGTCGCCACATAGACCAGCGCCTCGGCGTCATCGCTCAGCGCCAGCTGATTGCTCTCGACCGGAAAGATGAGTTTGACCTGATTGGCCAGCAGGTGACTGATCTGCTTGACCGTCGGGGCCAGCAGATAGTTGTAGAAGGTAACGTAGGAGACTGCTTGATAGACGATCAGCACGGCCGCCAAAAACCAGAGCATGCGTGAAAACATGCTCCCGACTTTTTTCATGCTCTTTCACCATCAGGCACAAAGACGTAGCCCAGACCCCAGACAGTCTGCAGATAACGCGGCTGGGTCGGATCCTGCTCCAGCAGACGGCGCAGGCGCGACACCTGCACATCGATGCTGCGCTCGGTGGCGGTGTATTCGCGGCCTCGGGCCAGATTCATCAGCTTGTCGCGGGAGAGCGGCTCGCGCGGGTGGCTCACCAGCACCTTGAGCACGGCAAATTCACCACTGGTCAGCGCCATCGGCTCGCCATCGCGGCTCAGCTCGCGGGTCGCGAGATTGAGCTGATAAACCCCGAAGTTGACCACCTTCTCGGCGGCGGAAGGAGCACCGGGCAACTCGACGGTATGACGGCGCAGCACGGCACGGATCCGGGCCAGCAGCTCGCGCGGATTGAACGGCTTGGGCAGGTAATCATCCGCCCCCATCTCGAGCCCGACGATGCGATCGACATCATCCCCTTTGGCAGTCAACATCAAGACTGGGATCTGGTTGCCCCCTTCGCGCAGACGACGGCAGATGGAGAGACCATCTTCGCCGGGCAACATCAGGTCGAGCACCATCAGGCTGAAGTTTTCACGGGTCAGCAGACGATCGGCCTGCTCGCCGTTGGCAACGCCACGCACCACGAACCCCTGTTCGGTGAGGTAGCGCTCCAGCAGGGAGCGTAATTTCAGATCGTCGTCCACCACCAGGACCTTGTATTGCTGCTGACTCATTGGATTGCCTCATCGCCTTAATCTGCCTCCAATACTAGGGCGGGGCACTGCGGGAGCAAAGCATAAATATGTTACCGGTTATTGCTTGATGGTTGCGGAAGCGGAAGTCAATCGAACGAAAATCGTATTGGCCATATCTTGTCGCAGCCACCCGGATACCATGATTTCACTCGACAGCAGAGGGACAAAAGCTAATATTCCCGTGCAGTTAGCACCACCTCTCTATCAGACCAGGTCAGAGATCATCATGAAGACAAAGCTGATCACCCGCGAAGGTTACAACAAACTGAAGGAAGAGCTCGATTTCCTGTGGCGTCAGGAGCGACCCGAGACCACCCGCAAGGTAGCTTGGGCGGCCAGCCTCGGTGATCGCAGCGAGAATGCCGACTACCAGTACAACAAGAAGCGGTTGCGGGAGATCGACCGGCGGGTTCGTTACCTGCGCAAGTGTCTGGAAGAGCTGGGGATTGTCGATTACGCCCCCGCTCAGGAGGGCAAGGTCTTCTTCGGTGCCTGGGTCGAGGTGGAGAACGACGAGGGCGAGACCAAGCGCTTTCGCATCGTCGGCTATGACGAGATCTTCGAGCGCAAGGATTACATCTCCATCGACTCCCCCATGGCCCGCGCCCTGCTCAAGAAAGAGGTGGGCGACGAAGCCATCGTGCGCACGCCAGTCGGTGACGTCTGCTGGTATGTCAACGACATCAGTTACCCGCGCTAGCCCGTCTCCGATGCCAGCCATGTGGTTGGCATCCCCTCCTGCGCGCCCTATAGTGCTGGCACTTGGCGCCATTGAGCCAGACCCGACCACAGAGGTTCTTAACAGAAACCATGACACAGACTATCGAACATCTGATCGCAGCCGAGCTCAATGCTCGCCCGCAACAAGTCGAAGCCGCTGTACGCCTGCTGGATGAAGGCGCGACCGTGCCCTTCATCGCCCGTTACCGCAAAGAGGTGACCGGCGGTCTGGACGACAGCCAGCTGCGTACCTTGGAGAGCCGCCTCGGCTACCTGCGCGAACTGGCGGATCGCCGCCAGGTGATCCTGCGCTCCATCGAGGAGCAGGGCAAACTGACCCCCGAGCTGACCCGCGAGCTGAACGAAGCCGACAGCAAGACCCGGCTGGAAGACCTCTATCTCCCCTACAAACCCAAACGCCGCACCAAGGGGCAGATGGCCATCGAGGCGGGGCTGGAACCGCTGGCAGACCTGCTGCTGAGCGATCCGATGAAAGAGCCCGAGCAGGAGGCGGTTCGCTTCCTCAACGCCGAGCAGGGGATCACCGACAGTAAAGCGGCTCTCGATGGCGCACGCTACATCCTGATGGAGCGCTTTGCCGAGCAGGCCGACCTGCTGGAGAAGCTGCGCGACTACCTGTGGCAAAACGCTACCCTGCGCGCCCGCGTGGTGGCTGGCAAGGAGCAGGAAGGGGCCAAGTTCAAGGACTACTTCGAGCACGACGAACCGCTGCACAAGGCCCCCTCCCACCGGGTGCTGGCCATGCTGCGCGGTCGCAACGAGGGTGTGCTCAATCTGGCGCTGGTCGCGGGTGACGATGAGGGTGCCAGCCCTTGCGAAGGGATTATTGCCCATCACCTCAAGCTCAACCTGCAAAATCGCCCGGCCGACAAGTGGCTGCAAGGGGTAGTGAGCTGGACCTGGAAGATCAAGCTATCGCTCCAGATGGAGACCGAACTGATCGGTCGCATCCGCGAGTCAGCAGAGGACGAGGCGATCAAGGTATTTGCCATGAACCTCAAGGATCTGCTGATGGCGGCTCCGGCCGGCATGCGTTGCACCATGGGGCTGGATCCCGGCATCCGTACCGGCGTCAAGGTGGCCGTGGTCGATGCCACCGGCAAGCTGGTCGATACCGCGACCATCTATCCGTTCGAACCCAAACGCCAGATTGACCAGAGCCTCAAGACCCTGAGCGAGCTGTGCCAGAAGCACAAGGTCGAACTCATCAGCATTGGCAACGGCACCGCCTCGCGGGAGACCGACCGCCTGGTGAGCGATCTGTTCGAACGCTATCCGGCCGCCAAGGCTCAGAAAATTGTAGTAAGCGAAGCGGGAGCCTCGGTCTATTCCGCCTCCGAACTCGCCTCTCTGGAGTTCCCGGATCTCGACGTCTCACTGCGCGGCGCCGTCTCCATCGCCCGCCGTCTGCAGGATCCGCTGGCCGAGCTGGTCAAGATCGATCCCAAGAGCATAGGTGTGGGTCAGTACCAGCACGATGTCGGTCAGAGCCAGTTAGCCCGCCGGCTCGATGCCGTGGTCGAGGATTGCGTAAACGCGGTCGGGGTGGATGTGAACACCGCTTCGGTCGCCCTGCTCAACCGGGTATCCGGCCTCTCCCAGACCCTGGCCCAGAACATCGTCGCCTACCGTGACGAACACGGCGCCTTCCAGAATCGTCAGCAACTACTGAAAGTGACCCGGCTCGGCCCCAAGGCGTTCGAACAGTGTGCCGGCTTCCTGCGCATTCGCGGTGGCAGCAACCCGCTGGACGGCTCGGCGGTACACCCGGAATCCTACCCTGTGGTAGAGCGGATCCTCGCCAGGCTGGAACAGACCGTGGATAGCCTGCTCGGTAACAGCAGCCTGCTACGCACTCTCAAACCCGCCGACTATACAGACGAGCAGTTCGGTGTACCCACCGTCACCGACATCATAGGCGAACTGGACAAGCCGGGCCGCGACCCGCGCCCCGAGTTCAAAACCGCGACCTTCAAGGAAGGGGTGGAGAAAATCAGCGATCTGGTGCCCGAGATGGTGCTGGAGGGGGTGGTCACCAACGTCACCAACTTTGGCGCCTTCGTCGATATCGGCGTCCATCAGGACGGGCTGGTGCACATCTCTTCCCTCACTGACCGCTTCGTCAAAGATCCCCGCGAGGTGGTCAAGGCGGGCGACATCGTCCGGGTGAAGGTGCTGGAAGTGGACGTGCCGCGCAAGCGGATCAGCCTGACCATGCGCCTTGACGAAAAGGCCGGTCAGCCTGCACGCAAACCGGCCGAGCCGCGCCACTCCGGTAACACCAAGCCGAAACAGGCGCCCCGGCAGAGTGCTCCGACCGAGGGAGCCATGGGCAACGCCTTCGCGGCAGCCCTCTCCAAGCTGAAGAAATAAGCGCCCCAGAAATGCAAAAAGCCCCGCGAGGGGCTTTTTTGTCACTGTTACTCAGCGTTATTGGGCCAGTGCGGCCAGAATGGCGTCAGCCTCCTGATGGGCTGCCAATACTTCCCGCAGCCGGTTGAAGGCCTTGCAGGCCTCCTGCGGGTATTTGCCGTAGGAGACCACCCCTGTGTGGCTCCAGCCTGCAGCAAGCATCACTTTCTTCTTGAAACTGGTGCCCTCGGTGCCACCACCACCCAGCTGCATCAGAAATTGCTCCATCTGCAGATGGGCCGGCGGTACACGGGAGAAGGTAGTGAAATCTTCCGGTTTGACTTCATCGAAATGCATGACAGCTCCTGTAAAAATAGGATGGGCCTGATCTTCAGGTTAGTTGCAAAAATGGGGTGTGCTGCCGAAAGTTGCTGGCACTGCGTCAGATGCGCAGACTAAGTGACTGGTTTGCAGCCGGGCTCACAGACTGCTGATAGCGGTTGGCGATCACCTGATTGCGCTTGTCCATGTAAGCGCTCAGCACCCCGTCCGCACTATTGCTGCGTTCGGCTATCAGCTCTTTGCGTGCTTTGGCTTCACTGGCAGCGGCACTGCGCGCGACCGACAGATCCTGAGCTGATGGCTCGGCAGGGGCCAGCGCTGCCGAACGGATTTGCTGCATCTTGGTGATGGTGGCAGCAGGATCACCGGGCACTGCGCTGGTGTCTATCTGGACTTCACCACCGGTCGCATAGCGCTTGCCATCCGGCCCCTGAGTAAACTGGTAGGTCGGCATTCCCGCATAGCTACCGCCGGCAGAGTGGTGCGCCTGTTCATGGGTGCGCACCTCCTGATCCCGATCGACCAGATCCTGAACCTGTTGCTCGTGCCGCCTTTGCTGTTCCTGATCTTTATTATTCGGGTCTTGTTGCTTGCGCTGACCATCCTCCCCCGTCGCCTCGACAAAACGGTGGTCGAGGGGGTTTTGCACTGTGGATTGGTTACCTTCCCGGCTGCTCTGGGTGGCAGGGTTGGTGTTGGTCGCCTGACCGGCTTTGGATTTCTCTTTCTGGGAGCCGACTTCAGATTCGGCAACGGAAGCCTGGCTCGAGCGAGCCTGCGGGATCAGTTCTGCCCGGCGATTATCCGTCCGGGCCGCTTCCACCTGAGGTTGCAGCTGTGTCGGGATAAGAGGGGGCAGACTGACATTGATGTTCATCTCACACCCGGATGTCGATCAGGGTTCCCATCATGTCGCTGGCAGTCTTCATCACCTTGGCGGACGCTCCGGCTTGCAGCTCGGCAGACTTGAGGTTTATGAGCTCGTCCGGCACTTGCACCTGATCCCCGCTTGGCGTGTTGAGACGGGCAAGCTGGCCGGATGCCCGATCGGCAACCTGCTCGGCTCGCTGGAATCCCAGCAGGCCACTGTTAAAGGCGGATTCAATACGCATGGCGTTACTCCTCTGATCACAGCCTAATTATCCGCCAGACCAGAGGATTAATGAAGCTTTGCGGCTATTTTTTAGCCAACAAAATCTCGAAGGATTTCAATGAATTCGTCAGGATGAGAAATAAAAGGTGCATGTGAGGCCTTGCTGAAGGTGACACTTCGACTAGCGGGATAGCGTTCATCCAGCAGAGGAATGGCTGCTTTGGGCACCAGTGAATCCAGCCGACCATAGATGCGCAGCCAGGGCAACGCCAGGGATACCAGGTCATCGCGCAGATCAATATCAGCCAGCAAACCGAGCCCCGCCTCCAGTGCTGCGAACTCGGGAGCAGGTCGTTCCGCAAGCCAGTGGCGCAACTGGCGGATGTCATCCCGGGCATGTTCGCTGCCCATCGCCTGGATCGCCAGAAAGCGCTCTATGGTCTGGCGAAAATCCCCTGCCAGCATCTGGTTGAAACCGGTCAGCACCTTGGGGGCAATTCCGGGCCACTCGTCCCGTGCCATAAAGCAGGGGGAGCTGGCCACGGTGACAAGGGAGTGCAACCGCTCGGGATGAGTCAGCGCCAGCTGGCTCGCCACCAGACCTCCGAGTGACCACCCCACCAGATGACACTTCTCTGGCAACACGGTGGCGACCTGCTCCGCCAGCCATGGCAGGTTATAGTCGACCCCCTCGGCCAACGGGCTGTTGCCAAAGCCGGGCAGATCCACCAGATGAACCCGGTAATGTACCGCCAGCTGCTGGGCGATGCCGTGCCACACTGCGCCGTTCATTCCCCATCCGTGCAACAGCACCAGATCGGGTCCCTGACCAAACTGCTCTACCGATACGCTCATCTAGACTCAAGATCCCTGTTCATGCTCTTGGGGTCAGCATGTTAAAGCGCCTGCTTGCCAAAGCAAGTCCACTGTTCGGCAGCCACGCCGACTGGCAGGGAAGCTGCCTGCTCTGTCGGCAGCCTTGTGATGAGGAACCTTTGCTATGCAGCTGGTGTCGACAGTCCCTGCATCAGCCACAGCAGCGCTGTCGACTCTGCGCAGCACCGCTGCCGGAAGAGATACAGACCGGGGTAGTGTGTGGCCGCTGCCAACGCAGGCCACCGCCATGGGAGAGACTCCAGGTGATCGGTGACTATCAGACACCCTACCCGGCCCTGATCCCGCGCCTGAAGTATTCGGGGCAAATCCTGCTGGCCCCCCTGTTGGCCCGCTTGCTGGCAGATCATCTCGATTGCGATGACCTGCCGGAGGCGATTATTCCAGTCCCCCTGCACTGGTGGCGTCAGTGGTGGCGCGGCTTCAACCAGGCGGAGGAGATCGCCAGTCACCTGAGCCAGCTAACCGGAATTCCTTGCGATAACCGGCTGCTGCGCAGGATCAGAGCGACGCCACAGCAGACCAAGCTCAGCGCAGGGCAGAGACGGCGCAATCTGCGCGGCGCATTTCACATTGCGCCACACCACTATCGCCATATCGCCCTGCTCGATGACGTGGTTACCACCGGCGCCACCGCCGGCCAGCTCACCCGCCTGCTTCATGAGAGCGGGGTCACAAAGGTGGAGGTCTGGGCCATCTGCCGCACCCAGAGGCATCTCAAGTAGCCATCGGCATGCTACCCAAGCCTTGCTAACCGCGTTATCATGAATACCCTAGTCGTACACTCAGGTTTATGAGGATAGTGATGATCAGCATTTCCGACGCCGCCCAGGCCCATTTCCGTAAACTGCTGGAAAAACAGCCTGATGGCACCAATATCCGGGTGTTTGTGGTCAATCCGGGAACCCAGAATGCCGAGTGTGGCGTATCGTATTGCCCACCCGATGCCGTGGATCCGGAAGATCAGCACCTGCCTTTCAGCGGTTTCGACTGCATGGTCGATCCCCTGAGCGCCCCCTTCCTGGTGGATGCCACCATCGATTTCGTGACCGATCAGATGGGCTCCCAGCTCACCCTGAAGGCGCCGAACGCCAAGATGCGCAAGGTTGCCGACGATGCACCGCTGATCGAGCGCATCGAGTACACTCTCATCTCCGAGGTGAACCCCATGCTGGCCGGTCACGGCGGCAAGGTGACCCTGACCGAGCTGACTGAAGATGGCTACGCCATTCTGCAGTTTGGCGGCGGTTGCAACGGCTGCTCCATGGTCGATTACACCCTGAAAGAGGGTATCGAGAAGCAGCTGCTGGAGAAATTCCCGGGCGAACTCAAGGGTGTCAAAGACGCCACCGAGCACCAGCGCGGCGACCACTCCTACTACTGATTTGTTGCCCTTGCGGCGCAAAGAAAAGGCCCCGCCATCCGGCGGGGCCTTTTGCATGGGCAATCGGCAGATTACTCGTCCTTCTTGTCGCGCGACAGCAGGGCGATGGCGGCCTCTTTCGGGTTTTTCCCCTCGTAGAGCACCTTGAAGATCTGTTCGCAGATGGGCATCTCGACGCCGCAGCGCGCCGCCAGCAGATGCACCTCCTTGGTGTTGCGATACCCTTCCACCACCTGACCGATCTCGGTCATGGCGGTATCGACATCTTTACCGGCGCCAAGCGCCAGTCCGAAGCGACGGTTGCGCGACTGGTTATCGGTACAGGTGAGCACCAGATCCCCGAGCCCGGCCATCCCCATAAAGGTTTTGGCATCGGCGCCGAGCGCGGCGCCCAGACGTTGCATCTCCACCAGACCCCGGGTGATGAGCGCGGTTCTGGCATTGGCGCCAAAACCCAACCCGTCGGAGAGACCGGCACCGATAGCGATGACGTTCTTCACTGCCCCACCCAGTTGCAGACCGACGAAATCCGGATTGGTATAGACCCGGAACGAGCGGCCACAGTGCAGCAGATGGGAGAGATCATCGGCGAAATCATCGTGAGTCGAGGCGACCGAGATGGCGGTCGGCATACCGGCAGCCAGCTCCTTGGCGAAGGTGGGGCCGGAGATGACCGCCAGCGGCATCTCGTCACCCAGCACCTCGCGGGCCACATCCTGCAGCAGGCGGCCGCTGTCAGGCTCCAGCCCCTTGGTGGCCCAGGCGATACGGGTATCGGGGCGCAGGAAGGGTTTGACCTGAGTCAGCACCTGGCCGAATACGTGGCTCGGCACGACCAGCAGCAGCACGGGGGCAGCCTGTACCGCACGTTGCAGATCCGCAGTCAGCTGCAGATCGGCAGGAAAAGGGACATCCGGCAAAAATGCCTTGTTGCAGCGATCCTGTTCCAGCTCGGCGACATGGGCGGGGTCATGACCCCACAGCAGGGTCGGATGACCGTTGCGCGCCAGAGAAATGGCAAGGGCGGAGCCGTAAGACCCCGCCCCCAGGACCGAGATAGCGATCTGGTCAGCCATTATCAGGCTTCCGCAGTCGCCTGCTGGGCCTGAGCTTGCGCCATGTGCTGGGCAAACAGCGCATCGAAGTTGACCGGTGCCAGGTTCAGCTGCGGGAAGGAACCCTTGCTCACCATGTTGGCCACGGCTTCGCGGGCATACGGGAACAGGATGTTCGGGCAAAAAGCAGCCAGGCAGTGGGCCAGTTGCGGCTCCGGCAGGTTGCCGATGGTGAAGATACCGGCTTGCTGAACTTCGCACAGGAAGGCAGTTTCGGTTTCCAGCTTGCAGGTGACGGTCAGGGTCAGCACCACTTCGTAGACGCTGTCAGCCAGGATGTTGGTCTTGGTGTCCATATCCAGCTTGACGTCCGGCTGCCACTCTTTCTGGAAGATGTGCGGGGTGTTGGGCGCTTCGAAAGAGACATCCTTGGTGTAGACACGCTGGATGTGGAATTCCGGTTGTACTTCCTGGTTGTTGATCTCGTCAGCCATTTCGTTTGCTTCCTTTTATATGGATAAGTGGGCACAGGCCCTGCTTGAATCAGCGTTAATCAGCGCTTCTTGGTGACCGGCAGATTTTCTGCACGCCACTGGGCCATGCCACCGCCGAGCACATATACCTGCTGGAATCCGGCCTTGCTCAGTTGACGACCTGCGCCGCCCGCAGTCATTCCCGACTCGCACACCACTATGATGGGGGCATCTTTATGCTTTTCAACCGGACCCAGGTTATTGCTCTGGATCTGGGTGAGGGGCAGGTGCTGGGCACCGGCCAGATGGCCCTTGGCGTACTCTTCCTGACTGCGAATATCCACCACGGTGGCGTTTTCACGGTTGATCAACAGGGTCGCGGTGTGGTTGTTGACGGTTTTTACCGGAGAAAAACGGGCACGCACAGTGGTGTAAACCAGAGTGCCTGCCAGGCCGAACCAGGCTGCGGTCAGCAGCGGGTTGCGAGCCGCGAAATCCAAATACTCTTGCATCTTCTACTATCCAGGGATCAAGACAAGGGCCCGAGTATACATGGGGGAATAGCCAAGATCAGCCATCTTGGCGGGAAAGCGCGAGCAGGCTCCCATCACGATTCGGTATGTTGCGCCCCTGAAACGGCGCTGTGCGGAGCCGATGGGGTCGCCCTTGGCTATCAGGTGACTATTTCGGCAGATGTAGTAATATTACGCTAGTTTCATTTCCCGCATTTTTTCCAATCCGAGAGGACATAGTCTTATGTCAACAGCTAAGAAACCTTTGGTTCTGGTCATCATGGACGGTTGGGGCTACAGCACCAAGCAGGAGTTCAACGCCGTCGCTGCCGCCAAGACTCCCAACCTCGATCGTCTGGCCCGTGATTACACCAGCACCCTGATCTCCGGCTCCGGCCTGGACGTCGGTCTGCCGGATGGCCAGATGGGCAACTCCGAAGTGGGCCACGTCAACATCGGTGCCGGTCGCATCGTCTATCAGGAGCTGACCCGCATCTCCAAAGACATTCAGGACGGCCCCTTCTTCGAGAACGTGGAGCTGGCCAAGGCTGTTGACGCTGCCGTGAGCAACGGCAAAGCCGTTCACATCATGGGTCTGATGTCTCCGGGTGGCGTACACAGCCACGAAGAGCACATCATGGGCATGATCGAGATGGCCGCCAAACGTGGCGCCGAGAAGATCTACTTCCACGCCTTCCTGGATGGCCGCGACGTACCGCCGCGCTCCGCCCAGTCCTCCATAGAGCTGTTCGACGCCCTGTTTGCCAAGCTGGGCAAGGGCCGTTTCGCCTCCATGATCGGCCGTTACTACGCCATGGACCGCGACAACCGTTGGGATCGCGTGCAGCAAGCCTATGACCTGATGACCCAGGGCAAGGGCGAGTTCACCGCCGAAAGCGCCACCGAAGCGCTGGCTGCCGCCTATGCTCGCGACGAGAACGACGAGTTCGTCAAGGCCACCCGTATCGGTGAAGCTGCCCCGATGGTTGACGGCGATGCTTTGATTTTCATGAACTTCCGTGCCGACCGCGCCCGTGAAATCACCCGTGCCTTCGTTGACAGCGACTTCACCGGCTTCGCCCGTGCTGCCCAGCCGAAGCTGAACTTCGTGATGCTGACCGAATACGCGGCCGACATCAAAACCGCCTGTGCCTACCCGCCGACCGCTCTGGTCAACACCCTGGGTGAGTGGCTGGCCAAGCAGGGCAAGACCCAGCTGCGCATCTCCGAAACCGAGAAGTACGCTCACGTCACCTTCTTCTTCAACGGTGGCGAAGAGGCCTGCTTCACTGGCGAAGATCGCGAAATCGTCGCCAGCCCGAAAGTGGCTACCTATGACCTGCAGCCGGAGATGAGCTCCGAAGAGCTGACCGACAAGCTGGTTGCTGCCATCAAGAGCGGCAAGTACGACGTCATCATCTGTAACTACCCGAATGGCGACATGGTTGGTCACACCGGTGTGTTCGATGCCGCCGTCAAAGCCTGTGAAGCCGTTGACCACTGCATCGGTCGCGTTACCGACGCCCTGGCCGAAGTGGGTGGCGAGTGCCTCATCACTGCCGACCACGGCAACGCCGAGAAGATGATGGACGAAGAGACTGGTCAGGCTCACACCGCCCACACCAATCTGCCGGTTCCGCTCATCTACTTCGGTCGTAAAGCCGAGGTTGCCGAAGGTGGCAAACTGTCCGATCTGGCCCCCACCATGCTGACCCTGATGGGTCTGCCGGTGCCGCCGGAAATGACTGGCAAGCCCCTGATGATTCTGAAATAATCCTTCCCCATGCGGGGATGCGAAGTTATTTCACCAAAAACCAGTCGCGTCGGCCTGTTGGCCGGCGCGCTGTTTTTTTGCCTGTCGTTTGGCGCCAGCAAACCGGTTTTGGCCGCCAATCAGCAGCTGGGCGCCATGCAGTCCCAGATCAAGGAACAACAGCAGACCATCAAGCTCAGCAAGCAGGAGCTGGCCAAGCTCAACGCCCAGCTCAAAGCTGACGAGCAGGCCATCTCGGCCGCTGCCGCCAAGCTCGATGAAACCAGACAGCAACTCAAGCAAAACCAGCAGAAGCTGGCCAATCTGCAAAAAGACAAGCTGGCGCTGGAGCAACAAGCCAAACATCAGAAGCAGCTGCTGGCCAAGCAGGCGGAAAGCGCCTTCACCGCCGGCAGTCACGATTACCTCAAACTGCTGCTCAATCAGCAGGATCCGGCCAAACTGAGCCGCTCCCTCGACTACTACGACTACCTCAACAAGGCGCGCATCGAAGCCATCGAGGCGCTGCGTGCCACCCGTGACAAGCTGGCGAAAAACCAGCAAGCCACCAAAGAGACCGAAAGCAAGCTGCAAGCCCTGCTGAGTGAACAGCAGGAGCACCACCAGACCCTGCTGGCCAGCCAGCAGAGCCGGGCCAAGGTGCGCAACCAGCTGCAGCAGTCGGTCGAGGATGACGAACAGAAGCTGACCCAGCTGGTCAAGGCGGAGAAAGCGCTGAAGGCCCGACTGGAAGAGCTGCGTCGCAAACGGGAAGAGCAGGAGCGCCGCGAACGGGCCGAACGGGAGCGGCTGGCCAAGCTGAAGGCGGAACAGGAGCGTCAGCGCCGTCTGGCGGAACAGCGCCGTGCCGAACAGCAGCGTCAGGATCAGGCGAGCCAGCAGGAGGTCGCCAGCACCAAGCCGGAGCGCGGTTCCGGCATCAGCAGCGCCGGCCACTACACCGGGCTCAAAACCAACGGCAGCCTGCGCTGGCCGGTACAGGGGCCGATCCTCATCGCCTACGGCTCGCCGCGCACCGCCGAACTGAAGTGGAAAGGCACCCTGATCGGCGCCAGCGAAGGAACCCAGGTCAAGGCGGTCGCCCCGGGTCAGGTGGTTTACGCCGACTGGCTCGACGGCTTCGGTATGCTGCTGGTGATCGACCACGGCAGCGGCTACATGAGCCTCTACGGTCACAACCAGTCGCTGCTGCGTCAGGTGGGCCAGAATGTGGAACAGGGCGAACCGGTGGCGCTGGTCGGCGACAGCGGCGGACAGGACAGGCCCGGCCTCTACTTCGAGATCCGCTATCAGGGCGAGGCGATCAACCCGACCAAGTGGCTGGGCAAGCGCTCGTAACGCCGCGCACCAGCCCACATCAGCCAAAAGCCTGCCCTGCGCAGGCTTTTGTCAATCAAGGGGAAAAAGCTCCTCCCCTCTTTGGTGAAAAATTACATATTTTTCAGTCAGCTCAGGGGAAGACGATCAAACCGACCTGCTCCAGCAGTGTCTGCTGCTGATCCTCGTTAATCATCACCCCCTGCAGATCGATCCGGCGCAGATCCAGCCCCGGCAGATCGCACTGGCGCAGGTCGCAACCCTGCAGGCTGAAGCTGCTCCAGTCGATCTGGCCAAACTCGGAACCACTGAGGTCAGACCCTGCCAGCGAGGCGCCGAACAGGTTGGCCCCCTGCCAGCGGTTGCCACTGAGCTCGCACTTCTCCAGCAGGCAGCCTTCGAAACTGGCATAGCTGAAGTTGTTACCGGTCAGGTGCGCCTCGCAGAAGTAGCTTTTGGCGGTGATCCGGTTGGCAAAGCTGGCGTGGGCAAAGTTGATGCCTACCGCCTGACAGTCGCGCAGCTCCAGCCCCAGACACTGGCTGCGACTGCAATCGACCATGGTGAGATCGCAGCGCAGAAAGCTCGCCTCACGCAGATCGCAACCCTGCATCAGACAGCTCTGCTCGCTCTCCCGATCGTAGAAGCTGCAATCGACGAAGCGGCTCTCGCCAAGATCGAGCCAGGAGAAGTCACAGCCGATAAAACGACACTCCGAGAAGTGCTCCCCCTCCACCTCCTCCTGCGTGAAACGCACCTGTGCGAACTGCTTGCCTTTTACCATCGGAAATCTGCCTCTTTACGGTTTCATATGCTGACTTTCGCCGCCAAAAACGGTAATGTTACAAGTAACATTCATCCTGGATACCGTCATGAGCCCCACTCGCAAGCGCCGCCCCACCCTGCAGGATATCGCCGACCTGACCGGGGTCACCAAGATGACCGTCAGCCGCTATCTGCGCGATCCGCAGACCGTAGCCGAGGGCACCCGCGAGCGGATCGCCGCGGCGGTGGAGGAGCTGGGCTATATCCCCAACCGGGCGCCGGACATTCTCTCCAACGCGACCAGCAGGGCGATCGGTATCCTGATCCCTTCCCTCTCCAACCAGGTCTTCTCGGCGGTGATCCACGGCATCGAAGCGGTGACCCGACCGGCGGGCTACCAGACCCTGCTCGCCCACTACGGCTACAGCCCGGAGCGGGAGGAGGAGCAGATCGCCTCGCTGCTCTCCTACAACGTGGATGGCCTGATCCTCTCCGACAGCCGCCACACCGAGCGCACCCGCAAGATGATCGCCACTGCCGGCATTCCGGTGGTGGAGACCATGGATCTCCCCCCCGACCCCATCGACATGGTGGTCGGCATGGATCACAAGGCGGCCGCCCGGGCCATGGTATCAGAGATGCTGCGCCGGGGCCGACGTCAGGTGGTCTATCTCGGCGCCCGTCTCGACGTGCGGACCCAGCTGCGGATGGAGGGCTACTATCAGGCGATGCAGGACTTCGGCCTCACCGGCCAGCACCTGCTGACCGAGCAATCCTCCACCTTTACCCTCGGCGGAGAACTGCTCGATCAGGCGCTGGCGCGCTACCCCGACCTCGACGGCATCTTCTGCACCAACGATGACCTGGCCGTCGGCGCCCTGCTGCAGTGTCAGAGCCGCTGGATCCCGGTGCCGCAACAGATTGCCATCGCCGGTAGCAACGCCCTCGACATCGGTCATGCAATGACCCCCAAGCTGGCCAGTATCGTCACCCCCCGCGAAGAGATCGGCCGCGAAGCGGCCACCATGCTGCTCGCCCGCCTCGGCGGCAAACCGCCAGCCGAGAGCCGCAAGGATATGGGCTTCACCCTCTATGAGGGGGAAAGCCTCGGCTGATCCCTTGCCATCATGGCGCGTTGGCCCGTCATGATGGCGCATCCTGCCACCACTTCTCACCATCCTCTGCTCTATGCTGGCCCGGCATTCCAGCCACATGTCAGGAGCAGAAGATGAACAACACCGAACGATTGCAAGCCTGCCTGCAGCGCGTTGTCTGCGATCCCCGCTTTACCCTGGCCGAGCTCGACCAGTGGTTCACCCCGGATTACTGCCAGCAGGTGAACGGCGAGCAGCTCGACTACGCCGCCTTTCGCCAGCACATCGCGGCGCTCAGAGATCATCTGGCCGAAGCCACCATCGAGTTTGTCGCCACCATCGCGCAAGGGGACAGGGTGCACTCGACCCATGTGGTACGAGCCACCCGCCACGATGACGCCCCGCTGGTCTGCAAGGTGAGCGGTCTCTTCACCTTTCGCGACGGCAAGATCTGCCAAACCGACGAGGTGACCTGCCTGTTGAGCGGCAGCGAGCAGGATGCCGA
Organism: Aeromonas sp. FDAARGOS 1410; assembly: GCF_019048745.1. Classification (NCBI taxonomy): domain Bacteria; kingdom Pseudomonadati; phylum Pseudomonadota; class Gammaproteobacteria; order Aeromonadales; family Aeromonadaceae; genus Aeromonas; species Aeromonas sp. FDAARGOS 1410. The sequence goes on along the minus strand of NZ_CP077401.1, from coordinate 725,283 downwards.
CATAGGTTCACGACGCTGAGTCGCGCCGGGCGAAACGCTGGAGCGCGCGGGAGAAGGCGGCGGGGTCTTCGTAACCGAGCAGGTCGGCAATCTGCGCCGATGTGAACCCCTGATACTGCAACTGGCGGGCCCGCCCCATCACCACCTGCTCGCGCCACTGGCGGAAGGTACAGCCCAGCTGCTGGAGGAAAAGCCGGTTGAGGGTGCGCAGCGAAGCGCCGCAATCCATGGCCAGCTCGGCAAGCGTGGTGTTGATGGAGGGCGCCTGACAGAAGCGCTCCAGCACCCGCAGCAGGCGCGGGTCGAGGTTGGCCGCCAGCGCAGGCTGGGCCGCTTGCGGGGCAGCTCGCGCCAACTCGTCGCCAATCACCGTCAGATAGGCCTCCCGCTCGGCCCCCTCCCCCAGCTCGCCGAGGCGGGCAAAGAGGCCGGCCAGCAGCGGTGTCACCTGGCGCAGACCAAAAGGGGCTGATACGGACGATGGGGTATAGACAAGCGAGAGGCGAGAGTGGCGCAGCACGCGAAATTCGTGCTCCCAGCCCGCCGGAATAAAGCAGAGCTGGCCGGCAACCAGCAACTCGCTGGCAGCACCGCCGGTGATAACGCCGCCACCGTCGTGCATGTAGCAATACTGGGCCTGCGGATGGCTGTGCAGCGGAGTGAAGTGCCCTTGCGGGCAGGAGCGATGGAGAAAGGACATATCGGCCAGCCGGATAAGAAACCGACCACGACCATAAGGGAGCAGACGGCCCCCTGTAAATGGCTTTTCCGCCGTCAGAATGGCCAAAAGAAGCAGGCCACCCGAGGGTGGCCTGTTCGATTTATCTACACGACTTGTGCTTAGCGTTTAACCAATTCAACCGCTTCGCGGGAGAGGCGAGTCACCTCTTCCCAGTTACCGCTCTTGACCGCATCGGCCGGCAGCATCCAGGAGCCGCCGACGGTGGCCACGCACTTGAGTGCCAGATAGTCGGCCACGTTTTTCGGGCCGATACCGCCGGTCGGGCAGAACTTCACTTGGGGCAGCGGCGCGGCAATGGCAGAGAGCGCCTTGGTGCCGCCGTTCGCTTCGGCCGGGAAGAACTTCAGGTGGTCGTAGCCCGCTTCCAGCGCCTGCATCACTTCAGACGGAGTAGCCACGCCCGGGATCAGCGGTGCAGTGCTCTTGGCGGCGTGAGCCAGCAGACCCGGGGTCATCCCCGGGGAGATGACGAAGCGGGCACCGGCAGCAACGGCGGCGTCAAACTGCTCGCAGTTGAGCACGGTACCGGCACCGACCATGGCATCCGGCATCGCCTTGGCGATGAGGGCGATGGCATCGAGCGCCACCGGGGTGCGCAGGGTGATTTCGAAGACAGAGATGCCGCCGTCGAGCAGCGCCTTGGCCATCGGCAGGGCCTGATCCAGCTCGTTGATAACCATCACGGGTACCAGCGGGGAGGCGGCAAACACCTCGGCCGGGGTCACTTTCCAGTTCTGCATAGCTCTTCCTTAGTCAAAGATGGTGGCGCCACACTCGGCGCTCGATACCGCGCGACGCATCACGCTGAACAGTTCACGGCCCCACCCCTCTTGTTCCGGAGTGAGGTCAATCTCGGCCTGGGTACGGCCACTCAAATCGGTCAGGCAGTCGAGGCTGCCGTTTACCGCGTCAACCCGCAGCAGATCGCCATCGGCAAGCAGGCCGATGGCCCCGCCGTGCAGCGCTTCCGGGGTGACGTGGATGGCGGCCGGGATCTTGCCGGAAGCACCGGAGAGACGGCCGTCGGTGACCAGCGCCACCTTGTAACCCGCCTTCTGCAGGTTGCCGAGCACCGGCATCAGCTTGTGCAGCTCCGGCATGCCGTTGGCGGCCGGGCCATTGTGGCGCACCACGATCACGGCGTCCTGATTGAGATCGCCCGCCTTGTAGGCCGCTTCCACCGCATGCTGGGAGGAGAAGACCCGCGCTGGCGCTTCAATCACCCGATACTCGGGAGCCACGGCGGAGACCTTGACCACGGCGCGGCCCAGATTGCCTGCCAGCAGCTTGGTGCCGCCGGTGGCCTGGAATCGGCTACCGGAAGGCGACAGCACGCTCGCATCGCCGCTCTCGCCGACCTGCTGCCATACCAGCTGGCCATCAACCAGTGCCGGACGGCTGAGGTAATCCTGCATCTCGCCAAAGACCGGAGTGGCGTCCATGTGGATCAGCCCCTCTTCGGCCAGACGGCGCATCAGGCCGGGCACGCCGCCCGCCTGTTCGAAGGCGTTGACGTCGGCCGGGCCGTTCGGGTACATGCGAACCAAGAGCGGCACCACGTCGGAGAGATCGCTGATGTCATCCCAGGTCAGCACCAGACCGGCCGCACGAGCCAGCGCCACCATGTGGATGCTGTGGTTGGTGCTGCCGCCGGAGGCGAGCAGGGCCACCAGACCGTTGACCAGCGAGCGCTCGTCCAGCACTTCGCTCAACGGGCGATAGGCCGGGGAACCCGGGATCATGGCGCTGATGCGGCGGGCCGCCTCAATGGTCAGAGCATGGCGCAGTTCGCTGTGCGGGTGGACGAAAGCTGAGCCCGGCAGCATCAGGCCCATGGCCTCGAACACCAGCTGGTTGGTGTTGGCAGTGCCGTAGAAGGTGCAGGTGCCCGCCGCGTGGTAGGCGCCGCACTCCATCTGCAGCAGGGCGTCGCGGCCCACTTCACCGGCGGCGTACTGCTGGCGAACCTTCACCTTCTCGTCATTGCTGATACCGCTCGCCATCGGGCCGGCAGGAACAAACGCCGTCGGCAGATGGGCGTGGGAGAGGGCCCCCATGATCTGGCCCGGGGCGATCTTGTCGCAGATGCCGAGCAGCAGGGTGGCATCGAAAGTGTTGTGAGAGAGCGACAGCGCGGTTGCCTGAGCGATCAGGTCGCGGGAGAAGAGGGACATGTCCATTCCCGGCTGACCCTGGGTCACGCCGTCGCACATGGCGGGCACGCCGCCAGCAACCTGAGCACTGTGGCCAAGCTCGGCCAGCGCGCCCTTGATGATATCCGGATAGCCCTGATAGGGCTGATGGGCGCTCAGCATGTCGTTGTAGGCGGTGACGATGCCGACGTTGGCGCGGGTCATGTCGAGGATGCGACCCTTCTCGTCACTGCTGCAGGCGGCCACGGCGTGGGCCAGGTTGCCGCAGGCCAATGCGGCGCGGGTCTTGCCCTGCTCGGCCTGACGCTGGATGCGGGCCATAAAGGCCTGACGGCGGGCGGCACTGCGCTCGCGAATGCGGGCAGTGACGTCGGAAATTACCTTATGAATCATTGGGCTTGCTCCAATGCTGTGACGGCGCGGTCAACCACCTGTTCGAAGGTGCCGTCGATATCGATGTGGAATACACCGGCTTCGCCATCCGGGCGCTCCAGAGTATCGAACTGACTTTGTACCATGCTTTCGCGCATGAAGTGGCCCTTGCGGGCACGCATCCGCTCGAGGATCAGCGGCTGGCTGCCGTCGAGGAAGATGAAGCTGACCGACTCGTTGCCTTCGCGGATCTGGTCGCGGTACTTCTTCTTGAGGGCGGAACAGACGATGATGCCGGTCTCGTTCTTCTGCTCGAGACTGTAGGCGGCGTCGCGGATCCGCTCCAACCAGGGGGCGCGATCCTCATCGTTGAGGGGGTTGCCGCCAGCCATCTTCTGAATGTTGGCCTTGGGGTGGAGATCATCACCATCGATGAACTTGGCGCCCAGCGCTTCTGCCACTTTGAGGCCCACGCTGGATTTACCGCTGCCACATACACCCATCACGATAATGCACTTACCCGCCATAATTTGACCTCTGTCCCACTTTTCAAAAAACCAGCTGTTGATGGGTTCTAATCTAGCACGTTACCGGTAACATGTTACCGGTAACGATTAAAAATGTGAAGTCTGCCACAGACTGAGCAAACCCATAGTCACCTGGGCATATGATGTTGAGCCCTTGCCATAAATCTAAATAAATCATAAAGATATGGTTTGTCGACGGATCGACAGGGTGTCACTACCGAACTTGGATTAAGGAACGCATAACAATGTCTGACCTCTCCCTGATCATGACGGCCGCCGGCTCGATCGTGCTGCTGCTCTTCCTGGTGATGAAGGCTCGTCTGCACGCCGTCGTCTCCCTCATTCTGGTCTCCATGGTGGCCGGTCTTGCCGCCGGCATGAACCCGGCAGACATCGCCGCCACCATCCAGAAAGGGATGGGCGGCACCCTCGGCTTCGTCGCCGTGGTGGTGGCGCTGGGTGCCATGTTTGGCAAGGTGATGGAAGTGACCGGCGCTCTCGACCGGGTGGCTCACACCCTGCTCGGCAAGTTCGGCGTCAAGCGCGCCAACTGGGCCATGGCCCTGACCGGCTTTGTCTGCGCCCTGCCGCTCTTCTTTGACGTGGCCGTGGTGCTGCTGATCGGTGTCGCCTTCGCCATTGTCCGTCGCGGCGGCGGCAGTGTGGTGAAGATCGGTATCGCCCTGCTGGCGGGTATCGCCACCTGTCAGGCCTTCCTGATCCCGGCGCCGGGCCCGATCCTGGTGGCTTCTCAGCTGGGTGCCGACTTCGGCTACATGATCCTGTTCGGCCTGATCGCCGCCGTACCGGCGCTGATCCTGGCTGGCCCGCTGTTCGGTGACTTCATCAGCAAGATCGTCGATGTGCCGCTGCCTGCCGATGCCCAGAACAGCGTCCACGATGACAGCAAATCTCTGCCCTCCTTCGGGCTGGCCATGGGTCTGATCGGCCTGCCGCTGCTGATGATCGGCCTCAAAACCATCGTCGGCCGCTTCGTCGAGGCGGGCTCTACCCTGCACAACTGGCTGGAGTTCATCGGTCACCCCTTCACCGCCATCATGGTCGCCTGTCTGGCCGCCTTCTATCTGCTGGGTATTCGCCGCGGCATGTCCCGTGACGAGGTGATGAGCGTCTGCAACAGCGCCATCCAGCCGGCCGGCGTCATCATTCTGGTTACAGGTGCCGGTGGCGTCTTCAAGCAGGTGTTGGTTGATTCCGGCGTGGGTGCCGCCCTTGGCAACATGCTGGCCGACTCCGGTCTGCCCATCGTCGCACTGGCCTTCATTCTGGCCGCCGCGGTACGGGTGATTCAGGGCTCCGCCACCGTCGCCATGCTGACCGCCTGTGGTCTGGTGCTGCCGATGCTGGAGCCGCTCGGCCTGAACGGTGCCCAGCTGGCTGCCGTCACCATCGCTATCGGCGGCGGTGCCATCGTGCTCTCCCACGTCAACGACTCCGGTTTCTGGCTGGCCAACCGCTACCTCGGCCTCTCCGAGAAGCAGACCCTGCAGACCTGGACCGTGATGGAGACCATCATCGGCACCACCGGCGGCGTGATGGCGATGATCATTTACAGCTTCCTCTGATCACTGCCGATACGCACAAAAAAGGCCTCACTTGTGAGGCCTTTTTCATCTTTCTGACGATTCTTTCTTTGGCTGAGAGGGCGAGATTGCTAGAATCGCCTATTCATCGCTCCGAGTGGAACGCTTAACCCAGTGATTTCAGGTCTCTCTATGCATTCATCGGCCCATTATCGACAACTGCTGACACGCCTGCCCCAGATCGCCGTCGCGGCAGACCAGTTTGAAGTGCTCTACAGCGCCAAGGATTTCAAGCGCCGCATTCTTGCACTCATTGCCAGTGCTACCCAGCGCATCTATCTGGTCGCGCTCTATCTGCAGGATGACGACGCGGGTCGCGAGATCCTCACCGCCCTCTACGAGGCCAAGCAGCGCAACCCGGCTCTCGACGTCAAGGTGTTCGTCGACTTCCACCGTGCCCAGCGCGGCCTGATCGGCAAGGGCAAGCAGGGTGGCAACCACCTGATGTATCAGGAGATTGCTGCCCGCTACGAGCACAAGATCGAAATCTACGGCGTACCGGTGAAGGGGCGCGAGCTGCTCGGCGTGCTGCACCTCAAGGGCTTCATCTTTGACGATGCGGTGCTCTACTCCGGTGCCAGCCTCAACGACATCTACCTGCACCAGCAGGATCGCTACCGCTTCGACCGCTATCACCAGATCATCAGCCCGGAGCTGGCCCGCAGCATGGTCAACTACGTGGATGACCTGTTCGTGAAGAGCGACGCCGTGCAGCGGCTGGATCGCAGCGACGTGCCCAGCGCCAAACAGCTGAAAGGGCCGATCCGCCGCTTCAAGCTGAGCCTGCGTCAGGGGCAGTACCGCTTCGCCACCATGCCGGTCAACACCCAGGAGGTGGCCATTACCCCGATGGCGGGTCTGGGCAAGCGCAACAACCAGCTCAACCAGATGATCCGCAATCTGGTGCGCTCCACCGAGCGGGAGATCTTCATCTGTACCCCTTACTTCAACCCGCCCAAGGAGTTGAGCAAGGATATCGAGGATCTGCTGCAGCGCGGCTGCAAGGTAACGATTGTGGTGGGCGACAAGACCGCCAACGACTTCTTCATCCCGCCGGAGGAGAAGTTCTCCACCATCGGCGGCCTGCCCTATCTCTACGAGACCAACCTGCGCAAGTTTGCCGAGCGCAACCAGCATCACATCGATGATGGCCGCCTCAACCTGATGCTCTGGTGTTGCGAGCGCAACTCCTACCATCTCAAGGGGATCTTCGTGGATGACGAGTGGGCCCTGCTCACCGGCAACAACCTCAACCCGCGCGCCTGGGCGCTGGATCTGGAGAACGGCCTGCTGGTGCACGATCGTCGCCACCACCTGCGTCCCCAGTTCAATGCCGAGCGGGAGAACATTCTGGCCAACACCAAGCGGATCAGCCACTTCGATCAGGTAGAGCAGATCCACGACTACCCGGAGCAGGTGCGCAAGCTGCTGGGACGGATCCACCGGGTCAAGGCCCATCTGCTGCTCAAGCGGATCATCTGACCCAGGGGCGCGCAGCGCCCACCCAGCCCAACGGCAATCAGACCAAGGCCTCCCGTTTTCGGCAGGCCTTTGTTATATCCGCCATCTCCCCCGCGTTGGCGACCCAGCCAGCAGCAACTCGGCTTGCATCGGCCCCTCAACAACCCCTATCATCTGGACATATTTACAGTGTTTTCGGGCATCTAATTGATGAAATTGGATAAAATTCCTCTCGACAGCCTCAAGGGTGTCGGCAGCAAGATGCAGGAGAAGCTCGAGCGGCTGGGTCTGGCCACGGTACAGGACCTGCTGTTCCACCTCCCCCTGCGCTACGAGGACCGCACCCAGGTGTGGCCCATCGGCGATCTGCCGCCCGGCCTGCACGGCGCCGTTGAGGGGGAGATCCAGGACACTCAGCTGGTGATGGGGCGCCGTCGCATGCTGGTCTGCCGTATCAGCGATGGCACCGGCACCCTCACCCTGCGCTTCTTCAACTTCACCGCCGCCCAGAAGAACAGTCTGGCGACGGGCCGCCTGATCCGCTGCTTTGGCGAGGTGCGCCCCGGCAAATACGGGCTGGAGATGGCCCACCCCGAGTACAAGCTGCTCGGCGAGGAGCAAGCCGGCCAGACCGAAGAGGCGCTCACCCCCGTCTACCCGACTACCGAAGGGCTGCGCCAGCTCACCCTGCGCAACCTCACCGATCAGGCGCTGGCCCAGCTCGACCTTTATGGCGTCGAGGAGCTGCTGCCCGCCGGCCTCTATCCCCACCAGATTGAGCTGGCCGCTGCTCTGAAGCTGCTGCATCGTCCACCCCCCTCGGTGGCGCTGCCGCTGCTCGAAAGCGGTCAACATCCGGCCCAGCAGCGGCTGGTGCTGGAGGAGCTGCTGGCTCACAACCTCTCGGTACTCAAGGTGCGCGCTCAGGCACAAACCCAGCTGGCCCGCGCCCTCAAACCGGCTCCCGAGCTGGTTGAACAGCTGCTCGGCGCCCTGCCGTTCAAGCCCACCGGCGCCCAGAGCCGGGTGGTGGCCGAGATAAGCAAGGATCTGCAACAGAGTCACCCCATGATGCGGCTGGTGCAGGGTGACGTAGGCTCCGGCAAGACCCTGGTCGCAGCGCTGGCCGCCCTGCAGGCCATCGGCAACGGCTGTCAGGTGGGCTTGATGGCGCCGACCGAGCTGCTGGCGGAACAGCACGCCATCAACTTCGCCAAGTGGCTGGAGCCGCTCGGCATCGGAGTCGGCTGGCTGGCCGGCAAGCAGAAAGGCAAGGCGCGGGAAGAGGCGCTGGCCGCCATCGCCGATGGCAGCGTCAAGATGGTGGTGGGCACCCACGCCATCTTTCAGGAGCAGGTGGTGTTCCAGCGTCTGGCGCTGGTCATCATCGATGAACAGCACAGATTCGGGGTTCATCAGCGCCTCGCCCTGCGCGAGAAAGGGGAGCGGGAGGGGGTGCATCCCCATCAGCTCATCATGACCGCTACCCCCATCCCCCGCACCCTGGCGATGACCGCCTATGCCGACCTCGACACCTCGGTCATCGACGAGCTGCCGCCAGGCCGAACCCCCATCACCACGGTAGCGCTGCCCGACAGCCGTCGCGGCGACGTGATCGAGCGGGTCAAACTCGCCTGCACCGAGGGCAAGCAGGCCTACTGGGTATGCACCCTGATCGAGGAGTCGGAGGTGCTGGAGTGTCAGGCCGCCGAGGATACCGCCGCCGAGCTGCAGAACCTGCTGCCCGGCCTGCACATCGGGCTGGTACATGGCCGGATGCGCCCGGTCGAGAAACAGCGGGTGATGGAGGAGTTCAAGGCAGGCATACTGCAACTGCTGGTCGCCACCACCGTCATCGAGGTGGGGGTGGATGTGCCCAACGCCAGCCTGATGATCATCGAGAACCCGGAACGGCTCGGGCTGGCGCAGCTGCACCAGCTGCGCGGCCGGGTCGGACGCGGAGCGGTAGCCTCGCACTGCGTGCTGCTCTATCATGCCCCCTTGTCCAAAACGGCCCAGAGCCGGCTCGGGGTGCTGCGTGAGACCAACGATGGCTTCCTCATCGCTCAGCGCGATCTGGAACTGCGCGGCCCGGGGGAACTGCTCGGCACCCGCCAGACCGGTCTGGCCGATCTCAAGATCGCCGATCTGGTGCGGGATCAGCCGCTTATTCCACAGGTACAGAAGATGGCGCGCTTCCTCATGGATAGGCATCCGAGTCATGTCGAACCCTTGATACGGCGCTGGCTTGGCTTACGGGATCACTATTCCAATGCCTGACCTGCGGAATCACGCTGCCAACACCTGATCACTCAACCAATACAGGAGGAAAGCACTTATGAATTCCTGGCTACGCGGCCTGCTCTACACCTTTGCCTTCCTGCTGCTCTTTGTCTGGGTTGCCCTCGGTCTGTTCGACGCCGAGCGAGCCAAAGGCCCCATCGCCAGCTGGATCAGCCAGCAGACCGGCGTACCGGTCACCATAGGGCGACTGGTATTCAACCCGCTCCACCCCTACACCCTGCTGGCGGATCAGGTGCGCTACGGCGATGCCGTCTCCCTCGACAAGATCTATCTGGAGATAGAGAGCATCGACTGGCTGAGCCGCGATGTGCGGATCGCCCATCTCGACCTCATTCGCCCCGCCATCAAGCTGCCGCTGCCCAACCAGCTGCCCAGCCTGCCGGTGCACTCCCTCTCCATCGGTGACAGCACCATAGACAGGCTAAGCCTTGAGAGCGACGGGCTGACCCTGCGCGGCCTCAACGCCACCCTGAGCGACTGGGATCTGATCGATCCGAAACGCCAGCCACAAGCCAACCTGACCCTCAACATCGGCCAGCTGGAGACACCACAGTTCACCTTCGCCCGTCTCAGCCTGAAAGGGCGGCTGGAGGGAGAGGTACTGCGCAGCGACAAGCTGGTGACCAACCTGTTTGACGGCCTGCTGGAGAGCGGCATGGTGCTCGACTGGCCGGCACGAACCCTAGAACTGCACGATCTCAAGGCGCGCGGCATGCGGGTCGAGCTGGGGGATCTGGCACAGCACCAATTCCCGCTGCGGCAGGTGTCGCTGGATCGCGGCCAGTTCGACCAGGTGAGCATCAACTCCATCGAGCAGGAGCTCTCCTTCAACAACTTCAGTGGCCAGCTCACCGCCTTCAACTGGCAGGCGGGCAACCAGCCCACCGGCTATCTGAGCGGCACCCTGGGCGACATGGGCCGCGGCCTGTTCCAGCTGGAGGGGATCAAGGGCAAGCTCGCCTTCTCACCCCAGCAGCTCGACGGCGAACTGCAGGGCAAAGCCTATGAAGGGGAGTTCAATGTCGAGCTCTCCCTCGATACCCAGCAGCAGAAGCTGACCCTGAAAGACGTGGCGCTGAGCGGCATGGATATCAGCCTGCCGCAGGGTTGGTGGCAGGATTGGCAGGGCTGGCGCCCGCAGCAGGTGGATATCCGCAAGCTGGCGTTCGACAAGCTCAAGGTGCTCTCCTTCGACGATTCAATCCCTCTGTCGCTGACCGGCTGGCAGCTCTACCTGAGCGATCTCGCCCTGCGTGGCAATCAGCCCGGCCCGCTGCTGGGCCGTGCCCGTATCGAGAGCAAGTGGTTCGAGCTGGTATGGGATGGCCTCAGCGCCCGCAACGGTGAACTGGATGGCGAGCTGACCCCCAGCTCCTGGCAACTGGGCAAGCTCACCAGCTCGCTGCCGGATGAGGGCAGCCTCAGCATGAGTGGCCAATGGGCGCGCGAACCGGGCCAGAGCAGCACCCTGCAGTTGAAGGCGACCAAGCTCGATCTGGAGCAGTGGGGCAAGATGTTCGGCTCCCCTGTCTCCTTCTCCGGCAAGGCAGAGCTGAGTGCCGACCTGCTGGCGGAGCACGGCAGCGCACCGGGTGAGTGGCGCAGCACCCTGCAGGGCAGTTTCGCCCTCGACGCCAACGAACCCTTCTGGGACAAGGTGAAGATAGACCCGCTGCTGGATCAGTGGTTCAAGCAGGCAACGGCGCCGGCGCTCAATCCGGATCAGCTGTGGCAGGCGATGCAGGGTGGCGATACCCCCTTCTACCGCGTCAGGCTGCAGGGCAAGATCGACAAGGGGCAGCTACAGCTCGAACAGGCTGGCGCCTCCACCATCACTCACCTGCTGGGTGCGCAGGGCGGTATCGATCTGGTCAAGGAGCAGTGGCAACTCGATCTGGGAGTGCTCAACGGCAACCGCTGCGCCGAGCTTATCGGCCAGTGGCGCGGCCCGCTCACCGCGCCTACTCTGAGCTGGGATTTCAAGCAGAAGCCGGATGGCTGCGGCTGGGAGACCGGGGTGCGCTACCCGCCGCAGGGCAACAGCGCGCCGCTCTGGCGACCGGCTCCGGCGCCAAAAGCCCAAGCCCAAACCGGGCAGGCGACCAACAGCCAGCAAGGGTAAAACAAACAAGGCCTCATAATGAGGCCTTGTTTGTTTTGTGGCGAAGCGCGCCGTTAATGGCCCGGCCGCTTGACCGGCTGCACCACGTAGTGACCGAGGAACTCCGCCGCCAGCTTGCTGCCACTGAACAGCTGGATCTTGAGGCTGAAAGTCGCAGGCTCGCCCCGTTTGAGCGGCTGCAGCACGGCGGGCATCCCCTCGCGAGCCACCCGCGCCTCCGGCTCCTCATCGACCGGGCCATGATATTTGATGGTGCTCTCGGCCAGCACAGGTTCGCCCACCAGCCCCTCTTCTTTAAGTTGCAGCCAGATCAGCCCCCAACCCGCCAGCACACACTGGCTGTAGACACTGCCGGCAAACATGCTGCCGTGCACGTTGAGGTTGGCAGCCAGATTGGCCTTGAGGTGGAAGGTCTGGCCATCGTAGTGGCTGATGTGCATCCCCATCTTCTCGCTGATGGGCACCCCGCGCGACCAGCGGGTGGTGAGATCCTGACACCACTCCGGGCGGTACTGAATGGTCTGCAACGGGCTCAGGGATTTGATCATCTGGCGATGGGGAATACGGCCGAAGGAGACGGGGCCGCCCCCCACTTCGAGAAAACCGCACTTGCGATAGAACTCCACCGCCTCCTGACGGGCGTTCATCACCAGCCGTTTCACCTTCTCGCTGCGGGCCAGCTGCTCGAGATCCTCCACCATTCGGGCGCCAAGCCCTTGCCCGCGATATTCGGGACGCAGCGCCATAAAGCGGATCTGCGCCTCGTCGCCGCCGATAAAGAGGCGCCCCACCGCGATGGGGGTGCCATCGGGTGCCAGCATCAGCCGGTGAATGGCAACGGTGTCGTATTCGTCCCGCTCGGAACCGACGGGCAGATTGAAGGGTTTACGCAGAAGTTCCCAGCGCAACTGGTAATAGGCATCCAGCTCGGCGGCTGTCTGAGGGGTGACTACCCGATACATAGTTTCATCCTTGAGTTTGCGCCGACTGGCAGATGGAAGGGCTTACACAGACGTTTCCAGCGCAGCTTGCAGTAAGTACCCGGCTCGGCTGCCGTTTGGGGGGTGACCACCCGGTACATAGATCGATCCTTGAGTTACACTGGTCGGAAACCATCTTGCCGTGCAAATTCATGGACTTCAATCTGCAAGCGTACCAAGCCGACCACTTGTTGCACCTCAGCGTCAAACCCCAGCGCCGCCTCACCGTGCAGGAAAACAACCAGCACCGCTGGCTGGAGATAGACGGCGTGGTGCAATCCGCCATGTCGCTCGCCGACCCCGCCGCCCTCTGTCTGCCCCATCAGCAGGTCATCGCCTGCCTGCTGCCGGAACAGGCCGGGCAGATCCTCGAACTGGGGCTGGGTGGCGGCGATCTCACCCGCCATCTGAGTCAGCGCTGGCCCGATGCACGCCACGAGTGCGTCGATCTCGACGAAGAGGTGCTGACCGTTTATCAGCAGTTTTTCCTGCATCAGGAGAGCGATGAACGCGCCGCGCCGGCACTCCATCAAGCCGATGCCCTCGCCTTTCTGGAGCAGAGCGAGCAGCAGTACGACCTCATCCTGCTCGATCTCTTCAGTCAGGATGGCAACCCGCTGCTGCTGTTTCAGGAGCGGCTCTACCGGGCGCTGGCTCCCCGCCTCTGCGGCACTCTGGTCATCAACCTGTTGCCACGCACCGAACTGGAGCTAACCCACGCCCTGACACTGATAGAACAGTGGATTGGCCCGGCCACCCCCTATCCGGTCGCAGGGCTCATCAACGTGATCGTCCACGTCATACCGCGGGATCAGGCATCCTCAGACCTGTAGCCAGAAGGTAACCGGGCCGTCGTTGAGCAGCGCCACCTTCATGTCGGCGGCAAAACGCCCGGTTGCGGTCGGGATGCCGCTGGCAGCAGCCTTCGCCACGAAATAGTCATAGAGCCGCTCGGCCTCGCTCGGGTGAGCACCGCAGGAGAAGCTGGGGCGCATCCCGCTCTTGGTATCGGCCGCCAGGGTAAATTGGGAGACCACCAGCAGGCTGCCACCGATCTGGCTGACATTGAGGTTCATCTTGCCATTCTCGTCGGAGAAGACCCGATAGCCGCTCACCTTGTGCAGCAGCTTGTCGGCCTTGGCCTCGTCATCCCCCTGCTCCACCCCGAGCAGTACCAGCAGCCCCTGACCGATGGCGCCGGTCACCTCCCCCTCGACAGTCACGCTGGCCTCGGAGACCCGCTGAATCAGTGCAATCACATCCCTCTCCTCTCAAAACAGAACGACCGCCCCGGCTCGATTGCAGGGGCGGTCGTCGATGCTACCAATAAACCGGTGGCCAAGGCGATGGCTTAGCCCAGCTCCTCGCTCGCCGGCTTCTCGTACTCGCCGAGGCAGGCGGTAGTCTCCGCACCAAGCAGCACCACCAGCCAACTCAAATAGACCCAGACAAACAGGATCGGGATGGTAGCCAGCGCGCCGTAGATGGCCTGATAGGAGGGGAAGCTGGTGATGTAGATGGCAAAACCGCGCTTGGCCAGCTCGAACAGGGTCGCCGCTACCAGCGCGCCGATAAAGGCGTGGGCCAGCCGCACCTTGCAGTTCGGTACCACGGTATAGACCAGCAGGAAGGTAAGCACCGAGAAGAGGAACGGCAAGCCTCGCAGCAGCAGATAGCCGATGCCGAACAGGCTCTCGGCGCCAAACAGCCGCAGCGAGAAGATGTAGGAGGAGATGGCGATACTGGCCCCGATAAGCACGGGCCCCAGGGTGAGGATCATCCAGTACATGGCAAACGCCTGCGCCAGTGGGCGGCCCTGAGTCGAACGCCAGATGTAGTTGAGGTTCTTGTCGATGGCGGAGATCAGCATCAGCGCCACCACCACCAGTGCCCCGATCCCCACCGCAGTGGTGTTGGTGGCATTGGCAACGAAACCGTCGATGTACTCCTTGAGCACCTCTCCCGCCGTCGGTACAAAGTTGTGGTAGACGAACTGCTCCATCGCCTGCTTGAGACTCTGGAACACCGGGAAGGCGGACATCATGCCAAAGACCACGGCGATCATCGGCACCAGTGAAAGCAGGGTGACATAGGCCAGATAGCCGGCGGTCACCGTCAATCTGTCCTGCTGGAAACGGCCCCAGACAAACTGGGCAAAGTGGCGACCATCATGGCGCAAGAAGGAGAGGGCGTGGGCCAAACGGCCGCTGACAGGCTGCTGCATCTTGATTCTCGTTAGCGTCATAGTGGCAATATTGTGTCAGAGGAGAGCGCTGTTTGACCACCTTTGAACCCGATTTGCCCCCATCTCCCCCAACCGGTCACCCGGGTTACGCCTCCGGCTGTCGCCAGAAGCAGAGATAAAAACGGCCCCGCTATGGGGCCGTTTGCAACGCCGGATTACAGCATGTAGTCCGCAGGCAGCTCAATGCGGGCGACGCCGGAGGCCACCGCCGCCAGCGCTACGGCGCGGGCTACGCGCGGCAGCAGACGGGCATCCATCGGCTTGGGAATGACATAATCCTTGCCGAAGGCGAGCTCGCTCACCCCGGCGGCGGTCAGCACCTCGGCCGGCACCGGCTCCTTGGCCAGTGCGCGGATCGCCTCGACCGCGGCAATCTTCATGGCATCGTTGATGCGGCTGGCACGGGCATCTAGGGCACCGCGGAAGATGAAGGGGAAGCAGAGCACGTTGTTGATCTGGTTCGGGTAGTCGGAGCGGCCGGTGCCCATGATGAGGTCGCTGCGCACCCCGTGGGCCAGCGCCGGCTTGATCTCCGGGTCCGGGTTGGAGCAGGCGAAGATCACCGGATTGGGCGCCATCAGGGCGACCGCTTCGGCGGGCAGCACATCCGGGCCGGAGACACCGACAAACACATCCGCCCCTTCGATGACATCCATCAGGGTGCGCAGCGGGGTCTCGTTGGCGAAGCGCTGCTTGTACTTGTTGAGATCGCTGCGGCCGGTGTGGATAACACCCTGACGATCCAGCATGAAGATATTGTGCGCCCTGGCGCCACACTTGATCAGCAGATCCATGCAGGCGGTGGCGGCAGCCCCCGCCCCCATGCAGACGATGCGGCTGTCACTGATGAGCTTGCCCTGGATCTCCAGCGCATTGAGCAGACCGGCGGCGGTGACGATGGCGGTACCGTGCTGGTCATCATGGAACACCGGAATATCGCAGCGCTCGATCAGCGCCTGCTCGATCTCGAAGCACTCAGGTGCCTTGATATCTTCCAGATTGATGCCGCCGAAGGTATCGGCGATTGCCGCCACCGTGTCGATGAACTGCTGGCTGGTCTCGTGCTTCACCTCGATGTCGATGGCGTCGATGCCGGCGAAGCGCTTGAACAGCAGGGCCTTGCCTTCCATCACCGGCTTGGAGGCGAGCGGCCCCAGATTGCCCAACCCCAGAATGGCGGTGCCGTTGGAGATGACGGCCACCAGATTGCCCTTGCCGGTATAACGGTAGGCATCGGCCGGGTTGGCGGCGATCTCGCGCACCGGCTCGGCGACACCCGGGCTGTAGGCCAGCGCCAGATCGCGGGCGGTTTCGGCAGGCTTGGTCAGGGCGATGGCAATTTTGCCCGGTACGGGCTGGGCGTGGTAATCGAGTGCTTCTTGACGCAGATCGGACATGGGGGACCCCGATGTGGTTGGTGCAAATGAGGTGCCGGCAGGGGGCACGCAGAAGGGCGGGGATCATAAAAGAAAGCGGTGGGCATGCCCAGCAGATCATGCTGCCATTAGCCAGATCAGACCAGTTTGTTTAGCACCATCCCCCAGCCATAGATACCACTTTAGTTATAGATCCTGCATTACAGGTGAAAAAATGGCGGCAAGTTGCCCTGCCGCCATCATGTGACCCTGCGTGCCGATTACTGACCCGAGTAGACCGGCAGCAAGTTCGCCATCGCGAGGAAGTGGAACAGTGCGGTCGCCAGTCCGAACAGGATCAGCAGCCAGGCCACCAGCTTGCCACCCGGGGTGACGAAATGCGGGGCTGCGCTGCCACTGGCAGCCCGGGCGCGGAACTTCAGCACCAGCAGCGCCGGAATAAGACAGGTCCACACAGTGGCCACTGCGCCGGCATAACCGATGGCCAGCAGGAAGCCAAACGGGAAGAGCAGCGAGAGCAGCAGCGGTGGCAGGAAAGTAACAGCCCAGCTCTTGCAGCGACCGGCACGGCTGTTGTCGAACTTGAACAGATCCGCCAGATAGTCGAACACCCCAAGCCCCACCCCGATAAAGGAGGAGAGGATGGCCGCCATGGAGAAGCCGTTGATAGCGCTGGCCACCCGCTCCGACTCGATGACGCCGGAGAGCGCCTTCAGCAGCACGTTCACATCGCCGCCCTGGGCAATCACGGGGGCAAACTCCTGACGGGGCAGGTTGCCGAAGATCCCCAGCAGCCAGAGCACATAGAGCGCCAGCGCGATCAGGGTTCCCCCCAGAATCGCCCACTTTGCCTGCCGCTCGTTCTGGTAGTAGGCGCGCAGGGAGGCGACCGAGTGGTGATAGCCAAACGAGGTGAGCGCCACCGGCAGCATCGCCATGGCATAGGGGGCGTAGTGACTCTCACCACCAGCCAGATCGAGCAGGGTCGGCAGCTTGATATGGCCGAGCAGACCGGTCACACCGAGGGCGAAGCTGATGATCATGAAAGCGATCAGCACCACAGAGATGCGGTCAACGGCGCGGGTCGAGTGCCAGACCACCAGCGAAAACACTGCCACAAACAGCACGGAAGCGAGCTTGCTGTCGATCCCCAGAATCCCCTGCAGGATGGCACCCGAGGAGGTGATGTAGGCGTAGAGCAGAATGCCGCCGACAAAGTAGACCGAGAGATTGTTGAAGAAGTTGAGCCGCTCCCCCAGCAGTTCGCGGGTCACGGTATTGAAGGAGACGCGCATGTCGTGGTGCTGGAAGGCTTCCAGCAGCATCCAGCCGGAGAGGGTCATCATCACCATGGTGACGGTCAGTGCCAACACCGACCAGAGGGTCCAGGCCCCCGCCCCCGAACTCGGCAGACCGAGCATGCCAGCCCCCACGCAGACGCTGGCGATAATGCAGGCGCCCCCCAAAATTGACGGTTTTTTCTTCATAATCCCTTCTTTTTCTGACTGGTTATCTATCCGCGGTAAACAAGACCGCGGCATGATGCCAGCCTTTGCCCGGGGAAGCACCTCAATATGGGCCAAAGGGAGGGCCTGACGTGTACAGCCAGCGCCATCCGAGCGAAGAAAGGAGGCTCAATCCATTACGGGGATCCCGGCTTTCGCCTCCGCCTCTCTGGCGATAGCCTCGGTCATCCCCTGAAAGATGAAGAGGTGGAACGGCAGCATGGCGAGCCAGTAAGCCAGCCCCCAGGCGCCCTGCGGATGCCAGTGAGCGGTGACCCGGATGCGGGTCAACCCGGACTCCTCCGGCAGGATGTTGAACTCCAGCCGGCCGACGCCCGGGGCCTTCATGTTGAACAGCAGATCGAGCCTGCGCCCCTCATCCACCCCGAGGATCTGCCAGGAGTCGAGCATGTCACCCTTCACGAAGCGATCGGGATTGGTGCGACCCCGGATGCGTGCCGGGCCGCCGATCAGGTGATCCATCCATTCGCGCACCACCCACAGCTGGTTCATGTAGAAGTAGCGCTTCTCGCCCCCCAGCCGCTGCAACACCTGCCATACCACCTCGGGGGAGGCGAGACAGATGGCATCGCCGCTGGCAGTACGGTCATAGAAGCCATATTCGGGATGGCGCCAGCGCAGGCCGAGCGGCGTCTCCTGCCCCTGCTGCTCGGCCCCCAGCTTCTGCTCCAGCGCCAGACTCTCCGCCAGTGCCTCGTCGAAGCTGAGCAGGGTCTGTGGCAGCAGGGCACGCAGCGGGCCGTCATCGGCCGGAATATCGTGCTTGAGACCGCCCACCAGCGCCTTGGCCACCGGCTGCGGCACCGAGGTGACAAACTGCAGCCACCAGGCGGAGAGACGCGGACTCAGAAACGGGATGGGAATGATGGGACAGCGTTTGCCGATATGGGCGGCGAACTTCTGCAACTGCTGTTGATAGCTGAGCAGTTCTGGGCCGACCGCATTGAAGATGCGACCATCCACCTCGTCGGCTTCCACCAGCCCACCCAGATAGTGCAGCAGGTTGGACAGCGCAATCGGCGGCGTGCGCGAGCGCACCCATTTGGGCGTCACCATCAGCGGCAGGTTGAACACCAGATCCCGCATCACCTCGAACGCCGCCGAGCCCGGGCCGATGATAATGCCTGCGCGCAGCTCCACCGTCGGTACGCCGGATTCACGAAACAGCTCGCCACAGTGGCGGCGGGAGTTGAGATGGCGACTGTTGCACTGCTCCGGCTGGATTGCCCCGAGATAGATGATGCGGCGCACCCCGGCGGCGCGGGCGGCGGCAGCAAAGTTCTTCACTCCCTGCTGCTCCAGCCGGTGAAAATCGGCCCCCGCCCCCATGGCATGCACCAGATAAAAAACGGTATCGATGCCCGCCAGCGCAGGCAGCAGGGTGATGGGCTTGAGGCTGTCGGCGAGGCGAAACTCGACCCCCTCAGGCAAGCGGCAGGGACGGCGCGCCCCGGCAATCACCCTGTAGCCCAACGTTTGCAGGTGAGGCACCAGATAGGAGCCTATATAGCCCGCCGCCCCCATCACCAGACAGTTTCTCATCCTATCTCCCCTTTCCATTGTCGTCCCGGCCACCGGGCTGGCAACCTGAATGCCCATCATCCAGCCTCACCGTCACTTTGCAACATGGAACTAACAATTCTGCCTGTTAGTCCGATTTGGTGTTAATCCCGGTTCATTCTCTGGTCGATAACTGACCAGATGTATAGCGCCGAGGGCGAAGATATGCGCATCGATCACTACGACCTCCAAGGGGAGGTGCAATACCGGCAGCAACAGGCGCAAGCCCGCAAGGTGCGCAGACTGGGACCGGTCACGCCACAGGCCAATGGCGTCAACGGGACGGCCGCCACACCGTCATCCGGCGAGCAGCGAACTACCCTGATGCAAGCCAGTGCCCTGACGCTGCAAGCCAGCAGCCGGAGCAATACCCAGACTCCCCCGCAGACGACAGCCGCACCAGCCAAAGCGGAGGGGAGTAAATATCAGGAGGAGAACGGCGTTCCCAACGACGGGCTCGACAACCACCAGCGGCTTATCAAGCTGATGATCGAGGCGATGCTGGGCCACGAAATCGAGCTGCCGGATCCGATCAAACCGACCGACCAGAGCGCGGAGGGGGTGAACTCCCCGACGGGCGACGGCAGTCAACCCGCCGCCGAACCGGATCAACTGGTGGAAGTAACCGACAGCCTGCTGCAAAAGGAGCAGCTCAACGTAGTCGCCTCGGCCAGCATAGAGACTCAGGATGGCCAGAGCCTGCAACTTGATCTCGGTTTTGTACTGGACTGGCGCCAGCTCGATATCAGCAAGCGCCGCACTACCCTCAATGCCCTCAAGGATCCGCTGGTGCTCAGTCTGGATGGAAAAATCGCCGGCCTGACCGACGCCCGGGTCAAGTTCGACATTGATCAGGATGGCAAAGAGGATAGCCTGCCGGGCTTGAGTGAAGGCAGCGGCTTTGTGGCGCTGGATCGCAACGGCAACGGCACCATAGACGATGGCGGCGAGCTGTTCGGGGCCCGCTCCGGCAACGGTTTTGGCGAGCTGGCAACCCTGGATGAGGATGGCAACGGGGTGCTGGACGAGCGGGATAGCCAGTTCTCGGCGCTGCAGTTCTGGCAGCCGGAGCAATCCCCCATCGCCCTGGTGGAGCTGGGGATCGGCGCCATCCTGCTCCATCCCCTCGACACCCCCTTCAACCATCTGGGGGAAAGCGGCAATCAGGGGGTGCTGCGCCAGTCCGGTCTCTATGTGACCGAGCAGGGCAAGGGAGGCTGGGTGCAGCAGGTCGACCTGCGGGTCTGACCCCTGCACCCGCATGGCAAACCCGGTCGCTGACGAAGCGCGCCAGCGACCGCTTCACCATCAGCGACAAGAGCCTGACTCAGTTCAGCTCGGTGGGGTCGATGTCGAGGCTCCAGCGTACCCGCTTGGTCTCGGGCCACCCCTCCAGCTCCTTCACCGCCCAATCGAGCAGCTGGGCCAGTGGAGCCCGGTTCGGCCCCTGCACCAGCAACTGCATGCGGAACTTGCCCGCCTTGCGCTCCATAAAACCGCTGATGGGCCCGAGCACCTGAACATGGGGATAGCGGGCGCTGCGCAGGGTATCGGCGAGACGAGCGAGGAACAGCTGCACCTCGTCACGGCCGTTGGCCTCGGCCCGAAACAGTCCCTGATAGCTGAAAGGCGGCAGCCCCAGCAGGCGGCGCTCTTTCAGCGCCGTATCGGCGAAGTGGCCGTAACCGTTCTGGGTCAGATCCTGCAGCAGGGCGTGCTCCGGATGGTGGCTCTGCAGCACCACCAACCCGGGTTTGCTGGCACGACCGGCACGGCCCGCCACCTGGGTGTAGAGCTGGGCCAGCTTCTCGGCGGCGCGAAAATCGGCACTGAATAGCGCGCCATCCACATCCAGCAGTCCGACCAGCGTCACATCCGGGAAGTGGTGGCCCTTGGCCAGCATCTGGGTACCGATCAGGATCTTGTACTTGCCCGCCTTGATGTCACCGAGGTGGGTCTCCAACTCCCCCTTGCGACGGGTGTTGTCCCGATCGATACGCACCACCGGATATTGCGGGAACACGGTGCTAAGCAGCTGCTCCAGCTGTTCGGTGCCAACCCCGGAGCCGATCAGCTCGTTGCTGCCGCACTCGGGGCAGTGATGGGGCAGCGGGCGCACGCTGTCGCAGTGGTGGCAGTGCAGCCGTCGCCCGGCCTGATGCCAGGTGTACCAGGCATCGCAGCGCTCGCAGGCGGCGCTCCAGCCACACTGGTGGCAGATCAGGGCCGGGGCATAGCCGCGGCGGTTGAGAAACAGCATCACCTGGTTGCCCGCCGCCAGATGCTCCGCCATCAACTGCTCCAGCTGAGGGGAAAGCCCGGCCTGCAGTCGCACGTTCTTGATATCCAGGATCACCTGACGGGCGGTCTGGGCATTGCCGGCGCGGCGAGTCAGGGTGAGATGGTGATACTTGCCGCTGCGGGCGTTGTGCAATGTCTCCAGCGACGGGGTGGCCGAGCCAAGCAGGATGGGGATCCCGGCACGATGAGCCCGCATCACCGCCAGATCCCGCGCGTGGTAGCGAAAACCGTCCTGCTGCTTGAAGGAGCCGTCGTGCTCCTCGTCGATGATGATGATGCCGAGGTTGTGAAACGGGGTGAACACCGCAGAGCGGGTGCCGATCAGGATGGCAGCGCCGCCGTCGCGGCAGGCAAGCCAGGCATCGAGCCGCTCCCGATCGTTCATGGCCGAGTTCATCGCCACCACCGGCACGTTGAAGCGGCGCCGGAAGCGGTTGATGGTCTGCGGGGTGAGGCCGATCTCCGGCACCATCACCAGCGCCTGCTTGCCCGCCTTGAGCAGCGGCTCGAGGATGCTCAGGTAAACTTCGGTCTTGCCGGAACCTGTGATGCCGTCCAGCAGGAAGGCACCGAACTTGTCGCTCTGGCTGGTAACGGCAGAAACGGCCAGCGCCTGCTCGCCGTTGAGGCGCAGCCCCTCCCCCGGTTCAAAACGGGCAGCCCAGTCGCCGTCGTGACTCGGCTCCAGCGAGCGCTTCTCCAGCAGCCCCTTCTTCTCCAGCGCAGTGAGTGCGGCGCTCTGGATCTCCTCCTGCTTGAGGGCGGAGGGGGTCTGCGGCCCCTTGCGCAGCAGAGCGAGCGCCTGCTGCTGCTTGGCTGCCCGCTTGAGTTCATTGAGATCGATGGCCATGCCGGCCTCGGTGGCAAACCAGAACTCCAGCTCGCGATAGGCGGCCGGCTCCCCCTTGCGCACCAGCACCGGCAGGGCGTGCGGCAGCACCTCTCCCAACGGGTGCTGGTAGTAACTGGCGCTCCAGTTCATCAGCGCCAGAATGTCGGGCCCCAGCACGGGGGCGCTATCCAGCACCCGCTTGATGGGTTTGAGCTTGTTACGCGGCACCTGGCTGTCGGCCGGGTGCTCCACCACCAGCCCGACCAGGGTTTGCGGGCCGAAAGGGATCTCGACCCGACAACCGGGAGCAGGTAACGGCAGGGGGGAGAGATAGTCGAAATGACGGCGTAGCGGCACCGGTACAGCCACACGAACCAGATCCAGCGTTTGGGAAGAATTCACCAGAGGTTGCCTATTTTTTCTGCGAAGCCACTTGCCTGATCTCAGGCATTTCCTATATTATTCGCAGCCTTTGAAACTGTGTTCAACAATCGTGTGGTGTCCGACAAGAGATCGGATGGCGACACGGCCTATTACTTTGAGGTTGTCCATGAAAGCTGGTATCCATCCTGACTACGTAGCCATCACCGCCAAGTGCTCTTGCGGTAACGTCATCAACACTTTCTCTACCATCGGTAAAGATCTGAACCTGGACGTGTGCTCCGAGTGCCACCCGTTCTACACCGGCAAGCAGAAAGAAGTTTCTAGCGGCGGCCGCGTAGACAAGTTCAACAAGCGTTTCGGTGCGATGACTTCCAAGAAGTAATTCTACTTCTGACGAATTCTGAAAAAGACGCCTTATGGGCGTCTTTTTTGTTTCTGTGGTCTTCCAATCATTCACGTTTTTCGCCAGTCAGGCTCAGTGCCCACGCTCGCGCACCCTGCGCAGATAGACATATCCCTCCCCCGGACTCCCCCAGCGCGCCTTGCCCGCCAGATCATAAGCCCGATCCAGCAGTCTGACACTGTTGGGACCAATCCAGACATGCTGCACCAGCGTGCTGGCGCCACCGAAATCGGTAGCGCAGTGACCAACCCGGGTATGACCGGCATATTCACCGGATGGCGTGCGGCTCAACCAGATCTCGCAGCCACGACGCAGAGATAGTTGCTGGGGGGTGAGGCTATCGAGCAATTCCGGGTTGTGCCAGGCGCCGGCAAAGTCGGTGGCCCGCGGCATGGTCAGTTCGGCCATCAGAATGCGTCCGTCAGGACTGGGGGAGAAACGATAGATCCGCTGGCGGAAGGGGCGAACGGCCCGCAGGGTCAGATACTGCTCGGCATAGACCCAGCGATAGCCCTGATAGCCACGCCAGATCTCCACCAGACGCAGTTCAGCGCTGGTAAAGCGATCGTCGTATCGCGCCTGCTCCTGGCTCGAAAAATCACCGCTGAACCAGCTGAGCAGCGGCTCCATGCCGGAAATAGTGGCCCGGGACGATACTCCTGCCGATACCAGACAGGAGCAAAATAGCCCGAATACGGCCACCAGCAACTTTGTCATCGAATCCTTCCGAATCATCATAGTGGCGGCGATTATATGAGCGAAGCTGTTCAATAACAGCCATTACGATCAAATCATTGCCACTCTGGTGAAAAAACCTCGCAAGGATGCCCGCCCGATCACTAAACCCGGTATTTCGCGACCGCCTGATTCAGCAGCTTGGCCTGCTCGTTCAGCCCCTGACTGGATCTGGCATTCTCCGCCGCCATGGCGCTCGACTCCTGCGCAATGTCGCGGATGTTGTTGACGTTGCGATTCACCTCGTTGGCAACCAGGCTCTGCTCCTCGATCGCCGCCGCAATCTGGGTGCTCATATCCATGATGTGGGTAACATCCTGAGTGATCTGCTCCAGCAGCGCCCCCGCCACGTTGGCCTGATCGGAACTGCGACTCCCCTGCTCGCGGCAGGTCGCCATCACCTCGACGATACTGCCGGTCTGCTTCTGCAACGAGCTGATGATGCCGGCGATCTCCTGAGTCGATTTCTGGGTGCGAATGGCAAGGCTGCGCACCTCATCCGCCACCACCGCAAAACCGCGCCCCTGATCCCCCGCCCGTGCCGCCTCGATCGCCGCGTTGAGGGCCAACAGGTTGGTCTGCTCGGCAATACCGCGGATGACGTCCAGCACCGAGCCGATGGTCTCGCTCTCTCTTTGCAACTGACCAACCTCGCGGGATGAGTGCTCGAGATTGTCAGCCAGCAGACGGATCTGGTCGACGGTGTTCTCCACCGCACTGCGCCCCTCCATCGCCTTGTTGTTGGTCGCCTGGGCATTGTTGGCGGCCTGCTCGGTGTTGCGGGCGATCTCCTCTATGGTGGAGCCCATCTCGGTCGAGGCGGTGGCCACCATGTCGGTCTCCTGCAGCTGACGAGCCGCTCCCTCACTGGTACGTTTAACGTTGTCCGAGAGGTGATCTGCCGCCTCCGTCAGGGTATGCACGCTCTGTTTCACATCGCCAATCAGGTTGCGGAAGCCGCCCAGCATCACATCAAGATTCCCCGCCAGTTGAGCCATTTCATCGGCTCCCTGCAGCTCGATCTTGAGGCGCAGGTCATTATCCTGACGAATGCGATTGACGGTATCATTTACCCGGCTAATGGGACGATCGATACTGCGACCCAGCAGCACGCTCATGACACCTATCAGTACGATGATCACCCCGCCACACATCAACATCAGGGTATTGAGGCGAGCAGTCTGCTGATCCAGCTCACCGGCGATATGCTGGTCGACGGCAGAGAACACCTGCTCGGTCTGATGAACCAAGCCCCGCATCTGGTTGCGCAGCCCTTCATCCTCATTCAGCCCCAGCACCTGCATACCCTGCACCAATGCAACAAAGTCCTGCCGGTACTGTTCACTCGCCTGCTCCAGCTTGCCGCGGTCGGCTTCCGGCAAGGCGGCCAGACTCTGCTGAAAACTCTTGTGCAGAGTCTGGAAACGGTCGAGATACTGGACATCTGATCGCAGCATGAAGTCTTTCTCCGCCCGTCTCAGCTGCAGCATGGTGATGAGCAACCCCTGCTGATCCAGCTTTTTGAGGCCATCTTCCACTTCATGCACGGCAGTCCGCAGCTTGCCATAGAGCCCATCCTCCGGCCCAAGACCAATCTTCTGCTGCTGGGCAACCAGCTCCAGAAACGCCTTGCCGTAAGCCGCCATCTGCTGATCCAGCCTGGCCAGATCGGCATGCACCGCAGCCAGGTTGTCGTCACGGCCCAGGGTCTCGTCCAGCTGGTGGAACTGCGTCATGACCTCATTGAAATGGTTAACGAAGCTCAGATCCTTGCGCAGCAGGAAATCCTTCTCGGCCCGCCGCAAATTGAGCATGGCGATCTCCAGCCCGTCCACATTGCGCTGGGCTTGTGTCAGGCTGCGGGTAACCTGGCTCGAATAGATAAAGAGGCCGCTCAGTACCATCATGGCAATGGCAACCAGTACGGTATTCAGAATCAACTTATGACGGATCAGCACGATGCACCTCTCACCTGTACGGATGAACTGCATTGAGCTTATGCGGAAAACGTTATCCCTGTGGCTGTTCAAGGAATATTCATTGAAATGCCGGTCTCACTCCTTATACTGGATCCACCTGTTTCCAGCCGTGGATTTGACACTATGGAATACAACACTTCAGAACTGTGCGACATCTATCAGGACATGGTGGATGTGCTCGAACCCATGCTTTGCTCCTTCGGCGGCCGTGCCTCTTTCGGCGGCGTCATCACCACCGTCAAGTGCTTCGAATCGAACGGTCTCATCCGTGAACTCGTCAAAGAGAACGGCGTTGGCCGGGTGCTGCTGATCGATGGCGGTGGCTCCATGCGCCGCGCCCTGATCGACAGCGAAATCGCCACCACTGCCGCTGAAAACGAGTGGGAGGGGATTGTCTGCTACGGCTGCGTCCGCGAAGTCGATATCCTCGAAGATCTCGACATCGGCATTCAGGCGCTGGCGGCCATTCCGGTCGGCGCCGATAGCAAGGATGTGGGGGAAACGGATCTGCCGGTCAATTTTGGCGGAGTCACCTTCCTGCCTGACGATCATCTCTACGCCGATACCACAGGGGTGATCCTCTCCCCCGAGGCACTCGACATCGAGTAAGCCAGCAGCATGATGACGGGAGCAACTGCTCCCGTTTTTTATGCCCGCAATTTGCCGAAACCGGGACAAAAAAAGAGGGCCAGATAAACTGGCCCTTAACTGGAAGCAATGTGAGCAATGTCGTGCCTTCACAAGAAGTCCATCACGTTGGAACGGATGAGGCCTTTCCCGGAAAACAAGTTAACGATAATCATTCTCATTTAATTGAGCAAGCTTTATTTGCCAATCAGGCAAAAAAATTGGCCACCGCTAAGGGTGGCCAATTTCATCAGGCTTGTCGGACTGCGGATTGCAACCCGGGCAATCCTGCCTCTCCAACCAGCTTGCGACTGAGATAGCGCAGCAGCACGCCGTAGAGCGGCACGAACAAACCAAGGCTAATCAACAGCTTGAACACATAGTCCACGGTCGCGATCTCGACCCAGTGCTCCGCCATGAAGGGGTCTGTCGTGCGCCAGAAGGCCACACTGAAGAAGGCGATGGTATCGACCATGTTGCCAAACAGGGTGGAAGCAGCTGGCGCCACCCACCAGTGCTTGAGCAGACGCAGGCGGTTGAATACCACCACGTCCATAAACTGGCCCACCAGATAGGCCATAAAGCTGGCCAGCGCGATACGTGCCACAAACAGGTTGAATTCAGCCAGATGGCCAACCCCCTGGAAGCTCCCTTCAAAAAAGAGTACGGAGAGCGCATAAGAGATGGCCAGTGCCGGCAGCATCACGGTCTGGATAATCTTGCGCGCCAGACCGGCACCGAAGATCCGCACCGTCAGGTCGGTCGCCAGAAAGATAAACGGGAAGCTGAACGCGCCCCAGGTGGTGTGAAAACCGAAGACGGTGATGGGCAGCTGAACCAGATAGTTGCTGCTGGCAATAACGAGGATATGGAACAACGACAGGCGAACGAGCGCCGTTTGGTACTGCTCAGGGGTCAGATTCATCTTGTGACCTTTTTGGTTAATGGGGTTAGGGAACCCATATCGCCACCATTGGCGATAATCGAGGGGCGAGATTATACGCCCCAAAACCGATAGTTCAATCTTTATGCTGTCTGGCAAGCCAGAGCAGCGTCTCCCGATCTTCAGGACGTACCGCCTCCAACCAGCAGCCGCTGTAGTGCTCAAACTCCAGTCTGAACTGGCTCCCCTCGAAATCCAGCAACCAGCTATGGCGATCGGCACCGACATCCCGCTCCAGTGGATGCAGCTCCCACGCCTGCAGCAGCGCCCCGGCCAAGGCCGGAAAGGTGTCCCAGTCGAGAGCGGAGCACGCCAGCATTACAACTCCGGCATCGCTATCTATCTGTTTGATCTGCCATCTCATTCCAAATCTCTCAGCTGCTGCAGGAGAGCTCGCCACCGCAATACCATGCCGGTTGCGGGGTAGCGAGATCCTCATATTCGGGTTGTTCATCATAGGGGCGTTGCAAAGCGGCAAACAAGCGCTCGAACGGCTGCATATCGCCAGCCTCGGCAGCATCGATCACCTGCTGGGCCAGCGCATTGCGCAGCACATATTTGGGATTGATGGCATCCATCCGCGCCTTGCGCACGGCATCTTCGCTTTCTTCGCGCACCAGCCGCTCCCGGTAACGAGTCAACCACCCCTGCCACGCAGCGGGGTCGGCTAATAACACCAGCAAGGATGCCGGCCATGCCCCCTCTCCCGTCACCTCACCGAGACGGCGCAGGAACAGGTGGTAATCTACCTTATGGGCCGCCAACAATCGGAACAACTCTCGGAAAAGCGCCGGGTCATCCTCCTCCCACACCGCCAGCCCGAGTTTGGCCCGCATCAGTTCGGAGTAGTGCAGCATCAGCTGCTGTTCGTACTGGGCCAGCGCAGCAGCCAGCGCATCACCGTCTACATGGCCAGCCAACGCCTGCGCCAGCTTTTGCAGATTCCAGTAACCGACCGCCGGCTGCTGATCCAGCGCGTAACGACCCGCCGGATCCGAGTGGTTGCAGACAAAATCGGGCACATAGGCATCGATAAAGCCGTATGGCCCGTAATCCAGCGTCAGGCCGAGCAGCGACATGTTGTCGGTATTCATTACCCCGTGACAGAAGCCCGCCGCCTGCCATTTGGCAATCAGCCGCGCGGTGCGGCACACCACTTCGGCAAACAGTTCGGCACCACTCTCCTGTTCGGGGAAGTGGTGGCGCAGCAGATAATCGATGAGCGGCGGGATCTTCTCCCCCTGCCCGCTCCAGGCGAAATACTCGATATGGCCGAAGCGCAGATGACTGGGGGCGGTGCGCAGCACGGTCGCTCCCGTCTCCACCTGTTCGCGGTAAACGGGCTCCTGGCTGCCCACCAGCACCAGCGCCCGGGTGGTCGGTATGCCGAGGGCATGGAGCGTTTCGGAGGCCAGATACTCGCGAATGCTCGAGCGTAATACGGCGCGGCCATCGCCAAAACGGGAGAAAGGTGTCTTGCCCGCTCCCTTCAGATGGAGATCCCAGCGCTGGCCATCTAGCGCCTGTTGCTCACCCAGCAGCAGCGCCCGGCCATCGCCAAGCCGTGGGCTATAGCCGCCGAACTGATGGCCGGCATACACCTGCGCCACCGGCTGCATGCCGGGCAGCAATTTCCCTTCGCCACAGCAGGCGATCCAGTCAGACTCGCTGACGCCTCCCAACCCCAGCTCTGCCAGCAAAGCGCGGTTGAGGTGAAGTAGCCGGGGTTGTTGTAGCGGCTGGGGCACCACAGGTTCACAGGCCCAGGGCAGTTCGCTCGCAAAAGTGTTGATCAGCTTCATGGTTGTGCCATTCATCCCTGAGTATGCTCGTGTCACTCTTTATACTGCCGTCAGCAGGCTGTCCGCCAACCGGCAATCCTCATTTGTTCAATTCAAGGAGAAGAAGATGCAAAAGTGGCTATATGCCCTGCCCCTGCTGGCTCTGGCCTGGGTTCATCAGGTCAAGGCAGCCGATATCGAAGCGGGCAAGACCAAAGCGGCCGTCTGTGCCGCCTGTCACGGCGTGGAAGGCAAGGCGATGATCCCCAACTACCCCCATCTGGCCGGACAGAATGCCGCCTATCTGGTGAAACAGCTGAAGGCTTTCAAGGATGGCAGCCGCAAAGAGCCCCTGATGGTTCCCTTTATGGCACCGCTCACCGATGCGGATATGGAGAATCTGGCAGCCTATTACGCCAGCCTCAAGTAATCTGCTGCGCCCGACTGTCGGGCGCCTCCCAGTTGGCGAAGCATCCATTCGGCCGTGCTTCGCCAAGCTTGCTTACCGCCGGCAATAGTCGATGATCAGGTCCATAAAGGCTTCACCGAAACGTTCCAGCTTGCGGTGACCGACGCCGTTGACCGCCAGCATTTCCTCCTCGGTCATCGGCATCAATTGTGCCATCTCCACCAGAGTGGCATCGTTGAATACCACGTAGGGCGGCACCTCTTCATCTTCGGCAATCTGCTTGCGCAGGGCGCGCAGCTCCTTGAACAGCCGCTTGTCATAGTTGGCATTGTCGAGCAGACCGTTGCGCTTCTCCTTGCGGCTGGAGATAGGCTGCAAGCGGGGCACTGCCAGCGCCAGCTTCACCTCGCCACGCAGCACCGGACGGGCCGCTTCGGTCAGTTGCAACACCAAGTTGCGGGTAATGTTCTGGGTCAGTAGCCCCTTGTGGATCAGCTGTCGGATCACGCTCATCCAGTATTCGTGGCTCTGATCCTTGCCGATACCATAGGTCGAGAGCTTGTCGTGGCCGTGATCCTTGATGCGCTGGTTCAGCGACCCGCGCAACACCTCCACCACATAACCCACCCCGAAATTCTGTCCCACCCGCCAGACGCAGGAGAGCGCCTTCTGGGCATCTTCGGTGCCGTCATAGCTCTTGGGCGGATCGAGGCAGATATCGCAGTTGCCGCACGGCTTGTCGTTGTACTCGCCGAAGTAGTTGAGCAGCACCTGACGGCGGCAGGTCTGCGCCTCGGCAAAGGCCGCCATCACGTTGAGCTTGTACTGCTCCACCTGCAGCTGCTGAGGATTCTCGATGTTGTCGAGCAGGCGGCGCACCCGACCGATATCGGCAGGATCGTAGAGCAGCAACGCCTCGGCCGGGGTGCCATCACGACCGGCGCGACCGGTCTCCTGATAGTAGGATTCGATGTTCTTCGGGATGTCGTAGTGCACCACGAAGCGCACATTGGGCTTGTCGATGCCCATACCAAACGCCACCGTCGCCACCACTATCTCGATATCATCCTTGAGGAAGGCCTCCTGCGTCTGCTGACGCAGCTCGAGCGGCAGACCGGCATGGTAGGGTGCCGCCTTGCAGCCGTGACGGGATAGCCGCTCGGCCACCTCCTCCACCCGGTTGCGGCTGGAGCAGTAGACGATGCCGCAGTTGCCCTTCTGACTCTGGACGTAGCGCAGTAGCTGCTCGGCCGCCTTGAACTTCTCCACCAGGCTGTAGCGGATATTGGGGCGATCGAAGCTGGCAGTGTGGATAAAGGGATCGCTCAGTTCCAACCGGTGCAACATATCGCTGCGGGTCGCCTCATCGGCGGTGGCGGTCAACGCCACTACCGGCACCTGCGGGAACCACTGCTTGAGCCGGCCCAGCGCCGCATATTCCGGTCGGAAGTCATGGCCCCACTGGGAGACGCAGTGCGCCTCGTCGATGGCGAACAGCCCGAGCGGCAGCTCGGCCAGCCGGTCCATAAATTCGTGCTGCAGCAGTCGCTCGGGGGAGACATAGACCAGCTTGATCTCGCCGCGACGCATGGCAGCGAAGTTCTGGATCATCTCCTCCCGACTCAGGGCCGAGTTGATGTAGACCGCGGCCACGCCGTTGGCTCGCAGGCTGTCGACCTGATCCTTCATCAGTGAAATGAGGGGAGAGACCACCACCCCGAGCCCGGGTCGCAACAGTGCTGGGATCTGGTAACAGAGCGACTTGCCACCGCCGGTGGGCTTAAGCACCAGCGCATCGCGCCCCGCCACGATCTGCTCGATAATCTCGAGCTGACCCGGCCGGAACTGCTGATAGCCGAAGACCGCCTGCAGCAGGGCAAGCGGACTCTCTGGCTGAGGATCTGGCAGGGTTTCGGCAATCGCGGTCATGGGCTCTCCTTTGGGGTCGCCATTCTAAAGCAGCCGCCGCCCACAATAAACCTGCCATTGCGACTGTTAAAGAACTGTTGCAGACTGGCTGGAGCTTTTACTCTGCTTTGCAAACAGGAATCGGATTCAAGGAATGAAACAGATGCTCAAGAAGATGGCGCTCAGTGGCATTGCCAACCTGTTCGCCGAAAAGATGCCCTTCAACAAGCTGATCGGCATGCAGGTGACCCACTACGACTTCGACCGGGTGGAGCTGCGCATCAAGATGGAGGAGAAGCTGATCGGCAACCCCTTCCACAACATCCTGCACGGTGGCGTCACAGCAGCTCTGCTCGACGTGGCGGGCGGCATGATAGTCGCGGCCTCCTGCATCGACGATCTGGAGGATTTCTCCCCCAGTTATCTCAAGGAACGCTTCTCCCGCCTCGGCACCATAGATCTGCGGGTGGACTATCTGCGGCCGGGGCGCGGCAACGAGTTTATTGCCACCGCCCACATCATCCGGGCCGGCAGCAAGGTCGCGGTAGCCCGGATGGAGCTGCACAACGAAGAGGGCACCCATATCGCCTTTGGGACCGGCACCTATCTGGTGGGCTAAACGCCATTAATGCATAAAAAGCACTCTGCTAATCCACTTTTAATCATTAGATTCCCTACCCCCTCTGGCTAAAGCAGGTCCATACTCATAGTCGGGATTGTGTGCAGAGGGAGGATTGCAGGTGATGAGTGCGAAACTGGCCATCAAACCATCCAGAGCCTTGTTGACACAGCTCGAGTCCATGCTCGACGAGGTGCAGACACCCGAGTGTCGCCACTGGTTGGAACAGGAGCTTGAGGGGTATTCTCTCTCCTCACCCCTGCCTTGGTATCGCATCGTCCCCTGTCGGCAACGCGGTCACTTTCTGGACCTGAAGACTGGAAAATATTTGACCTGTCACATCAACAGTCAAACGCTAAGCCAACGCGATCTGGCCCAAATTCAGTTCATTTATGCCCGTGAACCCGCCGCCCACTATTTGCTGCAACGCAATTCCGGTATTGAGCCCTGGCCAGAACAGCTGCTGGAAGATTATCAGGAGCAGTTGATCCCCGGCCACCTATGCCTGCAAGCCTGGCATGAGCCCGTGATTTCATTACGTGAACAACTGATGGAGGGAATCGAACATTTTATTTGTGAGTACCCCAAACACGCGGCCTTGCTGCCCCAACACAGTTTAAAGGCTTTGCGGCATCAGCACTGGCATATCTGAACAAGCGCCTGGCGCGCAAGGAGGGCACCATAGACAAGAACCATAACGAGATTGCCACAATCTAGAGTGCCGGAGTCAGAATAGACTCCACCAATGGGCCACCAAGCGGTGGCCCTTTTAATATCCGTGGTTTTGCTTCGGCCCCGAATACAGCAAGTGAGATCACTTGGCCAATTTTCAGGTCGGCAGGTCGGCAGGTCGGCAGGTCGGCAGGTCGGCAGGTCGGCAGGTCGGCAGGTCGGCAGGTCGGCAGGTCGGCAGGTCGGCAGGTCGGCAGGTCGGCAGGTCGGCAGGTCGGCAGGTCGGCAGGTAAAGTGAAGCGAGAAAGCAGAAAGACGCAATGCAAAAAGGCCGCTCTATTGAGCGGCCTTTTCAAATTTGGTCGGTGTGAGAGGATTCGAACCTCCGACCCCTTCGTCCCGAACGAAGTGCGCTACCAAGCTGCGCTACACACCGATGTCTGCGGGACGGGAATTTACCGAAAGGGCCGACCCGACACAAGCCTTTTTTGCATTTAAAGGGAAAAAAAGTGCCGTTCGCTCAACTATTCAACACTCGTCGCCCCCGTTTACCGAAATGCAGCCGGATGGTGACATTCCGCTAACTCTGCCTCAAGGCAAGCGCAGCGACTCGGGGCCCAACAGACGGCGTTGCCAGTCAGCGACGGTGCCGTGCTCCAGCCAATCCGCCGCATGCTGACGCCAGTTGGGCGAGAGGGCCGGATTCTCCAGCAGCAACAACAGATCCGCTTCGTTACGTACCTGATTGAAGAGGATATCGGCGGTGCGCTTTACCGTCAGCTCCGGGTAAGGCCTGTCTACCAGCTCCATGGTCGCCTCGGGTGTAATCATCCCCTCCTCCAGCACCCGCAGCAGCCAGCCACAACGGCCATTCAGCTGCATCACCTGCGACATCTGACCATAGCCGAAACGCTGATTGAGCTTGAAGCAGGGCGATCTGGGCTGACTTATCTGGATGAGTGCCTCACCGAGTCGATAGACATCGCCAATGCAGGACTGCGTCTCGGTCAGCCCGACACCGGACAGGTTCTCGCCAAAGGCGGCGGGTTGCCAGGGAGTGCGGGGAGCAGGAAGACCCAGCGCAGTTTGCCAGGTCTGCCACCAGGGATAATGGTCAGCTGGATAGAAGTGGAGCGCCCGATCCGGGCCGCCGTGATGACGCTGATCGCTCTGCTCATCCTCTTCCAGACCGGCAAAGGTGCAACGAACCGGCACGGTCACCGACAGCTTGTGGATGGCAGAGACAAGGCCGGGCACCAGCTCGGTGCCGCGGCCGCTAAAAAGGGAGATCCGCATTCTCATCCTCCGGGTTGACGAGAGAGTGCGGATCTTAACACGAGGTCAGGCAACCGCCTGCATCTGGGTGGTCATGGCGATCTCGGCACGGCGACGTTTCTCTGCCTTGGCCATCAGATACCAGCTGCCAAAGGTAAACAGCGATACCGACAACAGGATCAGGCTGGCGACAGCATTGATCTCCGGTTTCACCCCGAGCCGCACCGCCGAGAAGACCTCCATCGGCAAGGTGGTCGAGCCCGGGCCGGAGACGAAGCTCGCCAGCACCAGATCATCAAGCGACAGGGCAAACGACATCATGCCACCTGCCGCCAGCGAGGGGGCGATCATCGGGATGGTGATCAGGAAGAACACCTTCCACGGTTTGGCCCCCAGATCCATTGCTGCCTCTTCGATGGAGAGATCCAGCTCGCGCAGGCGGGCCGACACCACGATCGCCACATAGGCGGTACAGAAGGTGGTGTGGGCGATCCAGATGGTCAGCATGCCCCGCTCGGCAGGCCACCCCACCAGCTGGGCCATCGCTACGAACAGCAGCAGCAGCGACAGACCGGTAATCACCTCGGGCATTACCAGCGGCGCCGTCACCATGCCGCCGAACAGGGTGCGGCCACGGAAGTGCGGGATCCGGGTCAGTACGAAAGCCGCCACCGTCCCCAGCGCTACTGCTGCAATCGCGGTATAGAAGGCGATCTCCAGCGAGCGCAGCACCGAACCGATCAGCTGCTTGTTGTCGAGCAGGCCAAAGTACCACTTGAGCGACCAGCCCCCCCATACCGTCACCAGCTTGGAGGCGTTGAAGGAGTAGATCACCATGATGACCATGGGCAGATAGATAAACAGCAGCCCCAGCCAGAGCATCAGCTTGGCAAAACCAAAACGTCTCATCATGCCTTGCCCTCCAGCTCTTTGGCCTGGTTACGGTTGAACAGAATAATGGGGATGATCAGCACCGCCAGCATCACAACCGCCAACGCGGAGGCTACTGGCCAGTCGCGGTTGTTGAAGAACTCCTGCCACAGCACCTTACCGATCATCAGTGTCTCCGGGCCACCCAGCAGTTCCGGGATAACAAACTCCCCCACCACCGGAATGAACACCAGCATGCAGCCGGCGATGATGCCGTTCTTGGAGAGCGGCACCGTGATCTGCCAGAAACGGGTCAGGTTGCGGGCTCCCAGATCGGATGCAGCTTCCAGCAGGCTCTGGTCATGCTTGACCAGATTGGCGTAGAGCGGCAGCACCATGAATGGCAGGTAGGAGTAAACGATGCCGATATAGACCGCCAGGTTGGTATTGAGGATCTGCAGCGGCTCGTGGATCAGACCGATGCTCAGCAAGAAACTGTTGAGCAGGCCGTTGTTGCTGAGAATGCCCATCCAGGCGTAGACCCGGATCAAAATCGCGGTCCAGGTCGGCATCATGATGAGCAGCAGCAGAACGGTCTGGGTCTCCTTGTTGGCCCGGGCGATGGAGTAGGCCATCGGATAGCCGATCAGCAGGCAGAGGATGGTGCTGATAAAGGCCATCTTGAGCGAACCAAGATAGGCGGCGATATAGAGCTCATCCTCCTGCAACATCAGGTAGTTGCCCATGTTGAGCAGGATAGTGAGCTGGTTGTCGGCCCAGCTCACCACGTCGGTGTACGGCGGGATCGCCACATCCGCTTCGGCAAAGCTGATCTTCAGCACGATGATGAAGGGCAGCAGGAAGAAGAGGAACAGCCAGAAGAAGGGGATGCCGATCACCAGCTGGCGACCCCACACATGCTTCAGTCGTCTCAATGCCTTCATGATTGCAGCACCACGCCGCTGTCATCTTCCCAGTAGAGGAACACCTGGTCATCCCAGGTTGGCCGTTTGCCGTGGCGTTCGGCATTGGCGATGAAAGCCTGAACGATTTTGCCCGAGGGCAGTTCGATGTGATAAACCGAGTGGCCGCCCAGATAGGCGATGTCGTAGACCTTGCCCTTGGTCCAGTTGAAGTCCGGATGCTCGATCTCCGCCGGTTTTTGCAGGCTCATCAGCAGTTTTTCCGGCCGCAGGGCGTAGGTCACCTTCTTGTTCTCGGCACGGGAGCTGATGCCGTGGCCCACATAGATGGGCTGCTCCAGATCGGCACAGGCGATGATGGCATGGTCCTGCTCATCCTCCACCAGCAGACCGTCGAACAGGTTGACGTTGCCGATGAACTCGCACACCAGCCGGCTGGCCGGGGTTTCGTAGATATCCATCGGGCTGCCGATCTGCTCGATGCAACCGAGGTGCATGATGGCGATCCGCTCGGCCATGGTCATCGCCTCTTCCTGATCGTGGGTCACCATGACGCAGGTAACCCCGACCCGTTCGATGATCTCGACCAGCTCCAGCTGCATCTGGGAGCGCAGCTTCTTGTCGAGCGCCCCCATGGGTTCATCCAGCAGCAGCAGCTTGGGGCGTTTGGCCAGCGAACGGGCCAGAGCCACCCGCTGGCGCTGGCCACCTGAAAGCTGGTGCGGCTTGCGGCGGGCATACTGGGTCATCTGCACCAGCTTGAGCATCTCCTCCACCCGGGCATCGATCTCCGCCTTGGGCAGGCCATCCTGCTTGAGGCCGAAGGCGATGTTTTGCGCCACCGTCATATGGGGGAACAGGGCATAGGACTGGAACATCATGTTGATGGGACGCTCGTAGGGCGGCATGTCGGTGATATCGACGCCATCGAGATAGAGCCGCCCCTCGGTCGGACGTTCGAAACCGGCCAGCATCCGCAACAGGGTCGACTTGCCGGAGCCGGAGCCACCGAGCAGGGCGAAGATCTCCCCCTTGTTGATGTTGAGCGATACGTTATCGACAGCCAGCGTTTCATCGAACTGCTTGCTTACCCGATCAATCTTGACCAGCACTTCTTTACGCTGCTGGCTGCCCTCGAGGGCTTTCTTGTAGGCACTGGAGGCTATCGCCATTACCAAACTCCCCAACGTGATATCGACCTCGCGGCCGATCCATAAAAGCAATTTGGCGCCCCCGAACGGGCACCAAGGTTAAGTTCCGGACTTGACCTTGCTCCAACTCCGGGTCATCAGCCGCTGGATTGCACGAGGATGTTCCTGAGAGACATAGAGTCGTGCCAGCACCGGCTGAGGTGGATAAACAGATTGATCATCGCGCACCTTCTCATCCATGAACGCCGCCGCCCTGGCATTGGGATTCGCATAGCCCACATAGTTGCTGACCTTGGCGATCACTTCGGGCTGGAGGACGTAGTTGATGAGGGCGTGCGCCTCTTTGACATTGGTGGCATCGGCCGGGATCGCCATCATGTCAAACCAGAGATTGCCCCCCTCCTTCGGGATGCTGTAGGCAATCTTCACCCCCTTGCCGGCCTCGTTGGCCCGCGCGGCGGCCTGCAAAATGTCGCCGGAAAAACCCGCCGCCACGCAGATGTCGCCGTTGGCGAGATCACCGATGTACTTGGAGGAGTGGAAGTAGGCGACATAGGGGCGCACCTTGAGCAGCTGCTCTTCGGCCCGCTTGATGTCCGCCGGCTCGTGGCTGTTGGGGTCGAGCCCCAGATAGTTGAGGGCGGCAGGGATCATCTCGTCGGCGGAGTCGAGGAAGGCGACGCCGCAACGGGAGAGCTTCGCCATGTTTTCCGGTTCGAAAATAACCGCCCAGGAGTCGATCTTGTCGACCCCCAACACGGCCTTGATCTTGTCGACGTTGTAGCCGATGCCGTTGGTACCCCACAGATAGGGCACGGCGTATTGATGGCCCGGATCCACCTTGTCGAGCTGGCTGAGCAGCACCGGATCCAGGTTGGCCATATTGGGCAGCAGGGATTTGTCCAGCTTCTGGAACGCTCCTGCTTTTATCTGTTTGGCCAGAAAGTTGTTGGAGGGCACCACCAGATCATAACCGGTACGCCCCGTCAGCAACTTCCCCTCCAGGGTCTCGTTGGAATCGAACACGTCATAGACGGTCTTGATCCCGGTCGCCTGCTGGAAATCGCTGAGGGTGGTCTCGCCGATATAATCAGACCAGTTGTAGAAATGGAGCTCAGTTGCGGCCTGAACGCCACTTGCCAACCCCATGGTCAGGGCAATGGTTGCCAATCTGGTTGTATGCACGATGTCAGTTCTCCTGTGTTTAGTGGTTGACCGTCTACGCATCCTCTCGCGCGGCCCATCCCGAAAGATGGCATCACTACCCTCCCGGCCGAACTGCGGACCGGGAGGGGCACTCGTCACTTACTTGCCGGACTTGATCTTGGTCCAGCTGCGCGTCATCACACGCTGCACCTTGGCCGGCAGATCCGGGAAGGTGTAAATCTTCTGCATGGTCTCTTCATTCGGATAGATACCCGGGTCGTTGCGGATCTCCGCATTGACCAGCGGGGTCGCCGCCTTGTTGCCATTCGGGAATTTCACCATGTTGGTGATGTTGGCGATCACCTCGGGCTTCATCAGGTAGTTGATAAAGACGTGGGCGGATTCGACGTTCTGGGCATCGGCCGGGATGGCGATCATGTCAAAGAAGCTGCCCGCCCCCTCTTTCGGGATGGTGTAGGTCAGCGACACGCCGTTGTTGGCCTCCGCCGCCCGCGCCTTCGACTGCTGCAAGTCACCGGAGTAACCGACTGCCACGCAGAGGTTGCCGTTGGCCAGATCCGAGATGTACTTGGAGGAGTGGAAATAGGCAGTATAGGGACGGATGGAGAGGAACAGCGCCTCGGCCTTCTTCAGCTCATCCGGCTTCTGGCTATCCGGCTTGAAGCCCAGATATTGCAGGGCGGCCGGCAGCATTTCGGTCGGCGAGTCGAGGAAGGAGACACCGCACTCCTTCAGCTTGGCCATGTTCTCCGGCTTGAACACCAGGTCCCAGGAGTTGACCGGCGCATCGGCCCCCAGCACCGCCTTCACCTTCTCGGGGTTGTAGGCATAGCCGATGGTGCCCCACATGTAGGGGATGGAGTACTGGTTGCCAGGGTCACTCGGTTCGAGCGCCTTGAGCAGGGCCGGGTCCATGTTTTGCCAGTTGGGAAGCTTGGACTTGTCCAGTTTCTGGAACACGCCCGCCTTGATCTGCTTGGCCAGGAAGGGGTTGGACGGCACGACGATGTCATAGCCCGATTTGCCGGCCAGCAACTTGGCCTCCAGCACCTCGTTACTGTCGAACACGTCATACACCACCTTGATGCCCGTCTCTTTCTGGAAGTTATCCAGGGTATCCGGCGCGATGTAGTCGCTCCAGTTGTAGACGTGCAACACCTTCTCGTCGGCCATTGCTCCGGCACTTGCCATGACCAGAGCCACAGAGGCAGCGATCACTCCCGTTTTGAAAGACATCATCCTTGTCTCCTAAGCAAATTGTATGCGCATGCCAACCTGCCCGGCCGCACCTCAACCCTTCAGCTTGGCGGCTGTCAGATCCAGACTGAGCCTGGCGAGCTTGACCAATTCATCAACCTGTTCCTCGGTGATGACCAAGGGGGGCGATATGATCATGGTATCGCCTACCGCCCTCATCACCAAGCCATTGTTAAAGCAGAACTCCCGGCAGGTCATCCCCGCATTTGCGTGGGCTGGAAAACGCTGGTTGGTCTGTTTGTCCTGCACTATTTCCAGTGCGGCAACCAGTCCGCGGCCACGGGTTTCCCCTACCAGCGGATGGTCGGCCAGCTCCGCCCAGCGGCGCTGCAAATAGGGGCCGATGGTATCATGGACGCGCTTAACTATGCTCTCCTTTTGCATAAGCTGGATATTGGCAACCGCCACCGCGCAGGAGACCGGGTGACCCGAATAGGTGAAGCCGTGGTTGAACTCGCCCCCCTCCTCCACCAATACCCTGGCGACCCGGTCGCTCACCATGACGGCGCCGAGTGGCAGGTAGCCCGAGGTGATCCCCTTGGCCAGACACATCAGATCCGGCTTGATGCCAAACCCTTCGCTGGCAAACCAGTGGCCGGTGCGGCCAAAGCCGCAGATCACCTCGTCGGCGATGAGCAGGATGCCGTAGTGATCACAGATGCGCTGGATCTCGGGCCAGTAGCTGTCGGGCGGAATGATGACGCCGCCCGCTCCCTGGATCGGCTCGCCGATAAAGGCAGCCACCTTGTCCACCCCCAGCTCCAGAATCTTCTGCTCCAGCTGGCGAGCACGCTCCAGTCCGAATTCGTGGGCACTCATCCCCTGCCCTTCACCGAAGTGATAGGGCTGGTCGATATGGACTATGCCGGGAATGGGCAGGTTGCCCTGCTGATGCATCCCCTTCATGCCGCCCAGACTCGCCCCCGCCACGGTGGAGCCGTGGTAGGCGTTGTGGCGGCTGATGATCACCTGCTTCTCCGGCTGCCCCTTGCTGGCCCAGTAGTGGCGCACCATCCGCAGCACAGTGTCGTTGCACTCGGAACCGGAGCCGGTAAAGAATACGTGATTGAGATGGGACGGCGTCACTTCGGCCAGCAGAGTGGCCAGCTCGATCACCGGCGGGTGCGCGGTCTGGAAAAAGAGGTTGTAGTAGGGAAGCTGCTCCATCTGTCTGGCCGCGGCATCCACCAGCTCCTGCCGGCCATAACCCATGTTGACGCACCAGAGTCCCGCCATGCCGTCCAGAATGCGCTTGCCTTCGGAGTCTTCCAGATAGACGCCACTGGCCCTGGTGATGATACGGCTGCCCTTCTTGTTCAGGGCCTGAAAGTCGGTAAAGGGGTGCAGGTGGTGGCTGGCATCCTGTTGCTGCCACTCACGGGTAGTCTGTTGCATTGTTAGCTCCTCGGTTCCTTCGATTTAGCTGGTTCTATTCGTCACATCATCAGGAGGGCTGCCACTCCCGCAGCGACTGCCACTTTCGGGCGACCTGCAGCTGCGGCGCGGCTTGCTCCTCGCGTTCTTAATTCGAGCCAAAACTGTTATCAACCATGCAACCAGAGCGGTGGCGAGCCAACTTTCGCTCACAACCATCCGCGGGGGGAGGCACTCCTCCATCCCGTATTACCGGTTACAGGCAGGGGAGGCAGCCTGCCTCCCCGGTGCGGACGATGCGTGGCCGGCACGCATCCGGGTCAGACGTTCAGCAGCAGGAACTCGCGCTCCCAGCGGCTGATCACCCCGAAGTAGGTCTCGTACTCTTTGCGTTTGACCGCCACAAAGGCACGGGTAAAGCGCTCGCCCAACATCTCCTTGATGGGGTCGCACTGCTCCAGATGGCTGAGGGCCTCCTCCAGCGAACGGGGCAGGCTGTAGGGCAGCTCATAGGCGCTCGATTTCATCTCCGGCAGCGGCTCCAGCTTCTCCATCATGCCGAGATAGCCGCACGCCAGAGTGGCGGCCAGCGCCAGATAGGGGTTGGCATCGGCACCGGCGAAGCGGTTCTCCACCCGGCGGGCACTGGGGTCGGAGAAG
Organism: Aeromonas sp. FDAARGOS 1410; assembly: GCF_019048745.1. NCBI lineage: Bacteria > Pseudomonadati > Pseudomonadota > Gammaproteobacteria > Aeromonadales > Aeromonadaceae > Aeromonas > Aeromonas sp. FDAARGOS 1410. Next base: position 684,041 of record NZ_CP077401.1, on the reverse strand, counting down.
GGCACGCGCAGGCCGCAGGTGCGGTTTTCCACCCCCCACTGGACGTTGCGCGGCGCGCTCTCGCCGAAGGTGAGGCGGCGGTAGGAGTTGACGTTGGGAGCCAGCAGGGCGGTCACCGCCGGCGTGTACTTCTGCAGACCGGCGATGAAGTGCATGAACAGCTCTGAGTTGCCACCATCCGGAGTACCGAACAGGTTGTGGCCGTTCATATCCTCCAGACTCTGGTGGATGTGCATGGCGGAGCCCGGCTCGTTGCTCATCGGCTTGGCCATGAAGGTGGCGTAGATGCCGTGGCGGTGGGCCGCCTCACGCATGGTGCGCTTGAACAGGAACACCTGATCGGCCAGATCGATGGCATCCCCGTGCAGGAAGTTGATCTCCATCTGGGCGGCGCCTGATTCGTGGATCAGGGTATCCACCTCCAGCTCCTGCGCCTCGCAGTAGTCATACATGTCTTCGAAGATGGGGTCGAATTCGTTGACCGCATCGATACTGAACGACTGGCGGGCGGTCTCCGGGCGACCGTTGCGGCCGACCGGCGGCATCAGCGGATAGTCGGGGTCTTCGTTGCGGGTGACCAGATAGAACTCCAGCTCGGGCGCCACCACAGGTTTCCACCCCTGCTTCTCGTAAAATGACAGAACGCGACGCAGCACAGAGCGCGGCGCGATATCGATCAGCTTGCCGTTGACGTCGAAACAGTCGTGGATCACCTGGGCAGTCGGCTCCAGCGCCCAGGGGACAAAGCGGATGGTATTGGGGTCGGGATAGAGCTGCATGTCCCGCTCCAGCGGGTCGATCATGCTGTCGTCATCCGGATACTCACCTGTCACTGTCTGGGTGAAGATCACCTCGGGCAGTCGCATGCCCCCTTCGCGCAAAAACTTGTTGGCTGGAATGATCTTGCCCCGGGCGTTGCCGGTGAAATCCGGGAACAGACACTCCACTTCCGTGATGCGATTGCTCTCCATCCAGCCCTTGATACTGTCCATGTTAAACCCCGACTCTACGGTTGCCATTGGCAAGGGTGTCTAATATATGGAACACCCTTGTTATAAAATTGTAATCAACACCACCATAAAAGCCCGCCATGAAGGGCAATGTCAAGGGTGTGTGTTTAAAAAACTATAAATAACGGCGCATATAATGACCAATGCGGCACCAAATACTAAACACTCGTGGCCTCGCCTCTCGCCAGTGCAAAGCCGGTGCCAACCGGCCAGAACCAGATGTCAGATCCCGTCAGATCAGCCGCTAAAGAGGCCATTTTTTTGCAAAGGCGCACAATCCGTATCCTATTTGCTTTGCTTGGCTGCTTTTTTTTGGTACAAGGCCCGCCCTGATTTGCACTCTCTTGCATGAAAACGGTGCAAATCGGGATACAAGGGCTTGGTCTGCAGGCAGACAGCCCCCATAAACAGGGATAATTGGGTTAGTAAACTGACTGGTAGTAAATCGTATGTGTGATTTCATGACTGAAGACCAACTGGCCTTTTACAAGGGACAGATCGAGCGCCAGATCCTCGAACTCGAAGATCGCCTCAACTCCCAGGCCAGCCAGGCCATCGCCACCGACACCAACGAGATGGCCGATGAAATTGACCGTGCCAGCATCGAGGAAGCCCGCCGTCTGGAGCTGAACCGCATCGAGCACGACAAGCTGCACCTGCGCAAACTGCGCGGCGCGCTGAAGCGCATCAGCGAAGGGGATTTCGGTTACTGCGAATCTTGCGGCGACGAGATCTCTCTCAAGCGTCTGCATGCCCGTCCGGAGTCCCGTTTCTGCGTCGAGTGCCAGAGCACCAAGGAATTCAACGATACCCACGTGTTCCGCCGCGTCGCCTGATCCCTCTCCGGGAAATCACTCTCCTCTGGCAGCAATAGGCGGTCGACAAGCGAGGGCCAACGCCCGAATCTTGCACACCGCGCCGCAGCAAGAGGGTGAAAAGTTCTGTTAGACTCCGGGCACGTCCCGGACTCTACAGGAGAACAGAGAGTGAAATGGCTCATCAAACTGTGTTTGTGCCTGCCGCTGCTGGCACAAGCACAGGTTCTGACGGTCAAGGTGCCCAGTCGCCCCGTCAACAATCTCGATCAGGAGTACCAGTACAAGCTGCTGGAACTGGCCCTGACCCACTCCGGCACCCCCTTTCGCATCCAGCCCGTCGAGCTTGATCTCAACCAGTTCACCCTGCAGCAGCAGCTGAGCAAGGGCAAGACCATCAATGTCTTCTGGATGGGCACCTCCAGCGCGCTCGAATCCTCCCTGCTGGCCGTCCCCATTCCGCTGTTTCGCGGTCTGGAAGGGCTGCGCCTCTCCTTTATCCACGCTGATGCCCAGGAGAAGTTCAACCAGATCAATACCCTGGCTGATTTGAGACAGATGAAAGCGGCGCAAGGAGTCGGTTGGGCCGACAACAAGATTCTGGAAAGTGCCGGCATCCCGACCTACTCCGGTCGCTTCAGCACCCTGTTTCGCCTCATCAACGACGGCGACAAGGTCGATTTCTTTCCGCGCGCCATGGTGGAGATCTTCGCCGAGCGCAGCGAGCTGGTGGCGCAATACCCCAACCTCGCCATCGAGCAGCATCTGCTGATCCGCTACCCCTTCGCCCAGTTCTTCTTCGTCAGCCCCGAGTACCCCGAGCTGGCCAAGGCGATCCAGACCGGCCTTGAGCGGGCCTATGCCGACGGCAGCTTCCTGCAGTTCTTCCGTGAAAACCCGAAGATCCGCGAAGCGCTGGCCAGCGCCAATCTCGACCAGCGGGTCACCATCCAGCTGCCCAACCCCGATATGACGCCGTTGCTCAAGAGCATTCCGGCACAATATTGGGAATACCCTCCGCAGGGATAAGCTGCCAGCCGCCCCGTCAGGGGCGGTGCTGTTTTTGCCCCTATCAATGCTGATGCAGCCGGACTCCCCGCTTGGGGTCGGACCAGCGCCAGTGACAGCCGCTGACGGGTGCAGAGCTGCGCCTATGGCGGGATCCGGCTAGCTATAAGTTAAAATTGGGCCATAAAGGGAAAACCCATAAATTAAATTTATAGTGATGCCAAAGCCCGCCGGGCAGACGGTCAGCACGGTGCACAGGCCCGCCAGAGCCATCGCCCGATCCACACCATCTCACTTGCCTCCCCCCCTTGCCGCTATCTGATCAGAACGCGGCAAGGGTCGATGTTGCCATCTGGCATTGGTCGCGCGCTTCCGCCATCATGCTTGCGATGCCGCGCCCGTTTACCGGGGGTGGCCAGAGCAGCAAAACCAGAGCGTGCGCCAGGGAGGTGCCATGAAGGGAATCGAAGAGTGGTTTGAGGAGTACGGCCAGAGCCATCGCCATCCGGCCAACGTCGCCATCCACAAGCTGGCAGTGCCGGGCATCTATCTCTGCTCGCTGGGACTGCTCTGGAGCCTGCCCGCCGGGCCGCTGCCAGCGGGGCTCAACTGGGCGGCGGTGGCCGCCATTCCGGTACTGGCCTTCTACCTGCAGCTGTCGTTTGCCCTGTTCGTCGGGATGGCGGGGCTGACCGCGCTCGGGCTGGCCTGCTGCCACCAGTGGCAGGGGCCGCTGCTGTGGCCCGCGCTGTTTATCTTCGTGCTGCTCTGGATAGCCCAGTTTGTCGGCCACAGGATCGAGGGCAAGCGCCCCTCCTTCCTCGCCGACCTGCAATTTCTGCTGATAGGCCCCGCCTGGGTGCTTGCCAGCCTCTATCGTCGCCTGGGCATTCCCTATTGAGGGAGGCTGGGCCAACAGGAGAGACCATGTCATACCGCCACACTCTTAATTCACCTCTGCGCCGCGCCCTGCCCCTGCTGCTGGGCGCCCTGTTCGCCGGCCCGGCGCTGGCCGACAAGGCTGATACCGTCGGCGAGGTGAGTACCGCCTTCAAGCTGTTCGGCCCCAACCACAAGATCCTGGTGGAGGCGTTCGACGATCCCCGCATCGACGGTGTCGCCTGCTATCTGGCGCGCCCCAAGACCGGCGGGGTCAAGGGCGGGCTCGGGCTGGCGGAAGATCCCTCCCACGCCTCCCTCTCATGCCACCAGATTGGCCCCATCACCCTGCCGGCGAAGCTGAAAGCGGGGGAAGAGGTGTTCGACGTCAGCACCTCGCTGGTGTTCAAGGAGCAGAAGGTGGTGCGCTTTTACGACCAGAAGCGCAATGCGCTGGTTTACCTGACCTACAGCACCAAGCTGGTGGATGGTTCGTACAAGAGTGCAGTCAGCGCCGTACCCATCATGCCGTGGGGACAATAACCAGCCGGTTTGTCCGGTGATAGTTGACTCGCTTTGTTGTAATTTAACTACAAATCATCTGCGGAGAGCACACCATGAAAGTCGCCGTATTCAGCACCAAGAGCTATGACAAAGAGCATTTCACCCAGGCCAACAGCCGCTTCGGCTTTGAACTGGAGTTCTTCGATGTGCGGCTGGAGGCCAAGACGGCCCGACTGGCCCACGGCTTCCCGGTGGTGTGCCTGTTCGTTAATGACGACGCCGACCGCGAGGTGCTGACCGAGCTGGCAGCCAACGGCACCAGGGTGATCGCCCTGCGCTGTGCCGGTTACAACAATGTGGATCTGGCCGCCGCCAGGGAGCTGGGCATGAAGGTGGTGCGAGTGCCCGCCTACTCCCCCGAGGCAGTGGCCGAGCACGCGGTCGGCATGATGATGTGCCTCAACCGCCGCATCCACAAAGCCTATCAGCGCACCCGCGACGCCAACTTCTCGCTGGAGGGGCTGGTCGGCTTCAACATGCACGGCCGCACCGCCGGCATCATCGGCACCGGCAAGATCGGCATCGCCACCCTGCGTATCCTCAAGGGGTTCGGCATGCGCCTGCTGGTGAACGACCCTTACCAGAATCCGGCTGCCATCGAGCTGGGGGCCGAGTATGTGGATCTCGACACCCTGTTCCGCCAGTCCGACGTCATCAGCCTGCACTGCCCGCTGTTTAAGGAGAATTACCACCTGCTCAATCAGGAGGCGTTCGCCAAGATGAAGGACGGGGTGATGATCATCAACACCAGCCGCGGCGGCCTGCTCGACTCCAACGCCGCCATCGAGGCGCTCAAGACTTCCCGCATCGGCGCGCTGGGGCTGGACGTCTACGAAGAGGAAGAGGATCTCTTCTTCTCCGACAAGTCCAACGAGGTGATCACCGATGACGTGTTCCGCCGCCTGTCCGCCTGCCACAACGTGCTGTTCACCGGTCATCAGGCCTTCCTGACCCGCGAGGCGCTGCACGCCATCGCCGACACCACCCTCGGCAACATTCAGGCTATCGAGAGTCAGGGCCGCAGCGACAACGAGGTCGAGTAACCCCCGCGCGCTATTGCAGCGCCTCATCTCTGCACGCCGGGTTGTGAGACCCGGCGCCATCGGGTAGGCTAGCTCCCCTTTTTTCCAAGGAGCTGACTGCCCATGTTTATCGGATTTGATTACGGTACCTCCAACTGTGCCGTGGCCGTGATGGAACAGGGCAGCCCGCGGCTGCTCAATCTCGGCCCCTCCCGCTACCTCCCCTCCACCCTGCACGCACCGCACCGGGACGCCATCGCCGGTCTGCTGGCCGAAGGGTTGGCCGACAGCCAGCAGGCGGCCTATCTCAAGCTGCGCGGCCCCGTGGTGACCCGGGCCCAGGCGGTGCGCCGCCAGATGCGCGAAGAGGGGCTGATCGACGAGCTGAGCTTTGGCGGTGCCGCGCTGGAGCGCTATCTGGAGGAGCCGGACGAGGGCTACTACATCAAGTCGCCGAAATCCTTCCTCGGCGCCTACGGCCTCAAGGCCCCCCAGATCGCCCTGTTCGAAGATATCGTCTGCGCCATGATGCTCCATGTCCGCCAGCAGGCGGAGCAGCAGCTCGGCGCCCCGATCCGTCAGGCGGTGATCGGCCGTCCGGTCAACTTTCAGGGCTTGGCTGGCGAAGAGAGCAACCGTCAGGCCATCGCCATTCTGAGCGAGGCGGCCCGCATCGCCGGCTTCGAGCAGGTGGAGTTTCTCTACGAACCGGTGGCGGCCGGTTTTGAATTCGAGGCCCGCCTCACCGAAGACGCCGTGGTGCTGGTGGTGGATATCGGCGGCGGTACCACCGACTGTTCCATGCTGCGGATGGGCCCGAGCTACCGCGACCGGCTCGATCGCACCGACGATCTGCTCGGCCACAGCGGCCAGCGGATCGGCGGCAACGACTTCGACATCCGCCTGACGGTAGAGGGGATGATGCCGCTGCTCGGCATGCACGAGGTGCTCAAAACCGGCAAGCCGCTGCCCCACCCGCTGTTCTGGGATGCAGCCGCCATCAACGACGTCAGCGCCCAGAGCCGTTTCTACAGTCTCGATACCGCCCGCCAACTGCAGGATCTGCAGCTCGACAGCCAGCCCGGCAGCAAGCTGGGGCGCCTTGCCAACCTGCGGGCCCACAAGCTGAGCCACCAGCTGGTCTGGCGCGCCGAGCAGGGCAAGATCGCCCTCTCGGAGCAGGAGAGCAGCCGCCACTCCCTGAGCGAGCTGGAAAAAGGGCTGGAGGCAGAGCTGACCCGCGAGCAGCTGGCCGGTGCCTCGGCCCTGCTGCTGGAGAAGATTGGCGAGCTGATGGATGAGGCGATCGCCGCCGCCGGCGTGCAACCCGATCGCATCTTCGTCACCGGCGGTAGCGCCCGCTCGCCGCTGATCGCCAGCTTTATCCGCCAGAAGCTGCCGACCATCCCGCTCGAGGGTGGCGATGACTTCGGCTCGGTGGCCGCCGGTCTGGCCCGTTATGCCGAGCGGATCTTCGCAACCAAGCCCTGAATGGGGCTAAATCGCCAGAGTGTTGCCATTTAACGACACTCTGGCGACAAAGGGGCGACAGAAGCGGTCGGTCGCCCCAGCTTCCGCCCTGCTACGGGGCAAGCAAACAGGCTATGCTTGCGCCTCCCATCAACCGGAGCCCCGCCATGTCCAGATTGTCACTCCTGCTCATCCCCCTCTTCCTGCTCGCCGGCTGCAGTTCAGCCCCCTTTGTCCGGCAGGATCTGCAACATCACCACTGGGTATTGAGCAAGCTGGATGGCGAACCGGTTGCCGCCTTGCGCGACAATCCGCCCGACTTCGAGATCGGCGAGCACTTCACCGTCAACGGCATCGCCGGCTGCAACCGCTACTTCGGTCAGGGCCATATGAAAGGGGACAAGTTCTGGGTCACCAGTCTGGGCAGCACCGAGATGGCCTGCATGCCCCCGCTCGACACCATAGAGCAGGCCGTATTGACCACTCTGACCGAGGGGGCGACCCTGAGCGGCTCCAGCCAAGACCTGGTACTGCAGGGCAAACAGCACCGTTTGGAATACACCCTGCGCGACTGGGTGCTCTAGGGCTCACAAACCGGCATTACAAACAGGAACATGTTGCCCGGCTGTGGCACAATATGAGGCAGTGTTCGCAATGGAGGCTGCCTCAGCCATGTCGATGGATCGTCTGTTTGACAAGATCAAACAACTCCCCACCATTCCCAAGCTGCTGCACGAGTTGATGCAGAGCTTCAACGACGAGAATGCCCGCATCGACGAGATTGCGGCCAAGATCGCCATGGATCAGGTGATCAGCGTCAAGGTGCTGCGGATGGCCAACTCGGCCGCCCTGCGCCGTGGCAACGAAGTGACCTCCATCGATCAGGCGGTGATCCGCCTCGGCTTCAACCGGTTGCGCTCCATCGTGGTCGCCTCCGGCATCATCGGCAGCTTCAAGGCCCCCCCCAGCTTCGACAAGAACAAGTTCTGGACCGAGACCTTTCAGGTCGCCACCATCGCCAAGACGCTGGCGCAGGAGGCCAGGGTGCTCGACCCCGAGACCGCCTTTACCTGCGCCCTCATCCACAACATCGGCGAGCTGCTGATCCAGAGCACCCTGCCGGAAGAGGCGGAGCTCATCAATCTGGCGATCCAGAAGGGGAGCAGCCGGGTCGAGGCCCAGCGCGAGATGCTGGGCTATGACTATGCCCAGCTCGGTGCCGAGCTGGCGCGGCGCTGGAACCTGTCGGAGAGCTTCGTTGACGCCATCTCCCAGCAGCTGGATCCCCTCTCCCACGATCCGGTCAGCAAGGAGGCGGTACTGATCCGTCTGGCAGTCTTCATCTCCTTCGCCTGGAACGCCGGGGTGCCTGCCCAGGCCATCATCGCCCGCTTCCCCAAACCGCTCGCCGATCAGCTGGGACTGGATCCCAAGTCGCTGGCCGGCCAGCTCGAAACACTGCATGAACAGGGTAATGCCCTCGCCGATCTTCTGACTCAATAAGCATCATGACCCATCCGTTTCTGTTTCATCCCCAGGTGGCGCCCTGGTTCAAAGAGAGTGCCGATGCCCTGCAACTGACCCTGTTCAGCGAGCTGGATGCCCCCATCCGCGAGGTGTGGCTGCGCCACGAGCCGGACAACGAGGAGTACCTGATCCCGATGACGGCGATCTCGACTCGCGACCGGCTGCAGGTATGGCAGGTGAACCTGCCGCTTGGCAAGGGGCAGGATATCCACCTCTACTGCTTCAAGTGCCTGACCGACGAGGAGCAGTGGTGGCTGCACGGCGCCGGCGTCAGCGCCGCCATGCCGCCGCGCGAGCAGCATTTTCGCTTCAACAGCCTGCACCAGCCACCAGCCTGGGTGCAGGATCAGGTGTTCTACCAGATCTTCCCCGACCGCTTCTGCAACGGCGATCCGTCCCTCAGCGTCAAGCATCACGAGTACGAGTACCGTGGCAAGGCGGTCATCAGCAAGGCGTGGGGCGAGCCGGTCAGTCGCCACGAAGAGGGGCACGGTGCCTGCGAATTCTATGGCGGCGATCTGGCGGGGATCGATGCCAAGCTGCACTATCTGCAATCCCTCGGGGTGACGGCGCTCTACCTCAACCCCATTTTCGATTCGCCGAGCAACCACAAGTACGACACCCAGGACTACTTCAAGGTGGATGCCCACCTCGGCAGCAACGAGCAGTTCGCCGAGCTGACCCGCAATCTGCACCAGCGCGGCATGAAGATCATTCTGGATGCAGTGGTCAATCACACCTCGACCCAGCACCCTTGGTTCTGCCCGCCACTCGGCGCCCAGAGCAACCCGGATTCGCCGTGGCGCAGCTTCTACACCTTTGACAACGAAGGGGATTACGTCAGCTGGAAGGGCATTCGCAGCCTGCCCAAGCTCGACTTCTCCTGCGAGAAGGTGCAGGACGCCGTCTACCGCGCTGACGATGCCATCCTGCGCTACTGGATGCGCGCCCCCTACCAGATCGACGGCTGGCGCTTCGACGTCATCCACATGCTGGGTGAGCGCGGCACCGCCGAGGGCAACAGCGGCCACGTGCGCGCCATTCGCGGCGCGGTGAAGCAGGAGAACCCGGACGCCTACGTGCTGGGCGAGCACTTCTTCGAGGCGAGCCAGTGGCTGCAGGGGGATCAGGAGGACGGCGCCATGAACTACTACGGCTTCGCCCATCCGATCCGCGCCTTCCTGGCCGGCAAGGATATCGCCTACCACCCCATCAAGATCAGCGCCGAAGAGCTGGATCGCTGGCTCAAGCTGGCGCGGGCCCACATCCCGTTCAAGAACCAGCTGGCCCAGTTCAACCTGCTGGACAGCCACGATACCGCCCGCTTCCTCCACCTGCTGGGCGAGGACAAGCAGCGAATGCGCCTCGCGGCCACATTGCTGCTCACCTATATCGGCGTGCCATCCATCTACTACGGCGATGAAGTGGGGCTCTCTGGCGGCAACGACCCTGACTGCCGCCGCTGCTTCCCGTGGGAGACCACCGCCTGGGATCACGTGCTGCACGACCACTATCGCCGGCTGATCCAGATCCGCCGCCAGCGCCCCTCCCTGCGCCGTGGCGATATCCAGACCCTCTATGCCGGCCCCCACAGCTATGTGTTTGCCCGCACCCTGCAAAGCGATCAAGTGGTGGTGGCCTGCAACCGCCACCCGAGCGAGCCGCGCACCATCAGCCTGCCCCTGTGGCAGACCGCGAGCCCCGCCAGCCGCTTCACCGACGCCTTCAACGGCGAGAAGTTCGAAGTGGTGCAGGGGGAGCTGCAGCTGACCATTCCGGCCAACTCGGCCCGGGTGCTGCTCTCCAGTTGAGGGGCGTTATCTCGCCAATAAAAAAACCGGAGCCTGTGGCTCCGGTTTTTTTATATGCCATAGCTGGCCGGCAGTGGCCTTGTGCAGAGCACCTGCGAACCAGGCTGAGCGTCAGTAGTTGATGCTGACGTAGGGCACTTCCGGCACCTGCCACAGCTGTTTGAGATAGACGGTGAGCACGAAGAAGAAGTTGGCCAGCAGGTTGGCGAAGCGGTAGAGGATGGGGTCGAAGCTGACGCCACTCTCCTCGAGGCGCACCAGCAGTCGCACCACCTTCTTGCTGCCACAGCGGCAAAGATGCAGGGTCGGGATCGGCTGCGGCCCTTGCGGCAGCACAAAACCGGTGACCCGACCCCGGCTCGCCTCGTTGTAGTGGTCGTAACGGGCCTTGAGCCACTCAAGGTCTGTATCGAAGATCCCCAGCTTGCCGCGCACCGAACCGTTGAGGTTGTAAATGAGGCGCTGCAACGCCGCGAGATCCACCAACATGGGCGCAATATCGGCATCCGGCGCAAGGTGTGACAGCACGGCACCGACCTGGCAGCAGAGCTCGTCGGTGGCGATTTCAAAATCACACTTGAGCGAGGTTTCGAAGATGAAGGGGTAGCAAAGCTCGCGCTTGTCTCGGGGCTTTTTCGGGTTCATTGGCTGGTCGCATCGGGAAAAAGGCCAGTTTGCCAGCCCCCGCAGGAGCTGGCAAACGGCCGGTCAGGAGTTAATCAATCCCGATGGCAAGCACTCAGGCACTCTTGCCGCTGCTGGCAGGGTCGGTCGCGGGCTGGAACTGGCTCAGCATCCGCAATGCCTGCAGCATGCGTTCGTTGAAGCTGGTGAAGCTGCTGACCTGCGCCGGATCAGTCTGACCACGCGCAGCCAGCACGGCCGGGGTCAGCGCCTGCTGCTGGGACTCCGGCAGCACGGCATCGGCCTGCTTCTGCACCTCGTCCAGCTTGGGCAGATAATCGGCAAACGGCTTGAGCAGATCCTGCAGGGAGCTGGCTCCCTGATAGGTCTGGCTCAGCTTGACGCTCTGCTTGAGCTTGAGCGAATAGGACGCCAGCTGGGTGTCATCCAGCTTCAGGTCGCCCGCCTTCTTCAGCACATCGTCCAGATTACCGGAGAAAAAGTCGCCGGCCAGACCGTCGATCCCCTTGACCAGCTTGCCGATGGAGTCCATCTCCTCCTTGCTGAGATCACCCTCCAGCGAAAAGCTGAAGCTCTGGCTCGATTTGAGACTGAACTGGCTGCCGCTGTCGCTCTTCTGGGAGCGGGTCTGCCAGTTGTCGTTAAAGCGCAGCACCACCTTGTCGCCATCCTTGGTCTGGATCTCCAGCGAACCCTGCTGGCGACTGGCCATCTCGGCCTGCCCCATATCGGTAGTGGAGACCTTGCCAAAGAACTCCTTCTCGAACTCGTCGAGCCCTTTCTGGATCAGCTTGTAGCTCTGATCCATGCCGGTCTTGATATCGCCGTTGTCAGCCCAGTCACCCAGCAGCTTGCGCGCGTCACCAAAGCCCTTGTCCACCCCTTTGCGGGCCTGCTCCATCATGCCGGTCAGGGCATCATCCGACTTGCCGTCGGCGCGGGCCGCACCCAGCCGTCCGGTGACAAACTGCAGCACGTTGTCCGCCACCGACTGGAAGTCGAACAGGGTATCCGGGGTAACCTCTTCCGGCTGCTCCTGGGTCTTGGGCGCCTGATAACTCTGCCCGTTGATCTCCAGCGCAAACTGCAGCGCCTGCTGGATCAGCACCTGTGCCCATTTCGGGGGCTTGTGCAAGGAGACCTCATCCTCGCGGTTGAGCTGTTTTGACTCCGCCTGTTGCGGCGATTTGGGAGAAACACCCACTCCCTTGGGTTGGGCTGCGCCCACGCCGTCGATATGCATAATGTGTCCTCCCACCATGCCTGTAGATCCGGTATCGGCCTGACTGAACACTTCTTGACCATAAAATGCTGGACAATCTGCGGCTGGCTTTTAAAATCGGGCCCCTTTGGGTGGTCTGTTGCCATCCCGCGATTTCGACCCGGCCCGGCCGGTGTGCACATGAGGTATCTATGACCCAGTCCCAACAGCCTTCTGCGGATGCTCCGGCGCCAAGAACCCCGGCCGACTATCAGGCCCAGCTCGATGAGAAGAGCGCGCGCCTCACCGGGCTGTTTGCCAGCTTCAACCCTCCCGCGCTGGAGGTGCACAGCTCACCGGCGGAGTACTACCGGATGCGCGCCGAATTTCGCATCTGGCACGAGGGGGACGACCTCTTCCACTGCATGTATGCCCCGGCGACCAAAGAGATTATCCGGGTCGACCACTTCCCCACTGCCAGCCGCCTCATCAACCAGCTGATGCCGGTGCTGCTGGAGGGGCTGCGCCCCCATCAGGTGCTGCGCCGCAAGCTGTTCCAGATTGACTACCTCTCCACCCAGTCCGGCCAGATCATCGTCAGCCTGCTCTACCATCGCAAGCTGGAAAACGAGTGGCAGCAGGCCGCCGAGGCGCTGCAGGCCGATCTGCGCGCCAAAGGTTTCGAACTGCAGCTGATTGGCCGCGCCCACAAGCAGAAGATTTGTCTGGGCGATGATTTTGTCATCGAGCAGCTCAACGTGGCCGATCGCCAGCTCATCTACAAGCAGGTGGAGAACAGCTTCACCCAGCCCAACGCCGCCATCAACGAGCAGATGCTGGGCTGGGCGCTGGAAGTCACCAAGGGGAGCGAAGGGGATCTGCTGGAGCTCTACTGCGGCAACGGCAACTTCTCCATTGCGCTGGCGCAGAACTTCCGCAAGGTGCTGGCCACCGAGATCGCCAAGCCGAGCGTGGACTCCGCCCAGTTCAATATCGCGGCCAACGGCGTCGACAACCTGATCATCCTGCGCATGTCGGCCGAGGAGTTCACTATGGCGATGCGCGGCGAGCGGGAGTTCAACCGCCTCAAGGGGGTCGATCTCGGCGCTTACCAGTGCAACACCATCTTCGTCGACCCGCCCCGCGCCGGTCTCGACGATGCCACCGTCAAGCTGGTGCAGGAGTACGACAACATCCTCTACATCTCCTGCAACCCCGAGACTCTGCAAGCCAACATGGCCGTGCTGGGCGAAACCCACGAGATCGCCCGCTTCGCCCTGTTCGACCAGTTCCCCTGGACCCATCACATGGAAGCCGGGGTCTATCTGCGCCGCAAGGCTGGTTGATTCCAAGGGATAAAAAAAACAGGGCCGGATGGCCCTGTTTTTTTATGGCGTATCCGGCCATTACCGCAGCCGGAAGTGGCTCACTATCTCCCTGAGCCGGTCGTAGGTCTGCTGCATCGAACCTGAACTGGCGACCGTCGCCTCCCCGTTGTGGGTCAGCTGGCGGATCACCTCGGCGATGGCGCTCATGTTGCGGTTGATCTCCTCCGCCACTGCGCTCTGCTGTTCGGCCGCCGTGGCGATGTGACTGATGAGATCGTTGATCTCCACCACCTCTCCCGCCATCAGATCCAGCGATTCGTTGACCCTGGTAGTGTTCTCGGCCGCCCCCTGACAGCTCTGCTTGGTGTTCTCCATCGCCTCCACCACGGTGCGGCTGCCCCGTTGCAGGCTGGCCAGCATGGTCTGGATCTCCGCCGTGCTCTGCTGGGTGCGGGCGGCAAGGGAGCGTACCTCGTCGGCCACCACCGCAAAGCCACGCCCCTGCTCGCCGGCACGAGCCGCCTCGATAGCAGCGTTGAGGGCCAACAGGTTGGTCTGCTCGGCAATGCTGCCGATCACCCCCAGCACGGAGCCTATCTGCTGCACATCCTGCTGCATCGCCTCGATGGAGCGGGCCGTCTCCTCCACCTCGTCCACCAGCGCCATCACGCTGGCCATCGCCTGATCCACCACTTGCCGGGACTGGCTCGCCAGTTGCTGGCTCTGGCCGGTGAGTTGGGCGGTGCTGGCTGCACTTTCCGACACCGAGACTGCGGTGCGGCTCATCTCGTTGATGGCAGTCACCACCTGTTCGGTCTCGCGCACATGATCCGCCAGCAGGGACTGGGCTGCGCCAGTCTGGCTGGCCAATCCGGCAATGCCGCTATTGAGCTGACCGCTCGCCTCCTGCACCTCGCCCATCATCTCCTGCAGCCGCTCGATAAAGCGGTTGATGCCGGCTGAAATCTGGCCCAGATCATCGGTACTGGTCACCGCCAGCCGGCGGGTGAGATCACCACTGCCGCGAGAGAGCTCCAGTACCAGATCCCGCAGCGAGAGGATGGGGCGATAAGCCACGTTGAGCGCCAGTATGGCGAGCACCATCACCACCACGGCGACACCGAGCAGCGCCATGATGATCTGGCCGTTGAGTGCCCGGGTCATCGCCTGGATGTAGTCGAGGTCGATGTAGCCGGTCAGGGTCCAGCTGTTGCCGCGAATATCCAGCTGATTGGGGCGCGCTTCGCTCTCCCCCTGCGGTTTGCTGCTGTAGAGCTCATTGCCCTGGCCGTCGGCCAGCGAGAAGTAGCGCCCCTCGCCGCTCATCTTCGCCAGCAGGCTCTTGAACTCGCTCATGTCGAGGTAGTAGAGATAGGCCGAATCGGCACCACGCGGTACCAGTATGGTGACAACCGGCTTGCCATCCACCTGTTGCAGCGGACTAACGGTGATCTGGTTGTTGGCGGCGGGGATCAGCTTGCGCAGCGCATCGACCTTGGCCGTATCGTTGATGACACCGCTCACATCGAAGGCCATGTCGCCGATCACCTTGACGATGTTGTGAAAGCCGGTCTCTTGCAGGGTCTTCTTGACGTTGGTCACCCCGAAGTTGAGGTTGGCTGCCAGCAGGATTTTTTGATTGATGTCGCTGGCCAGCTTCTCTTTGACCAGAGTGATCTGTTCATTGATGTTCTTGGTCGCCTGGGTGCGGATGTAGGCGCTGATGAAGTGATTGACGCTGAACCAGGCGGTACCGATGGTGACCAGAATGGCCAGCAGCAACAGGACGTAAATCTTGACCTTGAATGGCATGGGATCCCTCCAGAAGAGAGGGCTGGCACTGCCAACCCTCCCTGCCAATCGTTATTTCTTCTTGGCGTACTTCATGGAGTCCAATGCCACCGCCAGAATGATGATGCCGCCCTTGATGATGAACTGCCAGTAAGGGCTGACGCCGATATAGGTCAAACCATAGTTGATCAGGGTGAAGATAAGTACGCCGGTGATCACACCTGCGACAGTTCCCACCCCGCCGGCAAACGACACCCCGCCCACCACGCAGGCGGCGATGGCGTCCAGCTCGTACATGAAGCCGAGGTTGTTGGTGGCACTACCGATCCGGCCCGCTTCCAGCATGCCGCCGAAGGCGTAGAAGACCCCCGCCAACGCATAGATCATCACCAGATTGACTGCCACATTGACGCCGGATACCTTGGCCGCTTCCGGGTTGCCGCCGATGGCGAAGATGTTCTTGCCAAAGCGGGTCTTGTTCCACAGCACCCAGACAAAGACGCTGGCGATGGCCGCGTAGAAGGTGAGGTACGAGAGTTTGAAGCCGCCGATCCGGATAAAGCCCTGGGCGAAGCTGGAGAAGCGGGGGTCAAAACCGGCCACCGGCGAAGCGCCCACCGAGTCAAAGTAGAGGGAGTTGATACCGTAGACGATGATCATGGTCCCCAAGGTGGTGATAAAGGGGGTCACGTTCAGATAGGCGACGATAAGACCGTTGACCAGACCAATCAGGGCACCCACCACGCACACCAGCAGGATCACCGCAGGAATGGGCACCTCCCCCAGCGTCGGGAACACCTTGTTGACGTTGGTCAGCGCCTGCAGCATGGTCGCCGCAATCAGCGCTGCCAGACCGACCTGACGACCGGCCGACAGATCCGTACCCTGGGTGATGATGATGCCTGCCACCCCCAGCGCGATGATGACCCGCACCGAGGACTGGGTCAGGATGTTGCTGAAGTTGGTGAGACTCAGGAAGGAGGGTTCCTTGATCACGATGATCATGAGCAGCACCAGCAGCACCACGTAGATGCCGTTCTCCTTGAGCGCCCGCATCAGATTGAAATTTTTAGCCGACTCCATAAATGTCTTCCTGTCTCTAGAGGTACAGAGATGCCAGGCGCAGTATCTCGCTCTGGTCAGTTTCTTTGGTGTTGACGATCCCGGCGACCCGGCCATTGCTCATGACCATGATGCGGTCGGTGATGCCGAGCAGTTCGGGCATTTCAGAGGAGATGATGATGATCCCCTTCTCCTTCTTCGCCAGCTCCAGAATGAGCTGATAGATCTCGAACTTGGCCCCCACGTCGATGCCGCGGGTCGGTTCGTCCAGCATCAGGATCTCCGGCTGGGTCAACAGCCAGCGGCCGATGATCACCTTCTGCTGGTTGCCCCCGGAGAGGGAGCCGATCTGGGTCTGCTGGGTCGGCGTCTTGACCCGCATGGAGTCGATGACCCACTGGGTATCGCTCTTCATCTTGTTGTCGCTGAGCAGCCCCATGGAGCCCTTGTAGTTGTCCATGTTGGCGATCAGGGAGTTGAAGGCGATGTCGAGCCGCGAATAGATACCGGTAGAGCGGCGCTCCTCGGTCACCAGCGCAAAGCCGTTGCGGATCGCTTCGTGGGCGTTGTGGTTGGCCACCTCTTTGCCATGCAGCTTGATGCTGCCCTGGCTGCGATCGCGAATGCCGAACAGGGTCTCGACGATGTCGGTGCGCTTGGCCCCGACCAACCCGGCGACACCGAGGATCTCACCCTTGTGCAGGTTGAAGGTGATGTCCTGAATGGAGGGCTGGTTCTTCGCCGTCAGATGCTCAACCTCGAGGATCACCTCTTTCGGCTGGTTGGTTTTTTCCGGGAAGCGCTGGGTTAGCTCGCGGCCGACCATCATGCCGATGATCTGATCCATAGTCATGCCCTTGAGCGGCTGGGTTGCCACCCACTGGCCATCCCGCAATATGGTGATCTCGTCACAGAGCTGGAAGATCTCTTCCATCTTGTGGGAGATGTAGACGATGCCGCACCCCTTCTCCTTCAGCTTGTTGATGATCTTGAAGAGGTGACTCACCTCTTTCTCGGTCAGCGAGGAGGTAGGCTCGTCCATGATGACGATCTTGGCATCGTAGGAGAACGCCTTGGCGATCTCGACCATCTGCATCTGGGAGACGGAGAGGGTCGCCACCTTGACCCGCGGGTCGATGTCGATATCCAGCTCCTCGAAGATGCGTTTGGTGTCTTCGTACATCTTGCCGTGGTCGATGAACCACCCTTTGGTCGGGTAGCGGCCGAGCCACATGTTGTCCATTACCGAGCGCTGCAGCACCAGGTTGAGCTCCTGATGCACCATGGAAACGCCGTTCTCCAGCGCCTCTTTGGAGGAGGTAAAGTTGATCTCCTGCCCCTTGAAGAAGATCTTGCCCTGATCCTTCTCGTAGATGCCGAACAGGCACTTGAGCAGTGTCGATTTTCCCGCTCCGTTCTCGCCCATCAACGCATGCACAGAATGAGGACGGACCCGTAAATTGACATTATCGAGTGCCTTGACGCCAGGAAAGCTCTTACTGACGTCAATCATCTCCAACAGCCATTCTGATTGTTGCTGTGTTGTCATATCAGCCATCACATCTGGTTGAAAAAAGGGCAAGGGGATCTCCCTTGCCCTGGAGGAGGGAATTATTCGAATTGGGACAGGTTGTCTTTATCTACGCCGACGTAGGGAACACGCACGACCTTGTTGACGATGTTCCACTTGGTGCCTTCGCCAGCCGCTTTGCCTTCAGCCAGGTTCTTGGTCAACTCGTAGGTCGCCTTGGCCTGGTTGGCCGCATCGTTCAGCACGGTACCGGCCATGGCACCGCTCTTCACCAGCGCCAGCGCTTCAGGCAGCGCATCGACACCGAATACCGGAATGGCAGTCTTGCCCTGTGCTTTCAGTGACTCGACAGCGCCCATCGCCATGCCGTCGTTGTTGGCAATGACCACTTCGATCTTGTTGGCGTTGGGGCCGGAGATCCAGGCGTCCATCTTGTCCTTGGCCATGGCGGTATCCCACATACCGGTATCCATGTGCAGCTGCTGGGTCTTGATGCCGCCGTCATTCAGGGTCTTGATGACGTAAGTGGTGCGCGCTTCGGCATCCGGGTGGCCCGGCTCCCCTTTCAGCAACACATACTGGATGACGCCATCCTTGTTCAGATCCCAGGCCGGATTGGCTTTCCAGTGTTTGGCAATCAGGTGACCCTGGATGATGCCTGACTCCTTGGAGTCGGTACCTACGTAGTAGGCCTTGTCGTAGCTGGCCAGATCGGCAGCACTCGGTTCCTTGTTGTAGAAGACCACCGGAATATCTTCGCCACGGGCCTTTTCAATCACCACGGGAGCGGCAGCCGGGTCAACCAGGTTGATGGCCAGCGCCTTCACGCCCTTGGCCAGCAGCACGTCGATCTGGTCGTTCTGCTTGGACTGGTCGTTCTGGGAGTCGTTCATCAGCAGCTCAACCCCGGGGTTGGCAGCCGCTTCCTTCTCGATCGCCTTGCGTACCACCGCCATGAAGTTGTCGTCATATTTGTAGACGGTCACCCCGATGCGGGTTTCAGCGTGGGCAGCAGTGGCACCAGCCATCAGGCCCAGCAGCAGGGCAGCAACGGTCGTCATTTTTTTCATTGTGTGTGCTCCGATGTATCTATCCATGAGTTGTAGGGTGGCGAGCTATTGAGCAATCGCCCTTCAATGTAATCAATTTGTTGTCATTTCTTCTGTGATCATGACGACAAAATGAAAACGATTACACTCTGTTACATTGAATCTTTTTCTTATTTTTCAAAAACATAAATTCGAGCGTTAATTTTTGGACTCAATCTATTCCGCAGCATTGAGGCTAGTCGCTAACAGGCTGTTGTCAAAAAGCTCAGCCAAGGGTGCAGTGCCAGCGATAGCGACGGGCAGTCAGCTGATACTCGGGGCGCACGCTCTGGCTCCAGGAGTCATCCCCGCCCACTCCCATGTGAGCACCATCGAGGCAGACCCACAGCCCCTCCTCTGCCACCAGATCGCTCTGGTGACGGGCAGTGGCCAGTTGCTGCTGGCTAAAGCGACTGACGCTGAAATGGAAGGCACCACTCACACACAGTCCACCCAGCTGCAGCTCGCGGGTATCGCAGCGCAAGCCGTTGTCGGTCGGGAAGACGTAAGGGGTGTGCATGGCCTCCAGCGGCAAGCTCCAGCGACCCAGATCGGCGCCCAGCAGGCGATCCGGATAGTTTTCGTGGGGGCCGCGTCCCAGCCACTGAACCTGCTCAACCGGCTGCGCCAGATGGATTAGCAGACCGATCCGCGGCAGCGAAGGCAGCGCCTGCGCCAGCTCGCACTCGATGTCGAGACTCATGGTGCCATCGTCAGCAAAACGGTGGTGCCAATGACTCAGCAGTTGCAACTGCTCCTGATGGAAATAGCCGTGAGTCACCCTCAGCTCACTGCCGCCAATCACCACGCCCAGACAGCGGTGCTGCCACTGCTCGAGGCCACAGACCTGCCAGCGGGCAATCCAGGAGTTGGGGTCGGCGTGATCTGCTTCGCTGGTGCCGATGTCGTTGTCGAGCGGCGCGCGGTAGAAGTGATCCGTGATCGGCGTCAGCAGCTTCTCCTGCCCCGATTTCAGCCAGCTGGTGATGCGGCCGCTCTGCTTATCGAGCCGCCACTGACTGTTAGCAGTGGTGACCAGCCAGCAGTCGGCCTGCTCCACCATAGCCGCAGGTCTGACTGGTGCAGGTAGCGCCAGCGGTGACGGCAGCATGAATTGCTGGCGCGCCACCTCGTGCCCGGCCGCAGACCAGGGGGTGGCATCCGACTGGAAGATGGCCAGATCGAGCCAGGCCAGCGAGCCCGCCGCAAAGGCGGGCAGCGTCCCGGTCAGGGTCAACTCGACCGCCTCTTGCGCTGCCAGCGCGAGAGACACCTCCCCCTCCAGCACCACTTGGCCGTTTTCGCGCAGCTGCCAGCCGAGCCGCTCGTTGTCGGTGGTACGGAACAGGTATTCGCTCTCGATCCGCACTCGCAGCGGGGTGTGCTCAAGCAGAGTGAAGCGGAACGGCTGCTGGGCGCGCTTTGCCTCGAACAGCGCGGGATGGGGAGTGCGATCCGGGAACAGCAGGCCATTGCAGCAGAACTGGCGATCGTTTTGCACATCGCCAAAATCGCCGCCATAGCCCCAGTAATGGCGACCATCGGCGGTGTATTTATCGAGCCCCTGATCGACCCAATCCCAGACAAACCCGCCCTGCAGGCGTGGATGGTCGCGAAACGCCTGCCAATAGTGGGCGTAGCCTCCCAGACTGTTGCCCATGGCATGAGCATATTCGCAGAGGATCAGCGGCCGGCGCTCCTCGGGTAGGCCAATCCACTTGGCCAGCGCCCACTTGGGCACCGCCGGGAAGGGTTGATCCTGATGGGTTCTGGCATACATGGGACAGATGATGTCGGTCGCCGGGGTATCGGCCCCGCCCCCCTCATACTGCACCGGACGGCTCGGGTCGCTGCGCTTGATCCAGCCATACATGGCATCGTGGGCCGGGCCATAACCCGACTCGTTGCCGAGCGACCAGATGATGATCGAGGGGTGGTTGAAATCCCGCGCAACCATCCGGGTCGCCCGCTCCAGAAAAGCGTTGCTCCAGGCGGGGTCCCGCGCCAACCGCCCCATGGGGGTCATGCCGTGGGTCTCCAGATTCGCCTCATCCACCACATAGAGGCCGAGCCGATCGCAGAGGCGATAGAAGTCGGGGTGATTGGGATAGTGGGAGCAGCGCACCGCATTGAAGTTGTGGCACTTCATCAGCAGCAGGTCCCGCTCCATGGTGGCGCGATCAATGGCATAGCCTTTGGCGGGGTGGTGTTCGTGACGGTTGGCACCGCGAATAAGCAGCGGCTGACCATTGACCCGCAGCAGACCGCCACGGATCTCCACTCTCCGAAAGCCCACATCATAGGCTTCGCTCTCGATGGCTTGGCCCTGCTCGTCGAGCAGGGTCAGGGTCAGGCGATAGAGGTGAGACGTCTCGGCGCTCCACTTGTGTGGCGCAGCCACGTCGAGCCACAGCTCGGCGCGATCGTCGTAAGCTCCTTTTTCATCAATCGCTTGGGTACCGATAGGCTGGCGCAGGGTCGCAACCCGCTCGCTGCCGTCATAGAGATTGGCCTCCACCGAGAGGCCGGCTGCATTGGCCGCCTGCAGTGCAATCTTGAGGCGGCCATCCCGATAACAGGCGTCCAGCTCGGGGGTAACCCGGATATCAATCAGATGACGGGCCGGTTTGTGCAACAGGCTGACGGAGCGGAAGATCCCAGACAGCCACCACATATCCTGATCTTCCAGATAGGAGCCGTCGGACCAGCGCAACACCAGCACCGCCAGCCGGTTGCGACCGGCCTGCAGATATGGGGTCAGATCGAATTCGGCGGGCAACCGGCTGTCCTGAGAGTAACCGACCCAGCGACCGTTGCAGAACAGGTGGAAGGCACTGCTCACCCCGTCGAAGATGATCCGGCTCTGGCCGCTGACCAGCCAGTCGGCAGGAAGTTCGAACTCGCGGGAGTAGCAACCGGTGGGGTTCTCTGCCGGCACTCGCGGTGGATCGCAGGGAAAGGGGTACTTGATGTTGGTGTAGATGGGGCCATCGGTAAGTGGCCACACAGCCGGATAGGCAGCATCCAGCTGCCAGTTGCCCGGCACAGTAATGGGGCAGGCATCCGCCAGATCCTGTGCCAGCCAGCTCTCGGGCACCAGCTCGGGAGCGGCAAAGAAGGAGAAGCACCACTCGCCATCCAGTGAACGGCGTGAGGGTGAAAGGAGGTCGTCTCTGGCATCCGCTTCGCTACGCCAGCTGAACATGGGGGTATGGGCAGCCAAGCGGTTTACCGAAGTAATCGCCTGAGTCTGCCAATCCTGACGCGCCACTATCTCCCTGAGCATTCCCCTTCTCCCTGATGACTGGAAAACGTATTCCAGTCTAGAGAAGTGTGGCCAGGGGATCGGCGATCTCGCTCACACAGATGTAAACGATTACACTAATTTTGTTAAGTAAAGCGGAGTAAAAACCATTAAAAACAGGTAAAACAATAAAAGCTCGGGAAATGAGCTGCAAACGGCCCCTATCCAGCGCGAACTGGCGCTACCGAGTGACGATTGATCAAGGTCGGTGTATAGATGCGGTTCTGCTGTGCCTCGCTCTCCCCTGCCGCCAGCTGCAACGCCAGCTTGGCTGCCTGGCTCGCCATCAACTCGATGGGGTACCGCATGGTGGAGAGCTTGGGCCTCAGGTATCTGGCGTAGATGATGTCATCGAAGCCCACCACCGAGACCTCCTCCGGCACCCGCAGCCCATTGTCAGCCAGCACCGAGATGGCTCCGGCCGCCATGGCATCGTTGTAGGCCACCACGGCGGTCACCTTGAGCCCCTTGGCCAACAGGTTGAGCATGGCGCGCTCGCCCCCCTCCTCGTTCGGCGTGCCGCTCTCGATAAGCTCCGGATCCGCCGCCAGACCAGCCTCCGCCAATCCATCCTGATACCCCTGCAGCCGCAAGGTGGCATCTTCGATGGCGTGATCCGAGCTGATAAAGGCGATGTGGCGGTGGCCCAGCTCGATCAGATGACGGGTTGCCGTGGCTGCCCCCAGCCGATTGTTGAGGGCGATGCAGCGCCCCTTGATAGCAGGAATATCGCGATTGATAAGCACCATGCCGGGCACCCGCATGGCGTAGTCGCAGAGCTCTTCGTCGCTGAGCGCCTTGCTGTGCACCACCAGCGCCTCGCAGCGCTTGCCGATCAGCAGCTCGATCGCCTCGCGCTCCTGGCGCGCCTTGTGAAAACCGTTACCCATCAACAGGTGGAGATTCTGCTCGACGGCGACGCCGGAGACCCCCTTCACCAGAGCCCCGAAGAAGGGATCAGCCACATCACCCACCACGACGCCCATGGTATCGCAGGTCTGGCTGACCAGCGCCCGCGCGTTGGCGTTGGGGGTATAGCCCAGCTCCGCCATCGCCTTCTGGACGGCGGCGCGGGAGGCTGCACTGGCCTTGGGCGAGTTGTTCATCACCCGTGAAACCGTTGCCACCGACACATTGGCCAAACGGGCGACATCCTTGATGGTACTCATGCTGTTTTCACTTATTTCACTCTGCGACAGATTGACCATTATACCCACCAACCCCATTGAAAACAGGGGATAACGCACGATCTGCCAGAGAGCCGCTCACAAAAACAGTGTAATCGTTTACACTATTTTGCAAGCAAGTTCACAGTTTGCAAGCCAACCCCTCGGCTAGACTGCTTGCAGCGTCATTTTCAGTGGAGAGCAAGATGAAGGTTCTGGTCACCGGCGGCTGCGGATATATCGGCAGCCACACCTCTCTGGCCCTGCAAGCCGCAGGCATGACCCCGGTCGTGGTGGACAACCTCTGCAACAGCAAGCGCAGCGTGTTGACTCGAGTCGCGGCTATCAGCGGCCAGCAACCCGTGTTCTATCAAGGGGATATTCGCAATGCCGCCCTGCTGGACCGGATCTTCGCCGAACAGCAGATCGACGCGGTGATCCACTTTGCCGCCCTCAAGGCCGTCGGTGAGTCGACCCGCATTCCACTGGATTACTACGAGAACAACCTCGGCGGCACCCTCACCCTGCTGCAGGCGATGAAACGAGCCGGGGTGCACAATCTGGTGTTCAGCTCTTCAGCTACCGTCTACGGCGATCCCTCCACTCTGCCGATCCGCGAGGATTTCCCCCGCAGCGCGACCAACCCCTACGGGCGCTCCAAGCTGATCATCGAGGAGATCCTCGAGGATCTGCAGCTGGCCGAGCCCCACTGGAGCATGACCCTGCTGCGCTACTTCAATCCGGTCGGCGCCCACGAGTCGGGCACCATGGGGGAAGATCCCCAAGGCATTCCCAACAATCTGATGCCCTATATCACTCAGGTCGCCATCGGCCGTCGCGACTGCCTGTCTGTCTTTGGAAACGATTACCCAACTGTTGATGGCACCGGCGTGCGCGACTACATCCACGTGATGGATCTCGCCGAGGGGCACGTCAAGGCTCTGCAACACTGCGCCGGCAAGGGTGGCGTGCACACCTACAACCTGGGCACAGGTCAGGGCCAGAGCGTATTGCAGCTGGTCGCCGCTTTCTCTGCTGCCTGCGGCAAGCCGCTGCCATTTCGCATCGAGCCGCGTCGCCCGGGCGATATCGCCGCCTGCTGGGCCGATCCGGCCAAGGCCGAGCGCGAGCTGGGCTGGCAGGCAACCCGGGACATAGACGCCATGTGCGCCGACAGCTGGCGCTGGCAATCCGCCAATCCGAACGGTTACGAGGAGTAGGCCTGCCTGCTCCCTGTTAATAGACGACCTTATTTTTCAATACCTTATTCAGGAGAGATGATGTTCAACCCCGTCGATCATCCCCATCGCCGCTTCAACCCGCTGACCGGCCAGTATGTGCTGGTCTCCCCCCACCGGGCCAAACGCCCCTGGCAGGGGCAGGTGGAGAAGGTGAGTCAGGCCCCCAAACAGGCCCACGATCCCGACTGCTTCCTCTGCGCAGGCAACACCCGGGTCACCGGCGACATCAACCCCGATTACAAGGGCACCTTCGTCTTTACCAACGACTTCGCCGCCCTGATGCAGGATACCCCGGCCGCCGATAGTGCCAACGATCCCCTGTTGAAGCTGGAAGCCGCCCGCGGCACCAGCCGGGTCATCTGCTTCTCGCCGGATCACGGCAAGACCCTGCCAGAGCTGCCGCTGCCCGCCATCGAGGGGGTGATCACCACCTGGATGGATCAGGTCGCCGAGCTGTCAGCCCAGTGGGAATGGGTGCAGGTATTTGAAAACAAAGGCGCCGTCATGGGCTGCTCCAACCCGCACCCCCACGGCCAGATCTGGGGCAGCGACTTCCTGCCCAACGAGATCGCCCGCGAAGAGCAGCACCAGCGCGACTGGCTGGCCGAGCATGGCCGCCCCATGCTGCTGGAGTATGTGGAGCGGGAGCTGGCGGATCGCTCGCGCATCGTGGTGGAGACCGAGCACTGGCTCGCCGTCGTCCCCTTCTGGGCCGCCTGGCCGTTCGAAACCCTGCTGCTGCCCAAGGCGCACGTCCCCTCCATGCTCAACCTGACCAAGGCCCAGCAACAGGATCTGGCGGTGGCGCTCAAGGAGCTCACCAGCCGCTACGACAACCTGTTCGAGTGCAGCTTCCCCTACTCCATGGGCTGGCACTTTGCGCCGCCCAAATCGGATTGCCCCGAGGCGTGGCAGTTGCATGCCCACTTCTATCCGCCCCTGCTGCGCTCCGCCACCGTGCGCAAATTCATGGTCGGCTTCGAGATGCTGGCCGAAACCCAGCGCGACCTTACCCCCGAGCAAGCCGCCGAGCGGCTGCGCGCTCTAAGCCCCATTCACTACAACCAGACCAATCAAACCAATGAGGAGGCCCTATGACCCCGAGCCAACGCGTCAGCACCGTTTTTGCCGAGCAATTTGCCAAAGCGCCCGATCTGCTGGTGCGCGCCCCCGGCCGCGTCAACCTCATCGGTGAACATACCGACTACAACGATGGCTTCGTGCTGCCCTGCGCCATCGACTACGAGACCTGCGTCGCAATCGGCCTGCGCGATGACCGGCAAGTACAGGTGATCGCCGCCGACTACGACAACCAGCGCGACCAGTTCGACCTCGACCAGCCCATCGAGCACCACCCCAGCCAGCGCTGGAGTGACTACATCCGCGGCGTGGTGAAATATTTGCAGGAGCGCGGTTATGCCCTGCGCGGCCTCGATCTGGTGGTCTCCGGCAACGTGCCGCAGGGGGCGGGGCTCTCCTCCTCCGCCTCACTGGAAGTGGCCATTGGTCAGGCCTTCAAGGAGGCGCTGGGGCTCGCCATCAGTCAGGCCGAGATCGCCCTCAACGGTCAGCAGGCGGAGAACCTGTTCGTCGGCTGCAACTGCGGCATCATGGATCAGATGATCTCCGCCAGCGGCAAAACCGACCACGCCCTGCTGCTCGACTGCCGCTCGCTGGAGACCCGCCTCATCCCCATGCCCACCGATCTGGCGGTACTGATCGTCAACTCCAATGTGCGCCGTGGTCTGGTGGACAGCGAATACAACACCCGTCGCCAGCAGTGCGAAGCGGCCGCCCGCCACTACGGAGTCAAGGCACTGCGCGATCTCGATCTGGCGGCTCTCGAAGCGGGCAAGGCCGGACTGGATGAGGTCTGCTACCGCCGTGCCCGCCACGTGGTAGGCGACAATACCCGCACCCTGGCCGCCGCCGATGCGCTGGCGCAAGGGGATCTGGTTCGTCTCGGCGAGCTGATGGCCGATTCACACGCCGCCATGCGCGATGACTTCGAAATCACAGTGCCCGCCATCGACGGTCTGGTGGAGATCATCAAGGCCAGGCTCGGCACCGAAGGCGGCGTACGGATGACTGGCGGCGGCTTCGGCGGCTGCGTGGTCGCCCTGCTGCGCCCCGAGAAGGTGGCCGAGGTGATCGCCGCGGTTGAAGGCGAGTATCCGACCCGCTTCGGCCTCAAGGCTGACTGCTACGTCTGCTCTGCCAGCGCCGGAGCAGGCAAGCTATGAGCAGAGCCATGACGCCATTCGAACTGGAAAACGAGGAGGGGCTGCGCCTGCGCGGCCTCGACTTCGGCGCCACCCTCACCTCCCTCACCCTGCCGGTGGCGGGCAAACGGCGCGAAGTGCTGCTGGGTTGTGCCGACGACACCTATCCCAACCAACAGGTGTGGCTGGGCGCGGTGGCGGGACGTTTTGCCAACCGCATCGGCGGCGCCGAACTGCTACGCGATGGCGAGCGCTGGTCGCTGGATGCCAATCAGGCACCCAACTGCCTGCATGGCGGGCAGGCGGGGTTTCATCGCCAGCAGTGGCACATCAAGGAGCTGGAAGCGGATCGGGTCAAGCTGGCGTTGCTCTCCCGAGCGGGGGATCAGGGCTTTCCCGGCAATCTGCGGGTAACCCTGGAGTACCGGCTGGAGCAGAGCGATCTGGTGGTGGATTTTATCGCCTGCACGGATGCCGCTACGCCGGTCAGCCTCACCAGCCATGCCTACTTCAATCTCGATGACGACCCTGACGGCGGCGATGTGCGTGACCACCTCATCAGCATCAATGCCGACCACTTCCTGCCGACCGACCCAAGCGGTTTGCCGATCGCCATCACCCCGGTGGAGGGGCCATTCGATCTGCGCCAAGAGCGCCTTGTCGGGCTGGATTGGCTGAGCCATCCCCAGCAGCAACAGGCCAAGGGATACGACCACGCCTTTGTGCTCAACGGCCCGGCGCAGGAGTGGGCTGCTCGCGTGGTATCGGGTGACAGACAGCTGGCGATGGAGGTCTACACCAACCAGCCCTCGCTGCAGTTATACAGCGGCAACTGGCTGGCCAATACCCCGAATCGCCAGGGTCTGGCGCACCGGGATCACGACGGCTTCTGTCTGGAGGCGCAGCAACTACCCGACAGTCCGAACCGGCCCGAGCTGGGCGACCCCTGGCTGGTGCCGGGCGAGCGCTATCATCACCAGACTCGCTACCGCTTTATCCGCGACTGACTTAAAGGTTTCATAATTTTTCCGTAGCAGCGCCA
This sequence comes from Aeromonas sp. FDAARGOS 1410, assembly GCF_019048745.1. Lineage (NCBI taxonomy): Bacteria > Pseudomonadati > Pseudomonadota > Gammaproteobacteria > Aeromonadales > Aeromonadaceae > Aeromonas > Aeromonas sp. FDAARGOS 1410. The sequence continues at coordinate 656,314 of NZ_CP077401.1, read as the reverse complement.
GCCACATTCGAGCAAGATAAGCCGCCCCGAGACCCTTCCGGGGCGTTTTTGCATCAACGTAGCAAGGATTCTGTTCGATGACTGACACCTATAGCCTGCTGGTCGCCTTTATTCTGGGCGTTGTCGAGGGGCTGACCGAGTTCCTCCCCGTCTCTTCAACCGGCCACATGATCATCGTCGGCCATCTGCTGGGCTTTGAAGGGCCCAAGGCCGCTACCTTCGAAGTGGTGATCCAGCTTGGTTCGATTCTCGCGGTGGTTGCCGTCTTCTGGCGCCGCCTGTTTGGTTTGATTGGCATCCACTTCGGCCAGAAGCCGGAACCGGGCCACGCCACCCTGTCGCTGATCCACGTCATCCTCGGCATGATGCCCGCCATCGTGGTCGGTCTGGCCATCCACAGCTGGATCAAGGCCAACCTGTTTGGCCCGCAGACCGTGATGTATGCGCTGGTAGCAGGCGGTATCCTGCTGATCATCGCCGAGAAGTTCCGCCCGGCAGTTCGCTCCGAAACCCTGGATGACATCAGCTACAAGCAGGCATTCGGTATCGGCCTGTTCCAGTGTCTGGCGCTGTGGCCCGGCTTCTCACGCTCCGGCGCCACCATCAGCGGCGGCATGCTGATGGGGATCAGCCGCCATGCAGCGGCCGAGTTCTCCTTCATCATGGCGGTACCCATGATGATGGCGGCCAGTACGCTCGATCTCTACAAGAGCCGCGACTTCCTCTCCATGGCCGACTTCCCGATGTTTGCGGTGGGCTTTATCACCGCCTTCGTGGTCGCCATGATCGCCATCAAGAGCTTCCTGGCGCTGATCCGCCGCCTCGACTTCATCCCGTTCGCCATCTACCGCTTTATCGTGGCATTCGCCGTCTATCTGCTGTTTGTCGCCTGACCCTCAGCCAGCAATCAAATGACAAAAGGGACCGCAAGGTCCCTTTTTTATTGTCCAAGCCCCTCAGTAGAGGTGCTGACTGATGCCATTGAGCAGCCGCGACAGCCCCTTGGTGAACTGCACCGGCGCATCCTGCACCGTATAGCAGAGGCAGCCGTCCGGCGTGTGCGGGCTGTGGGCGTGGCTGGCATCGCGCCAGATAAAATCCCCGGCCTGATAGAGGGTGTCGCCATCCTGAATATTGCCCGCCAGCAGCAGGGTCAGCTCGTAACCCTGATGGGTGTGCTCGGGGATACGGCCACCCGCCTCGATGTGGAGCAGGCTGGCGCGAGCCCCCATCTCGTCCAGTGGCAAACTCTGCTGACGAATGGCCCCGATATGGCGCCACTTGGGCGAGCGGTAACGGGTCAGCACCCGCGGCAAGCGGTAAGCGTGACCGGCCACCTCGAGCTCGGCAGGCTGGACTCGGGGCAGATCGATAACGGGTGCGGCAACCGGTTCGGGCTGCGCCAGAATATCCGCCAGCATGGCGTCGAATCCGGCGTCCAGTCCCACTTCATCCCGGGAGGCCAGCTCGGGCTCTGCTGGCGAGGCAAGATATTGCTGCGCCAGCTCCTCTTCGAATGCCTTCAGTCGGGCAGCACAATCGGGGCAGAGCTCGCAGTGAGCGGAAAGTCCGACGGCCAGCGGCAGAGGGAGCTCATCGGCAGCAAAGGCGCGCAGCATAGGGTCGGTTGGATGGGCTTTAATCATGGCCTTGCTCCACTTGCTCTTTCAGTTTCTGTAGCGCCAGTCTGAGGCGGGACTTGATAGTACCGAGCGGCACGCCAAGGCGCTCCGCCAGCTCCTGCTGGGAAAACTCCTGCAGATAGATGCCACGCACCACCTGCTGTTGCGGCTCAGGCAGGGTGCCGAGGTAGTGGGCCATTTGGCGGGTCAGCACGGCATCCTCGCCTCCGCTCAGATGCTCCTCTTCGGCCTGAAACTCCAGCACCGGCCACAGCTCCTCGGCGCATAGATCCTCCTTGCTGGCGCGACGGCGGCGCAGCAGATCGAAGCACTGGTTGCGCATCACTGTGTAGATCCAGGTGGTCGGCGCCCCCTTCTCGGGGTGGTAGAGGCGCGCCTTCTGCCACACCAGCAGCATGGTCTCCTGTACCAGCTCCATGGCGTTGGCCTCGCTGCCGAGATGGCGCAGCCCGTAGCTGCGAATGCGCGGCGCAAAGTGTTGGAACAGGCGGGCAAACGCGGCCTTGTCGGCCTGCTCTGCCACCCTGATCAGCAGAGATTTGAGGTCGCCATCCGGGTTATCCATCACGGGCGAAGTCCTGCGTATGGTCGAGTGTGGTTGGCCAGTATATGCCATTGCGCCATCCCTTTGGTGTGCTGTCGAAGGTGCTGTGGTAATGACTGGTACGGCCCTGCGGCGCTGGCGGATCAGCAGGTCAGGAAAAAATCAGTGGCTGGCCACCAGCACCCCTTTGAGCAGGGCAATGGCAGGCTGATTGTCGGCAGCGGCCAGCAGCAGCTGCTTCTGCTCGGGGGGGATCGGCAGCACCTCCAGCCAGCGCTGGGCCACCCAGTTGCCATCGTCCCAGCGGGGCGCGGGATAGAGGGCGGCATAGTCGGGATAGTCGGCAAACACCTCCCGCAGCGCATCGGCCAGTGGCAGCTGATCGGGATGGAGCCGCCGGGGCGGCCATGCCGGCAGCGGGCTCACCTCACCGATGCGCAGGCCATCGGGCTCATGCCACAGATCCTCTATCTGCACCCGCTCCACCCCCTGCACCGTGATCCCCAGCATGCCGTCCGGCAGCCGGTCGAAGTCGATGACCTTGACCCGGGTGGCGATGGGCAGCATGTTGCGCAAGGCGTCGGGCTGGCGCGGATCCACCATGCAGAGGGCAAAGCCCGCCTCCCCCGCTTCGGCCACCATCCGCAGGTATCTGGGCTCGAAGATCCGCAGCGGCATGATGCCGCCGGGCAGCAGGTGGGCTGATAGGGGAAACAGTGCCAGTCGCATCACAAACTCCTTGCTGGGTTACGACTCTAGGTACGTGCAACAGCCAGCGGGAGATCAGTGTCGGGAAAAACCCTTAACAATCAGGGGAAATAGCCTGGACAAGGCGCTTCGATATGCAGTAGAAATGGATAAGCACCGTAATTTCCGTCCAATATTCTGGAATATGGCGCCAAACGCAGTGAAATATCCGCCCGACAGCGAGCGGCGGGTCATCCCTATAGTTTTCTCGAGCCGATGCGGGTAAAATTCACGCCCTTATATATCAGTCATTTTTCGACGCGCAACCTTGGTGGTCAGTTATGAAAGAGCATATTCATCATCTACTTGAACAAACGGTAGCCAATCTCAAGTCAGCAGGCGTCCTGCCGGCGGACCTGGAAGCCCGCGTGCAAGTAGACCGATGCAAGGAAAAAGCTCACGGTGACCTGGCCACCAACCTGGCCATGCTGCTGGCCAAGCCGGCCCGCAAGAATCCCCGTGAGCTGGCGGCTGCCATCATCGAGCACCTGCCTGCCTCCGACCTGATCGCCAAGGTCGAGATCGCCGGCCCCGGCTTCATCAACTTCTTCTTCGACCAGCGCTGGCTGGCCGGTCAGGTCGAGGCCATGGTGACCTCTGCCAACGCCAACGTGAAGTTGCCGACCCCGCAGACCGTGGTGGTGGACTACTCCGCCCCCAACGTGGCCAAAGAGATGGCCGTGCACCATATCCGCTCCACCGTACTCGGTGACGTAGCCGCTCGTGCGCTGGAGTTCCTCGGCCACAAGGTGGTGCGTGCCAACCACATCGGTGACTGGGGTACCCAGTTCGGCATGCTGATCGCCTATCTGGAGAAGATGGCCAACGAGAACGCCTCCGACATGGAGCTGCGCGACCTGGAAGCCTTCTACACCCAGGCCAAGCGTTGCTACGACGAAGACGAAGCCTTCGCCGAGCGCGCCCGTAACTACGTGGTGAAACTGCAGGGTGGCGACGAGTACTGCCGTACCATGTGGAAGAAGCTGGTCGACATGACCATGGAGCAGAACCAGCGCAACTACGACCGCCTGAATGTCTCCCTGACCAACAAGGACATCATGGGCGAGTCCATGTACAACGACATGCTGCCGGAGATCGTTGCTGACCTGAAAGCCAAGGGGCTGGCGGTCGAGAGCGAAGGCGCCACCGTTGTCTTCCTGGACGAGTTCAAGAACAAGGATGGCGAGGCCATGGGCGTCATCATCCAGAAGAGCGATGGCGGTTTCCTCTACACCACCACCGACATCGCCTGTGCCAAATATCGTTACGAAACCCTGGGCGCCGACCGGGTGATGTACTTCATCGACTCCCGTCAGCACCAGCACCTGATGCAGGCCTGGACCATCACCCGCAAGGCGGGTTATGTGCCGGAATCCGTGCCGCTCGAGCACCACGCCTTTGGCATGATGCTGGGCAAGGATGGTCGTCCCTACAAGACCCGCTCCGGTGGCACCGTCAAGCTGGTCGACCTGCTGAACGAAGCGGAAGAGCGCGCCGCCGCCCTGCTGGAGAGCCGCAACAGCGACCTCTCCGCCGAAGAGAAGGCCGAAGTGGTGCACGCCATCGCCATGGGTGCGGTCAAGTATGCGGATCTCTCCAAGAACCGCACCACCGACTATATCTTCGACTGGGATCTGATGCTCTCCTTTGAAGGCAACACAGCTCCTTACCTGCAATACGCCTACACCCGTATTCAGTCCATCTTCCGCAAGGCCGGCGTCGATGCCGCTACCCTGACCGGCAATGTGACCCTGAACGAGGAAGCGGAAGAGACCCTGGCCCAGAAGCTGATCCAGTTCTCCGACGCGGTCAACGGCGTGGCGGACAAGGGGATGCCGCACCTGCTCTGTACCTATCTGTACGAGCTCTCCGGCAACTTCATGACCTTCTACGAAGCCTGCCCGATCAACAAGGATGGCGTGGACGAAGCGACCCGTCAGAGCCGTCTGCTGCTGTGTGCTGCCACCGCCAAGGTGCTCAAGCTGGGCCTCGGCGTACTGGGTATCTACACCCTGGAGCGCATGTAATAGATGGCGACCCGGGATTATGTCGGCAACCGTCCGCGACGTCGCGCGGGCGGTCGCAACACCAAGAAAGCGGCTCCGCGCCGCTTTCCTGTTATCCCGGCCCTGCTGGCCGGGGCGCTGCTGGCTGGCTTTGGCGGCTTCCTCTACATGATCAATGGCAAGGGCCACGATGCCCCGACCATCGAAGAGCAGGTCAAAGCCAACAAGCCCAAACCGCAGAACAACGGGTTGCCTCAGGAGAAGTGGAGCTACATCGAACGGCTTGAGAACAAGCAGGTCGATATCATAGAGCCGCCGACCCAGCCGGGCGTTCTGCCGCCGCCTCCTGCCGATACCATGACCCTGCAACCGGAGAAGCTGCCGCAGCCGGTACCGACCGATATTCCCCAGCCGGGAACACCGATCGGCCAGCCCAAGCCCTATCAGCCCAATCCGGCGACCACCCCCTCCACCTCCGGTGCACCGGTTGCCAGCGCCCAGGAGCAGGTGATCGACCGCAAGGCCGAGCGTGAGCGGATGGAGCGGGAGATCCGTGCCGAGCTGGAGCGTGAGCGAGCCGCTGCCGCCAAAGCCCAACCGGCAGCCCAACCTGCCCAGACCGCAGCTGCCGACAGCGGCCGCTATATGATGCAGTGTGCCGCCCTGCGCTCGCAGGATTCTGCTGAGTCGCTCAAGGCACGCATCGCCTTCACCGCCGGCCTCTCCTCCAGCCTGCAGGTGATCAATGGCGCCAACGGCACCGTCTACAAGGTGATGGTCGGCCCCTTCAACGGCAAGGCGGCCGCCGACGCGGCCAACCGCAAGCTGCAGAGCTCAGGCATCAGCGGCTGCATTCCCAAGAAAGGGTAAGCGCCCGTTTTACCATGAGGGGCCAGGTGGCAACACCCGGCCCCTCTTCTTTGGGCTCCCTTCGCCCCCATAGCCCCATCTCGCGCTTGTCCCGACCGATTACAGGCTTGAAAAGCCGTTTTGCCATCCCCATCTTTTCTTCCATGCACAGTCAGGCCGTCATTCGGCTCAAGCGAGGTAAGTAAAGTGACTACCATAGTTTCAGTTCGCCGCAACGGTCAGGTCGTCATCGGTGGCGATGGCCAGGTTTCTCTTGGCAACACCGTCATGAAGGGCAACGCCCGCAAGGTTCATCGCCTCTACAACGGCAAGGTACTGGCAGGTTTTGCCGGTGGTACCGCCGACGCCTTCACCCTGCTCGAACGCTTCGAAGCCAAACTGCAGGCCCATCAGGGTAATCTGGAGCGCGCCGCCGTGGCGCTGGCCAAAGATTGGCGCACCGATCGCGCCCTGCGCCGCCTCGAAGCGCTGCTGGCCGTGGCCGACGAACACAAATCCTTCATCATCACCGGCAACGGTGACGTGGTGCAGCCGGAGCACGATCTCATCGCCATCGGCAGCGGCGGCAACTTCGCCCAGTCCGCGGCCATCGCCCTGCTGGAAAACACCGATCTGGATGCCAGGAGCATCGTCGAGAAGGCGCTCAAGATCGCCGGCGACATCTGCGTCTTCACCAACCAGCACCACACCGTCGAAGTGCTGGACTATTCGGCCAAATAAGCCGGCTACATAGCAACCAATTCTCCAAGGGGTGGGCACTGCCCGCCCCTGATACAGGAACTCCATCATGTCCGAGATGACCCCGAGAGAAATCGTCCACGAACTGGATCGTCACATCATTGGTCAGGCCGATGCCAAGCGCGCGGTGGCCGTCGCCCTGCGCAACCGCTGGCGCCGGATGCAGCTCAACGAAGAGATGCGCCATGAAGTGACCCCGAAGAACATCCTGATGATCGGCCCGACCGGTGTCGGCAAAACCGAGATCGCCCGTCGTCTGGCCAAGCTGGCCAACGCCCCCTTCATCAAGGTGGAAGCGACCAAGTTCACCGAAGTGGGCTATGTCGGCAAGGAAGTGGACAGCATCATTCGCGATCTGACCGATGTCGCCATCAAGCTGGTGCGCGAGACCGAGATGGAGAAGATGAAATACCGCGCCGAGGAAGCCGCCGAAGAGCGCATTCTCGATGCGCTGCTGCCCAACCCGCGCAACACCTGGGGTGAGGAAGAGAAAGCCGACAACTCCAACACCCGCCAGATCTTCCGCAAGAAACTGCGCGAAGGTCAGCTGGATGACAAGGAGATCGAGCTGGATCTGGCCGCCTCCCCGATGGGCGTCGAAATCATGACCCCGCCGGGCATGGAAGAGATGGCCAACCAGCTGCAGGGGCTGTTCCAGAACCTGGGCCAGAACCAGAAGAAGAAGCGCAAGATCAAGGTCAAAGAGGCCATGAAGGCGCTGATCGAAGAGGAAGCGGCCAAGCTGGTCAACCCGGAAGAGCTGAAGCAAAAGGCCATCGCTGCGGTCGAGAACAACGGCATCGTCTTCCTCGACGAGATCGACAAGATCTGCAAGCGCGGCGAGAGCTCCGGCCCCGATGTCTCCCGTGAAGGGGTTCAGCGCGACCTGCTGCCGCTGGTCGAGGGCTGCACCGTCAACACCAAGCACGGCATGGTCAAGACCGACCATATCCTGTTTGTCGCCTCCGGTGCCTTCCAGATCGCCAAGCCGTCCGACCTCATCCCCGAGCTGCAGGGCCGTCTGCCGATCCGGGTCGAGCTGACCGCGCTGACCACCGAAGATTTCGAGCGGATCCTGACCGAGCCGAACGCCTCCCTGACCGATCAGTACAAGGCGCTGATGGCCACCGAAGGGGTCAATATCGAGTTCACCCAGGATGGTATCCGCCGTCTGGCCGAAGCGGCCTGGCAGGTCAACGAGCGTACCGAGAACATCGGTGCCCGCCGTCTGCACACCGTGATGGAACGCCTGATGGAAGATATCTCCTACGACGCCTCCGAGAAGTCCGGCGAGACCTTCGTCATCAACACCGACTACGTCAACGCACACCTCGGCAAGCTGATTGAAGACGAGGATCTGAGCCGCTTTATTCTGTAAACGCGCCCCTCCCGATAAAACGCCTCCCTTCGCGGAGGCGTTTTTATTTCTCCACCACCTCCGTCATCTGCCCGGATTCTGGCCCACACCTGCGGCAACCCGTTCAATCCCAAGCCGTTTCCAAACCTCTCCTTGCCAACGCCCGCCGTTTTTCATCTCCGCTGAAATCTGCTCAAAAAAAGATCTTTCCTATTCTCGGCGGCTGATTTATACATACGTATAAATCAGATCAAAATCTGTGCAGCAGGAACCAGAACAATGAATCCAACCCGGCAGAAACTGCTCGATACCGGCCTCGCCATCGCCACCGAGAAGGGGCTGCGCGGCCTGACGGTGCGCGAGCTGGCGGCGGCGGCCGAGGTGAACCTCGGCTCCTTCGTCTACCACTTCGGCAACCGCGACGCCTTTATCGACGAGCTGGTGGAGCTCTGGTATGCCCCCCTCTATGACGAGCTCAAGGCGGTGGCTGCCAAAGGCTCCTACCCCTCTGCCATCGCCATGTTCGAGGCCACCATGGAGGCGCTGATCGGGCTGGTGGCGCGCCAGCGCGGCTTTATCAACCACCTGTTTGGCGATGCGCTGGCGGGTGAAGGGGCGGCCCAGCGCTTTCTGCTCAGCCTGCCGCGCCGTCATCCCCTGCTGCTGATCGAGCAGGTACGGATGGCACAGGCGGAAGGGTCGCTGGTCGCGGGTCACCCGCTCCAGCTGATGATCTTCATCATGGGGTCGGTCGGCCTGCCGCTGGTGATCGCCGGCAGCGGTCGCCAGCTCGGCTGGCTGCCCGAACAGGCCGCCCCCTTTCTCAGTCAGATAGACAGCCCTGAGGCCGCCAGACAACGGCTGGTATGGGCCCTGTGCGGCCTGCGCCCCACCGACATGAAAGAAGGAGAAGCGGCATGAAACAACGCATTGCAATCGTGGCCCTGCTGCTAACCGTTATCGGTGGCTACCTCTGGTGGCAGGGGCGCCCGGCCGACGGTTCCATCCTCTACGGCAACGTCGATATTCGCGACGTCAATCTGGCCTTTCGGGTCGGCGGCCGGGTCGATCAGGTGCTGGTCGATGAGGGGGATAGGGTAAAAGCCGGTCAACTGCTGGCCCGCCTCGATCCGGTTCCCCTCACCCACAGCCGCGACAGCGCCCGCGCCAATCTGGCCGCGCTCACTGCCGCCAACACCTTGATCCACAAAGGCTATCGCAGCGAAGAGACCGACCGCGCCCGGGCCGCACTGGCCGCCGCCGAAGCCGCTGCACTGGAAGCCGACCAGCAGTGGCGCCGCCAGAGCGCACTGGCCGCCACCGGCGCCATCTCCCGCGGTCAGCTCGATACCGCCCGCTCCCAGCGGGATCAGACGCAGGCGCAGGTACGCTCGGCACGCGAACAGCTCGCCCAGCTCGAAACCGGCTACCGCCCGGAGGAAATCGCCCAGTCCGATGCCCAGCTGGAAGGGGCCAAAGCGGCGCTCGCCAGTGCCGAGCTGGCGCTGGCAGATGCCAACCTGACCGCCCCCAGCGATGGCATCATCATCAGTCGCGCCATCGAGAACGGCAGCATGGTGCAAAGCGGAGCGACCGCCTTCAACCTCTCCCTGACCGCGCCAGTCTGGGTGCGCGCCTATGTGGAGGAGCCCTGGCTCGGCCACTTCCCGAGCGGCGCCAAAGTGACCCTCACCACCGACTCGCGGCCGGACAAGCCCTATCACGGGGTGGTGGGATTTGTCTCGCCGACCGCCGAGTTCACCCCGAAATCGGTGGAGACGCCTGACTTGCGCACTCACCTCGTCTACCGGCTGCGCATCGTGGTGCAGGATCCCGACCCGGCCCTGCGCCAAGGGATGCCGGTCACCGTCAGGCTGGCCCCATGAGCTGCGCCATCTCCCTCGAGGGGCTCACCAAACGCTTTGGTGAGCGGGTCGCCCTCAACGCCATCTCGGCCACCATTCCGGCTGGCGGCATCACCGGGCTGGTCGGCCCCGACGGCGCGGGCAAGAGCACTTTGCTGCGCCTGCTGGCCGGTCTGCTGATCCCCGAAGCGGGCACCATCCGGGTGCTGGGGCTGGATCCGGTGAGCGAGGGGGATCTGCTGCGTCAGCGCCTCGGCTACATGCCCCAGCAGTTCGGCCTCTACGAGGATCTCAGCGTGCTGGAGAACCTCACCCTCTACGCTGACTTGCGCGGTGTACTGGAGCCCGAACGCACGCCCACCTTCGCGCGGCTGCTCGCCTTCACCGATCTCGCCCGTTTCACCGCACGGCCGGCAGGCAAGCTCTCTGGCGGGATGAAGCAGAAACTCGGGCTGGCCTGCGCCCTGCTCGGCACCCCGGATGTGCTGCTGCTCGACGAACCCGGGGTCGGGGTCGATCCCATCTCCCGCCGCGCCCTCTGGCAGATGGTGCGCGAGCTGGCCAAGGGAGGGATGACGGTGCTCTGGAGTACCGCCTATCTCGATGAGGCGGAACTGTGCGACCACGTGCTGCTGATGGCGGATGGCGAGGTGCGCACCAGCGGCACCCCGGCCGATCTGATGGGAGCCATGGCCAGCCGCTGCTGGCTGCTGGAGGCGGGGCAACTGGATGGCCGCGAGCGGCGCGCCCTGCTGCGCCGGGCACTGGCTCACCCGGCGGTGATGGATGGCGCGGTGGCGGGGGAGCGGGTTCGCCTGCTGCTGCACCCAGGCGTGACGCCCCCGCCGCTGGCGGAGCTGCATCTCGCCAACGGCGCCTTTCAACCGGCCCAGCCCCGGCTGGAGGATGCCTTTATCGACCTGCTCGGCGGCGGCCCCGGCGGGGAGTCGAGTCTGGCAGCCGGGATGCGGGAAGCCGAACTGCCGCAGGGGGTCTCCCCCGAGGCGGTGATCGAGGCACGCCACCTCACCAAGCGCTTCGGCGATTTCGCCGCCACCGATGATGTCAGCTTTGCGGTGCGCCGCGGCGAGATCTTCGGCCTGCTCGGCCCCAACGGGGCGGGCAAGTCCACCACCTTCAAGATGGAGTGCGGCCTGCTGCGCCCGAGCGAGGGACAGGCGCTGGTGACCGGCATCGATCTGGCCCACAGCCCCTCGGCGGCACGCCAGCGCCTCGGTTACATGGCGCAGAAGTTCTCCCTCTACAAGCAGCTCACCGTGGCCCAGAACCTCTCCTTCTTCGCCGGTATCTACGGCCTGTTTGGCCGCCACCAGCAGACGCGGATCGACGCCATGGTGACTGCCTTTGCCCTCGCCCCCTGGCTCGATCAGAAGGCGGAATCCCTGCCGCTCGGTCTGCGCCAGCGCTTATCGCTGGCCTGCGCCCTGCTGCACGAACCGCCGCTGCTGTTTCTCGACGAGCCCACCTCCGGGGTCGATCCGGTGACCCGGCGCGAGTTCTGGTCGCACATCAACGCGCTGGCCGACCACGGCGTCACCGTGCTGGTCACCACCCACTTTATGGACGAGGCGGAGTATTGCGACCGCATCGCCCTCATCTATCGCGGCAAGCTGCTGGCGCTCGGCACTCCGGACGATCTCAAGGGGCTGGCCGCCAAAGAGGCGGCGACCTCTTTGCCAACCGGCTCCTTGCCGACCTGTTCTTTGCCAACAATGGAAGAGGCCTTTATCACCTTGGTCGAGCGGGCCAGCGAGGAGGACGCATGAGCATCAACCGTCGACGACTGCTGGCCCTCTGCCGCAAGGAGACGCTGCAAATCGTCCGTGACCCGAGCAGCATCCTCATTGCCTTCATCATGCCGGTGGTGCTGCTGGTGGTGATGGGTTACGCCATCAATCTGGATGTGGACCATCTGCGCCTCGGCATCTGGCGTACCGACAGCGGCGCCCCGGCGGTGCGGCTGGAGCAGGCCCTGCGCGGCTCTACCGCGCTGGAGATCCACAGCGGCCCGAGCAAGGAGTCCCTGCTCGCCAGTCTGGCCCGCGGCGAGATCCGCGGCCTGCTGGTGATCGATGACGGCTTCTCCCGCGCGCTGGCCGGTCAGGGCAATGGCACGCCGCAGGCGCTGCTGCTGACCGACGGCTCCGAGCCCAACACCGCCAACTTCGTCACCAACTATGTGCAGGGGATCTGGCAGGGGTGGCTCGCTGGCGAGAGGGTTGCCATGCCGGTGTCGATAGAGAGCCGCGCCTGGTTCAACCCGGCTCTGGTGAGCCGCAACTTTCTGGTGCCAGGCTCCATTGCGGTGGTGATGACCATCATAGGGGCCCTGCTCACCTCGCTGGTGGTGGCGCGGGAGTGGGAGCGCGGCACCATGGAGGCGCTGCTCGCCACCCCGGTCACCAAGGGGGAGCTGCTGCTCTCCAAGCTGCTGCCCTACTATGGCCTTGGCATCATTGCCATGCTGCTCTGCCTGCTCTTCTCGGTGGCGGTAATGGGCGTGCCGTGGCGCGGCTCCCTGCTGCTGCTCTTTCTGGTCACCAGCGTCTTTCTCGGCAGCGCCCTCGGGCTCGGGCTGTTTCTCTCCACCGTGATGCGCAGCCAGTTCAACGCCGCGCAGGCAGCGCTGATCGCCGCCTTTCTGCCCGCGGTGATGCTGTCGGGCTTCGTGTTCGAGATCGCCAGCATGCCGCCGCTGCTGCGGGCCATCACTCACCTCATTCCGGCCCGCTACTTCGCGAGCTCCTTGCAGACCCTCTATCAGGCGGGCAGCGTCTTCTCGATCCTGCTGGTCAACGGTTTCTGTCTGCTGCTGCTGGCCGGTTTCTGGCTGGCCCTGACCGCCCGCAAGACGCGGCGCACTCTGGAGTAACCCATGCTGATCCGACTCTGGTGGCTGATCCGAAAAGAGCTGCAGGCCCTGATGGGCAATACCCAGGGGCGCTTTCTGCTCATCATGCCGGTGCTGCTGCAGACCGCCCTCTTCCCGTTCGCCGCCACTCTGGAGGTGACCGGCAACACGCTGGCCATCTACAACCAGGATGGCGGCGCCCAGAGCCGCGAGCTGCTGGAGCGCCTCACCCATATGCCCGCCTTCACCACCATCATCCCGGTGCAAGGCGAGGCGGGCATGACCGAGGCCATCACCGGGCAGCAGGCGCTGCTCGGGCTGATTATTCCGGGGGATTTCTCCCGCCGGCTGGCGCGCGGCGAACCGGTCAAGGTGCAGCTGATCATCGACGGCCGCCGCTCCAACGGTGGTCAGGTGGCGGCGGGCTACATCAGTCAGGTGATCGCCCGCTGGCAAAGTGAGGGCAAGGGGCAACCCGAGCTGGCGGTACGCAACCTCTACAACCCCAACGTCGAGTTCCACTGGCATATCCTGCCAGCGCTGGTGGCCATCATTACCACCACCGGCTGCCTTATCGTTACCGCCCTCTCGGTCGCGCGGGAGCGGGAAGAGGGCACCTTCGATCAACTGTTGGTCTCCCCCCTCACCGCAGGCTGGATCATGGCGGGCAAGGCGGTGCCCGGCATCATGGTGGCGGTGGGACAAGGGTGCATAGTCGCGCTGGCCGCCCGTTTTGTCTTTCACCTCCCCTTTGCCGGCAGCCTCAGCCTGCTGATGGCGGGCATGGTCTGCTACGGGCTGGCACTGGCCGGGATCGGGCTCTTCATCTCGTCGTTCTGCTCGACCCAGCAGCAGGCCTTTCTCGGGGTCTTCTCCTTCACCGTACCGGCGGTGATCCTCTCGGGCTACATCTCGCCGGTGGAGAACATGCCGCAGGTGTTCCAGTGGCTGGCGGCCATCGACCCCCTCACCCACTTCATCGTGCTGCTCAAGGGGGTCTTCCTCAAGGGGTTTGACTGGTCGGCCGCCTGGCCCCTGCTCTGGCCGCTGCTCGCCATCGCCGGCGTCACCCTGTCGCTGGCGCTCGCCATGTTCCGCCGCCATATCGCCTGACGCGCAGCCTTGCTCGGCTGATACCCATTGATGCCGGTCTCGCCCAGCGCGAGACCGGCCTTTTCCACCAGAAGTTTTCACTCCCCGGCAGTTGTTAAACTAGGTTTTCCCTCCACCATCCCTCACCCCAAGCCAGCGCAGAAATCATCAACTGGTATACCTATTTTTGTATATCTTTGAATTTTATCGAATTACCCCTGACGAGATATATAAATAGACACTTGATTTGCATCAATTGCCCGCCCCTGCCGACTGGGTAGCCTAGCCCCAGAATGATGTTTTATTACTCCAAACTAGAGGCAATCATGAGCAAAGTCAGACTGGTCGTTGTGGGCAACGGCATGGTGGGGCACCGCTTCATCGAAGAGTTGATCGAGCGGGCCGACCCGGGCCGCTACGAGATCACCGTCTTCGGTGCAGAACCCCGTCCCGCCTACGATCGCGTCCATCTCTCCTCCTACTTCTCCCATCACACCAGTGAAGATCTCTCCCTCGTCAAACCCGGCTTCTACGACAAGCACGGCATCCGCCTGCTGCTCGGCGAAGCGGTGAAAAAAATCGACAGGGCCAACCGCGAAGTGCACTCCAACAAGGGCACTGTGGTCGGGTACGACAAACTGGTGCTGGCCACCGGCTCCTACCCCTGGGTGCCGCCCATTGCGGGCAGCCAGCACCACGAGTGCTTCGTCTATCGCACCATCGAGGATCTGAAAGCCATCCGCAGCGCCGCCAGGAGTGGCAAGAGCGGGGTGGTGATCGGTGGCGGCCTGCTTGGCCTCGAAGCCGCCGGCGCCCTCAAGGCACTGGGTCTCGAAACCCATGTGGTGGAGTTTGCTCCGGTACTGATGGCCGAGCAGCTCGACGGTCAGGGCGGCCAGCTGCTGCGCCGCAAGATTGAATCCATGGGCGTGCAGGTACACACCAGCAAGAGCACCAGCGAGATCCTGATGCATGGCGGCGAGCAGGCGAAACACCGCCTCGCTTTCGCCGACGGCAGCCAGCTTGAAGTGGACGTGGTGGTCTTCTCCACCGGCATTCGCCCGCAAGATACCCTCGGCCGTTACGGTGATCTCGCCATCGCCGAGCGCGGCGGCATCGTCATCGACGATCACTGCCTCACCTCCGACCCCGACATCTATGCCATCGGCGAGTGCGCCGCCTGGCAGGGCCGCTTCTTCGGGCTGGTGGCACCGGGCTACAAGATGGCCCAGATCACCGTCGACCATCTGCTCGGCGGCGACAGCCGTTTCGAGGGGGCAGACATGAGCGCCAAGCTCAAGCTGCTCGGCGTCTCCGTCGGCTCCATCGGTGATGCTCACGGCCGCACCCCGGGCAGCCACAGCTATGTGTTTCAGGACGATCAGGCTGGCGTCTACAAGAAGATCGTGGTGAGCGAAGACAACAGCCGCCTGCTCGGCGCCGTGCTGGTGGGTGACGTGGAAGATTACGGCAACCTGCTGCAGATGATGCTCAACGCCCTGCCGCTGCCGAGCCACCCGGACACCCTGATCCTGCCCGCCTACGCCGGCGCCAAGCCGACGCTGGGGGTGGATGCCCTGCCGGAGAGCGCCCAGATCTGCTCCTGCTTCGACGTCTCCAAGGGCGACATCGCCAAGGCGGTGGCCGAGGGTCACACCACGCTGGCCGCCATCAAGCAGCACACCAAGGCCGGTACCGGCTGCGGCGGCTGTGTGCCGCTCATCAGTCAGGTGCTCAACGCCGAACTGGTGAAGCAGGGCATCGAGGTCAACAACCACCTCTGCGCCCACTTCTCCCACTCCCGTCAGGAGCTGTTCCATCTGGTCAAGGTGGAGGGGATCAAGAGCTTCGACGAACTGCTGGCCAAACATGGCCAAGGCTATGGCTGCGAGGTGTGCAAACCGACTGTCGGCTCCATCCTCGCCTCCTGCTGGAACGAGCATGTGCTGAGCCCGCGCAACATCCCGCTGCAGGACACCAACGATATCTTCCTCGGCAACATGCAGAAGGACGGCAGCTACTCCGTCATCCCGCGCATGGCCGGTGGCGAAGTGACTCCGGAAGGGCTGCTGGCGGTGGCCGAAGTGGCCCGCGACTACAAGCTCTATACCAAGATCACCGGCGCCCAGCGCATCGGTCTGTTCGGGGCCCAGAAGGATGATCTGCCCGCCATCTGGCGCAAGCTGCTGGCGGCCGGATTCGAGACAGGTCAGGCCTACGCCAAGGCACTGCGCATGGCCAAAACCTGCGTCGGCAGCACCTGGTGCCGCTTCGGCGTGCAGGACAGCGTCGGCCTCGGGGTCTTCCTCGAGAACCGCTACAAGGGGATTCGCACCCCGCACAAGATGAAGTTCGGCGTCTCCGGCTGTACCCGCGAATGTGCAGAAGCGCAGGGCAAGGACGTTGGCATCATCGCCACCGACGCGGGCTGGAACCTCTATGTAGGCGGCAACGGCGGCATGAAACCGCGCCACGCAGATCTGCTGGCTTCTGACCTCGACCGCGAGACCCTCATCAAGCTGATCGACCGCTTTATGATGTTCTACGTCACCAGCGCCGACAAACTGCAGCGCACCTCGGTCTGGCTCGGCAATCTGGAAGGGGGCGTCGACTACCTGCGCGAGGTGATCGTCGACGACAAGCTGGGACTGGCCGAGACGCTGGAGCGCGATATCCAGACCCTGATCGACAGCTACGAGTGCGAATGGTCGCGCACCCTCAACGAAGAGGAGGCGCTCAAGCGCTTCAGCCACTTCATCAACAGCGACAAGCGCGATCCGGACGTTCAGTTCGTCAGCGAACGCGACCAGCATCGACCGGCGACCCCGGCCGAGCGCATCCCCGTCTACCAGATCGAGGTGGAAACCAAATGATGAAATTCGCCTGCCAACTCAACGATATCCTGCCGGGAACCGGTGTGTGCGCACTCATTGAAGGTCGCCAGATCGCTCTGTTCCGCCCGAGCGCGGCGGCCGAGGTGTTCGCCATCGACAACCGGGATCCCTTCTTCGCCGCCAACGTGCTGTCGCGGGGCTTAATCTGCGAACACGACGGCGAACTCTGGGTCGCCAGTCCGCTCAAGAAGCAGCGCTTTCGCCTGAGCGATGGCCACTGCTTCGACAACCCCGCGATGTCGGTTCAAAGCTACCCCGTTGAAGTACGCGACCAGCAGATCTGGGTCGCCGTCTAACGCCGATTTCACTCTCTTTCGGGCTGCCTGTGGGCAGCCCTTTCAAGGACTCACAAGATGTACACGGAAACCATCAACAAGTGCGCCGCCAACGCGGCCCGCATCAACCGCTTCGAGCGCAGCGACAAGCTCGGCTTCTGGCTCAGCTCCGCCATGGCGGGGGCCTATGTGGGCCTCGGCATCATCCTCATCTTCACCCTCGGCAATCTGGTGGATCCCGCCATCCGGCCGCTGGTGATGGGGGCCACCTTCGGCATCGCCCTGACCCTGGTCATCATCGCCGGCTCCGAGCTGTTTACCGGCCACACCATGTTCCTCACCTTCGGGGTGAAGACGGGCAAGATCACCATGGCCGACCTGCTGCGCATCCTGCCGCAGACCTGGGCCGGCAACCTGATTGGCTCCATCGTGGTAGCGCTCATCTACTCCTACGGCGGCAGCCTGCTGCCGGATGCGGGCAGCCTAGCCCACAAGGTGGCGCTGGCCAAAACCCAGGCTCCGGCCCTGACCCTGTTTATGAAGGGGATCCTCTGCAACTGGCTGGTCTGCCTCGCCATCTGGATGGCGCTGCGCACCGAAGGGGCTGCCCGCTTCATCGCCATCTGGTGGTGTCTGCTGGCCTTTATCGCCTCCGGCTACGAGCACTCCATCGCCAACATGACCCTGTTCGCCCTCTCCTGGTTCGGTGCCCATTCCGATGCCTACACCCTGGGCGGCATCGGCCACAACCTGCTGTGGGTGACCCTGGGCAACACCGTCTCCGGCGCCCTCTTTATGGGCCTCGGCTACTGGTATGCCACCCCCAAGGCTGAGCGCCCGCTCGCGGTGAGCGAAACCACCAGCACCGCCAACCAGACCCGAACCGCCTGATCCGGAGGCCCCATGGACTACTTGCCCATCTTTTGCCGACTCGACAACAAACCCGTGCTGCTGGTCGGCGGCGGCGACGTGGCAGAGCGCAAGGCGCGCCTGCTGCTGGATGCCGGTGCCCAGCTCACAGTGGTCGCACCCGAGCTCGACCCCGAGCTGGCGGAACTGGTTGCCAACGGGAGCATCGAGTGGCTGGCCGGTGAATTTGTGCCGGAACAACTGGCGGGCAAGTGGCTGGTGGTGGCCGCTACCGATCGGCGCGAGGTGAACGCACTGGTCTACCAGAGCGCCAATCAGGCGCGGATCTTTGCCAACGTGGTGGATGACCCGAAACGCTCCAGCTTCATCATGCCGTCGATCATCGACCGCTCGCCGCTGATGGTAGCCATCTCCTCCGGCGGCAAGGCGCCGGTGCTGGCCCGGCTGCTGCGGGAAAAACTGGAAGCCCTGCTGCCGCAACATCTGGGGGCCGTGGCGACCTTTGCCGGTAGCCTGCGGGAGCGGGTCAAGGCCCGCTTCGCCAGCATGGGGGAGCGGCGTCGCTTCTGGGAGCGGATGCTCGGAGCGGATCGGCTCGGTCAAGCGCTGGCCCGCGGTGATAGCGCCTCTGCCAACCAGCTGGCCGACAACCTGTTTGCCGACGGGAGCCAGACCGGAGGCGAGGTGGTACTGGTGGGAGCCGGCCCCGGCGATCCGGGTCTGCTCACCCTGCACGCCCTGCGCCAGATGCAGCAGGCCGACGTGGTGGTCTATGACCGGCTGGTCTCCGACGAGGTGATGGCGCTGGTGCGCCGCGACGCCAAACGCATCTTCGTCGGCAAGCAGGCGGGCAACCACTGCGTGCCGCAGGAGGGGATCAACCAGCTCTTGCTGGAGGAGGCGAAGAAGGGGCAACGGGTGGTGCGTCTCAAGGGGGGCGATCCCTTTATCTTCGGCCGTGGCGGCGAGGAGCTGGAGACGCTGGTCGGCACAGGCATCGGCTTTCAGGTGGTGCCCGGCATCACCGCGGCCAGCGGCTGCGCCGCCTACGCCGGCATTCCGCTCACGCACCGCGACCACGCCCAGAGCGTGCGCTTCGTCACCGCCCACGGCAAGGGTGGCGCCCGGGATCTCGACTGGCCGCTGCTGGCCAAAGACAAGCAGACGCTGGTGTTCTACATGGGGCTCTCATCCTGCGCCACCATCCGCGAGCAGCTGCTGGCCCACGGCAAGGGGGGCGACACCCCGGTGGCGCTGATCGAGCGCGGCACCCAGCCCTGCCAGCGGGTCATTCGCGGCACCCTTGATGAGCTGCCCGCGCTGGCGGTGGGGGTCGAGAGTCCTGCCCTCATCATGGTGGGCTCGGTGGTGACCCTGGCCGACCGGCTCGCCTGGTTTGGCGCGGCACCACAGCCTCAGCGAGCCCTCGCCTGAACCCTGCCAACGCCTCTCTTAAGAGGCGTTTTCTCTGCCCCGCAACCTGACCCGACAATGCGCCCAATAGTGTTAAAATCAGGCTGAATTCCTGACAGCCCGCTGCACTGGACAACCTCTATCATCAAGCCCCCATGTAAAGAGCAAACATCCACGGGTAATGATGATGACAATCACCTCCATCAGCCAATCGCAGCATACCAGCGGCACCTCAATATCAGCCCCCATCAGCCCAACAAACATCCCCAAGCACGATGGTCCATTAGCCAAACGTGACCTGCAATCCATAACCGAACGCCCCGGGCTGCTGGCCCGCTTCTCCGCCGCCGTGCAGCACAACCTGCCTGGTCGCTCTCTGCTGGATCGCCAGCTGACCAGCGACGGCAAACCCAACCCGACCAGCGCCTTCCGCTTCAGCATGATCAAAGATCGCCTGATACACCTCGGCGTTCGCCTATTCCTCGGCACAGTCCGTGACTCGGTACCCCAGCATGGCGGCAGCGTCACCTTCAAGTTCGCTCAGACCAAGGGGGCCTTCCTCGGTGAGATCATGAAACACGGGGACACTTCGGGCGGCGTGTGCGAGTCGATCTCCGCCCACTGGATCAGTAGCCATGCCAAGGGTGATAGCCTGTTCAACCAGCTCTATACCGGCGGCCAGAAAGGTCAGTTTCAAATTGACACGCTGGTCTCCATCAAGCAGTTGCAGATGGACGGCATGCAAGAACACGTCGATCAGGCTCAGGTCACAAGCAACTGGCTCACCGACCACAACCTCGTACCGCGAATGAGCAAATCCGGTTATCCAATGCCCCCTGTTTCTGGCCAGACAGGTTCACAAGGCCCGGAGCAGCTGGTTGCAGCGATTCTGGATACCCGAGGTGAAAGTGCCGAGTACAAGAAGATCAGTTTCTCGGGCAAGATGGCCGGCCACACAGTGGCAGCCCATGTGGATGAACAACAGGGAGTTACCTTCTTCGATCCCAACTTTGGCGAGTTCCATTTCCCTGACAAGGAACAGTTCAAAAACTGGTTTACCAACGCCTTCTGGCCAGGCTCCAAATACAATCTTGAGATCGGACTTGGGCAGGAGTTCGAGGTTTACAACTTCAAGGGGGCTGACGCATGAGCCATTCCACCTATCGGGAACTGGTAGAGGGGCTGTTCAACCGGCTGGGGATAACTCCTCTTCCCTCCGAAGAGGGGGTTTATACCCTGCTGGTCGACGAGCGCCTGCGGGTGATGATCGGCTGTTATCAGGAACAATGGCTGCAACTCTACTGTGAACTGGGCCCCCTCCAGCCCCCCAGCGACAACCTGTTCGGTGCCCAGTGGCCAGCCCATGTACAGGGTACGCTGGATGGGCAGACGATCCTCTGGTCACAATATCCTCTGGCACTGCTGGATCAGACGAGTCTTGAAGCTTGGCTAGAACGATTTATCGACGATGCCGAGGCCCGGCTTGCCCCGCCAGACTGCCACGGCTCGTTGCGAGCAAGCCCCCACCTGCTGAGAATTTGAACCACCTCAGCCCGGGGTCGCCCCCCGTCACCCGATCCTGGCCGAGCAACCGTCTCACCGGGATCGGGCGATGGCCATGGCTGGCAATCTGTGAGCATTGAAACGGGCTGAAGGGATCAACCCACTCGCTATAAGTTAAAGTTGGGCCATTCAGGGAAAACCCATAAATTAAATTTATACCCAGTCATTTTCACCTCGAAACCGCCCTCCTCCTGTCACTCCACCTGCGCCAAGCCCCCGCCCGATCTCTGCCGGATAAATCTCTGCACCACTGCGCGCCGTCATAACCTGTTGTTTTAAGTCTGGTATCCTATGGCTATTCGACCCTATGGCCACCAGCTCTGGAACCTCTTCATGTCTCTTCCCATCAAAAACAGCGCCAGGCAGCGTGCGGAAGACAGATCCCGCATTCTCACCCTGCTGCTGCACGATGACGCCCTCACCGACAGCCTGCTCGATCCGCAGGCAGTACAGGATGCCGAACAGCGCGACCAGACCAGCGAGCTGACCCGGCTGGTCAACAGCCTGCCAGCCGCCGACGTCGCCGATGCGCTGGAGTCGCTGCCGCCGGATGAGCGCCATGTGTTGTGGGCGCTGGTGAGTGAAGAGAAGCGCGGCCAGACCCTGGTCGAAGCGTCGGAGACGGTGTGGGACAGCCTCATCAGCGGCATGAGCGACAAAGAGCTGCTCGATGCCCTGCGCACCCTCGACATCGACGATCAGATCTATCTGGGCCAGTACCTGCCGCGCAACCTGATGGGACGGCTGCTCACCTACATGGCCCCTGCCGACCGGGATCGGGTGCGCGAGGTGATCCGCTACGGCAAGCACACCGTCGGCGCCATGATGGATTTCGAGATCATCACCATCCGCCCCGAGGTGACGCTCGCCACCGTGCAGCGCTATCTGCGCCTGCGCGGCAAGATCCCCGCCAACACCGACAAGCTGTTCGTCATCGATCGGCGCAACCACCTGCTGGGGGAGCTGCCGCTCACCACGGTGCTGCTGCACAAGCCGGATACCCGGGTGAATGCGGTGATGGAGCAGGACCCGGTCACCTTCGATCCGGAGGATAACGACGAAGCGGCCGCCCGCACTTTCGAGCGGGATGATCTGCTCTCCGCCGCCGTGGTGGATGGCAAGGGCAAGCTGATGGGTCGCCTCACCGTCGAAGAGGTGGTGGATCTGGTCTATGAGGAGAGCGACACCGACCTGCGCCGGATGGGGGGTATCAGTGAAGAGGAGGATGTGTTCGCGCCCGTCTCCAAGGCGGTCAAGACCCGCTGGGCCTGGCTTGCCATCAATCTCTGCACCGCCTTTGTCGCCTCGCGGGTGATCGGCCTGTTCGAGCACACCATCTCCCAGCTGGTGGCGCTGGCGGCCCTGATGCCCATCGTCGCCGGGATCGGCGGCAACACCGGCAACCAGACCATCACCATGATAGTGCGGGCGCTGGCGCTGCAGCACATTCAGGCGGGCAACCTCTCCTTCCTGCTGCTGCGCGAACTTGGGGTGGCGCTGATCAACGGGCTGGTGTGGGGCGGCACCATGGGGGTGGCGACCTTCCTGCTCTATCAGGATGCGGCGCTGGGCGCCGTGATGACGCTTGCCATGGTGCTCAACCTGCTGGTGGCGGCGCTGATGGGGGTGATTATCCCCATGACCATGAACCGGCTCGGCCGCGATCCGGCCGTGGGCGCCAGCGTGATGATCACCGCCATCACCGACACCGGCGGCTTCTTTATCTTCCTCGGCCTCGCCACCCTGTTCCTGCTCTAAACCCGCGCAAGAAAATCCCCTCCTCTCCATATAAAAAACCCCGGCATAGCCGGGGTGAAAACGGAGAGGGAAACTACAGGTAAAAATTATTTCTTCTTTTCCGCAACCAGCATAAAACCATCCATCTCAGGGAAACCGATCACTAGCTGATCTCGCCCTTCAACGCTAAATGCTGTGGTATATGCTGTGACCGTTTCAGCCTTCGCTAATGCCATAGTCCAACGCATTTCAAGCATGCTCTGAACTTTTGCCTCGTTGAACACACAAACACCCTTATCCGGTGACTTCAGGTTGAAAGTCAGCTTGTTGAGGCCTTTAGTCGGCTTGTCTCCCTTACCAATCAGAGTGCAGCCTGCAGCAGGCATTTCAATCAGAACGCTCAATTTACCATCAGCGGCAATTGCGGTTTCGAGATTGCCGGTCATGGCATAGCTAAAACCCTGATCATCCTTGCTAACCCAGAGAGCAGGCTCAACTGACTTTGTCCCACCAACTATTGGATTGAGCGCTATCATTCCCTCCCACTGCGGGTAGAGCGGAGATTTGGTTGTACCAAACTCGATCCCTGTACGACGGAAATCAAAGACCCAGCGTTTGACTTCTTTATCTTGAGAATCACGCACGGACTGATCTTTGAAAGAGATTAAGTTATGGTCATTACTCGAATTATCGCCAGCAGGTAATCCACCGCTTTCTTGGAACCGCTCAGAATTGCGGGTCAGCACGACAGGGTAAAAGTCTTTGTCTTTCGGCAGCTGTTGGGCTGCCTTACCAACCCACTGGCTTGCCGTGACAACCCCCTTATCGTTGTTATCAACCCAAACCCCCCAACGCTGCTCGATATCGCTTTTCGGGTAGATCAACGCCACACCATCCAGACCGGACAGCATTCTTAATGGAGACTTTTCACTGGTACCACTCAGCAGCTGAGCCTGATACAAACCGGCTTCTTGCATGATCAACGGATCACGCTTGGCGATGCTATTGGCTACTTTCTCGCCATCACAGGCGGACAGTGCTGCAGTGCAGGCCAAAGCCAGCAGCGCCTTGTTACACATTCTCATGGTTGTTGTTCCTTGCGATTGCTTTGTAATTAGAGGTGCAATAAATCGGCGCTGAATTTAATTGAGAGGTCACTCGGCAGTCGAATGGAGATCTGTAACCAACCATTACAGACGAGCAAAAAGGCCCCAAAAAGATCCAGTGACCCCACCCTTTTTAGCGAAACCGCAGCAATACAAGGCGTCACGCATGGCGAGAAAAAATTGGAAAAAACTGCCAAATCAGACCCATAGCTCTATTGATAGGAGCCATCTTAGCCGGGAGTGTTAGCAGGCTCACAGCCCGTCTCTTTGGTCGCCGATAAAATGCCCGGTGCTGGCAATTCCCATAACAAAGAGAACCCTACCCATGAAAACCACTCTCAAATTGAGCGCAGTGGCCGTTATTCTTTTGCTGTCCGGCTGCAACGACAACAACTCTCAGGCTCCCGGTGACGTCAACCTGAGGCTGATAGAGACCTCGGATATCCACTCCAACCTGCTGGGTTATGACTACTACCAGAACAAGCCGGATGCCTCGCTCGGCTTCTCCCGTACTGCAGTTCTGATCCGCAAGGCGCGCGAGGAAAACGCCAACAACCTGCTGATCGATAACGGCGATCTGATTCAGGGCACCCCGCTGGCCGACTACATCCACGACCAGCAGGTCAAACAGCAGTGGCTGAGCAAGCAGACCCACCCCGCCATCAAAGCGCTGAACACCCTGAACTATGATGTCGGCAACCTGGGTAACCACGAATTCAACTTCGGGCTCGATTTCCTCGCCGCGACGCTCAAGGGGGCCAACTATCCCTATATCAACGCCAACGTCTTCGAGGCCGATGCCTTCAGTCGCGATGGCAAGGGCACCATCGACTGGAGCAAGCAGAAGTTCAAACCCTACGTGCTGCTTGATCGTCAGGTGAAAGATGCCAACGGCAACAACCAGACCATCAAGGTTGGCGTACTCGGCCTGACACCGCCCCAGATCAGCCAGTGGGACAAGCGCAATCTGGAGGGCAAGGTAGTTGTGGCCGATATGGTCGAGACCGCCGAGCACTATGTGCCCGAGATGCAGGCCAAAGGTGCCGACATCGTAGTGGTGGTCGCTCACACCGGCATCATTGGCGACCCGCGCGAACCGCTGATGGAGAACGCCGCTCTGCCGCTGGCCAAGGTGAAGGGGGTCAACGCCCTGCTGCTGGGCCATGCCCACCGCACCTTCCCGGGCGATTACCCCAACATGACCGATGTGGACAACGACAAAGGCACCCTGGCGGGCGTACCGGCTGTCATGCCCGGCGTATGGGGCAACCACCTCGGCATCATCGACCTGCATATGACCTGGCAGGATGGTCGCTGGCAGGTCAGCTCCAGCCAGGCACAGCTGCGCAAGATCGACAGCAGCGCCACCAGCGTGGAAGATCAGGCGGTGGTCGATCAGGTCATCACCGAACACGAGCAGGCCAACCAGTGGCTGGACGAGCCCCTCAGCAAGATTACCCAACCCATCCACAGCTTCTTTGCGCTGGTACAGGATGACCCCTCCATCCAGATCGTCAGCGATGCCCAGCTCTGGCACGCCAAGAAGTTGCAGCAGGATGGTCAGCTCAAGGAGAAGTGGCCGATCCTCTCCGCCGCCGCACCGTTCCGCGGGGGCCGCAATGGCCCGACCGATTTCACCTATGTGCCGGCGGGCAATATCTCCCTGCGCAATGTGGCCGACCTCTATGTCTACCCCAACACCCTGCAGGTCGTGGCCATCAACGGTGCCACCGTCAAGGAGTGGCTGGAGAAGAGCGCCGTCCAGTTCAACAAGATCGACCCCGCCAATCCCGCAACCCAGTGGCTGGTCAACGAGAAGTACCGTACCTACAACTTCGATGTCATCGACGGGGTCAACTACAAGGTCGATGTGACCAAGGCGGCCCGCTACGACGTGGATGGCAACAAGGTGAGCGACAGCTACCGCATCACCGATCTCACCTATCAGGGGCAACCGGTCGATCCGGCCCAGATGTTCTACGTGGTGACCAACAACTACCGTGCCAGCGGCGGTGGCAACTTCCCGGGCATCAACAGCAAAGTGATCGTCCATGAAGATCCCTTCGAAACACGCGAAGTGCTCTCCGAGTATCTGAAGCTGCTGGCCACCAACAACCCGGGAGGCTTCACGCCAGCGGCAGACAACAACTGGCAGCTGGCCCCCCTGCCGGGCACGCTGGATCTGCGTATCTACAGCTCCCCGCGCAGCGAGGCGCAAGCCCTGACCGGCGGCAAGCTGAACTATGTGGAGACCCTGCCGGCCAGCGATCCCAAACACCCCGGCTTTGGTGTCTACAAGCTGGTTCCCTGAGTCAGAAACCAGCCATCCGGCCAAGCCCCCTCCCGTATGAGGGGGCTTTTCATTTCCAGCCCACCCGGCAAGGCGGCCGCAGTATCCACGCAGCAGCAGCCATAAAAAAACAGGCCCACCGAAGTGGGCCTGCTGTTATCTGGGTGGTCGGGAATATCGCGATAAAGGGCGCTATTCCCGCTCCTTCACATAGGGTGTACCAAGTGCCTTCGGTGCCACGGCGCGGCCGATAAAGCCGGCCAGCAGGAACACGGTCAGGATGTAGGGCAGCGCCTCGATGGCCTGTACCGGGATCGGGAAGTCGCCGATGGTCACCCCTTGCAGACGGATGGCGACCGCATCGAGGAAGCCGAACAGCAGGCAGGCTGCCATGGCATTCCAGGGGCGCCACTTGCCGAACACCAGTGCCGCCAGCGCCATAAAGCCCTTGCCCGCACTCATGTTGGGGATGAACTGGGCCGTCTGGGCTACCGCCAGATAGGTGCCACCGATACCGGCCAGCAGGCCGCCGATGATGAGCGCGGTGTAGCGCATCCGCACCACAGAGATACCGGCGGTATCGACCGCCGCCGGCGCCTCGCCCACCGCCCGCAGCCGCAGACCGAAGCGGGTACGGAACATCACCCACCAGGCCAGCGGCACGCAGGCGAACGCCACGTACTCCAGCAGGGAGTGGCCGCTCAAGAGCTCGCTGTAGAGCTGGCCAATCACTGGGACATCGTAGAGCTCCTTGGCATAGGGGAAATCGATGGGAGCGAAGCGGGCATCGCCGGAGAGCGCCGGCGTCTGGCCACCCTGATCGAACCAGTAACGGCCCAGCGTCACGGTCAGACCGGCCGCCAGAATGTTGATGGCCATCCCGCTCACCACCTGATCACCGCGGTGGGTGATGGTGGCAAAGCCGTGCATCAGGGCAAACAGCACCGAGATGGCAATCCCGGCCCCCAGTCCCACCCAGGCGGAACCGGAGACCGCAGCCGCTGCACCACTGGCGAACGCCGCTGCCAGCAGTTTGCCTTCCAGCGCAATGTTGACCACCCCGGAGCGCTCGCAGAACATGCCGGCCATGGCGGCCAGAATGAGGGGCGGCGCGGTACGGATGGTGGCATCCAGCATCAGGATCAGAATTTCAAACATGATCAGGCCCCCTTGACTTGCGCAGAGCGGTTGGCAAACGCCAGATAGAGCTGCTCGATGCGCGGACGCATCATGTGCTCAAGGGCGCCACAGAACAGGATCACCAGACCCTGCAGCACCACGACGATGTTGCGGTCGACACCGAACTCGAAGCTGAGCTCGGCGCCCCCCTGATAGAGGAAACCGAACAGCAGGCTGGCGATGATGACGCCGACCGGGTGGTTACGCCCCATCAGCGCCACCGCGATACCGGTGAAGCCGAACCCTTCCACGAAGTTGAGCTTGATCTGGTGCAGCTCACCCTGCAGCACGTTGAGGGCGAAAAAGCCCGATAGCATGCCGGAGATGACCATGGCCAGGATCACCACCTTGGGATAGGAGATACCGGCGTAGGCGGAGGCACTCTGGCTGGCACCGACCGAGCGGATCTCGTAGCCCCAGCGGGTGTGCCAGATAAAGACCCACACCAGCGCCGCACAGATCAGCGCCCAGAAGAAGCTGATGTTGAGCGGGCTGTTCGGCATCTCGACGCCAAACAGGCTCGCCAGCCCGGTCATCTTGGGCAGCCAGCTCGCTTCGGCAAACACCCGGCTCTCGGTCGCCATCGAACCGGGCGGCTTGAACACCTCCACCAGCAGATAGGCCATCAGCGAGGCGGCGATGAAGTTGAACATGATGGTGGTGATAACGATGTGGCTGCCGCGCTTGGCTTGCAGCCAGGCCGGAATAAAGGCCCAGGCCGCACCGAACAGACCACCGGCAACGATGGAGAGCGGCAACAGCAGGGAGAACGGCAGCACATCGCCGAGGGTCAGACAGACCAGACCGACCCCCAGACCACCGATATAAGCCTGACCTTCACCGCCGATGTTGAACAGACCGGCGTGGAAGGCGACCGCTACCGACAGACCGGTGAAGATAAAGCCGGTTGCGTAGTAGAGGGTAAAGCCAAACCCTTCACCGGTACCAAACGCGCCGTACCACATAATCTTGGCGGCATCGACCGGGTTGATCTCGAGGTAGTAGAACAGGATGGCCGACACCAGGAAGGCCAGCAGGATGTTGACCGCAGACACGACGCCCACGGAGACCCAGGCAGGAATACGTACTTGGCTCATCAGTGGGCCTCCTTGGCAACTTCATCCGGCACTATGTTGGCCATCATCAGGCCGATAGTGCGCTCGTCCGCTTTGGCGGCATCCAGCTCGCCGACGATGCGACCGTCGGCAATGACCAGAATGCGGTCAGAGAGACTCATGATCTCGTCCAGCTCCACCGAGACCAGCAGTACCGCCTTGCCCTTGTCGCGCATGGCGATGATCTGCTGGTGGATATACTCGATGGCGCCGATGTCGACCCCGCGGGTCGGCTGGCCGATCAACAGCACATCCGGGTCCTGCTCCACTTCACGGGCGATCACCAGCTTCTGCTGGTTGCCACCGGAGAAGTTGGCGGTCTTGTGGTCGGGATGGGGCGGGCGCACGTCCCACTTCTCCATCTTGGCCTGGCAATCCTGCTGGATCGCCTCCTTGTTCTGCAGCCACCCCTTGTTGTATTGCGGACGGCGGTGATAACCGAGGATAAAGGCCTCTTTCGCCTCGAAGCGGTTGATGAGACCCATCTTGTGGCGATCTTCCGGCACATGGCCGAGACCGAAGTTACGTACCATCTCGGGATCGGCCGCATGATCGGCGCTCACCTTGTGCACGCCGCTGCGGCTGCTGATGGTAAAGCCGCCCTTGCTCGGCTTGATGATGCCGCCAAGCAGGCTGAGCAGCTCGGACTGGCCGTTGCCGGAGACCCCGGCAATGCCGACCACTTCACCGGCGCGCACCTCGAAGCTGACCGATTTGACCCGCTCCACCTTGCTGGCGTCGAAGTAGCTGAGCCCCTCGACCTTCAGCTTGGCTTCGCCCGGCTGGGTCGGCCCCTTGTCGACCTTGAGGCGCACCTTGCGGCCCACCATCAGTTCGGCCAGCTGCTCCTTGTCGGTATCCTTGGTGGCAACGTGCGCCACCATCTCGCCGCGGCGCATGATGGAGACCTGATCCGTGATGGCCAGGATCTCGCGCAGCTTGTGAGTGATGAGGATGATGGTCGCCCCCTGATCCCGCAGCTTCTCCAGCACCTTGAACAGGTGATCCGCCTCTTGCGGGGTGAGTACCCCGGTCGGCTCGTCGAGGATCAGGATGCGGGCGCCGCGATAGAGCGCCTTGAGAATTTCGACCCGCTGTTGCAGGCCCACCGGCAGATCTTCCACCTTCTCGTGCAGCGGCACCTCGAGACCATAGTCCCGCGCCAGCTCGCCGAGCAGCTTCTCTGCCGACGCCACGCTCTGCTGAAGGTGCCAGCCATTTTCAGCGCCGAGGATGACGTTTTCCAAAACCGTAAAGTTGTTCACCAGCATGAAGTGCTGGTGCACCATGCCCACGCCTGCGGCAATCGCATCTTGTGAACCGTGGGGTTTGAAAGGATTCCCGTCGATGAACATCTCGCCTTTATCGGCATGGTAGAAGCCGTAAATGATGCTCATCAGGGTGGATTTACCGGCGCCGTTTTCGCCAACGATGCCGTGAATACTGCCTTTCCGAACCTTAAGGTCGATCAGCTTGTTGGCGTACACTTCGCCGAACCGCTTATCGATACCTCTTAATTCGATGGCATAGCGATCTGTCTGGTCCATGATGCAGCCCTGCGTTTCATGAAATAAGACTGTAAAAACCGGCCCGTGCGGGCCGGTCGGTGCGTTGAGAGTCGTAGCAGCAACTATCTAATTAGTATTTGCAGGTATTGTCGCTCATGTAGTCATGAACCTTGACCTTGCCTGAAATAATTTCGGCCTTGATGGCATCCACCTTGGCTTTCATCTCCGGGGTGATCAGCTTCTCGTTGTCCTTGTCGAGCGCCCAATCCACACCGCCTTCGGCCAGACCCAGGTTCTTGATCCCCGGTTTCCACTGGCCTTTGGCCGCGTCATCCCAGGTTTGGTAGGCAGCCAGGCCCACAGACTTGACCATGGAAGTCAGCATGGTGCCCGGTTGCAGGTGGTTCTGGTTGGAGTCTACGCCGATGGCAAACTTGCCGCTGTCCTTGGCTGCCTGATAGACACCGATACCGGTACCGCCAGCTGCGGCGTAAACCACGTCAGCGCCTTTGGCGAACTGGGACTTGGCCAGCTCGGCACCCTTGGCCGGGTCAGCAAACGCGGCCGGGGTGGAGCCTGCCATGTTCTGGAACACTTCGATCTTCGGATTGACGTACTTGGCACCCTGCTCGTAGCCGCACTCGAACTTGCGGATCAGCGGGATATCCATGCCGCCCACGAAGCCGACCTTGCCGGTTTTGGAGGCGATGGCAGCCAGCGCGCCCACCAGGAAGGAACCTTCATGCTCCTTGAAGATGACGGACTGGACGTTCGGCTTGTCGACCACCATGTCGATGATGGTGAACTGGGTTTTCGGGAATTCGGTCGCAACCTTCTCTACCGCAGAACCCATGTTGAAGCCGACCGCTACGATCGGGCCGTTGCCACGGCTGGCCAGACGACGCAGACCCTGCTCACGCTGGGCTTCGTTCTGGGGCTCAAACTCTTTGACCTTTACCCCTTTGTCCTTGTTGTAAAGCTCGACGCCGTTACGGAACACGGCTTCGTTGAATGATTTGTCGTACTTGCCCGCGGTGTCATAGATCACGGCCGGCTCGGAAGCAGCCTGAGCAGAGAGAGCAGCGAGAGTGAGGGAGGCCACGGTGGCCAGTTTGAGCACTTTAGTCACGATCGTATCCTTGATTGTTATTAAGTGAGGGAACTTGCTTGCCCGCCGAAGCGGGTCATCTAGCACGCAGGGTTACTCTAAGTCAGCCCCGGTGCGGGTCAAGCAAATGATAAGGGAAAAACGTTTGCGTTAACGGTTTGAATTATAAGCAAATAACCTTATAAGCAGTTGTTTTTTAGCTACTTTTCAGTTGTTTATGCTGACAACTCAGAGACCCAAACGACATTTCTCTTATTGTTCAATTGGTTACTCTAAACCGTTTTCCCCGGTTGGGCATCCGCCCCACCCATCGCCCCGTGATCCGGCTCGCAAAATAACCGCGCGGCGCGCCATCCGGCCGTCGGCTACAGCTGGAAACCATCCCCCCTCCGCAACCATTTTGCCGACCAGAAACCGCCGCAGCCGCCCTGCCCGACTCCCCTCGCCTGCCCGTCGTGCGGAGTTTGCAGTTGGTCTGACGGGGGGATGGCCGTATAATCGCCGCCTGTATAAATAAACAGGAGTGGTGATGGACGTTTCAACCCTGCTCGACGGGCTCAACGACAAGCAAAGAGATGCCGTTGCGGCGCCCCGCAGCAACCTGCTGGTGCTGGCCGGAGCCGGTTCGGGCAAGACCCGGGTGCTGGTGCACCGTATCGCCTGGCTGATGCAGGTGGAACGCTGTTCACCCTTCTCCATCATCGCGGTCACCTTTACCAACAAGGCGGCGGCCGAGATGCGCGGCCGGGTCGAGAAAGTGATCGGCGACGGCGTGCGCGGCATGTGGATCGGCACCTTCCACGGTATCGCCCACCGTTTGCTGCGGGCCCATCATCTGGATGCGGGCTTGCCGCAGGATTTCCAGATCCTCGACTCCGACGACCAGTACCGGCTGATCCGCCGGGTGCTCAAGGCGCTCAATCTGGACGAGAAGCACTGGGCCCCGCGCGCCGTGATGGGCTACATCAACGGCAAGAAGGACGAGGGGTTGCGCCCCGGCGACATCGACCTCTACGGCGACCCCGTCACCCGCACCTATCAGCAGATCTACAAGACCTATCAGGAGACCTGCGATCGCTCCGGTCTGGTGGACTTTGCCGAGCTGCTGCTGCGCGCCCACGAGCTGTGGCTGAACAAGCCGCACATCCTCGAGCACTACCGCGACCGCTTCCAGAACATCCTGGTGGACGAGTTTCAGGATACCAACGGCATCCAGTACGCCTGGTTGCGGATGCTGGCGGGCAACAGCGGCAAGGTGATGATCGTCGGCGACGATGACCAGTCCATCTACGGCTGGCGCGGCGCCAAGATCGAGAACATCCAGCGCTTCCTGACCGACTATCAGGGCGCCGAGACCATCCGCCTCGAACAGAACTACCGCTCCACCGCCAATATCCTCAAAGCGGCCAACAGCGTCATCGCCAACAACGCCGAGCGTCTTGGCAAGGAGCTGTGGACCGAAGGGGCCGAGGGCGAGCCGATTTCGCTCTACGCCGCCTTCAACGAGGTGGACGAAGCGCGCTTCGTGGTCGGCCGCCTCAAGGATTGGAAGGAAAAAGGGGGCCTGTTGGCCGACTGCGCCATCCTCTATCGCTCCAACGCCCAGTCGCGGGTGCTGGAAGAGGCGCTGATGCAAGACGCCATGCCCTACCGCATCTACGGTGGCCTGCGCTTCTTCGAGCGGCAAGAGATCAAGGACGCCATGGCCTACCTGCGCCTTATCAACAACCGTGGCGACGACGCCAGCTTCGAGCGGGTGGTCAACACCCCGACCCGCGGCATCGGCGATCGCACCCTCGAGATCCTGCGCGGCAACGCCCGCGATCAGGGGCTCAACCTGTGGCAATCGGCCAAGGCCTTGCTCAACGACAAGGTGCTGACCGGTCGCGCCGGCAATGCGGTGCGCGGCTTTGTCGAGCTGATCGACGCGCTGGAGGAGCAGGTCGCCATGCTGCCGCTGCACCAGCAAGCGGATATCGCCATCCAGAACTCTGGCCTCAAGGCGATGTATCTGGCAGAAAAGGGCGAGAAATCCCAAGCGCGGGTAGAGAACCTGGACGAACTGGTCACCGCCTGCCGCCAGTACCAGCGCCCGGACGAGCTGGAGGATATGAGCGATCTCTCCGCCTTCCTCGCCCACGCGGCGCTGGAATCCGGCGAGAATCAGGCGGACGAATATGCCGACGCGGTGCAGCTGATGACCCTGCACAGCGCCAAGGGCTTGGAATTCCCGCTGGTGCTGCTGGTCGGCGTCGAGGAAGGGATGTTCCCCAGCCAGCAATCCACCGAGGAGTCGGGCCGGCTGGAAGAGGAGCGCCGCCTCTGTTACGTCGGCATGACCCGCGCCATGGAGAAGCTCTACATCTGTTATGCCGAGAGCCGCCGCATCTACGGCCGCGAGATGTTCCACAAGCCGAGCCGCTTTATCCGCGAGATGCCCGCCGAGTGTCTGGAAGAGATCCGGCTGCGCACTCAGGTCAGCCGCCCCACCCAGTACGGCCGCTTTAGCCAGAACGAGGTGCAGCAGAGCTTCGACGCCAGCGGCATCAAGCTCGGCCAGCGGGTACTCCATCCGAAATTCGGCGAAGGGGTGGTACTCAACTTCGAAGGGGTCGGCCAGCAGAGCCGGGTGCAGATCCAGTTCGACGACGTCGGCGCCAAGTGGCTGGTGACGGCGTATGCCAGATTGGAAGCGCTGTGATTTTTCCCGCTTTTTGATAAAACCAACCCGGCTTAGGCCGGGTTGATTGTTTAGTCCTCCTCCTCCACCCAAATACGCCCTAAGTTGATATTCAATATCCATTTTGTGAACTATCGGCGCACTACATAGGTTTTATAGCTTCATATAGAGCTTATTTCTTAGTAAACTAAGTTATCAATAAAGTGCGTTTCTAGCTTGAGGGTTCAGTTAAAAATGGGCGAGATGATTAGTATTGAAGATGCTGATTTTGATGTGATGAAACAAAAAGCTGTATCACTACTGAATGACATTTCATGTCGAGTTCCTTGGAGCATTTTTTCAAAACTCTTACTTGAAGACGCCATGATCAAAGCGAGAGGTTTCGAACGACTATCCAAAAAATTATTGGATTTGAATAATAGCCTAGTTAATAGAATCTTGCTGGGACGATTCCTTACATTATCTAGCGTACTAATTGAACATTATC
This sequence comes from Aeromonas sp. FDAARGOS 1410, assembly GCF_019048745.1. Taxonomy (NCBI): domain Bacteria; kingdom Pseudomonadati; phylum Pseudomonadota; class Gammaproteobacteria; order Aeromonadales; family Aeromonadaceae; genus Aeromonas; species Aeromonas sp. FDAARGOS 1410. The sequence continues at coordinate 622,355 of NZ_CP077401.1, read as the reverse complement.
TCTCTGGGGAAAAATCCCTCAGGCTATTTAAAGTCCACGATTCTCTAGATACGGTGAAGTTTAAAGAGACCCTAGACTCAATAAACCCAGATCAAAAGTACAAAGGCATACTATTAATTAACAAAGATGACTTTGTTGCTAGCCCTACCCTTGTATACAAAAAAGTAGATGGCCTTGGGCACTATTTTGGTTTTGCATCAAATCGTCGCGTAAAATTAAAGCAGAAAATCCCATCAGATGCTCTTACAGAAGAGTACTCAAAGGGTGTTCCTTTGGGTTCAGAAATGTATATTATCAAAATGGAAGAGAAATTTTGTTTTGATGTAATTTTTATACCGTTAGGTATGGACAGAATAGAGTTTAGAATCGACACAACTGAGGGATTAACACCAGAATACAGATCTTTGGCATACTCTCAATTAAGCTCACTATTTTTCTCTGAATGTAGAAAAAGTGGTTTTGAAGTAACCGGCAGCTTAATAGACTTCTATCCCGCCATCAGAAAGGTTTTAGAAATTCCAGTTGGTGATGGTCGAGTTGTGGAGCTTAAATTTACCACCGATGAAGGTGCAATGAAACACCACAAAAACAGACGTGGTAACAAATGCATTCTCAGAGATAAGTACCATCTAGCCGGAGCCGAGGTGATCAAAGATCAATTCGATCCATATTATATCTCTCGAGTATGGACTAATCCCACAACTGGTACTGAACCTGAGTTAGTATTGCCTGGATCGATGAGATCTAATAGTGCTTATGGGGCAACTATTTTAGATGAGGCAATTATCACAAAAACACTAAATGAGGATGATTATAGATTTATAGTGATAAAACTTTTAGATATAATGATCCATTAACAACCGCCGAACATAAAGGGCTATTGGTATGAAGGTGGCAGATAAAAACTATATCATGGAGTATGCTAAAATCTGGCATAATAAGCCTATGCATATGTCTGCTGCTTACAAAATACTTACCCATCTGGTTGAACAACCATTATATAATTTACAACACTTAAGTTTTTCTTCAATAAAAAGAATTACTAATTCAGAGTTAAATGACTACGATGTCATGTCCATCACAATGTCAATAGCTCTTGTTTCTGGTCTTTTAGAGATAAAGCATGAACTAATTGACGGTGATGATCAAATTGATATTGATGCAGAAGAGATAAAATCAGCAGAACAGTCTGGCTACTTAGTTCATCCTGTTACCGGAAGGGAAATTCACGACTACAAATCTCATGTTTTCATTTATTTTGAATATAGCAACATGCTATATTCAATGAAAGAGAGTGACTCCAATGAAAGCGGAAGTGTGGAGGCCCTCTCATGAGTTGCAATATATCTCTGCAAGACATTGATAGAATGGCACAACATCCACAATATCAAAGCATGATATTTGAGTGGCAGTACAAAGTCATGGGAATCGAGCAGAGCTACTCTGATTTTGCAGATAGGATAGAATCCGAAATTGAAAGCATAGTACTGGATATTGAGTCTAATAGGCCATATTACACAGAAAGTGAAGAAGACCAAATATCTTCCCACATTGTAAGTATGCTTAAACAAAAGTGTATTGATGCTACTCATGGTACTTTTTATGCTGGTTCTACAGACATTTTGGTAAAGCATGGCAGCTGTCAGTGGATCGGCGAGGCAAAATGGCACAGAAGCGATGACAATATTCTAGAAGGGATGAGGCAACTATCTACAAGATATAGCAGTGGGTCTGATAAATGCTGTCGGGGGGGGCTGATAATCTACAATAACACCTCCAACCTAAATGAAAAGATCATGCGTCTGAAGAAACACTGGGAAAACAATGGTGCTAATGAGTACGTAAATATGAAAGTACTAACGTGTCTTAAATCTTCCAGCTCATTTTTGACCACGCATGAACACTGCTCTTCTGGTCTTTCATATCTTGTGAGACATCGCTGGATATCTCTTCATCATGACCCACAAGATAAAAGTGCCAAAGCTAAGAAAAATAGAGAGCCGTAGGTTCGATTAGCGAAGCGTAATCGGACGATCGCGTAAGACGTTCGCGTAATCGAACGCTTACAACGGAACAACCCTGTTAGGGGTTTACTCCAATCCCCCCAGCACCCCATCTACCGACCCGCACCAATCCGGTGGATAGACGCCGCTCGCCACGTAACGATGGAAGGTGGAATACGGCCAATCGGCCACCCGCGTGACATGACCATGTTTGAGCGGGTTTATATGGACGTAATCCATATGGTGGCGGTAATCCTGCTCATCCCTGATCAGGTGTTCCCAATAATGGCGCTGCCAGATGCCCCGCTCCCCGTGGCGTAACCGGGTCTGGCTGCGCCGCTCAGTCACCGGCAAGGCGCGGGAAAAGTGGCTTTTGATCAGCCGCCAACGCAGGGGGAAATCGGTGTCCCCCTCCGGCAAAGAGAGAATGCAGTGGAGATGGTCGGGCAACACCACCCATGCATGAATGGCGAAGGGGTGAGCCTGTTGCACCTTGGCAACGCTTTGACGCAGCAGGTCGATCTGCTCCACCAGCAGCCGGTTGTTGCGCCGCTCCAGCAGGTTGACGGTGAAGAACCAGGTTCCTCCGGGCCACCATGCCCGCCGCCAATTGGCCATCCTTTTCCCCTCATCGAGACCGAAAAGCCAAGCATAGCCTTGCCTCACTTCGATCTGCTTGCGGGTCGTGATGGTGCGGATGTTCCATTGCGCGATCGTCCGATTACGCTTCGCTAATCGAACCTACATATCCCTTTTACTTCGAGCCATTCCCGTTATCTCAAATCGGCCATTGCCCTTCAGCGCCCTGCTGGCCGCCAAACGGGAGCTTGTGGCTTGCCGCCTATCGGCATAAGACAAAACGATGGTATTTTCGCAAAACCTATAAATTAAATTTATACATACCGTTTTGGCTGCCATTCAAGCTCGGGGCTGTTATCACAGGCGCCAACAAGGGGTTGGCCGATTTACAGGGTGGTGAGAGTGGATGGGTTAGCGGGTGGATGATAGCGGCGGCCAGTGGGTGGCAAGTAATGCCCTCACCCCAGCCCTCTCCCGCAGGGCGAGGGAGCAACACCGGTCAGCTCGTGACAACCGACCCCCTCACCCCGCCCCTCTCCCGCAGGGCGAGGGAGCAACATCGGCAAGATAGCGGGCCGGCGGCATGCGGTGCGCAGCGGCAGAGAGAGTGGCCAAACGAGATTGAGGCAATAGAGGAAGGGAGATCAGAAACCCGGCCGTCAGGCGCGGCGGCCGGGTGAATTGTAAAGAGTAGGGTGACAGGGAAAGGGATCAGCCTAGTCTAATCAACTCGATGGGGGCGTAGCGCTCACCGGAGTTTGCCAGCAGCACGCACTTCTCGTGCTCCGCCTGATAGGGAGTCATGTTGTCGGTATGAGCCTCTTTCAGGAAGTCGACGGCGCCGGTGGCGGCAATCATGACGCGCTGACCCTGGTTCAGCACATTTCGGTTCCGGTCATAGATCTTCATTACACTCTCCTTTTCTTGTACCCGGGTGGGTGCTCCGGGCAGCGGGATCAGCCTACGCCTCTGAAAAAAGGTGATTTATGTCACAGATCAAAAAAGGGACAGAGAGGGACTCACAGGGCGAAAAAGTCAGCGTTGCAGCGACCGCCCCCTGCGTTGGCCCGGCTGGCTATCACGCGCGCGGATATCGCCCGCCACCCGGTCGTGCCAAGCTGAGGGAACTGGGTGTGACGGCGCCACCGGAGGGGATGATGTCACTGCTGCAACTGCTCGACGACCTGCTCGACCTTGTCGATTTCATTACCGACTTCCCGCGCTTCTGGCGGGTCTATGTGGGGCTTCTCTGCACCCTTGGCGCCTGCGCGCTGGTTGCCCGCACCCGGGATTCGCCCGACGGGCTGGAGTTCGTGTTCGGCGTCATTATGGTGCTTGGCATCGGCCTGACCCTGCTCTGGCAGCGCGCCGCCCGCTGATCGCCACCTCCTGTCGTATCACAGACCCCTGCCCCGCGCTTTTGTGCGCGCCGGGCTCGAACCCGACAGCGGTTGGGGTATATTGGTGGCCGATTAGCCAGTCTCATTCACCGTGGCCGCGCACGCGGGCCGCTGTTTCAACAAGATGGAGAGTGCTCATGAATCGCGATATCACCGCCCAGTTCATCAAGATGCTGACCAATCTGGATCACTGTCTGGCCAAGGCCGAGGCCCACGCCGCGGCGAAGCAGTTCAACGTGGACAACTTCTTCGGCGATCGGCTGATTGTCGATATGCTGCCCTTCAGCAAGCAGGTGCTGATCTGCTGCGATGCAGCCCGCAGCGTGGTCGCCACCGCCAGCCACAGCGAGCTGCCGGCCATGGGCGATGATCCCAAGACCATCGCGGATCTGCGCGCCCATATCGGCAAGACCATCACCTATCTGCAGGGCAAGCTGGACGCGGACTACAGCCAGTACGCCAGCGGCCGTTACGTGCCCCACTGGGCGGGCGGCAAGGGGATGGATGGCCATACCTGCGTCCATGAGTACGGCATTCCCAACTTCTACTTCCACCTCACCATGGCCTACGCCCTGCTGCGCCGCGCCGGGGTCGATCTCGGCAAGCGCGACTATCTGGGCGGGCTCAATATGCAATAATAAAGTCGCCCCGACCAGAATGAGGAGAGCCTGCCATCTGGCAGGCTCTTTTTATTGCAAGCGGCTGGCGAGCGGGGTGAATGCCCGGCCCGCCACCGGCCATTAAGCGGGGATATCCGGTTCCACCAGCGCCACCAGCTGGGTCAGCGACTCCTGCCAGCCGAGATAGCACATCTCCAGCGGAATGGCGGCGGGGATCCCCTCCTGCACCACCGCCAGCTCGGTACCGCAACTCACCGCGGTCAGGATGATGGAGACATGGATCACCCCGGCGAGACCGGGCTCATCGAAGCGATCGGTGTAGCGAATCCGCTCGCCCGGCACCAGTTCGAGGTATTCACCGCCGAAGGTCTGGTTATGGCCGCTGGCGAAGTTGGTGAAGGACATCCGGAACGAGCCGCCAACCCGGGCATCCAGATGCTCCACCTGACAGGTAAAACCGTGGGGCGGCAGCCATTTGGCCAGCGCCTGCGCCTCGATAAAGGCCCGATAGACCCGCATCGGCGGCGCCTTGATGACGCGATGAAGTCGCACTGTTCCTGTTGTCATGTTCACCTCCTTGCTGGATTGAGTCCCAAAGGATAGTCGCCAGAGCGGGAAACGCCCCATCGGGCGGCCCTCCCCTGCGCTAGAAGGGGCCGTTGCTCTCGCGCAGCTTGTCGGGCAGGCCGTCGTGATCGCCCAGCTCGCGCGCGGGTACGTCGTCCCAGTGCAGCTTGCCGAGGGTGATATTGCGCTCGGGGTGGACGGCGTAGTGGATGCGGTTATCCTCCCGGTCGGTATCGCCGATGCAGAGCAGGCGGACAATCTCTTCGGTGTTGTTGATAAAGGCGTGGGCCAGCCCGTCACCGGCCTTGAAGCCGACCGAATCGCCCGGTTGCAGCCGATAGAGCACGCCATCGAGCCAGACATCGGGGGTGCCTTCCAGCACGTGGACGAACTCGTCCTCGGTCTTTTCGGCGTGTGGCCAGCTGGTACGGTGGCCGGGCTCGACGATCTCGTGGTGGATGCCGATGCGGCTGAAGCCAAAGTGCTTGCCGAGGGCGCAACCGCGCGACAGGGGCTCCTGACTGCCGGAGTAGTAGCGCGGCTCCTGCTCTTGCAGCTCGCTCCAGTGTTTGATGCAGGGGTGGCGGTTCATAGTGATTCCTTATGCTATGAGGCTGACTCGGGAAGGGTCATCCTAACTGCCAAAATGCGGGGGAGAAAAGCAGAAATCGGTCGGCCCGTTGCACCACGGATGGTGTGGCGGCGGACTCGGCAACGGGCTGATCGCCCGACTGGCAAGGACTGCGAGCCATGGCGGCAGCCCGCCAGCGGGCCAAAAAAGAGGGCGCCGCTGGCTCCCCTCTCGATGATGTCGGCGCTTACTTGCCGAGCTTACTTGCCAAGATTGTCGGCCAGCTGTTTGGCGCGATTGGCCGCCCACTGGTCGATCATCTTCTCCATCTCCTCGGCGGTGATGGGCGAATCCTTGTGAGTCGTATCCGGGGTCTCGCGGGCATCCATCACCCGCACCAGCAGCTTGCCGCTCTGGGAGTCGAGCAGCTGGGCCATGCTGCCCACCTTGAGCAGGTAGGGCTCCTTGCCAATCACTTCGCGGGTGACGTTGATGGCGATTTTGGCCGGCATCAGGTCACGCAGTTTCGGGTCGGGGCGGGTCAGGTCGAAGTTGGTGACGGCAGCCTGGATCCGCATCACTTTCGGGCCGGGGGCGGTGGCAATCTTGACGCCATGCTTGATCAGCTCGCTCTGGAACTTGTCGTGGTAGTAGCGGCCAATCTGGTTCTGTTCGTTGGCGGTCAGCAGATACCACTGGCCATTCTCCTGCCGGATAAACTGGAGCGGATCGAGCAGCACCTCATTGTATTGGCGCAGATCAACGCCAGGCTCCTTGTAGACCCGCTGATTGGGGTTGCTCTCGCTCGGCTGGAAGGCGCTGAAGGGGACAGTTTGCAGCGACTGCAAGCTGTAGGAGACCTGATTTTTTACGGCGCAGCCGCCCAGAAGGGCCGCCGCCATGGCAACCATCACGACCTTTTTCATATTTGCTCCTGCATTGACCGATTGTTTTTGCTGTGGATTTTGCTCCACACGGCGGGCGATCCCGTGCTGGTTGCCTCCGATTCACCCAGAGAAATACCCTATTTCCCCCCTCTCTCACAAGCGCCATCTACCGAATGTTCAGGCGCCATCCAAGTTGTCATACGGAAATGGGGGAAATGTCCACAATCGGTGCTCGGAGATGGGGGACGAATCCCCCACCTCCTCTCTGTCAGGCGATAAGCTCGACGCCCATGCTGGCCAGAATGGAGAGGCTCACCGTCGCAAACAACACGCCGGTGACCAGATTGAGTGGCCGCTGCACCCGTTGCAGCAACTGCTGGGCGCGGGAGGTGGAGAGGCTCCAGGCCAGCATGCCGAACCAGCAGACCGAGATGATAAAGAGCTCGACCACCAGCAGGCTGCGGGTCACTCCATCCACCTCTGGTGACACCATGGCCGCCAGCATGCCGATAAAGAACACCAGCGCCTTGGGGTTGAGCAGGTTGGTGGCGATACCGGCGCGCACGCCCTTGCCCCAACCGGATAGCTCGTTGGCGGCGCTCTGCATCACGGTACTGCTCTGCTGGCGAGCAGCCATCAGGGCGCCCCAGCCCAGCCAGCCCAGATAGAGGGCGCCGCCGCACTTGATCACCATAAACAGCATGGGGTTGTTGGCGATCAGCATACTGATGCCGGTCAGGCTCAGGGTGGCGTGCACCATGATAGCGAGCGAGATGCCAAGCGCGGCGCCAAGGGCGGTCGGCCGGTGCAGGCTGGTACGCAGGATCAGGGCAAAATCGGGGCCGGGGCTGGCCAGCCCGATCAGGTGCATAAGGCCAAGGGTAAGGAAAAGACTGGTCAGCATAGCAACTCTCAAAAAAGTGATATGCCGCCAGCATGGCGGATCAGCGGGGAGTCCGGCTTGTAAAAGATTGCATCTGGGCACGAAATTCGGCGGGGGTCAGGCCAAAAGCCTGGCGAAAACCGTGGTGGAAGTGGCTCTGGTCGAAGAAACCGACCGCCAGCGCCACCTCGCTCACCGCCATGCCGCTCGCCAGCAACCGCTTGCCCTGCTCCAGCCGCAGCCGCTTGAGCCAGGCGTAGGGCGTCATGCCGCTGCGCTTCTTGAACTGGCGCAGAAAGGCGAAGCGATCGAGCCCGACCAGCCCCGCCAGCTCCTCCAGCGAGTGAGGCTCGTCGAGCCGGGCCAGCAGATAGTCGCGCAGATAGCGCAGCTGGGGATCGGCCAGCTGGTGTACTTCGGGCGCCAGTTGCAGCAGCTCCCCGAGCAGGGCGAGCAGCTGCCCCTCGATCAGCAGGCCATCAGCCTGCGGATTGTCGAGGTAGCTGTGCAACTGGGCAAAGCCCTGATAGAGGTCGGGGCGGCTCTGCAACCCCTTGTCGAAGAAGGGCTCCGGCTGATCGGGCAGCCAGAGGGAGAGCTGCTGCGGATCGATGGCAAAGACCCGCACTTCGTACCCTTCCGGCAGCAGGCTGAGGCCGTCGTGCACCTCGTCCGGGTTGACGGTCGACAGCTCGCCGCGCACCAGGGTGTGGCTGTTTCCCTTGTGGATAAACTTCTGGCCACCGCGCTGCACCAGCCCGATATGGTAGTCGAGATGGACATGGCGGCCGTAGCTGAACGCCCGATGATGGGAGTGTGACAGCTCGACCCCCGGCAGGTGCGGGGATTGCCAGTAGCGGATAAGGGAATCAGTAGTACTCATGGGCTATAGATACACCGCAAGCAAGCAGAAGAGCTTGTAGATTATTGCATTCCGGCCGCGTGGTTGCAGCAGGCTCAACGACCCCCCAAACGAGACGGCGGATCCACCAGCGAGACGAGGGGGTGCTGCTCGAACACATGTTGCAACGCCTGCGCCAACGCGGGCTGCCGCGCCGCCAACGTTTTGGCCAGCGCCATGTGCACTTCCAGCGGGGTAACCGGCAGATAGATGAGGCGGGTCGCCACCGACTGCTGGGCCCGAAAGTAGTTGGCCGAGATATCGTTGGAAAAGAGTGCGGCATCGATCCGCCCACGCACCAACTTCTGCATGTTGCCATGCTCCCAGTTACGCTGGGAGAGAGCATCAATCCGGATCTGAGGATGCTGCAGCAATGGCGGCACGATCGCCTGACTCGACCAGCCAATCGCGGCGCCGAAGAGATCCTCCTGCCGCTCGACCGACCGCAACAGTGATGGCGCCAGCACCACCAGCACAGGCCGCAGCAACAACAGATAAGGCTCGACATAGTGGATATGCTTTGCCCGCTCGGGGGTATAGCTCAACAACGGCGTCAGTTCGCATTCACCACTTTCTAGATTACTGAGCAAGCGCGCGACATTGAGACCCTGCCATGCGATCGGCCGCCCCAGCACGGGCTCTACATGAAGTCTGAAATAGTCGATCACCGGCCCGGAGACCTTGCCCTGCGGATCGATGGAAACCAGTGGAGCCAGCTGGAAAACACATCCCCGCAGGGGCGCACTGGCCGCGACAGATGGGTTGAACATGATAGAGGGAAGAACAAGTGCCGAGAGCACTGACAGCAAACGCATACCTGAAAGAGAAATGCCCATAAGTGCCGACCCGATACCCTGATAGCCATCAGCATGGCACAAGGCAGTAGGGCGGGCTATCTCCCCCCTTGCCCCCAACTTGCCGCCGGATATCACCAGCCGGTTCTATTGCGATAAAAATCAATAAACCCTTTGTTTTGATAGGTTTTTTATCATTGCGTATATTGCCTTCAAAATTCACGCCCATCTCTTAAGTGGTACTTTTATGAGACTATTACTGATTGCTTTATCCTTTTTTGCTGCAACTGCAAGCGCCAGTGAACAACTGTCCGTGCCTTACTACGACTGGGGCAGTTGCCCGTTTGAAGGGTGTACCTATCAACAGTGGACAACCAAGCAGGAAGTGATTGCCAGAGCCAAGCCCTCTTGGACCGCCAAAGCTCTGTTCAAGGTACCGCGTGGTAAAAAGGTCGAGGGACTGACCGGCGTGGTCATCGTCGAAAAGGCCGGGACAGTCAAGATTCTGAAACCGGTCAAGCTCGGCTATAACGACAAGGGTGAGGGCCCGTTGCTTAGCCTGAAAGCGGGTGAGCAGCTCTATACCCTGGTCAGCCTAGGGGAAGGGGCGATGCGGTTCTGGTACAAGGGCAAGACTTACACGCTGGACTATGACTACGAGCGCCCCCAGATCAAATATGGCGCCACACCGAAAAGCCAATGGTGGGTAAAAATTCGTGACCAGCAAGGACGTGAGGGCTGGGTTGCCGAAGCCAAGAACTTCGCCCATATGGACCGTTTCGAGTAATAACGACAGCCTGCCCCAGCTAGGGGGCAGGCTGTTGACGAGAGTTACTGCCCGGGTTGCAGCTTCATCTCCTGCAGATACTCCTGCACCTGCAGCTTGTAGTCAGCCTGATAGGAGAACTTGGTGCTGTCGCTCGCCGCAATCAGGTTGACTGCGGTGCAGAACAGGGCGGCCGCCAGCAGCCCCTTGCCAACCCACTGCGGGTAACGACGGCTCCAGCGCACCAGCAGCAGCAGGATCGGGAACAGGGCGTAGGGGAAGATCAGCATCAGGTGCCAGTAGTTGAAGATGATGGGCGACAGGGCCGCACTCACCAGTACCGCCAGCACCGCCGCCAGTGCATAGAGGCCGAGCCAGCTCTCGCCATCTACTGGCGCACGGTCGCTGCGCAGCAGACGCGGCTTGAGTTCCCGCCACAGCTGCCAGTTGGCCTTGGCCGCCAGCAACACAGTTGCGGAACCCACGCCGTAAATCACGATGCGCCACACCCAGATCGCTGCCATCTGCAGGTATTCGTGCCCCGCCAGCCAGATAAACTGGGTGTCGTTGACCAGCTTGCTGGCAAACAGCCAGGAGCCGTAGCGCAGCCAGTAGAGCACTGATTTCAGCACCGGATAGACATGCACCAGCCCCCAGCCGATATAGCGCTGACGAGCCTCGGGATCGACGTTCTGGGTGATGTGGCTATTGCTCATCACTTCCATCGCGTAAGGGATCAGGGAGGCACCGATCAACAGGGCTGCCACCACCACCCCGCTCCAGCTCACCTTGAGAATGCGGCGCCAGAAGAGATAGGTGGACATCACCGCCAGCAGCGGCCAGGAGTAGTGCAGCTGCATCGCCATGCCGATAGCCAGCAGGTGCACGATCATGTGCCAGAAGGAGGCTCGCTCGCGCATATGCCAAGCCGACCAGCAGTGCATGGCCGAGAAGAGAAACAGATAGGAGGGGTTGTAGAGCAGGCTCTCGTACTGGAACCAGGGGTTGAGCCAGCAGAGCACCAGAAACAGCAGGCGCACCCTGTCATCAAACACCTGACGGATCACAGCATCAAACAGCAGGAATCCGACCAAGCGCATCGCCAGCAGCAACACCATGGGGGCATAGGGAGAATCCCACAGCAGCAGCGGCCCACCGATCAGCCAGGCCGACAAGCTGCCCGGCACATTGCCCACCGCACTCGCCGCATTGCCATAGCTGAGCCAGACCCCCTCATAAGCCCCTAGGTAACCCTTGTAGAGCATCTGGGTCTGATCGCCGGTGAGGAGTTGCAACTGGAAGAAAATCAGGGAGATCAGCAGCCCCCCGCCAAGGCCCAGATAAAACAACCCTTTGGATCCGCTCCTCTTTTGTAATTCGTTCAATCCCTGTGGCTCCTGTTATGTAGGGTTCTTGCAATTCATCGAGGCAATCCATCTGACGAAGGTCTGCTCGAACTCGTTCATATCCAGCGAATTGATATCCTGACTGGTCAGTGACTTGGAAAAAAGCGTCATGGCATCCCGGGTATTGGGGTGCCACTCAGCGTAGTTTTCACCTCCCCCGCCCAGATCCGGGTTATAGAGTCCCAGGATCGGCAAGTTCAGCCCCGCCGCAATATGCACGGTGGCGGTATCTACCGACACCAAAGCAACCGAGTGACGCAGCTGGGTAAAGAGCCCGCCGAGCGATGGTGCCTCTGGCGACAGCAGGATCCGTGCTGGCTCGCTGGCTTTATCGCGCAATGTGGCGACCTCCTGCTCCATCCCTGGCGGGAAAAGCAGGCAGAGGGGTTGCTGGCAATGGGCCAGCATCAGCTCCAGCATGCGGGCAATCATCTCCGGTCGCAGACGGCGGGCGCCACCGCTGCCATACGGGTTGAAAGCGATCACCTGTTGCGCGGCAGGCCACCATGCTGCCAGATTTTGCTCCCACTCGGGACTATGGGGGATCACATATCGGGTATCGGGGTCGCGAATCCCCATGCTGTCCAGCAGCGCCGCAAACTTGTCGGCAAAGTGGCGTCCGGCCGTGCGTTCGCCAAGCTTGATATCAATGGAAGCCAGCGCATCATCCATGCCCGCAATGTGGCAGGCATCGACCTGATTCAAAAAGTAGATATCTTTCATCTTCAGTGACTTGCCAAGATGAACCAGATATCCGACCCGCCCCAGAGAGTGGGCAAGCGCCTTGAGCTCACCATAACCCGGGCGCTTGGGCACCTCGATGACCCGATCTGCTCCCAGATGATCGCGAAATAGCGGAGCCATGGCTCGGGTCGTCACAACCCACACTTCCCGCCTGGGCTGGACCCGGCGAATCTCCCGTGCAACCCAGGAGGAGACGATGGCATCACCCAGCTTGGCATCCCAACGAAGCAGCACCACCTTGCCACTGCCATCGTCAGCCGGACGACTGCGCGCCCGGTCAAACAACCAGCGACCCAACCGGCGACGCAATACATCGCGCGCCAGTTGCAGGTTATTTATGTATGACATTAAGCCCTTTACTCTCGGAATAGAACATTGCGATTAAAAAGAATAGCATCGATGTTTGATATTCAATATAATTCGCATAAAACATGCCCATAATAAGAAACGAACTGACCAGCCCAACTCCTGGAAATGCCTTTCCACTCTGGATAAAAGACCAGGCTATATACACGATGAAAAAATAAAAAATCACTGTATACAACACACCCATTTTATTCCCTGAATCTATATATGCGTTATGTAAATCACGAAGCGAATAATTTCCCAATGTCTGCTCAATTAATTTTTTAGAACCAACTTCAGATTCAGAGTCCAAGTATGAAACATATTCTTTTTCGAAGTTTTTAAATCCAATGCCAAATAAAAATTGCATAGGTTCTTCTGACGCATTAAAAGAAATCCATTTTAGACCATTTTTCCACATCAATAATCTACTATAGTTTGAGTAATCACGCTCTGTCGTTTCAGTCACAGACAACGCTCGATTGATAACTACTTCTATTTTTTCTGGTTGTATTTTATAAATAGAAAAAGTGAATGCACTGAACAACACAACGAAAACTACCAAGTATTTTCTATTGAAAAACAACATATAGATAGCTGAAACAATTATCACAGCGATCCAACCAGATCTACCACCGGAAAGAATCAAGCTAATAAATGTCAATGCCATACATATGCCGAGCATAAGTTTTTTAGATAAAACTACTTCATCAGAAATTTTCGCTAACAAGAAAATGAAAACAAAGGTTGTAATTTCAGTCCAGCGCAGCACATCCCATAATCCAGCGACTCTTTGTCCACTCCACCCACCTTCCTGTAATATGAAAGCTTGCACAAATGACCAGAATACTGATATCGCAAAACCTGACATTGATAAAATTAAGGCCATTTTTCTGCTTTCTTTATCACGCAGAGCCAATACTAGCGCGGGAAATGCCAATAGGAAAAGTCCCTTGTAAAAAAAATAGCCTACATCACCAATATATCCAGGAGATAATACCCTTGACAACACTCCAATTAAAAATAAAAAAACCGCACTAAAAATAACCTTATCACCTTTTAATTCGCCATAATAACTTTCATCAACAATACAACGGTAGATAAAGAACAAAACCAATAATGCCGTAGATATAGTAATCGCTGGCTTACTGACAAATATACTTACCGAAAAAATATAGAGTAATATTTTCTCTATCTTTTGAAAATTCATATCACTTTGCTCTGTTTATTTTCTGAACATATAATTCCCGCGGATTTTGCGCCACAGCCCAAACACATCCGTGCGGGGGAAGATGGCGATCCGGCGGATCTGGTAGGGGTCCTGGTGCATCGCTTTGGGGCCACTGTTGGTGGCAACCGCAAAACGATACCCTGCGGCGATGGCCTGCTCCTTGGCACTGTCGTTGATGTCTCCGTAAGGATAGGCAAACGAGAGCAGCGGCTGGCCAAGCAAGGCCTCCAGCTGGCGTTTGTTTTCCTGAATTTCATGGGCTTGTTGCTCTGGCGGGAGTTTGCTCAGACGAGGATGGGTCAGGGTGTGACCCCCAATCTCCACATGGCCACTCGCCGCCAATGCCTTGACCTGCTCGCCATTCATCAGGGGAACAGATGTATCGGGATTGGTCGGATGCTCCACATCCCAACGGTTATAACCTTCGCCAGTCACCACGTACACCACTGCTTTGTAACCATATTTTTCCAGCAGTGGCAACATGCGGGTCAAATTGTCCTGATAGCCGTCATCGGCGGTGATCATCAGGTACTTCTTGCCGTATTGCAGACGGTGGATAAAGCCTTTGTCCGCCAGATCGCGGAAAGTCAGGGTCTCGTAGCCGAGCCACTTCATCAGGCGCAGATGCTTCTCGAACATGGTGATCGGCATCCAGGTACCGTGCACCCCTTTCTCGCTCTCGTGTTCGATAAAACGGTGGTACATGATGACCGGCATCTCGCGGCACAGGGTTTCAACCACAGCATCCTGATAGATGGTTTCGAGGCCGGATACTACCCCCTGCAAGCCGTACTCGTCCTGAATCCGCTGGCGAATGGCTTCCGGCACCACCTTGCTGGCCAGGGCGGATTTGATTTCGCCCTTCAGCGCAGCAAAATCGATAGCCAGATCCTTGGGACCGATATCGCCGAAGTTGCTGGCCAGCGCTTCATCCAGATTCTGTTCAGTCACCAGACCAATTGCCTTGGCTTCGCCGATAGCGAAGGCGGGCCGGCCGCAGAGCAGCGCTTCCATGGCTACCCGACCGGCACCAATGACCAGGTCGCAACCCGCCAGCAGAGCAGGCACATCATCGACATAACCGACAAACTCGGCACGATCCTGAAAACGGGCAAAACGCTCGGGCACGCGGGTACCGCTGACAACCCGCACCTTGCAGGTCTCCAGATCGAGCACTTCATCGAGCAAGCGGTAGCAGAGTTCCCCTTTGGGACCACTCAAGCGGCCAATGATGGCGATCACCGGCTTGTCATTATCCGGCGCCGGCACGGACTGGAACTTGTCGGTTTCGATACCGTTGCGCAGCACCTGCACAATGGCGGGATCCACGCCAAGGTTGTCGATGATCTGCCGGGCGATGTCCTCGCAAACGGCAACCGCCCTGAACCCAAGGGCATGGAACGCTTTGCGGGATGCGTGTACCGGCTGGCGGCCATGTACCGTGGTGATCATCGGGGTACCGGTCAGTTTGCAAGCGACATAGCTGCTCCAGCCGGAGGCACGGGAGTGAGCATGTACCAACTGGATATGGTGCTTCTTGATCAGATAGATAAGGTAAAAGACGTGCCAGAAACGGCGCAGGATACTGCGCTTGTTGAATCGAAGCTTGAAGACGGGACCAAGGGTTGGCTTGGTCAGCGTATCCGACACATAAAAGACGTTGTGACCACGCCGGGTCAGTTCGTTGCCGACCGTGGTGGCATAAACCTCGGCGCCCGTCACTTCGAGCTGGGAGAGTGCCATCAATATGTTCATTGCGTGGTTACCCGGTAGAAACTGAGAAAAACAGTGACAAACAACAGAGCCGGAAACAGGTATGGCCTGCTTCCGGCTTGTCTACATAGGCAGTGTAAAACTCACCCGTTAGCGGTTGAGCCACGCCATGTAATCTGCAACCCCTTCGGCCACAGTCTTGAACTCGGCGTCATAACCTGCGTTGCGCAGCTTGGTCATGTCGGCCTGGGTAAAGCTCTGGTAGCGACCCTTGAGGTGATCCGGGAAGGGGATGTATTCGATAGAACCCTTCTGATGATGCTTGATCACCGCTTCGGCCACGTTCTGGAACGGCTCGGCGCGACCGGTACCACAGTTGAAGATGCCGGAGTGCTGCGGGTTCTGCCAGAACCACAGGTTTACCTTGCAGACGTCGTCGATATAGATGAAGTCACGCATCTGACCACCGTTGGGGAAACCGTCGCAACCTTCGAACAGCTTGGGATTCTCGCCCTTCTTCACCTGGGTATTGAGGTGGAAGGCAACAGAGGCCATGGAGCCTTTGTGCTGCTCGCGCGGGCCGTAGACGTTGAAGTACTTGAGACCAACGACCTGAGAGTTGATCTCCGGCATCCAGCGGCGCACGTACTGGTCGAACAGCTGCTTGGAGTAGCCATAGACGTTGAGCGGCTGCTCGAACTTGGGATCTTCAATGAAGTTGTCGTTGCGACCGCCGTAAGTGGCGGCAGAAGAGGCGTAAATGAAGGGAATTTCACGCTCGATGCAGTAGTGGAACAGGTCCTTGGAGTACTCGTAGTTGACCTCCATGATGAACTTGCCGTTCCACTCGGTCGTCGCCGAGCAGGCACCTTCGTGGAAGATAACCTCAATGCCGTCCCACTCTTCGAATTCGTCGCCGGAAACGATACGCGCCTGGAACTCGTCTTTGTCCATGTAGTCAGCGATGGTCAGATCGACCAGATTGACGAACTTGGTGCCGTCGGTCAGGTCATCAATGACCACGATATCGGTCCGTCCTTGAGCGTTCAGCTGCTTGACCAGATTGCTGCCGATAAAGCCAGCACCGCCAGTTACTACGATCATGGAGTTTGCCTCTCGTACGTTGATGGCTACATGTGACTGCTTGTTAAAGCTGTGTATAGTGAGCCAATTTGAAATTGCCGAAAAGTTTA
Organism: Aeromonas sp. FDAARGOS 1410; assembly: GCF_019048745.1. NCBI lineage: Bacteria > Pseudomonadati > Pseudomonadota > Gammaproteobacteria > Aeromonadales > Aeromonadaceae > Aeromonas > Aeromonas sp. FDAARGOS 1410. Next base: position 605,752 of record NZ_CP077401.1, on the reverse strand, counting down.
TCACGGGCAGTCTGGGGATTCGACCTTGTTCCATTTGCCCCGGACGGAACCCGTTGGAGGAATGAGTGATGAAGACCAGAGACAGGATCATTCACAGCGCCACCGAGCTGTTCAACGATCAGGGTGAGCGTAACATCACCACCAACCATATTGCGGCGCACATGGGCATCAGTCCGGGCAACCTCTATTACCACTTCCGTAATAAAGAGGACATCATCCACTCCATCTTCGATCAGTATGCCCGCCACCTGAGCGAAAGCTTCATCCCGACCCGCAACCGTGAAATCACCCTGCAGGATTTGATGGGCTATCTGGATGCCATCTTCTATCTGATGTGGCAGTTCCGCTTCTTCTACGCCAACCTGCCGGACATCCTGAGCCGGGACGAGCCACTGCAGCAGAAATACCTCAAGGCGCAGGAGCAGATGAGAGCCTCGGTCGTGACCCTGCTCAAGAGCCTGCGCGAAGGGGGCATTATCGATGTCAGCGATGAAGACCTGCCGGATCTCGGTCAGACCATCAAGATGGTGGTCACCTGCTGGATCCCGTTCCAGATTGCCCAGGCACCCAATACCCGCATCACCAAGCCACTGCTCTATCAGGGAGTGCTGAAGGTGCTGTTTCTACTGCGCCCCTACGTGCAACCGCAAGTCGCCGAACAGATCCGGCAGCTGGAGCAACACTACCGCCAACTGGCCCAACCAGCCGGGTGAGATCTGTTTCACAATTGTTTAATTGCAGAACAATAATTTGAATTAACCGCAACAAACTGAAGTAAAATGTGGCCCTCTGTTGATACTCAGCTGAAATAGCCAATAAGGATCGAGGATGTCTAACGGATTCTATCGTCACCTGACCGAGCAACTGCATCAGGTGCAAGCTGAAGGGTTGTACAAGCAGGAACGCATCATCACCTCCGCCCAGCAGGCAAGCATCGCCGTGGGTGGGGAGCAGGTACTGAACTTCTGTGCCAACAACTATCTGGGATTGGCCAACCACCCGGATCTGATCGCCGCTGCCCATCAAGGCCTCGACAGCCACGGCTTCGGCATGGCCTCGGTTCGCTTCATCTGTGGCACCCAGGATCAGCACAAGGAGCTGGAGCAGAAGATGTCTGCCTTCCTGGGCACTGAAGACACCATCCTCTACTCCTCCTGCTTCGATGCCAACGGAGGTCTGTTCGAGACCCTGCTCGGCGCCGAAGACGCTATCATCTCCGATGCACTCAACCACGCCTCCATCATCGATGGTGTGCGCCTGTGCAAGGCCAAGCGTTATCGCTACGCCAACAACGACATGGCCGAGCTGGAAGCCCAGCTGAAACAGGCTGACGCCGATGGCGCCCGCTTCAAGCTGATCGCCACCGATGGCGTCTTCTCCATGGATGGCGTTATCGCCGACCTCAAATCTATCTGCGATCTGGCCGACAAATACGATGCGCTGGTGATGGTGGATGACTCCCACGCCGTCGGCTTTATCGGTGAAAACGGTCGTGGCACCCACGAATATTGCGGTGTGATGGATCGGGTCGATATCATCACCGGCACTCTGGGCAAGGCGCTCGGTGGCGCCTCCGGCGGTTATACCTCGGGCAAGAAAGAGGTGATCGACTGGCTGCGCCAGCGCTCCCGCCCCTACCTCTTCTCCAACTCGCTGGCCCCCTCCATCGTTGCAGCCACCATCAAGGTGATCGACATGCTGGCCGAAGGTCACGACCTGCGCGCCCGCCTGCAAGAGAACAGCCGCTATTTCCGCGAGCGCATGAGTGCTGCCGGCTTTACCCTGGCTGGGGCCGATCACGCCATCATTCCGGTGATGCTGGGCGATGCCAAGCTGGCTGCCGAGATGGCCAGCCGCATGCTGGCGGCCGGTATCTACGTGGTAGGTTTCTCCTTCCCGGTAGTGCCGAAAGGTCAGGCGCGCATTCGTACCCAGATGTCCGCCGCTCACACCCGCGAGCAGCTGGACAAGGCGATCGACGCCTTCATCCGCATTGGCCGCGAACTCGCCATCATCTGATTTGCATCGAGGGGCCCTGTGCCCCTCCCTTCTTTCTGCATTCATAGCAAAGGATCCGCCATGAAAGCCCTGTCCAAACTCAAGCCCGAGATCGGCATCTGGATGACCGACGTTCCCACACCGGAGCTGGGCCACAACGACCTGCTGATCAAAATTCGCAAAACCGCCATCTGCGGCACCGACATCCATATCTACAACTGGGATGAGTGGTCGCAGAAGACCATTCCGGTTCCTATGGTGGTAGGCCACGAATATGTCGGCGAAGTCGTCGCTATCGGCCAAGAAGTTCGAGGCTTCGCCATCGGTGATCGCGTTTCCGGTGAAGGCCACATCACCTGTGGCCACTGCCGCAACTGCCGCGCCGGCCGCACCCACCTCTGTCGCAACACCACGGGGGTGGGCGTCAACCGGCCCGGGGCCTTCGCCGAATATCTGGTGATCCCCGCCTTCAATGCCTTCAAGCTGCCGGACAACATCCCGGACGAACTGGCCGCCATTTTCGACCCGTTTGGCAATGCAGTGCATACTGCCCTCTCCTTCGATCTGGTGGGTGAAGATGTACTCATCACCGGTGCCGGCCCTATCGGCATCATGGCTGCCGCCGTCTGCCGTCATGTTGGTGCCCGCCACGTGGTGATCACCGACGTCAACGAATACCGGCTGGAACTGGCACGCAAGATGGGCGCCACCCGTACCGTCAACATCGGCAAGGAGAAGCTCGCCGACGTGATGAGCGAGCTGGGAATGACGGAAGGGTTTGACGTGGGGCTGGAGATGTCCGGCGTACCGAGCGCCTTCCAGGAAATGCTCGACAAGATGAACCATGGCGGCAAGATCGCCATGCTCGGCATCCCCCCCTCGACCATGGCCATCGACTGGAACAAGGTGATCTTCAAGGGGCTGTTTATCAAAGGGATCTATGGCCGCGAGATGTTCGAAACCTGGTACAAGATGGCCAGCCTGATCCAGTCAGGACTGGATCTCTCCCCCATCATCACCCACCGCTTCCACATCGACGAGTTCCAGCAAGGCTTTGATGCCATGCGCTCCGGCCACTCCGGCAAGGTGATTCTGAGCTGGGATAAATAACCTGTTGCCCTTAACTTGTTAAAACCCGGCATCCGCCGGGTTTCTTTTTCAGAAGCACATCGTCAGACAGCGTGATACGGGCCAAAAGTTTACTTGCAGAGTGTTTAACACTTCACACACAAGCGTTTAAATGGCTGTAACTATTCGGTTATAATCCGTCCGGTTCACAGGGATAATAAGAGAGTGCTGGGAGTATATGAGCGTGCTGAAAAAACTGAGCTATCTGCTGGCTGTCGGTATGACCGCTGTCAGCCTGTCCGGAGCAGCATTTGCTGCTGACGATATGTCACCGGATGCCATTGCCGAACGGATCAAACCGGTCGGTCAGGTCTATACCGCCAAGGATCTGGAAGGTATTGCCGGTGCGGGCGCAGCGCCTGCGGCAGCCGCTTCTTCCGGCCCGCGCGATGGCGAAACCGTGTTCAAGGGCGCCTGCTTCGCCTGTCACGACACCGGTGCAGCCGGCGCGCCCAAACGTGGCGACAAAGCGGCTTGGGAGCCCCGTATCGCCCAGGGCATTGAAACGCTCAAGAAGCATGCCATTGGTGGCTTTACCGGCAAATCCGGCATGATGCCCCCGCGCGGCACCTGCGCAACGTGTAGTGACGAAGAGATTGAGAACGCCATCCACTACATGATCGACAAGCTCTAAGTATTTGAAAGGGCCGCATATGCGGCCCTTTCAATCTATCGCCTTCCAGCTACTCTTGTATGGTAGACATACTCGGGAGTTGCTCATCTCATGTCGTCCCAATCCATCGAATCCCACTATTCAACTCCTCTGCTGGCGTTGGTCTCGGCCATTATGGACTTTCCCGCGCCACACACAGCAACGACCGACAACTACAACGCCCTGATCCAGCAGATTGACCAACTCTGCCCTCTGCAACATTTTGGCATGCTTGGCCTCTCCGATACCGGATTGAACTGGGTATATGCCCACAAGATCAGTGACTCGTTCAAACAGCAACTGGGACGGGAACAGTCCCGGATCACCGATCAACTGACCCAGCTGGATGAGGCCGATGGCTGGTGCGTTTTTCCTATCGAACATGGCCAGGTACAGTGGTTGCTGGCACGCAGCACACCAACAGATCTCCCGACCCTGCGCCTGCTGCTCGAATGTCTGGCCAAACGGCTGACCGAAACCCAGGCAGGCTCCCATCTGGCAGAGCCCCCCTCTCCACTGATCCGCAAAGACCCCAACTGGCAGAAGAAAATCGAGAGCATCAGCCGCATCATGCGACTGGCCAATACCCTTCCCAGTCAAGCGCTCTTCTCCCAGCTGGAAGCTGTGCTGCGCCAGATGCTGGCTATTGAGGACATGCTGCTGGTCAGGCTCAATACTCACAAGCTGGAAAAGGTCTACCCAGCGACCCCGCATCAGAGCGATGAATTCATCAGCGGTCTGTGTCATAGCACCAGCAATATCGAGGTCAGCAAAGAGTCGCTGTTCTGGCACAGCATGCCGCTGCGCCTGCAACAACAGTATTTCGCTCATTTCATCATCAGCACGTCCACCCCATTGGAGGCAGATGACAAACTCTTCCTCGACTTTTTGCGTGGCCAGCTCACGCTGCTGCTTGAGCTGAAGCGGATCCGTCAGCAGCTTAACGACATCAATACCGAAGACTCCATCAACCAGCGCCTCCAGCAGCTGCGCCAGACCAACCTCAGATTGCAAAAGCAGCTCAAACAGCATCAGGAGCTGGAACGCAGACTGCAATTTGACGCCCTGCACGACCCTCTAACCCAGCTGCCCAACCGGGCTTTGCTGATGAATCACCTCAACCACGCAATGACCCACTACAACCGCTACAAATCGCCCGGGTTTGCCGTGATTTTTATCGATGTGGATCACTTCAAGCAGATCAACGATACCCTGGGCCACAGCGCCGGGGATCAGTTGCTCAAGGAGATAAGCCGCCGCCTGCAAACCTGCATTCGGCAAAATGATCTGGTAGCAAGACTGGGGGGAGACGAGTTCGTCATCTATCTGGACAGCAGCAAGAACGATGACGACATCAGCCCGGTTTTGAACCGGATCATCAGCCGGCTCTCCTACCCTTTCAGGCTGCTCGGCAACGAGCTGAGCATCACCGTCAGCCTGGGCGTCTCCATCGCATCCGAACAAACAACGGATATAAGCCAGTTGCTTCATCAGGCCGATCTCGCCATGTATCAGGCCAAGCGCAATGGCCGAAGCCGCATCGTCAGCTACTCGGAGGATTGCATCAACCAGAACTGGAACTCGCCGGAAGAGATGCTGGCCAGAGCACTGCGCGAAGGGCGTATCGTCCCCTACTTCCAGCCTGTGATCCGACTGCAGGACAGCCGACTGACCGGCCTTGAGGTGATGGCTCGCTGGCTGACGGAAGAAGGTGTGCTGAAAGATGCCTTTGATTTCATCCCGCTGGCGGAACAGTGCGGCCTTATTCTCGATCTGGATTACCAGATCCTGCGCCACACCTGCCAGCAGCTGAAAAACTGGTTGCCACTGTCGGGACAGAGCAAATTCAAGGTGGCTATCAATCTCTCCGGTAAGCATCTGGTCAACCACGACCATATCATGCGGCTGATAACCATCCTGGAAGAGGAGGGGGTCTCCCCCAGCTACCTGATATTTGAATTCAACGAGCGGGAGCTGTCACGGCAGGATTCCGATGCCCTGGCCTCGCTGCACGAGCTACGCGCCAAGGGCATCCAGATCAGCCTCGACGATTTTGGGACCGGCTTCTCCTCCCTCAACGCTCTGTTCCACTTCCCGGTGGACTACATCAAGGTGGATGACAGCTTTACCCAGCGCATGTTGCAGTCCCCCAAAGACCTCGCGCTAATCCGCGCCATGCGCGACATCTGTCAGGATCTGGATTACACCCTTGTAGTGGAAGGCATAGAGAACCAGCAGCAATTGCAGAAGCTAATCGATATTGGCTGCCGGATGGGACAGGGGCGTTATATCTCACCGCCCATGCCAGGCACCGACATAGTCCCGCTGCTTACCCCGGCCAGCCTTTAGGGTTAATCCTTCTTGAACATGGCTCGCAGATTGGCCACCGCCATCTGCCCCTTCTGCTGGCGCTCCTCGGCCGTCACCTTCTTCTGGTTTTCCCACTCCAGATCATCCTGTGGCAGCTCCAGCAGGAAGCGGCTCGGCTCCGGACGCACCGACTCGCCGTACTGACGCCGCTCCTTGCAAAGAGTAAAGGTCAGCTCGGTCTGGGCCCGGGTAATGCCCACATAGGCGAGACGCCGCTCCTCCTCGACATTATCTTCATCGATGCTGGTCTGGTGGGGCAGCAAGCCCTCTTCCATCCCCACCATGTAGACATAGGGAAACTCCAGCCCCTTGGAGGCGTGCAGCGTCATCAACTGCACCTGATCAGCGTCATCCTCCCCCTCGTTGCGCTCCATCATGTCACGCAGGGTGAGGCGAGTGACCACCTGTGCCAGCGTCATCGACTCCTCCAGCTCATCCCCCTCCAACATCTCGGTGATCCAGCGATAGAGGGTAGAGACGTTCTGCATCCGCATCTCGGCTGCTTTCGGGCTGGGCGAGGTCTCGTAGAGCCACTCTTCGTAGTGGATCTCCTTGATCATGTCCCGCACCGCCTCCACTGGATTGCCGCGCAACGCCTCATCGCCAAGGCGTACCAACCAGTTGGTGAATGCCTGCAGGGCCACGAGGCCACGCCCGGAGAGGTGCTGTTCCAGCCCCAGCTCGAAGCTGGCGGCAAACAGGCTCTTGCCGCGCTGATTGGCGTATTGGCCAAGCTTTTCGAGGGTAGTGGGGCCAATCTCGCGGCGCGGCAGGTTGACCACCCGCAGGAAGGCGGTGTCCTCATCCGGATTCACCAGCAGCTTGAGATAGGCCATGATGTCCTTGATTTCGGTGCGGGAGAAAAACGAGGTGCCGCCGGAGATGCGATAGGGAATCCGGTTGGTCATCAGCGCCTTCTCGAAGATGCGCGACTGATGGTTGCCCCGATAGAGGATGGCGTAATCTTTGAACCGGGTGCGGTTCATAAATTTGTGGCCCATCATTTCGGCGGCGATGCGCTCCGCCTCGTGCTCCTCGTTCTTGGCAAACAGCACCTTGACCGGCACCCCGTAATCGAGCTCGGAGAAGAGCGCCTTGTCGAACACATGGGGGTTGTTGGCAATCAGGATGTTGGCGCACTTGAGGATGCGCCCCTTGGAACGGTAGTTCTGCTCCAGTTTGATGAGCCGCAGATTCGGAAAGTCTTCGTTCAGCAGCACCAGGTTCTGCGGCTTGGCGCCGCGCCAGGAGTAGATGGACTGGTCATCGTCCCCCACCACGGTGAAGCGGGCGCGCTCGCCGACGATCTGCTTCACCAGCTCGTACTGGCTGGTGTTGGTGTCCTGATACTCGTCGACCAGCAGGTAGCGGATCTTGTTCTGCCAACGCTCACGCACCTCCTGATTGCTCTTGAGCAGCAGGGTCGGCATCACGATGAGGTCGTCAAAATCCAGCGCGTTATAGGCCACCATCTGGCGGTGATAACGCTCGTAGAGCTGGGCCATCAACACCTCTTCCGGCCCGCGAGCAATACGCATGGCGCGGGCGGGCAGGATAAGATCGTTCTTCCAGTTGGAGATCTGGGTAATGAGGGCCGAGAGCTTGTCCTTGTCGTTGTCGAGCTCGTCTTCAGTCAATTCTTTCAGCAGCGCCAGCTGGTCGGTGTCGTCAAACAGGGAGAAGTTCGCCTTGAGATTCAGGCTCTTGTGCTCCCGACGAATGATATCGAGCCCTAGGGTATGGAAGGTGGAGACCATCAGCCCCCGCGCTTCCTTGCGACCCAGGGTCTGGCCGACCCGCTCCTTCATCTCCCGCGCCGCCTTGTTGGTAAAGGTGACCGCAGCGATGTTGCGCGCACTGTAGCCGCACTGCTGCACCAGATAGGCAATCTTGTTGGTGATGACGCGGGTCTTGCCCGATCCGGCACCCGCCAGCACCAGGCAAGGGCCGGAGACATACTTGACCGCTTCGTTCTGATTGGGGTTGAGCTTCATGGGCCGGATCTCTTGGCTTATGATGAGGGGCGGCATTGTACCAGAAATCACCCGACGAGCCGTACCTGCTGCACGGCAGGCAACCGCCAATCGGGCTTATCGCGCCTTGTGTTCGGGCGCTATTTTCAGGATCATGGCCGACCTTTCGAGATGATGACTTTTTCCAGATGATGAGGGGAGCATGAATCAGCAACAGCACGACCAGCTGCGCAGCCAGTTTCCGGCCTTGACGCAGGAGGTAAACAGCCACCCTCTGGTCTATCTGGACAACGCCGCCACTACCCAGAAGCCGCACGCTGTACTGGATGCCATCGCTCACTACTATGGGGTCGACAACGCCAACGTGCACCGTGCCGCCCACGCCCTGAGTGGCCGCGCGACCCGCGCCTTCGAAACTGCCCGCGAGACGGTCGCCCGCTTTATCAATACACCCCGCAGCCAAGAGGTGATCTGGACCCGCGGCACCACGGAAGCGATCAATCTGGTGGCCCAGAGCTGGGGGATGAGCGAGCTCAAGGCAGGGGACGAAATCATCCTCAGCACGCTGGAGCACCACGCCAATATCGTCCCGTGGCAGCTGGTCGCCCAGCGTACCGGCGCAGTCATCCGGATTATTCCCCTCGATGAGCGGTGCGATCTCGATCTGGCCGCCTATCACGCCATGTTGGGGCCACGCACCCGGCTGGTAAGCGTGGCCCACGTCTCAAATGCCCTCGGTACCGTCAATCCGGTCAAAGAGATAGTGGCGGCCGCCAAAGCGGTTGGCGCCGTGACGTTGATCGACGGTGCCCAAGCGGTGGCTCATCTCGAGGTGGATATGCAAGCTATCGGTTGCGACTTCTACGCCTTCTCCGGCCACAAGCTCTATGGCCCGACCGGCATCGGTGTGTTGTGGGGCCGCACCGAGCTATTGGAGCGGATGCCGCCCTGGCAAGCCGGTGGCGAGATGATCGATCGGGTCAGTTTCAGCGGCACCACCTTCAATACCCTGCCTTTCAAATTCGAGGCGGGCACCCCCCATATTGCTGGCGCTATCGGCCTCGCCGCCGCCATCGACTTTGTGATGGCGCAAGATCGGCAATGGCTCGCCCAACATGAGCAGGCACTGACCGACTATCTGGTAGCTGGCCTGCAACAGGTGCCGGGGTTGCGTCTGGTCGGCGAACCCGGCCAACGCGCCGGTGCTGTCTCTTTCTTGCTCGACGACATCCACCCGCAAGATGCTGCTACCCTGCTCGACATGCAGGGTATCGCCCTGCGAGTCGGCCATCACTGCGCCATGCCACTGATGGAATCCCTCGGGATCGGCGGCACCATGCGCGCCTCGCTGGCCTGCTACAACAATCGGGATGATGTCGACGCTCTGCTGGCCGCCCTGCACAAACTCAGTGACTTCTTCTAAGGCAGATAACCGAATGAGTGACCTCGCAAGCTATACCCAGATTGGCCTTGAGCCCAACGCCGACACCATCCGCCAGCAGTTTGCCGCCGCTCACGGCTGGGAGAACCAGTACCGGCTCATCATCCAGCTCGGTAAACAGCTGCCGGAGCTACCCAGCGAATGGCAGCAGGAGGAGTCCCGCCTCAAGGGGTGTGAAAGCCAGGCCTGGCTGAAGGGAGAACAAAGCGAGGATGGCTGCTGGCATTTTGCCTGTGATTCCGATGCCCGCATCGTGCGGGGCCTTATCGTCATCGTACTGGCAGCGCTCAACCACCAATCGTCTGCGGCGATCCAGGCTTTTGATATGGAGGGATATTTTACCGAACTGGGGCTTGAGAAACACTTGAGCCCGTCACGAGGTAACGGGCTCAGAGCGATCGTGCTGGCGATCCGGGAGCAGGCTGTCTAACCCGCTTTGTGCAGAGGTCGATTAGGCTTCGCCAATCGACCCTACTTCTTCATTCCCGGCCTCTTTCTCGGCGCGGGCCCCCCGCTCGGCAATCTTCTTTAATACCCGGGATGCGGCAACCAGTCCAAAGGTTGCCGTCACCGGCGTCACGGCGCCAAAGCCGGAGGCGCAATCCATCTTCATGGTGCCATCGCTGGCCGCCTTGGCCTGACAGGTGCCACCATTGCCATCCGGATAGCTCAGCTGCTCGGTTGAGAAGACACACTCCACCCCGAATTTGCGCGCCGGATTCTTGCTGAAGTTGTGCAATCGGCGCAGATCGGAGCGCACCTTGGCCGCCAACGGGTCTTGAATAGTCTTGGCCAGATCGGCCACAGTGATCTGGGTCGGATCCATCTGCCCGCCAGCACCACCCGCCACAATCACCGGGATCTTGTTGCGCTTGCAGAAGGCAATCAGCGCCACCTTGGCCTTGACCGAATCGATGGCATCCACCACATAGTCAAACTCCCGCTTGATATGCTCGGCCAGGTTATCAGCGGTGACGAAATCGTCCACCTCGATCACTTCGCAATCAGGATTGATGGCGCGAATACGCTCGGCCATCACCTCGGTTTTGAGGCGACCAACCGTACCCTGCATGGCGTGGATCTGGCGATTGGTGTTGGTGATGCAGATATCGTCCATGTCGATCAGGGTGATCTGGTTGATACCAGCGCGGGCCAGCGCCTCTGCTGCCCAGGAGCCCACGCCACCGATACCCACCACACAGACCTTGGCCTGGCTAAAGGAACGCAGTGCGCTCTGACCATAAAGACGGGCAATGCCCCCGAATCGCTGTAGATATTCTGCTTTCATACCACCACCTTGCTTGAGGGCGGCCATTATAGCGACAAGCACAGCCAGCGGCGATGGCATAACCGGAGAAAATCGGGGAGGAAAAACAGAGAAAACGGCGGAGAAGAGAGAATGATCGGTCAATTATCAGGCGATTTGCTGATTTTCAGGCAATAAAAAACCCCGCTCGATGAGCGGGGTTCTTAAATTGGGTGCCTGGCAGTGTCCTACTCTCGCATGGCGAATGCCACACTACCATCGGCGCTACCGCGTTTCACTTCTGAGTTCGGCATGGGATCAGGTGGTTCCACGGCGCTATTGCCGCCAGGCAAAATCTTCAATCTGAGAAAGCTGACGTAAGTAATTCGTTCGTATTTGCTACAAGCCTTAGAACACTTCTTGGGTGTTGTATGGTTAAGCCTCACGGGTAATTAGTATGGGTTAGCTCAACACGTCGCCGCGCTTACACACCCCACCTATCAACGTTGTGGTCTCCAACGGCCCTTTAGGACCCTCAAGGGGTCAGGGATGACTCATCTCAGGGCTCGCTTCCCGCTTAGATGCTTTCAGCGGTTATCGATTCCGAACTTAGCTACCGGGCAGTGCCACTGGCGTGACAACCCGAACACCAGAGGTTCGTTCACTCCGGTCCTCTCGTACTAGGAGCAACTCCCTTCAATCATCCAACGCCCACGGCAGATAGGGACCGAACTGTCTCACGACGTTCTGAACCCAGCTCGCGTACCACTTTAAATGGCGAACAGCCATACCCTTGGGACCGACTTCAGCCCCAGGATGTGATGAGCCGACATCGAGGTGCCAAACACCGCCGTCGATATGAACTCTTGGGCGGTATCAGCCTGTTATCCCCGGAGTACCTTTTATCCGTTGAGCGATGGCCCTTCCATTCAGAACCACCGGATCACTATGACCTACTTTCGTACCTGCTCGACCTGTCCGTCTCGCAGTTAAGCTGGCTTATGCCATTGCACTAACCTCCTGATGTCCGACCAGGATTAGCCAACCTTCGTGCTCCTCCGTTACTCTTTGGGAGGAGACCGCCCCAGTCAAACTACCCACCAGGCACTGTCCGCGGCCCAGATTCATGGGCCTGCGTTAGAACATCAAACATACAAGGGTGGTATTTCAAGGACGGCTCCAGCGCAACTGGCGTCACGCCTTCAAAGCCTCCCACCTATCCTACACATGTAGGTTCAATGTTCAGTGCCAAGCTGTAGTAAAGGTTCACGGGGTCTTTCCGTCTAGCCGCGGGTACACCGCATCTTCACGGCGAATTCGATTTCACTGAGTCTCGGGTGGAGACAGCATGGCCATGGTTACACCATTCGTGCAGGTCGGAACTTACCCGACAAGGAATTTCGCTACCTTAGGACCGTTATAGTTACGGCCGCCGTTTACCGGGGCTTCGATCAAGAGCTTCGCTTGCGCTAACCCCATCAATTAACCTTCCGGCACCGGGCAGGTGTCACACCCTATACGTCCACTTTCGTGTTTGCAGAGTGCTGTGTTTTTGATAAACAGTCCCAGCCATCTGGTCACTGCGACTCCCGCCAGCTCCATCCGCAAGGGACTTCACCAACAAGAGCGTACCTTCTCCCGAAGTTACGGTACTATTTTGCCTAGTTCCTTCACCCGAGTTCTCTCAAGCGCCTTGGTATTCTCTACCCGACCACCTGTGTCGGTTTGGGGTACGATGACTTGTAATCTGAAGCTTAGAGGCTTTTCCTGGAAGCAGGGCATCAATGGCTTCCGCACCGTAGTGCGTTCGTCTCGTGTCTCAGCGTTGCACCTCCGGATTTACCTAAAGGTACCGCCTACGCACTTTCACCAGGACAACCGTCGCCTGGCCCACCTAGCCTTCTCCGTCCCCCCATCGCAATTACAAGTCGTGCAGGAATATTAACCTGCTTCCCATCGACTACGCCTTTCGGCCTCGCCTTAGGGGTCGACTCACCCTGCCCCGATTAACGTTGGACAGGAACCCTTGGTCTTCCGGCGAGGAGGCTTTTCACCCCCTTTATCGTTACTTACGTCAGCATTCGCACTTCTGATATCTCCAGCATACCTCTCGATACACCTTCGCAGACTTACAGAACGCTCCCCTACCACTCACACATAAGTGTGAATCCGCGGCTTCGGTGCCTGGTTTGAGCCCCGTTACATCTTCCGCGCAGGCCGACTCGACTAGTGAGCTATTACGCTTTCTTTAAATGATGGCTGCTTCTAAGCCAACATCCTAGCTGTCTGAGCCTTCCCACATCGTTTCCCACTTAACCAGAACTTTGGGACCTTAGCCGGCGGTCTGGGTTGTTTCCCTCTTCACGACGGACGTTAGCACCCGCCGTGTGTCTCCCGGATAGTACTTACTGGTATTCGGAGTTTGCATGGGGTTGGTAAGTCGG
>NZ_CP077401.1:485000-587500 GCF_019048745.1 Aeromonas sp. FDAARGOS 1410 | reverse complement strand
AACAAGTTATCTATACGCCCCCCCAAGGTAAATTGCTGAGTCACCTCGTAACTGGCGGCCAGGTTTAACAATGTATACGCTCCGAGCTCTACCCGTTGGTTTGTCGCCCAGTTATTGTCATAGCGCTTGCCGACATAGAGCAGCTCAGTCGTCAGTGTCGTGGCATCGAATCGGGTATCTGCGATCCAGCTACCCTTATGCTCGGCTCTGCGCAGCAACTGCAAATCCTGATTACCCTTGTCTTTGGCTCTGGTGTAGTCGTAACTCAAACGATGATGCACGGGCCCGGTATCGATACCGATTTCCGTTTCCACCCCTTTGATATCCGCCGTGGTATTTTTGGGATTGCATGTGTAGCTCATGCTGGTCAGGCAATAAATCAGATTATCGATGCGGTTGCGATACAGATTTACAGACCAGTCCCAGGCCGAATAGCGACCTGACAGACCCAGCTCCAGGTTTTTGCTCTCTTCCGGCTTGAGTGTCGGATTCTCAGACCCGGGATAATAGAGCTGGTTGAAGGTGGGCGCTTTGAAGCCAGTACCGTAGCTCAGCCGGACATTATGGTTTTCATCGATATCCAGCCCGCTGGCCGCAGACCAGGTGTTGTGACGGCCATATTGCTGGTTGTCATCGGTACGACCTGACAACTCCCACAGCAGCGCCTGCCAACGGTAGCTCCCCACGGCAAACAGACCGGTATTGTCGCGATCAGGTGCGCTGAAGGTTTTGCCATAGCTGCGGGAGTCTGATTTCATCTCCTCACGCTGCCAATCTGCGCCACCGGTCAGATTCATCCCTTCGATGCCGCTCCAACTGTTAATCCAGGAGAAGCGGGTTAAACCTGTATGAATAGGCTCACCGCTAGCCTCTCCTTTAGCCTCCTGCCAAGTCTTCAGCTTGTTCTCACCGTAACTGGCTTCAAGTCGACTGCTCAGATCCTTACCCTGGAACTTGAGACCACCATCATATTGGAAAGCCTGTACCCGACTCTGGTCCGTGCTGCCATCTGTGTCGGTGAGATTGTCATAGCCCTGAGCATTGAAGTCCGCACTCCAAGCATCATTAAAAGCGTGGTTCAAACCAATTTGGCCATTACGGCTGGCAAAACCATCCCGATCCGGCTGTTTGGTATTTGCTACGACATCAAAACCATCGGTACGCTCGTAGCCGATCAGCATGTTCATATCGGTTTTTTGACCCAATGACTGAACCGTTCTGAGCTCGCCTTGGCCATAACCATTGCTGCCAGCACCGCCCTTCAGGTGTGTCTCGCTGCCATTTTTGGCGGATGTTTTGGTGATGAGGTTGATAACGCCGCCAATGGCATCAGAACCATACACAGCCGCGCGTGGGCCACGGATATACTCGATTCGCTCGATATTGCCGAGCGGGATTTGGCTGAGATCAGGCGTACCCGCCACCATGGCTGCAATCGGACGACCATTCATCAAAACCAGCGAGTGGTTGGAGTTGGTTCCACGGATAAACAGGCTGCTGATGTGACCCCGGCCTCCCAGTGTCGCCATCTGCACACCGGGCAGGGTTTTCAGCAGATCGGGCAAACTCTGAACCTGACGAGATTCGATCTCGGCGCGATCGATCACCACAACGGGCGCCAGCACCGAGCTGACCGGTTGTTCCACGCGGTTGGCCGTAATGACCAGAGTTGGATTGATGGGGATGGTTGTTTGGGCAAATGCCGCCGTCGGCAACAGGGCAGCCGCCAGAAATTTCTTCGACATGAGAGATCCTTAAGTTCGCGTAAGTATCTACTTCGTGGCCGGTTTCTCTCGGCCCGAAATACGAACTCTGGCAGGTCTTCGGGCTCGGGGGCTGATAGCCTACGGCGACGGCTTCCCGCCTGACGGCAGTGCCCTGATGTCGCTTCGTTCCCCCTTACCGCTGCGCGCCAGCTCCGGATTCTCACCGGATTCCCTATTAAGCATGATGCGCCAAAGCGGGAGGATTATAGGCAGAGCAAGGCTGGATGTATAGCCATCCAGATTTCTATTTGTTGCCCACCAGCGCCGCCAGCCGCTGCTGGGCCCCCTCCATCACCGCCTGCACCCCGGGATGAGAGAGATGGCGCCCTGCCGACACCAGATAGTAAGAGAGGGTGACGTCGGTGAGGGTCGCAATCCGCTCCACTCCGTAGAGGCGGCCAATCTCGTCGGCCATCGCCAGCGGCGCCGGGAAGATCCCCATCCCCGCCTTGCCGAACGACTTCATCAGGGTGGAGTCATCAAACTGCCCCACCAGATGGGGATGAATGCCCTGCTGGCGATACCACTCCAGCAGCCGATCGTGGGTGGCAGACTTCTCTCCGGGGATCAGCAGCGGCAACCCCTCCAGTGAGGCGGGAAAGCCGTCCCGCGCCCGCGCCGCCAGCTCCTGGCTGGCAAACAGCGCCAGCGGGCTGCGCCCCAGCTCGTGGTTATAACCGCGCACGCCGCTGTCGGGAGGGAGCGGGCGATCGATCAGCACCATATCCAGCTTGTGGCGGGCCAGCTCGCTGAACAGCTGCTCGGCCCGCTCCTCGTGACACACCAACCGCAGCGGCGTCGCCAGCGCCATGGCGGGAGCCAGCAGCTCGAACGCCAGGGTGCGGGGAACCGAATCGGCGATCCCCACCTGCATGGTCAGCTCCTGACTGGCGTGGCGCAGGGTGTGCTCCAGCTCGGCGCCGAGCGAGAAAATAGCCCCCGCCTGCTCCTGCGCCTGCCGTCCCGCAGCAGTCAGCACCAGACGTCGCCCCACCCGGTTGAACAGTGCCACCCCGAGGGACTGCTCCAGCTCGGCGACCTGACCGCTGATGGTCTGCGGCGTGAGATGCAGCTGTTCGGCGGCCTGCGTCACGCTGCCGCAGCGCGCCACATGCCAGAAGTAGTAGAGCTGTTTGTAGTTGAGCATGCCGTTCCCTATCAGTTTTTTCCGAACAACCATCAGCGAGAATCTGATTTTATCGAAACATTGCGGGCTCTAGCATGCAACCATTATCTGAACTGCCCTGCGAGCCATCATGCTGGACGTCGTTGTTCTCTTCTTTCTGTTTGGTCTGCTGGCCGGTCTGGTGCGCTCCGAGCTCAAGCTGCCGCCCGCCCTCTACGACACTCTCTCCCTCTTTTTGCTGCTGGCCATCGGCCTCAAGGGCGGCGTCGGTCTGGCCCAGCAATCCCTGCAACCTCTGCTGCCACAACTGACGCTGGTGATCCTGCTCGGCGTGGTGCAGACCCTGCTCGGCTTTGCCGTACTGCGCCTCAAGATGAACCGGGTCGATGCCGCCGCCACCGCCGCCCACTACGGCTCGGTCAGCGTCGCCACCTTTGCGGTCGGGGTGAACTGGCTCACCGAACGGGGCATCAGCTTTGAATCCCAGCTCTCCATCTTTCTCGCGGTGATGGAGATCCCGGCAATTCTGGTGGGCATAGTGCTCGCCCGCGGCATCAGTCGCGAGACCCGCTGGCGCATGCTGGCCCACGAGACCTTCCTCGGCAAAGGGGTAACCCTGCTGCTGGGCGGCATGGCCATCGGCTATCTGGCCGGGCCGGACGGGATTGCCCCGCTCAAACCGCTGTTTGTCGACCTGTTCAAAGGGGCGCTGGCGCTGTTCCTGCTGGAGATGGGCCTCATCGTCGCCCGCCAGTGTCAGGATCTGCGCCGCCATGGTCTGTTCCTGCTCGGCTTCGCCCTGTTGATGCCGCTCGCCTCGGCTGGACTGGGATTGGCAGCTGGCCAGCTGATGGGGCTCTCCCTCGGCGGCCTGACCCTGCTGGCCACCCTGGCGGCCAGCGCCTCCTATATTGCCGTGCCGGCCACCATGCGCATCGCCGTGCCCCAGGCCAACCCGGGGTTGTCACTCAGCGCCGTGCTGGGGGTCACCTTTCCGTTCAACATCATGCTGGGGATCCCGCTCTACCACAGCTGGGCCCGCCACTTCACGGAGTAGCCACATGCAGACCGAGACCCGCACCCTGCTGACCGTCATCACGGAAGCCAATCTGGAGCCTACCCTGCTGCGCACCCTCACCCGCGAGGGGCTGCGCGGCTACACCATCACAGATGCCCGTGGCCGGGGGGATCATGGCGAGCGCAACGCCAGCTGGAGCGAGAGCGGCAACATCCGGCTGGAGGCCATCTGCAGCCGGGAGCAGGCGGAGCGGCTGCTGGCCCATCTGCAGAGTCGTTACTACCCCGATTACGCCATGATCGCCTTTCTGCAACCGGTCGAAATCGTGCGACCCGAGAAATTCTGAGCCGGCTTGCCGGCTCTTTTTGTTCACCAAAAGCAAACGTTTAACAGCAAGGATTCAGAGAAAATGAACACCCCTCCCCTGATCGGCCTGGTAATGGGCTCCGACTCCGACTGGCCAGTGCTGCAGGCTGCCGCCCGCATCCTCAAGGAGCACGGCGTGCCCTACGAGGCGCAGGTGGTCTCGGCCCATCGCACCCCGGATCTGCTGTTCGAGTATGCCGCCACTGCCCGCGAGCGCGGCCTGCGCGCCATCATCGCCGGAGCCGGTGGCGCCGCTCACCTGCCGGGTATGGTCGCCGCCAAGACCACATTGCCGGTGCTGGGGGTGCCCATCCCCTCCCGCCATCTCAAGGGAATGGACTCCCTGCTCTCCATCGTGCAGATGCCCAAAGGGGTACCGGTCGCCACCTTCGCCATCGGCGAGGCGGGGGCTGCCAACGCAGCCCTGTTTGTCGTCTCTCTGCTCTCCGTTGCACAAGACGGCGACGCCCCCCGCTACTGGCAGCAGCTCGACGACTTCCGCACCCGCGAGCGAGATCGGGTGCTGGCACTGCAACTGGAGGAGCCGACATGATCCTGCCACCCGCCACCCTCGGCATGCTGGGGGGCGGCCAGCTCGGCCGCTACTTCGTGATGGCCGCCCATCGCCTCGGCTACAAGGTAGTGGTACTGGATCCCGATCCCGCCAGCATCGCCGGTGCCGCCGCAGATCACCATATTGTCGCCCCCTATGACGACCCGACCGCCCTGCACGATCTGGCCAGCCGCTGCGAGGCCATCAGCTGCGAGTTCGAGAACGTGCCGGCCACCGCCCTCGCGCTGCTCGAAAAACAAAAGCCGGTGCGTCCGACCGCCAGCGCGGTGCGGGTCTGTCAGGATCGCCGCGAGGAGAAAGCCTTTCTGCGCGGTGCTGACATCCCGGTCGCCCCCTATCTGGCGCTACTGCCGGAAGAGCCCATCCCCACACAGGCCAGCGAAATCCTCCCCGCCATTCTCAAAACGGCCCGCGAAGGGTACGACGGCAAGGGGCAGTGGCAAGTGAACAATCTGGATGAGCTGGCGACGGCGCTGGCAGCCAGTGCTGTGCCCTGCGTGCTGGAAAAACGGCTGGCGCTGGAGGGGGAGTTTGCCCTGACCCTGGCCCGCAGCCCGAGCGGCGCCATCAGCGCCCTGCCACTGGTGCAGAACTGGCACAGCGGCGGCATTCTCGACCAGACTCGCTCCCCAGCCAATATGCCGGCGCTGGAGCGCGAGGCCAAAGGGATCGCCGAGCACATCATCGCGGCCCTCGATTACGTGGGGGTGCTGACGGTGGAGTTCTTTCTGGTGGAAGGCCGACTGCTGGTCAACGAGCTGGCGCCCCGCCCCCATAACTCGGGTCACCCCAGCCTCGACAACGCCGCATGCAGCCAGTTCGAGTTGCAGGTGCGCGCCCTGTGCGATCTGCCGCTGCCGGAGCAGATTGCCGTGCGCCCCGCCCTGTTAATCAACCTGCTGGGGGATCTCTGGCAAAAC
This sequence comes from Aeromonas sp. FDAARGOS 1410, assembly GCF_019048745.1. Lineage (NCBI taxonomy): Bacteria > Pseudomonadati > Pseudomonadota > Gammaproteobacteria > Aeromonadales > Aeromonadaceae > Aeromonas > Aeromonas sp. FDAARGOS 1410. The sequence continues at coordinate 581,730 of NZ_CP077401.1, read as the reverse complement.
GGCACCCCCGACTGGGCTGCGCTGCTGGCGCTGCCCGGCCTGCATCTGCACCTCTATGGCAAGGGCGAACCCCGCCCCGGCCGCAAGATGGGCCATATCACAGTAACCGGTGACGGCTGGCCAATGGTGGAAGAGACCTGCCGTCAGGCCCGCCAGCAGCTGGGGCTAGCGCCACGCTGAGCGACCATCGGAAATGCAAAGACCCGGGCATGGCCCGGGTCTCTGTTGTTGCTTGCTGTGGCAGAGAGGTTTAATCAGGCCCGTTCGGTGGTCAGCGCCACGGGAGCCGGCAGACGGATGGTGAGGGAGAGCACCAGCGCCACCACCAGCAACACCAGGATCAGGTGGAAGGTCGCCATAAAGCCGCCAAACAGGGAGGCTACGATAGAGCCGATGATGCTGCCCAGACCAAAGCCCAGATAGATGACACCGTAGTTCTTGGTCAGGTTGTTGAGACCGAAGAAGTCGCTCACCAGCGAGGGGTAGACGGTGATGGTGCCACCAAAGCTGAAGGCCACACAGGCAACCGCCACGAAGAACAGATTGGCATTGAGCGGCACGAACAGCAGCAGCGCCATGCCCGCCAGGGTAATCAGCTGGGCAATGGTGATAACCCGGATGCGGGACATCTTGTCGGAGAGGATACCCAGCACCAGACGGCCACCCAGGTTGGCCATGGCGATGATGGCGACGGCATTGGCGGCGACCACGGCCGGCAGACCCACCATCTTCTCGCCGATATCCTTGGCCACGCCGATGACGTAGAGGCCGCTCATGCAGGCGGTGAGGAACATCAGCGCCAGCATCCAGTACTGCGGCTTGCGCATCGCCTCGGCCAGGGTGAAGTCACGGCTCTCGCTCTGCTGCACGGAGGCGGCCTGCTTGGGCGCATCCTTCATCAGCATGCCGCCCACCAGCACCATGGACATCGCAATCAAGCCCCACAGCTGGAAGGTGGTCTCAAGGCCGGAGCTGGAGAGCAGCAGCAGGTTGATGTATTTGAAACCGAGACTGCCGAGACCATAGGCACCGATGGAGCAGGCGGAGATCAGCCCCTTGCGCTCCGGGAACCACTTCACGCAGTTGGAGAGGGTCATCAGGTAGCCGGTACCGTCGGCAAAACCGACCAGAATGCCGGCGCAGAGGTAGAGCATCGCCAGATTGCTGGCATGGGCGGTGAGGAAGAAGCCGATGCCGAGCAGCACGCCGGCGCCCAGGGTCACGTTGCGCACCCCGAACCGCTCCTGCAGCTTGCCCGCCATGGAGGAGGCGACTGCCAGCGAGAGGCTGAGCAGGCCGAAAGCGAAAGCGACCTGACTCACCGGCTCGTCCAGCTTGTCGGAGAGCTGGGCGTTGAACAGGCTCCAGGTGTAGACAGAACCCAGTGCGAACTGGGTGATGATGGTACCGATCAGTGTCAGGTACCGGGTGCGATTCATCTCTTTGGTCATGATGCGTCTCGGTCGATGGCCTTAAGGAAATTGAGGCCACTATAGGCAAGACGCAGCTCGCGCCGATCGATTAAGGCATGAAATGCAGATCGGCGGGAATGAATGACAATCAGAGCCGCATCAGCTGACGGAACGCCTTGATGTTGCTGCGACTGACCGGCACCTCGAACGGCAGATCATGGAGCCGGATGAGATAGGTGCTGTTAAACCAGGGGACGATTTCACGGATCTTGTTGATGTTGACGCAGTAGGAGCGGTGGCAACGGAAGAACCCCTCGGCAGGCAGCCGGCTGACAAACTCGCTGATGGTCATGGTCATCACGTAGCGGTCATCGCGGGTGTAGACATAGGTGAGCTTCTCGTCGGCTTCCGCGTAATAGATCTGCTCGCAGGGGGTGACGATGATGCGCTCCCCCTTCACCAGATTGACGGTGCGATTCTGCGCTGCCCCCGGCTCGCTCCCCTGCCCCGCCTGCGACTTGCCTGCCTGCTCCAGCTTTTGCAGCAGGCTGATGAGGCGCGGCTCGTTGTAGGGTTTGAGGATGTAATCGAACGCCTCCAGCTCGAACGCCTCCACCGCAAACTCCTTGTAGGCGGTGACGAAGACGATGTGGGGCGGGTGGCTCGACTTGTGCAGGTTCTTGGCCAGCAGCAGACCGTCGATGGAGGGGATCTGGATATCCAGAAACACCACGTCCACCTCGTGATCCTGCAGGTATTTGAACGCCTCCAGCCCATCCTCAAAGCTCGCCACTATCTCGATCTGGCTGTGCTGATTCACCAGATAGATGAGCTCCTCGCGAGCCAGATACTCGTCTTCCACAATGATCGCTTTCAGCATGACAACACCTCTCGCGGCACACACTTATCCTCAACCATGATGGCTCTCAGCATGGCATCGACTCCTGATCCGGCAGATAGAAACTCACCTCGGTACCCGGCTCCAGCCGCTTGAGGTGCAGGCCGTCGCCATAGAGCAGCTTGACCCGCTGATGCACGTTCATCAGGCCGATGCTGCGGCTCTCCACCCGCCCGGCGGCCACCCCGTCGATCACCTCCTGACTGATGCCGTAACCGGTGTCCCGCACCGCCACCCGGATGCCGCCCGCCAGCTGTTTCACCTCGATGGTGACCCGGCCCGGCGCACTGCGGGGCTGGATTCCGTGCAGGATGGCGTTTTCCACCAGCGGCTGCAACAGCAGGCTCGGCACCTCGATATGCACATCATCCACATCAAACACCACCTCCAGCTTGTCGCCAAAGCGGGCCTGCTCGATGGCCACGTAATCGCGCACCTGCTGCAACTCCTCCTTGATGTCGATGAGGGTGTCACCCTTGTTGAGGTTGTAGCGCAGGTAATCTGCCAGATTGGCGATCAGCTGGCGCGCCTGCTGGGGCCGGATGCGGATCAGCGACGAGATGGCGTTGAGGGCATTGAACAGGAAGTGCGGGTTGATCTTGCTCTGCAGCGCGGTGAACTCTGCCTTGCGGGTCATCTCTTTCAACTGCTCGATGCGCGACACCTCCATCTGGGTGGAGATGAGCTGGGAGAGGCCAACCGCCATCTCCCGCAGCGAACTGGTGATGCTGTGGGTGCGGCGGTAGTAGATCTTGAGGGTGCCGCTCACCGAGCCGTTTTCCCGCAGCGGAATAATGATGACCGAGTGGAAGTCGGCCAGATGGTACTGGCGCAGATCGTTGTTGATGATGATCTGGTCGAGCAGCACCGCCTGCTGGGTCATGCCGCTGATGGCGTGGTGCTCCTCCAGCTCATAGTAATCCTTGCCCACCCCGACATAAGCCAGCACGTCACGGGTGTCGGTAATGGCCACCGCGTCGGCACTGATCTCGCTGCGAATGATGGCGCAGACCTGACTCAGGGAGTGGCGGTCGATGTTCTGGAAGAAGGGCAGCGTCTTGTTGGCGATATCCAGCGCCAGCTTGGCCTGCTTGGCGGCAATCAGCTCCTTTTCGTCATCCAGATCCTGCACCAGCTTGATGATGAGACCGATGCAGAGCGCCCCGGCAATCATCGGGTAAGCGATATGGCTGACGATCTCGACGCCCACCTCGTGCGGCTCGGTCAGCAGCCAGATCAGCAGCATGGTGAGCCCTTCACACAGCATTCCCGCCAGAATACCGTAGAGCCAGAGCCGCGACTTGCGGCAGCGCAGGTGCAGCCAGGTAGCGAGCAGGCCGGCGATGATGCTGGCGATGAGACACGGGATCGAGGTGTGGCCATCCATGTCGATGAGATAGCGGTGCAGACCGGAGATAACCCCGGCCGGAATGCCGACCCAGGGGCCAAACAGAATGCCGCCGGAGATAATGGCGATGATCCGCACGTTGACCAACGCCCCCTCCACCGGAATGCCGGTGTAGGTACTGAACACAGCAAACAGACAGAAGATGGTGGCAACCAGCACCCGCTCCGCCGGTGTGTGATCCTGTTTCTGGAACAGCCGCTGGAACGGCCGGGTGCGGGTCAGGAAGAAGAGGGTCATCAGCATCAGCGCCGCCCGTTCGAACACCGCCAGCAGCATCATCTGATTTTCAAGCATCCAGACCCCCTCTTGTCACTCGTTCAACTCGCAATCATCACCAAAAACCGGGGCCGGATAAACCAGCCCCAGCGACATCAACAATATTGGCCGGCCACCCAGCCGGAGGACCAGGCCCACTGGAAGTTGTAGCCACCTAGCCAGCCAGTCACATCCACCACTTCGCCGATGAAGTAGAGGCCGGGCACCTTGCGCGCCTCCATGGTCTTGGAGGAGAGCTCGTTGGTATCGACGCCACCCAGGGTCACTTCGGCGGTGCGATACCCCTCGGTGCCGTTGGGCAGGATCTGCCAGTCACCCAGCAGGTTGGCGATCGCTTCAAGTTCCCGCTCGTTGTACTGGCGCATCGGCTTGCTGACCAGCTGACCCAACTCCACCAGCTTGTCGACGAAGCGCTTGGGCAGCTCGCGCCCCAGCACGGTTTTCAGCTCCTGCGCCGGATGAGCCTGCGCCCATTCACGCAGGGCAGCCGGAATATCCAGCTCCGGCAGCAGGTTGATGTGGATCTTCTCGCCGGCGTGCCAGTAGGAGGAGATCTGCAGGATGACGGGGCCGGAGAGGCCGCGATGGGTGAACAGCATCGCCTCCTTGAAGCGGGTGCCATCCTCGGCGGTCACCGCCACCGGCAGGCTGATACCCGCCAGATCGGCGAAGGCCTCTTTCTCTGCCTGATGGAGAGTAAAGGGCACCAGACCGGCGCGGGTCGGAATGACCTTGAGGCCAAACTGCTCCGCCAGCTTGAAGCCGTATGGGGTCGCCCCCAGCTTGGGCATGGAGAGGCCGCCGGTGGCGATGACCAGCGAGTGACAGCCGATCTCCCCCTTGCTGGTCGTCAGCACGAAGCACTCGTCCTGCTTGCTGACGGTGAGGATCTCGGTCTGGAACTGCAGGGTCACCCCGGCCCAGTCGCACTCGGTAAGCAGCGCATCGACGATCTCCTTGGCGCTCTCGAGACAGAACAGTTGCCCCAGGGTGCGCTCGTGATAGTTGACCCCGTGGCGATCCACCAGATCGATGAAGTCCTGCTGGGTGTAGCGAGCCAGCGCCGACTTGCTGAAGTGGGGATTCTCCGACAGGTAGGCGTGAGCGCCAGCCTGATGGTTGGTGAAGTTGCAGCGACCACCGCCACTGATGAGGATCTTGCGGCCCGGTTTCTTGGCATTGTCGAGCACCAGCACCGAGCGGCCCCGATAGCCTGCCTGCGCCGCACACATCAATCCGGCCGCACCGGCCCCGATCACCACCACATCGACCTGCTTCATCATCACTCACTTATCAAAATAGAAACGGCACCTGGCCAGAACCGAGATTGCCTCTGGCGGAACACAACCATAGTGGCTGCCCAGCAGAATAAACAACGGCCCTTAAAAGGGCCGTTATTGTACTGGCTGAACACTAAGTGTCCACGACTATCAGGCGTTGCTGTCCATGATGCTGGCCGGGGCGCCCTTGGCCAGTTCGGCCAGCTCCTTGTCGATGAAGTAGAGGCCTTTGCCATCTTCACCCACCAGACCGAGACGGTCGACGATGCTCTTGAACAGCTTCTCCTCTTCATGCTGCTCGGCCACATACCACTGCAGGAAGTTGAAAGTGGAGTAGTCCTGAGTAGTAAAGGCTACGTGGGCCAGACCATTGATGCACTTGGTGATGTGGTACTCGTGCTCCAGGGTGGTACGGAACACGTCGCCCAGTGACTTGAACTCGTGGGGAGGGGCATCGATGGCGCCCAGCTTGGGCATGGCTCCGGTCTCGCTCACATAGGTGAACAGGCGCTCCATATGCTGGCGCTCCTCGACGGCGTGCTGGCGCAGGAAGGTGGCAGCCCCCTCGAAACCCTTGTCTTCACACCAGGCGCTCATCTGCAGATAGAGATTGGAGGAGTAGAACTCCAGGTTAATCTGCTCGTTCAACTTCTCGATCATGGCTTTGGCCAACATCTTGTTTCTCCTCAGTGATTTGGTATCGATTGTCGCCACACTCCGGCCATGAATCAACCCGCCAGAGAGAGGGGGATCCCGTTCCTGCCAACTCAGGGTGTCAGCTCGCCAAGGGAGGCGACATCCACCGGCGCACCATAATCGACGCCCGGCAACTCGAAGCCGTTGAGCTGCATGAAATCCTGCCGCAGCCCGGCAAAATCCCCCAGCCCGTGGAAGTTGTCCGGCGTCACCTTGGGCCAGAGCGCCGAAACGGCGGCCTGAATGGCCGGGTCAAGCTCGTGGTCATCCATCCGGATCAACCTGTTGCCATCGGCCACCACCCCATTGGGCCCGTACATCTTGGCGGCGAACAGTCGCTGCATCTGCTCGATACAACCTTCGTGTACACCGCGCTCCTTCATCACCCCCATCAGCAGGCCGAGATAAACCGGCAGCACAGGAATATAGGCGCTCGCCTTGGTCACCAGCGCCTTGCAGACCGATACCCAAGCGTGACCGCCAATCTCGGCCAGCTGCAGGTTGATGGTCTCGGCGGTAGCGTGCAGATGCTCCTTGGCATAACCGATGGTGCCATCGCGATAGAGGGGATAGGTGGATTCCGGGCCGATATAGGAGTAGGCGACGGTTTGTGCACCAGCGGCCAGACAGTCGGCCTGCTGCAACGCCTGCATCCAGAGCTGCCAATCCTCGCCACCCATCACGGTGACGGTATCGCGGATCTCCTCAGGCGTGGCGGGCGCTAACGACTGCAGCACCAGCGTATCGCGCTCCAGATCCAGCCCCCAGCCGCTGAATGGCTGGCCGGTGGTCTTGAGCACAGAACGCACTTGCGTGCCATCGGGCAGCACCCGAATGCCGCTCGCGAGCGAATAGATCACCAGATCCACCTGCCCCAGCTGCTGGCGGATGGTGTCGATGGCCTGCTGGCGCATGCCGTCGGAGAAGGCATCACCAATCAGGTTGATGGCGATACGCCCCTCCTGCTCCGCCTCCTTGCGAAACCAGATGTTGTTGTACCAACCGGCACTGCCAAGCCCCTTGTCGGAGGGGCCCCGCTCGAACGAGATGCCGATGGTGTCGGCACCGGCACCGAAGGCGAGCGCAATGCGCGACGCCAGCCCGAACCCGGAGGAGGCCCCCAGCACCAGCACCCGCTTGGGCCCGTTGAACGGACCAGCGGCCTTGATGCGTTCGATCTGCTGTTGCACGGCGGCGCGGCAGCCGATGGGGTGACAGTTGCGGGCTACACAGCCCTGGATCTGCGGATGAATGATCATGGGAAGGCCTCCAAAGAAACTGGCTACAGCATAACCAAATCGAAGGAGATTAACTTGATGCCGGATCGCTATCAGTCAGAAAAGCGGCAAGAAATGAGGCAGAAAAACAAAAGGGAGCACGTGGCTCCCCAAAGCGGTATTCAGATGCTTTTTGTTGTTTTGTGTTCATTGCGAAGCACGGGCACATCCTATGCCTCTCACCGGCTGCGGGCAATAGAGTGGGTGTGACCTAGCTCAAACTCCTGTTTAATTTACGAGCAAAAAGTGATTATTAATTGAGTCAATTGCAACCGTCAGCTGGAAATTAAACTCGTTCAAATCCCTAAACTGTGCCCAAGGCACCATTTTAGTTTCAGCAGAGATTGGTATAGTGAGTGAAGGATCGGTAAGGAGACATCCCATGAGTGGTACAACCTATTACAAGCATATTCTGGCCGCGATCGACTTGTCGGAGGATAACCGCAAGGTGATCGACAAGGCGGTGGACAGAGCCCGTTCCAACGGCGCCAAGCTGTCGGTTATCCATGTCGATGTGGACCTCAAGGATCTCTACACCGAGATGATCGATATCGACATCGACAACGTGCAGGATCAGGTAATCGCCGAAGCGAAAGAGAAGCTGGAGGCCTTCCTCGCCTCGGTGGACTACCCCATCGAGAAGAAGCTGGTCATCTGCGGCGATCTGAGCGAGCGGGTCAATCAGGCGGTCAAGGAGTACGAGATCGATCTGCTGGTATGCGGCCATCGCCAGAGCTTCTGGAGCCTGCTCACCTCGAGTGCGCGCCAGCTGATGAATACCGTGCCCTGCGATCTGCTGGTCGTTCCCTTGCAGAAGTGATCAAACAGGCGTAGTGTGATTTGCCATGAATATGACCTCATTCAATCACAACTACTGGTGGTGCTGCTCTTAAACAGGCGGCACCGCGTTTCTATTGTAAATTTCCCAAAGAAAACACCGTGACCGCCGAGAGGCGGTCAACTGTTTTTATCCCTTTGTCGCCTCCCGGCTCACCCAACTGGAGAGAGTGACATGCACAACCCCGTTATCCTGACTGGCGATCGTCCCACCGGCAAACTGCACATCGGCCACTATGTCGGTTCCCTGCGCCAGCGCGTCGAAGCCCAGCACCACTACCGTCAATTCGTGATGATCGCCGATCTGCAGGCGCTGACCGACAACGGCCACAACCCGGCCAAGGTGACCGACAACGTGCTGGAGGTAATGGCCGACTATCTGGCGGTCGGCCTCGACCCGGCCAAGACCACCTTCTGTCTGCAGAGCGCCCTGCCCGCCCTCGCCGAGCTCACCTGCTACTACCTCAATCTGGTCAGCGTCGCCCGGCTGGAGCGCAACCCCACCGTCAAGGCGGAGATCCAGCAAAAAGGGTTCGAACGCACCCTGCCGGCCGGTTTTCTGGTCTATCCGGTGAGTCAGGCCGCCGACATCACCGCCTTTCGCGCCAGCCATGTGCCGGTCGGGGAAGATCAGCTGCCGATGCTGGAGCAGACCAACGAGATCGTCCGCCGCTTCAATTCTCTGGTGGGCAAAGAGGTGCTGACCGAGTGCCAACCGATCCTGAGCGACACCGGCCGCCTGCCCGGCATCGACGGCAAGGCCAAGATGTCCAAGTCTCTCGGCAACACCATAGAGCTCGGCATGTCGGCGGAAGAGGTCAAACAGGCGGTGTTCGCCATGTATACCGACCCCAACCACCTCAAGGTGAGCGATCCGGGTCAGGTGGAGGGGAATACGGTGTTCGCCTATCTCGATGCCTTCCATCCGGACAAGGAGCTGGTCGCCGAGATGAAGGCGCACTACCGGCGCGGTGGACTGGGGGACATGCGCTGCAAACAGGTACTGAACGACTGCCTGCAGACCCTGCTCGCCCCGATGCGGGAGCGCCGGGCCGCGGCCATCGCCGACAAGAAGATGCTGCTGGAACTGCTCTATCAGGGCACCGAGCAGGCCCGCATCATCACCGATGAGGTCTTGGCTGAAGTGAAAAGCGCCATGGGGCTCGACTACTTCGCCAGCATCCGCTGAGTCGACGTACCGAGCGCATCGGCGCCGTAGAGGTCGTACACCAGCTGATGCAGCAGGCTCTTGAACCAGCTGATCGCCTCGTCATGGGCGGTCAGCGGGTGGCCCGCCATCAGATAGACGATGGGGATCTCCGGATCCAGCTGATGCATCCGCAGCGGGTAGTAGCGGCAGAAGTGGCGCCCGATCATCTCGGGCACCACCACCAGATAGCGGCCGGTCGCCATCAGCGGCGGCACCGCCATAAAGCTCGGTAACCTGACCCCCAACTCCCGCTCCACCCCGAAGCGGGCCAGCCAGAGCTCCACCATCGCCTGGCTGTGGCCCCAGCTGGAGGTGTGGATATGAGGGCGGCTCACCAGCTCGACCGGAGTCAACAGATCGGGCAGCTCGCTGCCAAGGGGCGACAGGCAGACCAGCGGATTGCTGAACCACTCCTCGCGCCAGAGACGAGGCGAGAGGTGGTTGGCACCGGCAAAACCGATCACCAGATCCAGCTCCCCCTTCTCCAACTCCCGTTCGTAGTCGCTGTCGGCCAGCTCGCACACCTCCAGCCGGCAGTGGGGCGCTGCGCGGAACAAGCGATCCACCAGCAGCGGCACCAGCCCGTGCTCTACCGAACCCGGGGTGGCGATGCGGAAAATCCGCCGCGCGCTGGCTGGTTCGAATCCCTTGGCCTGACGCAGTCCCTGCTCCAGCATCGCCAGTGCCTGCCGCACCGGCCCGGCCAGCGCCTTGGCGCGCTCGGTCGGCATCATCTCCCGTCGGCTCATCACGAACAGAGGGTCATCCAGCGCGATCCGCAACCGACCCAGCGCATGGCTGACGGTGGATTGGGAGAGATGCAGCCGCTCGGCGGCGCGGGTGACATTGCGCTCCTGCATCAGCATGTCGAATACGGCGAGCAGGTTGAGGTCGAGGCGGGAGAGAGAGCTATCCATCGATATTAGCCATAGTTGAATGCCGACAATTCATTTTTACCATAGTAACAGATTACCTAGAATGCGCAGGCTTAATACATCGGAGATTAAAATGCGTAGCTATCTGTTATTGCTGGCCATCGGCCTGCTGTGGGGTTCCCAGTTCATTTTCATGCACCAGGCCGTTGCCGAGCTGCCCCCCATTCTGGTGGCTGCGGGTCGTGCCCTGTGCGGCAGTCTGACCCTGGGTCTGCTCTGCCTGTTCATGCGCCTCAAGAGTGAAAACACCCCGTGGCGGACCTACATGCTGATCGCCTTGCTGGATGCCACCATCCCCTTCATCATGGTCGCCTGGGGCCAGCAGTATGTGGATAGCGCCATCGCTGCCGTGGTCATGGGTTGTATCCCGTTTGTGACCATTCTGGCTGCACCGCTGTTTATTTCTGGTGAAAGAATCACCAAAACCGGTCTGCTCTCCGTGATCATCGGCTTTGCCGGTGTGCTCACCCTGTTCTGGCCGAAACTCTCCCAGGGCATGAACGCCGGTCTGCTCGGTGCCATGGCCATACTGCTGGGTGCCAGCTGCTTCGCCATCGGTCTGCTGATGATCAAGCGCTTCGCCAAGGACCATCCGGTCGTGGTCGCCCGCAATATCCTGATCTCCTCGGCCACCCAGTTGCTGCTGGTCGCCCCCTTCATGGTTGACCTCGGCAGCCTGACCCTGCCGAGCAGCCAGGCCCTGAGCGCCATTACCGTGCTGGGTACCCTCTGTACCGGTCTGGTCTACTTCCTCTACATGGCGCTGATCCAGAAGGCCGGCCCGACGTTCGCCTCCTTCAGCAACTATCTGGTGCCGCTGTTCGGCGTGATGCTGGGCGCCCTGTTCCTTGGCGAGCAGATCCACCCCACCACCGGCGTGGCACTGGCCCTGATCCTCGGCTCGGTCGCCATGAACCAGTGGGCCCAGCAGCGTCGTGTACAGCGTGAGGCAACCCTATGTCAGGCATCTTGACCACCCTGTGCGGCGGTCTGGTCCTGATTGCCGGCTGGCAGTATCGCCAGCGACTGGCGGGCATGCTGGGGTTGTTGATGGTACTACTGCCCTGGTTCTTCGATAGCAAGCTGCAAGCCATGCTGAGCTATGCCCTGAGTGCCTGAATCGCTTTTCTGAGTGTGTGAAGAGAGTACATCTCTCCTGTTTTTTGGGACTGTTTTAAAAAACCTCCGATTTGTCCCCCGCTACCGGCGCTCTGCGCCGGTTTTTTTATGCTCGCTTGCCGCTACTCACATCCGGTAGCGGTAGTCGATCCGCTCGTTCTTGCGCGGGCCGGTGATTTGCCAGCTCAGCAGAAAACCGCCGTCAATCTCGGTCAGCTCGGCGCGGTAGTGATCCGCCCCGCACAGATGGGGCTCGGCGGTCAGCCAGCGGCCATCCCCTTGTGGCAGCAGCTCGAACAGTTCGACCGGCGCTTCATAACGCAAGTGAGAAAGGCGGATCCCCCGCTCGCTACGTTGCCACCAGAAACGGTTGTGCATGGTGAGCACCCGACCATGGGGAGTGGTGTAGCGCCCCTGCTCGCTGAAGAGCCAGCCACCCTGATGATCGGTCACCGCCACAACCCCTTCGCCGCGACCATTCCAGTCGGTCGCCGACCCCTCGCCATTGCTGGCGGTGAAGCCAAATGCTCCGACCTGTGGCAATCGTGCCCATAAACGCTGGATTGCCGCTTCCATCTCGGCCATCATAGCCCCCTCAAAAATTGACAACTGATGACAAATCAACCACATGAACTACTTGATAGGGGTCACCCTGCTCTGGTCATTCTCCTTCAGCCTGATCGGGGTCTACCTCGCCGGTCAGGTGGATGCCTACTTTTCGGTGCTGACCCGCATCGCCCTCGCCACCTTGGTGTTTCTGCCCTTCCTGCGCCGCCGCTGGCTGCGACCCGCTCTGGTGGCCAAACTCATGGCGCTGGGCGCCATCCAGCTCGGCATTATGTATCTCTTCTACTACCACTCCTTTCTGCTGCTGACGGTACCGGAAGTGCTGGTCTTTACCATCTTCACCCCCATCTACGTCACCCTGCTCCACGACCTGCTTGAGCGGCGCTTCAACCTCGCCTATCTGTGGGGAGCCCTGCTGGCCGTCGCCGGTGCAGCCGTGATCCGCTTTGACGGGCTGACCGAGAGCTATGCGCTGGGCTTTCTGGTGGTGCAGGGAGCCAACCTCTGCTTTGCCATGGGTCAGGTGGGCTACAAGGTACTGCTGGCGAGGGAGGCTGAGCAACCGCCACAGCTGGCGATTTTCGGCTGCTTCTATCTGGGAGCACTGGTGATCGCCCTGCCCGCCTGGTGGTTGCTGGGCAAACCCCAGTACCCGACCAGCGGGCTTCAGTGGGGCATTCTGCTCTGGCTCGGGGTGGGCGCTTCGGGGCTGGGCTACTTCCTGTGGAACAAGGGGGCGACGCTGGTCAGCAGCGGGGTGCTCGCCATCATGAACAATGCGCTCATTCCGGCCGGTCTGCTGGTCAATCTGCTGATCTGGGGCAAGGATACCGATTTGACCCGGCTGGCCATCGGCGGCGTACTGATGCTGGCATCCCTCAAGGTGTGCCAGCATCGCAAGGTCACTTCATCCTGAGGGGCAACTAGCCGACGACGGCGTTGCGCTCCCGTCTGGCCTGACCGTGGCAGGTGGCCAGACGGGCCAGCAGATGGTCAAGCTGCTCGCCGGGCTGGCTCTGTACCAGCCCGATACTGACGGTCACCGGCCGCTGTGGCAGCAGGCTGGCGTCGGCAATCTCGAGGCGCAGCCGTTCGGCAATCTCCAGCCCCTTCATCCGCTCGGTGCCAGAGAGCATCAGAATAAAGCCGTCCTCATCCCAGCGTGCGAAGGGATCTTCGCGGCGCAGCTCGTGACGCACGATGCGCGCCAGTTTGGCCAGCATGGCGTCACAGGCGGCCTCGCCAAAGAGCTGGCGGATCTTGGCCATGTGATCGACGGAAAACTGCAGCAGACTGAAGCTTCCCCCCTCGGCCAACAGCCTCTCCTCCAGCAGTTGCTCGAAGCGGCTGCGACTCTCCAGCCCGGTCAGCGGATCGGTGCCGTGCCGCTCTTCCACCAGCACGACGGCGGGATCGAGATGGCGCACCACGCCAAGCAGATGGCCCCGCTCGTCACGGCGGATCCGTTCTTCCAGCCGGATGTAGTGGCCGTGGTGGTGAAGAATGCGATATTCGAGGCGCAGACCGCTGCTGCGGCCGCTCTGGCAAGCGCTCAGGGCATCAGCCAGCCGGGCAACGTCATCGGGATGGACCCGCTCCAGCCAGCCGAGATCATCCGGCCAGCTATCGCCAAGCCCCAGCAGGCGCAGGCAGGAGGGGTCGCGGCGCAGTCCCTGTTGCGGGGACCAGGTCCAGATCCCAGCCTCCAGCAGCGCCATGGCATCGAACAGCAGACCCGGATCAAGCCGGGCGGTGACATCCACCAAAGGTGTCTTGAGCATTTCCATGGGGCACCTCGAAACCGAATCTGAAGAGCTGATTCATAAGTAACATTGGCCATGGCGGCGAGCAACAGGGTCAGCTCGCTTTTCCGTGATAACCCTCCATCAGGGTCTGCCAGTTGTCCGGTACGAAGTGGAAGCTGGTGTGCAGTTGAGACTCCTTGTTGAAGGAGCGCAACAGCCGCTCCAGATTGCCCTTCTGCCACTCACCGGGGGAGCGGATCGCCCCCTTGTCGAAGTCGATCACCCACACCTTCTCATCCTTATCGAGCAGCAGGTTGTGGCTGTTGAGATCGGCGTGGTAGACGCCGGCATCGTGCAGCTGGCGCACCGTCTGGCCAATCTTGTGCCACACCTCGCTGGCCACCGGCCCCTGCTTGAGCAGGGCGACCATGTCCTTGGCACCGCGAATACGCTCGATCAGGATGTCGGCGCGATAAAATGGGCCCTGTTTGGCCATCCGCGCACCGAACGGACGCGGCACCGGCAACCCCAGTTCGCACAACTTGGCCAGCAGGGTGTATTCCGCCATGGCGCGGCTCGATTCGACCCCTTCGAACCAGAAGCGATCCCGCACCACCTTGCCCACCATGCCGCCGCGATAGTAGTGGCGCAGCACCAGATGGCGGGACTCATCCTTGACGAACCAGGTCACGCCGCGACCGATGGAGGTTCCCACCACCTGACGGTTGTTCTGCCACCAGGTCGGTTCGAATAACTGGGAAGTGGGGTCGCGAAAGGCCCCTTCGGCGAACCAGCAAACCTGGTTGTGTTCGGTCTGTATCAGCATCATGAAGATCCCGCTCGGTGGGTCGTTGATCGCCCCTGTTTATGGGCGATGAGGCTGCGACTGTGGCATGCCCGCAACATGTGCCAGCCATGGCGGCTATTCGGGTGACAAAGCCCGGCTGACGATTGCGCGCAATTTTACAATCCACAGGGGAGTTTGCATAATGCCATCCACCCTTTTTGCCAGCCGTGCGCCACATCATGCCGCTATTTCAAACGCCTCCCTCCTCCATCTGCATTCTGCGGCTCTCCGCCATCGGCGACTGCTGCCACGCGCTGGCACTGGTACGGGTCATCCAGCGGGAGTGGCCGCAAACCCGCATCACCTGGATCACCGGAAAAATCGAGGCAACCCTGTTTGCCGATCTGCCCGGTGTCGAAGTGATCGCCTTCGACAAGAGCAAGGGGTGGCGCGGCTATCGCGACCTGTGGCAGACCCTCAGGGGACGTCAGTTTGATGCCCTGCTGCATCTGCAGGCAGCCATGCGCGCCAGCATCGCCACCCTCGGCATCAAGGCCAGGGTCAAACTCGGGTTTGATCGGGAGCGGGCCAACGACGGCCAGTGGCTGTTCACCAACCACAAGGTGCCCTCGCCCGCCTCTCCCCACGTGCTGGACGGTTTCCTCGCCTTTGCCAAAGAGCTCGGCATCAAGGATCTGACCCCGGATTGGCAGCTGCCCATCAGCGCCGAGCATCAGGCCTGGGCGAAAGAGAAGATTGGTGGCAAACCGACCCTGCTGATCTGCGCCGCAGCCAGCAAGGCCTTCAAGAACTGGACGGCAGCGGGCTATGCCGCACTGGCGGATCACGCAGCCAGCAAGGGTTTTCAAGTCTATCTCTGTGGCGGGCCAGCCAAACTGGAGCGGGATCTGGCCGCCGAGATCCGGCAACTCAGCCAAAGCAAACCGGTCGATCTGGTTGGCCAGACCAACCTCAAGCAGCTGTTGGCGCTGATTGGTGAGGCGAGTCTGGTGCTGGCCCCCGACACCGGCCCAACCCATATGGCCACCATTGTCGGCACACCGGTCATCGGTCTCTATGCCCACCACAATCCGGCCCGCACCGGCCCCTATCTCTGCCGGGATTATGTGGTCAGCGTCTATCAGACCTTGATCGAGCAGGAGACCGGCAAGCCGCTGACCAAGCTCAGCTGGCGCACCCGCCTCAAGGATCCCGATGCCATGAGCAAAATCACCAGCGAGCAGGTCATCGCCGCCTTCGATCGCCTCTGCGCCGATCGCCACCTGCCTGACTGAAAGCAGCTCGGAAATCCCGAGCTGTGAGGCAGGGATAACCTGATGGCCCCACGCCGGAGCGACAGGCAGAATAACGACCGATGTGGGTTACGCTCCCGCAACAAGCTACGAACACTTTGATCGGCCGGAATATGATTCCGGCCGTTTTTTTATTCGCCACCTTCTGTTAAAATTCGCCGCCTTTACATCCCCCTGATCCAAGAATTTATCCGCATCATGCGTTTGGCTGTCTCCCTTTCGGGCACAAGACGGCGGCCTCTGCTACAACCAAAATGCGGGTTCCGATTAAAGGTAATAACATGGCGCAACAAGGCACTCTCTATATCATCTCCTCCCCGAGCGGTGCAGGTAAATCCAGTCTGCTCAACGCCTTGCTGACCAACCACAATCAAGCTGGCAAGATGCAGCTATCGGTCTCCCACACCACACGCGCTACACGTCCAGGCGAAGAGCACGGTGTCCACTACCACTTCGTCAAGGTGGAAGAGTTCAAGGAGCTGATCGAGCGCGGTGATTTTCTGGAGTGGGCTGAAGTATTCGGCAACTACTACGGCACCTCCCGCGCCGCCATCGAAGCCTGTCTGGCGCAGGGAATCGACGTATTCCTCGACATCGACTGGCAGGGCGCCCGCCAGATCCGCGAACTGATGCCGACCAAGTCCATCTTCATCCTGCCTCCCAGCCGTGAAGAGCTGGAACGCCGCCTGATTGGCCGCGGTCAGGACAGCGCAGAAGTGATCGCCGGCCGGATGGCAAAAGCCATTGCCGAAATGGTGCACTACGACGAATATGACTACGTGATTATCAATGAAGAGTTCGAGCAGGCGCTGTTCCAGCTCAGAGCCATTATTGAGTGCCAACGGCTGGAGATGCGTCATCAACAGCAGGCACAACAAAACTTGCTGCAACAGTTACTGGCAGAATAAGCCAAAAACGAGTAAACTTTTGCGTCATTTTTAAACACCGCTTTTCTAAACACAGAAAGCCCACATAACTGGAGCCCTGCATGGCACGCGTTACTGTAGAAGATGCTGTAAAACAGGTTGGTAACCGTTTTGACCTGGTGCTGGTCGCCGCACGCCGCGCCCGTCAAATCGCGGTTCAAGGCAAAGATCCGCTGGTTGAAGAAGAGAACGACAAGCCGACCGTGATCGCCCTGCGTGAGATCGAACTGGGTCTGGTAAACAACCAGGTAATGGACACCCAGGACCGCTACGAGCAGCAAGAACAGGAAGCCGCCGAGCTGGCTGCCGTTGCTGCCATCGCCGAAGGCCGCGGTTAAGTCACTCTTTCCCCATAGTCGGCACCCGCCCGGGTGCCGACTGTTCATCCCCATTTACAACCGCTCGAAAACCTCGCAAACTCAGGTCTACACGCTCAACTCCACGAATTGCCGTTTCACCGCTGCGGGGACTGTCTTGTATTTATTTGAAAATCTTAAAGAAATAGCCAGTTCCTACCTGCCGCCCGAGCAGGTCGAGAAGCTCAGGCAAGCCTATGTGGTGGCCCGTGATGCCCACCAGGGACAGATGCGTTCCAGTGGCGAGCCCTATATCACCCACCCCGTCGCCGTAGCCCGAATTCTGGGCGATATGCGCCTCGATCATGAAACCCTGATGGCCGCCGTGCTGCACGACGTCATTGAGGATACCCCCATCACCAAGGCCGATCTGGCCGAACAGTTTGGCGATGCGGTCGCCGAGCTGGTAGCCGGGGTCTCCAAGCTCGACAAGCTGAAGTTTCGCGATCGCAAAGAGGCTCAGGCCGAGAACTTCCGCAAGATGGTGATGGCGATGACCCAGGATATCCGGGTCATTCTGATCAAGCTGGCCGACCGCACCCACAATATGCGCACCCTGGGCTCGCTACGGCCGGACAAGCGCCGCCGCATCGCCCGGGAAACCCTCGAAATCTTCGCCCCCATCGCCAACCGCCTCGGTATTCACACCATGAAGAACGAGCTGGAAGAGCTGGGCTTCGAGGCGCTCTATCCCATGCGCTCCCGCGTGTTGCGCGAATCGGTGCGCCGCGCCCGTGGCAATCGCCGCGAGATTATCGACTCCATCCAGAGCGAAATCAGCGGTCGTCTGAAAGAGGCGGGGATCGAGCATCAGGTCAGTGGCCGCGAGAAGAACCTGTTCTCCATCTACAACAAGATGGAGAAAAAAGAGCTGCAATTTCATGAGGTAATGGATATCTACGCCTTTCGGGTCAAGGTGAAGGACATAGATACCTGTTACCGGGTGCTGGGACAGATGCACAGCCTCTACAAGCCGCGCCCGGGCCGCTTCAAAGATTACATCGCCATCCCCAAGACCAACGGTTACCAGTCGCTGCACACCTCGCTGGTGGGGCCGCACGGGGTGCCGGTCGAGGTGCAAATTCGCACCGAGTTCATGGATCAGATGGCTGATAAAGGGGTTGCTGCCCACTGGGCCTACAAGCAGGATGGCGACAGCTCGGGCACTACCGCCCAGATCCGCGCCCAGCGCTGGATGCAGAGCCTGCTGGAATTGCAGCAGAGCGCTGGCAGCTCGTTTGAATTTATCGAGGGGGTCAAAACCGACCTCTTCCCCGACGAAATCTACGTCTTTACCCCCGAAGGGCGCATCATGGAGCTGCCCGCTGGCGCCACGCCGGTGGACTTTGCCTACACGGTGCACACCGATATCGGCCACGCCTGCGTCGGTTCGCGGGTCGATCGCCACCCCTACCCGCTCAGCAGCCCGCTGCACTCGGGCCAGACGGTAGAGATCATCACGGCGCCGGGCGCCCGTCCCAACGCGGCCTGGCTCAACTTCGTGGTGACCACCAAGGCGCGCTCCAAGATCCGCCAGTTCCTCAAGAACCTGCGCACCGAAGAGTCGGTGGTGCTGGGTCGCCGCCTGCTCAACCATGCGCTGGGCGCCAAGAATATCGAAGACATTCCCGAGCCGCGCATCAAACAGGTGCTGGCCGATACCAAGCACGAGAACCTGCAGGGGCTGCTGGCCGATGTGGGTCTCGGCAACGCCATGAGCGTGATGGTGGCGCGTCGCATGCTGGGGGATGAGTTGCCGCCAGAAGAACAGCCCAAAACCAGCAGCAAGAAGATGCCGATCAAGGGTGCCGACGGCATGCTGGTCACCTTCGCCAACTGCTGCCGCCCGATCCCGGGGGATGCCATCATCGCCCACATCAGCCCGGGCAAGGGTCTGGTGATCCACCAGGAAGCCTGTCGCAACATCAAAGGCTACAGCAAAGAGCCGGACAAGTACTTGCCGGTGCAGTGGGAGGTGGACAAGGAGCAGGAACAGGAGTTCCGCACCGGCATCAGCATCGAGATCATCAATCATCAGGGTGCGCTGGCCGAGTTGGCCAACGTGATTGCCGCCACCGGTGCCAACATTCACGCCATCAGTACCGAGGAGAAGGATGGCCGGGTCTATCAGGTGAGCCTGCTCATCACCACCAAGAGCCGTATCCATCTGGCCAACATCATGCGCAAGATCCGCGTCATGCCCAACGTGCTCAAGGTGAGCCGGCAAAAGAACTGATCACACAGGCGGCGCAAGCCGCCTGCTGCTTTTTAAGAGACAACCATGACCCCCGAACGCTTCAAGCGCATCACCGATATGCTGGCCCAGCGTCAGCTCGATTTGACTGTCTGTATGGAAGAGGTGCACAAACCTCACAATCTGGCTGCCATCGTGCGTACCGCCGATGCTATCGGTATCCACCGGGTACACGCCGTCTGGCCCAAAACCTGGATCCACAAGCGCAAGGGCACCGCCCGTGGCAGCCAGAACTGGGTGGATGTGAAACTGCACCCGGACATCGGTAGCGCGGTAGCCGAGCTGAAAGCCTCCGGCATGCAGATCCTGGCAACCCATCTCTCCGACAGCTCGGTCGATTTTCGCGCCATTGACTACACCAAGCCGACCGCCATTCTGGTGGGACAGGAGAAACACGGCATCGGCGAAGAGGCGCTGGCCCTGGCCGATCACCATATCGTTATCCCCATGGTGGGTATGGTGCAGTCCCTCAACGTCTCGGTGGCTGCAGCCGCCATCCTCTACGAGGCGCAGCGCCAGCGCGAGCTGGCTGGTTGCTATCAACGCGGCTGCCCGCTCACGCTGGAGGAGCAGAACAGCATCCTGTTCGAAGGGGGATATCCCATCTATGCCCAGCTCTGCAAAGAGAAAGAGATGCCCTACCCCCAGCTCGGCCCTGCCGGTGAAATTCTGGCAGACGAAGAGTGGTGGCAACGGATGCAGCTGACCCGCAAAGGCTGGGCCCAGCAGATCGAGCAGGACGACATACAGGAGGAGTGATGGAGAACCCTTTTGGCAGCTGGCTGGAATCGCAAATCATCCGGGATCACCTGACCAACCCGAACATAGAGGCCGGCGACTACAGCTACTACTCCGGCTACTACCACGGCAAGCCGTTCGAGGATCACTGTGTCCGTTATTTACTCGGGGATGGCTCGACCAGAGCAAGCTGGGACAGCGGCGAGTGGGGTACAGAAGTAGATCGCCTGATTATCGGCAAGTTCTGCTCCATCGCCTCGGGCGCCACCTTCATGCTGGCAGGCAATCAGGGCCACCGGCTGGATTGGGTCTCCACCTTTCCGTTCAACCCCGACACCTTTGGCGAAGGGGCCCGCAGTGGCTTTCTGCGCAAAGGAGATACCCGGATAGGCAACGATGTCTGGATCGGCTCGGAAGCGATGATCATGCCCGGCATCACCATAGGTGATGGCGCCGTTATCGCCACCCGCGCCGTGGTGACCAAGGATGTGGCCCCTTACACCATAGTCGGCGGCAATCCGGCCCAACAGATCCGCCGCCGTTTCAGCGATGAGCAGATCGCCATGCTGCAAGAGATGCAGTGGTGGGACTGGCCTCTGCCCACACTGCAAAGCGCCATGTCGCTGCTCTGCTCCGGTGACATCGCAATGCTTTATCAATACTGGCAAACGGAGTGTGCCTGATGAAATCCCTCTCGATCCCCCTGTTGGCCCTGACCCTGTTTTCTGCCGGAGCCCTTGCCGTGACCAATCCCTATCAGCTCACCAGCGAAGCCGATGTGCCCACCCTCTACCAGCAAACCCTGCCCGACTTCTGGCGCCAGCATGCTATAGAAGGAGAGTTCAAGGGCAAGAATGGGGTGACAATACGCTATGCTGCGCTGCGGCAAGCCAAGGTCGATCGCGCCATCCTGATCGTCAATGGCAGGGTCGAGAGCTACCTCAAGTATCAGGAGCTGGCGTGGGATCTCTGGCGTCAGGGCTACAGCCTCTATCTCATCGACCATCGCGGTCAGGGGATGTCCGACCGGATGCTGAATGACTCGCAGAAGGGATATGTCGACCAGTTCGACGATTATGTGCTCGATCTCAAGCAGTTTCACGACCAGATAATCATGGCGGACCAACCTGCCAAGCTGTTCCTGCTGGCCCACTCCATGGGCGGCGCCATCTCGGCACGCTATCTGGAGCGCTGGCCCGATGATATCAAGGCGGCCGTGCTTTCCTCCCCCATGCTGAGCATCAATCTGGGCGGCCTGCCCAAATGGCTGGCCAAGGGACTGGCCACCACCATAGGCACAGTCGGCGGCTGGTTTGGCGAACCACCCTATGGACCGGGTCAGGGCCCCTATCAGGATCATGGCTTTGCCGATAACGAGCTGACTCACAGCCAGTCACGCTATCAGGCTTTCCGCCAGATTTATGAACAGCACCCGCAGATCAAGCTGGGGGGAGCCACCGCCCACTGGATTTATCAGGGGATCACCGGTGCTGATGCCGCCATTGCCGATGCGGGCGCCATCAAGACACCGCTGCTGCTACTGCAGGCTGGCAACGACAGCGTGGTGGACAACGCGGCGCAGGATGCGTTTTGCACCAAAGCCAGCTGTGAAGGGGGCAAACCGCTGCGGATTGAAGGGGCCTGGCACGAGCTCTTCATCGAATCCGACGACAAGCGCCAGCCCGCGCTGACCGCCATGCTCGATTTCTTCGCCCGCTACTAGGCTGGCTATTTTTTGTAACCCTAAATAAATGGGGTGACCATGCAGGCTGGGGTAAACTGCCCCCGCTTTCAATTGATGCCGAGGTAAAGATGTTCAAGGTTGTTGTATCCGATCTCGATGGAACTCTGCTCAACAAGCAGCACCAGATCTCCTCCCGTACCCGGGAGACCGTCCGCCGTCTGGTTGAGCAGGGCGTGAAATTCGTGGTCGCCACCGGCCGTCACCACGTCGATGTACGCAGCTTCCGCGATGCGCTGGGTCTGGATATCTACCTCATCACCTCCAACGGCGCCGTGGTGCATGACAAGCAGGGCAAACTGGTGTTCAACCAGCCGCTGCCAACCGACATCGCCGCCGAGCTGGTTGCGCTCGAACGTGACCCATCCATCCATCTCAACGTCTATCAGGGCGATGACTGGGTGGTCGAGGAGGAGCTGCCCTGGTTACTGCAATTCCACGACGAATCCGGCTTCACCTATCGTCTGGTCGATGACCTGAAACAGGAGTCGATGGAGCAGATCAACAAGGTCTTCTACATCGGTGACCACGAGAAGCTGCTGAAGATCGAGGCGCACCTCAACCAGCGCTACGGCGACCAGCTCAACGTCACCTTCTCCCTGCCGGATTGCCTCGAAGTGATGCACGCCGGCGTCCACAAGGGCAATGCCGTGCGCGCCGTACTGGAGCAACACGGGCTGGAGATGTCCCAGGCCATCGCCTTCGGTGACGGCATGAACGACTTCGAAATGCTGAGCATGGTGGGTCGCGGCATCGTCATGGGTAACGCCCACGACCGCCTGAAAATGGCGCTGCCGGAGCATGAGCAAACACTCACCTCCGATGAAGATGGCGTTGCCGTCTATCTGGAGCGCTGTTTCGAACTGGAACCGGTCGCCAGCTAAATAAAAACGGGAACCATCGGGTTCCCGTTTTTATTACTTCCGCCGAAAGCGCTGGTTGTCACCGCCGTGGCACTGCCAGAGGATCAGGGGAGTGCCATTGGCGCTTCCCCCCTGAGCAACATCCAGACAGAGCTTGCTGCTGCGGCTGATGAGCCGATCTCGCTCCCAGCGCCACTGCTGGTTGTCGCCACCATGGCAATCCCAGGCAATCACCCTGGAACCGGAATCGCGGCCGCCACCGGCAACATCCAGACACTTGTCGCCAACCCTTATGGCGTTGCCATCAAGACGAAAACGCTGGTTATCCCCGCCGTGACAATCCCATAACTGCAAGCGGTTGCCATTACGTACACCACCGGCAATATCGAGACATTTGCCATTGGCTGCCACGATTTGCCCACCATGCTCTTCCCGGGCGCGAGCTTCTTTCTTTTCCTGCTTGTGGCCGTAATACGCAGCGGCACCGATGGCGCCAATCACCACAGTGCCCAACAGCAGATCAGAAGAGTCGAGATTCTGGCACCCTCCCAGAGAGAGCGACAGACACGCAGCAATCAGAGGTGACGGGCGAATCATTCAATCCCCCCGACCAGAAAGCTCTGGTTGGCCCCACCGTAACAGTCAGCCAGACGCAGAGGCGTATTCGCAAAGTGACGTCGGCCAGCGACATCCAGACAACGGGAGACCTTGCTGTTAAAGAGTTTGTCCTCCTGCCACACCCACTGCGCATGGCCATCACAGGGCGCCAGCATCAGCTCATTGCTGTTCTTGGCCTGCAAGCAGGTCTGCTGCAACTTCAACTCGCCAAGATCCCACTCCAATGGTTGTACATCTTTATCAGTGCAAACCTGTGTCACCACCTGCTGACGGGCAATGCCGACACAAAAACCGTTGTTGGTCAGCAAAAGCGAGGGGGCTGACTCGCTCTGCGGATGAGCAACCACGATAGTGCTCAGCATCTCATCCGTCGATGGCGGTTTAAGGGTACACCCGCCCAGTACCATGGCCGCCATAAGTGCGGGGTAGCGGGAGAAAATCGAAATTCTGTTATGCATAAAAACAAGCCTGAAAGAGGTCTGTGACATCCGGTCACCAAGGACTCCAGCTGGCAGGATAACTGAAGAGAGGGCAAGACTGTCCGGATAGAGTGTAAACAGACGTTACAGCAACGTGGAAAACGAGGATAGGAGCGGCAGAAAGCAAAAAACCTCGCCGAAGCGAGGTTTTTCAGAATGTGGTCGGTGATAAAGGATTCGAACCTTTGACCCTCTGGTCCCAAACCAGATGCGCTACCGGGCTGCGCTAATCACCGAGAATATTTTGTCTTACAAAAAACAAAGACGACCTTATGGTCATCCTCGTTATACAGCAAGTATGGTGCGAAGAGAGGGACTCGAACCCTCACACCCGGGGGGCACTAACACCTGAAGCTAGCGCGTCTACCAATTCCGCCACCTTCGCGTACCTGACAAGCTGTAAAATGGGGTGGCTGATGGGGCTCGAACCCACGACAACCGGAATCACAATCCGGGACTCTACCAACTGAGCTACAGCCACCACAGCTGTTTTCGTTCTACAACAACGCCCGTTTAACCGGCGCACTTTGGATGGTGCGCCCGACAGGATTCGAACCTGTGACCTCTGCCTCCGGAGGGCAGCGCTCTATCCAGCTGAGCTACGGGCGCTACGCTGTCGAACGGGGCGCAATATTAATGATGGGGGGCATGCTTGTCTACACTTTTTTTGTCCCTTTGCGCCAAGCGTTGTTTTTTCAAACAAATAGCGCGTTTTTGGCTCATTTTTTCCCCTACAACACACCCGCTGCTTCGCCTAGATGATCGCTTCCGGCGCTATTTTCCGTATTAACCATGTTGCCGCCTTGACTTGATCTCTTCCCCACCTAGAATGAATGAACGTTCATTCACGAGTTCATTCTGATGAGTCACGACAAGAAAGAGATCATCTTCAATGCAGCCCACGAGGTGCTGGGTGAACGGGGTTTTCATGGCCTGTCGATCGCCGAAGTCGCCAATAAAGCCGGCGTCGCCGCCGGCACCATCTATCGCTACTTCAATGACAAGGATGATCTGATTCGACAGTTGCATCAGCACACGATATTGCAGTGCGTGCCGCTGGTCATAAGAGAAGTGAATTTTAATGAAGTTTCATTTCAACAATTTCGACAATTATGGCTCAATATTCATGCCATTTTTGTGAACGAACCCAACGCTCTGAAATGCAAATTACAGTATGAGAGCTCACCCCTCGGGGCCGAGCTGGCCACCAATCCTGTTCTGCTGTCGGCATGGGAGCCACTGGACAGATTTTTTGAGCGAGGTGTTGAGCAAGAATTGTTTATTGATTTACCGATACGAGCACTCCAGGTATTGAGCCTGGACAGTGTGGTACACCTGGCCCTGCAGTGCGGGGTTCACAAGATCATGCTGACCGAACAGCAGTTGGAAACTGTTATTCGTGCCAGCTGGAATGCAATTTTATCTCCCAATACTTCCACCTCAGGAGCCTGTTCATGAAAAAGTGGATGGCCATTATGTTGCTGATAGCGATCGCCTTGTTTGGCAGCGTCATCGGCTTCAATTTGTTTAAACAGAAAATGATTGCCAAATACATGGCCAACCGGCCGGAGCCTGAATTTCCGGTAACGGCCATGGTAACCAAGGCGCAGGACTGGATCCCGACCATCGAGGCGATCGGCTTTATCGAGCCGAATCAGGGGGTTACCCTCTCGACCGAACTGTCCGGTACCATTGATACCATCACTTTCGAATCAGGCAAGCCGGTCAAAGCTGACCAGCTGCTGCTGAGCCTCGACTCCAGCGTGGAGAAGGCCAATCTGCGCGCCTCCCAGGCCAAGCTGCCGGCGGCAAAAGCCAAGTTTGACCGCTTCCAGAACCTCTACAAGACCAGCTCCATCTCCAAAGAGCAGCTGGATGAGGCGGAAGCAGCCTATCGTTCGCTGGAAGCAGATATCGAGAGTCTGAAGGCGACCATTGCCCGTCGTGAAGTCCGCGCCCCCTTCAGCGGCGTGGTCGGTCTGCGCAATGTCTTCCTTGGTCAGTACCTGCAACCGGGTACCGATATCGTGCGTCTGGAAGACACCAGCGTGATGCGTCTGCGTTTTACCGTACCCCAGACCGATATCTCCAAAATCAAACTGGGTCAGATCATCAAAATCAATGTGGATGCCTATCCCCAGACCCAGTTTGATGGCCATATCACCGCCATCGAGCCAGCCGTCAACTACCAGAGCGGCCTGATCCAGGTGCAGGCAGATATCCCGAACAACGATGGCCAGCTTCGCTCCGGCATGTTTGCCCGCGCCAGCATCATCCTGCCAACCGTACAGAACCAGATCGTGGTGCCGCAGTCTGCCATCTCCTTCACTCTCTATGGTCAGAACGTCTACGTGCTCAAAGAGAGCGAAGAGACCGACAAAGAGGGCAAGAAGGTGATGGTCAAACGCGCCAAGCAGGTAGTCGTCAAGGCGGGTGAGCGCCGTGGCAATGACGTGCACGTGCTCTCCGGCATCCAGGCTGGCGACGAGATCGTACTGTCAGGCCAGGTTCGTCTGAGTAATGACACCAAGGTGCATGTGGTCGAGAACGATGCTCTGGCCGTTCCGGCACAAACCCCGATGCTGTAAGCGCGGAGATCTGCGATGCGATTTACTGACATATTCATAAAACGACCCGTGCTGGCAATCTCGCTCAGCTTCCTGATCGCCCTGCTGGGCTTTCAGGCAGTCTTCAAGATGCAGGTACGGGAATACCCCGAGGTGACCAACACGGTGATCACGGTCAGCACCAGCTATTACGGTGCCAGTGCCGACCTGATCCAGGGGTTCATCACCCAGCCGCTCGAACAGGCGGTCGCGCAAGCCGACAACATCGACTTCATGACCTCCTCCAGCCAGCTGGGCAGCTCCACCGTCACCGCGTACATGAAGCTCAACACCGACCCGAATGCCGCGCTGTCCGACATCCTGGCCAAGGTCAACTCGGTGCGCTCCCAGTTGCCCAAAGAGGCGGAAGACCCCTCGGTCACCTCCTCCACCGGTTCAACCACAGCGGTGCTCTACCTCGGTTTTACCAGCCCGGAGCTCAACTCCAGCCAGATCACCGACTATCTGGAGCGGGTTATCAAACCGCAGCTCTTTACCGTCGGCGGGGTCTCCAAGGTTGACCTCTACGGTGGTGTGAAGTTTGCGCTGCGGGTATGGCTGGATCCGGCCAAGATGGCGGCGTTCAATCTGACCGCCAGCGACGTGATGACAGTGCTCAACAGCAACAACTATCAGTCGGCCACGGGTCAGGCGACCGGTTACTTCACCCTCTTCAACGGCAATGCTGAAACACAGGTCGGTGATATCGAAGAGCTGAAGCGTCTGGTGGTAGCCAGCCGTGACAGCAAGGTGATCCGTCTCTCCGACATCGCCAAGGTCACGATGGAGAAGAGCCACGACGTCTATCGCGCCAGCGCCAACGGCCGCGAAGCCGTGGTTATGGCGGTCAACGCCGCACCGACTGCCAACCCCATCAACATCGCCCACGATGTACTGGAGCTGCTGCCGAGTCTGAAGCGCAACATGCCGAGCACCATGCAGGTGAACGTGCTGTATGACTCCACCATCGCCATCAACGAATCGATCAGCGAGGTTATCAAGACCATTCTGGAAGCGGCCGCCATCGTACTGGTGGTGATTACCCTGTTCCTGGGCTCGTTCCGTGCGGTCATCATCCCGATCATCACCATCCCGCTCAGTCTTATCGGCGTGGTGATGATGATGGATATGTTCGGTTTCTCGATAAACCTGATGACCCTGCTGGCGATGGTTCTGGCCATCGGTCTGGTGGTGGATGACGCCATCGTGGTGCTGGAGAACGTGGACCGTCACATCAAGGAGGGTGAAGAGCCCTTCCGGGCAGCCATTATCGGTACTCGCGAAATCGCCGTGCCGGTTATCGCCATGACGGTCACCCTGGCGGCGGTATACGCGCCGATCGCTTTGATGGGGGGCATCACAGGCTCTCTGTTCAAGGAGTTTGCCCTGACCCTGGCGGGCGCCGTGTTCGTTTCGGGCATCATCGCCCTGACCCTGTCACCGATGATGTGCTCCAAGATGCTCCGAGCCAATGAAACGCCAAGCAAGTTCGAGAGCACAGTCCACCACCTGCTGGAGCGGATGACCGATCGCTATGACCGCATGCTGCATGCCGTGATGCAAAAACGCATCGTGGTAGTAGTCTTTGCCATCATCGTCTTCGCCAGTCTGCCGCTGCTGTTCAAGTTCATCCCGAGTGAGCTGGCACCATCGGAAGATAAAGGGGTAATGGCGGTACTGGGGACAGCCCCCTCCAACGCCAACCTGGACTACATCGAAAACACCATGGCCGATGTGAACAAGATCCTGGATGAGCAGCCGGAAATCGCCTACTCCCAGGTCTTCTCCGGTGTGTTCAACTCCAACCAGGCGTTCGGTATCGCCTCCATGGTGCCCTGGAGCCAGCGTGAAGCGAGCCAGAAAGAGGTGCTGGATCGCGTCGCCAAACTGGTGAAAGACATCCCGGGTATGGCCATCACCACCTTCCAGTTCCCCGAACTGCCGGGTGCTTCCAGTGGTCTGCCGATCCAGTTCGTCATCACCACCCCGAACAGCTTCGAAAGCCTGTTCCTGGTAGCTGGCGAGATGCTGAGCGCGGCCGAGAGCAATGGACAGTTCGTCTATTCGGATCTCGACCTGAACTACGACTCTGCCACCATGAAGATCAAGATCGACAAGGACAAGGCAGGTGCCTACGGCATCACCATGCAGGACATAGGTATCACCATGGGTACCATGATGGCGGACGGTTACGTCAACCGTATCGACCTGGATGGCCGCTCTTATGAAGTGATCCCGCAGGTTGAGCGCAAATACCGCCTCAACCCGGAATCCATGAAGGGTTACTACGTCCGTGCCGCTGACGGCAAGTCGATCCCGCTTGGCAGCCTGATCAGCATCGAAGTTGTCGGTGAGCCGCGCGCCCTGCCCCACTTCAACCAGCTGAACTCCGCCACCATAGGTGCCGTTCCGGCGCCCGGAGTTGCCATGGGTGATGCCATCAACTGGTTCAAGACCACTGCCGACGAGAAGCTGCCACAAGGCTATCGCTACGACTTCATGGGTGAAGCTCGCCAGTTCGTTACCGAAGGCAATGCACTCTACGCCACCTTCGCACTGGCACTGGCCATCATCTTCCTGGTACTGGCCATCCAGTTCGAATCGGTGCGCGACCCGCTGGTGATCATGGTCTCGGTTCCGCTGGCCATCAGTGGTGCCCTGATCGCGCTCGCATGGGGTCTGGCGACCATGAACATCTACTCCCAGGTGGGCCTCATCACCCTGGTGGGTCTGATTACCAAGCACGGTATTCTGATCTGCGAGGTAGCCAAGGAGGAGCAGCTGTTGCACGGCATGAACCGGATGGAAGCCGTGATGCAGGCCGCCAAAGTGCGTCTGCGTCCAATCCTGATGACCACAGCCGCCATGATTGCCGGTCTGATCCCGCTGCTCTATGCAGCTGGCGCAGGGGCCGCCCAGCGCTTCAGTATCGGTATCGTCATTGTGGCCGGTCTGGCTATCGGCACCCTGTTCACCCTGTTCGTACTGCCGGTGATCTACACCTTCCTGGCATCCGAGCACAAACCGCTGCCGGTCTTTGATGAGACCATTCCACCCAAGGCAACCAGCGGAAACTAAGCGTTTATCTCAAGCAAAAGGCCCCGTAACGGGGCCTTTTTTATGCTTTGCAGGAAAGACGACATAAGTCCATGAAGCAGTTAAACTAAAAAATATCACATCCAGACCGCAAGGACGCCATGTCAGGACATTTCTTCAAGACCGCCAGGGCCGTCGGCAGTAACGGACTCTCATACCGTCTGCTCTCCTATATTCTGGTCTGCAGTACCGTACTGGCGATGATCATCACTGCACTGCAACTTGCCTGGGATTACCGCAAGGACGTTGCCGTTATCGAAGACAGCATCGGCCAGATCGAGGCCTCTTTTCTGCAACCTATCGCCGCCAGCTTGTGGAACCTTGATGAAGAGCAGGTGAAGGTACAGATCGAGGGCATCATGAACCTGCCCAACATGCAGTTCGTGATGGTCAAGGAGATGCTCGGCAACTCCGAAGTCCCGCTACTGACCCAGGGGGTGGAGCGGGAAAGCTACGACATCTCCCGCGAATTCAACCTCACCTATCAAGGCGAAGTGGTGGGCAAGCTGTTCGTAGCAGCCTCGCTGGAGCAGATCTACCAGCGCCTGATCGAGAAATCGGTGCTGATCATGGTCAGCCAGACTATCAAGACGCTGGTAGTCTCGTTTTGCATCCTGATCATCATTTACTACCTGGTGGTTCGTCACATCAACCGCATCGCCAGCTATGCCCAGAAGTTCAATCTGGATCGGCTCGACATGGAGCTTGAGCTGGAGGGGCGCCCGTTGCCCCGCAAAAAGCCCGATGAACTTGATACCCTGGTCGCCACCCTCAACCAGATGCGCACCCGGCTGCGCGATGAGCTGCTGGCTCGCCATCAGGCCGTGGAGCAGTTGCAACAGGAGCGTGACTTCTCTGCCACGCTGATCAATTCGGCCAACATGGTGATCTGCTGCATGGAGCCGGATCTCACCATCGCCAGCATCAACCCGGCAGCCATCCTGCTGACCGGCTACCACCAGCAGGAGCTGCTGCAACACAACTGGCTCGATCTCTTTGTCAGCAGCGCCCAACGTCAGGAGCTGAGCAACATCCTCTCGGCAGAGGGTTCACTCGCCGACAAGGTGGTCATCATGCATGACCAGCAGGCCCATGAACTGGTGCTGCAGTGGACTTTTGTCCCCTTCTACGAAGGGCCCAACCTTAAATACCAGATCGGGTTTGGCTATGACATCACCCAATTGAAAAAGGTCGAGCGGGAGATTATCCAGCTCAACGAGCAGTTGGAAGGCAAGGTTGCCGAGCGGACACGCAGCCTGAGCGAAGCCAACACCCAGCTGGGCAAGGCTTACGACGATCTGAAGCAGGCTCAGCAGACACTGGTAGAGTCGGAAAAAATGGCCTCCCTCGGTTCACTGGTGGCCGGTGTGGCCCACGAGATCAACACCCCGATCGGTATCAGTGTGACCGCCTCCTCCTATCTGCAGGAGCGGGTTGCCGACTTCAAGTCGCACATTGAGTCAAAACAGCTGTCACGCTCCTATCTCAACGAGTTCACCGTCAACCTCGACGAGTCCATGCAGCTGCTGCAAGGCAACCTGCGCCGCGCTTCCGAACTGATTGCCAGCTTCAAGCAGGTGGCAGTCGATCAGTCATCGGAGGCTCGCTACAACTTCAGCCTCGCCGACAACCTCCATCAGGTGGTTGTCTCCCTCGGTCACAAGCTGAAAAAGGCCCAGTGCGAAGTCGATATCCAATGCGATCCCAAGCTGTCGATCTTCTCCTTCCCCGGCAGCTTTACCCAGATCTACTCAAACCTGATCCTCAACTCCATCAACCATGGTTTCGACAACTGGGACAAACCCAAGAAGATCACCATCAAGGTAGAGCAGCAGGGAGAAGAGTTGCTGATCGACTACAGCGACAACGGTCGCGGCATTCCGCCGGAGATATTGCCACGCATCTTCGATCCGTTTGTCACCTCCAAGCGGGGTCAGGGCGGTAGCGGCCTCGGTACTCACATCATCTACAACCTGGTGGTGCAGCTGCTGCGCGGCCGCATCCACTGTGCCAGCGAACCGGGCAACGGCGCCGAGTTCCATATTCGCCTGCCGATCCAACATAACTGAGCGCTGGCTCTTGTGAGCCAGCCGCTTTATCCCCATCATGCTGTGATTGCATTCTTAATGAGCGGAGAACCTCGCAATGGCACAGCATTTTGACTATATCGCCATCGGCGGCGGCAGCGGCGGTATCGCCTCTGCCAACCGGGCTGCCATGTACGGTAAGAAAGTTGCCCTGATTGAAGCCAAAGAGTTGGGTGGAACCTGCGTCAACGTAGGCTGCGTCCCGAAGAAAGCCATGTGGTATGCCGGCCAGATCGCCGATGCCCTGAAATATGGCGCCGATTACGGCTTCGACACCACTCTCAACCACTTCGACTGGGCCAAGCTGGTCGAGTCCCGCCAGGCCTACATCGGCCGCATTCACACCTCCTATCAGAATGTACTGGGCAAGAACCAGATTACCGTCATCAAGGGATTCGCTCGCTTCGTCAATAGCAACACGATCGAGGTCAATGGTGAGCAATACACCGCAGATCACATCCTGATCGCTACCGGTGGCCGCCCGGAAATTCCGGCCATCCCGGGTGCCGAGCTGGGTATCGACTCCGACGGCTTCTTCGAGCTGCAGAGCCAACCCAAGCGGGTTGCCGTGGTAGGTGCTGGCTATATTGCCGTCGAGATCGCAGGGGTGATGCAGGCACTGGGCTCCGAGACTCATCTGGTGGTGCGCAAACACGCCCCACTGCGCAATTTCGATCCCATGATCCACGAGACACTGGTCGAAATCATGGCGCAGGAAGGGCCCAAGCTGCATACCCACGCCATTCCCAAGGCCGTGCTCAAGAACGCTGACAACAGCCTGACCCTGCAGTTGGAAGATGGCCGCCACCTCACCGTCGACTGCCTGATCTGGGCCATCGGCCGCGTCCCGGCCACCGACAACCTGAATCTGGCCGCTGCCGGTATCGCGCTGGACGAGAAGGGCTTTATCCCGACCGACAAGTTCCAGAATACTGCCGTTGCCAACATCTATGCAGTAGGTGACAACTCTGGTCGCATCCAGCTCACGCCGGTAGCCGTCGCAGCGGGCCGTCGCCTCTCCGAGCGGCTGTTCAACAACAAGCCGAACGAGCACCTTAACTACGATCTGGTGCCGACCGTGGTCTTCAGCCACCCGCCCATCGGCACCATTGGCCTGACCGAGCCGGAAGCCATCGCCGAATATGGCGAGGAGCAGGTGAAAATCTACCGCAGCCAGTTCACCGCCATGTACTCGGCGCTGACCCAGCATCGCCAACCTACCCGGATGAAACTGGTCTGCGTCGGCCCTGAAGAGAAGGTGGTCGGTCTGCATGGCATCGGCTTTGCCATGGACGAGATCCTGCAAGGATTTGGCGTTGCCATGAAGATGGGGGCCACCAAGGCGGACTTCGACAACTGTGTCGCAATCCACCCCACCAGTGCGGAAGAGTTTGTGACTATGCGATAAGCGTGTTTGAAGCTGAACTGTCACTATCAGGCCTGCTACAACAACTGCGTGCCCATTCCTCATCCCACCAGCGCGGAAGAGTTTGTGACAATGCGATAAGCACGTTGCAGGCTGACCCGCCAATATCAGGTCATCTTCATCCACCAGCGTTCAAACCCGGCTCAGGCCGGGTTTTTTGATCCCGCCTCGCCACCAGAACCCTCGCAAAAGCCTCGTTCTTTACGCCGATTTTACGCCTGCCACATGGCGCTTTATGGCGCCTTTACGCCGGTTCTTCTTACCATTTCAGCGTCAATGACACCAACAGAGTCGATATGGTTTTACATCGGCTCTCGCAGCTAATTATCTCAATGGAGTCGATATGAATTGGCTATATCTGCTGCTGGTCCTCGCCTTGATGGTCTACCTGCTGCGCGCACTCACGCGCAGTCACGAGTGAGGAATCCGCTATGTGGCAAGAAATGATCTACCCCGTCGCATTTGTGCTGCTGGTTCTGCTGCCAGCACCGCTGCTTGGCGGTTATCTCTACCGGGTATTTGAAGGCCAGTGCCGCTGGCTGGCCCCCGTGGAGCGTGCCACCCTGTTATGTTGCGGCACGGACGGACGGGAACAGGACTGGAAGTCCTATACCCTCAGCCTGCTGGCCTTCAATGGCGCCGGCTTCGGCCTGCTGTTCCTGATCCTGATGGCGCAGGGTCTGCTGCCCCTCAACCCGCAGCAGTTGCCCGGCCTGAACTGGCAACTCGCCTTCAACACTGCGGTCAGCTTTATGACCAACACCAACTGGCAAGCCTATTCCGGTGAGGCCAGCCTCTCCTACTTCAGCCAGATGGTGGGCCTGACCACCCAGAACTTCGTCTCTGCCGCCACAGGTGCTGCCGTAGCGGTTGCGATGTTCCGCGGTATCGCCCGCCAGCAGACAACCCACCTTGGCAACTTCTGGCTGGATCTGGTGCGTTTTTGCCTCTACGTGCTGCTGCCGATGTCGCTGATCCTGGCGCTGCTGCTGGTATGGCAGGGGGTTCCGCAGAGCCTGTCAGCCTATCTGCCGTTCCACACTCTGGAAGGTCAGGAGCAGCTGCTGCCGCTCGGCCCGGCAGCTTCGCAAATTGCCATCAAGCAGCTCGGCTCCAACGGCGGCGGCTTCTTCGGCATCAACTCCGCCCACCCGTTCGAGAACCCGACCGCCCTCTCCAACTGGCTGGAGATGGTCGCCCTGCTGACCCTGGCCGCCGCCATGGTCTTTACCCTGGGTCGCTATGTGAAGGACATGGCCCACAGCCGCGCTATCGTCATTGCCATGACCATCATGCTGGCATTGGGACTCTTCGTTTCCATCACTCAGGAGATGAAACTGGATCCGGCCCTGACTCATCTTGCCAGCGAAGCGGGTAACTGGGAGGGCAAAGAGAGCCGCTTCGGCCCGGTGCTATCCAGTATCTGGGAAGTGGCGACTACCGCAGCCTCCAACGGCTCGGTCAACGCCATGCACGACAGCTTCGCCCCTCTCTCCGGCATGGTCGCGATGATCAACATGCTGCTGGGTGAAGTGGTCTTCGGCGGCGTGGGTGCCGGCATCTACGGCATGATGCTGTTTGTGCTGCTCACCGTCTTCCTGTGCGGTCTGATGGTGGGTCGTACCCCGACCTATCTGGGCAAGCGCCTCGGTATCACCGAGATGAAGTGGGTCGTCGCCAGCATGCTGGTGATGCCGGTGGGGGTTTTGGTGATCGGCGGTGTCACTCTGCTGATGCCGGATGCGGCCACTATCATAGGTCACGATGGCCCGCACGGCCTGTCACGCCTCATCTATGCCTACGCCTCGGCTGCCGGTAACAACGGCTCAGCCTTCGCCGGCTTTGCTGCCGGTGACAACTGGCAGTGCGTTGCCATCGGTCTGGCCATGCTGCTCGGTCGCTTCGGCTACATCATCCCCATCATGGCCATAGCCGGCCAGCTCGCCCGCGCTCCGCGTCAGGAGATAAGCGAGGGGGATTTCCCGATCCGCGGCCCGCTCTTCATTACCCTGCTGATCATCACCGTATTGCTGATTGGCGGCCTCTCCTTCCTGCCAGTGCTGGCACTGGGCCCCGTGGCAGAACATCTGATGCTGGGAGCTTTCTAAATGAGCAAGTCCACTTCAATGAGCCCCGACACCATGCTGGTGAAGGGCAAAAAACAGCAATCGCAGATCCTGCAGGCCATGGTTGAAGCCATCTACCGCTTCAATCCCAAGGCGCTGTTTGGCAGCCCCATTCTGTTCACCCTCTGGCTGGCAGCAGTCATGGCGACGGTGGAGTCACTGCTGGGGCAGCCGTTCTCCGGCGTTGCCCCCTCGCTGGCCTGGCAGCTGACTGCCTGGCTCTGGCTCACCCTCTGGTTTGCCAACTTCGCCGAGACGCTGGCCGAAGGTCGCGGCAAGGCGCGAGCCGACAGCCTCAAGGCTGGCATGAGCCAACTCAAGGCCCTTCGGGTAGCTAATGCAAAAGATGGTCAGGGCGAATGGGTACCCGCCACCAGCCTGATGAAGGGTGATCTGGTGCTGGTACGCAGCGGCGAGATGATCCCGGCCGACGGCGAGGTGATCGCCGGTATCGCCTCGGTCAACGAGGCCGCCATCACCGGCGAATCCGCCCCCGTTATCCGCGAGTCGGGTACCGATCGCAGCGGTGTAACCGGCAATACCACCGTCGTTTCAGACGAGATCTGGGTACGCGTCAGCAACAATCCGGGCGAAAGCACGCTGGATCGCATGATTGCACTGGTGGAAGGGGCCAAGCGCCAGAAAACGCCCAACGAGATGGCGCTGGATGCCCTGCTGGTCGGGCTGACCCTGATCTTCCTGCTGGTAGTCGCCACCCTGCCCTGGTTCCTCGACTACAACGGCACCCAGGTCCCGCGCCTCTACCTGATCGCTCTCTTTATCACCCTGATCCCGACCACCATCGGCGGCCTGCTCTCCGCCATCGGCATTGCCGGTATGGATCGACTGGTGAAACTGAACGTGATTGCCAAGTCGGGCCGGGCCGTCGAAGCGGCCGGTGACGTGCGCACCCTGCTGCTGGACAAGACCGGCACCATCACCTTCGGCAACCGGATGGCTGACGAACTGATCCCGGCACCGGGCATTGACCCGGCCCTGCTGGCACAAGCGGCCATGCTGGCTTCGCTGGGTGACAACACTCCCGAGGGTAAATCTATCCTGACCCTGGCGGGCAAGAGCCACACCAAACCGAGCCAGCTGGACGATGACAAGGTAATCCCCTTCAGCGCCGAGACCCGTCTGAGCGGACTGGATCGCAACGGTCACCAATATCGCAAGGGGGCAGTCGATGCGGTACTGAACTACCTCTCCCTCGACCGCAAAGCGGTGCCGGAGCTGGTGCTCAAGTCAGTCGACAACATCGCCCGCCAGGGTGGTACTCCGCTGCTGGTCTGTACCCATGAGCAGCTTCTGGGGGTGGTCTACCTCAAGGACATCATCAAGCCCGGCATCAAGGCCCGCTTCCAGATCCTGCGCCACATGGGGATCCGTACCGTGATGATCACCGGTGACAACCCGAAAACGGCCGCCGCCATCGCTGCCGAAGCCGGGGTGGATGACTTCATCGCCGAAGCAACGCCAGAGAAGAAGCTGGCCTATATCCGGCAGGAGCAGGCCGATGGCCGTCTGGTCGCCATGTGTGGTGACGGTGCCAACGATGCGCCTGCGCTGGCACAGGCTGATGTGGGTCTGGCCATGAACGAGGGTACCCAGGCCGCCAAGGAGGCGGGCAATCTGGTGGATCTCGACTCCAACCCCACCAAGCTGCTGGATGTGGTGCTGGTCGGTAAACAGCTGCTGGTGACCCGTGGCGCCCTGACCACCTTCTCCATTGCCAACGATGTGGCCAAGTATTTCGCCATCCTGCCAGCCCTCTTTATCGCCGCCTACCCGCAACTGGGGGTACTGAACCTGATGCAGCTGGGCAGCCCGCAGAGCGCCATCCTGTCGGCCATCATCTTCAACGCCCTGATCATCGTAGCGCTGGTACCGCTGGCCCTGCGCGGTGTCGACCTGAAGGGGTCGGCCGCCAGTCTGCTGCGCCGCAACCTGCTGATCTACGGTGTCGGCGGCCTGCTGGTGCCTTTTATCGGCATCAAGCTGATCGACCTGGTCATTACCGGCCTGAGTCTGGTGTAACGGCATAACCGGGATGCGGGTCAGCCCGCATCCACACAACGAATTCGGAGCATATCCATCATGATCGCAATCAGAACCCTGCTGACCCTGACCCTGCTGCTGGGCGTGGGTTATCCGCTGGCCGTCACCGGACTGGCCCAGCTGCTCTTCCCCTGGCAGGCCAACGGCAGCCAGCTGACCGACAGCAAGCAGCAGCTCATCGGTAGCGCCCTGCTGGGGCAGAAATTCGAGCGGGCTGACTACTTCCACCCCCGCCCTTCAGCCAGTGATTTCAACACCATTGGCGGTAGTGCCAGCAATCTGGGGATGAGCTCACCGCTGCGGGCAGAGTTCGCCGAACAGGCCGCCAAGGCACAGCCTGAAACCAGCTCTCCTGCCATGCTGACCCGTTCCGCCTCTGGCCTCGATCCCCATCTGCCACTCGATGCGGTGCTGGCGCAGGTGGATCGCGTCGCCAGAGAACGTGGACTGGATCCCGCCCAACTGACGGAGCAGGTCAAGTCGGCCACACAAGCTGGTATCCTTGGCCCGCAGGTGGTCAACATTCTCCAGCTGAACCTGCAACTGGATCATCAAAAGGGCGCCTGAGGGCGCTCCTTGCCGATCTGGCGTTGACCTCCATTTTCGACGCGGGCAGTTGGCTCGATAGGGATAAGCATGCGTGATGAGGTAAGGGCTGACGCCCTGCTGGCAAGTCTGGAGCAAGAGCACAAGGGCAAGCTGAAAGTCTTTCTCGGGGCCGCCCCCGGCGTGGGCAAGACCTACGCCATGTTGCAGGCGGTGCGGGAACAGGCCAAGGAGGGGGTCGACATCCTGATCGGCGTGGTGGAGACCCACGGCCGGCAGGAGACGCTGGCCCTGCTCGACAAACTCGCCATCCAGCCGCGCAAGATCCACATGCACCGTCAGCAGCGGCTGGAGGAGATGGACCTCGACGGCCTGCTGGCACGCAAGCCGG
Organism: Aeromonas sp. FDAARGOS 1410; assembly: GCF_019048745.1. Lineage (NCBI taxonomy): Bacteria > Pseudomonadati > Pseudomonadota > Gammaproteobacteria > Aeromonadales > Aeromonadaceae > Aeromonas > Aeromonas sp. FDAARGOS 1410. The sequence goes on along the minus strand of NZ_CP077401.1, from coordinate 543,656 downwards.
CCATCGCAGTAGTGGACGAGCTGGCCCATAGCAACGCCCCTGGCAGCCGCCACGAGAAGCGCTGGCAGGATGTCGAGGAGCTGCTCAACGCCGGTATCGACGTCTATAGCACACTCAACGTCCAGCATCTGGAGAGCCTCAACGATCTGGTGTGGCAGCTGACCGGGGTCAGGGTCAAAGAGACCCTGCCCGATCAGGTTCTGCTCGATGCAGACAGCATTATCCTTATCGACCTCCCCCCCAAGGAGCTGCTCGGCCGCCTGCGCGAGGGGAAGGTTTATGTACCCCATCAGGCCAAGGCCGCCCTGCAATCCTTCTTCTCCCTCAACAACCTCACTGCATTGCGGGAGCTGGCGATGCAAACCGCAGCCAGCCATGTGGAGGGCGATCTGCAACTGCAATGGCAGGCGGCGGGCAAGACCACATTGCCGCTGCGGGGCAAGCTGATGGTCTGCCTCGGCAACCAGCACGGGGCTGCGCTCGTGCGCTATGGCCACCGCTTTGCCCAGCGTCGCCAGCTACCCTGGCTGGTAGTGCACGTGGATAGCAATGGCCGCAGCTCGGCCGACGTGGAGCAGGCGCTGGCGCTCGCCTCCCAACTGGGAGCCAAGGTGCTGACCCTCTCCAGTCCGGCGGTCGCCAATACCCTGCTGGAGACTGCCGAACAGCAGCAGGTCTCCCAGCTTCTGCTCGGCAAACCTCACAAGGCGCCGTGGCGTCGCTCGCTGGTGCAACACCTGCTCAAGCAGGCTCAGGGGCTCGAAATCACCCTGGTCGATACCGAGAAGCAGAAGCCCGAAGTGGGGATGTGCGTCCCGACCCCGAAGGATATTCACCACAGCCTGCTGGCGGTGACCATCATGGGGATCACCTCGGCCGCCGCCTGGGGGCTCTCCTACTGGCTGCCGCCCGCAGCATTGCCGCTCATCTTCGTGCTGGGGGTGCTGGCGACCGCCCTCACCACCAGTCTGGTGCCCGCCACGCTGGCAGCGGTGCTGGGCTTTATCGCCCACAATCTGCTCTTCACCGCCCCCTACTTCTCCCTGAGCGTCGCCAACCACAGCGACCTGCTCACCCTGTTTGTGCTGCTTATCGTCGGCATGACTGCGGGACGGCTCGCCTCCCGCCAGCGGCAACAGCTGATCGGTCTGCGCGAGACCCAGCAGTTGGGCAATGCCCTGCTCTCCCTCAGTCAGGGGTTGGCCACCGCCAGCAGCCCGGAGGAAGTTTTGAGACAAGGTGCCCAGGCCATTTCGCTGGCGCTCGGCCAGCCGACCGTGGTGATCGACAAGGAGTTCAACGATCGGCTCGGCAACGAGAAGCACAGGCCCGGCCAGACCGACAAGGCGGCCATCGACTGGTGTCTGGCCCAGAAGCAGAGCGCCGGAGCCCACACCGCCACCCTCAATGCTGCCGAGGCCCAGTATCACCATCTCAGCGACGATCTGGTGATCGGCATAACGCTGGCCAATCCTTTCTCCTCCTCCGCCGAGCATCAGCTGCAGGCGCTGCTCACCGATATTCGCGCCGCGCTGGCGCGGATCGACCTCAACGAGCGGCTGGCCGACAGTCAGTTGCAAGCGGAGACCGACCGGATGCGCGCCGCCCTGCTCTCCTCGGTCTCCCACGATTTGAAGACGCCGCTGGCCACCATCATGGGGGCTGGCAGCACCCTGCTGGAATATGGTGACCGGATCCCCGCCGAAGACCGCGACGAACTGCTCCACTCGGTGCAGGAGGAGGCGCGCCGCCTGCACAGCTATGTGCAAAATCTGCTGGATATGACTCGTATCGGCTCCCCCGACTTCCAGCTGAAACGGGACTGGGTCGATCTGGCGGATCTGGTGGAGAGCGCCCGCAAGCGGCTCGAATCCTCCTGGCGCCAGCACAAGCTGCTGGTCCATTTCGATCAGCATGTGCCCCAGCTCTATGTGCACGGCGCCCTGATCGAGCAGGTGCTGGTCAATATCCTCGACAACGCCTCCCGCTACTCGCCGGCAGGCACCCCCATCGAGTTCAAGGTGATGGTGGCCGAACCCGACCTCATCATCGACATCATCGATATCGGGGTCGGTATCGCCGAATCGGATCGGGAGAAGATCTTCAACCTCTTCTACACCCAGCCGGTGGGCGATTGCGGTAGCCGTGGCACCGGACTTGGCCTCGCCATTTCCCGCGCTATGATAGAGGCCCACGGCGGCAAGATTTGGGCCTTCTCCGGCCCCAATGGCAACGGCACCTGCATGCGTATCTCCCTGCCGCTCGCGCTCAATTCACCGGAGGTCTGATGGCTGAAAGCCTGCTCGAGTCACTCAGCCCCTCCCACCATTCGCCTCTGGAGGTTCGATGGCGCACATTCTGGTCATAGATGATGAAGCGGCGATCCGTCGCTTTCTGCGGATCAGCCTGATTGCCGAAGGGCATCAGGTAAGCGAAGCGGTCAGCGTCACCGAGGGGTTGGAGCAATATCGCCACCTCAACCCCGATCTGGTGATCCTCGATCTCGGTCTACCGGATGGCGATGGCATTCAGGTATTGCAGGCCATTCGCGAGCATCACCCCAATCCTGTGCTGGTGTTGTCGGCCCGCGATTCTGAGCAGGAGAAGGTGCGGCTGCTGGATGCCGGCGCCAACGACTACATGAGCAAGCCGTTCGGCATCGGCGAGATGATGGCCCGCATCCGCGTGCTGTTGCGCCAACGTGCTGGCGTCAGCAGCGGCGAACGGCGCCACTTCCCCCAATGCGGCCTGACGCTTGATGTCAGCAGCCACAAGGTGACCATGAAGGAGGAGGAGATCCCCCTCTCCCGCAAGGAGTTCGCCCTGTTGCAGGCGCTGGTGTGCCACCCCGGCAAGCTGGTGATGCAGACCCAGCTGCTCAATGACATCTGGGGGCCGAGCCACAAAGAGGACACCCACTACCTTCGCATCGTCATCGCCAGCCTGCGCAAAAAGCTGGGGGATAACCCCCAGCAACCGACGCTTATCGAGACCGAATCCGGTATCGGCTACCGCTTTATCGGCAACTGACGTTTCACGTGGAACGACGCCCGCAGCAAATCAGCGCCAACAGACCACAGCCACTCAGCAACAGGCCGAGATCCTGCAATCCGGCCGCCACCGCCAACCCCAGACTGAGCAGCAGGTAGTAGCCAAGCCCGAACAGGGCGCCAGCGCTGCCCGCTACCTCGCGATAGGCCAGCAGCGCCTGACTCAGCACATTGGGGATAGCCAGCCCGAAGGCCACCACCACACCCATCATGGGCAACAGGAACCAGAGGCTGGACTGACTCGCCCAGACCAGCAGCCCGGCGACCAGCGCCAGAGCGCAAGCCAATCTGACCAGAGATGACGGCAGCCACCCCCTCCCCAGCAGATGCTTGTTGAGCAGGCTGCCGAGCAGAGTCGCCAGCGCCAGCAAGATCCCCGAATAGCCAAACTCGCCGGTGCTCAATCCCAATCCGGCAAACAGGAAGGGGGCCAGACTGTAGTAGCCAAACAGCATAGTGTTGAACAGGGCGACCAGCATGGCACTGCGCCAGAGTCCGCCATCCTTGATCATCCGACACGCCAGCGGCCAGAGCGCGACTCGTTGGCTGGTGGCCGGACGGGTTTCCGGCAACTGCCAGCAGGTCACCAGCAGCAAACCTACTGCCAGGACCAGCAGACCGCTGAACACCCCGAGATAGCCGAACCCGCTCGCCAGCTGGCCACCACTGAGCAGCCCCAGCACCGGACTGAGTGAGAGCGCAATGCCCATCACCGAGAAGACCCGCGCCAGATCGCAGCCCTGATAGCTATCGCGCAGCATGGTCTGGGTCACCACGGATCCCACCGCGGCGCCAAAGGCCGAGATAACCCGGGCCAGCAGCAGGGTTTCAAACTGATTGGCCAGCAGCGCCAGCAGGGTGCCAACGCCATAGGTGAGCAGACCCGCCAGCATAGCGGGACGGCGCCCAATCAGATCGCAGAGCCGCCCCCAGCAGACCACGCCCACCGCAAACGCCAGAAAATAGACCGAAAGGGTCTGGGATGCCTGCCCTTCGCTCACCCGAAACTGGGTAGCGATGTGGGTCAGGACCGGGCTGTAGATGGTCTCCACAATTTGGGGAAACATCATCAATCCCACCACCAGCCAGAGCGGTGGCAACTTGTTGTTCATGACAAACCTCCTTCACAAGAGGTCGCCATTCTAGAGAGATGCCGATTGTCTGATTACAATAAGCAGGACTATAAACATCAAAAATCGGACATATGGCCTTTATTCTTCCCGATCACCCTTTTGACCCCGACCAGCTGACGGGCAGCGTGATCGGCATCGCCTCCGCCCTCGGCTGGCACGACTCGGGCCGGCATCAGCATCAGCGCCATCAGCTGCTGTTCGCTCAATCCGGCTGCATGACCATGGAGCTGGAAGGTCGGGTCTGCCTGCTGCCACCCACCCGCGCCGCCTGGCTGCCAGCGGGCACCGCCCACCGGGTACTGATGCGCGGTGTCGTCGCCTACCGATCCCTCTACTTCCAGCCGCACCCCGAGTTGCCCGGCACGGTCGAAGTGCTGGCGGTCAATCCGCTGCTGCACGAACTGATCGAACGGATGGCGCTCTGGCCGTGGGACAAACCGCAAGAGCAGCAACAACGGACGGTGGCTCTGTTTATGGAAGAATTGAGGCTGGCGCCGCGGGAGTCGTGGCAGTTGCCGCTGCCGACCGATCCCAGACTGGGCGACTGGCTACAGCAGTTGAAGCGGGGAGATGCCCTGCCGGAGCGGCTCAATCAGTTAGCCGGACAGATAGGCGCCAGTGACAAGACCATTGGCCGCATCTTTATGCGGGAGACAGGCATGAGCTATCAGGCGTGGCGTCAGCAGTGGCGGCTGTTGCACGCCATGGAGCTACTGGCAGAAAGCGAGTCCATCAGCCGGATTGCCGCTGCGCTGGAGTTCTCCAGCGACAGCGCCTTTATCAGCTTCTTCAAACAACATACGGGACAAACCCCCCTGCGCTACCTCAACTCTCAGGGTGAGTCGCCACAGCCTGGCTCGCCTCCACCACCAGGGTATCCAGCGCCAGCGGTTTGAGGTTGTGCAGCGCATCCTGCACCACGGCATGGGATGCCTGTTGCAACTCGCTCTGCACATCCTGATCCAGCTGGGCACTCTCCAGCTCGGGCCGCGGGTTTTCGTTGGCCATCACGTTCAGGCTCAGGGCACTCACAATCAGGGTAGCGATCAGGCTTTTCATCTGGTTTGCTCCGGTATGGTTGAGATGACCAGATAGCTATTCCAATAGTTGTGCCAATCCTCATGCAATTCATAACATGATGATTTTGTTTAAATTAACTATCTTGCGATACCAAATTGAGTCGCAAAATGCATCCCGCCCAGTCATTTTTAAACCAACAGTTGGTGATTTTAACCACGCTTGATTTTTGCACCATGTTCCACGTGGAACGTCCCATCTTTTTGATCGACACCCGCTTTTAAACTGAGCTATGGTGCTACATCCCCGTAACTCAAATCTGGATCTGTCACTGAATGGAATTTTCCTTGTTCGGCGAGAAGTTCACTCGCCACGCCGGTATTACCCAACTCATGGATGACCTCAATCAGGGGCTGACCAATCCGGACGCCATCATGCTGGGTGGCGGCAATCCGGCCCCCATCCCCGCCATGCTGGAACGCTTTCAGGCCGAGGCCAAGAGCCTGCTCGACAACGGCGAGCTGGTCAAAGCGATGGCCAACTACGACGGCCCGCAGGGCAAAGACAGGTTCACCAAAGCGCTGGCAGCCCTGCTCAGCAAGGAGCTGGGATGGGATATCTCGGCCCGCAATATCGCCCTGACCAACGGCAGTCAGAATGCCTTCTTCTACCTGTTCAACCTGCTGGCCGGTGAATTTGCCGATGGCCGCAAGAAAAAGGTGCTGTTCCCGCTCGCCCCCGAATACATCGGCTATGCCGACTCGGCGCTGGCCGACGACTACTTCGTGGCCTACAAGCCCACCATCGAGAAACTGCCCGATGGCCAGTTCAAATACCACGTGGATTTCGAGAGCCTGCAGGTGGGTGACGACATCGGGGTGATCTGCGTCTCCCGCCCGACCAACCCGACCGGCAACGTGCTGACCGACGAAGAGATCGAACACCTCGACCAGATCGCCCGCGACAAGGGAATCCCGCTGCTGATCGACAACGCCTACGGCGTTCCCTTCCCGGGCATCATCTTCAGCGAAGCCAAGCCGTTCTGGAACGCCAATACCATCCTCTGCATGAGCCTCTCCAAGCTGGGCTTGCCGGGCACCCGCTGCGGCATCGTCATCGCCGACGAGAAGATCATTCAGGCCATCACCAACCTGAGTGGCATCATCAATCTGGCGCCGGGCAGTCTGGGCCCCGCCATCACCATCCCGATGATAGAGAGCGGCGAGATCATCGCCCTCAGCGAACAGGTGGTTAAGCCCTTTTATCAGCAGAAGGCGGAGCTGGCGGTACAGCTGCTGCGCGAAGCGATCCCCGACCCGCGCTTCCATATCCACAAGCCGGAAGGCGCTCTCTTCCTCTGGCTCTGGTTTGAAGGCTTGCCGATCCACTGTCAGGAACTCTATGAGCGACTGAAGGCGAAGAACCTGCTGATCGTGCCGGGTCACTACTTCTTCCCCGGCATTGATGACCCCGAGTGGCGCCACAGCCAGGAGTGCATCCGCCTCAACTACTCCCAAAGCGAGGAGCTGGTTCGCCGCGGCATCGCCATTCTGGCCGATGAAATAAACACCCTCTACGCCGGCTAAGTCAGTCCGGCCAGCCAAAAACAGAAAGGCCTGCATCTGCAGGCCTTTATTGTTTATCGCGATCCGGTTTGCTTAGCCGGGCAGCGCCAGCTGCTCGGGTTTGCCGATCGGGATGGCGCGGGGCTTGAGCGCCTCCGGCAGTTCGCGAGCTAGGTCGATGGTCAACAGACCATGCTCCAGCTTGGCGCCCTGCACTTCCACGTGCTGGCTCAGCTTGAAGGCAAGCTCGAAGTCGCGCTCGGCAATCCCCTGATGGAGGAACTGACGCTCACCGGCCCCAGCTCCTTTGCGACCCTTCACCTTGAGGGAGCCGTTTTCGGTCTCCAGCTCCAGCTCTTCGCGCTCGAAGCCAGCCACGGCAACCGTGATGCGATAGCCATCCTGATCGCGCTTTTCGATGTTGTACGGGGGGTAAGCGGCGGTCTTCTGCTCGAACAAACCTTCCAGCTCACGGGCCATCCGCTCGAAGCCGACGGCGTTGGAATAGAGATGAGAAAAATCGAGGTTACGCATAATCCTATCCTTCTAATAAGCAACAGGTTCAACTCTCCACAGGCCCGTCATCGGCACCCGGGAAATTTTAAAATTTCAGTGAATTCAGGCTATCAGCCGTTGATCTCGATCTTGCGCGGCTTCATCGCCTCAGGCACTTCACGCACCAGCTCGATGTGCAGCAAGCCGTTTTTCAGGTCGGCCCCTTTCACCCGCACATAGTCGGCCAGCTGGAAGCGGCGCTCGAAACCACGTTCGGCGATCCCCTGATAGAGATAGTTGCGCCCGGTGTCGGCCTGCTTGTTGCCCTTCACCGTCAGCAGATTTTCCTGGAAGCTCAGCTCCAGCTCTTCCTGGGTAAAGCCCGCCACCGCCATGCTGATGCGGTAGTCGTTGTCACCCAACTGCTCGATGTTGTAGGGGGGGTAACCGGCATTGCCATTGCTGGCCGCAGATTCGATGAGATTTGCCAGACGATCGAAACCGATGGCAGAACGATAGAGCGGAGAAAAGTCGATAGAACGCATAGTATTACCCTCTTGTGAGCGATAACGGATTTTTTGCCCTCCTTATGGACGGGCACCTGGTCGAAACCTCTGTCGAGCGTTCCGGCCTTGTTACCTATATAGGGGCTCACTTTTTCCTTTCAAGGGGATTTTTTCAAATTTTTTAAATGGCCGCGCCGACCTGTTGAACATCAACCTGTTGGCCCGATAGTGATGATAATCGACCCGTGGGCCACTGATGGCAACTCGCTCCGTCTCCCATAATTGGTTGCATATCCACCAGCCAACATGGAGCCATCCCATGAAGATTACCCAGGTTCGCAACGCTACCTTGCTGCTCGACTATGGCGGCACCCGCTTTCTGATCGACCCCATGCTCTCGGCCAAAGGGGTCTTCCCCGGCTTTGAGGGCACCGCCAACAGCCAGCTGCGCAATCCGCTGGTCGAGCTGCCGCTACCGATAGATGAGCTGGTCGATGTGGATGCCGTTATCATCACCCACAACCATCCCGACCACTGGGATGACGCCGCCAGAGCCCTGATCCCCAAGCATCTGCCGCTCTTGGTGCAACATCAGAAAGATGCCGATGCCATTCGTGCCAGTGGCTTTGAGGATGTACGCCTGCTGAGCGACCAGCCCGAGTTTGCCGGCATTCGCCTGCAGCAGACCGGTGGCCAGCACGGCAGCGACCAGTTGATGGCGGTACTGGGCGAGCGCATGGGAGAAGTGTGCGGTGTGGTCTTCTCCCACCCCGATGAACAGTGCCTCTATCTGGCCGGTGATACCATCTGGCATCCCCGGGTCGAGCAAGCCCTGCAACAGCATCAACCCGAGGTCATCATCCTCAACTGTGGCGATGCACAGGTGCCCGGGCTCGGTTCCATCATCATGGGCAAGGAAGATGTCGCCGCCGTTTATCAGGCCGCACCGCAGGCCACGCTGATCGCCAGCCATATGGAGGCGGTCAACCACGCCGTGCTGTCGCGCCAGGAGCTGCGCGACTATCTGGCGGAACGGGGCATGATGGATCGGGTACGGGTGCCGCAAGATGGCGAGGCGATATCGCTGTGACCCGCAGGAGGGCCATGCCAGACATGGCCCTTCGGCTTTCACTACCGAACGCTTATGATGAGTGGTCTGCGCGCAGAGAGGAGCCAACACCATGACCACCCCGATCGTTGCCGTGGTGACCTTCGATCACTTCAGCCCTTTTCACTGCGCCGTCCCCTGCCTCATCTTCGGCGATATTCTGCCGGGCCAACCGCTGTTCGAGCTCAAGATCTGCTGCGGCGATGGCAACCCTCATTCACGCTCGGCGCAAGGCTTCACTATTCAGGCTCCCCATGGGCTGGAGGTGCTGGCCGAGGTGGAGATCATCGTTATTCCCTTCTGGCACGACCCGGCTGCACGGCCACCCGCAGCGCTGCTCGATGCCCTGATTGCCGCCAGAGCCAGAGGTGCCCGACTGGTCGGGCTCTGTCTCGGCACCTATGTGCTCGCCTACGCCGGGCTGCTCAATGGTCGCAAGGCATCGACCCACTGGGAGTACGAACAGGATTTCTGCCACCGCTTTCCCTGCGTGCAGCTCGATACCAACGCCCTCTATGTGGATGACGAGGGGCTGGTCACCTCGGCTGGCACTGCCGCCGGGTTGGACTGCTGCCTCTATCTGGTACGCCAGTACCACGGCTCGGCCATCGCCAACAAGGTGGCGCGGCGGCTGGTGATCCCGCCTCACCGGGAAGGGGGCCAAGCCCAGTTTATCGAGCAGCCGGTGCCCGCCTCCACCCGCGATGTCCGGATGAACCAGTTGCTCGATCACCTGCGTGCCCATCTGGCCGAGCCTCACACCCTGGACTCTCTGGCAGATCTCACCCTGATGAGTCGACGCACCTTTACCCGCCGTTTTCATCAGGCAACCGGCCTCTCGGTGGGTGAATGGCTGCTGGCGGAGCGGCTCAGGCGCAGTCAGGAGCTGCTGGAGGTAAGCGGCCATTCCATTGATCGCATTGCCGAGATTGTCGGCTTCAAAAGTGCCACCTCCCTGCGTAATCACTTCCGCGCCCGCTTTGCCATCTCTCCAAGCGAGTGGCGACGATCTTTTCGCGGCAACAATGTCTGATGACATCCTCTATACCCGTTCACTCCGCTATGGCAGGCTAACCAGAGATCCCGAGGAGTCATCCCATGTCCCGTTCCGAACGCCTGCTGGCCCTGCTCCAGCTGCTGCGCGGCCACCGTTACGCCATCACAGGCGCGGAACTGGCCAGCAAGCTTGGCATCAGCCTGCGCACCCTCTATCGGGATATCGCCACCCTGCAGGCGCAAGGTGCCCATATCGAGGGTGAACCAGGGATCGGCTATGTGCTGCGTCCCGGCTTCATACTGCCGCCATTGATGTTCAATGAAGAGGAGCTGGATGCACTGGTGCTGGGGTCACGTTGGGTCGTCGCCCACGGTGACGGATCCTTGAGTGCATCGGCCAGCAGTGCGCTGGCCAAGATAGAAGCCGTGCTGCCCGCCGACTATCGCCAGCAGCTCCAGAGCAATGCCCTGCTGATCGGCACCTCCCGCAGCAACAGCCTCACCGATGAAGCCCCGCTGCGCAGTGCCATCCGCCAGCAACGCAAGGTGATCCTGGGCTATCGCGACCTCAAGGATGAGGCCTCTGAGCGCACCGTCTGGCCCTTTGCCCTCGGCTACTTCGAACAGGTACGGGTACTGGTGGCCTGGTGCGAACTGCGTCAGGGCTTTCGCCACTTTCGGGTTGATCGCATCACCCGGATGCAACCGCAAGATTGCCGCTATCCCAAAAGCAGAGAGAGCCTGCTGAAGGAGTGGCGCGCCACCCAGCAGATCCCGCAGCCGAAATTCATTGCTGACAGAAACTGACAGCAGGTAGCGCCATGCTGACGGGGTCGGCGCCGATGTGCCATCTCATCAGCAAGGAGCATCACCATGTTAGTCCCCCAGTTCACCATCCTCTACGTTGCCAATCCGACCCGCAGCGCGCTCTTCTACCGCGAGTTGTTCGGTCGCCAGCCGGTGGAGGAGTCACCTACCTTTGCCATGTTCGTGTTCGAATCGGGCGCCAGACTGGCACTCTGGTCCAGCGCCACAGTCGAGCCCGCAGTAACCCAAACGGCCGGAGCGATGGAGCTGGCCTTCACCCTCCCCGATGATGATGCCGTCGATAGCCTGTCTGCCGAGTGGCTGGCGCGCGGGCTCACCCTGATCCAGGCGCCGACCAAGATGGAGTTTGGCTACACCTGCATGGCCCTCGATCCGGATGGCCATCGTCTGCGCCTCTACTGCCCGGCACCTGAGCTGGGGTAAATCCGGTTCAATGTTCCACGTGGAACGTGCCCATCCCATTGGCTGTGTTATCATCTGCGCGCATCATTTTATGGATAAACAATGACCACTCGACATAATCCACTCAAACTGTATCAGCCAGAGAACTGCACAGCCGATGAACTGAGCGAGAAGCAGTTGGCACTTTTTGCCCTGCTGCAACTGCGTGAGCAGGAGTTTGGCTTCAACCCCAACGTCATCGTCCACTACCCGGAAGCCAGCTTTCTCGGTACTCCGCTCGATTATCTGGATCAGCTGATCGATGAACAACGGCAGCAGGGCCACCTCATCAATGAGGTGGTGATACTCACCACGTATCAGGAGCTCTATTCCCCTCTCACTCAAAGCGGTTATCAGACCGAAGCCGTTCATATGCCCGCAGGCCCGGATCACACTGCAATCTTCAGAGCGCATTGCGGTTCTCAGCCAGCAGGCAAAACCCTCTACATCGAAGCCGTCAATGAGCAGGATCCCAAAATCCGGCCGACCTTTGTTTTGATGCTGCATGATGAGAATGGTGAACTGCAGGGAGGCATGTCCGGGTCTATCTACTCCACAGACAATCGGCGATTCGCCTATATCGGCACTGTGGTGGTGCAACCGGGGCAACCCGCAGGAACCGGCACCCTGCTCGCCAATACCGTGCTGGAGTACCTGACGCAGCAAGGGGTTTACGAGGTCAATCTCGGTACCCAGACCGCCGAGCCTTTCTATACCAAGCTGGGGTTCAGGGTCATCCACCACATAGTGCCAGCGTTGCGTCACCGCACGGCTAGCGATGGTGCCGAGCTCCCACACAATCTGGTCATCATGAGCAAAATGCTCTGATAAAGCAGACTGCAGATGTAAAAAAGCCGCTCTTGTGAGCGGCTTTTTACTGCAACCAGCGAGTCTGATTAGACGTCGAGGTTGGCTACGCGCAGGGCGTTGGTCTCGATAAAGTCGCGACGCGGCTCTACTGCATCACCCATCAGGGTGGAGAAGAGCTGGTCGGCACCGACGGCATCATCGATGGTGACGCGCAGCATGCGACGGGCTTCCGGATCCATGGTGGTTTCCCACAACTGGTCCGGGTTCATCTCGCCCAGCCCTTTATAGCGCTGGATGTAGATGCCACGTTTGCCTTCGCCCATCAGCCACTCGACCGCTTCGACGAAGCTGGAGACCGGCTTCACCTTCTCGCCACGCTTGATGTAACCGCCTTCCTCGATCAGGTTGGCGATCTCCTTGCCCAGCGAGACCAACTGACGGTACTCGGAGGATTGCAGGAAGTCGTAGCTGATCGGATATTCGCGGTCGACACCGTGCTGACGTACCACGGCATGCGGCACGAAGAGGCGGCGCTCTTCATCGCGGCGAACCTGCATCTGGTACTGGATGCCCTGGTTGCTCTCGTTGAGCACGGCTTCCATACCCTGACACCAGGCCAGCAGATCGCTCTCGCTGTTCAGCAGCGCTTCGTTCAGCTCCGGCTGATAGATCAGCTGGGTCAGAACCGCTTCCGGTGCACGGCGAGACATGCGGGTGATCAGGTGAGTCACCGAGCGGTGCTGGTTGACCAGACGCTCCAGAGCCTCGCCACCAATGGCCGGGGCAGACTCATTGACGTGCAGGGTCGCACCATCCAGCGCCATGGCGGTCTGGTACTGCAGCAGCGCATCTTCGTCTTTCAGATACTGTTCCTGCTTGCCCTTCTTCACCTTGTAGAGCGGCGGCTGGGCGATATAGACGTAGCCACGCTCGATGATTTCCGGCATCTGACGATAGAAGAAGGTCAGCAGCAGGGTTCGGATGTGCGCACCATCGACGTCCGCATCGGTCATGATGATGATGTTGTGATAACGCAGCTTGTCCGGGTTGTACTCGTCGCGACCGATACCGCAACCCAGTGCGGTGATCAGGGTGCCTACCTCTTGTGAGGAGATCATCTTGTCGAAACGGGCCTTCTCTACGTTCAGGATCTTGCCCTTGAGCGGCAGGATGGCTTGGTTCTTCCGGTTGCGACCCTGCTTGGCGGAACCGCCAGCAGAGTCCCCTTCCACTATGTAGAGTTCGGAGAGTGCCGGGTCTTTTTCCTGACAGTCAGCCAGCTTGCCGGGCAGACCGGCGATATCCAGCGCGCCTTTGCGGCGGGTCAGCTCGCGGGCCTTGCGGGCCGCTTCACGGGCACGGGCCGCATCGATGATCTTGTTGACCACGATCTTGGCATCGCCCGGGTTTTCCAGCAGGAAGTCGGCCAGCTTCTCACCCATCGCCTGCTCGACAGCAGTCTTCACTTCGGAAGAGACCAGCTTGTCCTTGGTCTGGGAGGAGAACTTGGGATCCGGCACCTTGACGGAGATAACGGCAATCAGACCTTCACGCACGTCATCACCGCTGGCGGCAGATTTGGCCTTCTTGCTGTAGTCCTCTTTCTCCATGTAGGAGTTGAGGGTACGGGTCAGCGCGGTACGGAAACCAACGAGGTGAGTACCACCATCGCGCTGCGGAATGTTGTTGGTGAAGCAGTAGACCCCTTCCTGATAGGCGTCGTTCCACTGCATGGCGACTTCCACACCGATGCCATCCTGTTCGGTGGTGAAGTGGAACACCTTCGGATGGATCGGGGTTTTGTTCTGGTTCAGGTACTCAACGAACGCCTTGATACCGCCTTCGTAGCAGAAGTGCGCCTCGCGGCCATCACGCTCATCCATCAGACGGATGGAAACACCGGAGTTGAGGAAGGAGAGTTCGCGCAGACGCTTGGCCAGGATCTCGTAGTGAAACAGGGTGTCGCTGAAGATGGTCGGGCTCGGCCAGAAGCGAACTTCGGTCCCGGTGCCAGTGCTGTCACCGATCTGCTTGAGCGGAGCCTGCGGCTCACCCAGATGATAGGTCTGTTCGTAGACGTGGCCGTTACGACGAATGGTCAGCAGCAGCTTGTCAGAGAGCGCGTTAACAACGGAGACGCCGACGCCGTGCAGACCACCGGAAACCTTGTAGGAGTTGTCATCGAACTTACCGCCAGCGTGCAGTACGGTCATGATGACTTCGGCAGCGGAGCGGCCCTCTTCCGGGTGAATATCGACCGGAATACCACGGCCGTTATCGCGCACGGAGACGGAGCCATCGGAATGGATCTTGACCTGAATATCGGAGCAGTAGCCAGCGAGCGCCTCGTCAATGGAGTTATCGACGACTTCGAACACCATGTGGTGCAGACCCGAGCCATCATCCGTATCGCCGATATACATCCCCGGGCGCTTGCGGACCGCATCCAGGCCCTTCAGCACCTTGATATTCGAGGAGTCGTAAGTATTTTCACTCATAGCTTACTCTCTGCCTTCTCTAACGTTTCGGAGATCTTGCCTTGTTCCACGTGGAACAACTTGCAGTCATTCGCATCCATCATGTCTGCGAGCTGACCGGTATCGATGGCGGTGATAAACACCTGGGACGCGCACTGCTTCAGCCTTGCGGCCAGGAGGCGACGCTTCTCGACATCCAGTTCAGAGGCAAAATCGTCAATTAAAAAAATACAGCCACGGCTGCTATGTTGATTCAAATAGAGCCCTTGGGCCAAGCGCATGGCACAAACCAGCAGCTTGAGCTGACCCCGGGACAAAATATCCTGAGCAGGCACCCCGTTCGCCTTGAGGCGCACATCGGCTTTCTGCGGACCGACACCGGTGTAGCCCAGCGCCCGATCCCGCTCAAACCCCGCCTCCAGCAGTTCGTTGAGGGGGGTATCTTTCTCCCAGCCCCGGTAAAAACCAAGACTGATATCGAATTCCGGCAGAAAATCCGCCGTCATCTCCTTGATCAGGGGCGTAATGGCCTGACAATAACTGGCGCGAAAGCCTGCCAGTTCACCACCCAGCCGCACCAACTCCTGATCCCAGAACGCCAGCTGACGATATTGGGTGCTCTGGCGCAGCAGAGCATTGCGCTGTTTCAGCAGCCGCCGCACCCGCCCCCACAGGGCAAAGAAGGTGGGCTCCTGATGAAATACCCCCCAATCGAGCCAGGCCCGACGAGCCTGCGGCCCCCCGGTCAACAGATTGAAGCCATCCGGATGGATGAGTTGCACCGGCAGCAGTTCGGCCAGATCGGCCAATCGCTGCGCCTGTGCTCCGGCAATCTTGAGCTGGGTCTCGCCACTCTTGTCCTTGGCAAGACCGATAGGCACCTGACGCCCATCCAGTTCGCACTGGGCAAACAGGGTAAACGCCCTCTCCCCCTGACGGATAACCCGCCCGGTCAGATGAGTGCGAAAGGAGCGCCCCAGACCAAGGTAGTGAATGGCTTCCAGCACGCTGGTCTTGCCGCTGCCATTGCACCCGACCAGAATATTGAGGCCGGGTGACAACGCGAGACTGGCTTGCTGGATATTGCGAAAGTCGCTGAGCTGGAGTTTGACCAGAGACACGACTAGATCCGCATCGGCATTACCACGTACTGAGCATCCTGATTTTCAAAATCCTCAATAATGGCGCTGCTGACGGAATCGCTCAGGCTAACCCGGATTTGCTCACATTTTAACGTATTCAGCACGTCCAGCACATAAGAGACGTTGAATCCGATCTCCATCTCGCCAGCAGCGTATTGTACGTCAAGCAGCTCTTCCGCTTCTTCCTGTTCCGGGTTGTTGGCGGTGATGCGCAGCAGGTTTTCCTGCAGATTGAGACGCACCCCACGGAATTTTTCGTTGGAGAGGATCGCTGCGCGGGCAAACGCCTGACGCAGATCCTCGCGACCAGCGATCAGGGCCTTGTCGCTGTTGCGCGGAATGACCCGGCGCCAGTCCGGGAAACGGCCATCCACCAGCTTGGAGGTAAAGATGAAGCCGTCGAGAGCGGCGCGCAGGTTGCTGCGACCGATCTGCAGCCGTACCGGCTTGTCTTCCGCTTCCAGCAGACGCACCAGCTCCAGCACCCCTTTGCGCGGCAGGATAACCTGATGATCGGGCAGCGATTCCCCCACAACCTCGCGGCGGCAGGTGGCCAGACGGTGACCGTCGGTCGCCACGGTACGCAGACCGTGACCTTCGCTTTCGAACAGCATGCCGTTCAGGTAGTAACGCACATCCTGGCTGGCCATGGAGAACTGGGTCGCATCGATCAGCTTCTTCAGCTCCAGCTGGCTGATATCGAACTCGAGCACGGATTCCCAATCCTCGATGTTCGGATACTCGGTCGCCGGCAGGGTCGACAGATTGAAACGGGAACGGCCGGAACGGATGATCAGGCGATCGCCTTCGGTATTGAGGCGGATTTCAGCGCTTTCCGGCAGACCACGGCAGATATCCAGCAACTTGCGCGCCGGCACAGTGGTGCGGCCATCTTCACTGGTACCATTCAGATAGACCTGACCGATCATCTCTACTTCGAGATCGGTGCCGGTCAGCGACAGCAGACCGTTGCTGACATCAAGCAGCACGTTGCCGAGGATCGGCAGGGTCGGTCGGCCACCCAGGGCACCGGACACCAGTTGCAGAGGACGTAACAGGGCCTCACGGCTAATTTCGAGCTGCATCTGTGCTCTCCGTTATCAGGAAGAAAGGGTACGGATCAGGTTGGAGTAGTCCTCCTTGATGTCGTGACTCTCCTCCTTCAGCTGCTCGATCTTGCGGCAGGCATGAAGAACGGTGGTATGGTCACGGCCACCAAAGGCATCACCTATCTCCGGCAAACTGTGATTGGTCAGCTCCTTGGCCAGAGCCATCGCCAGCTGGCGCGGGCGGGCCACGGAGCGGGAACGACGCTTGGAGAGCAGATCCGCAAGCTTGATCTTGTAGTACTCCGCCACCGTCTTCTGGATATTGTCGATGGTGACCAGCTTCTCCTGCAACGCCAGCAGATCGCGCAGCGCTTCGCGTACGAAGTCGATGTTGATGGCGCGACCGGTAAAGTTGGCGTTGGCGATCACCCGGTTGAGGGCCCCTTCCAGTTCACGGACGTTGGAACGCAGCCGTTTGGCAATGAAGAAGGCCACTTCGTCCGGCAGGTGGATCTGGTTCTCGTCCGCCTTGCGCATCAGGATGGCGACGCGGGTCTCCAGCTCAGGCGGCTCGATCGCCACGGTCAGGCCCCAGCCAAAGCGGGACTTGAGGCGATCCTCGACACCGTTGATCTCTTTCGGATAGCGATCCGAGGTGAGGATGATCTGCTGGTTGCCTTCGAGCAAAGCGTTGAAGGTATGGAAGAACTCCTCCTGGGAGCGCTCCTTGTTGGCGAAGAACTGAATGTCATCGATGAGCAGGGCATCGACGCTGCGGTAGTAACGCTTGAACTCTTCAATAGCGTTGTTTTGCAGCGCTTTCACCATGTCCTGCACGAACCGCTCGGAGTGCATATAGATGACTTTCGCATCTTTTTTGCTCTCCTTGATGGCATTGCCAACGGCGTGCAGCAGGTGGGTTTTACCCAAACCGGTACCGCCATAGAGGAACAGCGGGTTGTAAGCGCCACCCGGATTGTCCGCCACCTGACGGGCCGCAGCACGAGCCAACTGGTTGGACTTACCCTCGACGAAATTCTCGAAGGTATAGTTCACGTTGGTGTTGCTCTTGTGGTTCGGCTCGGGTTTGGTTTCGGGCTTGCTTTCCCAGCTCTTCTGCAAGTTATTCACAGGAGCAGCACCCTGCGCCGGCGCTCTGCTTGCAGCGACGGTGACGGGGTGGGGGCGATTGCCAATATCAAAACGCAGGGCGGGGCCATCGACCCCGCAAAGTTCGTTAATGATGCCGTTCACCCGGATGAGGTACTTGTCTCGTACCCAGTCCAGAACGAAGCGATTCGGTGCATACAGGGTCAGAGTATTGTCACTCAACTCCGCTTGAAGCGGCCGGATCCACATGCTGAATTCTGCCGAGGGCAACTCATCTTGCAGCCGGTTAAGGCACTGCTGCCATAGCGAAGCAGTCACTCTAAACTCCTGTCGATTGATTAACTAAAGACCGGCTATTCTACGTTTTTAGCCGCCGGATCTCCAGCCGTGACCCCGCGGATCCAGCAAATAAGATCCTTGACTTTCAAGGATCCAGCGCCTCCGGATCATCTTTCATCCCCAAAGTTACCCACAGCTTGATCCACTGCTGCAACTGGCGGATCTCATGCTGCACTCCTGTTATTTCATATAACCAAATGTCATTTATTTTTTAAATTTTATTCCAATAACATCAGCGCCAAAGCAGTTATTACAACTACAAATACAAGACATTTAGAGAGAGAAACCCCATGAAAACTTCCATCAAGCTTATTTCCGGCGCAGCCATCCTGTTGGCTACCCTGTCTGGTCAGGCCATCGCCCAGGAGACCATCAAGGTCGGTATGTCCGGAAAGTACTTCCCGTTCACTTTCGTCAAGCAGGACAAGCTGCAGGGCTTTGAAGTGGATATGTGGAACCAGATCGGCGAGCGCACCGGCTACAAGGTCGAGTTCGTGACCGCCAGCTTCTCCGGCCTGTTCGGCATGCTGGAAACCGGCCGTGTCGATACCATCTCCAACCAGATCACCATCACTGACGAGCGCAAGGCGAAGTACGACTTCTCCCAGCCCTACGTCTATGACGGCGCCCAGATCGTGGTCCGTCAGGGCAACAACACCATCCACGGCATCAAGGATCTGGAAGGCAAGAAGGTCGCGGTCAATCTGGGCTCCAACTTTGAAGAGCTGCTGCGCAAGAACGATCCGAACCACAAGATCGATATCCGCACCTATGACTCCGCCTTCGAGCAGGATGTCGCGCTGGGCCGCATCGACGCCTTCGTGATGGACCGCGTCTCCACCGCCCAGCTGATCAAGGAGTCCAAGCTGCCGCTGCAACAGGCTGGCGCACCGTTCGAAACCATCGAGAACGCCCTGCCCTTCCTGAAGACCCCGGAGAAGCAGGCGCTGCTGAAGAAGGTCGATGAGGCTCTGGCCGCCATGCGCAAGGATGGCTCCCTGCGTCATATCTCCGAGAAATGGTTCGCGTCCGACATCACTGACAAATAAATGATGCACTTCGATATCGAGTACACCCTGGGGCTGTTTCCCATCCTGCTCAAATATCTGGGCACCACGATGGAGATGGCCCTGTGGGGATTCGCGTTGGCACTCGTACTGTCGCTGGCCCTGGCGATAGTACGGGTCTTTCGCATCCCCGTGATCCACTGGCTGGCGATGCTCTATATCTCGTTCTTTCGGGGTACACCGCTGCTCGTCCAGCTGTTTCTGCTCTATTACGGGCTGCCACAACTGTTCCACGTTTTTTCCGGGATGGATGCCTTTACCGCCGCCATCATAGGTCTAACCCTCCACTTTGCCGCCTACATGGCCGAGTCGATCAGGGCGTCGATCCTGGGTATACACAAGAGCCAGATGGAAGCGGCGCTCAGCATTGGCATGAGCCGGCTGCAGGCGATGCAGCGGATCATTCTGCCGCAGGCGGCACGCATCGCCACTCCGTCGCTGATGAACTACTTCATCGACATGATCAAGAGCACCTCGCTGGCCTTTACCCTCGGTGTGGCCGAGATCATGGGCAAGGCGCAGATGGAAGCCTCCTCCTCCTTCAAGTTCTTCGAGAGCTTTATGGCGGTGGCGCTTATCTACTGGGTGGTGGTCATCTTCTTTACCCGCTTGCAGCACCTGCTGGAAATTCGTCTCAACCGTGCCTATTAAAGGAGGGCTCTCATGATCAAGCTAACCGGCCTCTCCAAGGCATATCACGGCAATCAGGTGCTCAACGGCATCGATCTGGAGGTAAAGAAGGGGGAGATAGTGGTCATTATCGGCCCCTCCGGCACCGGCAAGTCGACCCTGCTGCGCTGCCTGAACCTGCTGGAGACCCCGGATGCGGGTTCGCTTGCCATCGACGATCTGCAGCTCAATCTGGCAAATGCCAGCGAGCAGCAGGCCATCGAGCTGCGCAAGCGCGCCTCCTTCGTGTTCCAGAACTACGCCCTGTTTGCCAACAAGACGGCGCAGGACAACATCGCCGAAGGGCTGATCACCGTCTGGAAACAGCCAAAGGCGGAAGCCCGTGCTACCGCCCTCGGCATCCTTGAGGATATAGGTCTTGCCGACAAGAAGGACGCCTATCCGGCCTCCCTCTCCGGCGGCCAGCAGCAGCGGGTCGGCATCGGTCGGGCCATGGCGGCCCACTCCAAGGTGATCCTGTTTGACGAGCCCACTTCGGCGCTCGATCCGGAATGGGTCGATGAAGTGCTCGGGCTGATGAAAAAGCTGGCTAGCCAGCACCAGACCATGGTGGTGGTGACCCACGAGATTGAATTCGCACGGGATGTGGCCGATCGGGTGATCTTCATGGAAGGGGGACGGATCGTCGAGCAGGGCCCGCCGGATCAGATATTGGTCGATCCCAAGGATCCCCGTACCCGGGAGTTCTTGCGGAAAGTCCTTAAATAGCTCTCTCTTTGGCGGCCTGGCCGCCTTTTTTATTGAGGGATCCCTTGTTTAACACCGGGTTGCCAGTATAATCCGGAGCCCTCGATCCTCTGGATCCTCACGCTCGGCAGTAGCCTTTTCAAGGCCACCGCAGGATGAGAGGGAACGGCGGATTGACTAAAAGCCGAACTCTGTTTAGAATTCGGCCTCTTTTGCTAGTCGTCACACGCTATAGCTGGCGCGTCGGCTAAGTGTGACAATCAAAACTGTACAGTAATACGGAATCGAATCATGAAACGTACTTTTCAACCGTCCAACCTGAAGCGCAAGCGCTCTCACGGTTTCCGCGCCCGCATGGCAACAGCCAACGGTCGTAAAGTTCTGGCCGCTCGTCGTGCCAAGGGTCGTGCCCGCCTGGTAGTCTAATGCCTACCCAGCACACCTTCTCTCGGGAGTTACGTCTGTTAACTCCCGAACACTTCAAACGCGTTTTCGCCGAGCCTGTCCGGGCCGCCTCTCCGCAGATTACTCTTCTCGCCTCTCCCAATTCGCTCGAACACCCTCGTCTTGGTCTCGCTGTGCCCAAAAAAGCACTCAAGCGTGCCGTCTGGCGTAACCGTGTCAAACGGGTGGTTCGGGAAAGTTTCCGCCTCAAACAACATCAGCTGCCCGCTATCGACATCGTGGTGATCGCCAAGGCCGGTGTGAAAGAGATGGATAACGAGGAACTGTTCAAGTTACTGGAAAAGCTATGGCGCACTCTGTCACGCCGTTGCAATGGGTAGCTATCAAACTGATACGCCTGTATCAGCTAATCATTAGTCCCCTGCTGGGGCCGCGCTGCCGTTTTACCCCGACTTGTTCCCAATTTGCGATAGAAGCAATCCGACTTCACGGTTTCATAAAAGGCGTTTGGTTAGCCAGCAAACGTCTATTAAAATGCCATCCCTTATCCGAGGGTGGTTATGACCCGGTTCCGCAACCAAAGCGAAGAAACTGAAGACTATGGAATCACAACGCAATCTACTCCTGATCGGTTTGCTGTTCGTGAGCTTTTTGCTCTGGCAACAGTGGGAGTCCGACAAGGCTCCCAAGCCGGCCCCGACTACCGTGGCCCAAACCGAACATTTCGTACCTGAAGCCGGTCAATCCGGTGATATTCCTCAGGTTTCCGAGCAAGCCAATGCGACTGCCGCACGCAAGCTGATCACCGTCTCCTCCGACGTGCTCAAGCTGACCCTGGATACCCAGGGTGGCGACATCGTCTCTGCTGAACTGCTGGCCCACAAGCTGGAAGAAGGCAAGGATCAACCGTTCGTACTGCTGACCAGCCAACCTGAGCATCTTTATGTTGCCCAGAGCGGTCTGGTTGGTCGCGATGGTCCTGACAGCCAGGCCCAGGGTCGTCCCACCTATGAAGCCGCCCAGACAAGCTACCAGCTGGCTGATGGTCAGGATCAAGTCGTCGTACCGATGACCTGGACCGACAGCAAGGGCGTTGTCTTCACCAAGGAGTTCATCCTCAAGCGTGGTGACTATGCCGTTGGCGTCGACTACAAGATCGACAACAAATCCGCCGAGCCGGTACAGGTGCAGTTCTACGGTCAGCTGAAGCAGACCGTGGCGACTCCGAAAGACCAGCAAGGCCATGCCATGGTAGCCAGTGCTTACCGCGGCGGTGCCTTCTCCACTGAAGATACCCGCTACAAGAAGTACACCTTCGACGAGATGAAGGATGCCGACCTGAGCAAGACCACCAAGGGTGGTTGGGTCGCCATGCTGCAACACTACTTCGTCTCTGCTTGGGCTCCGAACGCAAACGATACCAACAGCTTCTACAGCCGTGTGATCCCGGGCAAAGGCCAGGCAATCATCGGTTACAAGGCGCCGATGGTTGACGTGGCTGCCGGTCAACAGGCCGAAGTGACCAGCAAACTGTGGGTTGGCCCCAAGCTGCAAGACCAGATGGCCAAGGTGGCAAACCACCTCGACCTGACCGTCGATTACGGCTGGCTGTGGTTCATCGCCCAACCGCTGCACTGGCTGCTGACCGTGTTCCACGGCTTCGTCCAGAACTGGGGTGTGGCCATCATCATGCTGACCCTGCTGGTGCGCGGCATCATGTTCCCGCTGACCAAGGCCCAGTACACCTCCATGGCCAAGATGCGCATGCTGCAACCCAAGATTGCGGCCCTGCGCGAGCGCTTCGGCGACGATCGCCAGAAGATGTCTCAGGGCATGATGGAGCTGTACAAGAAGGAGAAGGTCAACCCGCTGGGTGGCTGTCTGCCGATCCTGGTTCAGATGCCCATCTTCATTGCTCTCTACTGGGCACTGATGGAGTCTGTTGAGCTGCGCCACGCGCCGTTCGCCCTGTGGATCACCGACCTGTCAGTGAAGGACCCCTTCTTCGTGCTGCCAATCCTCATGGGTGCCTCCATGTGGTATCTGCAGAAGATGAGCCCGACCACCGTGACCGACCCGATGCAGCAGAAAGTGATGCAGTTCATGCCGATCATCTTCACTTTCATGTTCCTCTGGTTCCCGGCTGGTCTGACTCTCTACTGGCTGGTAAGCAACGTTATCTCCATCACCCAGCAGACCATCATCTATCGTCAGCTGGAGAAGAAAGGCCTGCACACTCGTAACTGATGCGCAGCTAATCTTCCCGTGATGACAAAAGAGGCGGCCTTCGGGCCGCCTTTTTTATTACAATGTCTCCCACTACGTTTTCCTATCAGCGAACAAACGAGCCAAGCAAGATGACTACAGATACGATCGTGGCCCAGGCCACCGCCCCCGGCCGTGGTGGCGTCGGCATAGTCCGGGTATCCGGCCCCGCCGCCGAACAGGTTGCCGAGATAGTGCTCGGTAAGTGCCCGCGGGTACGCTACGCCGAATATCTGCCGTTCAGGGATGAGCAAGGCGAAGTACTGGATCAGGGCATAGCCCTGCTGTTCAAGGCCCCCAACAGCTTCACCGGCGAAGATGTGCTGGAGCTGCAGGGCCACGGTGGCCCCGTCATCATGGACATGCTGATCCGCCGGATTCTGCAAATTGAAGGGATCCGCCCTGCTCGCCCCGGCGAGTTCAGCGAGCGCGCCTTCATCAACGACAAGCTGGATCTGGCCCAGGCCGAGGCGATTGCCGACCTTATCGAAGCCTCCAGCGAACAGGCTGCCCGCAGCGCCATGCACTCCCTGCAGGGGCAGTTCTCCAGCAAGATCCAGCAGCTGGTGGAAAACCTGACCAGGCTGCGTATCTATGTGGAAGCGGCCATCGACTTCCCGGACGAGGAGATCGACTTCCTCTCCGATGGCAAGGTGGCGGGCGACCTCTACGCCATCATGTCCGAGCTGGACGACGTGCGTGGTGAAGCCAAGCAGGGCGCCCTGCTGCGGGAAGGGATGAAGGTGGTGATCGCCGGTCGTCCCAACGCCGGCAAATCGAGCCTGCTCAACGCTCTGGCAGGCCGTGAGTCAGCCATCGTTACCGAGATTGCCGGTACCACCCGCGACGTGTTGCGCGAGCACATCCATCTCGATGGCATGCCGCTGCATATCATCGACACCGCCGGCCTGCGCGACACCCAGGACAAGGTGGAGCAGATCGGTATCGAGCGCGCCTGGGCCGAGATCGAACAGGCCGATCGGGTGTTGTTTATGGTGGATGGCACCACCACAAACGCGGTCGACCCGCGCGAGATCTGGCCGGAATTTGTTGATCGGTTGCCAAAAAACATCGGCCTCACCGTCATTCGCAACAAGGCCGATCTGACCGGTGAAGATCTGGCGCCGAGCCAGGAGCAGGGCCACGCCGTCTATCGCATCTCCGCCAAGACCGAGCTGGGGCTACCCGCCCTGCGCGAGCACCTGAAGGCTTGCATGGGCTTCCAGGGCAACACCGAAGGGGGCTTTATGGCCCGCCGCCGCCATCTGGATGCACTGGAGCGCGCCGCCGAGCGGCTGTTGGTGGCCAAGGAGCAGCTGGAAGTGTTCGTTGCTGGCGAGCTGGTGGCCGAAGAGCTGCGTCTGGCGCAGGAGTCCCTCTCCGAGATCACCGGCGAATTCAGCTCCGACGATCTGCTGGGCCGCATCTTCTCCAGCTTCTGCATCGGCAAATAAGCCGGTTCGGCAGACAATAAAAAGCCCGGGTTCGTCCCGGGCTTTTTTGTGCATTTTTCGTCCACAAACCTAGAGGCGGCGCAGGCACCACATGAAGTAAGCGCCCCCTAACAGGGTGGAGACCAGTCCGACCGACACCTCCTGCGGGAAGAGGACCTGCTGGCCGACCCAGTCAGCCGACACCATCAACAGGGCACCGGAAGCGGCGGCCCCAAGCAGGTGCCAGCGTGCCCGCACCAACCCCATCAGCTTGGCCATATGTGGCGCCAACAGACCGACGAACGAGAGCGGCCCGACCACCAGGGTGGCACTGGCGGTGAGCACGGCCACCAGCAGCAGGATGGCAAGCTGGGCACGGTTGAGGCGAATACCGAGTGCAGTGGCTACCGCCGCCCCCATCGGCAGCAGATCGAGCCAGCGGCTCACCAGCAGGCAGGCTGCCAGCATCAACAGCGCCAGCCCCACCAGCCCATAGGCCACCGGCAGGGTGACGTAATAGGTGGAGCCGGACATCCAGGAGAGCAGTTGCTGCACCCGCATGTCGCCGTTGGCCAGCGCGATGGCCTGCAGCGGCTCAAACAACGCCGTGATGGCGATGCCGGAGAGCAGGATCCGCTCCGGCTGGAAGCCGTGCTTGCGATTAACCAGCACCAGCAGCAACAGGCAGCCGAAGGCACCGAGCAGGCCACCGGACAGCATCAGCGGCAGGGGCAATGCAGGCAGCAACAGCGCCGTCGCTATCACCCCCATAAAGGTGCCACAGCTCACCCCCAGCAGCTCCGGGCTCGCCATAGGATTGTTGCTGACCCGCTGCAACAGGGTGCCCGCCAGCGCCAGCAGCACGCCAGCCGCCCCCGCCGCCAGAGTGCGCGGCAACCGCCACTCCAGCTGGGCCTGCCAGCGGAGCCAGCTTGGCCAACTCCAGCCCGCCATTCCCTGCCCAACCAGCAGGGAGGCGACCACGGCCAGCAGCAGCCCGACCAGCAACAGGCCAATAAGGCGAGCCGGAGCCGGATGGCGAGCCACCAGCAGGCCGGCGTTTGCCTTAGGCGTACCCGACTTGATACCCAGGCGCGGGATCAGCCAGAGCAGCAGCGGCGCCCCCAGCAGGGCGGTCATGGCGCCGGTGGGGATCAAGACTGGCCAGAAGCGGCTCAGGCTCTGCAGCAACAGATCGGTCGCTGCCAGCAGCAGGGCGCCGAGGATCGGTGCCCACAACAGGCGCTGGCCGAGCTGGCGGATCCCGAGCAGCCGCACCATGGCGGGTGCGGCCAGCCCGATAAAGCCGATCAGCCCCACCACGCTCACCACGCAAGCGGTGACAAACACCGCCAGCCCCAGTCCGGCAAAACGCAGATGCTGAAGGGAGACCCCCAGACTGCGGGCACTGGCATCATCCAGCTCCAGCACCGCCAGCGGGCGCACCAGTACTGCGGCCAGCAAAGCGGCTGCCAGCAGGCGGGGTAACAGGTAACTCACCCCGCTCCAGCTGTTCTGCACTAGCGAGCCACTGCCCCACACCAGCAAGCCTTTCAGCTCCTCCTGAAAGAACAGCAAGAGCCCCATGCTGATGGCCGCCAGATAGAGGTTGATCACCAGCCCGGCAAAGACGATGACCACCGGATTGAGCTGGCGACGCCAGGCCAGGGCAAACACCAGTGCCATCGCAAGGCTGCCACCGGCCATGGCGATCCACTCCCGCCCCAGCAGCAACCAGGAGGGGGCAAACAGGGTCACCATCATCAACGCCAGTTGGGCACCGGAGGCCACCCCCAATGTGGTCGGTGACGCGAGCGGGTTGCGCAGCACCTGCTGCATCAGGGTGCCTGCCAGCCCGAGCGCCGCCCCGGCCAACAGGGTGACAGCCAAGCGGGGCAGCCAGCTGAAATGCACCACCGCTTGGCTGACATCATCCAGATTGGGGGCGAAGAGGCTCTGCCACCAGAGCGCACCGGGCAGCTGGCGAGCCAGCTCCCAATACGCGAGCAAGAGGGTCAACCCCAGCAGGATCGAGACAGGCCGCAGCAGCGGCGATGTGAGCAGTCGCTTCATCGGCTAGCCTCCATACGCTCGGCATCTTGCAGCAATGCATCGCTGAGCAGACCGGCGAAACGGCGGGCTGCAAGTACGCCGCCAAAACTCCAGACCGCAGGCAGATGCAGCACGGGCGCCTGCCTTACCAGCGGCAGATGCTGCCACAACCCAGGCTCATGCAGCCGTTCGCTCACCCCTACTGGGATGGGATCGACCACCACCAGCCGCGCGGTTGGCAAGGTCATAAACTGCTCGATGCTGACCACCGAGAAACCCCAGTCATTGGTCTGCTCCTGCCAGCCATTACGCAGCCCAAACCGCGTCATCACCGCATCGAACAGACTGTGGCGACCAAACACTCGCACATGGCGCTCATCGATAAACTGAACCACCAGCAGGGGCGGCAGATCCGCAGGCAATCCGGCCTTAATACTGGCCAGTTCCTGATCCAGCTCGGCCAGCAGCTGTTCGCCCTCGGCGGTTTTGCCCACCATACGGGCGAGGGTCAGGGTCACCTCGTGCAGCCGCTGCCACAGATCGGTTTGCCCATCATAGAGGGCAATGGTGCTCACCGGTGCAATGCGGGAAAGAGTTGGCGCCAGCGGAGCTGCCAGCGGCGAGATGAGGATGCGATCGGGTTTGAGCTCCGCCAGCAGCTCGCGGTTGGGCTGGGTGCGCAGGCCGATATCCACCACCTCGGCGGGTAGCCGTGGCTCGCCGACCCATGCCTGATAGGGGCCTGCCTCCCCCACCGCCAGCGGCGTCACCCCGAGCGCCAGCAAGGTTTCGGCAATGGTCCAGTCGACAGTAGCGATACGGGGTAGCGGTGCAGAGGCGATCGGGGATGTGTCGGCCTGTGCCGCTAGTGGCAGCAGCAGCAGGCTGATAAGGCAGGGTGCCATCTTCTTCAATAAACGGTTCAAGAGAGCCCCCCGGTCAGACGATGGCGATGGGATGGGCATGGGCCGGGTGGCGAATGACCTCCATCGGGATGCCATAGATGGCGTGCAGGGTCTCGCTGGTCATGATCCCCTCAGGTTCGCCATGGGTAAGCAGGCGGCCGGAATGGAGCGCCACCAGCCGATCGCAGAAGCGGGAGGCCATATTGATGTCGTGAATGACGATGATAACCCCAAGGTTGAGCTGACGGCTCAACTGCTTGACGAGCGTCAGCACCTCCACCTGGTGGGCCACGTCCAGCGCGGCCAGCGGCTCGTCCAGCAGGATGAAGCGGCTCTCTTGGGCCAGCAGCATCGCCAGCCAGACCCGCCCCCGCTCGCCGCCGGAGAGGGTATCCACCAGCCGATCGGCAAAACGTTCGGTATGAGTCAGAGCGATGGCACGCTCGACTTGACGGTGATCCTCCGCCCCCATCCGGCCCAACAGGCCGCGCCAGGGATAGCGGCCCATCTCCACCAGCTCCCGCCCGAGCAGATTCTCGGCGCTCGGCAGATGCTGGGGCAGATAGGCCACCTGACGGGCAAACTCCCGGTTGCCCCAGTCGGGCAGCGGCTTGCCATCGAACAGGATCTCGCCGTCGCTGAGGGGTTGCTGGCGTGCCAGCAGCTTGAGCAGGGTCGATTTGCCCGACCCATTGTGGCCGATGAGGCCATAGACCTGTCCCTGCTCGAAACGCAGGTCGGTGGGGTGCAGCAGCGTGCGGTCATTGACCGTGAAGCTGGCTGATTTCATCTCAAACATAAGCAATTCCTGTGCTGGCTTGCCGCCAGTCTCATCGGTGCCGGTATCAAGCCGGCACCTCGCAATCCAGATGGGCGATCGCATCGCGGCTCACTTCGGCGCGGCGCGCCCCGGTCAGCTCAGTGAGCTGGCCCTGGCGCATCTCCAGCAGGCGATCGGCCAGCGGGAAGTAGTGATCGTCGTGACTGATGGCAATCACCGTCTTGCCCATCTCCTTGAGGCGCGGCAACAGCACCTGATAGAAGATGCGGCGGAACTGGGGATCCTGATCCGCAGCCCACTCGTCGAACAGCATCACCTCGCGCTGCTCGGCCAGCGCCAGCAGCAGGGCGACCCGCTTGCGCTGCCCTTGGGAGAGATCGATATCGGCGATAAAGCCATGCTCAATGGTGAGCTTGCTGCCCATCTGCAACAGCTCCAGCCACTCGGCCACCAGCTCATCCTTGGGTTCCGGCCCCAGCAGGTGCTGGAACAGGTGATAGTCGGTGAAGATGGCGGAGAAGAGCGCCAGATAGCCGTTGCGATCGGTGATCGGCTCACCATCCAGCAGGATCCGGCCCGATACCGGCTGGTAAAGGCCGGTCAGCAGCATGGCCAGCGTCGACTTGCCGGATCCGTTGCCACCGATGATGAAGATCTGCTCCCCCTTTTCGATGACCAGATCGATGGGACCGACCGCAAAACCGCCCTCCCCCTGATAGTGAAAGCTCACCTGCTCCAGCTCGATACGCTGCCAGGGGCGGATGGCGGGCGGCAGCGGGAAGTCCGCATCCGGCTCGGCCAGATTGAGGGCGGCGATCTTGTCGAACGCCACCTGAGCGGCAAGCAGGGTCGGCAGGGCGCCAATCCCCTGCAACAGCGGGGTGCGCAGGAACAGCAGGGTCAGCGCAAAGGTGGCGG
The DNA here is from genome assembly GCF_019048745.1 of Aeromonas sp. FDAARGOS 1410. Taxonomy (NCBI): domain Bacteria; kingdom Pseudomonadati; phylum Pseudomonadota; class Gammaproteobacteria; order Aeromonadales; family Aeromonadaceae; genus Aeromonas; species Aeromonas sp. FDAARGOS 1410. The sequence goes on along the minus strand of NZ_CP077401.1, from coordinate 514,387 downwards.
CCACATTGGTGTTGGCCCAGCCAAGGCCGTTAGCCAGAAAGAAGACCAGACCGATGGCCCCCAGCATCATGATATTCGACCAGTTCACCGCGCTAAGGTGATAGGTGTCGGCGCGAATGATCTGCTGGCGGTAGTCACGGGCATTTTGCTCATAGAGCTGGTGGTAAACGAAGTGAGCCCGCTCGCGGTTGAGCGCCAGCTCCTTGCTGCCAGCGATGATGGCCTGATAGTTCTGATAGAGCCGATCTTCGGCCTGACGCATGTGGGAGAGATGGCGATAAACACGGTTCACCAGCAGCCAGCCCACCACCATGGTGACGGTGACCCAGAGCGCGGTCACCCCGAGCAGAGCGGGAGAGAGCCAGCCGAGGTAAAGGGCAGAACCCAGCGTGAGCACCAGCCCCTGCACCAGCTCAGGCAGGCGCACGAAGGCAATGGTGATCTGGCCGATATCGCTGGAGAGGGAGGCCTGCAGCGGCCCCTGACCAATCTGGCGGATGCGGGCGACATCGGTATCCAGCAGTTGCTTGAGCAGACGGCCTCGCAACCGGTAGACAAAATGGTGACCGAGAGTGGTCAGGGCCAGCTGAGATCCGAGTGTGATCACCAGCAGCAACACAATCAGGCCGACCAGCTGACCGAGGATCGGCAGCGGATCACCTATAGATTCGATAAGAGACTGATTGATAAAAGCAATGACGCCAATCCCGCTGACGGCACTGAGCAGACTGAGCAGGGTAATGGTGATAAAGGGCCAACGATATTGGCGATAAACCAGAGACAAGAGTTCCATAACGGACCGGTATTCCAGAGAGATCAGAACAACTGCGGGTGAAAAGAAGGGCGGGAATCCGGTTCCCGCCCGACTTCGATTACCAGCGGTAGTTGATGCTGCCCACTACGCTGCGCGGCTCGCCGTAGTAGCAGTAGTAGTCACAACTGGCCACGTAGGTTTCACCCAGCAGGTTGTTGACGTTGAGCTGGGCACGCCAGTTCTTGGCAAAGTCATACCCGATCATCGCATCCCAGACGGTATGGGCTGGCACCTCGGCAGAGCCGTAGATGGGGGTATAGTCCGCATTCACGGCGCCAATACCCACGCTGGAACCGATATAACGCACACCGGTCCCCAGCTCCAGACCCGAAGCTACCCCTTGCTGCACCTTGTAGTTACCCCAGAAGGAGGCGATGTGGCGCGGGATCAGGCTGGCACGGCGATCGCCACTGCCGGTGTCGTTGGTTTTGGCATCGGTGTAGGTATAAGCAGCGGTCAGACGCAGCGCATCGGTCACCTGCACGCTCCCTTCCAGCTCAACCCCCTGAGAGGTCACTTCACCCGCCTGGGTCTGCTGGCCGGAACCGGTAGAGACCAACGAGTTGGTCTGGGCCAGATCGAACAGCGCCAGATTGATGTAACCGTCGAGGAAGGCAGGCGCATACTTCACGCCGGTCTCGTAGAGCTTGCCCTTGAGCGGCTTGTAGGAGTTTCGGGTGTTAGGATCGATCCCCGGCAGCACCTCGAACGACTCGGCATAGGCAAAGTAGGGAGAGAGGCCGTTGTCAGCCAGATACATCAGGCTGCCCGAGAGGGATAGCTCGTGATCGTACTGGCGCTCGTCCTTGCTGGTATTGGTGTTGTGGGTCTCCACATAGTCAAAACGGCCACCGGCAGTCAGCAACCAGCGATCGTCCCAGCGGATCTGGTGCTGGGCATAGAGGCCGCTCTGGCCCTTGCTGCTCTTCTGGTGAGTGGCGGTCGACTCGTCAAAACCGTGGAAGCCGCTGTAATCCGGGTTCATGGTATTGATGGTGCCCATACCGTAGTTGTCGGCCTCGACCCCTTCATTGACATGACGCTGCAGATCTACCCCCAGCAGCAAGGTCTGCTCGGAGCTGTCAGTGTTCCAGTAGCCCACCATCTGGTTGTCCATAGTGGCACTCTTGGTATTGCCATCGCGGTAAACCAGGCCACGACTGGCGGTTGTGCCTTCATAGGTCGGGAAGATATAGGTCTGGCGCAGCAGCAGATCGTTGTAGTTGAAGCGAACGTTCTGCTTGAACTCCCAGGTCTGATTGAGCTGGTGGGCCAGCTCGTAACCGGTGGAGATCTGGGTATTGCGGTTGCGATCGTAATCCGGCTGGCTCAGGTTAGTGGAGGGATCAATCTGGCCACCTGACGTATTCAGGGTGCCATAAACCGGGAAGAAGCCGTTGGTCGGGACCCCTTCGTCGTGCAGGAAGCTGGCCAGCAGGGTCAGACTGGTACGATCCGAAAGATCGAAGGTGACGCTGGGCGCCAGATAAACCCGATCGTTGTAAGTACCGGTAAGCACACCATCACGCTCTTTATAAAGAGCAACCATGCGGTAGCGGCTGTTGTCGGAGAGCGCATCAGAGACGTCCACCCCGACCTGACGATGATCCCGGCTGCCAAGCTGCAGATCCACCTGCCCCTGCGGCGTGGCGGTCGGTCGCTTGCTGATGGCATTGATCACCCCGCCCGGAGGCGCCTCACCGTAAAGGATCGAGGCTGGCCCCTTCAGCACTTCCACACTCTCCAGACCAAACGGTTCCGGCGTCCAGACGTAGTAGCCGGTGCCAAACAAGCGGTTGCCATCCAGATAAGAGGCGGCATCGAAGCCACGTACCTTGAACCAGTCGGTGTTGTTGTCGGAACCATAGAGACCAGTCAATACGCCGGAACGGTAGCGAATCGCTTCATCCAGCTGCAACACGGCGTGCTGATCCAGTTCCTCGCGATTAACCACGGAGACGGCGCGAGGGGTCTCGGCCATCGGCACTTCCACCTTCATGGCCGTACCTGTCACCACCATGGTTTCGCTGGCTTTGGGCAGCTCAGCGGTGGTTTGTTCGGCCATCAGCGGCAGGGAGACGAGCAAACCGGAGAGCGAAAGCACGCCGAAGGCGCCCTTCTTGCCGGGTCCTGTAATGTATTTTTGCGCAATCATATTAAAGTCTCGTTTATCAATGAGTTATGTTGTTTTAATTGTTATTTGTGGTCGTTTTTCACGACATCACCCTGTTCCATGGGCGAATAAAGCAGCGCAATCCTACTACAGGAGCCGTGATCGAATCGATTCAATAATTGCTAATCATTTGCATCTACATTGTTATCTAGCTGCATCGTTGGCAAGATTTCGCAGGAGATGGGAGCCATCAGGAGAGCTATGAGCGGAGAAGAAAATGGAGAGGAATATAAAGAAGCAGAAAAAAGATCGGCAGGATGGATCCGGTGGCATTATCTGACTGGATCCATTATCCCCAAGCTTTATCCATATTTATCCACACCCTTTGGCGGTAGAATCCGGCTTTCCGTTTCTTTGTCTGAAATCAGGATCCATTCCATGGCCAAACTCAATATCGTCGTCGGCTCCATGCTGGGCGCCGCCGAATATGTCGCAGACCACGTCGCCAACCTGCTGGAACAGGCTGGCCACCAGACCCGGATCCACAACCCGGCCCAGCTGGCAGAGGTGCTGGATGATGCGGGATCCATCCTGCTGGTGGTCACTTCCACCCATGGTGCCGGGGATGTGCCCGACAACCTGCAACCCTTCACCAAGGATCTTGCCGAGCAGCATCCGGATCTTAATTCATTGAAATATGGCGTGATCGCCCTTGGCGACAGCAGTTATGACACCTTTTGCCAGGGTGGCAAGACGCTGGATCGGCTACTGGCCGAGTGTGGTGCCAGCCGGATCGGCGAACGACTCGACATCGATGTAACCCGTTACGAGATTCCGGAAGATGCAGCAGAAGCCTGGATCCATAACTGGATGACCATGATCGCCTGATCACTCACGGGAGATCCGCAATAAAAGTGCGATCTCCCGACTTATCCCCAGATCGGCTATCCACCAGGTTATTAACAGCTGGATCTTGCCAAGTTGTTCTACACGGTTACCCACAGCAATCCATGTAAATGTGCATAACTACAGGTTTAACCTCTGTAAAACCTATAGTTATCCTATGAATGAGATCTTGTGCAGGTTTGCACTGTGCATAAAAGTCAGGGTTGTCCCACGGTTCAAGGAGCCAGGATCCAAGCTTTTCCACAAGCTGGGATCGCCTTTAACTGAATGATCTTTATGATCAAAAAGTGCTTATCAACAGATCTGGCTGATCCTAATAAAAGATCCAGTAAAAGATCGATCTAAAGATCCTTAAGATCTATTTAGTGGATCCTCTCTTCATACTGAACGTTAAGTAGACGTTCCCCTCAGGGCGTGAAACAGATAGAATGTTCCGCCTTTTAGCCCAGGCAAAAACAGATCTTCAGGCGTGCAGATCAAGGTGATCCCAATGCAATACCATGAACAATTTGATGTGATCGTCGTCGGTGGCGGTCATGCCGGAACCGAAGCAGCAACAGCGGCAGCCCGTATGGGCATGAATACCCTGTTGCTGACCCACAATATCGATACGCTGGGACATATGTCCTGCAACCCGGCGATCGGCGGGATCGGCAAGGGACACCTGGTCAAGGAAGTTGACGCTCTCGGCGGGATCATGGCGCGTGCCATCGATCTTGGTGGGATCCAGTTCCGCACTCTCAACTCATCCAAAGGGCCGGCAGTACGCGCTACCCGCGCTCAGGCAGATCGCCTGCTTTACAAGGCTGTCGTGCGCCAGATGCTGGAGAACTACCCCAACCTGAAGATCTTCCAGCAGGCCTGTGACGATCTCATCATGGACGGGGATCGTGTTGCCGGTGTGGTGACCCAGAGCGGGATCCGCATTAGCGGCAAGACGGTGGTGCTGACTGTAGGTACCTTCCTGAATGGTTTGATCCATATCGGGATGGAGAACTACAAGGGCGGCCGTGCCGGGGATCCTCCCTCGATCGCCCTCGCCCAGCGTCTGCGCGAACTGCCGCTGCGCATCGATCGCCTCAAGACCGGCACACCGCCCCGCATCGATGCCCGCAGCGTCGATTTCTCCGTAATGCAGGAGCAGCACGGTGACGATCCGCGTCCGGTATTCTCTTTCATCGGTGATGCCAGCCAGCATCCCCGTCAGGTGCCTTGCTACGTAACTCATACCAACGAGCGCACCCACGATGTGATCCGCAATAACCTGGATCGCAGCCCCATGTACGCCGGGGTGATCGAAGGGATCGGCCCGCGCTACTGCCCGTCGATCGAGGACAAGATCACCCGCTTTGCCGACAAGACTGCGCACCAGATCTTCGTCGAGCCGGAAGGCCTGACCACCCATGAGCTTTACCCGAACGGGATCTCCACCAGCTTGCCGTTTGATGTGCAGGTGCAGATCGTTCGCTCCGTACGTGGCTTCGAGAATGCCCACATCACCCGCCCGGGTTATGCCATCGAGTACGATTTCTTCGATCCGCGGGATCTCAAGGCCAACATGGAGAGCAAGTGCATTCCAAACCTGTTCTTCGCTGGCCAGATCAACGGGACGACCGGTTACGAAGAGGCTGCGGCACAAGGCCTGATGGCTGGTCTGAACGCGGCCCTGCGTGCGCAGGACAAGGATCCATGGCATCCGCGTCGGGATCAGGCCTACATGGGCGTGATGATGGACGATCTCTCCACCCTGGGTACCCGCGAGCCCTATCGCATGTTCACCAGTCGTGCCGAATATCGCCTGCTGCTGCGTGAAGACAACGCCGATATCCGCCTGACCGCTATCGGTCGCGAGCTGGGTCTGGTGGATGACGAGCGCTGGAGCAAGTTCAACGCCAAGATGGAGCAGGTAGAACTGGAGCGTCAGCGTATGCGCTCGACCTGGATCCACCCGCAGCATCCGTCGCTGGAGGCGGTCAATGCCCTGGTCAACACCCCGCTGACGCGCGAACAGAGCCTGGAAGAGCTGCTGCGCCGTCCGGAAGTGACCTACGATGCCCTGATGACCATCGACGGGATCGGCCCTGCTGTGGCGGATCCTGCCGCTGCCGAGCAGGTGGAGATCCAGATCAAGTACGCCGGTTACATCGATCGTCAGCAGGACGAAGTGGAGAAGCAGCTGCGCAACGAGAACACCCTGTTGCCGCTGGATCTCGACTATCGCGATGTGAATGGCCTCTCCAACGAGGTGAAAGCCAAGCTCAACGATGCCAAGCCGCAGACCATCGGTCAGGCTTCCCGCATCTCCGGCATCACCCCGGCGGCCATCTCCATTCTGCTGGTGCACCTGAAAAAACACGGCCTGCTGCGTAAAACCGCCTGAGGATTCTTACCGTTGGAAAATATGCTGGAAAGATTGAACGGCCTGCTCATGCAGGCCGGAATTGTTATCACCGATACCCAAAAGAGCCAACTGGTGCAGCTGGTCGAGTTGCTGCACAAGTGGAACAAGGCTTACAATCTCACCTCGGTTCGTGATCCGGACGCCATGCTGGTCAAGCATATCCTCGACAGTCTGGTGGTAAGCCCCCACTTGCACGGGGAGCGCTTCATCGATGTGGGGACCGGTCCCGGCTTGCCTGGACTGCCGCTGGCCATCATCAACCCGGACAAGCAGTTCGTTCTGCTGGACAGTCTGGGCAAACGGATCAACTTCATCCGCCAGGTCATTCTGGAGCTGGGGTTGACCAATGTGACGCCGATCAAATCCCGGGTGGAAGAGTATCAACCCGAAGTCGGGTTTGATGGTGTACTCAGCAGAGCGTTCGCTTCGCTGGAGGACATGCTGAGCTGGTGTCACCACCTGCCGTCAGAACAGGGCAGCTTCCTCGCGCTCAAGGGACAATATCCCGCAGAGGAGCTGGTCCAGTTGCCTGCCAATATCCGTCTGGTAGCCTGTCATGAGTTGCGGGTGCCGGAGCTGGAAGGCGAACGTCATCTGCTGGAATTCAAACATATCCAGCCCGAATAGGGTCGCAGTTTCATTTAGGGGATAGTGTGGGAAAAGTCATTGCCATAGCCAACCAGAAGGGTGGAGTGGGTAAAACCACCACCTGTGTGAACCTGGCCGCCTCCATGGCCGCCACCCGGCGCAAGGTGCTGGTGATCGATCTGGATCCGCAGGGCAATGCCACCATGGGCAGTGGCGTCGACAAGTACGAAGTCGAGCGCACCGCCTATGAGCTGCTGATCGAAGATGCCCCCATCAGCGAGGTGATCATCCCCGAAACTTCCGGTGGCTATCACCTGATTGCTGCCAACGCCGACGTGACCGCGGCCGAAATCCGCCTGATGGAGTTTTTCGCCCGCGAGATCCGCCTGCGCAATGCGCTGGCCTCGGTGCGGGACAAGTACGACTACGTCTTCATCGACTGTCCCCCTTCCCTCAACATGCTGACCGTGAATGCCATGGCCGCCGCCGACTCCGTGTTGGTGCCCATGCAGTGCGAATACTATGCGCTGGAGGGACTCACCGCCCTGGTCGATACCATCAGCAAGCTGGCCGCCGTGGTCAATCCCGATCTCAAGATCGAAGGGGTGCTGCGTACCATGTACGATCACCGCAACCGGCTGGCCAATGATGTGTCCGATCAGCTAAAACAGCACTTCGGCGACAAGGTCTACCGCACCATCATTCCCCGCAACGTCAGACTGGCGGAGGCACCGAGCTTCGGTGCGCCGGCCATGCACTATGACAAATCATCGGTGGGCGCCAAGGCCTACCTGGCTCTGGCTGGCGAGATCCTTCGCCGTCAGGAGCAGGAACGTCAGGCGACCATCGCAGACCGAGAGAGCGTATGACTCCGAAAAAACGTGGACTGGGCAAGGGGCTGGATGCTCTGCTCAGTACCAGCACGGCTGCCCGCCAGAAACAGGTGATGAGCGATCAACGTACCGAGCAGGCCATGGCACCCACCAATCAGGGTGAGCTGCGCAAGCTGCCGGTCGAGTGGCTGCACTCGGGCAAGTATCAGCCACGCAAGGACATGTCGCAGGATGCGCTGGAAGAGCTGGCCAACTCCATCCGCGCCCAGGGGGTGATCCAGCCCATCGTGGTGCGCCCGGTCGCCGAACACTCTTTTGAAATCATCGCTGGCGAGAGGCGCTGGCGCGCGTCCCAGCTGGCCCGACTTGAAGTGGTACCCTGTATCGTCAAGGATGTACCTGACGAAGCTGCGGTGGCCATCGCGCTGATTGAGAACATCCAGCGCGAAGATCTCAACGCCATCGAAGAGGCGGTCGCCCTGCAGCGACTGCTGACCGAATTTGAACTCACCCACCAGCAGGTGGCCGAGGCGGTGGGCAAGTCCCGCACCACGGTGACCAACCTGTTGCGTCTCAACCAGCTCAACGATGACGTGAAGCGTTTCGTCGAGCATGGCGATCTCGACATGGGCCATGCCCGTGCCCTGCTGGCCCTGAGTGGCCAGGCCCAGTCCGAACTGGCCAAGCTGGTTGCCCAGAAAGGGCTGACTGTGCGTGATACCGAAAAGCTGGTGCAAAAGGCGCTGGAGCCGGCAAAAGCCAGGGTCGAACCGGTCCGCGATCCCCAGTTCGGTTACCTGGAGCGTCAGCTGGCTGAAAAAATTGGCAATCAGGTACAACTTCAGCCTGGCAAGCGGGATAGCGGAAAGTTAGTAATTAGTTACGAGAACTTGTCCGATTTGGACCGCATATTGGGCTATTTTGGCGTGTCGGAATCGTGATTTTTACGCTTTTTGTAGTAATAAAACATCCATTCCTTTTGATATGGGCATAACCCTGATTTTGCGCTGAAAGCCGCAAAAATTAAGGATTTTTGTCATATTGCAATAGTGGCCCTCAAGGGTATAATTTGACCGGCTTTTAGAGCTGTTAACATGGGGTCTTCGGATCCCGATTTTTTACAGTTCTGTAATGTTCAGGGGTAGGTTGGTGAAGCAGAAAATAGCCTTGGAAGGTTTGACACTGGCCTTGGTTATGCTCGTTTGTCAGCTGGTCCTGATCCTGGCGATGAGTGCCGTCTGGTATTACCTGACTGGTGCCAGCGCCGGTTATTCCGCCCTTTACGGAGGGGGGATGTACTGGGTTCCTCAGGCCTTGTTCACTCTCTGGGTACTGCGCCGCAAGGTAACGGCCGAGAGTGTGGGTCTGGTTCTGCGGGACTTTTATGGTGGGGCAGGGATTAAGCTCATTACTACAACAGGTCTATTCGCCCTGATGTTTGGTGCGGGAGTCGAGGTCGTTACCGTCTCGTTTTTCGCCACTTATATCCTCGCCCTCGTTGTACAGTGGATAGTCTCATTCACGCTTAACAACCACTATTAGGAAAACTCATGTCTGCAACCGGAGAAGTCCTGACTCCTCAGGGATATATCTCCCACCACCTGACCCACCTGCAAGTCGGGTCCGGGTTCTGGACGGTGAATATCGACTCAATGGTATTTTCCGTCGTGCTAGGCGCCCTGTTTATCCTGTTGTTCCGCAAAGTAGCCGTCAACGCTACCAGCGGGGTGCCGGGTAAGCTGCAGTGCTTTGTGGAGATGCTGGTCGAGTTTGTGAATGGTAACGTCAAAGACATCTTTCACGGTCGCAACAAGGTCATCGCACCTTTGGGGCTGACGGTGTTTGTCTGGATCTTCCTGATGAACCTGATGGATCTGATCCCTGTTGACTTTATCCCTCACGCTGCACAATTGATGGGTATTCCCTATCTGCGTGTGGTTCCCTCCGCTGACGTTAACATCACCATGTCCATGGCTTTGGGCGTGTTCTTCTTGATTCTGTACTACAGCATCAAGGTCAAGGGTATCGGCGGGTTTGTGAAGGAGCTGACTCTTCAGCCTTTCAATCACCCGGCTGCCATCCCGGTTAACCTCATCCTGGAAACTGTTACGCTGGTATCCAAACCGGTCTCTCTGGGTCTTCGACTGTTCGGCAACATGTATGCTGGCGAACTGATCTTTATCCTGATTGCGGGTTTGCTACCCTGGTGGTCACAGTGGATTCTGTCCGTGCCTTGGGCAATTTTCCACATCCTGATCATCACTTTGCAGGCATTCATCTTCATGGTTCTGACCATCGTCTATCTGTCGATGGCGCAGGAAGACCATTGATGATGCGACTCAAATAATCCTTTTTATACAATCAATTACATCTAAATAAATGGAGATCCTCATGGAAAACTTGAACATGGACCTGCTGTACATCGCTGCTGCAATGATGATGGGTCTGGCTGCTATCGGCGCTTCCATCGGTATCGGTATTCTGGGTGGTAAATTCCTGGAAGGTGCTGCTCGTCAACCTGACCTGATCCCTGTTCTGCGTACCCAGTTCTTCATCGTAATGGGTCTGGTCGATGCGATCCCGATGATCGCCGTTGGTCTGGGTCTGTACGTGATGTTTGCGGTTGCTGGCTAAGTCGTTACGACATCTCCAGGCATAACCCATTAACTAACTAAAGAGGACATCGGCTGTGAATATCAACGCCACCCTCCTCGGCCAAGCAATTGCTTTTTTCTTCTTCGTAGTGTTTTGCATGAAGTACGTATGGCCGCCGTTGATTGCTGCCATCGAAGCCCGTCAGAAAGCTATTGCTGATGGTCTCTCTTCTGCAGAGCGTGCCAAGAAAGATCTGGATTTGGCCAAGGCCAACGCCGTCGATCAGCTGAAAGAAGCCAAGCTCCAGGCTGCTGAAATCATTGAACAGGCCAACAAACGCAAGGCCCAGATCATTGATGAGGCAACTGTCGGAGCCCAGTCTGAGCGGGAAAAAATCCTGGCTCAAGGCCGTGCCGAGATTGAAGCTGAACGTCATCGTGCCAAAGAAGAACTGCGCAAGCAGGTTGCTGCTCTTGCCATTGCTGGTGCAGAGAAGATCCTGGCGCGCCAAATCGACCAGGCTGCCAACAGCGACATCGTCGACAAACTGGTAGCAGAACTGTAACGGGAACGGGGCTATGTCTGAACTGACTACAATCGCTCGCCCCTACGCCAAGGCTGCTTTCGAGTTTGCCGTTGAGCACAAGGCGGTTGATCAGTGGCTGGGGATGCTCAGCTTCGCTGCACAAGTAGCGGAGAACGAGACCATCCACTCCCTGGTAAACGGCTCTGTGGCTGCCGAAGAGCTGGCAAAACTGTTTGTCAGCATCTGCGGTGAGCAACTCGACGAGCATGGCCAGAACCTGATCCGGGTAATGGCTGAGAATGGTCGCTTGGGTGTGCTGCCGGCGGTCGTTGCCGAATTTGTGGTGTTCAAGGCTGAACTGGATAAAGAAGTTCAGGCTGACGTGACATCGGCGATTGCACTGACCGACCAGCAGAAAGCCAATATTCAGGCTTCTCTGGAACAACGTCTCGCGCGCAAAGTGAAGCTGAATTGCAGCATCGATGCGTCCTTGATGGCCGGGGTGCTCATCAAGGCCGGTGATCTGGTTATCGACGGAACTGTCCGCGGTAAGCTGGATCGCATGGCTGACGCGCTGCAATCTTGATTGGGGTATTAGAGCATGCAACTGAATTCCACTGAAATCGCCGAGCTGATCAAGCAGCGCATTGCGCAGTTTGATGTAAAGAGCGAAGCGCGTAACGAAGGTACCATCGTCTCTGTAAGCGACGGTATCATTCGTGTCCACGGCCTGGCCGATGCCATGCAGGGTGAGATGATCGAGCTGCCGGGCAACCGCTACGCTCTGGCATTGAACCTGGAGCGTGACTCCGTTGGTGCCGTAGTAATGGGTCCCTATGCCGATCTGGCCGAAGGGATGAAAGTAAAAGGTACTGGCCGCATTCTGGAAGTGCCGGTTGGTCGTGGTCTGTTGGGCCGGGTGGTCAACACCCTGGGTCAGCCTATCGACGGTAAAGGTCCGGTCGAGCACGATGGCTTCTCTCCGGTAGAAGTGATTGCCCCGGGCGTTATCGAGCGTAAGTCTGTTGACCAGCCTGTCCAGACCGGTCTGAAAGCCATCGACGCCATGATCCCTATCGGTCGTGGCCAGCGTGAGCTGATCATCGGTGACCGCCAGGTAGGTAAAACTGCCATCGCGATCGACACCATCATCAACCAGAAAGACTCCGGCATTAAGTGTGTCTACGTTGCGATTGGCCAGAAGGCCTCCACCATCGCCAACGTGGTGCGCAAGCTGGAAGAGCACGGTGCTCTGGCCAACACCATCGTGGTGGTTGCCTCTGCTTCCGAAGCTGCTGCCCTGCAGTATCTGGCTCCGTACTCCGGTTGCTCCATGGGTGAGTACTTCCGTGACCGCGGTGAAGATGCCCTGATCATTTATGATGACCTGTCCAAGCAGGCCGTTGCATATCGTCAGATCTCCCTGCTGCTGCGCCGTCCGCCAGGACGTGAAGCATTCCCGGGCGACGTATTCTATCTGCACTCCCGTCTGCTGGAGCGTGCTGCTCGCGTCAACGACGAGTACGTAGAGAAGTTCACCAAGGGTGAAGTGAAGGGCAAAACCGGTTCTCTGACCGCGCTGCCGATCATCGAAACCCAGGCTGGTGACGTATCCGCGTTCGTTCCGACCAACGTGATCTCCATCACCGATGGTCAGATCTTCCTGACTTCCCAGTCTTTCAACGCCGGTATTCGTCCTGCGGTTGATCCGGGTATCTCCGTATCCCGTGTGGGTGGTGCCGCCCAGACCAAGATCGTCAAGAAGCTGTCCGGTGGTATCCGTACCGCGCTGGCTCAGTACCGCGAACTTGCTGCGTTTGCCCAGTTCTCTTCCGACCTGGACGATGCGACTCGCAAGCAGCTGGACCACGGTCAGAAAGTGACCGAGCTGATGAAGCAGAAGCAGTACTCTCCGATGAGCGTTGCTCACCAGTCGCTGGTGCTGTTCGCCGCGGAAAAAGGCTATCTCTCCGATGTCGAGCTGAACAAGATCCTCGATTTCGAAGCCGCTCTGCTCTCTTTCGCCGATACCCAGCATGCCGAGCTGATGGCTGAAATCAATGCCAAGGCTGACTACAACGACGCGATCGTTGGCAAGCTGACTGCGTTGCTGGACAACTTCAAGGCAACCCAGACCTGGTAAGCGTGTGTGGCAGCGCAAGCTGCCACCTGATGGAGAGAAGAGATGGCCGGCGCAAAAGAGATACGTAACAAGATCGGGAGTGTGAAAAACACTCAGAAGATCACCAGCGCTATGGAAATGGTGGCAGCAAGCAAGATGCGCCGTGCGCAGGATCGCATGTCTGCCAGCCGTCCGTACGCTGAAACCATGCGCAAGGTGATCGGCCATATCGCTCAGGGGAACCTGGAATACAAGCACCCCTACCTCATCGAACGTGAGGTCAAGCGAGTGGGTTACATCGTCGTCTCCACCGACCGTGGCCTGTGTGGTGGTCTGAACATCAACCTGTTCAAGGCTGCCCTCAATGATATGAAGCAATGGAGCGCGAAAGGTGCCAAGGTTGACCTGGCTCTGATCGGCAACAAAGCCTCCAACTTCTTTGAACGGCACGGCGCCAAGGTGAAAGCTCACGTCGCAGGACTGGGCGATAACCCGAGCGTCAATGACCTGATTGGTTCAGTCAAGGTCATGCTGAAGGCTTACGACAACGGTGAGATTGACAAGCTGTATCTGGTGTACAACAAGTTCGTCAACACCATGGTGCAGCAACCACGGGTCGATCAACTGCTGCCTTTGCCCGTAACTGAAGACAGCAAGCTCGCCAAGAAACACCACTGGGATTACCTCTATGAGCCGGATCCCAAGAAGCTGCTGGATACCCTGCTGGTTCGCTATGTCGAATCTCAGGTTTACCAGGGTGTAGTGGAAAACTTGGCCAGTGAACAGGCAGCCCGAATGGTTGCCATGCAAGCCGCGACTGACAACGCCGGTAACCTGATTAACGATCTGCAACTGGTATACAACAAGGCCCGTCAGGCCAGTATTACCCAGGAGCTGACAGAGATCGTATCCGGTGCTGCTGCGGTGTAAGGCAAGGGTTATCAAAGGTTTAGAGGATTTGACATGAGTAACGGTTTCATCGTCCAAATCATCGGCGCTGTAGTGGACATCGAGTTCCCGCAGAATGCCGTGCCCCAGGTGTACGATGCACTGAAGGTCGTTAGCGAAGGTCAAGGCCAGGGTCTGGTGCTGGAAGTTCAGCAACAGATCGGTGGCGGCGTCGTTCGTTGCATCACCATGGGTTCCTCCGACGGTCTGCGTCGTGGGTTGGAAGTAATGAATAGCGGTAAATCCATCCAGGTTCCGGTCGGTACTGCGACTCTGGGTCGGATCATGAACGTACTGGGCGAGCCAATCGACGAGAAAGGCCCAATCGGTGAAGAAGAGAGCTGGTCAATCCACCGTGAAGCCCCCAGCTACGAAGATCAGTCCAACAGCACCGAGCTGCTGGAGACCGGCATCAAGGTTATCGACCTGGTATGTCCGTTCGCCAAGGGTGGTAAAGTGGGTCTGTTCGGTGGTGCCGGTGTAGGCAAAACCGTAAACATGATGGAGCTGATCCGTAACATCGCGATCGAGCACAGCGGTTACTCCGTGTTCGCCGGTGTAGGTGAGCGTACCCGTGAGGGTAACGACTTCTACCACGAGATGATGGAGTCCAACGTACTGGACAAAGTATCTCTGGTTTACGGTCAGATGAACGAGCCGCCCGGAAACCGTCTGCGCGTAGCGCTGACCGGCCTGACCATGGCCGAGAAGTTCCGTGACGAAGGTCGTGACGTGCTGTTCTTCGTGGACAACATCTATCGTTACACCCTGGCCGGTACGGAAGTATCCGCACTGCTGGGCCGTATGCCTTCCGCAGTAGGTTACCAGCCGACTCTGGCCGAGGAGATGGGTGTTCTGCAAGAACGTATCACCTCCACCAAGACCGGTTCCATCACCTCCGTACAGGCCGTTTACGTTCCTGCGGATGACTTGACTGACCCGTCTCCGGCGACCACCTTCGCCCACCTGGATGCGACCGTCGTACTGTCCCGTCAGATCGCGGCACTGGGTATCTACCCGGCCGTTGACCCGCTGGACTCTACCTCTCGTCAGCTGGATCCGCTGGTAGTTGGCAAAGAGCACTACGAGACTGCTCGTGGCGTTCAGACCGTACTGCAGCGCTACAAAGAGCTGAAGGACATCATCGCCATCCTGGGTATGGATGAACTGTCAGAAGAAGACAAACTGACCGTAGCCCGTGCCCGTAAGATCGAGCGTTTCCTGTCCCAGCCGTTCTTCGTAGCAGAAGTGTTTACCGGTTCTCCGGGTAAATACGTGCCGCTGAAAGAGACCATCCGTGGTTTCCAGGGCATCCTGAAAGGCGAGTATGACGATCTGCCCGAGCAGGCGTTCTACATGGTTGGCGGTATCGACGAAGTCGTCGAGAAATCCAAGAAACTGTAAGCCTCTACTGGAGGGCCCATGGCTGAGATGATCTCCTTTCACCTGGATGTGGTGAGCGCCGAAGGAAAACTGTTTTCCGGTCGCGTGCAATCCGCTCAGGTATCAGGCTCCGAAGGTGAGTTGGGTCTCCGCCACGGTCATGCTCCGTTGCTGACTGCCATCAAGCCGGGCCTGGTCCGCTTGGTGAAGCAGAATGGAACTGAAGAGGTGCTGTACATCTCCGGCGGTATGCTGGAAGTACAACCCGAAGCCGTGACCGTGCTGGCGGACACCGCGATTCGTGCCGACGACTTGGATGAGGCGAAAGCCCAGGAAGCCAAGCGCGCAGCCGAAGAGCGGATCCACAGCTCCCATGGCGATATGGACTACGCCCAGGCCGCTACCGAGCTGGCCAAGGCGATGGCTCAACTGCGAGTCATCGATATCGTCAAAAAGAATTACCGCTAATAACGGTGATGTAAAAAGCGACCTTCGGGTCGCTTTTTTTTTGCCCGTTGGATAGACTCCGCCGAGTATTTCCTCATGTTCCAAAGGTCAATTTATGTCCCTCAACGTCGTGATCCTGGCTGCGGGTAAAGGCACCCGCATGCGCTCTTCCCTGCCCAAGGTACTGCACCCGGTTGCCAACAAACCCATGGTCTCCCATGTGATCGATACCGCCCGTCAGGTCGGTGCCGAGCAGCTGCATCTAGTTTATGGCCATGGTGCCGAGCTGCTGAAAGAGCGGATCGTGGCGGCTGATGTCAACTGGGTGTTGCAAGCCCAGCAGCTGGGAACCGGTCACGCCGTTGCCCAAGCCATCCCGTTCTGGAAGGATGAGGACGACGTGCTGGTGCTCTACGGCGATACTCCGCTGATCCAGCCCGAGACCCTGCAGCGCTTGCTCGCCGCCAAAGCGGAAAACGGGATGGCACTGCTGACCGTGGTGCTGGACAACCCTACCGGCTATGGCCGCATCGTCCGGGAAAATGGTCAGGTAGTCGGCATCGTCGAGCAGAAGGATGCCAACGCTGAACAGCTGGCGATCCGTGAGGTAAACACCGGCGTGCTGGTGGCCAATGGGGGCCAGCTGCGTCAATGGTTGTCTCGTCTCGACAACAAAAACGCTCAGGGCGAGTTCTATCTGACCGATGTGATCGCGATGGCTCACGGCGATAATTGCCCGATTGCCGCCGTTCATCCGGAGCGCGCCGCCGAGGTGGAAGGGGCCAATAATAGGATCCAACTGGCTCAGCTTGAGCGCAGCTATCAGCAGATGCAGGCCGAGAAGTTGATGATTGCAGGTGCAACCATGATCGACCCTGCACGCTTTGATTTGCGTGGGGTTTTGGAAATTGGTGAAGAGGTCGTTATTGATGTAAACGTCATCATTGAGGGCAAGGTGACTCTTGGCAACCACGTCCGTATCGGTGCCGGTGCCGTGCTGAAGGATTGCGTCATTGGCGATCACACCGAAGTGAAGCCCTACACCATCGTTGAAGGGGCTCAGGTGGCAGACCTGTGTTCGGTCGGCCCGTTTGCCCGTCTGCGTCCGGGTGCCGTGCTGGAGCAGGATGCCCACGTCGGCAACTTCGTCGAGATGAAGAAGGCTCGTCTGGGGGTTGGTTCCAAGTGTGGTCACCTCACCTATCTGGGGGATGCCGAGGTGGGTGCCAAGGTGAATATCGGTGCCGGTACCATCACCTGCAACTACGACGGTGTGAACAAATTCCAGACCATCATCGAGGATGATGTGTTTGTCGGTTCCGATACCCAGCTGGTGGCGCCGGTGCGCATTGGCAAGGGGGCGACTCTGGGGGCGGGTTCTACCATCACCAAGGATGTGGCCGCACACGAACTGGTGATCACCCGGGTGCCCCAGCGTCACATCAAAAACTGGGCTCGCCCGGTCAAGAAGAAGTGATGCCCGATCAATGAAATGCAAACCGGCGCCTGATGGCGCCGGTTTTGTTTTCATTTCTCCTGCCCGCTGGCGGGGGGCGTCGGGACATTCCCCATCACCTTATACCAGTCGAGCTTGCGGGTCAGCAGCATGATCAGCGCCAGGGTTGCGAACAGCAGCAGGGCGCCGAGCAGCAGAGCTATCTCTTCGGCCTGCAGCAGGCTGTAGAGAATGGCATAGACCAGCCCGAGCAGCGCAGCAAAGCCGATCCCCTGCTTCGGGCCACCCAGCACATGGCTGAGGTAGAAGCCGTTGAGCAGCACGCTGGCCAGCGCGGCCACCAGATAGGCCCAGCCAAAGCCGAGGTGTTCGGTCAGGGCCAGTAGCACCAGATAGAAGATGGCCAGCCCCATGCCTACCAGCGCGTACTGGATCGGGTGAACCCGCAGCCCCTTGAGCAGCTCGAACATGAAGAAGCTGATAAAGGTGAGACCGATGAAGAGCAGGGCATACTTGGCCGCCCGTTCGTTGAGCTGATAGTGATCCACCGGTTGCACCAGACTGACGCTGAAGGTGGGCAGTTCTCCCTCCCCGCCGTTCATCGCCCGGTTGAAGCGGCTCTCCATGTCGGTGGCGAACCAGCTGGTCTGCCAGCTGGCGCTGAACCCCTCCTGATTGAGGCTGCGACTGGCCGGCAGGAAGTCGCCGATAAAGTTGGGGTGGGGCCAGTTGCCGGCCAGTTGCAGCTTGCTCTCCCGGCCGAGCGGCACCACTTCCAGCTCGTTCATCCCCTGCAGATTGAGCTCCAGATGGAAGGTACCATCCTGCTGAGGCAGGCTGTCGAGAGGAGCATGGATCCCGGCCAGGGTGCTGCCGAGGCGGGCACCCGGAGCAAAGGGGGTGCGAAGCTTGCCGAGCTGCAACTCGGGCACGCTGTTGATGCCGCGGGCATCGGAGAGCACCAGACTCAGGTAGGGTTTGCCTGCCACCAGCTCATCATCCCCGGCGAGCGGCGTGCTCTCTTGTAGTTGAGCCGCTGTTGGCAAACGGCCGGAGAGGGAGAGCCGGGTCTGATAGACCTGCGCCTGATAGATGCCGAGCTTGCGCGGGGTCACCTCCATGGTGGCCTGCACGTCCAGCTGTTCCGGCAGCAGGTAGCGATAGGTCTGCTCCTGACGGACGAAGCGCTTGCCATCCTGCTCGACCGTCACCGAACGGGTATAGGGCTGCACGATAACCGGCCCCATCAGCCGTTGCGGGCCACTGCTGCTGGCCATGATGCTCTGAATCGCCTGATTGCGGTAAATCTGCCGCTCCCGGTTCAGCTCCATGATGGATTGCACCGGTACCATCAGCAGCAGGCTGAGCAACAGCAGCAGAAAGATCTTGTGGGTGAATATCTGTTTGACCATGACACGTCTCCTTGTTCTGTGGAGCGAGTCTGTCAGTCTGGCGTGAAGTGGTGATGGGCTTGTGTGAAGTGGCTGTGAACTGAGCAAAACGGCGCCATCAGGCGCCGTGGAATTGTTCAGGGGCGGGAGCGCACCAGCCGGGCGGCTTGCGCGAAGCGATCGGTATGGCCATCGATCACTCCGTGTATAAAGTCGATGTAGTAGACCAGTTCCGGCATCTCCTCGATGGTGCTGGATGTCCAGTAGGGAGCGGCATTTTCCCCGTTGTCATGGATGTCCGGAAAGAAGTTGGGGTCTGTCATCGGCGCCCGGCAATTTTCGTCGAGCAGGGTGAAGAGCTCCTGGATGGTGGGGAGACGCCACCCCTCGCCAAGGCGGGCCGCTTCATCCTTGGCTTCAAGCAGCGTCAGCAGGGCCGGTGTGCCCACGCACCCTTTCCCCTCCTGCCACTCGCTGCCCAGGCTGCACGCCTGCCATTCGAGGTGGTTGAGCCGATCATGGATGACTCCCCCTTGCCGACTCAGGCGATCGGAGAGGTCGCAGGCGGCCAGCGCCATGCTGGCCGGAAGCCAGAGCAGCCACAGGAATAATTTCATTTTTGTCTCTTGTGCGGATGGCGGTCAGCCCGGTGTCGGCGGGCTGACCCTGATGATCGGAGCGGGCTGCGAAGCTTTGGCCTCCAGCCCTGTCGTCAGGTTATGTGGGGATCAGAGCTTCTTGAGTTGTGCGGGCAGGGCGGCCAGCACCTCTTCTTTCGCTTTGAGCGAGGCGAATTGCTTGCCCGGTTTCTGCACTACTGTGTGGACGAAGATCTGCTGCTTGCCCGGTTTGCTGGCCCAGCCGACGAACCAGCCGATCTGCTGATCGCGGTTGAGGCTGCCATCCAGCTTCTTCGGGTAGCCCATGCCGGTCTTGCCGTGGATCTGCCAGCCGTCGATCTCGCTCACCTTGAGGATATTGGCGGTGTACTGCAGGGTCTGCGCCGAGACCGGCAGCTTGCCGCTCACCATCTTGCCGAGGAAGCGAGCCTGCTCCTCCGGACTGATGGCGAGGCTGGAGCTGAGCCAGGCCTGGGTCAGGCCGTCATGCTTGCCCGGATTGCCGGAGAGATCCCGGTTGCCGTAGTCGAAGCGGTCGACGTATTGCTGGAAGCGCTCCATCCCCAGCCACTCGGTGATCTGCTGGGAGAACCAGACCACCGAGTAGGTTTCCCAGCGGCGCGGGGTAGTGGTTTCGCGCCAGGCGGGCAACCAGCCGTCATAGCTCGACTTGTAGGGCAGCGCCGGATGCTCTTCATCCACCAGAAAGCCACTGTCATAACCCATCAGCGCCAGCGGGATCTTGAAGGTGGATGCGGGCGGCAGCTGGCTGGAGCAGTCCCCTTCGCTGGAGAGAGTCTGACCGTTGCCATCGGCATAGAGAAAACAGCCGCTGGCGGCGGAGGCCGGTACTGCGCAGAGCAGACCGGTAGCCAACAGGCCGGAAAGAAGCAGGCGAGACATGGGGCGATTCCTTGGGTTGATAAGTGAAAGAGCGGCAGGATAGCGCCGCTCTGTGTGGTGAATGTGAAGTGGCCGTTGCTAGATGAGCGGCAGCCAGAATTCGGCCACTGCACCACCCTCCGGCCGGTTGGCGAGGGTCAGACGGCCGCCATGCTGGTGGGCCACCTCATGGGCGAAACTGAGCCCGAGACCACTGCTCTTGCCCTTGTCGGGGCGCGGCAGGGAGTAGAAGCGCTCGAAGATCCGTGGCAATGCGTAGTCGGGAATGCCGGGGCCGCTGTCGGTGACCCGAAAACAGTAGCCATCCTCCTGCTGGGTGCCGCTGAGAGTGACGCTGGCGCCTGCCGGTGAAAAGTCGATGGCGTTGTCCAGCAGGTTGCCGATGGCCTGCTCCACCAGCAGCGGGTCCCACTTCTGCTTGGGGGCACCGGCCAGCTCGGCGACCAGCGCTACCTGCCGGCGCTGGGTGATAATCTGGCGGGCATCGAGCGCCCGCTTACCGAGCCCGGCCGGTTCTACCGCTTGCCGATCCAGCCCCTGCCCCGACTCCAGCCGCGCCAGTTGCAGCATCCGTTCGATCAGCTGCTGCATGCGGGCACTCTCCTGATTGATGTTGCCGATAAAGCGGCTGGCCACCTCGGGGGGCGGCGTTTCGGCCAGGATCTCCCCTGCCCCGCGAATGGCGGCCAGCGGGCTCTTCAGCTCGTGGGTCAGGCTGTGGACATAGCCCTCGATATAGCTCTTGCCATCTAGCTGGTGGCGCATGGTTTCGAGGGCGTGGCCGAGCCGATCCAGCTCGACGGTGTACAGTTGCGGCAGTGGCGCAGCTTCCCCCTTGCTGACCGATTCGGCGTAGTGCACCAGTTTGCCGATGGAGCGGTTGAGCCACCAAACCAGCAGACTGCCGATCAATAGCGAGATGAACAGCATCTGGCCGGCGGCCTGCAGCAGTTCCCGTTCACCCCGCTCGATGGCGGGCATCAGGGTGCGATTCGGTTTGGCGACGGTGAGGGAGCCGATGATCTCTGTCCCCTCCCGCAGCGGTGCCGCCACATACATGGTCGAGCTGGCGGCATCGTCGGGATCGGTGCGGGTGCTGCGGGCGCCATACTGACCGCGCAGGGTGCGGTAGACATCGTTCCAGCGGGAATAATCCTTGCCCAGATCCGTGCCGTCGGAGTCGTAAATCACCATCCCCTGCCGATCCGTCACATAGATGCGGTACTCCGCCTGCTGTTTGAGGTGGCCGTCGATCATCGCATTGATGGGATTCTGGTTGAGACGGGCGAAGGCGCTGGCCAGCCGCCCGTTCATCATATTGCCCTCTTGCAGATCATCGAGCGCCAGCGGCGCCAGCAGTTGGGTCATGTCGACCAGGGTATCCTCGGTGGCGCTGCGCACTCCGGGTTTGATCTCCTCGACGAAGATCTCCAGCACGAACCAGGCGGCCAGCGCGAAGATCAGCAGCAGGCCGCACAGCAGTTGCAGTCCGAGTCTCATGCCAGCTCCAGGCTATAGCCCAGCCCGCGATGGGTGAGGATCAGGTTGGCTTCGGGATCATGCTCGCGCAGCTTGGCGCGGATGGTCTTGATATGGGTATCGACGGTGCGGTCCAGACTCTCTTCGGCATCCTGCCACACCAGATCCATCAGCTGCTGGCGGGAGTAGACCCGGCCCGGCGCCTGCATCAGGGTCTTGAGCAGCAGATATTCGTAACGGGTGAGGGCCAGCGGTTGACCGCGAAAGTGAATACGGGCTCGCTCCTCATCCAGTGCCAGTAGCGGGGCTGGCTGGGTCGAGGGCTGGCTGCGGCGCAGGATGACCCGCACCCGGGCACACACCTCCCGCGGCGAGAAGGGTTTGGCCACATAGTCGTCGGCGCCGATCTCCAGCCCGATCAGCCGATCAATCTCCTCGCTGCGGGCGGTGAGGAACATCAGGGGAGTGTCGGTCAGCGTTCTGACCTGCTTGCAGAGCTCGAAGCCGCTGATGTCGGGCAGCCCCACATCGAGGATCAGAAAGTCGGGCCGGCTCTGGGCCAACCGGCTCAGCAGCTGCTGGCCCAGAGTGAACCACTCCACCTCGAAGCCATCGGTCTGCAGGGCATAAATCAGGGTATCGGCGATGCTGGCCTCATCTTCCACCAGCCAGATAACTCTCTTTTGCATGGCATCCTCGTCGCAAATCGGCTTCTCATTCTGGCATTGAAGCAAAGCGGATCCTATTTGCTGTTTTATTTTTCCAAAAAAGGCGCTAACATTTCGATGCTCTTTCGAATCGAAACTTAAAAATGACCAAACGTAATACTCAGCAGCGCCGTCACATCATAGTCACCCTGGTACAAGAGCAGGGGGAAGTGAGCGTCGATGCCCTCGCCAAGCACTTTTCTACCTCTGAAGTAACCATCCGTAAAGATCTGGCCGTGCTGGAGACCGGTGGTCTGCTGCTGCGTCGCTACGGTGGCGCCGTTCCCCTCCCCTCCGAGATGGTGGTGGAGTCGAACCCCGAACAAGTTTCGAATCGAAAGTTGGCGATTGCCCGTGCGGCAGCCGAACGGCTGCGTGATCACAACCGCGTCATCATCGACAGCGGCAGCACCACCAGCGCCATGATCCCGCTGCTTGGCAACAAGCGCGGCCTCATCGTGATGACCAACTCCCTCAACGTGGCGGGCGTCCTGCGCGAGCTGGAGAACGAACCCACCCTGCTGATGACCGGCGGTACCTGGGATCCCCACTCCGAATCCTTTCAGGGTCAGGTGGCGGAGCAGGTGCTGCGCTCCTACGACTTCGACCAGCTCTTTATCGGGGCTGACGGCATCGACCCGGATCGCGGTACCACCACCTTCAACGAGCTGGTGGGCCTGTCGCGGGTGATGGCCGAGGTGTCGCGGGAGGTCATTGTGATGGTCGAATCGGAAAAGATCGGCCGCAAGATCCCCAATCTCGAACTTCCCTGGTCGAGCATCCATACCCTGGTGACCGACGAGGGACTGGCCAGCGAGGCCAGAGAACAGATTCAAGCCCAAGGGGTGACGCTTATCTGTGCCCCGGTCACTTGCTGACATCGAGCTCTGAACCATCCAACCGAATTTACGATTTGCATCTCAAGGAGAAGTGTATGTGTGGCATCGTCGGGGCTGTAGCCCAACGTGATGTGGCTGAAATTCTGGTAGAGGGGCTGCGCCGCCTCGAGTACCGCGGTTACGACTCGGCCGGTGTGGCGGTGTTCAGCGCCAGCCAGCCGCTGCAGCGGGTACGCCGTCTGGGCAAGGTGGCCGAGCTGGCCAAGGCGCTCGACGAGCAGTCCGTCCACGGTGGTACCGGCATCGCCCACACTCGCTGGGCAACCCATGGCGAGCCCTCCGAGCGCAATGCCCACCCCCATGTCTCCGACCATATCGTGGTGGTGCACAACGGCATCATCGAGAACCACGAAGAGCTGCGTGAAACCCTCAAGGGGCTGGGCTACGAGTTCAACTCGGATACCGATACCGAGGTGATCGCCCATCTGGTGCACCACGAGCTGAAATCCGCCGACTCCCTGCTGGCTGCCATGCAAAAGGCGGTGAAGCAGCTGCGCGGTGCTTACGGTACCGTGGTGATGGACAGCCGCGACGACAGCCGCGTGGTCGTTGCCCGCTCCGGCTCGCCGCTGGTGATTGGCCGCGGTATCGGCGAGAACTTTATCGCTTCCGACCAGCTGGCCCTGCTGGCGGTAACCCGTCGCTTCATCTTCCTGGAAGAGGGGGATGTGGCCGAAGTGACTCGCCGCGACGTGCATATTTTCGACGTCACCGGCAACCCGGTTGAGCGTGAGGAGAAAGAGTCCGATATCTCCCACGATGCCGGTGACAAGGGTGAATATCGCCACTACATGCTCAAGGAGATCCACGAGCAGCCCAAAGCGATCACCAACACTCTGGAAGGGCGTCTGGGCAGCGATCACGTGGTGGTCGAATCGTTCGGCAACGGCGCGCGCGCCATCTTCGAAAAGGTGGAGCACGTACAGATCGTTGCCTGCGGTACCTCCTACCACTCCGGCATGGTCGCCCGTTACTGGTTTGAAGAGAT
This sequence comes from Aeromonas sp. FDAARGOS 1410, assembly GCF_019048745.1. Lineage (NCBI taxonomy): Bacteria > Pseudomonadati > Pseudomonadota > Gammaproteobacteria > Aeromonadales > Aeromonadaceae > Aeromonas > Aeromonas sp. FDAARGOS 1410. Next base: position 490,268 of record NZ_CP077401.1, on the reverse strand, counting down.
TGCCGGCGTCTCTTGCGATGTGGAGATCGCCTCCGAATTCCGTTACCGCAAATCCGTGGTGCGCCCCAACAGCCTGCTGATCACCCTCTCCCAGAGCGGTGAGACCGCCGATACCCTGGCTGCTCTGCGTCTGGCCAAAGAGTCCGGCTATATGAGCTCGCTGGCTATCTGCAACGTACCGGGCTCCTCGCTGGTGCGTGAATCGGCGCTGGCCTTTATGACCCGTGCCGGTGCCGAAATCGGCGTTGCCTCCACCAAGGCATTCACCACCCAGCTGGCTGGCCTGCTGATGCTGGTGGCATCTGTCGGTCACTGCCGCGGCAACCTGAGTGCGGCTGCCGAAGCCGAGCTGGTCAAGGCGCTCCACGCCCTGCCCCAGCGCATTAAAGAGAGCCTGGCGCTGGCCAAGCAGATCGAGACGCTGGCCGAAGAGTTTGCCGACAAGCAGCACAGCCTGTTCCTCGGCCGTGGCAGTCAGTACCCCATCGCCATGGAAGGGGCGCTCAAGCTTAAAGAGATCTCCTATATCCACGCCGAAGCCTATGCCGCTGGCGAGCTGAAGCACGGCCCGCTGGCGCTGATCGATGCCGAGATGCCCATCATTGTGGTGGCGCCGAACAACGATCTGCTGGAGAAGCTGAAGTCCAACGTGGAAGAGGTGCGCGCCCGTGGCGGTATCCTCTACGTCTTCGCCGATACCGATACCGGCTTCAAGAGCGACGAGACCATGCGGGTCATGAACCTCAACCATGTGGAAGAGGTGATCGCCCCCATCGTCTATACCGTGCCGTTGCAGCTGCTCTCCTACCACGTTGCCCTTATCAAGGGCACCGACGTGGATCAGCCGCGCAACCTGGCAAAATCGGTGACGGTCGAGTAAGTCGCTGTCAGAGATAAAAAAAGAGCCGCAATTGCGGCTCTTTTTGTTGCTGCTCCCAGCTCAGGAGAGGCGCAAGTTGGTGATGGTCACCTCGTCTAGAGAGGGCACTATAATGCCGCTGGTGATCCCCTTGGCGATGGCCTGACTGCGGTTCTTCGAGTCGGTCTTGTTGGTCACCTGATTGAGATGGAAGTTCACCGTCCGTTCGCTGATGCCGAGGATGGTGGCGATCTCCCAGGAGGTTTTGCCCTCGCTGGCCCAGAACAGGCACTCCTTCTCCCGATCCGACAGCTCGGTCAGATATCTCATCAGATCGGGGCGGCTTTTGATCAGCTGCAGCGCCGAGTTGAAGATGTAGCTGGCGCAAAACGACAGCAGGGGAACGTTTTCAAACATCAGATCGGTGTTGGATTTGTCCTTGGTGATGAATGAGAGGATTCCGTGCTCTCCCTGCGGGGTGTGCAGCGGGAAGGAGACGCCGTTGCGCACCCCGAAATCGGCAGCCAGATTCATCACGTCGCGGCTGGCGCTGGGCAGCCAGGGCGAGTCGCAGTCGAGTTTGTTCCAGAAGATCGGCTGGGTCTGTTTCAGCCCCAGATAGACCACCGGATCCTGGGTCAGATACTGGTTTTCGCTGTAGGCATCGAACCAGCTGGTCGGACAGTTGTTGAACAGTGCCACGTGGGATTTTTGCATGCTGATGGGGAAAATAATCAGCAGCCGGAAGTAATCAAAGCCCATTTGATGACTAAAGCGCTCCAGCAGCTGCTGGATATCGCTGGTTTTTGTTGCCTTGGTGAACTTGTCGATGTGTTCCCAGATAGCATCGTTGAGCATGACTTTCTCCTTTTTCGATCTCTATCACACTGATCGAAAAGATTTTTCTCGTTATTTATGTTTTTTTGAGATGGCACTCGATGCCATTTATCCGTGCGTGTCTAAAAATTATCCTGTTTTTGTGCATAAAGGCCAAGAAAATCCTCTCGTTGCCAGCCTGCACGCCATTTGAGATAATGATAATAGTTATCATTAATAAGACGTGATTCCATGAACAAGTTATGGGGTGTGGCACTGTTGCCACTGTCAGTCCACTTTGCTGCGGTCGGTGACGAGCTGGTTGCTCCCGCCCTCAAGAACAGCATAGCCGCCGGGAAAGCTTCCCAGCAGCGGGTGGAAAAAGCCGCCGATGCCGCCGTTGCCGCACGACTGGAGCTGCAAAATGCCCAGCTGCAACTGCGTGACCTCGAAGCCTACAACCGCTACATGCAATCTCTGGTGGCCGATCAGCAAAATGAGCTGGGCAAATTGAGCCAGCAGCTGGAAGCGGTGCAAGAGACCCGTCAGGGATTGATCCCGCTGATGCTGCAGATGCAGGCCGATCTGGAACAGCTGGTGCAAAACGATATCCCGCTGCGCAAGGAAGATCGTCTGGCGCGGGTTGAACAGTTGAAAGCGACCTTGGCCCGTGCGGACGTAAGCGAGGCGGAGAAATTCCGCCAGTTGCTGCAGGCCTATCAGATCGAAGCCGAATATGGCAGTCGGATGGATAGCTATTCCGCCGAGCTGGAGCTGGATGGTGCCCCGCGTCGGGTTGATGTGCTGGCGCTGGGTCGGGTCTCCCTGCTGGCGATGACTGCCGATCGCAGTCAGGCATGGCGCTGGTCTGCCGAGGCGAAGCAGTGGCAAGCCCTCGACAGCCAGTGGCTCTCTCCCATCGCCGAGGCGATGGATGTGGCCGCCGACAAGAAAGTTCCCCAGTTGCTCAATGTCCCCTTCTCTGTCAGCCGCAGTCAGGAGGCCCAATCATGAGAGTCGCCATGAAATGGTTCCCCCTCCTAATTGCCCTCTCCTGTGGTGCCAATGCCGCTGTCGCCAATGATGAGTGGCAACAGCAGGAACAGGCTCGCGAACAGCAGGCTCAACAAGATCTGGCATCTGTTTCCAAAGAGCTGAACAGTGCCCGCGCCAAATTGGCCGAGGCCCAGCGCCTGAGCAAGGAGCTGGCTGGCAAGTTTGCCAGCAACGAGAAGCAGTTGACTGAGCTTAACGCCCAGTGGGAGCAAGCCTCCGGCGACATGAACGAGATCTTCGCTGTCACCCGTCAGGGCGCCAGCGATGCGGTCAAGCTGCTGAGCGAATCCGCCGTCGAGGGCCAGTACCCGGAGCGTCTTACCCCGCTGAAAACCATGGCACAGGAGAAACAGGTGCCGGATCGCGCCGCCCTCGCCCTGCTGCCCGCCACTCTGCTGCAGGAGATCCGCGAATCTGGCCGGATTGCCCGGTTCAACGGCAAGGTGCTCGATGCCCAGGGGGCTGCCAGCGAGCAGTCGCTGACCCGGGTTGGCAGTTTTGCTCTGCTGGGGAGCGAAGGCTTCCTGCAACCGACCGCCGAAGGCCTGAGCCCGGTACTGGGTCTGCCCGGTAGCGTGCTCTCTGCCGCTGCCGCTTATCAGGGTCAGGAAGGGGAAGCGCTGCCGCTGGATCCTTCTCATGGCACTCTGCTGGCGATGCTGGCGCAAGCGCCCACCTTCTGGCAGCAGGTACAGCAAGGTGGTCAGGTTGGCGCCATTATCGTGCTGCTGGCTGCCATCGGCTTGGGGATTGCGGCGGTACGGCTGTGGAGCCTCTCCCGCGAACTGACTCTGGTGCGCCGCCAGCTCAAGAGCGGCGAGTATCACGCCGACAACGCCCTCGGTCGGGTGCTGACGGTGGCGGACAAACACCCCGGGCTGAGCATGGAGACCCTCGAACTGCGTCTTGATGAAGCGATCCTGCAGGAGACCCCTCGCATGGAACGTGGCATCGGCATGGTCAAGGTGATCGCGGCCATCGCTCCCATGCTGGGTCTGCTCGGTACCGTGACCGGGATGATCGGCACCTTCCAGGCCATCACCCAGTTTGGTACCGGCGATCCCAAGATCATGGCGGGCGGCATCTCCATGGCGCTGGTCACCACTGTACAGGGTCTGGTGGCGGCCATTCCGCTGATACTGGCCCACAGCCTGCTGCAATCCCGCTTCACCGAGCTCTCCAATGTATTGGAGCAGCAGGTGGCCGGCATTCTGGCTGAGCGCGCCGAGATCAATAACAACGGGATGGAGCGAGCAGCATGATGCTCGACATCTGGCAACAGCTGCAGAGCTTCATGGGCCGTGGCGGTCCGGTGCTCTGGGTCATTCTGGCCCTGCTGGTGCTGATGTGGATTTTGATGATCGAGCGACTGCTCTACCTCAATCTGGGGTTCGGCCCGTTGCAGCAACAGCTGCTCGGTCGCTGGCAAGCCCGCAGCGAGCGCCACAGCTGGCACGCCCGGGCGATCCGCGGGCGCTGGCTGGCCGAGGCCGAGCTTGAGCTCAACCGTCATCTGATCTTCATCCGCACCCTGGTGGTGCTCTGCCCCATGCTGGGGTTGCTGGGCACAGTGACCGGCATGATCGGCGTATTCGATGCGTTGGCTGCGGCCAACCGCTTTAACCCGGAGAGCATGGCGGGCGGGATCTCCCGCGCCACCATCCCCACCATGGCTGGCATGGTGGTGGCGCTCTCTGGCGTGTTGTTACTCAGTCGGCTCGAGAGTCAGGCCAAGCGTGCGCTGGCCAAGACCCGGGACGGCCTGCGAGAAGAGAAGGTAATGCAATGAGACGGCAATCCAAACGCCAGCGTGACGAAGTGCAGATCGACATGACCCCCATGCTGGATATCGTGTTCATCATGCTGATCTTCTTTATTGTCACCACCTCCTTCGTGCGTGAAGCCGGGCTCGAGGTGCACAGGCCCCAGGCCAGTCAGGCCAAGGCGCAGAAATCCTCCAGCATCATGCTGGCTATCGGGGCTCAGGGTCAGATCTTCCTCGACCGCAAGCAGATCGATGTGGAGCGGGTACAGGCCAGCATCGCCCGCCTGCTGGCGGAGCAACCCGATGCCAGTCTGGTGATCCAGGCCGATGAGCGGGTGCCCCACGGCAAGGTGGTGCGGGTGATGGATGAGGCCAAGGCGGCGGGTATCGCCAATATCGCCGTGGCGGTGGCGCCGAAATGAAATACAAGCTGATGAGCCTGGGGCTGGGGATTGCCCTCAGTCTGGGCATCCTGCTGTTTATGGCCACACTGGTTGAACCGCCCCGGGGCGAGAAGGTGGCGAGCGAACAGAAGCCCATCGTCATCAATATGCAGAACGAGGTGACCGAGGTGCAGGTACGCGAGCGTCCGGTGCCGCAGGAGCCCGAGCCTCTGCCAGAGCCTCCTGCCGCATTGGCCTCCACACCGCTGCCGATGCCCGCAGCGGCCCCCTTGGCGGCTGTTGAGCCGAGTCTGGATCTGGTTTCCAGCCTCAGCGCGGTGCAGGTCTATGCCCCCGGTGTAGCGACCAGTACCGCACCGGTATTGAGT
>NZ_CP077401.1:407500-480000 GCF_019048745.1 Aeromonas sp. FDAARGOS 1410 | reverse complement strand
GATGTGGGAAGGCTCAGACAGCTAGGATGTTGGCTTAGAAGCAGCCATCATTTAAAGAAAGCGTAATAGCTCACTAGTCGAGTCGGCCTGCGCGGAAGATGTAACGGGGCTCAAACCAGGCACCGAAGCCGCGGATTTGCACTTAGTGCAAGTGGTAGGGGAGCGTTCTGTAAGTCTGCGAAGGTGTATCGAGAGGTATGCTGGAGATATCAGAAGTGCGAATGCTGACGTAAGTAACGATAAAGGGGGTGAAAAGCCTCCTCGCCGGAAGACCAAGGGTTCCTGTCCAACGTTAATCGGGGCAGGGTGAGTCGACCCCTAAGGTGAGGCCGAAAGGCGTAATCGATGGGAAGCAGGTTAATATTCCTGCACGACTTGTAATTGCGATGGGGGGACGGAGAAGGCTAGGTGGGCCAGGCGACGGTTGTCCTGGTGAAAGTGCGTAGGCGGTACCTTTAGGTAAATCCGGAGGTGCAACGCTGAGACACGAGACGAACGCACTACGGTGCGGAAGCCATTGATGCCCTGCTTCCAGGAAAAGCCTCTAAGCTTCAGATTACAAGTCATCGTACCCCAAACCGACACAGGTGGTCGGGTAGAGAATACCAAGGCGCTTGAGAGAACTCGGGTGAAGGAACTAGGCAAAATAGTACCGTAACTTCGGGAGAAGGTACGCTCTTGTTGGTGAAGTCCCTTGCGGATGGAGCTGACGGGAGTCGCAGTGACCAGATGGCTGGGACTGTTTATCAAAAACACAGCACTCTGCAAACACGAAAGTGGACGTATAGGGTGTGACACCTGCCCGGTGCCGGAAGGTTAATTGATGGGGTTAGCGCAAGCGAAGCTCTTGATCGAAGCCCCGGTAAACGGCGGCCGTAACTATAACGGTCCTAAGGTAGCGAAATTCCTTGTCGGGTAAGTTCCGACCTGCACGAATGGTGTAACCATGGCCATGCTGTCTCCACCCGAGACTCAGTGAAATCGAATTCGCCGTGAAGATGCGGTGTACCCGCGGCTAGACGGAAAGACCCCGTGAACCTTTACTACAGCTTGGCACTGAACATTGAACCTACATGTGTAGGATAGGTGGGAGGCTTTGAAGGCGTGACGCCAGTTGCGCTGGAGCCGTCCTTGAAATACCACCCTTGTATGTTTGATGTTCTAACGCAGGCCCATGAATCTGGGCCGCGGACAGTGCCTGGTGGGTAGTTTGACTGGGGCGGTCTCCTCCCAAAGAGTAACGGAGGAGCACGAAGGTTGGCTAATCCTGGTCGGACATCAGGAGGTTAGTGCAATGGCATAAGCCAGCTTAACTGCGAGACGGACAGGTCGAGCAGGTACGAAAGTAGGTCATAGTGATCCGGTGGTTCTGAATGGAAGGGCCATCGCTCAACGGATAAAAGGTACTCCGGGGATAACAGGCTGATACCGCCCAAGAGTTCATATCGACGGCGGTGTTTGGCACCTCGATGTCGGCTCATCACATCCTGGGGCTGAAGTCGGTCCCAAGGGTATGGCTGTTCGCCATTTAAAGTGGTACGCGAGCTGGGTTCAGAACGTCGTGAGACAGTTCGGTCCCTATCTGCCGTGGGCGTTGGATGATTGAAGGGAGTTGCTCCTAGTACGAGAGGACCGGAGTGAACGAACCTCTGGTGTTCGGGTTGTCACGCCAGTGGCACTGCCCGGTAGCTAAGTTCGGAATCGATAACCGCTGAAAGCATCTAAGCGGGAAGCGAGCCCTGAGATGAGTCATCCCTGACCCCTTGAGGGTCCTAAAGGGCCGTTGGAGACCACAACGTTGATAGGTGGGGTGTGTAAGCGCGGCGACGTGTTGAGCTAACCCATACTAATTACCCGTGAGGCTTAACCATACAACACCCAAGAAGTGTTCTAAGGCTTGTAGCAAATACGAACGAATTACTTACGTCAGCTTTCTCAGATTGAAGATTTTGCCTGGCGGCAATAGCGCCGTGGAACCACCTGATCCCATGCCGAACTCAGAAGTGAAACGCGGTAGCGCCGATGGTAGTGTGGCATTCGCCATGCGAGAGTAGGACACTGCCAGGCACCCAATTTTAGATTACGCGGATAGCGTGGTCTTTACCGGTTAGTGTGCTGATATGGCTCAGTCGGTAGAGCGCATCCTTGGTAAGGATGAGGTCCCCAGTTCGATTCTGGGTATCAGCACCATTAAAGAAAAAGCCTCCCTGAAAAGGGAGGCTTTTTTGCATCTGTCACTTTCTTAAAAATTCCCTCATATTCCTTAACTTGAATGCTTTCCTCTGTTTGTGGCCCACCCTGTTTTATGCTGATTTGAGTCCCAAGGTGTTACTCATTTGACTGCTATTGATGGTTTTATCCAGATATTTAACCATGATTGATTGACGTAAAACGTTTTACATGTAAAATCCGGCGCGTTTTGCCTATTACGTGGAGAAAGAGCATGGCGCAGGATAACGAATACTGTTTGGGGGCGGTTCCCGCCAAAGGGCGCAAAGGTGTGCTGTCGCTGATGCTGGTGATGCTCGGCCTGACCTTCTTCTCTGCCAGCATGTGGACCGGTGGTGCGCTGGGCACCGGCTTGGTGTTCAATGATTTCATCAAGGCGGTACTGCTCGGCAACTTGCTGCTGGGTATCTACACCGCCTGCCTCGGCTATATTGGTGCTTCAACCGGTCTCTCTACCCATCTGCTGGCGCGTTACTCGTTTGGGGTGAAAGGTTCCTGGCTGCCATCCCTGTTGCTGGGCGGCACTCAGGTCGGCTGGTTTGGCGTCGGTGTCGCCATGTTTGCGCTGCCGGTGCAGAAGGCGACCGGCATCGATGTGAACTGGCTCATCGCCATTTCGGGCATTCTGATGACGGTAACCGTCTACTTCGGGATCTCCGCTCTGATGGTGTTGAGCTTTGTGGCGGTACCGGCCATTGCGCTGCTCGGTGGTTACTCGGTCTGGCTGGCAGTGACCTCGACCGGAGGCATGGCTGCGCTGCAGCAGGTACAACCAAGCAATCCCATCGAGTTCACCACGGCATTGACCATGGTGGTCGGTTCCTTTATCAGCGCAGGAACCCTGACCGCCGACTTTGTTCGATTTGGTCGCAAACCCTGGGGCGCCGTCATGATTACCATGGTGGCGTTTTTTTTGGGCAACACTCTGATGTTCGTCTTCGGTGCAGCCGGCGCGGCTGTGACAGGGCAGGCCGATATCTCGGAGGTGATGCTGATGCAGGGGCTGCTGCTCCCCGCCATTCTGGTGCTGGGCCTCAATATCTGGACCACCAACGACAACGCCCTCTACGCCTCCGGCCTCGGTTTTGCCAACATTACCGGTCTCAAGAGCAAGCCGCTCAGCGTGATCAACGGCCTCGTCGGTACCGCCTGTGCCCTATGGCTCTACAACAACTTTGTCGGCTGGCTGGCCTTTTTGAGTACGGCAATCCCGCCGATTGGTGGCATTATCATCATGGATTTCCTGCTCAATCGTGAGCGTTACCGTCAGTTTGCCGATCAGCAGTTCGAGACGGTGCGCTGGCAGGCGCTGGTCGCCACGGCAGTCGGGGTGGCTGTCGGTAAATGGCTGCCGGGTATAGTGCCACTCAACGCGGTATTGGGCGCCGCCTTCACCTATTTCATTCTGGTTCGCCTCACCCAGCGGCCGGTTCTGGTACAGGAAGCTAGCAAATGCTGATTCAACATATTCGTTTGGCAGATCGGGAAGGGTTGTGGCAGATCCGCTGTCAGGATGGGGTCATCACCGCCATCGAACCCCATGACGAGCATGCCGTCGCCGGTCGGGTGCTGGACGGGGAGGGCGGTCTGGCGATCGCCCCCTTTATCGAACCCCATATTCACCTCGATACCACCCAGACGGCCGGCGAGCCTAGCTGGAACCTCTCCGGCACCCTGTTCGAGGGGATCGAGCGTTGGGCCGAGCGCAAGGCGCTGCTGACCCATGAGGATGTGAAACAGCGTGCCATCCAGACGTTGAAGTGGCAGATCGCCAACGGCATCCAGTTTGTGCGTACTCACGTCGATGTCTCCGATCCCAATCTGGTCGCGCTCAAGGCGATGCTGGAAGTGCGGGAAGAGATGAAGGAGTGGGTGGAGCTGCAGATCGTCGCCTTCCCGCAGGAGGGGATCCTCTCCTACCCGAATGGCAAGGCTCTGTTGGAGGAGGCGCTCAAGCTGGGGGCCGATGTGATCGGTGCTATTCCCCATTTCGAGTTTACCCGGGAATATGGGGTCGAAAGTCTGCACTACATCTTCGATCTTGCTGAGAAGTATCAGGTTCTGGTCGATGTGCACTGTGACGAAATCGATGACGAGCAGTCCCGTTTCATCGAGACACTGGCAACTCTGGCCTACGAGCGGGGTATCGGCCATAGAGTCACCGCCAGCCACACTACCGCCATGCACTCCTACAACGGCGCTTATGCTTCCCGCCTGTTCCGTCTGCTCAAGATGGCAGGCATCAACTTTGTGGCCAATCCGCTGGTGAACATTCACCTGCAGGGGCGGTTCGATACCTATCCCAAACGCCGCGGCATTACCCGGGTGAAGGAGATGCTGGAGGCGAACATCAACGTCTGCTTCGGTCACGATGACGTGTTCGATCCCTGGTATCCCATGGGCACCGCCAACATGTTGCAGGTGCTGCACATGGGGCTGCATGTCTGCCAGATCATGGGTTACGAGCAGATCAACGATGGGCTGAAGCTGATCAGCAGTCACAGCGCCCGCACCCTGAATGTGCAGGATCGCTATGGTATCGAGGTGGGCAAACCGGCCAACCTGTTGGTCTTGCCCGCCGAGAGCGGCTTCGATGCGGTGCGCCGTCAGGTGCCGGTGCGTTACTCGATCCGCCACGGCAAGGTGATTGCCCAGACCCGACCAGCCCAGACCGAGATCGTGTTAGGTCAGCCTGAGCCCATCGATTTTCGCCGCTGAGTTTTCAATCAGGCCGGATGGCGATTAGTTCCCTCGCTGGGCACAAGGGCCGCCATTGCGACATAATGGCGGCCTTGAGGGAGTGATGCCATGCAAGCCTGGTTCTATGTCGCGATTGGGGGCGCTTCGGCGTCTTGACCAGCTTCTCCTCCTTTTTCCTCGATACCAGTGGTGCTGGCCCGACACGGTGTCGATCTGAAGGCGCAGCTCAATATCGGTCTCAATCTGTGCCTTTGTCTGGCCATGGTCATGCTCGGCATGCAGATGGTTGCGAGCCGGGTTTAAGGTGTCCGCACGCCATTGGCTCTGGTAAACTGGCGGCCATTCTTTGTTCTATGGGTGTTTAAGGGATGTCAGAACAAGCTACGACAACGCATTTCGGCTTTAAAACCGTGGCCGCGACCGAGAAAGAGACTCTGGTGGCAGGCGTCTTCCATTCGGTGGCAGCCAAGTATGATCTGATGAACGATCTGATGTCGTTCGGCATCCACCGCCTGTGGAAGCGCTTCACTATCGACTGCTCCGGCGTGCGCAAGGGCCAGAAGGTGCTGGATCTGGCCGGTGGTACCGGCGATCTGACCGCCAAGTTCTCCCGCATCGTTGGCGACACCGGTCAGGTGGTGCTAGCGGATATCAACGATTCCATGCTCAAGGTTGGCCGCGACAAGCTGCGCAATCTGGGGGTGGCCAACAACGTCTCCTACGTCCAGGCCAACGCCGAGGCGCTCCCGTTCCCGGATAACCACTTCGACATCATCACCATCGGCTTCGGCCTGCGCAACGTCACCGACAAGGACAAGGCACTCGCCTCCATGTTCCGGGTGCTCAAGCCGGGTGGCCGCCTGCTGGTGCTGGAGTTCTCCAAGCCGGTCAGCGAAGTGATCGCCAAGCTGTACGATCTCTACTCCTTCAAACTGCTGCCGAAAATGGGCGAAATCGTCGCGAATGACGGCGAAAGCTACCAGTATCTGGCTGAATCTATTCGCATGCACCCGGATCAGCAGACCCTGGCCGGCATGATGGAGAATGTCGGTTTCGAACAGGTTGAGTACTTCAACCTGACTCAGGGTGTGGTCGCCCTGCACCGCGGTTACAAGTTTTAAGGTTGCCTATGCCGATGGATGCCATGGTCACCGCCGTGATCGAAACCAGCCTCAACCAGTTGCTGGGGCTGGACAAAGAGAGCCCGGAGCGGCTGCGCAAGCTGGCAGGCAAGGTACTCAAGCTGGAGCTGCGTGAGCTCAAGCCACTCTGGTTTGTCTTCTCCGAGCGCCGACTGGATGTGCTGGCCAGCTATGAAGGTGAGGCGGATGCAGTGCTGAGCCTCTCCCTGACCGCTCTCGGTCTGCTCAAGGAGCCCTCCGCCCTGACCCGCTATATCCGTGAGGAGAAGCTGGATCTGAGCGGTGACCCCCAGCTGGTGCAGGCGTTCAGCGTGCTGCTGGGCGAGCTGGATATCGACTGGGAAGAGGAACTGTCCCGCTATACCGGCGATGTCGTGGCCCACACCCTGTTCAGTGGTGCCCGTCAGGCGCGTCGTCTGGTCGGCCGTGAACTGTGCCGCAGCCAGCGTCAGCTGGCGGAATATCTGACCGAAGAGATCCGCCTCGCCCCCGGCCCGCTGGAAGTGGCGAGTTTCAACGATGATGTCGAGGTGCTGGCCCAGCAGCTCAAGGCCGTTGAACTGCGGCTGGCTCGACTCGAACAGCAGGTGGCCTGATGACCCCGAAAGAGTTCAAACGCCTCTATCGCATCATCACCATCCTGCTGGAGCGGGGCATCGACGAGTTGGTGCCCGCTCGCTATCAACCCTGGCCGGGTCGTCTGGCTCGTCGCTCCCTGTTCTGGCTCAATAACAAGCAACCTGATCTCAGCCGTGGCGCTCGCATCCGCCTTGCCTTTGAGGCGCTCGGTCCCATCTTCATCAAATTTGGCCAGATGCTCTCGACCCGGCGTGACTTGCTGCCGCCGGACATTGCCGAGGAGCTGGCCCTGCTGCAGGACAGGGTGCCCCCCTTCTGCGGTCAGGCGGCGCGTCAGCAGATTGAGCGCAGTCTGGGTTGTCCTATCGAGACCCTGTTCGATGACTTCGACGAGACGCCGTTGGCGTCCGCCTCCATCGCCCAGGTGCATACCGCCCGGCTGAAGGAGAGTGGCCGCGAGATCGTCATCAAGGTGATCCGTCCCGACATCGAGCCGGTCATCGACGCCGATCTGCGCCTGATGCGGGCGCTGGCCCGTCTGGTGGCGCGCTTTGTGCCCCAGAGTGCGCGACTGCGCCCCATCGAGGTGGTGGAGGAGTATCGCAAGACCATCCTCGACGAGCTCAACCTGATGCGCGAAGCGGCCAACGCCATCCAGCTGCGGCGCAACTTCACCGGCTCCGAGGCGCTCTATGTGCCTGAAATCATCACCGATCTCTGCCGCGAGCAGGTGCTGGTGATGGAGCGCATCTACGGCATACCGGTCTCCGATATCGCTGCGCTGGAAGCCAACGGCACCAACATGAAGCTGCTGGCCGAGCGTGGGGTGGAGGTCTTCTTCACCCAGGTGTTCCGCGACAGCTTCTTCCACGCCGATATGCATCCGGGCAACATCTTCGTCTCCTATGAACACCCGGAGAACCCGCTCTGGATCGGTATCGACTGCGGCATCGTCGGTACCCTCAACCGGGAAGACAAGCGCTATCTGGCGGAGAACTTCCTCGCCTTCTTCAACCGTGACTATCGCCGGGTGGCGGAGCTGCACGTGGAGTCGGGCTGGGTGCCGGCTGATACCAAGGTGGACGAGTTCGAATTCGCTATCCGCACCGTGCTGGAGCCCATCTTCGAGAAGCCGCTCTCCGAGATCTCATTCGGTCACGTGCTGCTCAACCTGTTCAACACCGCGCGCCGCTTCCATATGGCGGTACAGCCGCAGCTGGTGCTGCTGCAGAAGACCCTGCTCTATGTCGAGGGACTGGGCCGTCAGCTCTATCCCCAGCTGGATTTGTGGCAGACCGCCAAGCCGTTCCTCGAAAACTGGATGCACGAGCAGGTGGGGCCCAAGTCGGTATTGAATGCCATCAAGGAGAAGGCGCCATTCTGGGCGGAGAAGCTGCCGGAACTGCCCGAGCTGGTCTACGAGACCCTGCGTCAGACTCGCCATCAGCAGCACCACTTCGACCAGATGTTTGCCGAGTTTCGGCGCCACAGTCGTCGCCAGGGGCAGGCACGATACCTCTTAGGGGTGGGAGCCAGCCTGCTATTGGCGGGTGTATTCTTGCTGACCCAAAAACAACACATCGAGTGGGGACAAATCAGCCTCACCGGTGCCGGGATCTGCTGGCTGCTTGGCTGGCTGCGAACCCGTTCCCATTAAACAAAAACCGCGCCATCAGGCGCCTGCTCTGGAGAGAAAGTCATGGGTGGTATCAGTATTTGGCAATTGTTGATCATCGCAGTCATCGTCGTACTGCTGTTCGGTACCAAGAAACTGCGCGGGATCGGCGGCGATCTGGGTGCGGCGGTCAAGGGGTTCAAAAAGGCGCTGGCCGATGAACCAAACGATACCAAGCAGCAGAACGATGCCGAGTTTCCGCCGAAGCAGCTGAACGAAACGGCTAACCAGAACGCCGAGACCGCCAAGCAGAAAGACAAAGATCAGGCCTAAGCCATGTTCGATATCGGTTTTTGGGAGCTGGTGGTTATCGCCGTTGTAGCGTTGGTGGTGCTGGGGCCGGAACGGCTGCCCAGCGCTATCCGCACGACGACGCACTGGATCCGCCTCATCCGCTCCACCGCCAACTCGGTCAAGGCCGAGCTGGAGCAGGAGCTCAAGCTGCAAGAGCTGCACAACGACTTGAAGAAGGCCGAACAGCTGCAGATGAACAACCTGAGCCCCGAGCTGCAGGAGTCCATCGAACAGCTCAAGGCGGCGGCCCAGTCGGTCAACCGCCCCTATCAGGTCGAGAACGAGATCCGCCCCCCCGTCGCAGAACCTGTGGCGCCCGTCGAGCCAGTGGCTCAGGTTGCCCAGGTGAATGACGAGGTGCCGCCGGTCAACAGCCCGCAGGAGCATGAAGTCGTGAACGAGCCGGTCAGCAAAGGGGAGGTCAAGCCATGAGTCAGGCAGAACAACCCCTGATCAGCCATCTGGTGGAGCTGAGAACCCGCCTGTTGCGGTCGGTGACGGCCATCCTGCTGGTCTTTCTGGCACTGATCTACTTCTCCAACAACATCTACGACTTCGTGGCGCAGCCGCTGCTGAGCCAGCTGCCGGCAGGTACCAGCATGATAGCGACGGATGTGGCGACCCCCTTCCTGACGCCGATCAAGCTGACGCTGGTGGTCTCCTTTTTTGTTGCGATCCCCTATCTGCTCTATCAGGCCTGGGCCTTTATCGCCCCCGGACTGTACCAGCATGAGCGGCGCCTGATCATGCCGCTGGTGGTCTCCAGTGCATTGCTGTTCTACGCGGGGATGGCGTTTGCCTACTACGTGGTGTTCCCGCTGGTATTCGGCTTCTTCACCAGTACCGCCCCCGCCGGGGTGACGGTGGCGACCGACATCGCCAGCTATCTGGATTTCGTACTGACCCTGTTCTTCGCGTTCGGGGTGGCGTTCGAAATTCCGGTGGCCACCATCCTGCTCTGCTGGACCGGGGTAACCAGTCCCAAGAGCCTGCGGGAGAAGCGTCCCTACGTTATCGTCGGGGTATTTGTGGTCGGCATGTTGCTGACGCCGCCCGATGTATTCTCCCAGACGCTGCTCGCGATCCCCATGTGGGGCTTGTGGGAGCTGGGTCTCTTCTTCGCCCGTTTCTATGTGAAAGAAGAGAGCGAAGAGAAGCAGGAGCAGACTGAAGAGGGGAGCTAAGGCTCCCTTCCTCTTTTCATGCTCCCGTTCGAGGCGTATGGTAAGGCCCCATTCGGTAGATGGTTTTCAAATACCTGATATGTATTCCTTTTGTCTGGAACTCCTCATCTCATGATTGATATCGGTTTAAACCTGACCAGCAGCCAGTTTGCCGGCGAGCAGGCTGAGCTGGTGGCCCGCGCCCGTGCCGCCGGAGTGGAAGCGCTGATCCTGACCGGTACCGATCTGGCTGGCAGCCGCGAGAGCGCCGGGTTGGCCGCCCGCTGGCCGGGCTACTGCTTCTCCACCGCCGGGGTCCATCCCCACGATGCCAAGAGTGTCGATGAGGCGACCCTGCCCGCCCTGCGCGAGCTGGCGGCCTTGCCGCAGGTGGTGGCCATTGGCGAGTGCGGCCTCGACTACAACCGCGATTTCTCCCCCCGTCCGGTGCAGGATGCGGTATTCGACGCCCAGCTGGCGCTGGCCGCCGAGCTCGGGATGCCGGTGTTTCTCCACTGCCGCGATGCCCACGCCCGTTTCATCGAGATCTTGCGTCCCTGGTTGCCGAAACTACCGGGAGCCGTGCTGCACTGCTTCACCGGCTCCGACGAGGAGCTGGACGAGTGTCTGGCGCTGGGGCTGCATATCGGGGTGACCGGCTGGCTCTGCGACGAACGCCGCGGCCAACTGCTGCGCGAGCAGGTGGCTCGCATTCCGGCTGGCCGCCTGATGATCGAGACCGATGCCCCCTATCTGGTGCCGCGCGATCTGAAACCGCGCCCGAAACGCAACGAACCCGCTTTTTTGCCGCACATCGCCCAGGTGGTGGCGGCCTGTCGTGGTGAAGCGCCCGAGGCCTTGCTGGCCCACACCCGGGCCACCTCCGCCGCGTTCTTCCAACTTCCTCTCCAGGAGTGATTCATGGCTACAACTCTTCCGGGCGCCTTTCCGGGCCGCCGCCTGCGCCGTCTGCGCAAACATGATTTCAGCCGTCGTCTGGTGCGCGAGAACGTACTGACCGTCAACGATCTCATCTATCCGGTGTTCGTGCTGGAGGGGGAGAACCGTCGGGAAGCCGTTCCCTCCATGCCGGGGGTGGAACGTCTCTCCATCGATCTGCTGCTGATCGAGGCTGCCGAGCTGGTGGAGCTGGGGGTGCCTGCCATTGCCCTGTTCCCGGTGACCCCGCTGGAGAGCAAGAGCCTGATGGCGGAAGAGGCCTACAACCCGAACGGACTGGCCCAGCGCACCGTGCGTGCCCTCAAGGCCCGCTTCCCGGAGCTGGGGGTAATCACCGATGTGGCGCTCGATCCGTTCACCACCCACGGTCAGGATGGCATCATCGATGACGAAGGCTATGTGCTGAACGACATCACCACCGAGATCCTGATCAAGCAGGCGCTCTCCCATGCCGAGGCCGGGGTCGATATCGTGGCGCCGTCCGACATGATGGATGGCCGCATCGGCGCCATCCGTGCCGCGCTGGAAGAGAACGGCTTCATCAACACCCAGATCATGGCCTACTCCGCCAAGTACGCCTCCTGCTACTACGGCCCGTTCCGCGATGCGGTCGGTTCTGCCGGCAACCTCGGCAAGAGCAACAAGGCCACCTACCAGATGGATCCGGCCAACAGCAACGAAGCCCTGCACGAAGTGGCGCTGGATATTCAGGAAGGGGCCGACAGCGTGATGGTCAAGCCGGGCATGCCCTATCTGGACGTGATCCGTCAGGTGAAGGATCAGTTCGGCGTGCCGACCTTTGCCTATCAGGTGAGTGGTGAGTACGCCATGCACATGGCGGCGATCCAGAACGGCTGGCTGAAAGAGAAGGAGTGCATCATGGAGTCCCTGCTCTGCTTCAAGCGGGCCGGGGCCGACGGCATCCTTACCTACTTCGCCAAGCGCGTGGCGCAATGGCTGAAGGAAGATGCCCGTTAAGCTGATGTGTCCGAGCGTGTAACGGATAGAAAAGAGGGGAGCCGATGGCTCCCCTCTTTCGTTACTGATAGCTGATTACAGCTTTATCCAGGCATCGCTCCAGGCAGTGCCGGTCGCGGTTGATGCATAGTGGCTGAGGGAGCCATCGGCTCCCTTTTTTATGACCGGCTAATTACAGCTTGATCCAGGCATCGCTCCAGGCACTGCCGGTACCCGGTGCATAGTGGCTGGTCGAGCCGCCACACCAGCCGCTGTAGGGCCAGGGTTTGCACTCGTAGTCGCCACCTGCATTGCTGACCCGATCACCGGCCTGATAGCTGGTGTTGGGGGCGTAGGCCGGGTAGTCACCCTCACCACCGCCGCTGCTCTGCTCGGTCAGTGCAACCGGGAAGCGCTGTACCACCGGCTGTTGGCCATCTGCCAGACCGTTGATCACCACTTCATAGCTACCATCGGTCACATTGCTGCCCTGTAAAACCAGCGCGCTGGTGCCGTTCACCAGACTGGTTGTGTTGCCATAGCTGCGGCCGTTCTGCTCCAGCGTGGCAGAGATCTGTACCGGGTTGGCGGTGGTGACATTGAAGCGGATGGAGACCTGACCGTTAACTATGGTGTAGTCGGAACCCATGGCGCCGACAGTGAAGTCGCTGCTGCCGATCACCGGCGGCTTCTCGCCACCATCGCAGTCACTGTCACCCTGCAGACGCCAGACTCCCCACTCGCCGGTTGTGCCCGGCTCATCGTTCTGGGTCCACCACTCGGCGCGCCAGCTCTTGCCGTTATGGCTGACGATGTCGCCGCTGACGTAGGTCTTTTTGGCATCCCAGCTGTTCTGACAGATGGCGCCCTGCTCCCTGACGGTCACGTTGCGCTGTTGGGTCACCTGCTGGTTGGCACTGTCGCTCACCTGATAGGTGAGGGTGTAGCGGCCGACCTTGCTGCTGTCGACCTTGCCGCTGACCTGAATGTTGGCGGTCAGATCGCCATCCTCGTCGTCGTGGGCGCTGACGCCGGCCATCGGATCAAACGGGGTGCCGAGTTCGATAGTGGTGTCCGCAATACCGGTAAAGACCGGCTTCATGCTGTAGACCTCGACGGTGCGTACCTGCTCGGTGGTCTGGTTGTCGCTGTCACTCACCTTGTAGGTGAGGGGATAGAGGCCGATGCGCTGGGTATCAACGCTCCCTTCCACCTGGATCTGACCGGTCAGATCGCCATCTTCCTTGTCACTGGCGCTGACACCGGCCAGCGGGTCAAAGCGGGTGCCGTGCTTGACGCGGGCATCGCTCAGGCCGCTGAACACCGGCTTGCCGTTCTCGTCCGGCGGGGTGATGTTCTGGTCGTGGATGAAGGGGCCGTAGCTCTTGATGAAGGCTTCGTTGTAGGCTTGACCGGCCGCGTTGCGACCCATGTCCCAGTTGATGGACCAGGTCATCACGCCGCGCAGGGGCTGACCCTGGCTCTTCAGCTTGTTGAAAGCATCGAACAGATCCTGCGGATTCTTGACGTAACCGGTGGCGGCCGCATCGATATTGGTCGGGATACCGAATACCAGCTTGTCGTGGGGGATCTTGTAGTAGCCGCGGGTGCCGTTGATCAGCGAGTCAGCCATGTAGTAGATGAACTCTTCTTTCAGGGCATCGTTGTTCTGGGCAATCCAGCCAATGCCATCGATCCAGATACCGTCGCCACCCTGGTTGTAGAACTGGGGGTTGATCCAGTCGTAGTAGCCTTCCAGCGCCCGCAGATAGGGGGTATAGAGACCGCTGGCTGTCAGGTAGGGGAACTCGGGCGCCATGGTGATGAGGAAGTTTTTCCCCTGGGCGCGATAGTGATCCTTGACCAGCCGCAGGGCGGCCGGGATCACGGTCTGGTTGTTGGCGGCAGTGATGGCGGACTGTTCCAGATCGATGTCCAGACCGTCGAAGCCATAGGTCTCCACCAGACGGATGATCTCGTCGGCGAAGGCCTGCTCCTGACCGGTACGCAGCTCGATATGCGCATCGGCACCGCCCAGCGCCAGCAGCACGGAGCGGCCCTGGCGGTTGAGCTCTGCGATCTGCTCGATAAATTGGCTCTCGCTCATGCCGGTAGCCGGGTCGAGCTTGAAGGTCGGGATCGAGCTGCCGCTATATACCTTCATGAAAGAGACATCGACCACGTTGTATTGCGGGTTGACCTGATCGAGCTTGACGCAGGGAGCGGTACCGCCCTGATAGCCAGCGCCGCCACACCAGTTGTGCCAGTAACCCACGACGACACCGGATTGGGGATTGACCATGGCCTGACCGGCCGAGGCGGCCTGCGCCATGGGGGCGCCCATGCCGAGCAGACAGCCCAGCAGGGATAACTTCAATTTGTTCATCTTGATATCTCCATACAGTACAAACGGAGCGTCCAGCTATGGCCGAACGCTCCCGGGGGCAGCCCCGCTGTCATAGGAAATCTCCCTTAGACCGGTGGCTTTGCGTCGTGCCCTTTCGGGTCACTTTGCCTTTTTCACCCGTTCTCCGTGTGGCACGGAGAATCAAGTGACCTGAGTAACAGGCTGCTTATGATATGCACTTAAAAACAAATTAATCAACGTATGTGCATGATTTGTTTTGGTTATTAACTTGTTGATTAGTTATTTTCCAAGCATGGAAAGGGCCGGTGATACGCTGCTGTGACCTACTCTTTTGTCGATTGGATTTGCTCTGCTTCCTTGTGGTTCGAGAGTTGAAAAAGCCGCAAAAAGAGCAAAAAAGTACCGATTATTCATGCTGTTGCCGTCCAGTATCTGGCAGAGAGGTGTTTGAGCTCACAAAGAGGGGAAAACAGTGCTGACAGGCGGATTGAAGCTTGATTATTGCGTGACTTGGCCACATGTTAGAGAACCATGAAGAGCTGCTAAAGCGGTCTGTTCAAGACCAAACAAGAGGTAACCGGGATGAATAACCCTTTGCTGTCAATGGATTCGCTGCCCCCTTTCAGCCAGATCCAGCCTGATCATGTACAGCCCGCCGTGACGCAGGCCATCGCCGATTGCAAACAGAAGATCAAGGATGTGCTGGCGCACACCGAGCCCCACACCTGGGACAGCCTGATCGCCCCGCTGGAAGAGGTCAACGACCGTCTGGCGCGGATCTGGTCACCGGTCAGCCACCTCAACTCCGTGCTCAACAGCGAACCACTGCGCGCGGCCCACGATGCCTGTCTGCCGCTGCTCTCCGAATTCCAGACCTATGTCGGTCAACATGAAGGGCTCTATCAAGCCTATCTGGCGCTCTCCGAGAGCGATGATTTCCCGCGGCTTGGCGGCGCCCAGCGCAAGGAGATCCAGAACACCCTGCGCGATTTCCGTCTCTCCGGTATCGGTCTGCCTGCCGAGGCGCAGCAGCGCTACGGCGAAATTCAGGCTCGCCTCTCCGAGCTGGCTTCCCGCTTCAGCAACAACGTGCTGGATGCGACCCAAGGCTGGCACAAGCTGGTGGCCGATGAAGCCGAGCTGGCCGGTCTGCCGGAGAGCGTGCTGGCGGCGGCTCGCCAGATGGCCGAACTCAAGGGCAAGGAGGGGTGGCTGTTCACGCTGGATATTCCCTCTTACCTGCCGGTGATGATGTATGCCGACAACCGCGAACTGCGGGCCGAGATGTATGAAGCCTTCACCACTCGCGCTTCCGATCAGGGGCCCAATGCTGGCAAGTGGGACAACTCCGCCATCATGACCGAGCTGCTCACCCTGCGCAGCGAGCTCGCCAGGTTGCTGGGCTTTGCCAACTATGCCGAGCTGTCGCTGGCGACCAAGATGGCTGACAAGACCAGTCAGGTGGTGGATTTCCTCACCGATCTGGCGGCCAAATCCCTGCCGCAAGGTAAAGCCGAGCTGGAAGAGATCCGCGCCTTCGCCGCCGAACAACACGGCCAGAGCGAGCTGGCGGCCTGGGATATTGCCTACTACGCCGAGAAGCTCAAGCAGCACAAATTCTCCATCTCCGACGAGCAGCTGCGCCCCTACTTCCCTGCCAACAAGGTGGTGAAAGGGTTGTTCGAAGTGGTCAAGCGGGTGTTCGGCATGAAGGTGCGCGAGCGCCTCGGCATCGACACCTGGCATCCGGATGTGCGCTTCTACGACATCTTCGATAGCGAGGATGAGCTGCGCGGCAGCTTCTATCTCGACCTCTACGCTCGCGAGCACAAGCGGGGCGGAGCCTGGATGGATGTGTGTCTGGGTCGTCGCTACCGTCAGGATGGGTCGCTGCAAAAGCCGGTCGCCTACCTGACCTGCAACTTCAACGGCCCGGTAGATGGCAAGCCTGCGCTCTTCACCCATGACGAAGTGGTCACCCTGTTCCACGAATTTGGTCACGGCATTCACCATATGCTGACTCGGATCGATGTGGCTGGCGTGGCCGGTATCAACGGCGTGGCCTGGGATGCGGTGGAGCTGCCGAGCCAGTTCCTCGAGAACTGGTGCTGGGAGTCGGAGGCGCTGGCCTTTATCTCCGGCCATTACGAGACTGGCGAGCCGCTGCCTGCCGATCTGCTGGAGAAGATGCTGACCGCCCGTAACTTCCAGGCGGCGATGCAGATGCTGCGCCAGCTGGAGTTCGCTCTGTTCGACTTCCGTCTGCATCAGGAGTTTGACTCGGCCAAACCGGATCAGATCCCGGCGCTGCTGGGCGAGGTGCGCAGTCAGGTAGCCGTGATGACGCCGCCAGCATTCAACCGCTTCCAGCACAGCTTCTCCCACATCTTTGCCGGCGGTTATGCGGCGGGCTACTACAGCTACAAGTGGGCGGAAGTGCTCTCTGCCGATGCCTTCTCCCGCTTTGAGG
The DNA here is from genome assembly GCF_019048745.1 of Aeromonas sp. FDAARGOS 1410. Lineage (NCBI taxonomy): Bacteria > Pseudomonadati > Pseudomonadota > Gammaproteobacteria > Aeromonadales > Aeromonadaceae > Aeromonas > Aeromonas sp. FDAARGOS 1410. The sequence continues at coordinate 463,463 of NZ_CP077401.1, read as the reverse complement.
AGGAGGGGATCTTCAACCCGGCGACCGGCCAATCCTTCCTGCAGAACATTCTGGAGAAAGGGGGCTCGAAGGAGCCGATGGAGCTGTTCCGTGCCTTCCGCGGCCGGGAGCCAAAGGTCGATGCGCTGCTGCGCCATAGCGGGATTGCTGCATAACCTTTATCCCCGCCGTAGCGGTGAGCTTCAAGCAGATACGCTTTTGCGGCATAGTGGGATCAAGGCGTGATTTTTGCCATAAAAAGGGACCTTTTGGTCCCTTTTCTCATGCCTTTTTAATATCTTGCTGAATGCATGTTTGCACTGCCCGCGCCTCTTAAGTAGAGTCGTGTTCTACATCTTCAAGGAGAGAAAGCCCCTTGCCATGAGGCGAGCACTCGATTCCGTCTATCAAATCATCTCCAGTCTGGCTCATTCGAGTGGTCAGGGATATTTCGATACCTTTGTGAGTGAAATCGCCGCGGTTGTGATGGCTGATGTCGTCCTGATCACAACATGGGAACCAAACGCTGCCCAATTCAGGGCGCAGGCCGCTTATCCTTCCTGCCTTGAACCCGAATCCCTGCAACTGCCGCTAACCGGCTCGCCCGATGCCATCACCTGGCATGAGGGGGAAGCCTGGTTCAGCGACCGTTTGCTCCAGCTCTTCCCCCATGTGCCCCTTGCGCAGGAGTGGCAGCCGCAGGCTTATGCCGGCATTGTGCTCAAGAACGCCGATGGCGAACCCATCGGTATCTGCAGCCTGCTCTATCGCCAGCCACAGGCCAACATGGGCAAGGTAATGGGGTTGCTCAAGCTGCTGGGGCCGCTGGCTGGCCGCGAGCTGGCCCTCCTGCTGCAGCGCGCGCAGCAGCCGCTGCCCGATTCGCCTCATATGCTGCAGAGCATGCTCTCCCATGCGCCGGTCGGGATCGGCAAGCTGGACCTTGCCGGCCGCATCCTCTGGGCCAACCCGGCCATCGAGAAGATGCTGGGATACCCGCTCGACGAGCTGCTCCATCGCACCATCTCCGACATCAACCATCCCGAAGACTGGATGCGCAGCGCTGAATACTACGAGCAGCTCTATCGTGGCGAGCGCAGCAGCTTCACTCAGGAGAAGCGCTACTTCTGCAAGGGCGGGGAAGTGCTGTGGGGGCGGGTAACGGTGACCCTTATTCGCGATGCTCTGCAGCAGCCGGATTATCTGATGGTGCTGCTGGAGAATATCGATCCCCTCAAGCGCCACGCTGAGCAGCTCAAGCTATCCCACCGGGTCTATGACAACCTCTCCGAGGCGATCCTGGTGTGTGATGACGACAGTCGCATCATCTCGGTCAACCCGGCGTTCGAGCAGATCACCGGCTACAGCAGCGAGGAGGTGTGTGGCCAGCGCCCCAGCATCCTCAAGTCCGGTCTGCACGATCAGACCTTCTATGCCGACATGTACCACGCGCTGGAGCGGGTGGGGGTGTGGCGTGGTGAGGTGTGGAACAAGCGCAAGAACGGCAAGCTCTATCCACAGCAGCTGATGATCAGCACCCTGCGCGAAGGGGGCAAGATCCAGCAATATATCGCCATTTTCAGCGATCTTTCCCAGACCAAGCTCGCCGAACAGAAGATCGCGGCACAGGCCAACTATGACAACCTCACCAGCCTGCCCAACCGCTGGCTGTTTGGCCGCTGTCTCGGTCGTTTCTGCGAGCGGGGCGAACGCTTCGCCCTGATGGTGCTCGACCTCAACAACTTCAAGGCGGTCAACAACAGCATGGATCACCATGCCGGTGACGCCCTGCTGCGGGAGGTGTCGGATCGATTGGTGAGCCGGGTGCGCACCGAGGATCTGGTGGCCCGCATCGGTGGTGACGAGTTCGCCTTTCTGGTGCCGGGCATAGTGACCCGCCGTCAGGCAGAGGTGTTTGCCAAGCAGGTGATCGGCAGCTTTGCCCGCCCCTTCATGCTGGCGAACCAGCACCTCTACGTGACGGCAACCGTGGGGATGACCCTCTGTCCCATCGATGGCAGTGAGAGCGACGAGCTGCTGCGCAACGCCGAGCAGGCGCTGTTTGCTGCCAAACGGCAGGGACGCCTGATCGGCACCTACTGCTCCTCCATGCGAGAAGAGGTGCGCCAGCGTCACCAGATGCAGCAGGATCTGGCGGAGGCGATCAAGCAGGAGCAGCTGACCATGGCCTACCAGCCCATCTGGGACAACCGCAGTGGGCGGGTGGCCAAGCTGGAGGCGCTGGTACGCTGGTATCACCCCCAGTGGGGACAGGTTTCACCGGCCGAGTTCATCCCACTGGCGGAGGAGGCGGGGCTGATCCAGGGGCTGGGTTCATTGGTGCTGTGGCAGTCGTGCCGGGATCTGGCGCGTTTGCAGCGCTCCGGTTTTCCGGATCTACAGATGTCGATCAACCGCTCCACCATGGAGTTCCAGACTATAGATCCGGAAGCGAGCGAGTGGCTCAAGGTTATCCACCATTTTGAGCTCGATCCTGCCGACATCGTCATCGAAATTACCGAATCTCTGCTGATGGAGAGCAGCGATCAGCATAGGGTGCGGATCGATGCCCTGCGCGAGGCGGGCTGCAAGCTGGCCATCGATGACTTCGGTACCGGCTACTCGGCGCTCAACTATCTGCGCACATTCCCGGTTGATCTGGTCAAGATCGACCGATCTTTCGTGCGTCATATCCCCTTCAACGAGCAGGATCGGATGCTGCTGGACGGCATCATCAACATAGTGCACAACCTCGGGATGCAGGTGGTGATCGAAGGGGTGGAGACTCGCGAGCAGCTCAACTTCCTCTGCCAGAAGGGGTGTGCCTTTACTCAGGGTTATCTGCTCAGTCGTCCACTCGCCTACGACGATCTCACCGAATACTTGCAGCTCAACGACAAGAACATGTTTTTGCAGGCTCGTTCCAGCTGACCGTCACTGCGCCGGTTTCAATTTCTCCTGCTTGCCCCGCAGCGTCCGGTAATCCTCCCCGAGATAGCGCAGATAGATGCGATCCAGCACGCCCTCGTCCAGCATCTGCCGCAGCGCCTTGTTGTAGGCGGGCAGCAGCTCTGCTCTCTGTTTGCCAAAGCAGAGATAGAGCGGGGTTGAATCGATAAAGGGGGTGAGGGCGCGGATCTTGACGTCCTGCTCCTTGGAGAGGATGGGGGCCGAGAAGTAATCCAGCACTATCATGTCGACCCGGCTCTTCTCCAGCATCAGCAGCAACTGTTTGTCGGAGTGGGCCTTGATGGGTTCCCAGCCGGTGAAGTTCTTGATTTTGTCCGTGTAGTCATAGCCCCTGACCATCCCCACTTTCAGTCCCTTGGCCATCTCCCACGAGAAAGTCTGCAGCGGGCTGTCGGTGCGTACATAGGCGGCCAGCGGGTAGAAGGCGGTGGCAAGGTCAGAGTGGTAGCAGCCGGGCAGGGGAGCGTTGTCGAGAATACCGTCCGCCAGCTCGGTGTTGACGTACTGTTCGCAGCGTCCCCACGGCAGTTCGAGCAGGGTGAGGCTCATGCCGAGGCGGTGCGCCACCTCCTGATGGATCTCGACCGATATCCCCTCTTTCAGGTTGCCCTGTTCGGCATAGGAGAAGGGGGGCCAGTCCACGCCACAGACCTTGAGATGGGGGCTGCTCTGGGCGGCGAGCAGCAAGGCGATGAGCAGGTTCATGGGGTTTCCTCCCTACAGCGACGCGAAGGGGCTGTGGTACACTCGGTTCACTGAACTTAGAACGCATCCAGAGACCATGCAAATCCTCCTCGAAGACCCCGCCAAGGCCGCGCTGGCAGACGCGCTGGCCAGCCAGCTTGCCCAGATAGATCTTCCCCAGTTTGCCTTGGTATTTACCCCGGAGCGGCTGGAGCTGCGCAAGCTGGATGAGCCCAAGCTGGGGGCTGTCTACGTGGATTTCGTCGAAGGGGCCGTCGCTCATCGCCGCAAGTTTGGCGGCGGTCGCGGTCAGTCCATTGCCAAGGCGGTGGGGCTCAAGTCGGGGGCGACACCGACCGTGGTCGATGCCACGGCCGGGCTGGGGCGCGATGCCTTCGTGCTCGCCTCCCTCGGCTGCCGGGTGACCATGATTGAGCGCAGCCCCGTGGTGGCCGCCCTGCTGCAGGATGGTCTGGCACGCGCCGCAGAAGATCTCGAGATCGGCCCATGGGTACGCGAGCGGATGCAGCTGCTGCATGGCCCTGCGGTGGATACCCTGCTGGGGCTGACCGAACGGCCCGAGGTGATCTACCTCGACCCCATGTTCCCGCACAAGCAGAAGTCGGCGCTGGTGAAAAAAGAGATGCGAGTGTTCCAGTCGCTGGTGGGGCCGGATCTTGACGCCGATGCCCTGCTGCCAGCAGCGATCCAGATGGCAGAGAAGCGGGTGGTGGTGAAGCGCCCCGACTATGCTGGCTGGCTCAACGAACAGAAGCCGAGCATGGCCATCGAAACCAAGAGCAACCGCTTCGATGTCTACGTTATGGCGGCACTGGCGAGTTAAGCGGCGACTGGCATATCGTCCGGGCGACCAAAAAAGAGGGCCAACCTGATCGGGTTGGCCCTCTTGCTATTTATTGGCTGTCTGACTGGGCTGGTGGGGCGAAGCGGATCAGCTTCTCCTCTCCCTGCCAGCTGAATCTCATGGTCGCCAGATCTGCCAGACTGAGCTGCTCGCCGCTGTGCAGCTGGAGATACTCCACCCCATCGCGGGCCTCTATGGTACGGATCCGAGCCGCCCACTGACGTCCGTCCCGACTGGTCAGCTCGACCGGCAACTGCCAGCTCGCGGCAATCTCCAGCCAGTCGTAGAGGTCACAGCTGATGGGTTGGTAATCCGGCATGGTCTGCTCCTTGAGAAGGCAGAGGGATCAGGCTTCCTGCAAACGGGTCGGCCAGCCCATCTTCTGCTGGCGCTCCACTTCAAAGCGCAGTTCGCTGGCGCGCAGGTAGTGCTCTTCGAGCCACCCTTTGGGCAGGGTCAGGGTGAGCGCATCCTCGTTCGCTTCCAGCGTGAAGCCGGGCACGGTTCCCTGGGTACGGCGCATGCAGAGGATCAGCGCGATACGCAGGATGCGGGCCAGCCGGATCGCCTGACGAGCGGTGACCGCCCCCTGCTTCTCCAGCGGTTCCAGCTTGAATTCATCCCGTTGGTTGAACAGCAGGGCCGACAGCAGCTTCTTCTGCGCAGGGGTAAAGCCCGGCATATCGATGTTGTCGATGATGTAGGCGGCGTGTTGCGGCGCCTTCTTGTACTCGATACAGAGACCGATTTCGTGCAGCAGTGCTGCGTAGCGCAGGATCGGGCGACCATAGCGCTTGGAGAGCCGCCAGGCCGGCTGCAACTGGGTGAACGCCTCGATGGCGGTATCACGCACCCGCTCGGCGTGCTCCTTGTCCAGCTGGTAGCGGTTGATCAGGCTGTCGGCGGTGCGGTCACGGGCATCGCAGTCGTGATTGTTGCCGAGCAGGCCGTAGATCAAGCCTTCGCGCAGGGCACCACCCGCCAACGTCATGCTCTCGATATCGAGGGTTTCAAAGATGGCGATCAGGATGGCGAGGCCGGAGGGGAACACGGTCAGCCGTTCGGCCGCCAGCCCTTCCAGTTGCAGCTGGTCGAGCTTGCCGCAGGCGATGGCCTGACCCATCAGCTCCTGCAGTTTCGGCAGGGTGACCCGCTCGCTCTTCCCCTGCGCCAGCATGATCTCCTGCAGCGCCTGTACCGTACCGGAGGCACCGACGCAGGTGCGCCAGCCAAGGGCACGGTAATCATCCGCCACCTTCTCCAGCACCGCCTTCGCAGCGGCAATCGCCTGCTCGAAACGGGCTTCGGAGAGCTCGCCATCACCGAAGTGATTGTTGAGCCAGGTGACGCAGCCCATGTGCAGGCTGTTGAGCAGTTTCGCTTCGCTATGCTCGCCGATCACCAGCTCTGTACTGGCACCGCCAATGTCGATAACCAGTCGGTTGCCTTCACCGGCAGAGGTCCAGGAGACCCCTTCATAGATGGTCTTGGCCTCTTCCTCGCCCGAGATGATCTCGATGCTGTGGTTGAGCACCCGTTCCGCTTCGCTGATGAACTCGTCGACGTTGGTAGCCAGCCGCAAGGTGGCGGTACCCACGACCCGGATGTTGTCAGCCGGGATGTCCTGCAGCTGTTCGGCGAACAGGCGCAGACAGTCCCAGCCCCGCTCCATGGCGACACGGCTGAGACGGAAGTCGGCATCAAGCCCGGCGGCGAGGCGAACCTTGCGTTTGACCTTGGCAACGGTGCGCAGGGCACCGGCGACCTCGCGCACCACCAGCATGTGAAAGCTGTTGGAGCCGAGGTCGATGGCGGCATAGAGAGGCGAGTTGTGCAACGGGCCTATCCTTTAGCTTTTGCGCGGCGGACGACGGCGGTTGTTGCTGTTGCCACCCTGGCGATCCCGCATGTTGCGGTTCACCGGCTGGCGGTTGCGGAACACCCGTTTCGGCGCGGTGACATCATCCAGCAGTGCTTCGCGATCATACTTGCTGACCGGGATCGGGTGGTGGATGTACTCCTCGATGGCTGGCAGGTTGAAGGCATAGTCTTCACAGGCCAGGCTGATGGAGTGACCGCTCTTGCCGGCACGGCCGGTACGACCGATACGGTGAACATAGTCCTCGGCGTCGTCGGGCAAGTCATAGTTGAATACGTGGGTCACGTCGGGGATGTGCAGACCACGGGCGGCCACGTCGGTGGCGACCAGAATGTCCAGCGAACCCTTGGTGAACTCTTCCAGGATCTTCATCCGCTTCTTCTGCGGCACGTCGCCGGTCAGCAGACCAACACGGTGGCCGTCGTTCTCCAGCCAGGCATGAACGTCTTCACAGACATGCTTGGTGTTGGCGAAGACGATGGCTTTCTCCGGCCACTCCTCTTCCATCAGGGAGAGCAGCAGCAACATCTTGTCTTCGTTGGAGGGGTAGAACAGCTCCTCCTTGATCCGCACGCCGGTCATCTGCTCCGGCTCTACCTGCACATGTTCCGGGTGGTTCATGTGTTCGTAGGCCAGCTCCTGCACGCGCAGGGAGAGGGTGGCGGAGAACAGCATGCTCAGACGCTCGGTCGCGGGCGGCATGCGGCGGAACAGGAAGCGGATGTCCTTGATGAAGCCCAGATCGAACATGCGATCCGCTTCGTCCAGTACCACGACCTGAATGTTGCTCAGGTCGATCACCTTGGACTTGAAGTAGTCGATGATGCGGCCAGTGGTGCCGATCAGGATGTCGACGCCCTGCTCCAGTACGGCCAGCTGCTTGTCGTAACCTTCGCCACCGTAGGCGAGGCCGAGTTTCAGGCCGGTAGATGCGGCGATGCTGTCGGCATCGTTATAGATCTGTACTGCCAGCTCCCGGGTGGGTGCCATGATGATGGCTCTGGGTTGATTTACCAGACGGGGTTTGGTCAGTGGGTGGGTAAGAAGATAGTTGAAGGTGGCGGCCAGAAAGGCGATGGTTTTGCCGGTGCCTGTCTGTGCTTGCCCGGCGAGGTCATGGCCCTCTACCAGCAGTGGCAGGGACAGTGCCTGGATGGGCGTACAATAGTGAAATCCCTTTGCTTCCAGACCAGCCAGAACTTCGGGTTCGAGGCCCATTTGGGCGAATTTGTCGGTCGTTAAGTGTGTTTTGCTCATGGCGGTAGGTTATCAGGTTAGGCTTGCAATAATAAACAGGATCATTTCAAATAGGGCAACTATTGCCTTTATTGACGTGTCAATAAAGCCTTATTTACTGACTGGAGTTGGAGATGAGTGACAAGATTGTTCAGCTGAGCGATGCCAGCTTCGAGGCAGATGTAATCAAAGCCGATGGCGCCGTTCTGGTCGACTTCTGGGCCGAGTGGTGTGGTCCGTGCAAGATGATTGCCCCGATCCTGGAAGAAGTTGCCCAAGAGTACGAAGGTCGCGTGACCGTAGCCAAACTGAACATCGACCATAACTCTGATACTCCGCCCAAGTACGGCATTCGTGGTATCCCGACCCTCTTGCTGTTCAAGAATGGCGAAGTGGCAGCGACCAAGGTCGGTGCACTGTCCAAGACTCAGCTGAAAGAGTTCCTGGACGGCAACCTGTAATAATCGAAGAGGAGCGCATTGCAATAATGCGCTCCTTCTGTTTTATCACCTAGACGCTCATCCCGATTGGTGCTAGTTTATCGCTCGTTTGCTAACCTTTTTGCCTGACTCCATTGCTAGCCTGGCAAGTCAAATCCGATCAGCATCAATCCAGCAGACTGTCTCCTCATTTCAATCCTTGCTTACAGACTTTCACCACTATGAATCTGACTGAATTAAAGAACACTCCTGTGTCTGAGCTGGTCAAGCTCGGCGAATCCATGGGGTTGGAAAATCTGGCTCGGGCGCACAAGAAAGACATTATTTTCGCGATCCTCAAGGCGCACGCCAAGGGTGGCGAGGATATCTTTGGCGACGGTGTGCTGGAAATCCTGACCGACGGTTTCGGGTTCCTGCGCAGTGCTGACGGTTCTTACCTGGCGGGCCCGGACGATATCTACGTCTCCCCGAGCCAGATCCGCCGCTTCAACCTGCGTACCGGCGATACCATCTCCGGCAAGATCCGGCCGCCGAAAGAGGGCGAACGCTACTTCGCGCTGCTCAAGGTCAACGAGGTCAACTACGACCGTCCGGAAAACTCCCGCAACAAGATCCTGTTTGAAAACCTCACTCCGCTGCACGCCAACGAGCGTCTGCGCATGGAGCGTGGCAACGGTTCTACCGAAGACATCACTGCTCGCGTACTGGATCTGGCCTCCCCGATCGGTAAAGGTCAGCGTGGCCTCATCGTCGCACCGCCCAAGGCCGGTAAGACCATGCTGCTGCAGAATATCGCCCAGAGCATCGCCTACAACCATCCCGACTGTGAACTGATCGTTCTGCTGATCGACGAGCGTCCGGAAGAAGTGACCGAGATGCAGCGCATGGTTAAAGGTGAAGTGATCGCTTCCACCTTCGACGAGCCGGCTTCCCGTCACGTTCAGGTTGCCGAAATGGTAATCGAGAAGGCCAAGCGTCTGGTTGAGCACAAGAAAGACGTAGTGATCCTGCTGGACTCCATCACCCGTCTGGCTCGCGCCTACAACACCGTTATCCCGTCATCCGGCAAGGTACTGACCGGTGGTGTGGACGCCAACGCCCTGCACCGTCCCAAGCGTTTCTTCGGCGCCGCGCGTAATGTTGAAGAGGGCGGCAGCCTGACCATCATCGCCACCGCGCTGATCGATACCGGCTCCAAGATGGATGAGGTTATCTACGAAGAGTTCAAGGGTACCGGCAACATGGAACTGCACCTCTCGCGCAAGATTGCCGAGAAGCGCGTCTACCCGGCTATCGACATCACCCGTTCTGGTACTCGTAAAGAAGAGCTGCTCACCTCAGGTGACGAGCTGCAGAAGATGTGGATCCTGCGCAAGATTGTCCACCCGATGGGCGAGATTGACGGTATCGAATTCCTCATCGACAAACTGGCGATGACCAAGACCAACGACGAGTTCTTCGACGCCATGCGGCGCCAGCAGAAGTAAGTCAGGTCAGAAAATGACAAAACCGCGGCCAGGGTCGCGGTTTTTGTTTATCTAAATTTCGGCCGACTGGGTACTATGAAGCTTCGATGTCACAAGGATAGAGACGTCATGAAACCCGTTTACTGGTTACTGCCGGGATTGCTGTTCGGTATCCCGGCCTTTGCGCAGAGCGTGCCAGAGCCTCCTTCGGTGGCGGCTGCCGAGCTGGGCACCGATTTGCGCTATCTGTCGAATTGCCTGCAACAGGGGCAGTTTGCCGCTGTCGATTCCCTGCTGGCGACCCAGAGCCGCGAGCAGCGCGAGTATCTGCTGCTGCAACTGTTGCGCAATATCAACGTGACCCGGCCGGCATCACCCGAACTGCACGCTTGGGTGGCAGCCCAGGCAGACAAGGCCCCCCGGTGGCTGGTCGAGCAGCGGGTGGACGGCTTTCTGGTACAGCAACCCGCCTACGATTTTGCCGCTCAGGCCCGGCTGCTGCTGGGTCAGTGGCAGCAACTGGCGTGGCAGGCTGATTATCGCCAGCAACTGGAGCAGGGCACCTTCGGTTTCAAGTCGATCTACTACCGCAGCAACCCCGAGCTGGCTCGTCAGCAACAAGCGCTGCTGCAGGCCCTCGAGCAGCTGCCGGTTTCCCTGTTGCAGCGCGAGAGCCGGACGCTGGCTGCCCAGAACATCTATCTGCCTGACAACCGTCTACTGAGCTACCTGTTGCAGCGTACCGGCGAGCCGGCACTCTACAGCCGCCTCTGGCGCCAACCGGTGGATCAGGATGCTCTGGCTGCGCTGGCCACCATCAACCGCTTTCATCAGGGTAATGAGGCCAGCGAGTTGCTGATTGCCGCGAGCACCAATCCCCATCTGAAAGAGCCGGCCCTGCGCCAGCTGAGCGCGCTTTCCCCCCTGCCGCAACAGGCAAGAAGCTACCTGCTTGGTGAGCTGGCCAACCGGCAGTATGGATCTCTGGTAGCCGATTTGTTGATGGAGGTGGATGAGCCATTGCTGCTGTCGGCGCTGGCCAAACGCCTTGGTCAGCATGATCAGAATCCCATGACTCCGACTCTCTTCCCCGATTCGGGTACACCGGAGAGGCGGCCAGGGTTATAATGCCTCACCTCCTGAATCTGGTTGGGAACCTGCATGAAATACAAGGACTTGCGTGATTTCGTCGCGCAGCTGGAACAGAACGGACAACTCAAGCGGATTACCCGCGAGATAGACCCCTATCTGGAGATGACCGAAATCAGCGATCGCACCCTGCGTGCGGGCGGCCCGGCTCTGCTGTTTGAAAATCCCAAAGGCTACACCATGCCGGTGTTGACCAACCTGTTTGGTACCCCGGATCGGGTCGCCATGGGGATGGGCCAGCCCGATGTGAGCGCCCTGCGTCAGGTCGGGGTATGGCTCTCCTATCTGAAGGAGCCGGAACCGCCCCGTGGCTTCAAGGAGTTGATGGAGAAGCTGCCGATCTTCAAGCAGGTGCTCAACATGCCGACCAAGCGGCTCTCTTCCGCCCCCTGCCAGCAGGTGGTGCAGGAGGGGGATGCGGTCGATCTCGACCAGATCCCGATCCAGCACTGTTGGCCGGGCGATGTGGCGCCGCTGGTCACCTGGGGTCTCACCATCACCCGCGGCCCCTACAAGAAGCGGCAGAACCTCGGCATCTACCGCCAGCAGAAGATCGCCAAGAACAAGCTGATCATGCGCTGGCTGGATCATCGCGGCGGAGCCATCGATTTTCGCGAGTGGCAGGAGGCCCATCCGGGCGAACGCTTCCCGGTGGTTGTGGCGCTTGGTGCCGATCCCGCGACCATTCTCGGTGCCGTGACGCCGGTGCCGGATACCCTCTCCGAATACGCCTTTGCCGGTCTGCTGCGCGGCAGCCGTACCGAGGTAGTAAAAGCCATCAGCTGCGATCTGGAGGTGCCCGCCAGCGCCGAGATCGTGCTGGAAGGCTATCTGGAGCCGGGCGAGATGGCGCCGGAAGGCCCTTATGGCGACCACACCGGCTACTACAACGAGGTGGACGAATTCCCGGTCTTTACCATCACCCACATGACGATGCGCAAGGATGCCATCTATCACAGCACTTACACCGGCCGTCCGCCCGATGAGCCAGCGGTGCTGGGTCTGGCGCTGAACGAGGTGTTCGTGCCGCTGCTGCAGAAGCAGTTCCCCGAGATCGTCGACTTCTATCTGCCGCCGGAGGGGTGCTCCTACCGGATGGCGGTGGTTACCATCAAGAAGCGTTACCCGGGCCACGCCAAGCGGGTGATGCTGGGGGTCTGGTCTTTCCTGCGCCAGTTCATGTATACCAAGTTCGTGGTGGTGTGTGATGACGACGTCAACGCCCGCGACTGGAAGGATGTGATCTGGGCCATTACCACCCGGATGGACCCGGCCCGTGATACCACCCTGATCGAACACACCCCGATCGACTATCTGGACTTCGCCTCGCCCATCTCGGGCCTTGGCTCCAAGATGGGGCTGGATGCCACCAACAAGTGGCCGGGGGAGACCAACCGCGAGTGGGGTCAGCCCATCGTGCAGGATGAGACGGTGAAGCAGAAGATCGATGCCATCTGGGATGAGTTGAATATCCTCGGTTGAGGCGAAAATGGCCCGTTTGCTGCAAAAATGGATGAGATCCGCAGCGATTTGGGTATCCTCGACGAATGGGGCCAGCAGTGCTGGTCATCACCTGACAGTGAAACAATGAGCGAAGCGGGTCGAGCGAACCCGCCACAAGGACAAGAATGCAACGTATCAAATGCCGCGTAGAGGAACTGCGCGAATATGTCGACACCATCTGGCATGTGGCCCTGACGCCGCAGCAAGAGGTCAGCTTCAAGCCGGGCCAGTATCTGCTGGTGGTGATGAGCGATTCGGACAAGCGTCCCTTCTCCATCGCCAACTCGCCGACCCGCCCGGGCGTGCTGGAGCTGCAAATCGGCGCGACTCCCGAAAACGCCTATGCCGGTCAGGTGCTGGCCCGCATGCGCGAACAGGGGGAGATCGAGGTCGAGCTGCCCGCCGGCAAGGCGTTCCTGCGCAACGAATCCCCCCGCCCGCTGATCCTTATGGCCGGCGGCACCGGTTTCTCCTATGCCAAATCGATTCTGGAGTACCTGATCGACAGCGGCAGCAAGCGTCCGGTCTTCTTCTACTGGGGGGTGCGTCAGGCGCACTGGCTCTACGAGCTGGAGCAGATGCAGCAGTGGGAGCGCGACTACGCGCCGCTCACCTTCATCCCGGTGGTGCAGGAGCCGGAGAGCGACTGGAGTGGCCGTACCGGTCTGGTGCACAAGGCGATCATGGATGACTTCGTCAGCCTCCATGAGTACGACATTTATGTCGCCGGTCGCTTCGAGATGGCGGGGGCGGCCCGTGAGGAGTTCAAGATCCTCGGTGCCGAGCCGGAACGCATCTTCGGCGATGCCTACGAGTTCATCTGACAAGCCGTTTGTGCTGCCAAAACCCCCGGTCAAGCCGGGGGTTTTGCTATGGTGGCGCGACCAGATCGGGATATTGTGGAGTTCGTCATTCAAGTCCAGTTTTTTTCGCAATTTCAGGTATGAATGGCTACTAATTCCCTGCAGCTGGTGGCATCTTTGTGCGTGATTGTCGGCGGCAGGATAAGGATATCCCGGGATGGGGCGAGGAGGCGCTGTGTTGAGCGAAGAGGGAAGATCATCGACAGAAGATGCAAGGGGAGAGCTGGGTTCTGCGGAGCCGGCGGCGACCCTGATCTCCTCCTCCCGTATTGGTGAACTGACCCGGCTGCAGGCAGAAATTGCCGCCCTGAAGCATGAAAATAGCCTGCTGCAGGAGAAGCTCAATGCCGCTCTCGATGGTACCGGCATCTGCCTCTGGCAGGGGATTATTCCGACCGGCGAACTGCGGGTGTTCAACCTGCAGAACTTTCAGGCCGGTGACATGGCCCCCTGTTTCGACCAATGGAGCGCCAAGCTCCACCCCGACGATCGCGCCCACGCCATGGGCAGCTATTTCGATCATCTCGAGGGGAAAACCCCCTTCTACGAAGTCGAATACCGCACCATCAACCTGCAAGGGGAGGTCACCTGGCTCTGGGATCGGGGGCGGGTGGTCGATCGGGACGCCGATGGCAAGCCGCTGCGGATCATGGGTTCCCATATCGATATCACCCAGCGCAAAGCTTATGAGCAGAGGCTGGCCGAGCGTGCCAACAGCGATGCCCTGACCGGTCTGCTCAACCGGCAGGGGTTTGGCAAGGCCTTTGCTCAGCAGCAACATGACGGAGCAGGAGCGCTGCTCTTTATCGATCTGGACGATTTCAAGGGGATCAATGACCAGCTAGGTCATGCCTGTGGCGATCAGGTTTTGCAGCAGATGGCGGAGTGGCTGCGTCTTATCATGCCGGGCTCGGCCCTGTGTGGTCGCTACGGTGGCGACGAATTTGTGGTGCACCTCAGCCGGGGGGTTTCGAGCCATACCCTGGCCGAGCTGGCCGATGCCCTGATTGGCCGGATGCAAAGCTATGTGCCCAGACCCGGTTGTTCGCAACGGGTCGGGCTCAGTATCGGCATCGCTTTGTGGGAGGGGGCATCGCTGTCGTTTCGGCAGGCGCTGGAGGTGGCCGATCAGGCCATGTACGAGGCGAAGGCGCGTGGCAAACGGGCCTGGCACTTGCTGCGGGTGTGATGACAACCCGAACCCCGTAAAGCAGAAACCCCAGCCATGCTGGGGTTTCCGTTATTCGCCTTTGGCGCCGAGCTGCTCTTCGAGTTGAGCCAGCTTGCTTTCGAGGGCGGCCAGTTTTTCCCGGGTACGCAGCAGAACCTTGGTCTGCACGTCGAACTCTTCACGGCTTACCAGATCCAGCTTGTTGAGCTGTGCCTGCAACACCTGACGGATCTTCTTCTCGGCCTCTTCGCCCATGCTGCGGATGCCGGGCGGCAGGGAGTTGTGTACCTGTTTGGCGATCTCTTCCAGTTTCTTCGGGTCGATCATGATGTCCTCCTTAAGCGTTGGTGGACATTCTACCGACAATTCCCTCATTTTGCCGAGATCGCGGCAGCTTTTTACATCGCGCTGCCCGCTATTGCTGGTCGGGTCTGGTGATGTGCCAACTGCTGCTACCCTTGCGCCCCCTTGTTGACCTGAAACCATGATGCAGAGCACAAACCTGATTGGAATATGACCGGTGTGAGTCTGTGTGTTGTTGTTATTATGTTAACTTTGTGCGGTCGAAGTGATGATTGCTTCGTTGGTTTGTGATGGATAACAACCTGATAAAGAGAACAAAAAATGAAGAAGAAGCTAATTTATGCAGCCGTCATCAGTGCCTTGCTGGCCGGATGTGGTGGTGAGAATGACAAGATGGGGGATACCACCAGTACCCTCGACTACGCCCTGAGTGGGATGAGTGGTGCGCGCCCCAGCGTACTGGCGCCCCGTGCCAGCGATGGCACCCTGAAGTTTTCGACCGAGACTCAGGATCTCTCCAACCCGGTATCCGCTCTCTCCACGCTGGATGGCTGGTCTACTACCCAACCCATTCAGCTGAACCCGGCCACTGTGAGTGGCGTGTCGGTTCCTGCTCCTGCTGACGCAGACTTTGCCACCTCTGTCGCCCCCATCTATCTGCTGGAGCTGACACTGGATCCGACGACTCTGCAGCCAAATGGCGTGAAGAATAACCAGCCGCTGGTCTATGGTACGGATTTTGTTGTTCGTGCTGCCGGTGGTACTCTGAATCTGGTACCGCTCAAGCCGCTGAATCCCTCCTCCTATTACATGATTGTCGCCACCGATTCGCTCAAAGACAGTCGCGGAACACCGCTCAAGGCTGGCAGTGACTACAGCACCTACAAGACAAACAGTGGCACCACGACTCAGGAGCAGAGCATCAGCAATCTGGTTGCGCTGCAAGAGGGGCTGTTCAAATCTGCCACCGGCATTACCAGTGATCGGGTGATCTTCTCCGACTGGTTTGCCACCCAGTCCGGCGCAGATGTGCTGCTGGCGGTGAAAGGGGCTGCAGCCAAGGTGGCACAGAACGGTCTGGACGCCGCCAAGGTATGGAAACAGGATGCCAAGGGCAATACCAGCCTGCCTGGCGCTTATACAATTAATGGCCTCAATGGTGGGGTGCCCTTCCTGACCCAGCTGGCCGGTGAGCCGTTCCTGCCGCAGGATCAGAAAGATGCACTGACTGCCGCCTTTGGTTCTGGCACGCCGCTTAACGGGGTTGCCCAGCTGACCAAGGTGTACACCGGCACCGTCAAGCTCCCTTATTTCCTCTCTACACCGTCAGTAGCCGGGTCATGGGACAAGGCCAAGACCCAGTCCTGGCATGGTGCCATCCCCAGCCTCTATGCCATAGCCAACGCCCTGAAGGCCGGTGATAGCGAAGTAATCGGCGGACTGGTTGGTGCCGGTGTTGACCCGACTCTGCTGGCAACACTGATCGCTGACCCGACCCGCCAGAGCGAGCTGCTGACCGAGGCGAGCAAACTGATTGGGGTGACTCTCACCTCTGGTGGCAAGCCGCTGGATGCCGAGCGCAATATCGGCCGCTTCAATCCCCTGCCGGCATTGACCGAAGTACAATCCGTGCCGATGCGAATTTTTGCCCCGACGACAAACCTCAGCACTGTCACCGATGTGGTCATCTATCAGCATGGGGTTACCTCCATCAAAGAGAATGCCTATGCGCTGGCGCTGAGTCAGATTGGTGCAGGCTTAAACCCGTCAGTGAACAAGGTTGTTGCGGTGGTGGTGATCGATCATCCGCTGCATGGTGAACGTGGCTTCGCTCTTAGCGGCAGTATGGCGACGGTGACCACCTCGGCAAACCCGACTCCCTACCTGAATCTGGGTTATCTGACGGTAGCGCGGGACAACCTGAAACAGAGCGTGGCCGACCTGCTGGGCCTGCGTCTGGCGGTGGGTTTGGCCAACAGCGGCAACGTGATCGGCAGTGCTGGCAATATCAAGGTGCACTTCCTCGGTCACTCTCTCGGTGCCATTACCGGTGCCAATCTGCTGGCGGTCGCCAACCAGACAACCGGAAATACCCAGGCTGATGCCCTGTTCAAGTTCGATACCGGTGGTCTGGCGATGCCGGGTGGCGGTATTGCTCCATTGCTGCTCGACTCCCCCAGCTTCGGGCCGACCATCAAGATGAGCGTGCTGACAGCAGGCAGCCCCGAGTTGAAAGCGGGCTTTGCGGCCTATGAACTCAACTGCAAGACAGTCAAGGCAACCTGCTTCGTCAACGAGTTCCTGCCCAGTCTGAATGCGACCACTCAGGCGGCCGCAGCCACGACGCTGCAGAGCTACAGCTTTGCTGCCCAGACAGTGCTCGACTCTGCCGACCCGATCAACCTCGGTCGCGGCATCAAGAGCAACTTCCCGCTGTTTGCTACCGAAATCGTGGGCGATGGTGCACTCAATCTGCCGGATCAGGTGATCCCGAACCGCATTGCCTCTGCACCGCTTGGTGGCACCGAGCCGCTGTTCAAGGTGTTGGATTTGCAGGCGTTGCAAGGCGGGCCGGGTGTGATCCCTGCCAGCCACCATGCAGCCCGCTTTGTGGCCGGTGGTCACAGCTCGCTGTTGGCGCCTGATGGCAATGACAGCAACGCGCTGGTGACCAGCGAGATGCAGACCGAGTTTGCCAGCTTCTTTATGAGCGGTGGCGCGGCAGTGCAGGTGACTGACAATACCCTGCTCAAGCAGTAACTGCGCAGACCATAAAAAACGCCGCCCTTCGGGGCGGCGTTCTCGTTTCTGCAGCAGCTGAAAAATCAACCCGGCTGGTGGTTGCGATCCAGCCAGCCTTGCAGCAGGCCGACCAGCAGACCGGTCAGGTGGGCGATATTGGCGGTGCTGGTGCCGAGCATGTCGAAGAAGCCGAGCACCATCCAGAACAACATAAAGCCCATCAGCGCCGGTGGCAGAGTCAGGCCACAGGCCGGTTGCAGCTTGCTGCGCAGCCAGCAGTAGCCGAGCAGGGCATAGACCACGCCGGAGAGGCCGCCAAACAGCGGGCCGCTGGCGAAGAACTCGGCGATATTGGGCAGGGCGGCGCCCACCAGCAGCAGGATCAGCAGCTTGCCGCTGCCAAGACGCTGCTCGATCTGACCACCGAGATACCACCACCACAGCAAGTTGAACACCAGATGGAGCACCGAAAAGTGGATGAAGGCCGGGGTAAAGTAGCGCCATGCCTGCCAGTCGGTGAACTGTGCCAGGGTCGGGTGGAATGCCAGTTCGTCGTAGATGGGCAGGCCGATGGCATCGATGCCGTAGACGGCGAGACAGGCGATGATGACCACCAGCGTCAGTGGCCCCGCCTGATGGAGGAAATCAGTGACGGGATCCGTCATCCCCTTGCTGTAGTCGATGCGGGCATCGGCCCGGCCGGATTGCCAGGAGGCCTCCATATAGCGAGGGTGGTTCGGCTCGGCGAGGAAGCGTTTCACCTCCAGCTGGGCCTGAGCAAGGCGCGGCTCGTCAGCCAGCCAGATGGTGACCCCCAGCTCGGACTGGGTCAGCTCGCAGGAGATGCCCAGCGTCGCCAGATAGTCCACCAGCGCCTGCGCCATGCGGGCGTTGTCGAGCACCAGCAGCTGGATCATGCTTCGCCTGCCTCGATGGGAAACTCGCGGCGCCACGCCTCGAAGCCGCCATCCAGACTGTAGACCTCGTCGTACCCCTGTTGCAGCAGGTACTGGGCGGCGCCCTGACTGCTGTTGCCGTGGTAGCACATCACGATGACCGGGGTGTCGAACTCCACCTCGTTCATGAAGCGCACCAGAGTGCCGTTGGTGAGGTGGAAGGCGCCGACCGCGTGGGCTGCCGCGAAGGATTGCGGGTCGCGAATGTCCACCAGGCGGGCTTCGCCTGCACTCAGTTTCTGGTGGGCATCATGGGCATTGATATGGGCAAACTGGTCCATCTGGATGTCCTGCGAATAGGTTGATTGCCGGTCAGTGTACCGCAAGCTTGGGCGCAAACTAACCCCACAAAAGATAAGGGAGCCTGTGGCTCCCTTGTCGATATGGCATGCGGGTCAGTGGGTTAACCGCCGAGATAAGCCTGTCGCACCGCCGGGTTGGCCAGCAGTGCTGCTCCCGTGTCCTGCAGCACCACACGGCCGTTCTCCAGCACATAGCCGCGATCGGCCAGCTTGAGCGCCTGATTGGCGTTCTGTTCCACCAGAAAGATGGTCATTCCCTTCTGGCGCAGCTGCTCTATGGTGTCGAAGATCTGCTGGATGACGATGGGGGCCAGCCCCAGCGAGGGCTCATCCAGCAGCAGCAGGCGCGGCTTGCTCATCAGGGCGCGGCCGATGGCCAGCATCTGCTGCTCGCCGCCGGACATGGTGCCGGCGCGTTGCTCCAGTCGCTCATGCAGGCGCGGGAACAGGGTAAACACCTGATCCAGCAGGCCATGCTGCTCGGTCTTGTCGACGAAGAAGGCGCCCATCAGCAAGTTCTCTTCCACCGTCAGGCGGGCAAAGATGCGGCGCCCCTCCGGCACCACGGCAATATCCTTGCGCATGATGCGGGCGGTGGAGAGGTCGCTGATCTGCTCCCCCTCGAACCAGATGGAGCCGCTGCTGGGCTTGGGCTCGCCGCAGAGGGTCATCAGCAGGGTGGTCTTGCCGGCGCCATTGGCACCGATCAGGGTGACGATTTCCCCCTCTTTCACCTCGACGCTGACGTCGTGCAGTGCCTGAATTTTGCCGTAGTGGGTCGATACGTTGCGAAGTTCTAACATCTTGTGTTCCTTACGACTCGCCCAGATAGGCCTTGATCACTGCCGGATTGTTGCGGATTTCGTCCGGCTTGCCGTGGGCCAGCGGGGTGCCCTGACTGACCACGAAGATGCGGTTGGAAATACCCATCACCAGCTTCATATCGTGTTCGATCAGCAGCACCGAGACCCCGAATTCATCCCGCAGGCTCATGATGAGCTCATCCAGCTCGTCGGTCTCCTTCGGGTTGAGGCCGGCAGCCGGTTCATCCAGCATCAGCAGCTCGGGGCGGGTCGCCATGCAGCGGGCGATCTCGAGCCGGCGCTGCTGACCGTAGGCCAGATTACCGGCGGCGCGGTTGGAGAGATCCTTGAGCCCCACCTTATCCAGCCAGAAGGCGGCCTGCTCCAGCCCCTCCTCTTCAGCACGGCGGAACGAGGGGGTCTTGAACAGCCCGGCCAGAAAGCCGGTGTTGAGGTGCCTGTGCTGGGCCACCAGCAGGTTCTCCACCGCCGTCATCTCCTTGAACAGCCGGACGTGCTGGAAGGTACGCACTATCCCCTTGCGGGCGATGAGGTGACCGGGCAGCCCCTGGATCTCCTCACCCTTGTAGCGGATGGTGCCGCCGCTCGGGCGGTAGAAGCCGGTCAGGCAGTTGAAGATGGTGGTCTTGCCTGCGCCGTTGGGGCCGATGATGGAGATCACCTCGCCCTTGTCGATATCCAGCTTGACCCCGTTGACTGCCAGCAACCCTCCGAAGCGCATCGACAGATCAGAGACTTCCATTAACTTCTGATGAGTACTCATTTCTTCAACTCCAGATGCGGACGGGTCATCGGCAGCAATCCCTGTGGCCGCCAGATCATCATGAACACCATCAAGAGGCCGAACATCAGCATGCGGTACTCGTTGAACTCGCGGGCCAGCTCGGGCAACACAGTCATCACGATGGCCGCCAGCACCACCCCGATTTGCGAGCCCATGCCGCCCAGCACCACGATGGCGAGCACGATGGCCGACTCGATAAAGACGAAGGATTCCGGGCTGATAAAGCCCTGCCGGGAGGCAAAGAAACTCCCCGCAAAACCGGCAAAGGTGGCACCTATGGTGAAGGCGGTCAGCTTGATGATGGTGGGGTTGAGCCCCAGCGATTTGCAGGCGATCTCGTCTTCCCGCAGCGCTTCCCAGGCGCGGCCCAGCGGCATGCGCAGCAGGCGGTTGATGACGAACAGGGTGGCGATCACCAGCACCAGCGCCATCAGGTAGAGGAAGATCACCTTGTGGTTGGCGTTGTAGGCGATGCCGAAGAACTCGTGGAAGGTCTCGAAGCCGCCATCCTTGACGGTGCGGTTGAATTCCAGACCGCCCAGGGTCGGTTTGGGAATGCCGGAGATACCGTTGGGGCCGCCGGTCAGGCTGGTCATGTTGTTGAGCAGAATCCGGATGATCTCGCCAAAGCCGAGGGTGACGATGGCCAGATAGTCCCCCCGCAGCCGCAGCACCGGGAAGCCGAGCAGGAAGCCGAACAGGGCCGCCAGCCCACCGGCGATGGGCAGACACTCCCAGAAGCTCAGTCCGAAGTAGTTGTTGAGCAGGGCGTAGCTGTAGGCGCCGACCGCATAGAAGCCGACATAGCCGAGATCGAGCAGACCGGCGAGGCCGACTACCACGTTCAGACCCAGCCCCAGCATGATGTAAATCAGGGTGAGGGTGGCCAGATCGATGGCACCGCGAGAGGCCATAAAGGGCCAGCTCACCGCAAACAGCAGTACCAGAATGGCGGTGGTGTTGTAGAGGCGCGGAGCTTCTTCCTGACTCGGCAGCACCAGCTTGCCGAAGCCGACCGAGAAGCCGCTGATGGATGCCTGGAACAGCTTGGCAATCTGGCCGCGCAGCAGCTGGAACCAGAACACCAGAGTTGCGCCGCCCAGCAGCCAGGCCAGCGACACATCGAGGCGACTAACCACCAGCAGACGGGAGCCATCGGTCTCCAGCTTGAAGCCGAGCAGCCAGAAGGAGAGCACCAGCAGCACCAGGCTGGCGATGCAGGCATGGATGAATTGGCGTTTCATCATACTTTCTCCACTTCCGGGCGGCCCAGAATGCCAGTAGGCATAAAGAGCAGCACAAAGATGAGCAGGGCGAACGCCATCACATCCTTGTATTCGGTGCTGAGATAGCCGGCGGTGAGCGCTTCCACTACGCCGAGCAGCAGACCGCCCAGCACAGCGCCGGGAATGCTGCCGATACCGCCCAATACCGCGGCGGTGAAGGCTTTCAGCCCGGCCATAAAGCCGAGATAGGGGTTGATGACGCCGTAGTACATGCCGAGCAGCACTCCGGCGACGGCGGCCAGCGCGGCCCCCAGCACGAAGGTGATGGAGATGACCACGTGGGTGTCGATCCCTAACAGGTTGGCCATCTTGATATCTTCCGAACAGGCGCGGCAGGCGCGCCCCATGCGGGAGCGGCCGATGAACTGGGTCAGCGCCAGCATGGTGACGAAAGTGATGACGAAGATGATGAGCTGCATATAGGAGAGGCTGGCCTGAAAGCCGTCAGCCTCGCCCAGAGTCCAGCCGCCGGAGATGAGGCTGGGCATGGCGATATCCCGCGAGCCCTGCGCCATTCGCATCATGTTCTGCAGGAAGATCGACATACCGATGGCGGAGATGAGGGGGATCAGCCGGTTGCCACCGCGCAGCGGCCGGTAGGCGACCCGCTCTATGGTCCAGCCATAGGTGCCGGTGATGACGATGCTGACCAGAAAGGCGCCGCCCAGCAGCAAAACGGTGCTGTCGATGCCCATCATCATGAGCCCCGCCATCACCATGAAAGCGACATAGGAGCCGATCATGTAAACCTCGCCGTGGGCGAAGTTGATCATGCCGATGATGCCATAGACCATGGTGTAGCCGATGGCGATCAACGCATAGGTGCTGCCTATGGTTAACCCGTTCAGCAACTGCTGAACGAGATAAAGGAGGTGTTCGGACATACTGCGTTCCCTGTACTTGCCCGCAAAGAGAGGAGGGGGCGAGTCGGCTCGCCCCCGATCGGCAGATTATTTGAGTTGGGTAGAGGTACCGTCAGCGTGCCACTGGAACACACCGAATTCGAAGCCTTTCAGGTCGCCGTTCGGTGCCCAGTTGAGCTGGCCCATCACGGTATCGACCGGCGCAGCCTTGATGGCGGCAGCAACGGCAGCCGGATCATCTTCACCCGCCTTGGCGATACCGGCAGCCAGGGTTTGCACCGCGGCATAGGTAGTCCAGACGAACGGGCCGGAGGAGTCCTGACCCTTGGCCTTGAACGCCGCAACCAGCGGGGCGTTGGCCGGCACCAGATCATACTTGTTCGGCAGGGTTACCAGCAGACCTTCGGAAGCCGGGCCACCGATGGCGGAGATGTCCTTGTTGCCCACCCCTTCCGGGCCCATGAATTTTGCCTTCAGACCCTTCTCGCCAGCCTGACGCAGGATCAGACCCAGCTCCGGGTGATAGCCGCCGTAGTAGACGAAATCGACGTTCTCTTTCTGCAGCTTGGCGATCAGGGCGGAGAAGTCCTTGTCACCGGCGGTGATCCCTTCAAAGGCCACTACTTTCACGCCAGCCTTGTCCAGCGCCGCTTTCACGCTGGAGGCGATGCCTTCGCCATACTGCTTCTTGTCGTGGATAACGGCGACGCGCTTGGGTTTGACCTGCTCGATGATGTATTTGGCGGCAGTCGGGCCCTGATCGCTATCCAGACCTATGGTGCGCAGGGTCAGCTGGTAGCCACGCTCGGTGATCTTGGGGTTGGTGGAGGCGGGGGTGATCATCAGGATCCCCTCGTCTTCATAGATGTCGGAGGCGGGCAGGGTGTTGTCGGAGCAGAGGTGGCCGACCACGAATTTGACGCCGTCGTTCACTACCTTGTTGGCTACTGCCACCGCTTGTTTGGGATCGCAGGCATCGTCATAGACGATCGCTTCGATCTGCTTGCCCTTGATGCCGCCTGCCTTGTTGATCTGCTCGACCGCCATCTTGCCGCCGGTGAACTGCATGTCACCGTACTGGGCGACCGGACCGGTGACCGGACCGGCGATGCCGATCTTGATGGTATCGGCGGCATGGGCCATGGAAACTGATCCAAACAGAGCCAAAGAAACCGCTGCCTTTACTGCCATTCTTCCAAAATTATTCATTGATTCATCCTTTAATCAGTGGATTGTTTCATTCCCGTGTGCCTTTCCGGATCCAGGTCCTGCATGTCCGGCAGTAGATAAGGTTCTATCATTCCTCGCGGGGCAATAACAAGATGTTAAAGATACTAACCAGAGGGGGTTGTGAGCGGGTATTTTGAAAGAAATGACCTGTTTTAAAACACCATTTAGAGTTTAATTTTGAAAGTTGATATTAACATCTCGATAACCAGAGGCGGTGTGGATAAACGCCAGAGGATTAATCTGACGATATTTTACCCTGATGCTGCTCCCATTTTGACCACAATCCGTTTGCGCAAACAAAAATGAGCGCCTAAATTAGCCAGCATTGACAATTCCGTGGCAGAGCTCGTTAAAACCAAGCCTTTATTCGGGAAATCTGCTAATGTTCCGCCTTTGAAAGTCAGGAGACAGAGATGGCAACAATCAAGGATGTCGCCTCCCGTGCAGGCGTATCCATCTCCACCGTCTCACATGTGCTCAACCACACTCGCCGGGTCAGCGAAGACGCGACCCAGAAAGTGATTGAGGCGGTGGCAGAACTCAACTACGCGCCCAACTCGGTAGCGCGCAGTCTTAAAATAAATTCGACCAAAACCATCGGCATGCTGGTCACCACCAGCGTGAACCCCTTCTTTGCGGAAGTGGTGCAAGGGGTGGAAGCCTACTGCTTCGAGCAGGGCTACAGCCTGATCCTCTGCAACACCGAAAACCAGCCGCCCCGTCAGCAGCACTATCTGCGCATGCTGATGGAGAAGCGGGTGGATGGCCTGCTGGTGCTTGGTACCGACATCGACGCTCAGCTGCGCGACATGCTGCGCATCCACAAGAACGTGCCGCAGGTGGTGCTGGATTGGGGAACCGAGTGCGATTTCGCCAACGTTATCAATGACAACGCCCGTACCGGTGCGCGCATGGCCATGCGCTATCTGATGGAGCAGGGCCACCGCGACATCGTCTGCATCACGGGTCAGCTCTCCAAGCCGACCACCCAGCAGCGACTGGACGGGGTGCGCGATGCGCTGGGCGAACATGGTCTGACCCTGAAAGAGGAGCAGATCTTTGAAGGGGATTACGAGAGCCAGAGCGGTTTCGATGCCATGCAGCGCATCCTGACCCTGCAGCCTCGCCCGACTGCGGTGTTTGCCTTCGACGATCCCATGGCGATCGGCGCCATCTGCGCTGCCTGGGAAGCCGGGATCAAGGTGCCGGACGATATCTCCATCATCGGCTACGACGACGTGGAGATGGCGCGCTTCTCCAGCCCGCCGCTGACAACCATCCGCCATCCGAAGGCCGAACTGGGCCAGCTGGCGGTGAAACATCTGGTCAGCCGGATCCGCAACAAGGAGCTGGAAGTGGAGTCGATGACGGTACAGCCAGAGCT
The DNA here is from genome assembly GCF_019048745.1 of Aeromonas sp. FDAARGOS 1410. Taxonomy (NCBI): domain Bacteria; kingdom Pseudomonadati; phylum Pseudomonadota; class Gammaproteobacteria; order Aeromonadales; family Aeromonadaceae; genus Aeromonas; species Aeromonas sp. FDAARGOS 1410. Next base: position 438,584 of record NZ_CP077401.1, on the reverse strand, counting down.
GATCGTCCGTCGCTCGGTCAAGCCGCTGCGCTGATCCTGCCCTGTTTGCAACGAGAAACCCCCTCCATCGCGAGGGGGTTTCTGTTTATGGGCGGTTTACTTCAGTTCCGGCCAGTAGGCTTTGTTGGCCTCTATCAAGTCATCGAGAATGGACTTGGCTACCGATGCACTGGGCACTGTCTTGGATAGGGTGATCGCTTGCCACAGCTTCTGGTAAGAGTGCTCGACCCAGGCTTCGACCACCAGTTTCTCGACCGCGACCTGCTGGCCCATCATGCCCTGCTGGAACAGCGGGATGCTGCCCACTTGCAACGGCTCTGGCCCGCTGCTGCCGACTAGGCAGGGGATCTCGACCATGGCTTCCGGGTCAAAGTTGGGGATGGCGCCGCGATTCGGAACGATCAGCAGCATCCGCTCCTGGGTGTTGAAGGCAATGGCGGTTGCCAGGTCAACGATATAGGAGGCGTGCTCATCTATCTCCAGCTCGCCCGCTGCTGAATTACCTGCCTTGACTATGTCGCTACAGGCGGTGAAGACCTGCTTCTCGCGGTGCTCCATCACCTCGTTGGCACGGGTGTGTTCCGGGTTGGAGTGTGCCACCACATAGTCCGGGTAGAGGTAGTACTTCAGATAGGTGTTGGGCAGGGTATCCGGGTCGAGCGCCCATACATCCCTGGCCTTGGCGAAGGTATCGTTCCAGCTTGCTTCGGCATGGCTGGCGCTATTGGGCACATAGCCGTGGCGGGCGACGTGCTCCTTGATCTTCGGCATCAGGTCGTTGCCTTCCAGATCCTCGATGCGGGTCCACCAGCCAAAGTGGTTGAGGCCGTAGTAGCGTACCCGCATCTCTTTGCGGGATTTGAGACCGGCAATCTGGGCCATGCGCCCCTCGATCCCGATCGGCATGTCGCAGATGTTGAGGATTTTGGCGTTGGGACGCAGGCGACGGGTCGCTTCAGCCACAATGGCGGCCGGGTTGGAGTAGTTGAGCATCCAGGCATTGGGTGAGTACTGCTCCATATAGTCGACCAGCTCCAGCACCCCGCCGATGGAGCGCATGCCATAGGCGATACCGCCCGGGCCGCAGGTCTCCTGACCGACCACGCCATGACGCAGCGGGATCTTCTCGTCCAGCTCGCGCATCGGATATTTGCCAACCCGGATATGGGCCATGACGAAATCTACATCGCTAAACGCTGCTTTGGGGTCGGTGCCATAGCTGAAGGCGATCTCGGGAGCCTTCTCTTTCAGCAGGATTTTGCAGGCTTCGGCGATGATCTCCTGGCGGGCACCATCGTTGTCGTAGAATTTGATCTCCTTGAGTGGGAAGCGATGCTGATTTTCCAGCAACATCAGAACGATACCAGGAGTAAAAGTGCTGCCACCACCGGCAATGACTACAGAGAATTTTTTCATGATCATGACTCCATTACTAAAGACGATTGTTGATGACTGTTGTTCATAATCGATTCCATATTTTCACGTACCTGAGGTACATGCAGACCGATAATTACCTGGATACTATCGCCATGGCGGACGACCCCATGGGCACCCAATTTAATAAACTCCTCATCTGCTGCGGACAGCTTGCTGTTAGCCAAAGATATTCTTAAGCGGGTAGCGCAATTATTCAGGCTGCGTATATTTTTGACTCCACCAAGCGCTTCGATAATTTGCGCTGCGCTATCACTACCACGCTGTTTTTTGGCTGCCTGATAATCTGATTTTGAATAAAGCTTTATTTCACTGTCTTCCCGCCCCGGTGTTTTTAGATTGAGGCGGATAATCAGTGCGCGAAATACCAGGAACCAGATTCCGGTAAAGACCAACCCGATTGCGATCTGAGTGAACATCATTCCCGCATGGTTGTGGAACATGGGTATCCAGTTCTGCGGCAGGAACTGGTCGAGCAGCCCCCCGCCCATGTTGCCGACCACACCAAACAGATACATTACCGTCGACATGGTTGCTGCCAGCAGGGCGTGGATGGCAAACAGCAGCGGTGAGATGAAGAGGAAGGTGAACTCCAGCGGCTCGGTGATACCGACCAGAATGGCGGTCAGGGTGGCCGGGATCAGCAGGCCTGCTACCTTGGCCTTGTTCTCTTTGGCTGCTGTGGCGTAGATGGCCAGAGCAATCCCCATGGCACCGAAAATCTTCGAGTTGCCATGCAGGGCAAAACCACCCTGAGGGAACTGCTCAATCAACGGGCGAGTGCTCTGGCTGAACTCCAGCATGTGCTGTGCCCAGTAGAGTTGAATGCCACCCTCCACTGCTGCAGGGCCGAAGATGAAGGGGCCGTAGATAAAGTGATGCAGGCCGGTCGGGATCAAAATTCGCTCGAGGAAGGTGTACACCCACACCCCGACCGGACCCGAAACCAGCATGAAGTTCTGCAGGGAGGCGATGCCCATCTGTACTTTTGGCCAACCGAGCAGTGTCAGCCAGGCACAGGGGATCATCACGAAGAAGGCGACAATGGTGACAAAGGAGCTGCCCTGAAAGATGCCGAGAAAGACCGGCAGTTGGCGATCAAACAGACGGTTGTGCAGTGCCGTCACGATGCCGGAGATGGCGATGGCCCCTATGATGCTGGTATCCAGGGTCTTGATTCCCGCGACCATGGCGAGGCCACTTTCGCCCCCTACATCTTGACTGAAGTCGACCCCAAAATAATTTCCCCAGGTCATCCCCATGGCGTTGATAAAATAGTTCCAAGTCATGAAACTGACCAATACAGCCAGACAGGCTCTGGCTTGTGCCTTATTTGCCAGGCCGATTGGCAAGCCAATTGCAAATATTAGCGGCATATTTCTGAATACTGTCCAGCCACCCTCTTCAATAATATGGATTATCTGGAAAAACAGTCCTTGTGGATTTGCCAGTGATTCACCGACAAACATCGGGTTTTTCAGCATAATTGCAATGCCTACTACCATACCTGCAAAAGGAAAAAGCAGTACAGGAGTGAACATTGCTCCGCCAAAGCGTTGAATTTGACTGAGCATATATTATCCCTTGGTTGAAATAGCTAATCGAATCCTTGCCGGTGTTGCCAGATGCAAATTAGCAACGATAAAAAGATACCTCATGAAATATCTTGGAATTATGTGATCTGACGCATGCAGTTATTTAGACAAAGATGTCTAACTTTTGAGATATTGTTGTACCTCTTTATTTGGTAGTGTTTTTACAGCTTTTTTTGAACGATAAGTGGTTGTTTTAACTTGCTTATATAAATTCATAAAAGGGAAGGTGGTGGGTGTCAGTGCAACAGGGGATGTCTAGCAGTGATCTATAAATCGGTGGCTGATCGACTCAGGATCAGGGTAAACGGTGCCGAGTGCCGGGTGGGAGATGTGTTGCCAGGCGAAAAAGCGCTGGCAGAACAGTATGGAGTCTCCCGCATGACCATCCGCAAAGCGGTAGACATGTTGATCGAGTGGGGATTGGTCGAGCGGCGCCACGGCAGCGGCACCTATGTGACGAAAAAGGATGTCCAGCATGAGACCAAAGGGCTGAGCGGATTTACCGAACTGATGCGCGAGCAGGGGCGCACTTTGACCAGCCAGGTGTTGGAATTTCGCACCATGCCTGCGCCACCAGCCATCGCCAGTCAGCTGCGGGTGAAGGTGAATGAACCCGTCTATTACTCCAGCCGGATCCGCTCGGTGGATGGCCGGGCTCTGCTGCTGGAAGAGAGCTACATGCCGGTCAGGCTGTTTCGCAATCTGTCGGTCGCCCATCTGGAAGGGTCAAAATTCGACTATATCGAACGGGAGTGCGGCATCGCGATTGCGGGTAACTATGAGTGCTTCAGTGCCGTGCTGGCCGATCGGGTGACTGCCGAGCTGCTCCATATTGAGCAGGGAGCCCCTATCCTGCGGCTCACCTCACTCTCATACAGCGAGAGCGGAGAGTTCCTCAACTACTCCATCATGTTCCGCAATGGTAACGACTACCATGTCGACTACCACCTGCATCGTTTTCGTTAATCTGCTCGCCAGCCTGCGGGCTGGGTATTGCAGGGATGCCTGGTACCTTATGAAGCAGGAGATGACCGGGCTAGAACGTTAGTCATGGCGCTGATAATCAAAGGGCTGACAGCGATGTCAGCCCTTTTTCATTGCGTGGTTACTCGGTCATAGCTGAGCCGGAAAGAATTACTGGATAGAGACCGACAGGGTATGGGGCACCTGCTCGCCACGGCGGGCGGAGGCGCGCATCTGATAGACCTGGATCAGATATTTGCCGGAGGCAGGCAGCTTGCCCTGCCACTGCTCGCCGACTGCGCCCGAGCTGAGCGCTTCGGCCTGACCGGGCACCGCGCTGGGGGCAAAGACATTGAAGTTGGCATTGCTGCTGCCGGAGATGCCGACCGTCATGGTCTGGCCCGCTTTCGCGACCAGCGTGTAGTTGATGGTGTCATAGCCTGCGAAGGTGCCCTTGATCTGGGCACTGTGGGCCCCCTTGGCGAACTGCACCGGCACGGTCGTCACCTTGTCGGCCGCCTGAGCACCGGTTGCCATGGCCAGAGTCAGCAAGACGGCCATTATGGATCTCTTCATCTCTCAACCTCCCTATTTATTAACTTTTTAATCAACAAAGCCTGCGGTTTTACGCCGGTAGCTTACCAGATGCTGCGTCATGACCCGGTAACATCACCAAGTGTGGTCGTTTATGGTCAACGGGTCGCGATCTTTATGCGGCCAGTTATCCCATGGAGGCAAACGGATATGTGATCAGGGCCGTGCTCCTGATACAGGCCGATCCGCAAAGAGGGCATTTGGCCGCTAAGATGAGGTGAAGAGGAAAAATGGGAAATTAACCCTCTAAACTCAATACTGACACCGAATATGGACATGGACTCAACCTGACGAGGACGTTGTATGCTGTATCGCTGGCTTGCCCTCTACTCCCTGCGAACCTTCACCCTGTGGTGCGTTGCCCTGATAGTGTTCACCCTGTTTGCGACCAGCGCGCTGGATCAGCGCTTGAGCCGACAGATGGCCGCCATGGATGAAGAGACCGCCCACCTCAATAGCACCCAGAACCTGTTGCAGGAGCTGCGCTACCACACCACCCAGATCCAGCAGTTTCTGACCGATGCCTCCCTGACCGGCGATGTCGGCTCAATGTCCGAGGCACGCAGCCACTCTGAAGCAGCGCAGGCTCTGTTGCCTTCACTGGCGGAGGACAAGCTTGATCTGCAGCAACTGCTACAACAGCAGATGGCGGTGGGCCAACAGATGGTCACCGCCTATCAGCAGCAGGGGGCCGAGGCGGGCAACCGGGTGATGAAAGCCGATGGTAGTGGTTTTGATGCTGTTTCCGCCTCCATCGCCGACCAGGTCGGCGGGGCGTTGCAGCGCCATGGGCAGGAGCTGGCCGACAATCGCGAATCTAACCTCGCGCTGCAAGAGAGTTTCGAGACCCAGATGGTGGCACTGCGTCTGCTCACCTGCCTGCTGGTGCTCGCCATTCTGGGCGTTCTGCTGCTCAAGGTGCTGGTGCCGCTCAAGCAGCTGGATCGCAACCTCGAGAACCTGGCTCACGGCAGCAAGAACCTCACCTTTCGCCTGCCGGTGATCGGGCGGGATGAATTTGCCAAGCTGGCGCTCACGTTCAACCACTTTATTGGTGATGTGGACCACATCATTGCCACCGTGCAGGGTGTGGCGGAGCAGAACAACCACAGGATCGGTGGCCTGAAAGAGCAGACTGATCTCACCCGACAGGGGATGGTTCAGGTGCAGACCAATACCGACATGCTGGCCACCGCCATCAACGAGATGGCCAGCACGGTGCAGGAGATCGCCCGCAACACCGAAGAGGCGCGGCTGGAGACCGAGCAGACCCAGCGCGAGGCGCTTACCGGGCAGGGTCGGGTCGAAGAGGCGATGGAGATGATCCACAAGGTCGCCAGCGGTATGGAGCAGGCGGCTGGCACCATCAACCGGCTGGAGCAGGAGAGCAACCAGATCGGCGAGATCGTCAACGCCATCCGCGCCATCTCCGAGCAGACCAACCTGCTGGCCCTCAACGCCGCCATCGAAGCGGCCCGCGCTGGCGAGCAGGGACGCGGCTTTGCGGTGGTGGCCGACGAGGTGCGCACCCTGGCGAGCCGTACCCAGAACGCCACCGTCGAGATCCAGCAGAAGATTGAGCAGCTGCAGCGGCGCACCAGCGAAGCGGTCAGCACCATGCACGAGACCACCCGTCAGAGCGAACAGGCGGTGGTGCAGGCGGGCGAAGCAGGGCAGACCCTGCACGCCATCGTCTCGGCGGTCGAGCGCATCACCGGGCTCAACACCCAGATTGCCACCGCTGCCGAGCAGCAGTCACAGGTGGCCGAAGAGACCAACCGCAGCGTGGTACAGGTGGCCGACATCGCCCACCAGACGCTGGCGCTCACCCTGCAAAGTTCCCGCAGCACCAAGGAGGTGGGCTTTGGCAGCGAAGAGATCCGTCTGCTCGGCAGCCAGTTCCAGGTCAGCCACCGCACCGAGCACGCCAATAACGAGGATATCGTCCACTGGAGCGAGGCCTTCAGCGTGCAGGTGGCCGAGATAGATCGCCAGCATATCGGCCTGTTCGATGCCATGAACCAGCTCTACCGCGCCATTCAGGATGGCAGCGGCAGCGATCAGGTGAAACAGCGGCTCGACCGGCTGGTGGGGCTGGCCAAGCAGCACCTGCTGGACGAAGAGAAGCTGATGGAGCGGGCCGGTTACAGCCAGCTCACTCCCCACAAGGGGGTGCACGTCAAGTTGTTGCAGGATCTGGAGCGCCACCTCGGCAGCTTTGCCCGCGGCGAGCCTGATGCTGACCTCAATATCGTTATGTTCCTCAAGAGCTGGCTGATCGACCATATCTTCCGGGTCGACAAGCAGTACGTCACCGAGCTAAATGCTGCCGGGATCCACTGATCTCGCCGCTTGCCCAACGCAACCAAACGAATCGAGGCGCCCATGGCGCCTCGATTCGTTGATAGCAAAGCAGGAATAGCGGTAACCGCTTACAGGCTGGCGAAATCCACTTTGGGCAGGGTTTCGAAGCCGGGACGGGCAAACAGATAGCCCTGCATAAGGCTGACGCCCATCTCCCGCAGGCAGGCCATCTCTTCGCGGGTCTCGACCCCCTCCGCCAGCGGGGTGATCTGCAACTCGGCAAGCAGGGCCAGACTGTGGTGCACTATGGCTTGCCGGGTCGGGTCATGGTCGATGCCGCGCAGCAGGTGCATGTCGAGCTTGACGATGTCGGGGCGAAAATCGGCCAGCAGACTGAGGCCCGAGTAACCGGCGCCAAAGTCATCGATCGCCGTCTTGAAGCCGAGCGCCTGATAGTGATCGACGATGCCGCGAATATGGCGGTTATCCAGCACCTGCTCCACCTCGGTGAACTCGAACATGATCTGCTCGATGGGAAAAAGATGCTCGCGAGCCGCCTGCAGGGTGGTGCGGATGCAGCGCTCCGGGCGGTAGACCGCATTGGGCAGAAAGTTGATGCTCAGCATGCCCCGCATATCGAGGCGGGCGGCCAGCGCGATGGCCTTGATCCGGCACAGCTGGTCGAAGCGGTAGCGATTGCCGTCGTTGACCCGGGCAATCACGCTCTGCGCCGGCTCGTTGTTGAGCCCCCGCACCAGCGCCTCGTAGCCGAAAATAGTGCGCTTGCTGCAATCGACGATGGGCTGAAAGGCCATGGTGAAGTCGAAGTCGAGATCTGCTTTCTCCTGACACAGCTGGCAGATGGCGGGGGACGGGGCGGCAGGTATATCCATGACTCTCCTCTCGGGGCGTGGCGGCGCTGGGGACTGTCTCAAATGATAACAGCTCGGCTCTGTAAGCAGGGTAATTTCCCGGTAATACGCAGCCACTCCCCTTGAGGCACCAAACGTTACCCCGTTTTCTGCAAGATATGCGGCAAGGGCGGGCGCGGATGGCCTCGCTTGTTTGCCAGAGATCGGGCGATGCCCCGTTGGCACCCGTTATCGCCGCTGGTGGCCGCCAACTCCGCCAAGGCAGTCGGTATAAACAGAATTTATGGGTTTTTGGATAATGACCCAATTTTTACTTATGCATGTTTGCAGTGTGTCCCGATGCCGCTGATTGGCCCGTTCACCGCCCGCAAAGGGCAATGGCCGATCTTGATCAACCGGCATAGAGCGCCAGCCAATGCCCTGTAGGTTCGATTAGCGCAGCGTAATCGGACGATCGAATGGCCTTGGTTGCGGATGTTGCCGTGCAACAGAGGCGGCCAGCCGGAGGGGGAATTTGGCTGGCCGTGATAGATGGAGAGACGATATTTGTGAATTCTAAGTTACGTTACATTATTATTAGCTGCATAATTTCCTTTATACGCAGCCCACACCTCATTCAAGCGAACAGAAATATCCTTCCCATCTCTTGCTATAAAGTTACGCAAAACTTTTTCAGTCAACTCTTGATTGCCAACATTAAGTAAATGAATGTATGTTATATATAGCAGTGATATTCCATGTCGAATAGCTGTTCTGTTTTTAGATGAAGGTGATTCTTCATTCAGCCATAGTGTTAAAAATGGAATTATGTCTTGATGATATTCACTGTATAAGTTTGATAATTCACCTATAGTATTTATATTCATGTTTTTTAAACGTTCTAGATGAACGGATAACAACTCTGAATCGGAATCTATAATAGGGCAATTAAATACAGTGCTCATGCTTTCTTCTAGCGCTGTTACTTCTGCGGTGGTCATTATGAAAGCTTTGAGTGAATCTATATTTAGAGTTACTTCAGTTGGTGCGCTAGTTAGTTTGTTAGGCAGGCTGTCAATATATGTGGAGATAGTTTTTTTTATAGAAACGAACTCGTCATCCACCAGCTCAAGTAGACTTGATAGTCTTGAAAATTTTCTTCTGACTACGTCAGGTATTTCAATTTCTGACTTATAACCAAGGTCATGTTCAATTTCAGCCCATGCATGTTGAAGTATTGACCTGATTTGTATTTCAAACCTAATTCCATTGAATTGACGATATTCAGGTAAAGTCGTTCTCATAGACTTATGTTTGGCTATAATATGTAAGCTCATATATCCAAACCTGTCAGGTTCTAGGGATTTTCTTTTGTCTATTGAGTTTTGGTTGTCAACATCAAATTCAGCTTTTATAAGGTCTGAAACTCTATCTAACTCGTCCGAAAAGTATGTTGTTATTCGGATTCCAACAATGTCTGTAATGTCGGTTAGTGAGTTATAATTCTTCTCAGGCCTATTTATCTTGCCACGAAGACTATCTATGCTTTTTGTTCTGCTAGAGATAGAGTGGATATGAAGAGATTGGTTATTTAATAACGTTGATATTAGACTGCTGGTGATTTTTTCAAGAGATAAATAAACGCCTTGTTGTTCTTCATATGAGTTAATTATTTCTTGATGCTCACTCATTTAATATATCCCTAAATAAAATTCATTCTTAAAACTAATCTAAGGCCATTTTCTTAAAAAACGGCGCCCTGTGGCGCCGCTTTCTTATCAAAAACCCAACCAAGATCACTGCAGCAGGGAGATATCCGCGACTTGCAGGAACAGGTTGCGCAGGTTGTTCAGCAGCGCCAGACGGTTGGCCTTGAGGGCCTCGTCGTCGGCCATCACCATCACTTCGTTGAAGAAGGTATCGACCGGCTCGCGCAGGGCGGCCAGACGGGTGAGGGCAGCCTGATAGTCGCCGGCTGCGAACAGCGGGGCCAGTTCGGCTTGCAGTTCGGCAACCTGGGTGGCCAGCGCCTTCTCGGCGGCATCGACCAGCAGTTCCGGTTTGACGGCAGTCGGCAGTTCGCCTTCGACCTTGGCCAGAATGTTGCTCACGCGCTTGTTGGCGGCAGCCAGTGCCAGTGCGGCATCCAGGGTGCGGAAGTGGCTGACGGCCTTGACGCGACGATCGAAGTCGAGCGGACGGGTCGGGCGGCGGGCCAGTACGGCCAGCACCACGTCGGCACCGATGCCTTCGTCCTGATAGGCGGCGCGGAAGCGGCCCAGCATAAAGTCGACCACGTCGGTGACGACGGTTTTGTTGGTCAGCTTGTCGCCGTAGACGCGTACCGCTTCTTCAACCAGTTCAACCAGATCCAGATCCAGCTGCTTCTCGGTCATGATGCGCAGGGCACCGATGGCGGCGCGACGCAGGGCGAACGGGTCCTTGTCACCCTTCGGCAGCATGCCGATGCCGAAGATACCGGCCAGGGTGTCGAACTTGTCGGCCAGCGCGACGGCGCAGGCAACCAGACCGGACGGCAGGGCATCGCCGGCAAAGCGCGGCATGTACTGCTCGTTGAGGGCCAAGGCCACTGCTTCGTCTTCGCCATCGTGACGGGCGTAGTGCATCCCCATGACACCCTGGGTGTCGGTGAACTCGCCGACCATGTTGGTCATCAGGTCACACTTGGAGAGCAGACCGGCACGGCGGGCCTGAGTCACGACGGCACTATCGCCACCACTGATGCGCTCGGCGATAAAGCCGGCGACGGTCTCGATGCGCTCGACCTTGGCCTTGACGGTGCCCAGCTGTTGCTGGAACAGCACGGTTTCAAGGCGCGGCAGGCGAGAGGCCAGAGTCTGCTTGAGGTCGGTCTTGAAGAAGAACTCGGCGTCTGAGAGACGGGGGCGAACCACCTTCTCGTTGCCGCTGATGATCTGGCTCGGATCTTTGGACTCGATGTTGGTGACGAAGATGAACTTCGGCAGCAGCTTGCCGTTCTTGTCGTAGACCGGGAAGTACTTCTGGTCACCCTTCATGGTGTGAACCAGCGCCTCGGCCGGAACGGCCAGGAACTTCTCTTCGAAGTTGGCGGTCAGCACCACCGGCCACTCGACCAGTGCGGTCACTTCTTCCAGCAGGGCGTCGTCCAGATCGGCAACGCCACCGAAGGCGGCAGCGGCCGCTTCGACGTCAGCCTTGATCTTGGCCTTGCGCGCCATGAAGTCGGCAATCACCATGCCGCGCTCCTGCAGGATCTGCGGGTACTGGCTGGCGTTGTCGATGGTGAACTCGCTCTCGCCCATAAAGCGGTGACCGCGAAGGGTGCGGGCAGAGTCGATACCCAGAATGTGAGCAGGAACCAGCTCGCCATCCAGCAGCAGGGTCACGGTGAAGACCGGACGCACGAACTGGATGGTCTTGTCGCCCCAGCGCATCATTTTCGGGATCGGCAGTTTGGCCAGTGCGGAGGCGACCAGTTCGCCCAGCAATTCTTTGGCCGGACGGCCTTCGACCTTGGCGGTGTGAACCAGCCACTCACCCTTGTCGGTGACCAGACGCTCGGCCTGCTCAACGCTGATGCCGTTGCCACGGGCCCAGCCTTCGGCAGCCTTGGTCGGCTTGCCTTCGGCATCGAATGCCTGAGCCACGGCCGGGCCGCGCTTCTCGACGCTCTTGCTCGGCTGTTCGCCAGCCAGCTCGCTTACCTTCAGCGCCAGACGGCGCGGTGAAGCAAACCACTCAACGTCGCCAAAGGCCAGATCGGCCTTGGTCAGTTCGGCTTTGAAGTTGTCGGCAAAGGCTTCGGCCAGGGAGCGCAGGGCTTTGGGCGGCAGCTCAGCAGTACCGATCTCTACCAGAAATGTATGTTGTGCCATGTCCGTTCCTTAACCTTGCTTGTTCTCACTGCGCTGACACATAGGGAAGCCCAGCGCTTCGCGGGAGGCGTAGTATGCCTCTGCCACGGCCTTGGTCAGGGTGCGAATGCGCAGGATGTAGCGCTGACGCTCGGTGACCGAGATGGCCTTGCGGGCATCCAGCAGGTTGAAGGAGTGAGCGGCTTTGAGAATGCGCTCGTAGGCAGGCAGCGGCAGCGGTTTTTCCAGTGCCAGCAGATTCTGGGCTTCCTTCTCGTACTGCTCGAAGCAGTGGAACAGGAACTCCACATCGGCGTGTTCGAAGTTGTAGGTGGATTGCTCCACTTCGTTCTGGTGGAACACGTCGCCATAGGTGGTCTTGCCCAGCGGGCCGTCAGACCAGACCAGATCGTAGACGCTGTCGACGCCCTGAATGTACATGGCCAGACGCTCGAGACCGTAGGTGATCTCGCCGGTGACCGGCTTGCACTCGAGGCCGCCAACTTGCTGGAAGTAGGTGAACTGGGTCACTTCCATGCCGTTCAGCCACACTTCCCAACCCAGACCCCAGGCACCCAGAGTCGGGTTTTCCCAGTTGTCTTCCACGAAGCGGATGTCGTGGATTTCAGGATCCATACCCAGCTCTTTCAGGGAGCCCAGATAGAGTTCCTGAATGTTGTCGGGGGAAGGCTTGATGATCACCTGGAACTGGTAGTAGTGCTGCAGGCGGTTCGGGTTTTCACCGTAGCGGCCGTCAGTCGGACGGCGGGACGGTTGCACGTAAGCGCAGGCGATGGGCTCCGGGCCCAGGGCACGCAGACAGGTCATGGGGTGGGAAGTACCGGCACCCACTTCCATATCCAGCGGCTGAATGATGGTACAGCCCTGGCGGGACCAATAGTCCTGCAGCTGCAGGATCAGGCCCTGAAAGGTTTTGACATCGAATTTTTGCATAATTTTTTTCGCGCGAAATGAAAATCAGAGCAAGATTTGCTGAATGTGAACCGAGGGAGTATACCGTCTGGCATGGTCGGATAATAGGCGAAATTGCAGCGGATTCGCGGGATGGTGCTGCGCTCTGGCTGGTCGGGCGGGCTGTCCGGTATATGATGTGAGCAGTGCCGCCTGCTGAGTGGGCAGGGTCGGGCAAACCGCTGAAATAACAGGGGAGAGGAAATGGAACTGCGCTGCGCCTGGGTGACCAAAGACCCGGAATATATTGAATACCATGACAAACAGTGGGGCAGGCCGGTCTATGACGCCCGCGAGCTGTTTGCCAAGCTCTGCCTCGACGGCCAGCAGGCGGGACTGTCGTGGATCACTATTCTCAAGCGCACCGAGAGCTATTACCGCGCCTATGCCGACTTTGATCCGCAGCGTATCGTGCAGTTCGACGAGCAGGATGTGGAGCGGCTGATGCAGGACAGCGGCATTATCCGCAACCGGCTCAAGGTACAGTCGATCATCAAAAACGCCCGCGCCCTGCTGGCGCTGGAGGCCGAGGGCATCGACTTCGTCGATTATCTGTGGGGCTTCGTGGGCGGCGCCCCCATCGTCAACCAGCGCCAGGGCAATGGCGATATTCCGGCGACCTCGCCGGAGTCGGATGCCATGTCGAAAGCGCTCAAGAAACGCGGCTTTACCTTCGTCGGCAGCACTATCTGCTACGCCTTTATGCAGGCGGTGGGGATGGTCAACGATCATCTGGTCAGCTGTCCTTGCCACGCCGAATGCCAGCAGGCCACCCGTCAGCCCCGCACATAGTTCTGTCAAACCGGCCCCGAAAACAACAATGCCAGTCATGGCTGACTGGCATTGTCCGGTTGCTGGCAAGGTGAAGGAGGGTTACTTCACCCCCGCCTTGATCATGCAGTCGCTGTACTGCTTGTCCACCCGGAAGATGTGGTTGAGCAGCCAGTTCTTGAGGAAGATGATCATCTCCATATTGCGCTCCTGCTCGTCGCCCCCTTCGCGGCGGATCAGGGCGCCCAGCTCGGCCAGCAGCTTGGCATGCTCCTGCTTGTGGCGTTGCAGGTCGGGGTAGCAGGCCTGCTCCATGCTCTTCTCTTCATCGGCAAAGTGCTGGGTCGCCAGCTTGAGCAGCTCGTCCAGCCGCTGTTTGCGCTGCTGGGGCGAGCTGTTGTCACGGACGGCGTGGTAGAAGCGGTTCATCGCCTCGAACAACCCCTGATGCTGGCGGTCCACGCTCGGTACGTTGACCATAAAGGATTCGTTCCAGTGCAGCAGATCTTGCTCGTTGCCGTTGAGCGCTTTTGAGTTGACCTCGAACTGATCGCTGACCAGACGGATCTCCTCATTGGCCTGATTGAGATCCCGGGTGTGGGTGCGGCTCTCGCGCGAAAGGTCCAGACACTCGCGGGCGATGTTGGCGACCAGCATGACGTTGCGGTTGGTCTCTTCGGTCACCTTGGCCTGCTGCTCCGCGGCGGTGGCGATCTGGCCGTTCATGTCGGCTACCCGGGTGATCGCCTCGACGATGGCTCCCAGAGTTTCGCCGGTGCCGGCCGCCTGATTGACCGCCTGCTCGCTGACATTGCGGGTAGTGTGCATGGTGTTGACCGCATGGCGGGTGTTGTTCTGCAACGCTTCGATCCGCTGCTGGATATCGACGGTGGCCGCCTGGGTACGGATGGCCAGCTGGCGCACCTCGTCGGCCACCACCGCAAAGCCACGCCCCTGTTCGCCAGCCCGGGCCGCCTCGATGGCAGCGTTGAGGGCCAGCAGGTTGGTCTGTTCCGAGATGGTGCGGATCACCTGCAAGATGTTGCCGATCTGGGTGCTCTCCTGATCCAGCTGGGTCACTTCACCGGCGGATTGCTCGATGTGGTCAGCGACCTGACGGATCAGGGCGATGGTCTGGCTCACCTGCTGCTGGCCATCGTGGGCCTGCTGCTGGGTGAGCAGGGTATCCTGACTGGCCTGCTCGGTGTTGTGCTCGATGTTGTGGACGGTGGCGGTCATCTCGTTGATGGCGGCCGCCAGCATGTCGGTGTTTTGCTGGGCTTGTTGCATGCTGTTGAAGGTGCTGCCGGAGTGGTTCATCAGCAGAGCCATCTTGTCATGGGTCTTGTGGGAAACCTGCTGCACCGAGCCGATCAGGCTGTCGATATTGTCGAGGAAGCGGTTGAACACCTTGGCCAGATAGGCGAATTCGTCCTGCCCCTGAATGCGCAGCCGGAAGGTGAGATTGTGGCTGCGATTGGCCAGCTCGACCAGCTGTGCCATCAGCTGCTGCAGGGGCTGCACGGTTTTGAGGTGGATCAGCAGCAGCATCAGCATGATAACGGCCAGGCTGACGACCAGCAGGATCATATCCTGGCTCTGCAGGGTCTGGTTCTGATTTTCAATGGCCCGCTCCTGCTGCTGCAGTTGTTGCCGCTGCTGTTCGAGCGCCTGTTCGACAGCGCTGGATATGCTATCGGTCAGCGCATCGAAGCCCTGATCCGGCTCTTTCATCAGGCGGTTGCCCGCCTCACGTCCCTCTTTGAGATAGGCATCGACCATTCGCTTGCCCACATCCAGCTGACGGGTCAGCAGGGGGGTGAGGGCACTCTGCAACCGGGGCAGGGTGTCGAGTAGCTGACGAGCCGCCTGAGCATGCTGCTCTGCCTCGCCGATGGAGTCCTGCTCCCCCGATACGGCGGCATCGGTGAGGAATTGTTGTACCTGGGTAGTGTGGTAACGCAGCTCCTGCAGCGCTATCTGGGCGTTGGTGATCTTGATGACTTCGCCCGGTAGCAGTCCGAGCTGGCTGGTCAATGTGCTGCGCCAGATGTTGCTCAGTACCATGGTCAGCAAGATGATGAGGCTTGCCCCCAGCAGCAGGCGCCGGATCGATATATTGCGAAGCAGTGAAGACATGGAACCCTCGGATGCCCTATTGACAGTACCTTCAATAGTAGTCAATGGAGCCACCCAACGGCCTGCCTTTCATCACATATCCTGTCTCGTCATCAGGTTTTCCCCTCTGGTTCAGGGAAGAGCAAGTTCAATGACCGATACTGCCCTTTTCTGCCCGGTGTGACTCTCTTTCTGCTGACGTCACACCTTGGCACACCTCTGGGGTAGAATGCCGCCCTTCAGTTTATCGAGTTGTTTCTTTGAGGTTTTTTCATGCATTTCAAGACTCTGGTTCCCGCTGTTGCACTCGCCGTTGCCCTGAGTGGCTGTACCACCAACCCCTACACTGGCGAATCCCAGACCTCCAAGGGCGCCTGGGGCGCGCTGGCCGGTGCCGCTGCCGGTGCCGCAGTAGGCGCGCTCTCCTCCAGCAAGGGTGACCGCAAGAAGGGTATCCTGACTGGCGTGGCCGCCGGTGCCGCGCTGGGCGGCGGTATCGGTTACTACATGGATGTGCAGGAGGCCAAGCTGCGCGAGAAGCTGCAGGGCACTGGCGTCAGCGTTACCCGTAATGGCAACGATCTGATCCTCAACATGCCGAACAACGTCACCTTCGACAGCTCCAGCTCCCAGCTGAAAGCGGCCGGTGCCAACACCCTGTCCGGCGTGGCCATGGTGGTTGCCGAGTTCGACAAGACTCGCCTGAACGTAGTCGGTCACACCGACAGCACCGGTTCCCGCGATCTGAACATGAAGCTCTCCCGCGAGCGTGCCGATGCCGTTGCCGCCCAGCTGATTGGTCACGGTGTTGCAGGCAGCCGTATCGCGACCACTGGTGTAGGCCCGGATCAGCCGATTGCCAGCAACAGCACCGCAGCCGGCAAAGCCCAGAACCGCCGCGTCACCATTACCCTGACCCCGACTGCCTAAGTCGCTCGGGTTTCGGTAACGAAAAGGCCCCGCCAGTGATGGCGGGGCCTTTCTATTGGAGCCGTTGCGAGCAATGGCTCCCTGTTCCCCTTGTGGGAGAAGAGCCGGGTATGAGGGGAAGAACCGCCTCTTAGACAGCCGCAGTCAGCTGCACTTCCACCTTGTACCCTTCGTGGGCCAGACGGGCTTGTACACAGGCGCGTACCGGTGCGGTGCCTGCCGGGATCCAGGCATCCCACTGCTCGTTGAAAGCGGCGATATCGCCAATGTCTTTCAGATAGATGTTGGCCATCAGGATCTTGTCGACGCCGGAGCCGTTGGCTTCCAGCAGGCGTTGCAGGCTGGTCAGCACTTCGCGGGTCTGCTGGTGGATGTCGGCCTCTTCGCTGACGGGGACTTCCACCACATAGAGGGTGCCGTTGTGAATGACGACGTCAGACCAACGCTGGGTGGTGCCGATTCGGGTAATGGTTGTCATGGCGTGCTCCGGAAACGGGGAATTATTGACCCTTGCGGATCAGATAACGGTAGGGGGCCTGCTCTGTCTCGCTGGCGACCAGAGTGTGATCCATAAAGCGGCAGAAACTGGGGATGTCGCGGGTGGTTGAGGGATCGTCGGCACTGACCAGCAGGGTCTCCCCATCAGCCATCAGCCGCACTTTTTTACGCACCATCATCACAGGCTCCGGGCAACGAAGCCCGATTGCGTCCAACTCGTGAGTTGCATCGCAGAATAAATCACTCATCTATCATCAACCTTCAACCTATTCGGCTGTCAATGATACTCAGGGCTAAAAAATAAGCAAACCATTGGCCTGTCTAACAGCATATGTAACCAAAATGTTATTGCGGACTATCCAGCGCCTGCCGGGCGAGTAATATAAAAATTGAACCATATTCAACAAGGAGGTGAATATGCAGGTCTCCTACGGCAGATTGCAGGCCTATGCAGGCATGGGGTTCTTGTCCTTCGCCATGATAGTGATGGGCAGCCCGATCGGGAATACCGGTACCTGGTTCGGTTCCATGGTGATGGTCGGGCTGGGGCTCTGGATCGAGCTCAGCGATTACTATGACGAGGATGAGGACGAAAACGATCAATCCTGACTTGATGACGATTCAACAACAAAGGCGGAGCAATCCGCCTTTGTCATTTCTGTCGATTGGCCAGTAGCCCGGATCAGCGGGTCGAGCGCATCGCCCGCTCCAGATGCAGCGCTGTCTGCTGCGGGTTGGCTTTGGGATCGTTGAAGAAGTTGCTCAGCACATCCAGAATCGCCTGACGCATATTGGTGGGCGTGGCCATCCCCTCTGCCATGCTGGGCAGCAGATTGTCCTGTTGTTCGGCATGGAGGAAATCCTGATAGGAGCGGATGGCGCAGCGATCAAACTTGCTCATGTTGGGTTTGGTCAGCGCCGGGATCGACCCCTTCACCCGGTTGAACTCCTCCTGAAACTTCGGCGTCATCAGCAGCTGGGCCAGCTCCCCCTGCGCCTGCAGCTGGGCCGGATCCCGCTGTTTGAACATGGCGATGGAGTCGAGGTTGTAGCTGAATAGCCCGGTGCTGCCGGGGCTTGGCAGGCATTCGATATCTTCGCCCGGCCGGTAGTTGCCGGCGAGCAGCTCCCCCTTCACCCAGTCACCCATCACCTGCATGGCTGCCCCGCCGCTTTCCAGCAGATTGGTGGCCTGATGCCATTTCAGTCCGGCGTACTTTTGCGGGACGTAGGCGCGCAGCTGCTGGAAGCGGGTCAGGACCCGTACCATGTCAGGGCCGGTCAGGGTGGCGCTGTCCTGTTCCACAAAGGCTTTGCGATAGAACTGCTTGCCCCCTTCACCGAGCGCCACCGTTTCAAACAGGACGGCCAGCTGCCAGGGCTCGTTACCGATGGCGAGCGGAGTGATGCCCCGTTTTTTAAGCTTGTCGGCGACCGTCACGAACTGGGCCCAGTCGGTGGGAGGGGTGAGTTTTTGTTGCTCGAACACCTTGCGGTTGAGCCATAACCAGTTGACCCGGTGGATACCGGTAGGCACCGCCATCAGGGCGCCGTTCTGGCTGAGGGTGGCCCGCACCATAGGCGGCATCTGGCTGTACCAGCCGAGGTGCTCCGCCATGGGGGTGAGGTCGCGCAAAAAACCGAGCCCGGCCCACTCCTTGAGCTCAAACCCCTTGAGATGGGCCGCCTCCGGCGGGTTGGCTGCCAGCGCCCGGCTTTTCAGCACCGTCATGGCGCTCTTGCCACCACCGCCCTGTACCGCGAAGTCATTCCACTGGTTGCCCTTGGCGATCCACTCCGATTTGAGCACTTCGACCGCCTGCGCTTCGCCGCCGGAGGTCCACCAGTGCAGCACCTCCACCTGGGAGGCACAGACAGAACCGGAGAGCAGGGCGAGCAGGGGGAGAGGGAACCACTTCATGAGAAGACTACCTTGGCAGTGAGAGGGTGGCCTGCAGACCACCTTGCGGACGATTTTCCAGCACCAGATCGCCGCCGTGGGCGTGGGCGATGTTGCGGGCGATGCCGAGCCCGAGGCCGGTGCCGGCCTGATCCGTGCTGAGTCGGTAATAGGGCTCGAAGATGCGCTCGAACTGGTCATCCGGCAGGCCGGGGCCCTCATCCATGATGAAGAGGATCAGCATCTCCTCGTCATCCATGATGATGATGCGTACCCGCTGGCCATATTTGATGCCGTTGTCCACCAGATTGCCGATGCAGCGCTTGAGAGCCAGCAGCTTGCCGCGGTAGGGCCACTTGCAGTGCCCCTCGATGGTGAGACGTTCGTCGTGGAGGTTGAGCGACTCGGCCATCTGCTCCAGCAGGGCGTTGATGTCGATCTCTTCGATGTTCTCGTGGATGTCGGTCTCTTTGACCGTCTGCAGCGCCCCTTTCACCATCAGCTCGAGTTCGTCGAGGTCCTTGTTGAACTTGGCGATCTGAACCTCGTCGTCGAGCAACTCGACTCGCAGCCGCAGCCGGGTGATGGGGGTCTTGAGGTCGTGGGAAATCGAGCTGAACAGCCGCTCCCGATCATCGATATAGCGGCGGATTCGGTGCTGCATGATGTTGAAGGCGCGGGTCGCTGCCACGATCTCGGAGGCGCCCTCCTCCTTGAGCGAAGGCTGGTCGATATCCTTGCCGAGGTTGACCGCCGCTTTGGCCAGCCGGCGCAGTGGCCGGGTCTGCCAGCGCACCAGCATAAAGGTGAAGAAGCAGAGGAACACCGTCATCAGGGCGATGAAGCGCACCTGGTTGCTCGGCATGACGGTGTCATCCAAGGTCATGTAGGGGGCGGGCAGCAGGGCCGCCAGATAGAGCCACTCCCCCTTTTCGATCTCGATCTGGGTCACCAGCACCGGCGGATTGATGGGCTCGAGCGACAGGGTGTAGCGCGCCCAGGAGGAGGGAAGATCCGCCAGCAGGGTGTCGTTGTTGAATACGTGGAGATCTTCGGGTCGCGAGAAGTCCACCTTTATCGCCATGGCATCGGAGAGCTTGCGGGTCAGCACTCCCTGCACCTCCTCCAGCACCTGCGTCTTGCGTTCGCTGTCGGGGATGGCGTTGATGTGGATCTCCTCTTCGTTCAGCGAGACGAAGAAGCGGCTGCCGCCCATGTTGCGCAGCTGGTCGAGGGCGATGTGGCGATATTGCAGCGGCAGGGATTTGAAGAAGTTGACGGTGGAGGCGGCAGACATGGCGAGGTTGCGGGTGGTGCTGAGCATCCCTTCCAGCTCCCGCTTCTGGATCTGCTGCATCCAGATGCCGGTCAGTATGGTCTGGGAGAGCAGGATGGCCAGCAACAGCAGCAGGATCATCCGCGACAGCAGAGAGCGGGGCACCAGCGCCCCCCAGGACCACTTGTTGCTCATGGCAGTTCGTGTACCTCGGCGATCAGCATGTAGCCGCTACCGCGGATGGTCTTGATGATGCGCGGGCTCTTGCCATTGTCGCCCAGCTTCTGGCGCAGGCGGCTGATCTGTACGTCGATGCCACGTTCCATCGGCAGGCTTTCGCGGCCGCGGGTGGCATCGGAGATGGTATCCCGATCCAGCACCACGCCGGGCTGTTGCAGGAACATGCCGAGCAGCATGGCATCGCTGCCGGAAAGATCCAGCAGGCTGCCATCTTCGTGGGTCAGCTGGTGGCTCAGGGTATCCAGGGTCCACTCGGCGAAGCGCAGGCGACGGCTTGGCTCTTTCTCTTTTTCCGGCTGGCGAAATTCGGCGCGGCGCAGCAAGGCCTTGATGCGGGCCTGCAGTTCACGCGGGCTGAAGGGCTTGGCGATGTAGTCATCGGCGCCGAGTTCGAGGCCGATCACCCGATCCGCCTCGTCGGAAGCCGCAGTCAGCATGATGATGGGCACCTGGGAGGTGCGACGGATCTGCTGGCAGAGGGTAAAGCCATCCTCGCCGGGCATCATGATGTCCAGAATGATCAGGTCCGGGCTGTGCTGGGCGAGTTGCTCGCGCATCTCGTTACCCTCTGCCGCCGTCAATACCTGAAAGCCCGCCCGGGTCAGGTATTCATTGAGCAGCTCGCGGATCTCTTGGTCGTCATCGACGATCAGCAGTTGTTTGCTCATTGACATATGTATGTGCATCCACCCATTTTTTTGTGCAGATTGAACCTGTCGGGGGAGCAAAAAGCAAGCAAGCCCCCTATCTAATGTGAGGTTTGGAGCAATAACCACCCATTGCCGGGTTTAAAACGAAAAAAGGCCGACCCAAACGGGACGGCCAATACCCAGCATCCGACTACAGGCCAGTACCCCGTGTGGCGATGGCCTCAGATTTGAAAAGGGGCCGGTCATGCCGGCCCCGAAAACGTTGATATTCGATCGAGTTGCTTGTGGATTACACTCGCTCGAATACGGTGGCGATGCCCTGACCCAGACCGATACACATGGTGGCAACCCCCAGCGTGGCATCCTTCTCCTCCATCAGATTGATGAGGGTGGTGGAGATGCGCGCACCGGAGCAGCCGAGCGGGTGACCCAGCGCAATGGCGCCGCCGTTCAGGTTCACCTTCTCGTCCACCTGATCCTGCAGACCCAAATCTTTCACGCAGGGCAGGGACTGGGCGGCAAACGCCTCGTTCAGCTCGAACAGGTCGATGTCACCGATGGTCAGACCGGCCCGTTTGAGCGCCTTCTGGGTCGCCGGAACCGGGCCGTAACCCATGATGGCAGCGTCACAGCCAGCGATGGCCATGGCACGTACCTTGGCGCGCGGCGTGAGGCCGAGGGCCTTGGCGCGATCCGCGCTCATCACCAGCATGGCGGCGGCGCCATCGGACAGGGCCGAGGAGCTGCCAGCGGTGACGGTGCCGTTGACCGGGTCAAACACCGGGCGCAGCTGGCTCAGGGTTTCGACCGTGGTCTCCGGGCGGATCACCTCGTCGTAGTCGTAGAAGAAGCGGGCGCCGCTGGCGTCATGGCCTTCCAGCCCGACGATCTCCTTGGCAAAACGTCCTTCCACGGTGGCCGCGTGGGCACGGCGGTGGGAGCGGGCGGCAAACTCGTCCTGCTGCTGACGGCTGATGCCGTGCAGCTTGCCGAGCATCTCGGCAGTCAATCCCATCATGCCGGAGGCTTTCGCCACCGATTTGGCCATGCCGGGGTGGAAGTCGACGCCGTGGCTCATCGGTACGTGACCCATGTGCTCGACGCCGCCGATGATGAAGATATCCCCATCACCTACCTGAATGGCGCGAGAGGCGTCATGCAGCGCCTGCATACTGGAGCCGCACAGACGGTTGACGGTGACCGCCCCCACCTGCTTCGGAATGCCGGCCAGCAAGGCGGCGTTGCGGGCGATGTTGAAGCCCTGCTCCAGGGTCTGCTGCACGCAGCCCCAGTAGATATCCTCGATCTCGTTCGGGTCGAGGTTGGGGTTGCGCAGCAGGATGGATTTCATCAGGTGCGCGGACAGATCTTCTGCACGCACGTTGCGGAAGGCGCCGCCCTTGGACCGGCCCATCGGGGTCCGGATACAGTCGACAATGACTACGTCTTTCATGAATGGATCTCCTTTCCGCAATCAGTAGAAGGTTTTGCCCTGGGCGGCCATCTCGCGCAGCTTGTCGCTGACGCGGTAGAGCGGGCCCAAATCGGCATACTGGTCGGCCATGGCCACGTAGCGATCCAGACCGATAGTGTCCAGATAGCGGAACACGCCGCCGCGGAAGGGAGGGAAGCCCAGACCGTAGACCAGTGCGATGTCGGCTTCGGCTGGCGTGGCGACAATGCCCTCTTCCAGACAGAGCACCACCTCGTTGATCATCGGGATCATCATGCGAGCGATGATGGCGTCCTTGTCGAAATCCTGTTTCGGCTTGGCGATGGGGGCCAGCAGCTCGTAACTGGCGGCGTCAGCCACCTTCTTCGGCTTGCCCTTCTTGTCCTGCTCGTAGGCGTAGAAGCCCTTGCCGTTCTTCTGACCGAAGCGGTTCACTTCGTACATCACGTCGATGGCGGTGCGGCCTTCCTTGCTCATGCGTGCCGGGAAGCCCTGCGCCATCACGTCACCGGCATGGTGACCGGTGTCGATGCCGACCACGTCCAGCAGGTAGGCGGGGCCCATGGGCCAGCCGAACTCCTTCTCCATTACCTTGTCGACGGCGGCGAAGTCGGCGCCATCGGCGACCAGCTTGTTGAAGCCGAAGAAGTAGGGGAACAGCACCCGGTTGACGAAGAAGCCCGGGCAGTCGTTGACCACTACCGGGGACTTGCCCATGGCGGCGGCATAGGCCACCACGCGGTTGATGGTTTCATCGGAGGTCTGCTCGCCGCGGATGATCTCCACCAGTGGCATGCGGTGCACCGGGTTGAAGAAGTGCATGCCGCAGAAGTTCTGCGGGCGCTTCAGCCCCTTGGCCAGCAGGGAGATTGGGATGGTGGAGGTGTTGCTGGCGAGCACGGCGTCTTCGCCGATCACGCCTTCCACTTCACCCAGCACGGCGGCCTTCACTTTCGGGTTCTCGACCACGGCTTCGACCACTACGTCCACGCCTTTGACGTTGTCATAGCTGAGGGTCGGGGTAATGGCAGAGAGCACCTGGCCCATCTTGATGCCGTCGATGCGGCCCTTTTCGAGTTGACCGTTGAGCAGCTTGGTGGCTTCACCCATGCCAAGTGCCAGTGCCTTCTCGTTGATATCCTTCATCACCGCCGGAATGCCCTTGCTGGCAGACTGGTAGGCGATGCCGCCCCCCATGATGCCGGCACCCAGTACGGCGGCATGGCCGGTGGCCTTGCTCGCCTGCTTGGCAGCCTTTTTGGCCAGTGCCTTGATGTGCTGATCGTTCAGGAAGATACCGACCAGCGCCTTGGCCACGTCGGTCTTGGCCAGCTTGATAAAGCCCTGTGCCTCAACGACCAGCGCTTCGTCACGGCCCATGCCGGCGGCGGCCTCGACGGTTTTCACCGCGGTCATCGGCGCCGGATAGTGTTTGCCCGCCACGGCGGCAACCATGCCAGCGGCGGTGGTGAAGCTCATCATGGCTTCCAGTTTGGAGAGGCGCAGCGGCGCTTTCTTGGCGGCGCGACGGCTCTGCCAGTCCAGTTTGCCCGCGATGGCGTCCTTGATCATCTGCAGCGCAGCGCTCTGCAGCGCGTCAGGGGCGACCACGGCATCGATGGCACCCACCTTGAGGGCGTCATCGGCACGATAATCCTTGCCGGTGGTGATCCACTCGAGCGCGTTGTCGGCGCCGATCACCCGCGGCAGACGGACGGTGCCGCCAAAGCCCGGCATGATGCCGAGTTTGGTCTCGGGCAGGCCGATTTTGGCGGTGGTGTCGGCCAGACGGAAGTCGGTGGAGAGGATGGTCTCGCAGCCGCCGCCGAGGGCGTGGCCCTTGATGGCGGAGAGGGTCGGCACCGGCAGATCTTCGATGGCGTTGAAGATATCGTTGGCCTTTTTCAGCCAGCCGAGCAGATCTTCCTGCGGCAGATCGAACAGTTCCAGGAATTCGGTAATGTCGGCACCGACGATAAAGGCGTCTTTGCCGGAGGTGAGGATCAGACCTTTTAGTTCACGTTCTTGTTGTAATGCGGCGATCGCTTCGCTCAGGGAGAGCAGGGTAGCGCGATCCAGCTTGTTGACTGAACCCGGGGCATCAAACCTCAGCTCGGCAATGCCGTTTTCGAGGTAGCTGACCGACAGGGTTTCGCCTTGGTAGATCATGAGAGTGTCTCCTTGTTCCCACTCAGTGGGGAGTGGTGCTCCTTAATCCCCAGCAGGGGGCGAGGCTCACTATTGATCCAAAAGGAGACATTTTCAACACCTATTTAAAACATTTGTTTAACAGTTCTCGAGTAAAAGCTCCTCATCACAAAACGGGCAAAAGAGAGGCGCCTTGCGGCTCCCCGGATGGATGTGAGTTTGTTATCAACTGGCCAGTTCCGGCCGGTTGCGATACTGGTTCAGCACCTCGGGATCGGCGAGGGCATGAGTATTGTTGACGGGTCTGTTGTGTACCACCTCCCGCACCGCCAGTTCGACGATCTTGCCGGACTTGGTGCGTGGGATGGCATCCACCTGCAGGATGCGGGCGGGCACGTGGCGGGCGGTGCAGTGCTGCTTTATTTGCTGGCGGATCCGCTCGCGCAGCGGCTCATCCAGCTTGCAACCCGCCTTGAGCTTGACGAACAGCACCACCCGCTCGTCCTGCTGCCATTGCTGGCCGATGACGATGCTCTCTTCCACTTCGTCGAGCCGTTCGACGTAGCGATAGATCTCGCTGGTGCCGATACGCACGCCCCCCGGGTTGAGGGTGGCGTCGGAGCGGCCGTAGAACAGAATGCCGCCGGTCGGGGTCAGCTCAATCCAGTCGCCGTGACACCAGATGTTGTCGAACCGCTCGAAGTAGGCGGCGTGGTACTTGTCGCCGTTCTCGTCACCCCAGAAGTAGATGGGCTGGGCCGGGAACGGCTTGGTGCAGACCAGCTCGCCTTTCTCCCCCTGCACCGGCTGACCCGCTTCGTTGAATACCTGCACCGCGAGACCGAGGCCACGCCCCTGACTTTCGCCACGATAGACCGGGCTGAGCGGGTTGCCGATGACGAAGCAGGAGCAGATATCGGTGCCACCTGAGATGGAGCTGAGCTGCACATCCTGCTTTATCTGCTGGTAGACGTAGTCAAACCCCTCCGGCGACAGCACAGAGCCGGTGCTGCAGATCAGCCGCAAGTGCGGCAAGTCGTGGCTGTTGATGGGGGCATAACCCTGTTTGTGCAGAGCATCGAGATACTTGGCCGAGGTGCCGAACAGGGCGACCTGCTCGTCGCGGGCGAGATCCCACAGCACATTGCCATCCGGATAAAACGGTGAGCCGTCGTAGAGCACCAGAGTGGCGCCGGAGGCGAGGGCGCTTACCAGCCAGTTCCACATCATCCAGCCACAGGTGGTGAAGTAGAAGATGCGCTCCCCGGGCTTGATGTCGCAGTGCAGCTGGTGCTCTTTCAG
This sequence comes from Aeromonas sp. FDAARGOS 1410, assembly GCF_019048745.1. Classification (NCBI taxonomy): domain Bacteria; kingdom Pseudomonadati; phylum Pseudomonadota; class Gammaproteobacteria; order Aeromonadales; family Aeromonadaceae; genus Aeromonas; species Aeromonas sp. FDAARGOS 1410. The sequence goes on along the minus strand of NZ_CP077401.1, from coordinate 412,728 downwards.
ATGTTGCAGCAGGGTGCCGCCGATGCCGTGCACGATACACTTGGGTTTGCCGGTGGTGCCGGAGGAGTAGAGGATGTAGAGCGGGTCATTGAAAGCCATCGGCTCGAACTGGAGGCCGGCGTCCGGTTGACTTGCCAGCAGTTGCTGCCAGTCGTGACCAAGCTGCAGCGGGTTGCCGAGCAGGGAGATCATCACCGTCTGCTCTATGCTGTCGATCTGGCTGACGACCCCTGCCACTTTGTCCTGAATATCAATGGCCTTGCCGTTGTAGCGATAGCCATCCACCGCAAACAGCACTCGCGGCCGGGTCTGGCCGAAGCGCTCTACCACGCTGGCCTCGCCAAAGTCGGGGCTGGTGGAGGTCCAGATCGCCCCCAGACTGGTGGTTGCCAGCATGGCTACCACGGTTTCCGGGATATTGGGCAGATAGGCGGCAACCACATCGCCACGACCAATCCCCTGATTGCGCAGCCATTGAGCCAGCCGGGCAACCTGTTCCCCCAGCTCACGCCAGCTCAGGGTGCGGCTTGGGCTCCCTTCGATGCGGGAGATGATGGCCGGGCTCTCGTCCTGGCGGCGCAGCAGGTTTTCGGCGAAGTTGAGGCGGCTGTCGGGGAACCAGCGGGTGCGCTGCATATCCTGACGATTCTCCGCCACTATGTTGCCGAGTTCGCCCTTGACGCCGCAGTGCTGCCACACCAGCGGCCAGAAGCGGGTGGTCTTTTCCACCGACCATTGCCACAGCTGCGGATAGTCCTGCAGTTGCAGGCCGTGGAAGCGGTTCACCTCTGCCATAAAGCGGTAGAGGTTGGATTGCTGCATCCTGAGCGGATCCGGTTGCCACAGGCAGAGGTTGTCCATGAGTAATCCCTGACTTCATGTATCTACCGGCAGTGTATTGAATTGTTTTTGATTTGTTAACGGCTGGTTCTCTGTTGATAACAAACACGTTTGTAACGTATGCGTTACCTCACGAAGCGGCTGCTTGACGGGTCGAGCCGCCAAGCGCTTGATGTTATGCTGCAATCACATTCACCTCGGAGCAGGACGCCATGAGCAGCTACAGCCAACTTTTTGCCCAGCATCTCGATACTTTGCAGCAACGCACCCGCGATATCCTGCAGCAACAGGGACTTGGCGGGCTGGCCATCCACTCCGGCCAGACCCACCGTATATTCCTCGATGATCAGGATTACCCGTTCAAGGTAAACCCGCACTTCAAGGCCTGGTTGCCGGTGCTGGACAATCCCCACTGCTGGCTGCTGGTGGACGGGGTGAACAAACCAATCCTGCTGTTCTATCGTCCGGTCGATTTCTGGCACAAGGTGGCGGATCTGCCCAATGCCTTCTGGGTCGAGTTCTTCGATATCCGCTTCCTGACCCGACCGGAACAAGTCGCCGATCATCTGCCGGGCAACAAGCAGGAGTGGGCCTATCTGGGCGGTCATCTGGAAGTGGCCGAGCTGCTGGGGCTGACCCAGCCCAATCCGGAGGCGGTGCTCAACTACCTGCACTATCACCGTGCCTACAAGACTCCCTACGAGCTGGAGTGTCTGCGCGAGGCGAACCGCATCGGTGTCCGTGGTCATATCGCGGCCAAGGACTCTTTTATGGCAGGAGCGAGCGAGTTCGAAATCAATCTGGCCTATATGAAGGCGGTCGGGCAGGGGGCCAACGAGGCGCCTTACGGCAATATCGTCGCCATCAACCGCAATGCGGCCATTCTTCACTACACCCATCTCTCGGCCGTGCGGGTGCCTGATGCCGAGCGTTACTCCTTCCTGATCGATGCGGGCGTCGATTTCCACGGTTATGCCTCCGATATCACCCGTACCTGGGCGTGGCGGCGTGGCGAGTTTGCCGATCTCATCGCGGCGCTGGATGCGCAGCAGCAGGAGATCATCGGCGAGATCAAACCGGGTCGTCGCTACAGTGAGCTGCATCTGCAGATGCACCACAAGCTGGCGCGCCTGCTGCAATCGACCGAGTTGGTGGATATGTCGGTAGACGAGATGATCCACACCGGGGTGACCAACGTCTTCTTCCCCCATGGTCTCGGCCATTTCCTCGGCCTGCAGGTGCACGATGCGGGTGGTTTCATGCAGGATGAGCGCGGCACCCATCTGGCCGCTCCCGAGCAGTTCCCCTATTTGCGCTGCACCCGGGTGATGGAGGTAGGCCAAGTGTTCACTATCGAGCCCGGTCTCTACTTCATCGACAGCCTGCTGGAGCCGCTGCGTCAGGGCGAACAGGGCAAGCGAGTCAACTGGAACAAGGTGGAGGCACTGCGTCCGTTCGGCGGTATCCGCATTGAGGACAACATCGTGCTGCACGCCAACGGGGTGGAGAACATGACCAGACAAGCAGGGCTCTGATGGCGGCAGCGTACTCCATTCCGGCCGCTCCATTGGAGCTCAGCGAAGAGATCAAGAAGAGTCGTTTCATTACCCTGATTGCCCACACCCCGACCGTCGAGGCGGCCAAGGGGTGGGTCAACGAAATCAAGCGTCAACATCCGACAGCTCGCCATCACTGCTGGGCCTTTGTGGCGGGCGCACCGCAAGATAGTCAGGTCTATGGCTTCAGTGATGATGGCGAACCCTCCGGTACTGCGGGCAAGCCGATCCTGGCCCAGTTGATGGGGTCGGGGCTCGGTGAAATCTGCGCCGTGGTGGTGCGCTACTACGGCGGCATCCAGCTTGGCACCGGTGGACTGGTCAAAGCCTATGGCGGCGGCGTGGGGGCAGCCCTCAAGCAGCTGGTGACCGAACTCAAGGTGCCGCGTACTCCTTCCTCCATTCATTGCGACTATGGCGACATGGGCGTGGTCGAGTCACTGATAAGCAGTCACAACGGCGAACTGCTGGCTGCCGATTACGGCCAGCAGGTCACCCTGCAGGTGGCGTGGGAGTCTGCGGTCTGGGAGCGGGTTGACCGCGAATTGACCGACAGAACCCATGGGCGGGTATCCCTTCAGCCTTTAGATGGCTAGAATCCATCGCTCTTTATCGTTTTGAAGTAGGAGCCGGAATGCACACCCTGAGCATTATTCGCATCGTTGGCCTGCTGGTTGCGCTATTCAGCTCGACCATGCTGCTGCCAGCGCTGGTTGCGTTTGGTTATCGGGATGGTGGCGGCGCCGAGTTCATCAAATCTTTCCTCATGGCCCTGTTGCTCGGGGTCGCGCTCTGGTTTCCCAACCGTTATCACAAGAAGGAGCTCAGAGCGAAAGAGGGTTTCCTCATTGTGGTGCTGTTCTGGGTAGTGTTGGGTAGCGTGGGGGCTGTGCCCTTTATTCTGAGCGATACCCCGCATATGTCGGTTTCCGAGGCATTCTTTGAATCTTTCTCCGGCCTGACCACCACCGGCGCCACCGTGCTGACCGGGCTGGACAATCTGCCCAAGGCGTTTCTGTTCTACCGCCAGCTGCTGCAGTGGCTGGGGGGGATGGGGATCATAGTGTTGGCGGTCGCTGTGCTGCCGCTGCTGGGGATCGGGGGCATGCAGCTCTATCGGGCGGAGATCCCGGGCCCGGTCAAGGATACCAAGGTGACGCCACGCATCGCCGAAACGGCCAAGGCGCTCTGGTTCATCTACCTGCTGCTGACCGCGCTCTGTGCACTGGCCTACTGGCTGGCCGGGATGACGCTGTTTGATGCGGTGTGTCATTCGTTTTCGACCCTGTCGGTCGGTGGTTTCTCTACCCACGATGCCAGCATCGGTTTTTTCAACAGTCCGGTCATCAACCTGATTACCGTGGTGTTCCTGCTGCTGGCCAGCGTGAACTTTGCGCTCCACTTTACAGTCTTTTCCCATCGACCGGTTCGGCTCGGGCGCTACCTCTATGACGCAGAGCTCAAGGTCTTTCTGGCCATCCAGGTGACCCTGGTGATGATCTGCTTTATCGCCTTGCTGACCCACGGGCACTACGCCACTTGGCAAGAAGCACTCAACCACGGTCTGTTCCAAGCGGTCTCTCTGGGCACCACCACCGGCTATAGCACCACTACGTATGCAGACTGGCCCTCTTTCCTGCCCATGCTGCTGATGTTTTCTGCTTTTATCGGCTGCTGTGCAGGCAGTACCGGTGGCGGCATCAAGGTGATGCGCTTCATGATCCTCTTTATGCAGGGGATGCGTGAACTGAAACGGTTGGTTCACCCCAGAGCTATCTATACCCTGAAGCTGGGGAAGCGGGCTGTGCCCGAGCGCATCGTTGAGGCGGTGTGGGGCTACTTCGCTACCTATATCATCCTCTTCTTTATATTCATGTTGCTGTTGCTGATGACGGGGTTGAACGAAGTGACCGCATTCACCGCCGTGGCGGCTGCTTTTACCAACGTAGGCCCAGGTCTGGGAGAGGTCTCTGCCAACTTCGGGAATATTTCACCCGCTGCACAATGGGTGCTGGTGTTGGCCATGTTGTTTGGCCGATTGGAAATTTTTACGCTTCTGGTACTGTTTACCCCTGCATTCTGGCGTAGTTGAGGTTGTTATGGACAAGATTCTGGTGCTTTATTCCTCTCGGGACGGTCAAACCCGCAAAATCATCGATGTCATGCTGAAGGAGATGCCGGGATGTGAAGTGGTGATGCACGATCTGCATACCCTGCCCAAGTGCAATCTCAGCAAGTACAAGAAGGTGTTGATCGGTGCCTCTATCCGCTATGGCAACTTCCACCCCAGCCTGCTCAGCTTTATTCATGCCCACCATGAGCAGCTGGAGGTCGCCAATGCCGCCTTCTTCTGCGTCAACCTGACTGCTCGCAAGCCCGAGAAGCAGACACCGCAGACCAATGCCTATATGAAGAAGTTTCTGCGCCTCTCTCCCTGGAAGCCGAAAACCCTGGGGGTGTTTGCCGGTGCGCTGCAGTACTCTCGCTATAACTGGTGGCAGACCCGCATTATCCAGCTGATTATGAAGATTACCGGTGGTAGTACCGATACCAGTAAAGACCTCGAATTTACTGATTGGGAAAAGGTGCGCAGCTTTGCACGCGAATTCTGGTCAAAAAGATAGCAATTCGATGTGAATATAGGGTTTATTGCCCCATAGAGCCCCGCCGATGCGGGGCTTTTGTTTAATAAAACAACGGTTGAAGCGGAAATCAGTAAAAAATGCCATTTTTTGCAATTTCCATCTTGTCATCCCAGCGCGGCTCCCTATAATGCGCCCCTACCAGCACGGCGGAACACGCCGGACTGATGAGCCAGCTTCCCTAGCGAAG
>NZ_CP077401.1:357500-405000 GCF_019048745.1 Aeromonas sp. FDAARGOS 1410 | reverse complement strand
AGATTCCCTCAGTAGCGGCGAGCGAACGGGGATTAGCCCTTAAGCATCTTGGAAGTTAGTGGAACGGTCCTGGAAAGGCCGGCGATACAGGGTGATAGCCCCGTACACGAAAACAACCTTGATGTGAAATCGAGTAGGGCGGGACACGTGACATCCTGTCTGAATATGGGGGGACCATCCTCCAAGGCTAAATACTCCTGACTGACCGATAGTGAACCAGTACCGTGAGGGAAAGGCGAAAAGAACCCCTGTGAGGGGAGTGAAATAGAACCTGAAACCGTGTACGTACAAGCAGTGGGAGCCCTTCGGGGTGACTGCGTACCTTTTGTATAATGGGTCAGCGACTTACATTTTGTAGCGAGGTTAACCGTATAGGGGAGCCGTAGGGAAACCGAGTCTTAACTGGGCGTCTAGTTGCAAGGTGTAGACCCGAAACCGGGTGATCTAGCCATGGGCAGGTTGAAGGTTGAGTAACATCAACTGGAGGACCGAACCCACTAACGTTGCAAAGTTAGGGGATGACCTGTGGCTGGGGGTGAAAGGCCAATCAAACTCGGAGATAGCTGGTTCTCCCCGAAAGCTATTTAGGTAGCGCCTCGGACGAATACTACTGGGGGTAGAGCACTGTTTGGGCTAGGGGGTCATCCCGACTTACCAACCCCATGCAAACTCCGAATACCAGTAAGTACTATCCGGGAGACACACGGCGGGTGCTAACGTCCGTCGTGAAGAGGGAAACAACCCAGACCGCCGGCTAAGGTCCCAAAGTTCTGGTTAAGTGGGAAACGATGTGGGAAGGCTCAGACAGCTAGGATGTTGGCTTAGAAGCAGCCATCATTTAAAGAAAGCGTAATAGCTCACTAGTCGAGTCGGCCTGCGCGGAAGATGTAACGGGGCTCAAACCAGGCACCGAAGCCGCGGATTCACACTTATGTGTGAGTGGTAGGGGAGCGTTCTGTAAGTCTGCGAAGGTGTATCGAGAGGTATGCTGGAGATATCAGAAGTGCGAATGCTGACGTAAGTAACGATAAAGGGGGTGAAAAGCCTCCTCGCCGGAAGACCAAGGGTTCCTGTCCAACGTTAATCGGGGCAGGGTGAGTCGACCCCTAAGGCGAGGCCGAAAGGCGTAGTCGATGGGAAGCAGGTTAATATTCCTGCACGACTTGTAATTGCGATGGGGGGACGGAGAAGGCTAGGTGGGCCAGGCGACGGTTGTCCTGGTGAAAGTGCGTAGGCGGTACCTTTAGGTAAATCCGGAGGTGCAACGCTGAGACACGAGACGAACGCACTACGGTGCGGAAGCCATTGATGCCCTGCTTCCAGGAAAAGCCTCTAAGCTTCAGATTACAAGTCATCGTACCCCAAACCGACACAGGTGGTCGGGTAGAGAATACCAAGGCGCTTGAGAGAACTCGGGTGAAGGAACTAGGCAAAATAGTACCGTAACTTCGGGAGAAGGTACGCTCTTGTTGGTGAAGTCCCTTGCGGATGGAGCTGGCGGGAGTCGCAGTGACCAGATGGCTGGGACTGTTTATCAAAAACACAGCACTCTGCAAACACGAAAGTGGACGTATAGGGTGTGACACCTGCCCGGTGCCGGAAGGTTAATTGATGGGGTTAGCGCAAGCGAAGCTCTTGATCGAAGCCCCGGTAAACGGCGGCCGTAACTATAACGGTCCTAAGGTAGCGAAATTCCTTGTCGGGTAAGTTCCGACCTGCACGAATGGTGTAACCATGGCCATGCTGTCTCCACCCGAGACTCAGTGAAATCGAATTCGCCGTGAAGATGCGGTGTACCCGCGGCTAGACGGAAAGACCCCGTGAACCTTTACTACAGCTTGGCACTGAACATTGAACCTACATGTGTAGGATAGGTGGGAGGCTTTGAAGGCGTGACGCCAGTTGCGCTGGAGCCGTCCTTGAAATACCACCCTTGTATGTTTGATGTTCTAACGCAGGCCCATGAATCTGGGCCGCGGACAGTGCCTGGTGGGTAGTTTGACTGGGGCGGTCTCCTCCCAAAGAGTAACGGAGGAGCACGAAGGTTGGCTAATCCTGGTCGGACATCAGGAGGTTAGTGCAATGGCATAAGCCAGCTTAACTGCGAGACGGACAGGTCGAGCAGGTACGAAAGTAGGTCATAGTGATCCGGTGGTTCTGAATGGAAGGGCCATCGCTCAACGGATAAAAGGTACTCCGGGGATAACAGGCTGATACCGCCCAAGAGTTCATATCGACGGCGGTGTTTGGCACCTCGATGTCGGCTCATCACATCCTGGGGCTGAAGTCGGTCCCAAGGGTATGGCTGTTCGCCATTTAAAGTGGTACGCGAGCTGGGTTCAGAACGTCGTGAGACAGTTCGGTCCCTATCTGCCGTGGGCGTTGGATGATTGAAGGGAGTTGCTCCTAGTACGAGAGGACCGGAGTGAACGAACCTCTGGTGTTCGGGTTGTCACGCCAGTGGCACTGCCCGGTAGCTAAGTTCGGAATCGATAACCGCTGAAAGCATCTAAGCGGGAAGCGAGCCCTGAGATGAGTCATCCCTGACCCCTTGAGGGTCCTAAAGGGCCGTTGGAGACCACAACGTTGATAGGTGGGGTGTGTAAGCGCGGCGACGTGTTGAGCTAACCCATACTAATTACCCGTGAGGCTTAACCATACAACACCCAAGAAGTGTTCTAAGGCTTGTAGCAAATACGAACGAATTACTTACGTCAGCTTTCTCAGATTGAAGATTTTGCCTGGCGGCAATAGCGCCGTGGAACCACCTGATCCCATGCCGAACTCAGAAGTGAAACGCGGTAGCGCCGATGGTAGTGTGGCATTCGCCATGCGAGAGTAGGACACTGCCAGGCACCAAATTAGCAATAAGCTAGCCGAATGCGGAGCGGTAGTTCAGTCGGTTAGAATACCGGCCTGTCACGCCGGGGGTCGCGGGTTCGAGTCCCGTCCGCTCCGCCACTAAATAGAAGGCCTTCCCGATTGGGAAGGCCTTTTTGCTATGGATGATTTGCCCGTTGGCCGCAGCGTTGCACGCCAGAAGAGACACCAAAGCCCGGTTATCAGACCGGGCTTTGGCATTTTCAGCATCCAGAAGCCACTGAACAGTAGCTTTTGCCTGAGGGGGGGGGGCACTGGCAGGCCAGCCATTCCCTCCTTTTGGTGTGTAATCACAGTCATTTTTGAATAATTCACAACCATTTATGCTGGATTACTCGCAGCCATCCATCCCAGTCACCCTACGCCAGCGCCACAGGAAAGAGCCATATTGACCACTCCCTCTTCCATCTGGACATCAATGGTAAAGCCGAGGCGCTTGGCGAGGGTTACCATGCCGCGATTACTGGGCATGGTCATGCCGGAGAGCTGGCCAATGCCCTGTTCGCAGGCGTAGCGGATTATCTTCTCCATCATCAGTTTGCCGAGCCCCAATCCTTTCAGGTCGGAACGAACCAGAATGGCGAATTCGGCATCGCTGAGATCCGGCGTCGAGATGGCGCGCACCACCCCGAGAATCTGATCTTTGCGCTCCCCATCCTGCCCTACGGCGACAAAGGCCATTTCGCGGTCGTAATCGATCTGGGTCATGCGGGCCAACTCTTCGTGACCCAGCTCACCCACGTCGGCGAAGAAGCGTTTGTACCTGTCCTCATCGGAAACCTGCAGCACGAATTGTTTGTGAGCCGGTTCATCTTCCGGGCGAATGGGGCGCAGCAGAACATGACTCTGATCCTTGAGCCAGGCCCCTTCCTCCAGCTCGGTCGGGTAGGGGCGGATAGCCAGCCGACTGGCGGGTGGAAGTGCTGGGTCGGCCAGCGTGACGCTGGCATCCAGCACTACCATCTCGGTGCCACAGGCTTGCAGCGGATGAAGATCCAGCTCCTGTATTTGCGGGAAGGCGAGCAGCAGTTCGGATAGCTGGCAGAGCACTTGACCGAGGGCATCGATATCCAGCCGATCCGGAGTGGCATGTTCACGGATCTTGCGACTCTTGAGCGCACCGATGATCTGGTAACGGGCCAGCGCCTGATTGAGGGGCGGCAGCGCTGCAACCATCTCCTGTGGCTCCGCGCCCGATTCACCGAGCAGGATGACGGGGCCAAAGATGGCGTCTTGCTGGATACGAACCCGAAGCTCCAGACCGCCACTGCGCCGCGCCATACGCTGTACCAGCAACCCTTCAATACGGGCGCCGGGATCGTGCTGTTTCACCCTGTCCAGAATGGCATCGGCAGCCTGTGCTACTTCGGCCGAGGTACGCAGATTGAGTACCACACCGTGCACAGCAGATTTGTGCAGGATATCGGGCGAACGGAGTTTGACTGCCACCGGGTAGCCGATCTGCTCGGCTGTCAGGGTTGCCTCGATGGCGTCGGTGACGATCCAGGTGGGCAATGTTGCGAGCCCGGCTGCTTGCAAGATGGGGTGGGCGAGATGGGTATCCAGCCTCAGCTGTTTGCGCTCCTGCGCCTGGCGGATCAGCTGTTGGCAGAGCTCGATATTGAGCTGGTTGCCGTGCAGGGAGGCGGGGGTCTCCATCAGCTGCTTCTGGTTGCGGCGGTACTCCACCATGTGCATGAAGGCGGCCATGGCGCTTTCCGGGGTACGGTAGGTCGGGATGCCCGCTTCGGTAAAGAGTTTGCGCCCCTCCTGTGCCGAGTACTCGCCCGCCCAGTTGGTAAGAATATTGAAACGGCGTGCTCTGGGGTGCTGTTTCAGGTGGGCGATAAGGTGGCTGGCCAGTGGTGCACTGGGAGCTGTAAGCGAGGGGGCATGAATGATCAGGATGGCATCGATCCCCTCTTCCCCGAGCAGGTTGTCCAGCGCCTCCTGATAGGTGGCGATGGTGGCATCGCTGCCGATATCGAGCGGTGGGCGTGCCAGTTTGCCGCCCCGCTCCAGCAGCACATCCACCGCCATATTGGCCAGCCCGCGGCCATTGGAGATGATGGCGAGCCGCTCCCCCTTGAGGGTCATGGAGTGGCTGAGGGTTTCAACTGCGGCAAACAGCTCGTGGGTATCCCGTACTCGCAACATGCCGGCGCGGCGGATGGCGGCGTCATAGACGTTGTCGAGGCCGTGAGCCGGATCGTGGCGTCCGCTTTTCAGTACCAGGATCGGTTTGTTGCGCGAGGCGGCTCGCGCCGCCGAGAGAAAATGGCGGGCATCGTGCAGCTTGTCCATATAGAGCAGGATGGCGCGGGTCACGCTGTCGCGGGAGAGCTGGTCCAGCAGCTGGCCGAAGTCGATGTCGCAATGATCGCCAAGGGAGATGAAGGCAGAGAATCCCAGCTCATGCTGCTTGGCCCAGTCGAGAATGGTGGTGCTGACCGCGGCAGACTGGGAGAGAAAGGCGACTTGCCCGGGCTTGGCGGCAATCGGTGAAAAGCTGGCATTGAGCCCCTGACCGGGCAGCAGCATCCCCATGCTGTTGGGTCCGAGCAGGCGGATACCGTATTGTTTGCAGAGCCGTTTCAGCTCCTGCCGCTCATCTTGTGAAAAATCGGCGGCGAGGATGATGGCTGCGCCTGTTCCCTTCTGGCCGAGAGCCTCCAGCAGGGGGATGACCCGCTCCCGGCGAGTGCAGATGATGGCGAGATCCGGAGCCAGTGGCAGGCTGGCAATGTCGGGATAGGCCAGCACGCCGGCCACTGCCTTGCTGCGCGGGGTGACCGGCAGGATGGGCCCTTTGAAGTGGCCCGCCAGCAGGTGGCGGACGATGACATGGCCCGCTTTGTGCGGATCGGTCGAGGCGCCGATGATGGCGATTGATTGGGGTTTGAACAGCCGATCCAGACCGCTTGCGTTCATGGGCACTCCCGTCGAAAGGGGGAAGATACCAGTCTAATACCTCTTTGTTGCAGGTTCTGTGACCGGCTCCCGATCACCGTTTGTTGAGGGCGTTGGCGCGCAGGTAAAAGCGCAGCTCCCCCTGTACCCGGCGGATGGCACCGAGGTGACGCTCCTGCAGATAGATCTCCTGCTCCCTGTCCAGCAAGGTGCTGGGCAGACCCATGCTCTGCAGATACTCCTCAAACAGGGTTGATCCCTTGATCTCGACCAGATGCTGTTTCATGGTGCTCCTCCCTGATGTAGTTCGATGATGGCGAATATTCAGTCTGCGATCCCTTGCCCGGTTTGCCTATTGTCACTTCTGACATGAGACGGGACAGGAGAAGGTTCACACATCTGGCAGCGAACGCCGCATCAGGCCCTTGGCTGGCGTTATAGTATGACCAGAAGCATGGCGCTTGGATGGTGCAGGGAATGAAGCGAGTCGGATTGTGGTGCATGGTGTTGTGGCTGTGGGCGGCGGATACGTCGGCTGCCGTGCAGTCGATCCGCACCTGGAATCTGCTGCTGGAGCATCCCAACCCGGCAGTGGTGCAGTTGCTGCGGCTCTCTCTAGATCTGACGGTGCCTGAATATGGCCCCTACCAGCTGGTCTCCAGCCCGCCGATGGAACAGGGGCGGACGGTGAAAGAGCTGCACAGCGGCGAGCTGGTTCAGGTAGGAGTGTTTGCCCCCGATGAGGAGCGGGAAAGGGATCTGCTGGCGGTACACATTCCATTGGCCAAGGGGCTGCTCGGCTGGCGGGTTTGTCTGATCCGGCAGGGGGATGAGGGGCGCTTTGCCGCCATTCATTCGCTGGCCGACTGGCGCCGCTCTGGGCTCATCATCGGCCAGCACAGATCCTGGCCTGACACCCAGTTGCTGAGGGCCAACGGCCTCAATGTGATGGCGGGCAACCTCTACGAAGCGCTGTTCAACATGTTGCGCAAGCAGCGTTTCGACTGTTTTTTGCGCTCCGTCATCGAGGTCGAGGATGAGCTGAAACAGCACCCGGATCTGGCCATCGAGCCCCATCTGGTGTTTCGCTATCCGCTGGCGCTGCTCTTCTTTGTTTCGCCCAAATATCCGGAGCTGGCGCAGCGCATCGAGCTTGGCCTGCAGCGGGCGCGGCAAACTGGGGATTTTGACCGGATCTTCGAGGAGGGGTTTGGCAGCACCATCCGCCGTTTGCAGCTCGACCAGCGGCAGCGCCTCGAGCTGAACAATCCTGATCTGCCGTTGTCGAGTCGCAAGATGATGGCCGACCCGACGCTCATCTACCAGCCCGTCTCAGCGCAGTGAGTTCTGGTTCTGTGCCGTATCCCAGAAGGCGCGGATCAGCGGCTCTTCCAGTCGCTTCTTGAGCACCCCGATCCCCACATCAAATGGCTTGAAGGCGGGCTTGAGGTCGATGATCCGCACCTTGTCGCCGAGCGGGCTATGGTCGATCACCGCCGCCGGCACCAGCCCCACGCCGCACCCGAGCGCCACCATGGCAACGATCCCCTCGTTACCCGCCACTTCGGCGTAGATGTTGGGGGCGATCCCCTTGTTGCGAAACCACTGATCGCTGCGTTTGCGGGCCAGCCCCTGCTCGGAGAGGATGACCGGCAGCTGCTCCCAATCAGGTTCTCCCTGACGGAACCACTGGTTCAGTTGCGGGGCGTTGCGCGGCGCGATAAAGACCAGCGGTACCAGCTGCAGGCTGGCGAACTCCAGCTTGGCGGGCAGAGCATCGGGGCGGGCGGCGATGGCGAGATCGGCCTCATCGGCCAGGATCTTGTCCACCGCCAGCGCCGGGTCACCGGTCTCCAGCTTGATCTCCAGCTGGGGGTAGCGGCGGCGAAAGCGCTCCAGTACCTCGGGCAGCAGAAAGTAGCTGGCAGTGACCGAGCAGAAGACCCGCAGCCGCCCCTGCAGCGGTTCATCGCTGCGTTTGAGCTCCTGTTTGAGCTGACGCCACTCCTGCAACAGGCCGCCGCCAAACTCCCGCAGCTTCTCGCCGGCGGGGGTAAGCCGCACCGAGCGGTTGTCCCGCTCGAACAGCACGCAGCCGGTCTCCTGCTCCAGTCGCTGGATGGCGCGACTCAGGGTGGAGGGGCTGACCGCCATGGCATCGGCGCTCTTGCCGAAGTGGAGGGAGTCGGCGAGGTGGAGAAACAGCTCGAGATTGCGAAGGTCCATCTTTCAGCTCCTGGCGCGGCATGTGTGCCCGATATCCAGCGGTTGGCGGCTTGTTTCTGCCATCTCGCGGTACATTCAGCAGGCGATTATGAAGGGCTAACATTTCAGTTATTGCAACGTACTGTTTCGAATATATCAGTTCAGGCAATAAGTGTCCCGCGCTATAGTGGTTCAGACAACGCCGCTACCCGGCATGGAATCAATCGAACGGAGCAATCACCATGGCTAACTATTTCAACACCTTGAACCTGCGTCAGCAGTTGGCCCAGCTGGGCAAGTGTCGTTTCATGCAGCGCGAAGAGTTCGCGGACGGCTGCAACGTGCTGAAGGGCAAGAAGGTGGTGATTGTGGGCTGTGGTGCCCAGGGTCTGAATCAGGGTCTGAACATGCGCGACTCCGGGCTGGATATCTCCTACGCCCTGCGCAAGGCCGCCATCACCGAGAAACGAGCCTCCTGGCAGAAGGCTACCGACAACGGCTTCGCGGTCGGCACCTATGAAGAGCTGATCCCGACCGCCGATCTGGTGCTGAACCTGACTCCGGACAAGCAGCACTCCGACGTCGTGAAAACCGTGATGCCGCTGATGAAGCAGGGCGCCGCGCTGGGTTACTCCCACGGCTTCAACGTGGTGGAAGAGGGTCAGCAGATCCGCTCCGACATCACGGTCGTGATGGTGGCGCCCAAGTGCCCGGGCACCGAGGTGCGTGAAGAGTACAAGCGCGGTTTCGGCGTACCGACCCTGATCGCCGTTCACCCGGAGAACGATCCCAAGGGCGAAGGCATGGCCATCGCCAAGGCGTGGGCCTCTGCCACCGGCGGCGACCGTGCCGGCGTGCTGGAGTCCTCCTTCGTGGCAGAAGTGAAATCCGACCTGATGGGCGAGCAGACCATCCTCTGCGGCATGTTGCAGGCCGGTTCTCTGCTCTGCTACGACAAGCTGGTTGCCGAAGGCACAGACCCGGCCTACGCCGGCAAGCTGATCCAGTTCGGCTGGGAGACCATCACCGAAGCCCTGAAACAGGGTGGCATCAGTCTGATGATGGACCGCTTGTCCAACCCGGCCAAGCTGCGCGCCTTCGAGCTCTCCGAGCAGCTCAAGACCCTGATGCGCCCGCTGTTCGAGAAGCACATGGACGACATCATCGCCGGTGAGTTCTCCCGCGGCATGATGGCCGACTGGGCCGAAGACGATGCCAAGCTGTTCGGCTGGCGCGAAGAGACCGGCAAATCTGCCTTCGAAAACGCGCCGGCGTTTGCAGGCAAGATTGCCGAGCAGGAGTACTTCGACAATGGCGTGGTGATGGTGGCCATGGTCAAGGCGGGTGTCGAGCTGGCGTTCGAGACCATGGTGGCTTCCGGTATCTACGAGGAGTCTGCCTACTACGAATCCCTGCACGAGTTGCCGCTGATTGCCAACACCGTTGCCCGCAAGCGTCTGTACGAGATGAACGTGGTTATTTCTGACACCGCTGAGTACGGTAACTACCTGTTCGCCAACGCCGCCGTGCCCTTGCTGCGCGAGCACTTCATGCCGACCCTGAAAGCGGGCGATCTGGGTGCCAGCAAGGCGGAAGGGCAGAGCGTGGATAACCTGGCGCTGCTGGCGGCCAACGAAGCGACTCGCAACCACCCGATCGAGAAAATCGGTCAGGTACTGCGCGGTTATATGAAAGACATGAAACGCATCGCCGTCGGCGGTTAAGTCTGCATCGGGCAGGATGATGAAGGGGCGGGGATGACGATCCCCGTCGCCGGTCGGACTGGACACCCGACCGGCCAGCCAGAAAAATCAGCCTGACAGTCATAAAAAAGCCCCGCTCATCGAGCGGGGCTTTTGCATTCAGAAAGGCCGGATAAATCAGGCTTTCCACGCTTTCCAGGTGTTGATCAGACCGTTGGTGGAGCAGTCGTGGCTGGTGACAGCCTCGTTGTTGCCCAGCTCCGGCAGGATCTTGTTGGCCAGCTGTTTGCCCAGCTCCACGCCCCACTGGTCGAAGCTGAAGATGTTCCAGATTGCGCCCTGTACGAAGATCTTGTGCTCGTACATGGCGATCAGGGCACCCAGGGTTTTCGGGGTCAGGCTCTTGAACAGGATGGAGTTGGTCGGGCGGTTGCCTTCGAATACCTTGAACGGCACCAGATCCTTGACCTGCTCCAGGGTTTTGCCTGCAGCCAGGAACTCGGCTTCAACCTCTTCCTTGCTCTTGCCGAAGGCCAGCGCCTCGGTCTGGGCGAAGAAGTTGGCCAGCAGTTTCGGATGGTGGTCACCGATCGGGTTGTGGCTGATGGCCGGCGCCAGGAAGTCACAGGGGATCAGCTTGGTGCCCTGATGGATCAGCTGGTAGAAGGCGTGCTGGCCGTTGGTGCCCGGCTCACCCCAGATGATGGGGCCGGTCTGGTAGTCAACCGGCTTGCCGTTGCGATCCACGTACTTGCCGTTGGACTCCATGTTGCCCTGCTGGAAGTAAGCAGGGAAGCGGTGCATGTACTGGTCGTACGGCAGAATGGCTTCGGACTCGGCACCGTAGAAGTTGTTGTACCACAGGCCAATCAGCGCCAGCAGCACCGGCACGTTCTGCTCATAGGAGGCAGTGGCGAAGTGCATGTCCATCTCGAAGGCGCCTTGCAGCAGGGCTTCGAAGTTCTCGAAACCGACGGAGAGGGCGATGGGCATGCCGATGGCAGACCAGGAGGAGTAGCGGCCGCCAACCCAGTCCCAGAACTCGAACATGTTGTTGGTGTCGATGCCGAACTCGGCCACAGCCTTGCCGTTGGTGGAGAGGGCTGCGAAGTGCTTGGCAACGTGGGCCTTGTCACCGGCGATGTTGATGAACCAGTCGCGGGCGGTCAGGGCGTTGGTCATGGTCTCCTGGGTGGTGAAGGTCTTGGAGGCCACCAGGAACAGGGTGGTTTCCGGATCGATCTTCTTCAGGGTCTCGGCGATGTGAGTGCCATCGACGTTGGAGACGAAGTGCATCTGCAGGTGGTTTTTGTAGGGACGCAGTGCCTCGGTGATCATTACCGGGCCGAGATCGGAGCCACCGATACCGATGTTGACCACATGCTGGATCGCTTTGCCGGTGTAGCCTTTCCACTCGCCGGAGATGATCTTCTCGCAGAAGCCTTTCATCTTGGCCAGTACGGCGTTCACTTCCGGCATCACGTCCTTGCCGTCGCACTCGATGGGGCGGTCGGAGCGGTTGCGCAGGGCTACGTGCAGTACTGAGCGGCCTTCGGTCATGTTGATCTTGTCGCCATTGAACATGGCATCGATCGCGCTGCGAAGATCGGTCTCTTTGGCCAGATCAACCAGCAACTTGAGGGTTTCTTCGGTGATCAGGTTCTTCGAGTAATCAACCAGGATGTCGCCGCCGAAGGTAAGGGAAAACTTGTCAAAGCGCTTCGGGTCCTGCGCGAACAGATCCTTGAGTCGGGTCTCTTTGTTTGCAGCAAAGTGGGCTTCCAGTGCCTGCCAGGCCTGGGTTTGGGTTGGATTGATGTTTTTCATAGGATTCCTGAAATGCCAAGTTGTGTTTGAACCTTGCAGGCAAGGTCCCGCCAAACCTTATTATCCGAGCATTATAGCGAGCCGGCCGGGCGGCCCGTGTAACAGAGTTTTACCGATTGTCTTTTACCGCAATGGGGCAACCGTCGGGAGTATACAACCAGAACATCGGGATTATGAGTCACGAAAGCAAGGGGGATCTTGCGCTCGCTCATGATTGGGGCTGGCCCGCGGCTCTGAAATTGTTTTCATTCCGCCGGCCTGATTATGCAGCGGATGGCGCGCCAGAAATGACAATGCCAGCCCGAGGGCTGGCATTGTTGATTGCCGCTTTACCGCGATCACGCCTGCGGTTTTTGCATGTGCATCACCATCTGCGGGAAGGGAATTTCGATCCCTTCGGCATCAAAGGTGAGTTTCACCTTCTCGTGGAAGTCGAACCAGACACCCCAGTAGTCGCCGGTCTTGACCCACGGGCGCACCACGATATTGACCGAGGAGTCGGCCAGCGCGGCGACGGCGATGGTGGCAGCCGGATCTTTCAGGATGCGCGGCTCTTCGTTCACCAGACGCTCAAGGATCTGCTTGGCCTTGCGCAGGTCGGAGCCGTAGCCGATACCAAAGGTCATATCGACGCGGCGGGTATCCATGCGCGAGTAGTTGACGATGGTGCCGTTAAGGATGGCGGAGTTCGGTACTACCACCATCTTGTTGTCACCGGAGGTGAGGGTGGTGGTGAACAGCTGAACGGATTGCACCACGCCAGACGTGCCTGCCACTTCGATAAACTCGCCCGCCTTGATGGGGCGGAAGATGATCAGCAGGAAGCCGGCGGCAAAGTTGGAGAGCGAGCCTTGCAGCGCCAGACCGATGGCCAGACCGGCGGCACCGATGATGGCGACGAAGGAGGCGGTCTGCACCCCGACCCGGCCCAGCGCAGCGATCACCACGAACACCAGAATGGCGTACTTGAGGATGCTGCCGACGAAGTGGGTGACTGTGGTGTCGAGCTTGCGCGCCTGCATCACTTTTACCACGCCACCGCTGAGCAGATTGGCTGCGATATAGCCGACCAGCAGGGTGAGCAGGGCGGCCGCGATGTTGACGGCATACTCGATCAGCAGGCCCTGGTTATTGACCAGCCAGGTCTGCGCTTCGGTAATGATTTCGGGTTCCATAGGATGTCCTTTCGGGTGCTAAAGGTTTATGGCGCATGAATCTAACATCGCAGCGCGACAGTCCGGGTCGCATCTGGTGCTTATTTTACTGCCATAAAAAGCTGCCACAAAAAAGAAGGGAGGCCAAGGCCTCCCTTCTTCATGCTCGGTGAAAAGCGCTGCCGCTCAGCTCTGCAGCAGCTGGCTGCGGATAAACTGCCACTGATCCTCGAAGCCGGCGGTAGGCTTGAGTTTGAACTCGGAGCGGACAAACTGGCTGATGCGGCCCTCGGTATAGGCCAGCAGCAGATTGGCCAGCATGGTCTCATCGAGCTGGAAGCCCTGCCCCTCGCGCAGCCGCTTCTCCCGCAGTACCTGCTTGATCTGGGTCTCCAGCTTGTCAAACAGGATGCTGATGCGATCCCGCAGCCGGTCGTGCTCGCCCAACAGGGCATCGCCGTTGAGGATGCGGGTGATGCCGGGATTGCGCTCGGCGAACACCAGCAGTAGCTGCAGGATGTGGTGGCAGCGCGCCATGGTGTCTTTCTCTTCCGCCATGATCAGATTGACCCGTGACAGCAGGGAATCCTCGATAAAGTCGATCAGCCCTTCGAACATCCGCGCCTTGCTTGGAAAGTGTCGATAGAGGGCTGCTTCAGAGACGCCGACCTCGGCCGCCAGACGGGCCGTGGTGATGCGCTGGCCGGGACTGGTTTCCAGCATATGGGCGAGCGCCTGCAGGATCTGATCGCGCCGACTCTGTTTCTGATTACTGCTTGCCATGGATTCCCCTAAAAAAACAATGGCTTGATTCTGTTATTAGGCACCGCCCATCAGGCTGGTGTGGTCTGTTATTGGCGACCAGAAGAACCAAAACCGCCTTCACCCCGTTCGCTCTGGTTGAACTCATCGACCAGTTGGAAGCTGGCCTGAACTACCGGCATGATCACCAGCTGGGCGATGCGCTCGCCAGGTTGCATGGTGAACTCATCCTTGCCGCGGTTCCAGACCGAGACCATCAGCTGACCCTGATAGTCGGAATCGATGAGACCGACCAGGTTGCCCAGCACGATGCCGTGCTTATGGCCGAGACCGGAGCGGGGCAGAATGGTGGCACACAGACCCGGATCCTGGATGTGGATAGCCAGACCGGTCGGTACCAGAGTGGTATCGCCCGGAGCCAGAGTCAGCGGTGCATCCAGCAGAGCGCGCAGGTCCATGCCGGCAGAGCCGGGAGTAGCGTAGGCGGGCAGCGGGTACTCGGTACCGATACGGGCATCCAGAATCTTCAGTTCAATTTGTGTTGTCATGAATCGCTTTTTCAGTTGGATCTTGTGTTGGCGCCCCTCTTGGCAAGGCGGGGCGCCGTGAGTCTTGTTCTTTCGGGGCGCTTAGCGCCGATAGTGACACGCAATCAGGGCAACCAGATGACGGGCCAGCGTCAGCTTGTCGGCCAGCGGCAGAGGCGCCTGGCCCCCTTGCCAGAACACGGTCAGGGCGTTGTCATCGGCGTTGAAGCCTTGCCCCTCGCGGGATACATCGTTGGCGGCGATCATGTCCAACCGCTTACGCTGCAATTTATCGAGGGCGTATTGTTCCACATCCACGGTTTCGGCGGCAAATCCGACAGTGAAGGGTTTGTCTGAAAGGGCGCCGACGGCAGCAATGATGTCGGGGTTTTTCACCAGCTTCACCACCATCTGATCGTTGTCACCGCTCTTCTTGATCTTCTGGCTGGCAACCTGCTCGGGGCGATAGTCAGCAACCGCGGCGCAGCCGATGAAGAGGTCGCATTCGCCCACCCGGCTCATCACCGCCCGATGCATCTGCTCAGCGCTCTCGACATCGACGCGGGTGACCCCTGCCGGCGTGGCCAGCGCTACCGGACCGCTCACCAGCGTCACCTCGGCGCCCGCTTCACGAGCGGCGCGGGCGATGGCGTAGCCCATCTTGCCGGAGCTGTGGTTGCTGATGTAGCGCACCGGATCGAGGGCCTCGCGGGTCGGGCCGGCGGTCAGCAGCAGCTTGACGCCCGCCAGCAAGGGCTCGGCGGCCAGCTGCTGGCAGCAGCGCTCCACCAGTTCGAGGGGATCCAGCATCCGGCCCGGGCCTACATCGCCACAGGCCTGGCTGCCGGAGTCCGGCCCCCACAGCAGGACGCCGCGGCTGGCCAGGGTCTTGAGGTTGGCCTGGGTGGCTGCGTTGAGGTACATCTGCTGGTTCATGGCGGGCGCCAGGGCGACCGGTGCCGGGGTGGCCAGACAGAGGGTGGTGAGCAGTTCGTCGGCCATGCCGGCAGCCATGCGCGCCATCAGGTTGGCGCTGGCGGGGGCGATCAATACCAGATCGGCCCACTTGGCCAGCTCGATATGACCCATGCCCGCTTCGGCAGCCGGATCCAGCAGGCTGTCCGCCACCGGATGGCCGGAGACCGCCTGCAGGGTCAGCGGCGTGATGAACTCCTTGGCGGAGCGGGTCATCACCACCCGCACCTCGGCACCCTGATCTTTCAGACGGCGTACCAGCTCGGCACTCTTGTAGGCGGCGATCCCGCCGCTGACACCCAACAGGATGCGTTTATCGGCCAATCTCATCTGCTGTTTCTCTATCCGGCTCACTTTGACTGGTCGGCTAAGATACCACAGGCAGGGGATGACGACAGGGGTTGGCATCAAGGGGTTGTGGCGGGGAACACGCAAATATTTGCTATGTTTTTCCTCAACAGGGAGAGAGGAGAGACAAATGAGCATCAAGGAGTGGCCGGAAGATGAACGCCCCAGAGAGAAGCTGCTGCGACAGGGGCCGACGGTGCTCAGCGATGCCGAGCTGCTCGCCATCTTCCTGCGCACCGGCGTCAATGGCCTGAGTGCGGTCGATCTCTCCCGTAACCTGTTGAATCAGTTCGGATCGCTGCGCAATCTGCTGGGCGCGGATCAGCGCGCATTCTGCGAGGCACACGGCCTCGGCCCGGCCAAATATGCCCAGTTGCAGGCGGTGCTGGAGATGGCCAAACGCCATCTGGCGCAGCAGTTGCAGCGGGGCGATGCTCTCACCTCACCCCAGCTGACTCGCGACTATCTGCAGGCCCAGTTGCGGGATCGGCCGCGCGAGGTGTTTGCCCTGCTGCTGCTCGACAATCAGCACAGAGTCATTCAATTTGTTGAGCTTTTTTACGGCACAATCGATTCGGCGAGCGTCTGGCCAAGAGAAATCGTGCAGATCGCGCTCAAACATAATGCAGCCGCGGTGATTCTGGCGCATAATCACCCGTCCGGCGTCGCCGAGCCCAGTAGGGCCGACCGCCAGATCACGGATCGGATCACGGCCGCTTTGGCCCTGATCGATATCAGAGTGCTGGATCACTTGGTGATCGGTGATGGCATCACGGTTTCTTTTGCCGAGCGCGGTTGGCTATAACTGTGCTCTGGCACCGTATTAGTTGATCTTTGATCACGGATGCTGTATAAAATGCCGCCTTCTGTTTGCCCCGCAATCGAAGGCCAGCGGGGCAGATATTTGCTCGAGCAATGAAGTAAGATTTGGAGAGACTGACATGTCTAGAGTATGCCAAGTAACCGGCAAGCGCCCGGCAGTTGGTAACAACCGTTCGCACGCTAACAACGCTACCAAGCGTCGTTTCCTGCCGAACCTGCACACTCACCGTTTCTGGGTTGAGAGTGAAAAACGCTTCGTAAGCCTGCGCGTATCCGCAAAAGGCATGCGTATCATCGACAAGCGTGGCGTTGAAGTGGTTCTGGCTGAACTGCGCGCCAGCGGTGTTAAGGTATAAGGAATTAGATCATGGCTAAAGGTATTCGCGAGAAAATTCGCCTGAACTCCAGCGCCGGTACTGGTCACTTCTATACCACTACCAAAAACAAGCGCACCATGCCCGAAAAAATGGAGATCAAAAAGTTTGATCCCGTTGTTCGTCAGCATGTGATCTACAAGGAAGGCAAAATCAAGTAATTACTTGATGCTGCATTCCCAAAAACCCGGCCTTGTGCCGGGTTTTTTTATGCGCCGAATTCAGTACACTGCCGGTTCAAAGGGAGGCTTGCCATGTTCAAACTGAGCCGCAAAGGCTGGAACAATGTGATCATCGTGGTGGTACTGATCGTGATCACCCTGCTGCACCGGCTGGAACTGGCCCAGCAGGAGAACAGCGCCAAACGCGCGCGTCCACTGCTGCCGGAGGATGCGGTGGTGCTCACCTGGCAGGGGCCAAGCTGGCAGATTGAGCGGATCGGCCAGGGCTGGCGCAGCGGGCCGGATCTGGGGCTCGACAGCAATCAGCTGGCGGCCCATATCGAGCGCTGGCAGGGCTGGCTGCTGCCACCCGGCGAAGCGGTACGCGGTACCCCCGTTACCCTCAGGGTGTGGATTGCCGGGCAAAATGACCCGCAGACGATCGCCCTCTATCAGAACAGTGGCCAGTATGGTGCCCAGCTCCCCTCCGGCCTCTGGCTCTCCCTCACTGCCGAGCAGTATCGCGACCTGATGCGTCCTGCCCCCTGATTGTCCACCAGTCGACTCTGTTTGCGAGGTACCAATGCCTGAATTGCCAGAAGTAGAAGTCAGCCGGCAGGGGATCTCTCCCTGGCTTACCGGCATCAAGGTCACCCGAGTGGTGGTGCGCGATGGCCGCCTGCGCTGGCCGGTGCCCGGCGAAATTCAGGAGCTGGTGGATCTGGTGATCCATCGGGTGCGCCGCCGTGCCAAGTATCTGCTGCTGGAGACCGATTTCGGCACTGCCATCCTCCATCTGGGGATGTCCGGCAGCCTGCGGGTGCTGGATATCGGCACCCCGGCCGAGAAGCACGACCACGTGGATATCGAGCTGGAGAATGGCAAGCTGCTGCGGCTCAACGATCCGCGCCGCTTCGGTGCCCTGCTCTGGACCCGCGATCCGGCCGAGGCGCATACCCTGCTGGCCAAGCTGGGGCCGGAGCCGCTCACCGATGCCTTCAATGGTGATTACCTGCGTGAGCGTGCCAAGGGGCGCAGCACTGCCATCAAGCAGTTCCTGATGGACAATCAGGTGGTGGTCGGGGTGGGCAACATCTACGCCAACGAGGCGCTCTTTGCGGCGGGTATCCACCCCAAACGGGCAGCGGGCAATATCAGTGGCGAGCGGCTGGAGAAGCTGGTGGCCGAGATCAAGCGAGTACTGGCCGAAGCCATCAGGCAGGGCGGTACCACCCTCAAGGATTTCACCAGTGCCGACGGCAAGCCTGGCTATTTCGTGCAGCAGCTGCAGGTTTACGGCCGTGGCGGCCAGCCCTGTTTCCACTGTCAGACTTTGCTGAGTGAAGTGAAAATAGGCCAGAGAACCACGGTATTTTGCTCCCATTGCCAGCGTTAAGAGCACTTTTTCGCCGAATTTGCGGAAAGTTGTAACAGTGTATTTCCCGGCTGTTGAAGATTTGCACAGTTGTCTCTAGTATCTCGATCGTTCAGGCGGTTTGAGAAATAAAAATGACTGTTAAATCAATAGACTGGGAATATTTATCCCGGCTGGAGCGCTATTGCGCAAAATCCATGGCCTGTTACCTCTATCCAGAGGGAAGCGAGCGCCAGACCTTCAATCGCGGCAAGTTCGTGCTGCGCAGCCTGCTTTACCGCGAGCAGCTGACCCGTGTCTTTACCCTGTTTCAGGCAGAGCCGCTCAAGGCGTTGCCGGCCCGTTATCCCGAGCTGCTCGACAAGCCGATGCGTCCCTATCGCTTCGCCAGTGCCAGTGCCCGCCAGCGGGCCGAGATGCTGGAAAACCACTATCAGCTGCAGCTGAGTTGCTATCCACAGCTGGTCGAGCCGCTCTATCTGGCGGGTGGCATCGAGCTGGGGCGTTATCCCCAGAGCGATTGCCGCATCGTGCTGCGCCATGACGGCACCTTCCGCCGCGAGGCCGAGCTGGCGCTCTCCATCATCGATAGCGAGGGGTTGCGTCTCTACAGCTGCGCCTTCTCGCTGGCTGGCAGCGCCGAGCAGCTGCATCTGGTGATCGGCTCCATGCAGGGGCCGGAACCCGGAGTGGCCAACGCGCAGGATAAGGTGCGCGAGCTGACCAAGGAGGGCCAGGGGCTACGGCCCAAATCCCTGCTGGTGCAACTGGTGCAGCAGCTGGCGCTGGCGATGGGCAGCGGCGAGGTGCTGGCGGTGCGCAAACGGGCCCACGTTTTTCAGGCCAAGCGTTACAGCAGCAAGCAGAAAGCCAACCTGCAAGCCGATTACGACGAGCTGTGGCAGGAGTTTGGCGCGCAGGATGTGGATGCCAACTTTGTTGCCCTGCAGCTGCAGCCGCGCAAGCCGCTGGAGGAGATCGCCTCCAAGAAGCGGGCCATGTACCGGCGCCGTTACGAGTGGCTCGATCAGCTGGAGCTGGCGATCCGCGAGCAGTTTGCCCGCCGCTAGGCGTGCAGTGCGTTGATGCAACAAGGGCTACCCGCGGGTAGCCCTTGTTCGTTTCTGCCCATCAGGGGAGGGATTAGCGCTGCTGCTGTTTGGCGGCGATGGCCTGCGCCACCACGGGGTCGACAAACTGGCGGATGTCGCCACCGTGCAGCGCCACCTCTTTCACCAGAGTGGAGGAGATAAAGGAGTTCTCCTCGGCCGGGGTGAGGAAGACGCTCTCAAGCGTGGGCATCAGGCGGCGGTTCATGTTGGCCAGCTGGAACTCGTACTCGAAGTCGGAGACGGCGCGCAGGCCGCGGATCAGCACGTTGGCCTGATGCTCTTTGGCAAAATCGACCAGCAGCCCGGAGAAGCCGACCACCTTGACGTTGGGAAGCTGGCTGGTCACTTGCTGGACAAGCTGGACACGTTCCGCCAGATCGAACAGCGGGCGCTTGCTCGGGCTGTTGGCGACGCCGACGATCACCTCGTCAAACAGCTTGGCGGCGCGGCCGATCAGGTCGGCATGGCCATTGGTAACGGGATCAAATGTCCCGGGATAGATCACCCTGGTAGTCATCTTTGCGGTCCTGCAACCTGGAAATTTGGTCGCATTATAAGGTCGTCGCTTGAGAATAGCAGTGCATCAGGCAAGAATACGCCATCGCGCATCAAGCCTCCCTGCATTGGTGACAGGGAGCAAAGGGATTTTTTATGAAACGTATTCTGGTCGTTCGCAATGACAAGATTGGTGACTTCATGCTGGCGTGGCCGAGCTTCGCCATGCTCAAAGGCTCCATGGAGTGTCATGTGACTGCCCTGGTTCCGGCCTACACGGCCCCGCTGGCCCGGCTCTGCCCCTGGATTGACGAGGTGATCATCGATCCGGGCGTGCGAGCCGACAAGGAGCAACAGCGGGCACTGCTGGCCCGGATCAAGGCGGCGGCGTTCGACGCGTCCATCTGCCTCTTCTCCAACTCCCGCAACGCCATGCTGGTGTGGAAGGCACACATCCCTTACCGGCTGGCGCCGGCGACCAAGCTGGCGCAGGTGCTCTACAACCAGCGTCTGGTGCAGCGCCGCTCCCGCTCCCAGAAGCCGGAGTCCGAGTACAATCTGGAGCTGATCCGTCGCTTCCTGACCGATCATCAGGTCGCCGTGGTGGAGCCCAGGACTCCCTTCCTCAGTTTCGATGAGGCGAGCCTGCAGCAGGTGCGCGAGCAGCTGGCGGCCAAGCTCAAGCTCGATGCCAGCCGCCCCTGGCTGATGGTACACGCCGGCAGCGGTGGTTCGGCCAACAACCTCTCCATCGAGCAGTACGCCCGCATCATCATCAAGCTGAACCAGGCCTGCCCCGAGCTGCAGTGCGTGCTCACCGCTGGCCCTGGCGAGGAGAAGATGGCCGAACAGCTGGCGGCCGAGCTACTGGCCCACGGTGGCAACGGCTGGATCTACCGCTCCAGCGACGGTCTGCCGATGTTCTGTCAGGTGCTGGCCAACGCCGCTTTGTTTATCGCCGGCAGTACCGGCCCGCTCCATATCGCCGGGGCGCTCGACGTGCCGACCATCGGCTTCTTCCCGATGCGCCGCTCCGCCACCCCGCTGCGCTGGAAGCCCCTCAACAGCGAAGGACGTCACCTCGCCTTCAGCCCGCCCGAGGACAGCGACCATCCGGAGGATATGAGCCAGCTCGATCCCAAGGCCATGGTGCCGGAGATGGCCCGCTGGGCGGCGCCCTTCTGGCGCAAATAACCTATGTAGCAATGCAGACAGGGCCCCGCGGGGCCCTGTTTTGTATGGTGATGATCGCCGCTGATAGACCCGCAGATCGGACATTGCCCCCGACAGCCCTTTTACGCCCCTCTCAGTACCCCGCTGACACGGTTCCTGCCGGTATAAGCTGGAGTTGGGTCATGTAAGCAAAAACCATAAATTCAGCTTATAGCGATCGAGTTAACCCCTGTCGCCTCCTGTCATGGCCATTGCGCGCCCTGCAAGGGCTCCGCCCGATCTGCCACCATGCAATTCGCCCCTTGTTCCGCTGGAACAAGGGGCGAATTGACGAACTTGCGGTGGGGGACGGCGCTACTCCGGCTGCTGCGGTTGCTGGCGCACCCAGAGGTCGGCGTATTTGACGAAGGTGGAGTGGGCGGAGAGGATCGCCAGCAGCAACCCCTGCTTGCCATCGAGGAAGCCTGCCTTGAGCAGATACATCTTGATGAAGCAGCCGACGGCATGCATCAGCCCCTGACTGAGGGAGCCCTTCTTGCCGCGAGCGGTGCGCTGATCGGCCCAGGCGCGGGCATAACCGGCCGATTTGACCAGATAGTGCTCCAGATCCCGATAGGTAAAGTGGTGCAGGTCGCCGTAGAGGTTGACGATCTTCATGTTGGCGCGCACTTCCACCTTCTCGTGCACCAGCGCCTCGTTGTAGCTGGTGAGTGCCTTGGGATAGAGGCGCAGCACCCGATCCGGATACCAGCCACTGTGGCGGATAAAGCGGCCAAAGACCCAGGAGAGGCGCGGCAGCGAGTAGATGGTGTCGCTGGCCGGATTGGCCATCACGTTGGCGATGGCGGTTTTCAGCTCGGGGGTGAGTCGCTCGTCGGCATCCAGCCACAGTACCCAGTCGGACTGCACATGGGACTGGGCCAGTCGGCGCTGCTTGCCAAAACCGGGCCACTTGGCGTTGACGAAGAAACGGGCACCAAATTCGGCGGCGATGGCCGGGGTCTCGTCCTGACTGCCGGAGTCCAGAATGACGATCTCGTCCACCAGTCCGTCGAGGGAGGCGAGGCACTTGCGCAGGTTGTCGGCTTCATTCTTGACGATCAGAACGGCAGCCAGAGTCGGTTTTTTCACGAAATGGGGCTCTCGGTTGTTGCCCGTCTGGCGGGACATGCTCGAATTGGCGCCCATTCTAGCCTAAAAGCGTGGCCGGGGCATGACCCGGGTGGCGGCTGGCCGAGGCGACTACCAAGGATCTTCTGTTATTTATCCGACCATTCTTGGGGCATAATCTCGCCCAGTGATGATTAACCGCCGGGCCAGACCCGAGAGAAGACGCGTAATGAAAATATTGGTGATCGGCCCCTCCTGGGTCGGCGACATGGTGATGTCCCAGAGTCTCTACAAGGCGATCAAGGCCAACCATCCGGAGAGCGAGCTGCACGTGATGGCCCCCGCCTGGTGCTGCGCCCTGCTGGAGCGGATGCCGGAGGTGGACAAGGCGATCACCATGCCCCTCGGCCACGGTGACTTCAAGCTGGTGGCGCGCCGCCGCCTCGGCAAACAGCTGGCAGCCGAGAAGTACGATCAGGCCATCGTCCAGCCCAACTCCATGAAGTCGGCGCTGATCCCCTGGTTTGCCCGCATTCCGGTGCGTACCGGCTGGAAAGGGGAGCACCGCTTCGGCCTGCTCAACGATATGCGCAGCAACAAATCCGCCTTCCCGCTGATGGTGGAGGGCTATCTGGCGCTCGCCTATCCCAAGGCGCAGATGAAGAGCCGGGCCGATATTCCGACAATTCCCCACCCCTCTCTGCACGTCGATCTGGTCAACCAGAGCAAGGCACTGGAGCGACTGGGGCTGGATCGCGCCCGTCCGGTGCTGGTGCTCTGCCCCGGTGCCGAGTTCGGCCCGGCCAAGCGCTGGCCGGAGGGACACTACGCCGTGGTGGCCCAGCAGCATCTGGACGAAGGGTGGCAGGTGTGGATCTTCGGCTCCAACAAGGATGTGCCGGTGGCCAATACCATCCGGGATCGGGTCAACCTGCTGACTCGCCCCAACTGCCACGTGCTGGCGGGAAAGACCAGCCTGCACGAGGCGATCGATCTGATGGCGCTGGCCAGCCGGGTCATCTCCAACGACTCCGGCCTGATGCACATCGCCGCCGCCCTCAACCGGCCGCTGGTGGGCGTCTATGGCTCCACTTCGCCGCTCTACACCCCGCCGCTGGCGGATCGGGTCGAGATCGTCCACACCGACATCGAGTGCCGCCCCTGCTTCAAGCGCACCTGCAAGTTCGGCCATCTCAAGTGCCTGATCGACCTGGCGCCGGAGCAGGTGGTCGATGCCTGCAAGAAGCTGGAGCAGAGTCAGTAAGATGCCCTACCGTCTGCTCTACAACCTGCTGATCCATCTGGGATTGCCGCTGGCGCTGCTGGCCCTCTACAAGCCGAAGAAAGGCAAGCCCGGCTTTGGCAAGCGCTGGGCCGAGCATCTCGGGCGGCTGCCCGCCACCGAACAGGAGGCGCCGCTCTGGATCCATGCGGTGAGCGTGGGGGAGACGCTGGCCATCACGCCGCTCATTCGCGCCCTCAAGGCGGAGCGGCCCGATCTGCCGATCCTGCTCACCACCACCACCCGCACCGGCGCCGATCAGGCTGCCAAGCTGGGGGATCTGGTGATCCATCGCTACGCGCCGCTCGACTACCCCTGGGCCATTGCGGCCTTTCTCGACACCTTCAAGCCGCGCGCGCTCTGGGTGATGGAGACCGAGCTGTGGCCTAACTGGCTGGCCGCCTGCGAGGCGCGCCACCTGCCGGTGACCATCATCAACGCCCGCCTCTCCGAGCGTTCCTGCCAGCGTTATGCCCGCTTCCACGGCGCTTTCGACGCACTGAGCCGGCCGTTGACCCATCTGCTCTGTCAGCATCAGGATGACGCCGACCGCTTCGCCCGCCTCGGCATCGAGCGTTCGCGGCTGGCGGTGACCGGCTCCATCAAGTTCGACATCCAGTTTGGTGACGAGGTGCAGACCAAGGGGCGCGCCCTGCGCCAGCAGCTGGGCGCCGAGCGGCCGGTCTGGATCGCCGCCAGTACCCATCTGGGTGAGGATGAGCAGGTGCTGGCCGCCTTCGATCTGCTGCTCAAACGCCATCCCGACGCGCTGCTCATTCTGGTGCCGCGCCACCCCGAGCGGTTCGACCGGGTGGCCGAGCTGTGTGCCCCTTACGGCTGCGTGCGGCGCACCAGTCATGCTGCGGTTGGAGCACAGGATAAGGTCTATCTCGGCGATACCATGGGCGAGCTGCCGCTGATGCTGGCGGCGGCCGATGTGGCCTTCGTTGGCGGCAGTCTGGTGAAGATCGGCGGTCACAACCTGCTGGAGCCGGCGGCCCTCGGCAAGCCTTGCCTGACCGGCCCTGCCTACTTCAACTTCAGCGACATTACCCGCCAGCTGGTGGCTCAGGGGGGCGCCGCCATCGTGGCCAATGCCGCCGAGCTGGGCGAGCGGGTGAGCCAGCTGTTTGCCGACGGCAACGCCCGCCGCGAGATGGGGGAGCAGGCCCGCGCCGTGGTGCTGCGCAATCAGGGTGCGCTGGCACGTACTCTCTCGCACTGCCTCACTGCGCTGGAGAACGACTGAGTGTCAGCCTTTCATACAGCCCGGCCATAAAAAAACGGAGCGCGATGCGCTCCGTTTTGTTTTTGGCGGTGACCGGAATTAGCGAACGATCAGCCCCAGCAGGATGCCGACCACACCGAAGTCGGAGTCGCTGAAGGTGGTGTTGGCAAAGCCGAGGTCGCCCAGCACCGGCAGCAGGAACACCGGCAGAATGGTGAGCAGCAGCAGGCCGTTGGCGAAGGAGCCCAAAATGGCGCCGCGACGACCACCGGTGGCGTTGCCGAAGACCCCGGCAGCGGCGCCGACGAAGAAGTGCGGTACCACGCCCGGGATGATGACGGTCAGGCCCATGGCGTAGAGCAGCGCCATCCCCACCAGACCGGCGGCAAAGCTCGACAGGAAGCCGATCAGCACGGCGTTGGGGGCGTAGGGGAAGACGATGGGGCAGTCGAGTGCCGGCTTGGCGTTCGGTACCAGTTTGTCTGAGATACCCTTGAAGGCCGGTACGATCTCGGCGATGACCATCCGCACACCTTGCAGGATGACGTAGACGCCCGCCGCGAAGGTGATGGACTGCATCAGGGAGAACATGAACCAGTGCTTGCCCTTGGCGACGCTGGAGACAAACTCGGGGCCGGCGAAGGCGGAGGTCACCAGGAAGATGATGCCCATGGTGAAGGAGATGGCCACCGGGGTATCGCGCAGGAACAGCAGGCTCTTGGGTACCTGCACATCTTCGCAGCTGTGGGCCTTGTTGCCGAACTTGGCGCCGATCAGGGCGGAGAGCACGTAGGAGCAGGTGGAAAAGTGGCCCAGTGCCACGTCATCTGAGCCGGTGATCTGCTTCATGAAGGGGTGGGCGATGGCCGGGAAGAAGACCATGGCGACGCCGACCACCAGACTGCCCACCGCGATCAGCGGCACGCCGCTCATGCCGCCGGCAGAGAGGATCACCGCCACCATCATCGACATGAACAGGGTGTGGTGACCGGTCAGGAAGATGAATTTCCACGGAGTCAGACGGGCGATCAGGATATTCACCAGCATGGCGAAGAACATGATCATCGCCATCTCCTTGCCAAACGAGGTTTGGGCGATGGAGACGATGGCCTCGTTGTTGGGGACGACCCCCTTGATGCCGAAGGCGTGCTGGAAGATAACGGCGAAGTCACCCAGCGAGTTGATCACCAGGGTGGCACCGGCCCCCAGAATGACGAAACCCATGATGGTTTTGACCGTGCCCTTGATGCACTCGGTCACCGGTTTCTGCTGGGCAATCAGGCCGATAAGCGCGATCAGGCCGACCAGCACGGCGGGCTCGGACAGCACGTCAAACATCAGAAAGTTGAAAAATTCCATGGTCAGCTCCTGGCAATGGAAGATGCGGCCCGCAGGCCGCATGGAGGATCCTTAGAGGGCGCCCAGTTCGCGCAGGGCGGTGGCGAGCTTCTCTTTCATCGCGGCCTTGTCGACCATGTTGTCGAGGGCCACCAGACGGCCGTTGACGCCCATGGATTGCAGCTGCTCGGCGATGTCGCGGGTGGCGACAAAGATCTCGGCGGTTTCGCTGCCGGCGGAGGCCAGATCGCGGTGATCCACCTCGGCGGTGACAGCCAGCTCTTTCAGGATGCTCTTGATGCTCATCTCCATCATCAGGCTGGTGCCCAGACCGTGACCGCATACAACCAGAATTTTCATTGTCTCTTCCTCTGTCAGGTGCGCCGTGGCGCAGATCAGTAGCGCGCCAGAATGCGCAGGATGTCGTCTTTGGTGTCGGCCGCAATGATGGCCGCCACGTCCTCTTCATTCATAAACAGCTCGGCCAGCTGGGCGATGGTCTCCACGTGGGAGTTGCTGTCGCTGG
This sequence comes from Aeromonas sp. FDAARGOS 1410, assembly GCF_019048745.1. Taxonomy (NCBI): domain Bacteria; kingdom Pseudomonadati; phylum Pseudomonadota; class Gammaproteobacteria; order Aeromonadales; family Aeromonadaceae; genus Aeromonas; species Aeromonas sp. FDAARGOS 1410. Next base: position 378,713 of record NZ_CP077401.1, on the reverse strand, counting down.
CGGCCAGGGTGATCAGCAGCCGGATCGGGTCGTTGCCCTGGGAATCAAAGTTGACCCCCTGCTTGATGACGGTCAGCCCCAGACCCAGCCGGTTGACTCCGTCCTCGGGGCGAGCGTGGGGCATCGCCAGACCGGGGCCCAGTACGTAGTAGGGGCCGAGCTCCTCATGAGAGCGAAACAGCGCCGCCACGTAGGAGGGTTCGATGGTGCCATTGGCCAGCAGGGGCGCCGTGGCCAGCTCGATGGCGTGGCGCCAGTCGCGGGCTGCGGGTTCGATGCGGATGACATCCTCGGTCAGCAGTTGAGTCAGCATGGTAGTGATCCGGCTAGTTAAGATGGCGCCAATCTATCGATCTTGCGGTGGTGATACTGTGAGGGTGATCGCGAAAGTTAGCGCTATCAGATAGCGCTAACATGAAACTGTGATAGCGCTATCACTTCACCCATTAACGGGAGCCATCCTGCCCCTGCGGTAGGGGAAAGAGAGTAGAATCGGCCCTGAGCAAATAGTCAGTGGCGCTCTTTTGCCTTAAAGTGAGCAGCCGCAAGCCGAGGAAGGGATGGATGTCAGAAGCGAAAAAGCGCCGTAGCACGGGTCGGGTGACCCTCAACGATGTGGCCCAGCTGGCCGGAGTGGGGGCCATGACGGTCTCCCGTGCCCTGCGCACCCCCGAACTGGTCTCCGACAAGATGCGCGAGCGTATCGAAGCCGCGGTGGAAGAGCTCGGCTATATCCCCAATCGTGCCGCCGGTGCGCTGGCGTCGGGTATCTCCCAGACCATAGTGGTCATAGTGCCCAGTCTGGCGGATGCCGGTTGTGGCGAGATGATTGCGGGCCTGCAACAGGCCCTGCTCGACGAGGGTTATCAGATCATGCTGGGGGATGCCCAGCATCTGAAACAGCAGGAAGAGAGCTTGCTGACCAGCTTCTTGCAGCACAATCCGGCGGCGGTGGTGCTGTTTGGTGGCGATCCCGGCGAGACGATCCGTGCCCGCCTGAAAGCTGCCCGTTTGCCGGTGGTGGAGGTGGGTGCCATGGCCCGCAGCCCCATCGACATGAATGTGGGAGTCTCCAACTTCGATGCCGGTTATGAGTTGACCCGCCACCTGATCGAACGTGGCTATCGCAATATCGGTTTTCTCTGTGCCCGTCAGGAGCAGTGGATGCTGCAACAGCGGATGCAGGGCTGGCACAAGGCGCTGCTCGACAACTACCTCTCTCCCGATGCCATCATCAACACCTCGGAGCGCCCCAACTTCAGCACGGGGGCGACCATGCTGGGTGAATTCCTGCTGCGCTGGCCAGAGCTCGATGCACTTATCTGCGTCAACGACGAGCTGGCGGCCGGCGTGCTGTTCGAGTGTCAGCGTCGCCATTTGAATGTGCCGGGCAAACTCGCCATCGCCGGATTTGATGATCTGGATGTGGCGCGCGCCTGTTATCCGACCCTGACCTCGGTTCGGATCCCCTATCGCAAAATGGGGCAGGAGGCCGCCGGGCTGATCCTGCGCCAACTGGCCGGAGAGCTGGTAACCGGTACGGCACTGGCTCTCGATTTTCAGCTGCAAAAGCGCCAAAGCAGCTAACCGTTCCGTTTCAATCCCCATCAAAGAGGCAACCATGTTCAAGGCTCTGTTACTGGAAAACCAAGACGGCAAGACCATTCCGACCCTGACCCGACTGACCGAGAGCCAGTTGCCGGAGGGAGAGGTGCGGGTAGCGGTGAGCTACAGCTCCATCAACTACAAGGACGGGCTGGCCATCACCGGCAAGGGCAAGATTGTGCGTCAGTGGCCGCTGGTGCCCGGCATCGACTTCGCCGGTACCGTGCTCGAGTCTGCCGACAGCCGCTATCAGCCCGGCGACAAGGTGGTGCTGACCGGTTGGGGCGTGGGCGAAGGGCACTGGGGCGGCATGGCCGAACAGGCGCGGGTCAAGGGCGACTGGCTGGTGCCGCTGCCCGCCGGGCTCGATGAGCGGCAAGCCATGTGCATCGGCACCGCCGGACTTACCGCCATACTCTGCGTGCTGGCGCTGGAAGAGGCGGGCATTACCCCGGCAAGCGGTGAGGTGCTGGTCACCGGTGCGGCAGGCGGTGTGGGGGCCACCTCGGTCGCCCTGCTGGCGGCCCTTGGCTATCAGGTGGCGGCGCTGACCGGCCGCCCCGAAGAGCAGGGTGCCATGTTGACTGCGCTCGGTGCCAGCCGCATCGTGCCGCGCAGCGAGCTTCTGGAGCCTGCCAAACCGCTGGAGAAACAGTTGTGGGCCGGTGCCATCGATACTGTCGGCAGTCAGGTACTGGCCAAACTGCTGGCCCAGATGAACTACGGCGGTGCCGTGGCCGCCTGCGGGCTGGCGGGGGGCTTCGATCTACCGACCAGCGTGATGCCCTTTATCCTGCGCAATGTACGGCTGCAGGGGGTCGATTCGGTGATGTGCCCGCTGGCACGTCGTCAACTGGCGTGGCAGCGACTGGCACGGGATCTGCCAGCCAGCTTCTTTGCTCAGGCGGTCACCGAGATCGGGCTGGAGCAGGTAGTCGAGGCTGCCGAGGCCATCACGCTGGGTCAAATCGCGGGGCGCACTCTGGTCAAACTTTGAACTCTGACGACTGGCGAGCCCGACATTTCCGGATAAAATTGGATTGCGGGTGAACTATCCAAGGAGAGTGAAGATGGGTGGACACAAGCCGGATTACGACTCGTCAGACGATGATTGGGAGCCGGAATCCTGGGAAGAGGAGCTGGATCAGTGGGAAGACGAAAGCTGGCAGGATGATGACCCTTTCGATGACCAGTGAACCACAGCATTGAATGAACAGGCGGGCATTGTGCCCGCCTGATTTTTTTTGCGGCGCTCACAGGGCTGGCGTGTGCCTCTTGTGGTCACCGGGTGGCTGGATAAGAATGAACTGCTCAAACGACACTCAAGGATGACTATGCGACTCACCATCATACTGCTGGCAGCCCTGCTGGGTGGCTGCGCCTCCAACAACGATCCCTGCGAGAAGGTGTGGAGCGATGTCGGGGAGGCGGATGGCAAGGTGGGGTTCACCGCCGATCGGGTCGAGTTCCATCAGGCCCAGTGCGGCAAGAAGGTGGATAGCGAACTGTGGGAGCAGGGACGCCAGAAAGGGCTGGCCTGGTATTGTCGCCCGGAGCACCTCTATCTGGCCGGCCGCTCCGGTGGAGAGTATCGCGGCGTTTGCCCGAACGACATGCAGGCCCGCCGGCTGTTCGAACAGGGACGGCAGGGGTGGACGGATCAATAACGTCCTGACGGGGAGGCGTTACTCCTCTTTCAGCCGCAGCGGCTGGCAGAGGTAGCCTTTCTCGTTGGCGCTGCGGGCACATTTGCCGCAGACGAATTTGGGCTTGCGGATTATCTTGCGCAGCGCTTTGAGATCAGTGGGGATTTCGTGGCGGCGCCACTCACACAGGGTCTTGCTGCCCATAACGATTACCTCTACGACTCGACGGGCGTATTGTAATCAATTTTCATTTCGAATAAACGACAAACCCGCCAGCCGGGGAGAATCCCTGCTGGCGGGTTTGCGAATGAAACGTTACTGGTAGAGGAATTTGGTGAAGATGAGCTCGCGCACCGCTTTCTTGCCGGTCTCTTTCACCAGCAGCTCGTTTGCCTTGGCTTCGCACTCCTTGCGCAGCTCTTCGCGGCTGACCAGAGACTTGATCTGGTCAGCACTCTTGCTGCCCATCAGGCGGATGATGGCGTCGCGGATCAGCGGATCATGCTGCTCCAGCAGCTTGAGGTCGCCCTCGTTGGCTGCCATCAACTCTACCGTCACCCGGACGTAGCCAAGGGTTTTGCCATCGCTCAGGTAGTTGGTGATGATGTCCGGATCGAGCAGGTGATAGTAGAAGCCGGGTTTGGGAGCGGCGGCCGCTTCTCCCTCTGCGGGCGGCTCCTCTCCTCCGGAGGCATAGACCTGAAGTGCACCGCAGCTCAGCAACAATACCAGCAGAAATTTGAATAGCTTCATATGGATGGCTCATCAGCAAGAGATACCCCATTTTTGATGCTGCCATCGGGGCCGTCAAGCACGGATGTTCTTACATTTCGCGATTGATTTACGGATAATAAACCGGATTTTAACCTGAACACGGAAATCTCTGGATGGTGATGTTGTGAAGTCCGAGTTGACTGTTCCCCTCACACTCTCGGGTAGCTGGCTGGCTCCGGAAAGTTGTGAATTGCCAGCCTCGCTGCGCCCCTGGTTGCTGGAGCCGGGCTCAATGACCCGGCGGCTGCGCCAGCACAATAGCCACTTTTCGGTGGAGTGGCTTGGCAATCATCAGGTCTCTCTCACTGCCGATGAGCAGTGGCTGGTGGATGCGCCCACCCCGGCCGGGATCTGCCGCGAGGTGATCCTGCACGGCGATCGGGGGCCGGCGGTTCTGGGCTGGACCCTGTTTGCCGATGTGGCGCTGGAGGGAAGCGGGCTGGCCGATCTTGGCGAGCAGCCGCTCGGCGAGCGGATATTCGGCCACGAGCCGGCGCGGCGCGATCATCTGCAAGTGGCGCGCTTCGAGATCGCCGCCAACCCCCGCTGTCCGGCAGCCGTGGTCTGGGGGCGCCGCTCCCGCCTGTTTCTGGGGCCGTGGCCACTGCTGGTGCACGAGCTGTTTCTGCCTTCTCTCGTCTGTAACAAGGAGCTGGAGTGAATCTGTTGACCAAGGAGCGAGGGCTGGCCTATATGCAGTTGGCTCGCATCGACAAACCCATCGGTACCCTGCTGCTGCTGTGGCCCACCCTCTGGGCGCTCTGGCTGGCGGCAGGTGGTGTCCCCAATCTCTGGAACCTCATCGTTTTTGCCGTGGGCGTTTTTCTGATGCGCTCGGCTGGTTGCGTCATCAACGACTATGCGGATCGCGACTTCGATGGCCATGTCAAACGCACCTCCGGGCGCCCGCTGCCGACCGGCAGGGTCGATCCACGCGAGGCGCTGGCGCTCTTCTTCGTGCTGGCGCTCATCTCGTTTGCTCTGGTGCTGACCATGAACCCGCTCACCATCAGCCTGTCGTTTATCGCTCTGTTGCTGGCGGTCTGCTACCCCTTCATGAAGCGGCTCATCTCCAACCCGCAGTTTGTGCTCGGGCTGGCCTTCTCCTGGTCGATCCCCATGGCTTATGCGGCGCAGGCCAATGCTCTGCCCCTGGTTGCCTGGCTGCTCTTCCTGGCCAACCTGCTCTGGACCATCGCCTATGACACCCAGTACGCCATGGTGGATAGGGACGATGACCTCAAGCTCGGTCTCAAATCGAGCGCCATCCTGTTTGGCCGCAACGACAAGCGGATCATCGGGGCGTTGCAACTGGGCACCCTGCTGATCATGCTGGTGGTTGGCCAGCTGATGGCGCTGGGGGGCTGGTATTACTGGGGATTGCTGGGGGCTGGCGTGCTCTTCGTCTACCAGCAGCGGCTGATCCGCGAGCGTGAGCGTGAAGCCTGCTTCAAGGCGTTTCTCAACAACAACTATGTAGGGGCGCTGATCTTCATCGGCGTGGTGCTCGATTACCTGCTGGCGTGACCTGTTCCCGCGCAAACTCCGATAAAAAGAAGGCCGCATCATGCGGCCTTCTTTGTTTGCGTTGCAGATCAGAGCTGGTTGCCCGCCTGAATGGTACGGCGGATCTTGTTGCTCAGCAGCGGCACTATGTTGTCGGCCAGAGCCTGGAAGCGGCCGAGATCCGGCTTGCAGTCGGAGGAGAAGTAACCCTCCTTGCGCAGGGTGTGGATCAGGGTGCTGAACAGCTTCTGGTCGAAGAACTCGGGGGCGTTGATGCCGTGCAAAGTGCCGAGGCGCTCTGCCATCATCAGGCCGTCCGCTTCCAGCTGCTCCGCCTCGATATGGGGCTGGGCCAGCACCCGGGTCAGCACGATGGCGTAGCGCTGCAGGGTCTCCTGAATGCTCTCCGCCAGCAGCAGCAGGCGCATCTGGTTGGCCGGGTTGACCCAGTAGCCGCCATCGCGCGCCTCGATGAGTTGCTGACGCTGCAGTTCGGCCAGCAGGGCCTCGACCAGCTCCGGCAGCTCATCTTCTTCGTAGCGCAGGAACAGCTCGGTCTTGAGCAGCGGATAGATGTCGATGCAGCGGGCCAGCAGCTCGCTGTGGGAGATCCCTTCGCAGCGCTCGATCAGGGCTGCTACCAGCGAGGGCATGGCGAACAGGTGGAGGATGTTGTTGCGGTAGTAGGTCAGCAGGATCGCCTGATAGCGGTCGAGACTGATGATCTGGCCCAGCTTGTCCTCGCTCACCTCGAACTTGTTGAGCTCCATCGCCTGATCCAGCAGGGTAGCGGCATCTTCGGCCGGCATGGTGCTGTGCGGGCTGTAGGGCACCTGCTTGAGCAGATCCAGATAGGTGTTGAGCTGGGCCTGCAGTTCGTCGCGGGTCAGGGCGTGACGCTCGGCGGCCAGCAGTGCCAGCGCGCTCAGGGTCAGGCCATTGACCGCGGCAGCCCCGTTGATGCGAGTCATCAGCAGCTCGGCCAGTTCGTTGACGGTACCCGCCATCCACTCCGGACGCTCCTCTTCCCCGATGTGTTGTTTCCAGTCGGGAATATGCTCGCTCAGGTAGCTGTTGAGGGTCAGCGGTTCGCCGAAGTTGACGAAGCCGCGGCCGTAGTTGCGCAGTTTGCGCAGGATGCCGAGCACCTGCAGGAAGCTCTCTTTCTCCTTGCGGCTGCCCTTGAGCTCGTTGTGGTAGGTGTTCACCTCCATCACGTGCTCGTAACCCAGATAGACGGGCACCAGAGTGACCGGTCTGTCCAGCCCGCGCATCATCGCCTGCAGGGTCATCGCCAGCATGCCGGTCTTGGGTGGCAGCAGGCGACCGGTACGGGAGCGGCCACCCTCGGTGAAGTACTCCACCGAGTAACCCTTGGCGAACAGCAGGTTGAGGTATTCACGAAATACCGTGCTGTAGAGCGGGTTGCCCTTGAAGGTGCGGCGGATGAAGAAGGCGCCGCCGTGGCGGAAAATCGGGCCAGCCGGCCAGAAGTTGAGGTTGATGCCCGCCGCGATATGGGGCGGTACCATCCCCTGGTGATAGATGACGTAGGAGAGCAGCAGGTAGTCCATGTGGCTGCGGTGGCAGGGGACATAGACGATCTCGTGCCCTTCCTGTGCCAGCTGGCGTACCTTCTCGGCGCCGTTGACGGAGAGCCCGCGGTAGAGCTTGTTCCACAGCCAGCCGAGGAAACTCTCGCCGAGACGGATCAGCCGATAGGAGAAGTCGGAGGCGATCTCGTCCATATAGCCGTGAGCCCGCTTCTTGGCTTTCTCGAGGCTGATCCCTTCGCGCTGGGCCTCCTCTTCAATCGCCTGCTGGATCACTTCGGAGTCGAGCAGCTGTTTGAACAGCAGGTGGCGGTTCGGCAGTTTCGGGCCGGTGGCGGCCAGCTGCTGGCGGCTGAAATGGGTACGAGCCACCCGCGCCAGTTTGTGGGCGATCCCTTCGTCGGTGCCATGTTTGTCCGCCATATAGCGCAGGGAGAGCGGCGGCGAGAAGCGCACCAGATTCTCGCGACCTTTGAGGATCACGATGAGCGCTTTCTTCAGTCGGTTCGGCGCCAGACTGCTGATGATGTTCCAGCCGGATGCCTCTTCGCCTTCCCGACCCGGCGCACGACCCCAGAACAGGGTGACGGGCACCACCTGGATATCCAGCTCGGGATCCTGCTTGTGCAGATCCAGCAGCTGGTGGAACTCCTGCAGGAAGGGGAGCGGTTTGCTGCGTTTGCCAAACAGGGGAGGCGGACGATCCAGACAGACATAGCGCGGCAGCAGCTGGCCGTTAAGCTCCAGCGGGGTGAAGGGGCCGGGCAGACCGAGATCCTCACAGCATTGCTGCAGGGTCATCAGGTCAGTGATCGAACTGGTCTTCAGGGCGTAGACGATGGGTCTGGCCGGATCCAGATTGAGTTCTGTGATGGGATTTTCCGGCAGGCTCTTGTGATTGACCAAGCCGCTGACCGGCCATTGCAAGATGGCTCTGGAAATCTTCTGTCCTAGGGACATGTGCGTCTGCTCTCCAAAAAAATGCGGCGTGAGCATAGCAAATCGGCGGCCCCTTGTCGCCGAGAGGTACGATGAGTCAGCTGCGCAGGATCAAAACAGCGATAAATGAGCGGTTTGTCGCGACAAATGTCAGCTCTGCCTTGCCTTGGTCACTGCACTGTATATACTGCCAGTGTGCTGTATAAAAAGACAGGTGCCCATTCTATGAAACCCCTTACTCCCCGCCAGGCCGAAGTGCTGGAGTTGATCAAGGCGAATATGAGCGAAACCGGCATGCCGCCGACTCGCGCCGAGATTGCCCAGAAGCTTGGTTTCAAGTCGGCTAATGCGGCCGAAGAACATCTGAAGGCCCTGGCCAAAAAAGGGGTCATCGAGATCATGCCGGGCACGTCCCGCGGCATCCGCCTGCTGCTTGAAGAGGAGGAAGAGGTGCTGGAAGAGAGCGGCCTGCCCCTGATTGGCAAGGTGGCTGCCGGTGAACCTATCCTGGCGCAGGAGCATATCGAGAGCCACTATCAGGTGGATCCCGCCCTGTTCCATCCGCGGGCAGATTTTCTGCTGCGGGTGCAGGGGATGAGCATGAAGAACATCGGCATTCTGGATGGCGACCTGCTGGCGGTGCACAAGACTCAGGAGGTGCGCAACGGTCAGGTGGTGGTGGCTCGTCTTGATGAGGATGTCACCGTCAAGCGCTTCCAGCGCAAGGGTAGCCAGGTGTGGCTGCTGCCGGAAAACGAAGAGCTCTCCCCCATCAAGGTGGATCTCTCCAGCCAGCACCTCACTATCGAAGGTCTGGCCGTCGGCGTGATCCGCAACGCCGACTGGATGTAATTATCCCTTTGCCATGAGACGGCCTCCTGCGGGAGGCCGTTTTGTTTTTTGCGCCTTTCCTGTTAGCCCTGCCACTCGCCTATTGCTACAAGACTCGACAGGTGTTCGACGAAGGGAGTGGCTGCCAATCATTCATTTCGGATATATGCTCAAATCAGGGTCTCGCCAATAAAGAGACTTCTTGCCATGCGTTGCCGGCCTGTGGCGGGTAATAGGGGCAAAGTCAGAACAAGCGTGGACAATGCACCTTCACGGGATATGAAGGGAGAGGGGGCGCCCCTGCCATGGGGCGTCACTCGTGGTATGGCAAGTCGCCGTGCTGCCGGCAGAGTCGGGCAGGCGAAACAGCATAACTTGTCGGTCAGGGAGGACTGGTTATGGCATCGAGATCTCCATGGGATACAGGGGTGAGGGAACTGGCACCGGTATCCTCCATCACCCGTTTTTTCAGAGGCAGCCGGTTGACCTGGTTCTATGGGCTCTGGCTGCACCACAAGGGCTCGCACTGGACGCTCTGGCTGGGTTGCCCGAAAGAGAAGGTGGTACAGCTGGTGCTGCTGTTCAAGCGGAGCCATGGTGTTGCCAAGTCGCAGGAAAACTGGTTGGCACCAGTGATCCCCATCAGTGCCAGAGCACTCGGCAAAATGCTGCAGCAGAGGCGTATTAACCGCCCGTGAAGGGCATGGATGGCGACAGAGACCCACAAAACCGGCTCGTACACGAGCCGGTTTTTGTTTTTGCGGTTGCTGTTTAATTGAACCAAACGGTCTGTTCCTGACAGAGCCGTGTACAAGGAGTCTCCAGTTCATGTTCTGCTGGGGTACAATCCCCCACCTGTCTGGCTATCGATGCTGTGTGTACTGAACCGAAAGGGTCTCTTGTTATGATGAAGCTTCGCTATCCCCTGCTGTTTCTGCTGCTGACAGGATGCCTGATCCTTGCCTTCTACCTCACCCAGCCAAAACGGCCGGAGCACGCTGACTACTATCCGGTCGGGCGGGACATCAACAACTTCCAGCTGATCGATGCCGACAACAAGCCATTCACCCCGGCCAACTTGCTGGGCCACTGGACCTTTCTCTTCGTCGGTTACACCTTCTGCCCCGATATTTGCCCCACCACGCTGGCGGATATACGCTCCGTCTACGATCAGCTGAAGAAGCTGGCACCGACCACTCAGGTGGTTTTTGTATCGGCGGATCCCCAGCGCGATGATCCTGCCCGTCTCAAAACCTATACCGCCTTCTTCAACTCCGAGTTCAAGGCGGCGACGGCGCCACACGACAAGCTGTTCCCGTTCGTGCGCAATCTGGGGCTGGTCTACTCCATCGCCAAGGAGGGAGAGAAGGATTACCTGATCGATCACTCTGCCTCCATCGTCCTCATCAACCCCAAGGGCAAGTTGCAGGGGGTATTTCGGCCCAAGGTGGAGCGCGGCCAGGTACCGCTGGTGCAGATGGATAGCATGCTCTCCGACTTCTCCCGCATCCTGAAGCTGACAGGTCACTGAGAGTGACGCACCCTGTTGCTCCCTGGTGGCGAGATCCCTCTCGCCACCGCGCCGTCTTTGCCCTCGCCCTGCCGATGGTCTTCTCCAATATCACCACCCCCCTGCTGGGGCTGGTGGATACCTGGGTGATCGGTCATCTCGGGCAGGCCTGGTTTCTCGGGGGCGTCTCGGTCGGGGCGACCCTCATCAATCTCATCTTCTGGCTGCTCGGCTTTCTGCGAATGTCCACCACCGGACTGACGGCGCAGGCTCACGGTGCTGCCGACGGGCGGGCCCAGCTCGATACCCTGCTGCGCGGGTTGGGGCTGGCCGTTGCCCTCGGGCTGGTCCTGCTTCTGTTGCTGTTTCCCCTGTTGCCATGGTTAATTGCCCTGAGCGGCGGCTCGCCCGAGGTGCAGCTCTATGCCGGCCAGTACGTGGCGGTGCGGATCTGGAGCGCTCCGGCGGCGCTCTGCAATCTGGTGATCATGGGTTGGCTGCTGGGGATGCAGGATGCCCGCAGCCCCATGGTGATGCTGATCCTCACCAATCTGGTCAACATGGCGCTCGATGCCCTGTTTGTGCTGGGGCTCGGCTGGCAGGTGCGCGGCGTGGCGGCGGCCTCGGTGCTGGCCGATTACTGCGCGTTGGGGGTCGGCATCTGGCTGGTATCTCGTCAGCTGCGGCAATTGGCGCCAACGGTGTGGCAGGATGGCTGGCAGCGCTGGCGCCAGCTTGCTCCCATGGTGCGGCTGCTCGGCCTCAACCGCGATATCTTCTTGCGCTCCTTATCCCTGCAGCTCTGTTTTGCCTTTATGACTCTGCAAGGTGCCCGGCTGGGCGACGTGGCGGTGGCGGCCAATGCGGTGCTGCTCAACTTCCTGATGCTCATTTCCTACGGGCTCGATGGCTTCGCCTATGCCGTCGAGGCCATGGTCGGGCGAGCCATCGGCTTGCGGGATCGGCACCGGCTGCGGGAGGCTATCCTGCTCAATCTGGGCTGGGCGGCACTCATCGCCAGCGGTTTTACTCTGGTATTTGCCCTCTTCGGTAGCCACCTTATCGGCTATATCACCGATATTCCGGCGGTCGTGGCGGAGGCAACCCGCCACCTGCCCTGGCTGGTAGTGATGCCCTTGCTGGCGGTCTGGTGTTTCCTGCTGGATGGTGTCTTTATCGGAGCGACCCGGGCGAAGGAGATGCGCAACAGCATGCTGCTGGCGGCGTTTGGCGGTTTCTTCCCGATCTGGTGGCTCTGTCAGTCGTGGGGGGTGGCAGCACTGTGGGCAGCGATGGCGACGCTGATGGTGGGGCGTGGCTTGTCGCTCGGGATCAGCTGCTGGCGACTGGAGCGAAGCGGGCGCCTGCTGGACGCCCGCCACTGATCATCGGTGGCGCTTACATGGCGCCGGGATAACCGAGCTGGCGCCAGCTCTCGTAGACAAAGACCGAAACCGCATTGGAGAGGTTCATGCTGCGGCTCTGGGGCAGCATGGGGATGCGTACCCGCTGCTCGAATGGCAGGCTCTCGATGATCTCGATGGGTAGGCCGCGGCTCTCCGGCCCGAACAGCAGGGCGTCGCCAAGGGCAAACTGCACGGCCGAGTGCGCGGTGCGTCCCTTGGTGGTGCAGGCAAATACCCGCTTGGGCGCCACTTCTGCCAGAAAGGCTTCATAGCTCGGCCAGCGCTTCACCTCGGCAAACTCGTGATAGTCGAGTCCCGCCCGCTTCACCCGCTTGTCATCCCACTCAAATCCCAGCGGCTCGATCAGATGGAGCCGGTATCCGGTATTGGCACAAAGCCGGATGATATTGCCGGTATTGGGCGGAATTTCCGGCTGGTAGAGGACGATATCGAGCATGACGAGCTCCTGCAAAGAGATGTAAAGGCAAGAAGGGGCGCCAGCATACCCAGCGCCCGTGCCGATGAAAAGGGTCAGGCGATCGGTAGTTTGATGGTGACGGTGAGGCCGGTCGGGTGGTTGTTGCTGGCGGCAATGGTGCCGCCATGTCGCTGGATCGCCTCCGCCGCGATGGCCAGCCCCAGCCCGGTTCCGCCGGTCTTGGCATTGCGGGCATCATCGACCCGGAAGAAGGGCTGGAACAGCAGCGGCTGCTGCTCGTCAGGTACACCGGGCCCGTCATCCCGAATGGTCATTACCCACTCCTTGCCATCCCGATACCACTCCACCTTGATGAACTCGCGGGCATATTTGAGGGCGTTGCGCAGCGGGTTCTCGATGGCCCGCGAGAGCAGCTCCGGCCACATCTGGATCGACTCGGTCGGCAGTTGCGGCAGCCTGAGCTGTTTGCCGCTCTGGTTTGCCTCGAACATCGCATCTTCGAGCATGGGTTCCAGCAGATCGGCTAGCGGCTGCACGACGGGGGCCTCCACATGCTGCTGTACCCGCGACAGATCGAGCAGGTCCCCGATCAGCTTGTCCAGTCGCCCAATTTCCGATTCGATCCGGGCCAGCTCGGCGCTATCGCCCTGCTTGCGGCGGATCAGCGCCTGCGCCAGCTGCATCCGGGTTAAGGGGCTGCGCAGCTCGTGAGAGATGTCTGATAGCAGCTGTTTTTGCTTCTGGATCATGCTCTTGAGTGTGTCCACCATGCGGCTGACATGGTCGGCCAGCTGGCCGATCTCGTCGCGGCGGCCAAGGTTGGGGATCTGCACTTCAAGGTTGCCAGCTGCCAGCTGGGAGACCGATTTCTGCAACTGCAGGATCGGGCGGGTCAACCGCCAGGCGAGCAGCAGACAGAGCGGCGTGCTGATCAGCATGGCTACCCCGAGAATGCGGATCGGGTGATCCAGCACCTGAATGAACAGGAACAGGTAGGGATTTTCGGCATTGAGCCCGAAATAGACGTGGTAGCTGTGGCCGTGATGCTGCATCAGAAAGGGGCCGGCGATCGCCTTGCGGTGCTCGTTGCGCAGCATGGGCTTGCCCGGGTCGTCGGCATCTACCATAAAGCGCACCACAAATTTGCGGGGATGGGTGGTGGACTGGATCTGCCCCTTCTCGTCGCGGATATAGACGTTGTCCACCGGCAGCATGGCGATCTTGTCCATCGCCTTGGCCAGATCGAAATCCTGATCCGGGTCGGCGGCATTGAGCAGCGCCTGCACATTGTTCTGCATCCGTGCCACCTCGTGGGTGGGCAGCGGGATCTGGTTGCGGGGATCGAGCGTCGGCAGGCTGATCACTGCCGCGAGGATCACCAGCAACATAAACCAGAACCAGAGGAAGATGTGGGTCGAGATCCCGTTGAGAGAGGTGCCCCCCTTTATTCTTGCTCTAGCCACAGATAGCCGCGCCCCCGTACGGTTTTGAAGCGGGGCTGACCATCGGCGCGCTCCGGCAGCTTCTTGCGCAGGTTGCTCAGGTGCATGTCGATGGCGCGATCGAAGGGTTCCAGCTTCTTGCCGAGCACCTGCTCGGAGAGGTGACTCTTGCTGACGATCTGGCCGGGATTGCGCAGCAGGCACTCCAGCAGGCCGAATTCGGTGGCAGTCAGCTCCAGCAGCTGCTCGCCGCAGCGTGCCTGCTGCAGGCCGGGTTGCAGCACTATGTCCATAAAGCTGACTTCGTCGGAGGAGTTGCCGCGCTGGGGCGGGGCGCTCTGGGTACGGCGCAGGATGGCGCGCACCCGGGCCAGCAGCTCCCGATCATCGAAAGGCTTGGCCAGATAGTCGTCGGCCCCCGCCTCAAGACCGTTGACCCGATCCTGGCTGTCGCCACGGGCGGTCAGCATCAGTACCGGTGTTTCATGGGTCTTGCGCAGCTTGGCCAGCATGGCGAAGCCGTTGAGCTTGGGCATCATCACATCGAGCAGTACCAGATTGAAGCTCTGCTCTGCCAGTCGTTGCAGCCCCTCTTCACCATCCTCGGCGACCGTGACCTGAAATCCCTCCAGGGTCAGAATTTCGGTGAGCAACTGGGTCAATTCAAGATCGTCGTCGACCAGGAGTATTCTGTTCATCGGGTGTTATTCCGCAGATTTTCGCGCCAAACTGACGCCGGGGTCAGGGTATAATAAGTTTTTCATCGCCAGAGGAAAGCCGGTTTTGAGCCATCAACAATATTCCCGTTGGGTTACCTTTGCCAGCATGGCGGCCGTCACGACCGCCACCCTGCTCATCATCGGCAAACTGATCGCCTGGCTGATGACAGATTCATCAACCTTGCTGGCATCCCTGACTGACTCGTTCATGGATGTGAGCGCCTCCATCATCAACCTGCTGGCCATCCGTTATGCGCTGGCCCCTGCCGATGACGAGCACCGCTTCGGTCACGGCAAGGCGGAGTCGCTGGCCGGACTCATTCAGTCGGCCTTTATCTCGGGTTCCGCTTTGCTGCTGGTGATGCACGGCATCTCGTCGCTGCTCAAGCAGGCACCCATCGAGCGTCTGGAGGCAGGCCTCTGGGTCAGTGGTGGCTCCATCGTGCTGACCCTGCTGCTGGTCAGCTTCCAGGGCTTTGTCATTCGCAAGACCAATAGCGTCGCCATCAAGGCCGACATGCTGCACTACCGCTCCGATCTGCTGCTCAACGCCGGGGTGCTGCTGGCGCTGGTGCTGGCGGGGCAGGGGTGGTACTGGGCCGACGGCCTGTTTGCCATACTGATAGGCCTGTTCCTGCTGTGGGGGGCGTTGCATATTGGTTACGAATCGGTGCAGGCGCTGCTCGATCGTCAGTTGCCAGCCGAAGAACAAGCGAGAATAATGGCCCTCTGCTGCGCCGTCGAAGGGGTTCACGGCGTCCACGATCTGCGCACCCGCCAGTCGGGGCCGACCCGCTTTGTGCAGCTGCACCTGGAGCTGGATGACCAGATCCCTCTGGTCAAGGCCCATCAAATCGCCGATGAAGCCGAGCTGGCCGTGCGCCAGGCTTTCGAGCGAATGGATGTCATTATCCACATGGACCCCATCTCGGTGCTGACAAAAGAACAACAGAGCCCTCACCCTGAACAACAGTAGGCTGCAACATGGATGATCTGGTTGCCAAAACCTGGCAGAAAATTCAGCAAGAAGCACAGTGCATGGCGGCCCAGGAGCCGATGCTGGCCAGCTTCTTCCACTCCACCATTCTCAATCACAAGAATTTGCGCTCGGCCCTCAGCTTCCAGCTGGCCAACAAGCTCGACAGCGCCACCATGCCCGCCATCGCCCTGCGCGAGGTGATCGAGCTGGCGTTGCGCAGCGAGCCGGAGCTGCTGGCCGTGGTTGCCGCCGACATCTGTGCCGTACAGGATCGCGATCCGGCGGTTGACCTCTTCTCCACCCCGCTGCTCTACCTCAAGGGATTCCATGCTCTGCAGGGCTATCGGGTCGCCAACTGGCTGTGGCGTCAGGGGCGCCGCTCGCTGGCGCTCTACCTGCAGAACCAGATCTCGGTGGTATTCGGGGTCGATGTGCATCCGGCCGCCCGCATCGGCAAGGGGATCATGTTTGACCACGCCACCGGCATAGTGGTGGGCGAAACGGCGGTCATTGAGGATGACGTCTCGATCCTGCAGAGCGTGACCCTCGGTGGTACTGGCAAAGAGAGCGGCGATCGCCATCCCAAGATCCGCGAAGGGGTGATGATAGGGGCGGGCGCCAAGGTGCTCGGCAATATCGAAGTGGGCATGGGCGCCAAGATTGGTGCCGGCAGCGTGGTGATCAACCCGGTGCCACCCCATACCACAGTCGCTGGCGTACCCGCCAAGATCGTCGGCCGTCCGGAGTGCGACAAGCCTTCACTGGATATGGATCAGTGCCTCTGATCTCCCGGCCGGAGTAGTCGATGGTCAAACGCTGGTCGGGTTATCTGATCCTGGGGATGTGGCTGCTCAACCTGCTGCATCTCTATCTGGGGTTCTCTCCCTGGCCGGCGGCCATTGCAGCCTGGGCCGCTTCCCTGCTCACCTGGCCCTGGCTGGCCGGCGCAGCCAGACGGCAGGCGCTGGCACTTTACGGTGCTGCGTTTGTGCTGTTGCTCTTCTCCTGGTGGCGGGGAGCCAGCTTCAGGGCCGATGCCTGGCTGCTGCCCAACATCAATATGCTCACCATGTTTGCTGCGGTGAGCACCCTCAATCTCGCTACCTCGGGTCTCTTGACCGGCACTACCTCATGGCAAGGGCGCAAGGGGCTGTGGAGCACCATGGCCAGCCTCAATCTGCTGGGGGCCGTCATCAACCTCTCGGTGCTTTTTATCATCGGCGATCGGCTGGAACGTAACGGTACCCTTGAGCGACGTCAGGTGCTGGTGCTGAGCCGCATCTTCTGCGTCGCCGCCTTCTGGTCCCCCTTCTTTGTCGCCATGGCGGTGGCACTCACTTACGCACCGGGTCTCAAGCTGTCGAACATCTTGCCGTTTGGCGTGGTGGCGACCCTGCTGGCAATGACGATAACGGCCTGGCAGGTGGAGCGGATCGGGGTAGCGGATTTTGCCGGCTATCCACTGCGGCTGCAGACCCTGGGGCTGCCGATCACCCTGGCCGGGCTGGTGCTGCTCATCAAGCAGATCTGGCCAGATCTCGGCATCATGGCAGTTATTGCGCTGGTGGCACCCTTGCTGGCGCTGCTGTTTATGCCGCATTCCGGCCGCAAGGCTGCGCTCAAAAGGCAGGTGGTGGAGCGTTTTCCTGCCATCGGTGGTCAACTGGTACTGTTTCTGGGGGCAGGCCTGCTGGCTGCCGGCATCAACAGCGCCGTGTCGGTCATCGATCTCGGCGGCGGGCACGGTTTGCCGCTGTTCAACCACTTCGGCTGGTTGGAGGCATCTCTCGCACTCTTGCTGATCCTGCTGGTCGCCATCGTCGGGGTACACCCGCTCATCAGTATCTCCGGACTGGCACCGTTGCTGTGGCCGCTCTCGCCGGATCCCAGCCTGCTCGGCATGTGTTTTCTGCTGGGGTGGGGGATTGCCACGGGCACCAGCCCGCTCTCCGGATCCAATCTGGCGCTGGCCTCGCGTTACAACCTGAGTGCTGCCGCCATCTTGCGTGGCAACCTGTTCTATGGCCTGCTGATGTACGGGGTTGGTTGCCTGCTGATGGGGGGCTATATCGCTCTTCACCGGTGAGCTGCGCAGGATGCGAGAAAAATAGACGCATATTTAGACAATACCTCTGTGGAAGAGGCATTTTGCAGCGCACTGGCTTGTTTGTGCCGATAGGCTCGGGGTATGCTGGCTCCACGCGCTTGAATCGCCCTCTGTGGGGCATCGCAATTGAACAAACAGGTATGCATATGTCACTAGAAGTCCTTGAGCAACTCGAATCCAAAGTACAATCCGCCGTCGACAACATCTCCCTGCTGAAGATGGAACTGGACGATCTGAAAGAGCAGAACACCAAGCTGCAAGACGAGAACCATCAGCTGCGCAACGAGCACGCTGCATGGCAGGAGCGTCTGCGTGCCCTGCTGGGCAAGATGGATCAGATGGGCGAAAGCATCTGATCGGTCGCTATCCGCGAGAATTGAAAACGGGCCGCTCCATGAGCGGCCCGTTTGTTTTGGTCGGCTGGTCAATCAGAGTGCCAGCAGCTGCTTGACGGTTTTCTCGATACCGTCTGCCGCTTCTACGATATTGCTGGCCAGCATGTAGGCAGGAGTAGAGATCACCTTGCGCTCCTGATCCACCACGAACTCGTTGACCGGACAGTTGAGGTGGCTGCCACCCATCGCCTCGATGGCGTTGGCGGTGCCTTCGTCATGGCCTATGGTGGCCAGGGTGCCGGCGCCGTAGATGAGCGGGATCATGGCCGGAGCGATACAGATGTAGGCGGCCGGTTTGTTGGCACTGGCAAAGCTCTGGCACGCCTTCAGCACATCAGGCTGGATTTGGCACTCCGCCCCCTTGATGGCGAAGTCGCACAGGTTCTTGGCTGCGCCAAAGCCACCGGGTACCAGCAGGGCGTCATAATCGGCTGCATCCAGCTCGGCCACATCCTTTATCTGGCCACGGCAGATACGCGCCGCTTCGACCAGCACGTTGCGGCTTTCCCCCTCGCTCACTTCACCGGTCAGGTGGTTGATCACATGGAGCTGCGTGACATTCGGAGCGAAGCACTGTACGGCAGCACCCTGACGTGCCAGTGCCAGCAAGCTGATGACGGCTTCATGAATTTCTGCCCCGTCAAAGACGCCGCAGCCACTCAAAATCACGGCCACTTTTTTCATGGCAAACTCCTTGTTGTTGAAAATGTGAGCCAAGATGGATTGTTGTACTTTTGTATGGTTATCGCTCGCCATCCGCTGGTCAAGTCATCTTGCTGTGCTAGGATTGTTTCGTTTCGGATCCTGCCGTACCTACTCCCTTAAATTTTTTTCCACATTGATCGAGATCATTCTCATGGTCTGGCGATCAGTTTTTGTGATCCCAACATATTGTTATGTATGTATTTTTTGTTTTTTATCCACAGAGTTGTCACGGTGGTTTTTCCGCGACTCCATTTTTGAGCACAGAGTTATCCACAGATTTGAGGCTTGTCTGGCTCTTTTTGCCGGGTATCTGCCCCCCTTGGTGTGAGGGGGGCCCTGTGGCATCCTAGCGGCTGTTTATCTCTGGCAGGACGATTTCATGGCCCCTAGCAATCCCCTTATTCTGGTCGACGGCTCCTCTTATCTTTACCGCGCCTTCTTTGCCTCCCAGCAGGCCGATCTGCGCACCTCGACCGGTTTGCCGAGCGGCGCCGTCCGTGTCATGGCCAACATGATGCGCAGCCTACGCAAGCAGTACCCCGACTGCCACGTGGCCGTGGTGTTCGATGCCAAGGGCAAGACCTTCCGCGACGACATCTATCCCGAATACAAGGCCAACCGGGCCAGCATGCCGGACGATCTGCGCAGCCAGGTTGCCCCCATCCACCAGATGATCAAGGCGATGGGTTTCCCCTTCCTGATGGTGGAAGGGGTGGAGGCCGACGACGTGATCGGTACTCTGGCCCGTCAGGCGACCGAGAAGCAGCTGCCGGTGCTGATCAGCACCGGCGACAAGGACATGGCGCAGCTGGTCTCCGACCATGTCACCCTGATCGACACCATGAAGGACGTGAAGACCGATCGGGAAGGGGTGATCGAGAAGTTCGGCGTACCGCCCGAGCTCATCATCGACTACCTGGCCCTGATGGGGGATAAGGTGGACAACATCCCCGGCATGACCGGCGTTGGCGAGAAGACCGCACTGGCCCTGCTGCAGGGGATCGGTAGTATCGACGAGATCGCCGCCAACCTCGACAAGGTGGCTGCACTCGGTTTCCGTGGCTCCAAGGTGTTCGCCGACAAGTTCCGCGAACAGGAGGAGCAGGTGCGCCTCTCCTATGTGCTGGCCACCATCAAGACCGATGTGGCGCTGGATCAGAGTCTGGAAGAGCTGCAGCTCGGCCCCATCGACAAGGAGGCTCTGCTGGCGGTCTATCGCGAGTACGAGCTGCGCAACCTGATCAAAGAGCTGGAATCCGGCGGCGCTGATGAGATCGAAGCCGAAGGTGATGATGACGGTGCCGCCCCGGTAGCCGCCATCGAGACCGACTATCGCTGCATTCTGGACGAGGCTGAATTCGACGACTGGCTGGCCCGTCTGCAGGCGGCTCCGCTGTTTGCCTTCGATACCGAGGCCACCAGTCTCGACTATATGGAAGCGCGGGTCGTTGGCGTCTCCTTTGCCATCGAGCCGGGCAAGGCGGCTTACGTCCCCTTCGGCCACGACTATCTGGGGGCGCCGGTGCAGCTGACCGAGGCCGTGGTACTCGGCAAGCTCAAGCCGCTGCTGGAAGATCCGGCCCGCCTCAAGGTAGGGCAGAACCTCAAGTACGACCGCAACGTGCTGCTCAATCACGGCATCGAGCTGCAGGGTATCGCCTACGACACCATGCTCGAGTCCTATGTGCTCAACTCCACTGCCAGCCGTCACGACATGGATTCACTGGCTCGCAAGTATCTGAACGCCGAGACCATCTCGTTCGAGGATATCGCCGGCAAGGGGGTCAAGCAGCTCACCTTCAACCAGATCGAGCTGGAGCAGGCGGCTCCTTACGCAGCGGAAGATGCCGACATCACCCTGCGTCTGCATCAGGCGCTGTGGGGCAAGCTCTCTGCCGAGCCGGGCCTCGCCAAAGTATTCAGCGAGATCGAATTGCCGCTGCTGCCGGTTTTGGCGCGGATGGAGCGACTCGGTACCACTATCGAACCCAAGCTGCTGCATCAGCAGAGTCAGGAGATCGAAGTGCGTCTGGCGGAACTGGAGAAACAGGCCCACGAGCTGGCCGGACAGGAGTTCAACCTCTCCTCGCCCAAGCAGCTGGGGGAGATCCTCTTCACCAAGCTGGGGCTGCCGATCATCAAAAAGACCCCCAAGGGAGCACCATCCACTGCGGAAGAGGTGCTGGCCGAGCTGGCGGAGACCTATGAGCTGCCGCGCCTCCTGATGGAGCACCGTGGGTTGGCCAAGCTCAAGTCCACCTACACCGACAAGCTGCCGCTGATGATCAAGCCGCAGACCGGACGGGTACACACCTCCTATCATCAGGCGGTGGCGGCGACCGGTCGGCTCTCCTCCACCGATCCCAACCTGCAGAACATTCCTGTGCGCAACGAACAGGGGCGCCGGATCCGGCAGGCCTTTATCCCGTGCGCCGGTTACAAGCTGGTGGCGGCGGACTACTCCCAGATCGAGCTGCGCATTATGGCGCATCTCTCTGGCGACAAGGGATTGCTGACCGCCTTCGCTGAGGGCAAGGACATCCATAAGGCAACCGCTTCCGAGGTATTCGGGGTCGCACTCGATGCGGTGACCAGCGACATGCGCCGCAGCGCCAAGGCGATCAACTTTGGTCTCATCTACGGTATGAGCGCCTTCG
>NZ_CP077401.1:162500-352500 GCF_019048745.1 Aeromonas sp. FDAARGOS 1410 | reverse complement strand
TAGTCGATGGGAAGCAGGTTAATATTCCTGCACGACTTGTAATTGCGATGGGGGGACGGAGAAGGCTAGGTGGGCCAGGCGACGGTTGTCCTGGTGAAAGTGCGTAGGCGGTACCTTTAGGTAAATCCGGAGGTGCAACGCTGAGACACGAGACGAACGCACTACGGTGCGGAAGCCATTGATGCCCTGCTTCCAGGAAAAGCCTCTAAGCTTCAGATTACAAGTCATCGTACCCCAAACCGACACAGGTGGTCGGGTAGAGAATACCAAGGCGCTTGAGAGAACTCGGGTGAAGGAACTAGGCAAAATAGTACCGTAACTTCGGGAGAAGGTACGCTCTTGTTGGTGAAGTCCCTTGCGGATGGAGCTGACGGGAGTCGCAGTGACCAGATGGCTGGGACTGTTTATCAAAAACACAGCACTCTGCAAACACGAAAGTGGACGTATAGGGTGTGACACCTGCCCGGTGCCGGAAGGTTAATTGATGGGGTTAGCGCAAGCGAAGCTCTTGATCGAAGCCCCGGTAAACGGCGGCCGTAACTATAACGGTCCTAAGGTAGCGAAATTCCTTGTCGGGTAAGTTCCGACCTGCACGAATGGTGTAACCATGGCCATGCTGTCTCCACCCGAGACTCAGTGAAATCGAATTCGCCGTGAAGATGCGGTGTACCCGCGGCTAGACGGAAAGACCCCGTGAACCTTTACTACAGCTTGGCACTGAACATTGAACCTACATGTGTAGGATAGGTGGGAGGCTTTGAAGGCGTGACGCCAGTTGCGCTGGAGCCGTCCTTGAAATACCACCCTTGTATGTTTGATGTTCTAACGCAGGCCCATGAATCTGGGCCGCGGACAGTGCCTGGTGGGTAGTTTGACTGGGGCGGTCTCCTCCCAAAGAGTAACGGAGGAGCACGAAGGTTGGCTAATCCTGGTCGGACATCAGGAGGTTAGTGCAATGGCATAAGCCAGCTTAACTGCGAGACGGACAGGTCGAGCAGGTACGAAAGTAGGTCATAGTGATCCGGTGGTTCTGAATGGAAGGGCCATCGCTCAACGGATAAAAGGTACTCCGGGGATAACAGGCTGATACCGCCCAAGAGTTCATATCGACGGCGGTGTTTGGCACCTCGATGTCGGCTCATCACATCCTGGGGCTGAAGTCGGTCCCAAGGGTATGGCTGTTCGCCATTTAAAGTGGTACGCGAGCTGGGTTCAGAACGTCGTGAGACAGTTCGGTCCCTATCTGCCGTGGGCGTTGGATGATTGAAGGGAGTTGCTCCTAGTACGAGAGGACCGGAGTGAACGAACCTCTGGTGTTCGGGTTGTCACGCCAGTGGCACTGCCCGGTAGCTAAGTTCGGAATCGATAACCGCTGAAAGCATCTAAGCGGGAAGCGAGCCCTGAGATGAGTCATCCCTGACCCCTTGAGGGTCCTAAAGGGCCGTTGGAGACCACAACGTTGATAGGTGGGGTGTGTAAGCGCGGCGACGTGTTGAGCTAACCCATACTAATTACCCGTGAGGCTTAACCATACAACACCCAAGAAGTGTTCTAAGGCTTGTAGCAAATACGAACGAATTACTTACGTCAGCTTTCT
Organism: Aeromonas sp. FDAARGOS 1410; assembly: GCF_019048745.1. NCBI lineage: Bacteria > Pseudomonadati > Pseudomonadota > Gammaproteobacteria > Aeromonadales > Aeromonadaceae > Aeromonas > Aeromonas sp. FDAARGOS 1410. The sequence goes on along the minus strand of NZ_CP077401.1, from coordinate 350,903 downwards.
CAGATTGAAGATTTTGCCTGGCGGCAATAGCGCCGTGGAACCACCTGATCCCATGCCGAACTCAGAAGTGAAACGCGGTAGCGCCGATGGTAGTGTGGCATTCGCCATGCGAGAGTAGGACACTGCCAGGCACCCAATTTTAGATTACGCGGATAGCGTGGTCTTTACCGGTTAGTGTGCTGATATGGCTCAGTCGGTAGAGCGCATCCTTGGTAAGGATGAGGTCCCCAGTTCGATTCTGGGTATCAGCACCATCTTTAAGTTAGTTTTAAAAGCTTTTGCCTGACGGCAATAGCGCCGTGGAACCACCTGATCCCATGCCGAACTCAGAAGTGAAACGCGGTAGCGCCGATGGTAGTGTGGCATTCGCCATGCGAGAGTAGGACACTGTCAGGCACCTATTTAGAAGAGGCCTCCCATTCGGGAGGCCTTTTTGCGTTTCTGCGTTCCAAAAATCTGCCATGCCGCCGGCATTTTAGTAAAAGTGCTGGGCTATCAAGGGATTGCCCGTTACTCTTTAGCCGTTACCGATTAACACGTGATGCTGCCAGCGAGGTATTGATGGCTACGTTGAAGGAAATTGCACAGGAAGCGGGGGTTTCTCTCGCCACGGTATCCCGGGTACTGAACGAGGATCCCAGCCTGAGCGTCAAGGAAGAAACCAAGCAGCGGATCTTCGAAATTGCCGAGCGGCTGGAGTACAAGACCAGCAGCGCCCGCAAGGGGGTACACAAGAGCAAGCTGCACTTTCTGGTGGTCTATGCCTATCCCCAGAGTACCGAGGTCAATGACCCTTACTATCTCGCTATCCGTTATGGCATCGAGACCCAGAGTGCCCGCCTCAATATCGAGCTGACCCATCTCTACAACTGCGGTGAAGGGCGCGAACTGAGCGCCGTGGATGGCATTCTGGTGGTCGGTACCCTCACAGCCGAGCGTCTCGTCCAGCTAAGGGCTTGTTCCAGCCAGCTGGTGTTTGTCGACTGCCGTTCACAGGGAGAGTTCGACTCGGTCGATGTGGATCTCGCCCTGATCAGCCAGCAGGTAGTCGATTACTTCATCGCGCAGGGGCACCAGCGCATCGGCTATATCGGTGGCCAGGACGAGAATCCGGATCTGCGCGAACTGGCCTTCCGGGATTATGGCCAGCGGCTGGGGGTGGTGCAGGAGAGCGATCTCTATCGTGGGGACTTCTCCAGCGCTTCCGGCTACCAGTTGGCGAAGGAGATGCTGGCGGGTGACTGGCCCAAGGCGCTGTTCGTCGCCTCCGACTCCATCGCCATTGGTGTGCTGCGTGCCATCCACGAGAAGGGACTGGCGATTCCCCAGCAGATCGAGCTTATCAGCGTCAACGATATTCCGACCGCCAAGTTCACCTTCCCGCCGCTCTCAACGGTGCGGATCCACTCCGAGTTGATGGGCACCCAGGGGGTCAATCTGCTGGTTGAGCGGCTGCGAGACGAGCGGGATATTCCACTCCGGGTGCTGGTACCGAGCAAGTTGACCCTGCGTGGCACCACTCGCTGATTTTAGTAAAACATTCTGCTTTTTAGTCGCGCCATCTTGCGGTGGTGCGACACATCTCCCAATCAAACCTCTTTCCCATATCATCCAACAATTTCATATTATATTGTTTTATAATTGATTTTATTGCTACTCAGCAAGCTACTATCAACATCCATGCCACTCATCCATATCTTGCCCTCCTTTATCTCCCGCTTCTGATCTCGCTCACAAAACCATCTGTTCATTGTGATCAGGTTAAAACTTTACCAATTCAAAGCTGATATTTAGTAAATGTTTATCTAGAGTTTACCCAGTCAAAGTTGCCTTGTTCCGGGAGGACATGTGAATAACTGGGAAAACGTCCAATTTGTTGGTGAAAACAGGCTGGCCCCGCGCGCCTACTTCTTCTCTTATGCCGACCACGCGCTGGCGGCCACCATGCAGCGCGAGCTGAGCCGCCGTTTTCTGAGCCTTGGCGGCCAGTGGCAGTTCCACTACTTCGACCACCCCCTGCAGGTGCCGGAGGCCTTCTATCACAGCCCCATGAGCGAGTGGGGCCAGATCACCGTGCCCAACATGTGGCAGATGGAAGGACATGGTCAGCTGCAGTACACCGACGAAGGTTTTCCCTTCCCCATCGACGTGCCCTTCGTGCCGACCAACAACCCCACCGGCGCCTATCAGCGCAGCTTCACGCTGAGCCCGGCCTGGGACGGTGAGCAGGTGATCATCAAATTTGACGGGGTGGAGACCTACTTCGAGGTCTATGTGAACGGCCACTATGTCGGCTTCAGCAAGGGGAGCCGTCTCACTGCCGAGTTCGATATCAGCGCCTACGCCAACATTGGCGAGAACCTGCTGTCGGTGCGGGTGATGCAGTGGGCCGACTCCACTTACATCGAAGATCAGGACATGTGGTGGATGGCGGGGATCTTCCGCGACGTCTATCTGGTGGGCAAACCGGCCGCCCATGTGCAGGACTTCTTCATCCGCACCGCGCTGGCGGATGACAATCAAAGCGCCACCCTGAGCTGTGATATCCAGCTGGAGAATCTGGGGGCGGCAGCCCGTGATCACCGCCTGGTCTGGTCGCTGCTGGATCAGGGCAGCGAGATCGCCAGCGGCTCGCTCGACCATCTCGCCATCAATGGCAAGTGTGACTGCCGCTTCACGCTGGATCTGGCCACCCCCCGTCTGTGGAGCGCCGAAGACCCTTACCTCTATCAGCTACAGCTCTCCCTCTACAACGGTCAGGGCGAGCTGCTGGAAGTGATCCCGCAGCGGGTCGGGGTGCGTGAAATCAAGGTCAAGGATGGCCTCTTCTACGTCAACGGCCACTACCTCAAGCTGCACGGGGTGAACCGCCACGACAACGACCACCTCAAGAGCCGCGCGGTCGGTATGGACCGTGTTGAACGCGACATCGTGCTGATGAAGCAGCACAACCTCAACTCGGTACGCACCGCCCACTACCCGAACGACCCGCGCTTCTACGAGCTGTGCGACCAGTACGGCCTGTTCGTGATGGCGGAGACCGACGTGGAGACCCACGGTTTTGCCAACGTCGGCGATCTCAGCCGCATCACCGATGACCCCTTCTGGGAGCCGGTGTTCGTGGATCGCATCGAGCGACATGTGCACGCCCAGAAGAACCACCCCTCCATCATCATCTGGTCGCTCGGCAACGAGTCCGGCTACGGCTGCAACATCAGAGCCATGTACCAGCGCTGCAAGGCGATCGACCCGACCCGGCTGGTGCACTACGAAGAGGATCGCGATGCCGAGGTGGTGGATGTGGTGAGTACCATGTACTCCCGCGTCTCCCAGATGAACTGCTTTGGCGAGTTCCCGATGGCGAAGCCGCGCATCCTCTGCGAATACGCCCACGCCATGGGCAACGGCCCGGGTGGCCTTAGCGAATACCAGCAGGTGTTCGACCGCCATCCCCACATTCAGGGTCACTACATCTGGGAGTGGTGCGATCACGGCATTCTGGATCAGGACGAGCAGGGCCGCCCCGTTTACAAGTACGGTGGCGACTATGGCGACTACCCCAACAACTACAACTTCTGCATGGATGGCCTCATCTATCCGGATCAGACCCCGGGGCCTGGCCTGCGCGAATACAAGCAGGTGATCTGCCCGGTCAAGGTGCGCGCGCTGGATCTGGCGAGCGGCAAGCTGGCGGTGGAAAACCGCTACTGGTTCTCCAATCTTGACGATATCCGCCTGCTGGTCGAAGTGAAGGCCGAGGGCGAGCTGCTGGCCAGCCAGCAGATCCGGTTGGAAGGGGTTGCCCCCGGTGCCACCACTGAGCTGCAGCTCGAACTGCCATCCCTCGATGGGCGGGAAACCTTCGTCCAGCTGCGGGTCATCAAGGCCACCGCCACCCGCTACAGTGCGGCGGAGCACGAGCTGGGCCAGTACCAGTTCCGGCTGAAAGAGTCGACTCGCCAGCTGCAGCCCTTTGCCAATCCCAACGCTACTCCGTTGGATATCGCTGATGAGCGCCTCGCGCTGACCTTGAGCGGTAGCGGCTTTGCCCTGCGCTTCTCGCGCCTCGACGGCAAGCTGGTGAGCTGGCAGCAGGATGGTATCGAGCTGATTGAGCGCTCGCCGCGCCTCACCTTCTTCAAGCCGATGATCGACAACCACAAGCAGGAGTACGAGAGCCTGTGGCACCCGAACCACCTGCAGATCATGCAGGAGCACTTCCGCACTCTGAGCTGGCGCCAGCTGGGTGAGGCGGTCGAGGTGACGGTCGAGAGCCTGATCGCGCCGCCGGTGTTCGACTTCGGTATGCGCTGCCGCTACGTCTACACCCTGAGCCCGAACGGTCAGCTGCATGTAGCGCTGTCCGGTCAGCCCTACGGCGGTTATGACGACATCATCCCCAAGATCGGCTTCGAGCTGGGCATTCGTCAGGATCTCGACCGGGTGCACTACTACGGCATGGGGCCGGGCGAAAACTATCAGGACAGCCGCCAGAGCAACTGGATCGACAGCTTCCAGAGCACAGTCAGCGAGATGTGGGAGCACTACCCCTTCCCGCAGGATAACGGCAACCGCCAGCAGGTGCGCTGGGCGACCCTGACCAACCGCCACGGCGCCGGTCTCTACGTGCGACCCGATGCCCCCATCAACCTGAGCGTCTGGCCCTACAGCTGGGAGCATATCCACGCGGCGCAGCACATCAACGAGCTGGAACCGAGCGGTTATCTCACCCTCAATCTGGATCACAAGGTACTGGGGCTCGGCTCCAACTCCTGGGGCTCCGAGGTGCTGGACTCCTGGCGGGTGCGCTTCGAGCCATTCAGCTTCGGCCTGACCCTGCTGTCCATCGCCCGTGGCAACCTCAATCCGGCTGCGCTGGCCGAGCTCGATCTCACCATCAACGGCGGGAGGAACCTCGCATGATCACCCTGGACAACCTGACCCTGTTCAAAAACATCTACCGGGAGGGCAAGAAGTGGGGCCGCTGCGTGGAGGCCATCAACAACCTGCCGAACCTCAAGCCCGGCATCTGCCACTCCATCGGTGACTCCCTCACCTACCGCTTGCAGGAGGGGGCCAGCCCGGCCACCTCGTTGTTCGAGGGGCAGCGCCGCTACTTCGACGTTCACTACTACCTGGAAGGGGAAGAGACGGTGGAGTGGGCTGCCAAGAGCGAGCTGGCGGTCGAGCAGGCCTATGACGATACCACCGACCGCGAGTGGCTGGCCGGTGAGGTGCGTGAGCGCCAGCAGGTCGGCAATGGGCAGGTGGTGATCTTCGAGAACGACGAGGCCTACCGCTTCGTCGGCGATGCGCCGGTGCGCAAGGTGATCATCAAGGTCACCGTCGAAGGCGGCTACTTCAAAAACAAATAACAAGCCGCCGGTTCTGCACTGACAAAAGCCGGAAGGGCGGGGCTCACCCTACAAATCATGCCCCGCTCTTTCGCTAGATAACTACAGGTCTGGAGATGCACCATGTCTGATTCCAAACGCAATACGATAGGCAAGTTTGGTCTGCTGTCGCTCACCTTCGCGGCGGTATTTAGCTTCAACAACGTCATCAACAACAACATCGAGATCGGTCTGGCCTCGGCCCCGATGTTCTTTCTGGCCACCATTTTCTACTTCATTCCGTTCTGCCTCATCATTGCGGAATTTGTGTCACTGAACAAAAACTCCGAAGCGGGCGTCTATGCCTGGGTGAAGAGCTCCCTCGGCGGTCGCTGGGCCTTTATCTCCGCCTACACCTACTGGTTCGTGAATCTCTTCTTCTTCACCTCGCTGCTGCCGCGGGTTATTGCCTACGCCTCCTATGCCTTCCTCGGCTACGAGTACATTCTCACCCCGGTGGCGACCACGGCATTGAGCATGGTGCTGTTTGCCTTTGCCACTTACGTCTCCACCAACGGTGCCAAGATGCTCGGCCCCATCACCTCGGTGACCTCGTCCCTGATGCTGCTGCTGACCCTCTCCTACATTCTGCTGGCAGGTGCGGCACTGGTGGGCGGCGTGCAGCCGGCAGACCCCATCACGGTAGAGGCCATGGTCCCCGATTTCAGCTGGGCCTTCCTCGGCATCACCACCTGGATCTTTATGGCAGCCGGTGGCGCCGAGTCGGTGGCGGTCTACGTCAATGACGTGAAAGGTGGCTCCAAGTCCTTCGTGAAGGTGATCATCGTCGCCGGGATCTTTATCGGCGTGCTCTACTCCATTGCATCGCTGTTGATCAACGTGTTCGTCCACAGCGACACCCTGAAATATACCGGCGGCTCGGTGCAGGTGTTCGAGGGGCTGGCCGCTTACTTCGGCCTGCCGGAGATCCTGATGAACCGCTTCGTCGGGCTGGTCTCCTTCACCGCCATGTTCGGCTCCCTGCTGATGTGGACGGCGACCCCGGTGAAGATCTTCTTCTCCGAAATCCCGGCCGGCATCTTCGGCAAGAAGACGGTCGAGCTGAACGAGAACGGCGTGCCCGCCCGTGCAGCCTGGATCCAGTACCTTATCGTGCTGCCGCTGATGGTGATCCCGACTCTGGGCTCCAACACCGCGCAGGATCTGATGAACACCGTCATCAACATGACCGCTGCCGCCTCCATGCTGCCGCCGCTGTTCATCATGCTGGCCTACCTCAATCTGCGTTTGAAGCTCGACCACCTGCCGCGGGAGTTCAAGATGGGTTCGCGCACCACCGGCATCGCCGTGGTCTCGGTGCTGATCGCCATCTTCTCGGTGGGCTTCCTCGCCTCCACCTTCCCGACCGGCGCCGACATCATGACCATCATCTTCTACAACGTCGGCGGGGTCGTGATTTTCCTCGGCTTCGCCTGGTGGAAATACAACAGATACGAGGCCTCCCTCAGTGCCGAAGCGCGTGCCAAAGAGGCCCAGCCGACAGCGCAGGTTGCCATGCAGACGCCATAGCCACTGCATTGAATCCCAATCAAACCGGGTGGCCGTTGGCCACCCGCAAACCGTTGAACCAGAAAAGGAAAAGAGCATGAGCGAGACGATCGAGTTTGCCGAATTCAAGCGGGTCGAGATGAAGGTGGGCAAGGTGCTGGAGGTGGTGCGCCACCCCGGGGCCGACAAACTCTACATCGTCCAGATCGACGTGGGTGGCGAGCGGCCGCTGCAGACAGTCACCAGTCTGGTGCCTTACTACAGCGAAGAGGAGCTGATGGGCAGCGAGGTGGTGGTGCTGACCAACCTCAAGCCCACCAAGATGCGCGGTGAGCGTTCCGAGTGCATGTTGCTCTGCGCCGAGACCCCGGACGAGAGCCAGAGCGTGCTGTTGCAACCGCGGGTGCCGATGGCGCCGGGCACTCCGATCGTCTGAATGGTATTGCGAGCCGGTGCGGGAGACGGTACCGGTTCAGCAACGAGGCCGCCCACGCGGCCCGATCATAACAAGAGAGTAAAGCGCGGGGCCGACAGACCCTTGCCGAACACATCACAGAGTCACAGCGCTCCCCGCAGGGAACGCGAGTCCACTGGAGGACACCATGTCTGAATCCGTACGCGGCACCATAGGCAAGTTTGCCCTGTTGTCGATGACCTTTGCCGCCGTGTTCAACGTGCGCAACATCGTCAACAACAACATCGAGCTGGGGCTCAGCTCCGCCCCCATCTTCCTGCTGGCGACCATCGTCTACTTCATCCCGTTTGTTTTCATCATCGCCGAGTTCGTCTCGGCCAATAAAAACTCCGAGTCGGGGATGTACGACTGGCTTAAAAAACCGCTCGGCACCCGGATGGCCTATCTGGGGTCGTTTCTCTACTGGTTTGTGAACCTGTTCTGGTTCGTCTCCCTGCTGCCCAACGTCATCGCCTACGCCTCCTACGCCATGCTGGGCTATGAGTACAGCTTCTCGCCCATGGTTACCTCGATCATCTCCATCGTGCTGTTTGCGGCGGCGACCCACATCTCCACCAAGGGTGCGAGCTGGCTCGGCAAGATTGCGGAGATCGTGGCCTACGGGGTATTTGCCCTGTTCGCCATCTATGTGCTGGGCGCGTTGATGGCCCTGAGTGGCGATCATGTGCCAGCCCAGCCCATCACGCTGGAGGCGATGACTCCCACCGTCAACTGGGCGACCCTCGGCATCATGTGCTGGATCTTCCAGGCGGCGGGCGGTGCCGAGACCGCAGCGGCCTATCTCAATGATGTGAAGGGCGGCCAGAAGTCCTTCATCAAGGTGATCATCAGTGCCGGTATCGTCATCGGTGCCATGTATGCGGTCGGTTCCCTGCTGGTGAACGTGTTCGTACCGCGCGAGAGCCTCACCTATGCCGGCGGCATGGTGGAGATCTTCACCGGCATGGCGCAGTATTTCGGGCTTTCCGAGGCGCTGGTGGGCCGCTTCGTCGGCGTGGTGCTGTTCATCGCCATGTTCGGCTCCATGATGATGTGGACCTCGGCGCCGGTGAAGATCCACTTCTCCGAGATCCCGCAGGGGGTTTACGGCGAGAAGACCACCCAGCTCAACGAGCACGGCGTGCCGGTGCGCGCCGCCTGGTGGCAGTTTGTCTTCGTGTTCGCGATGCTGGTGGTCAACGGTTTCGGCTCCGAGTCGGTGCAGCAGATGATGAACACCGCCATCAACCTCACCGCCGGTACCGCCATGTTGCCGCCGATCTTCATCATGGTGGCCTACTTCGTGTTCCGCTGGAAACATGACGACACCCCCCGCGACTTCCGCATGGGGTCGCGCAAGTTCGGGATGGGCGTGGTGTCGGTGCTGATCGCCATCTTCGTGGTGAGCATGAGCGCCTCCGCCTTCCCGGCCGGGGTGGATCTGGTGCGCGCCTTCTTCATCAACGTCTTTATGACCGCGGTCTTCTCGGCGCTGGCCTACTGGTGGATCTCCCGCTTCGAGAAGCGCCAAGCCCGCAAGCTCGCCGGCAATGAGAAGAAAACCGGCAACGGCAAGCTGGCCAGCCAGCGCTGATCGGCTGGGTGAAAAAGCGGAACGGGCGGCCTTGGTCGCCCGTTTTTTTATCCATTTTTAGCCGTTGGGTAGCTGTCACAGCCGTTTTATCGTCAACTTTTGCTGTGCAATATTGCGAATGCGTTAAGCATTGATGAACAATTATTCGCCGCTCAACTTTGCGCCTCTCCGTTATCGGGGTAAGCTGGAGGTTCGTTTAGCGGGAGGTGCCAGACATCTCCCGCTCTGTTTCTTGTCCTCCCCAATCCTGACTGTCGCCATGGCTGCAGGATGCCCTTCTGATGGAGACCTTTCGTGCGTCTGGATCCCTTTACTGTTGTGCTGATTGCGGTGGTCACCCTGGCCTCCCTCTTTCCCTGCGAGGGGCAGGTGGCCGTCTGGTTCGGTCTGCTGACCAAGCTGGCGGTGGCGCTCCTGTTCTTCATGCATGGCGCCAAGCTGTCGCGCCAGAACCTGCTGGCGGGTCTCGGCCACTGGCGGCTTCATCTGGTGGTGATGCTCAGCACCTTCGTACTGTTTCCGCTGCTCGGGCTGCTGCTCACCCCGCTGGTACCGGGCTGGTTGAGCCCGGCCATCTACCTCGGCTTCCTCTATCTCTGCGCTTTGCCAGCCACCGTGCAGTCGGCCATCGCCTTCACCTCGATGGCGGGGGGCAATGTGTCGGCGGCGGTGTGCAGCGCCTCGGCCTCCAGCATCCTCGGTATCTTCCTCTCGCCGGTGCTGGTGGGGATGATGATCCACGTGCAGGGGGAGGGGATCGACACCTGGCACTCCATTCAGTCCATCATGATGCAGCTGATGCTGCCGTTCGTGGTCGGCCACCTGTCGCGTCCGCTCATCGGTCGCTGGGTCGACAGCCACCGTCCGCTCATCGGCAAGCTGGATCAGAGCTCCATCCTGCTGGTGGTCTACGTCGCCTTCAGCGAGGCGGTGGTGCAGGGGATTTGGCATCAGGTAGGTTGGTACGATCTGGCCAGTATCGTGCTGCTGAGCTGCGTCTTGCTGGCGCTGGTGCTCTGCTGGAACGTCTGGATCAGCCGCCGCCTCGGCTTCGACAAGGCGGACGAGATCACCATCGTTTTCTGCGGCTCCAAGAAGAGTCTGGCCAACGGGGTGCCGATGGCCAACGTCATGTTCCCGGTCGCCAGCGTCGGGGTGATGGTGCTGCCGCTGATGATCTTCCACCAGATCCAGCTGATGGTCTGCGCCGTGCTGGCCCGCCGCTATCACGAGCAGGGGCATTGATACTCGCGCCGTTTTTATTGCCATAACAAGAGGGAGGCCCGTTGGCCTCCCTCTTCTCATCTGCGTGCCGATCGGCGGATTAGCGTTTGCGCCAGACGGTCAGCTGCGCCACCGTGTGCTGGTATTTGCGGGCGGTTTCGCGGATGACGAAGGGCACATCCCGGGGCGGGCAGTGCTCCTCGAACTCCGCCGCCAGCAGCCGTTGCAGCGCCTGATAGGTGGTGAGCGCCTCGCCGTTTTCGCGAATGCCGCCGAGCCAGTTGGCGGGCGGGGTATATTCCGCCAGCCAGGTATAGGGGCTGGTGAGCACCAGCAGGCCACCGCTGCGCAGCCGCGGGGCGATATCCCGCAGGAAGCGGGCGGGCTCCCGCAGCCGGTCGATCAGGTTGGAGGCGAGCACCAGATCGTAGTGGTCATATTTGGGCTTGAGGTTGCAGGCATCCCCCTGACTGAAGTGGATGCGCTCAGCCTGACTTGCCCCCAGCCCGTGGCTCGACAGGCGCGCCTCGCAATACTCCACCAGTTCACCCTCCAGCGGAATGGCGTAGCGGAAACTGTCCTGACTGGCGAGGGCCAGCGCCACATCGATGAAGCGGGCCGAGTAGTCGACCCCGTCCACATGCTGGAAGTGGCGGGCCAGTTCGAAGCTGGCGCGGCCGGTGGCGCAGCCGATATCCAGCGCCCGCTGGTGGTTGCTGCACAGCTCGCCAGCAAGATCAGCAAGCGTTTTGGCGTAGTTGGCTACCCCGAAGTGGCTCGGGCCGTACTGGAAGTCGAGGTACTGAGCGACCAGCGTGTCGGTTTCATAGGGATTCACGATAACGGGTTCCTGATAACGGGAGACCAGATAGCGGAAACCCGCATGCTGGAAGAAGTGACGCCGGAAGGCGTAACGGGATGATTTGAGCGCTTCGTTACCCGTGCTGATCCAGCTGCCGCCCTTGATCAGGGTGTGCTTGCCATCAAAGGTGGGGGTGGAGAAGTCGTCGTAGAGCGGGTGGATTTTAAAGCCGTCGAAGCCATCGATGGCGGTGCTGGTCCACTGCCAGACATTGCCCACCAGATCGAAGAACTCCCCTTGCGGGCTGGCATCCACCGGGCAGGAGGAGGCGAAACGGGCCAGATTGATATTGCCGGGGGCTTCCGTCCAGTCCGGCTGATCGCCGGGTAGCTGCTCGCGCAGCAGCATCCATTCCGCCTCGCTCGGCAGCTGGATGGGGAGCCCGGTCCGGGCCGCCTTCCAGCGACAGAAGGCAGCCGCCTCCAGCTGATTCACCTCGACTGGCCAGTCCCAGGGCATGGCGACCTGCTCGGTCATCAGCCGCAGCTGCAATTGTTCGGGCTCGGCGGGGTCACCCACCCAGAAGGTGGGCATCTGCGCCTTGGCGTACTGGCACCAGCTCCACCCCTCTTCATCCCACCACTGTTGCTGACCATAGCCCCCCGCCTGGACGAAGGCGAGGTACTCGGCATTGCTCACCAGCATGCGGCTGGCCTGAAACGGGGCCAGCTCGATATGGCGCTCGCCATATTCGTTGTCCCAGCCGTAGGTGGCGTCCCGCTTGCCAAGGCGCACCTTGCCGCCGGCCACTGGCAGCAGGCTGTTGGCGGGCACCTGATCAATTCGGTGGCGGGCTTCGGTACAGGCGGGCCAATAAGGCTGCGGCCGCACCCAGGCAAGTGGCAACTGGCGGATCAGCACGCTGGAGGTCTCGAGGTGGATGCGCTCGTGCTCTATCCCCATCAGGATCACCCAGGCCGGGCTCTGCCAGTCGATGGGCAGGGTGAGCGGCATCTGGCGAATGAAATCGCACACCAGCGTACGGACTTTGGCCCGATAGCTGCGCAGCTCGGCGACTTTTGGCCAGTCATAGTGGGTTTCGTCCAGATCATCCCAGCTCATTTCGTCCACCCCGATGGCGACCATGGCCTCGATGCGGGCATCCAGCCGCTGGTCGATCAGGCGCGCCGCCAGCAGCTTGTTGATAAAGAAGGCGGCGGTGTGGCCGTAGTAGAAGATGAGCGGGTGGCGCAGCGGGATCGCCTTGTTGAACCAGGCCCGCTCATCGGCCAGACAGTCGAACAGCGAGTCGTAGAGATCGAAGGTCTGGCAGAAGTAGGCGAGCAGCTCGCGCCGTTTCTGCTCGGGATCGCTGCCGGTCAGCAGCGGGGTGCGAGTCGGCTCCGGCAGACCGGTGGCAGTGGAATAGAGAGGGCTTGCTTGGGTCACGCTCTGACTCCTTGTTGGCAGTGAAGACTGACAAGACAGTGGTAATGACATTACCGCAATGGAGAGCTTGGTACGCACGAAGTACCACTATTGGCTCAACAGACCGGCAGGGCAATCCAAAACTTCCACGGCTTGTCAGCGTAGCGACCTCGCGAACGGCTCGCCAGCCAGCTCTCCACCTGCCTGTTAGGGGATGGTCAGATTCGCCAAATGGTGGTCTAAATGGCTCTTTTTAATGCGTGCCACTTCTTACTGTTGATTTTATTTTTATTGAAAATCATATAGTTAGCTTCTGGCATGGCCATTGCTATCTGTGGTTTCATACGGCCTCTGTTTTTGTGGTTTCGAACAGGGCCTGTCAGGTAGCTTATCAATAAATAAAAAGGAGAACAGTTATGCGGTGGATGATTGGCGTCTTGGTGGCGTTGGTGATGGGAGGTTGCAACGTCTTTGCCGACACCGAGATCAAGGGGGAAGGTGTCCCGGTCGAGCGCCAGCAGGCACTGAGCGAGCGGGTGACCCGGGTGCTGGCGGGAACTCCAGCTACCCTCCATCTGGTGGCGGGGGAGCAGCGCGGCATCCTGATCAAGGGGCAGGCAAATCTCTTGTCGTATCTGGAGCTGACCGAGCGCGGGAGCAAGCTGGAGATCGAGGTGAAGGAGGGTTACCGACTGCGGCCTACCGAACCGCTGGAGATCACCATCACCCTGCCAGAGCTCAGTGAAATGGCGCTGGCAGGTACCGGCAACGGCGATCTGAGTGGCTTCAAGGGTGAGGCGCTGGAGCTGTCAGTGGCGGGAACCGGTGGTATCGTCGCCAGCCAGCTGGAGGTACAGCGATTGAAAGGCAATATCGCTGGTGCAGGTAGCCTGGATCTGGGGAGCGGCTCTGCCGCCAGCATCGAGCTGAACATTGCCGGTGCTGGCGATGTGCTGGGCAGCGAAATGCGTGGCAACGAGGTCGAGGTCAATATCGCCGGCAGCGGTGATGTGGAGGTGCGGGCCCAGAAAACGCTCAAGATCGGCATCGCAGGCACTGGCAACATCACCTACTGGGGTGACCCCGAGGTGGAGCAGCAGATCGTGGGCTCCGGCGGGGTGACCCGCGCCGGCAGCTGATATCAACCGATCACCACAACTGAAACAGGCCCGCAACGGGCCTGTTTTGTTTTTTCCAACATGGCGCGACCTCCCGTGCCATTTGTGCAAATCCTGCATAAGTGATGTTCCGGCCCGCCGGTTTTTCAATACATCCCGCTCCTTAATAATGCGCCTCATCCGCTACGGCGAACTTATCAACTACTGAGGCGTCACTGATGACAACATCATTACCTTTTGCAAATGCCGTGCTCGATGATCAGGCTCTGGTCAGCGGGCTCAAATCCATTCACCCGACCTGGGGCGACATGACGGTTCGCGTGGCGGGTGAAGCCTGGGGCATGCCGCTGCTCGACCAGAAGAGCAAGGCGCTCATCACCATCGCCATCGACCAGATGGCCCTCAACGTCAGCGGTGAAGGCAACCCCTTCGCAGCTCATGTCGATATGGCACTCAAGCAGGGGGCGACCTGGCAGGAGCTCGAAGAGCTGATCGTCTTTGCATCTGTCTATACCGGCTTCAACAAGGGGGCGACCACCATGGGGGCGCTCAACAAATTGCGTCACGAGCGGGGGGATATCTGATGGCCATTCCAGGACTGAAAAAGCCCGATCATATCGGCTTTACCGTGCCCAATCTGGCAGAGGCGATCGCCTTTTTTCGCGACCACTTCGATTTCGAGCTGGCCTATGAGTTCGGGCCCTTTGTGGCGAGTGACAACTGGATGGCGGAGCACCTCAACGTGAATGCCCGCGCCGAGATCACCCGCATTGCGGTGATGAGTGCCAAAGGGATCAATCTGGAGATCTTCGAGTACGCCAGCAATATCGAGCGCAACCTCAAGGCTCCCAACAACGCCGATATCGGTGGCCACCATCTCGCCTTCTATGTGGATGACATGGCGGCAGCGGTGGCTTACCTGAAGGAGCGGGGGATCGCCGTGCTGGGTGAGCCGACCTGCATGACGGAGGGGCCGACAGCAGGGGAGTCCTGGGTCTATTTTCTTGCGCCATGGGGCATGCAGCTGGAGCTGGTCTCCTATCCGCAGGGCAAGGCCTATAGCCGTCAATCACCCGTCGCCCTGTTTGATCCACGATGAACGCGCTCCCGGTTTTGCTAATCGTGATGGCCGGCATGGGCCTCTCCTTCGAAGCGGGCCTGCTGGGCCCGCTTGGTGAACAGGTGGGCCATCTGTGGGCCACCCTGAGCATCTTCGGCGTGGGGGCAGCACTGCTCTGGCTGATCCGTTTCTTCACGGTACGGGGGCCATCCACAGGGTGGCATGGGGTGCCGAAATGGCAGTTGATCGGTGGCTTGCTCGGCCCCGTCTATGTGGTGGCGCTCACTCTCTCGACCCCCATGCTGGGGGTGGCGATGACGATGATCTGCGTCCTGCTGGGGCAGGTGACCAAGAGTTTTGCCATCGACTACTTCGGCTGGTTTGGCATGCCGAAACGGGCAACCCGTCCCCTGCGGCTGGTGGCGCTCGGCTGCATCGCGCTGGCGCTGCTGTTTACCTATCTGGGAGCAAACTGATGGTGCTGATTATCGTGTTGGCCATCGTCTCCGGCATGGCGCTCAGCGCCCAGGCGGCGATCAATGGTCAGTTGGGATCGCGGGTTGGTGTGGTGCAGAGTTCGCTGCTCACCTTCACCATGGGCACTGTGGTGACCGCCCTGCTGATCTTCTTCTTTGAGCCGCCCTATCAGGCGACCCTGCTCAGCGTGCCGAAGTGGCAGCTGGCCGGTGCCCTGTTCGGCATTGTCTACATGGTGGTGATGGTCGCGGCCATTCCACGGGTAGGGGTCGCCATCGCCACTGTGGCCACCATTCTGGGCCAGATGGTGATGAGTCTGGTGATCGATACCATGGGCTGGCTGGGCAATGCCCCCATCCCCCTCAACTGCTGGCGCCTTGCCGCCATGATGGCCGTCGCTGCGGCGCTGCTCTGCATCTATCTGGCGAACCGACAACAGGAACAAGTAAATGAGTGAACAGGCAACAACCCTGATGGTCTTTTTCAATCTCAAACCGGGGGCGAACGAGGCGGATTATCTGGCGTGGGCACGGGAGGTCGATCTGCCCACCGTGAACCGGCTCAACAGCGTCACCTCGTTCGAGGTGTTCAAGGGGCTGAAGATGCTGGGGCAGCAGAGCGCCTCGCCGTGGGACTACTTCGAAGTGATCCGCATTGAGTCGGAGACGCAATTTCTGCAGGAGATCCAGAGTGCGCAGATGCAGCAGGTGATCCGTCAATTCGAAACCTTTGCCGCGGATGCCCACTTTATCTGCACCCGGGACATCACCACGCTGTAGCTGGCTCGCCAGTGGTGAAAGGAATGCCACTCTTGCCACTGGCTTGGCTGCCACAACATCAGAGTCTTTATGAAAAAACAGCTTGGCGAATACCTGCACGTGCTGGCCATCATCTTTCCGCTGACGCTGCTGATCCCGCGCTGGATGGCGCCGCTGCTGGCGAGATGGCAGCTCGACCCCGCCGCACCAGTCGCAGTGTTGCTCATCGACAGCGTGATCGTGGCCTGCGCCGTCTTTATGTTGCTGCCGATGCTGCACAAGCTGACCGGCAGGCTGTCTGGCTAAACCTGTCTGGCATCCCAGTAGCAGGGAGAGCCATATTTTCCCGCCAGAAAATCGATCACCACCCTCACCTTGGCGGCGAGTTGGTCGGTCTCCAGATAAAGTGCGCTGATCACCTGCTGCTCCACGCTGGTGGAGACGGTGAACCGGGTCATGATCGGTTTGAGCCGCCCGGTTTTCAGCTCCTCGCCGATGAGCCAGGTGGGGAACACTACAATCCCGGCACCCGCCACCGCGCCGGCAACCAGGGTATCGGCATTGTTGCTGTAGAGGGTGCCGCTCACCTCATAGGGTTGCAGCTGCTCCTGGCCGATGAACCAGCGTTGCAGGCCATTGCTCCCCTTGAAGACCAGACAGTTGTGCTGCACCAGCTCATCCGGACTGGCCGGTTCTCCATGGCGAGTGAGGTAGTCGGGGCTGGCTGCCATCACGTAGTGCTGCTGGCCAAACTGTTTCATCCGCAGGGAGGAGTCTTGCGAGATCCCGATGCGGATCAGCAGGTCGATCGACTCGGCCGCCGGATCGACATAGTGATCCGTCTGCTGCAACTCGACCTTGAGCAGGGGGTAGCGCTCCAGCAGTTCGGTCAGATAGGGGGCAATGTGGAGCCGGCCAAAGGCCACCGGCGCGCTGATCCGGATGGTGCCTCTCGGGGTATCCGCCCGCTGCTCGATCTGGCCGACCACCCGCTCATACTGCTGGAGGATCTCGGCGCACTGTTTGGCAAAGGCGACCCCCTCCTCGGTGAGGGAGATGGAGCGGGTATGGCGGTGCAACAGTTTGGAGCCCACCTTCTCCTCCAGTTGCGCCATCTTGCGCGAGACGGACGAAGGGGTCATATCCTGCCGACGCGCCACATCTGAAAAGCTGCCAAACCGGGTGGTCATCAGAAACAGCTTTATCTCCAACAACGAAACGTCGTAGTTCACGGGATACCTCCTCCATCGCAATCCTCAAGGGTAATCGGCTGACCTTGGCCAGGGCAAGCCGGTATCATGCGGAGGCCGCTGCCACTGATGCTCTGCTCTGGCATGCCGTTACCACGGGCAGCAAGGCTAATCTTGTCCGATCACCATAACTCCAACTGAAACAGGCCCGTCACGGGCCTGTGTTGATCAGAGGTGGCGGGCGTGAAAGCGCAGGTGCGCCTCGATAAAGCTCGCCACGAAGTAGTAGCTGTGGTCATAGCCCTCATGGCGGTTGAGCTCGAGCGGCCACCCCTTGCTGGCGGCCACTTCGGCCAGCGCATCGATATGCAACTGCTCGGCGAGGAAGGGATCATCCAGCCCCACATCTACCAGGGTGGGCAGCGGCGTGACCGGCTGGTGGCGCAGCAGCTGGCAGGCATCCCACTCCTGCCACAGCAGAGGATTGCTGCCGAGATACGCCCCGAGCGCCTTCTGGCCCCAGGGGCAGCGGCTCGGGTGACAGATCGGGCTGAACGCCGAGACCGAGCGGTAGCGACCGGGCTCCCGCAACGCAGCGATCAGCGCACCGTGACCGCCCATGGAGTGGCCACTGATGGCGCGTCGGGTCGAGACCGGGAAGTGGGTCTCTATCACATCGGGCAGCTCGCGGGTGACGTAGTCATACATCTGGTAGTGCGCCTGCCAGGGGCTCTGGCTGGCATTGACGTAAAAGCCTGCTCCCATGCCGAGGTCATAACCGGGGTCGTCGGCTACGCCGTCGCCGCGGGGGCTGGTGTCCGGCGCCACCAGTGCTATGCCCAGCTCGGCGGCGATACGCTGGGCACCCGCCTTCTGCATGAAGTTCTCATCGGTGCAGGTGAGGCCGCTGAGCCAGTAGAGTACTGGGACTTTCTGGCCGGTGAGGGCCTGAGGTGGCAGATAGATGGCAAAATTCATCTCGCAGCCGAGCACGCTGGCGTGGTGGCGATAGCGCTTGTGCCAGCCGCCGAAGCTCTTGTTGCTGCTGATAATCTCCAGATTCATCGAAGGACTCCTGCACCCCGCCCACGATGGCGGGCGGGGTGATCATGCTCAGTAGTGGATGACGGTGCGGATGCTTTTGCCTTCGTGCATCAGATCGAACGCCTCGTTGATCTGTTCCAGCGGCATGGTGTGGGTGATGAAGTCATCGAGGCGGAACTCACCCTGCATGTAGCGCTGCACATAGCTCGGCAGCTCGCTGCGACCGCGTACCCCGCCGAAGGCGCTGCCGCGCCAGACCCGACCGGTCACCAGTTGGAACGGACGGGTGCTGATCTCCTGACCCGCTCCGGCGACGCCGATAATGACCGACTCGCCCCAACCCTTGTGGCAGCACTCCAGCGCCGCACGCATCACCTTGACGTTGCCGATGCATTCGAAGGAGAAGTCGACGCCGCCGTCGGTCAGCTCGACGATCACCTCCTGAATCGGTTTGTTGTAGTCGTTCGGGTTGATGCAGTCGGTGGCACCCAGCTTGCGGGCAAGCGGAAACTTGCTCTCGTTGATGTCGATGGCGATTATGCGACCGGCCTTGGCCAGACGGGCACCGATCACCGCCGAGAGGCCGATGCCCCCCAGCCCGAAGATGGCGACGCTCTCACCCTCTTTCACCTTGGCGGTGTTCATCACGGCGCCGATGCCGGTGGTGACGCCGCAGCCGAGCAGGCAGACCTCCTCCAGTGGGGCGGCCGGATCCACTTTGGCGATGGAGATCTCCGGCAGTACCGTGTATTCGCTAAAGGTGGAGGTGCCCATGTAGTGATAGATGGGCTGGCCATCCTTGGAGAAGCGGGTGGTGCCGTCCGGCATCAGCCCCTTGCCCTGGGTGGCACGGATCTTCTGGCACAGGTTGGTCTTGCCGGATTTGCAGAATTTGCACTCGCCGCACTCGGGGGTGTAGAGCGGGATCACGTGATCCCCCACCTTGACGCTGGTGACCCCTTCGCCGACGGATTCGACGATGCCGCCTCCCTCGTGGCCGAGAATGCAGGGGAATACCCCTTCCGGATCCTCACCGGAGAGGGTGAAGGCATCGGTGTGGCAGACGCCGGTGGCGACGATGCGCACCCGCACCTCGCCCGCTTGCGGCGGCATGACTTCTACTTCTTCGATGGAGAGGGGCTGACCCGGGCCCCAGGCGATGGCGGCTTTACACTTGATGCTTTGAACCTGTGCCATGAATGACATCCTTCTTGTTGAGCAGGGTGAACAGAGATGAGTTCGGGCATTCAGTGTAGTTTCCTGCCGATTTGGTGATAATGAGGGCGAATCTCAAATCACTTTTACACACAGGTAATAATGTTCGGCTGGGAAGGGATCTGTGAATTTGTCAGCGTGGCGGAGCAGGGGGGCTTTACCCCGGCGGCGCGCAAGCTGGGAGTGTCGGTGGCGCAAGTCAGCCGTCAGGTGGCACAGCTGGAGGATCGGCTGCAGGCCAAGCTGCTGCTGCGCACCACCCGTCAGGTGCGGCTCACCGAGCTTGGCGAGATCTACTATCGCCACTGCCGTCAGCTGCTGGACAACCTCTACGAGGCGGAGCTGGCGGTGGGGCGTCATCAGGCGGTGCCGCAAGGCACCCTGCGTATCACGGCCCCTGTCTCCTACGGCGAGAGCCGCATCGCCCCGCTGGTGAACGACTTCATGGTGCGCTTCCCCCAGCTGGAGGTGACCCTCAACCTCACCAACCAGCTGCTGGATCTGGTGCACGAAGGCTACGATCTGGCGCTGCGGCTCGGCCATCTCAAGGATTCGACGCTGGTGGCGCGTAAGCTGGCGCAGCGGGTGCCCTATGTCTGCGCCTCCCCGGCCTACACCGCCCGCCACGGTATACCCAACAGCCTCTCCGAGCTGACTCGCCACACCTGTTTGGTGGGCAACAGCGACGAGTGGCACTTCACTCTGGATGGTCGTCCCCACAGCGTGCGGGTGCGCGGCCTGTTGCAGTGCAACAGCGGCCACGCTCTGCTGGATGCGGCGCTCAAGGGGATCGGCATCATCCAGCTGCCGGACTACTACGTGAGCGACCATCTGGCCCGGGGGGAGCTGATCGAGCTGCTGCCCGAACTGCGGGCTCCGGCAGAGGGGATCTGGGCCCTCTATCCCCATAACCGTCACCTCTCCCCCAAGGTGCGACTGCTGGTGGACTATCTGGCCGAACGGCTGAGCGACCCGCACCAACCGGCGCTGGTGATGCCGATAGGCTAGGGCGTTCCCCGCCCGTTGACTCACCGGCGGCGGGCGACAGGTGCGATGGCCGGAAAATAAAAGAGCCCTTGAGGAATCAAGGGCTCTTTTGCAGGTAACAACCGGAGAGTCAGCGACCCATCACTCGATGTTCTGAATTTGCTCGCGCATCTGCTCGATGAGGACTTTCAGCTCGACGGCGGACTGGGTCACTTCGGCGTTGATGGACTTGGAGCCAAGCGTGTTCGACTCGCGGTTGAACTCCTGCATCATGAAGTCGAGGCGACGGCCACAGGCGCCACCCTTCTTCATGATCTTGTTGGTCTCGCTGATGTGCATCTCCAGACGATCCAGCTCTTCGGCCACGTCGATCTTCTGGGCCAGCAGCACGATCTCCTGCTCGATGCGGGCCGGATCCAGCTCGACTTTGGCTTCGGCCAGCCGGTCGGTGAGCTTCTGACGCTGCCATTCGATGATCTGCGGCAGGTGGACGCGCACCTTCTTCACTTCCACCTGAATACCGGCCAGACGCTGTTCGATCAGCGCCTTGAGGTTGGCCCCTTCGCTGGCGCGGGAGGCGAGGAAATCTTCCATGGTCTGGTCAAAACCGCCGAGCAGCTCGGTGGCGACCGCGTCCATGTCCTGCTCGGCGGCAGCCATGACGCCCGGCCAGCGCAGTACATCGACCGGGTTGAGCTGGCCCTGGCCCGCCTCTTTCATTACCCAGCCGGCGCTGTCGATAATCAGCTTGGCCAGCTCTTCATTGATATGGAGCTGGCTGGCTGCGGCCTGAGCGGCCTCGAAGCGCAGGTTGCACTCCACCTTGCCGCGCTGCAGCTTGGCGCGGAAACGCTCACGCAGAACCGGCTCCAGGCTGCGCAGTTGCTCCGGCAGGCGAATGTAGGTCTCCAGATAACGCTGGTTGACCGAACGAATTTCCCAAACGGCTGTGCCCCAGTCGCCCTTGAGTTCCTTGCGGGCGTAGGCGGTCATGCTGTGAATCATTGATTGTTCCGGGCTTGATGAAGTGTGGCGGGATTATACCCAGCGGGGGCCGGTGCGTCAGCCGAAGTGTTGGTTTTAGCGGCTGATATTTGGGCCGCGATGGCTTATACTCCTGCGCCAATTCAGCCAGCCCAGAGGTCCGTCCCATGTCACGTCCAAGCGATCGCACTGCCGCGCAGCTTCGTCCGGTCACCATTACCCGCCACTTCACCAAGCATGCTGAAGGGTCCGTGCTGGTGGAATTCGGCAACACCCGCGTGCTCTGCACCGCCAGCGTTGACACCAGCGTGCCGCGCTTCCTGAAAGGGAAGAATCAGGGCTGGGTCACCGCCGAATACGGCATGCTGCCGCGCTCCACCCACTCCCGGATGAACCGTGAAGCGGCCTCCGGCAAGCAGAGTGGCCGCACTCTGGAGATCTCCCGTCTGATCGCCCGCTCCCTGCGCGCGGCGGTGGACCTGACAGCGCTGGGCGAGCACTCCATCACAGTTGACTGCGATGTGCTGCAAGCTGATGGCGGCACCCGTACCGCCTCCATTACCGGTGCCTGTGTGGCGCTGGTGGATGCGCTGAACTGGATGGTCGAGAAGGGCATGATCAAGCAGAGCCCGCTCAAGCAGATGATCGCCGCCGTTTCCGTCGGCATGTATCAGGGCGAAGCCATCTGCGATCTGGAGTACATCGAAGACTCCGCCGCCGAGACCGACATGAACGTGGTGATGACCGAAGATGGTCGCATCATCGAGGTGCAGGGCACTGCGGAGGCCGAGCCCTTCACCCATGAGGAGCTGCTGGAGATGTTGGCGCTCGCCAAGGGCGGCATCGCCGACATCATTGCGCTGCAGAAGCAGTCGCTCTCCTGATTTTAAAAACGCGGCATTGACCGCGTTTTTTTATACCCCCACACAAGACAACGACAAGCCAAGCAAGGAGCCAGAATGAAAGCCTACCAGCGTCAATTTATCGAGTTCGCCCTGGAGAAACAGGTCCTCAAATTCGGTGAATTTACCCTGAAATCCGGTCGTAAAAGCCCCTACTTCTTCAACGCCGGTCTGTTCAACAGCGGCCGCGACCTGGCCCGTCTTGGGCGTTTCTATGCCGCCGCCCTGATGGATGCCGGCATCAAGTTCGATGTGCTGTTTGGCCCGGCCTACAAGGGGATCCCCATCGCCTCCGCCACGGCCGTGCAGCTGGTGGAGCAGCACGATGTGGACGTGCCCTGGTGCTTCAACCGCAAGGAGGCCAAGGATCACGGCGAGGGCGGCAATCTGGTGGGCAGCCCGCTCAAGGGGCGCATCATGCTGGTGGACGACGTCATCACCGCTGGCACCGCCATCCGTGAATCCATGGATCTGATCCAGGCCAACGGCGCCTCGCTGGCGGGCGTGCTGATCGCGCTGGACCGTCAGGAGAAGGGCAAGGGCGAGCTCTCCGCCATTCAGGAGGTGGAGCGTGACTACGGCGCCCACATCATCGCCATCATCCAGATGAGCGACTTGATCCAGTATCTGGAAGAGAAGCAGGCCGAGCAGCCGGAGCTGGCAGCACAACTGGCGGCCATGAAGGCTTATCGCGCCCAGTACGGTATCTGAGTTCCGCTCACACCGCGCAATACCTGAATGCGGCGCCCGTTTGCTCTCTGGCAGCAAACGGGCGCCGTTTTTTTCATCTGCAAAAAAGTGGATCATGTGGCTTGAGCTTGCCCTTACAGTAAAGGTTAGGGTTTGCCAGTCGGCGTTTTGTGGTGCCGACGGGTTCCGGGGAGGAACAACATGACCACTCATCTTCAATTACCCATTCATCTGCAGTTGCCGCTGAGCGGCATGAGCTGCGCCAACTGCGCAGGCCGCATCGCGACCAGTCTCAACAAACTTGACGGGGTATCGGCCACCGTCAATTTCGCGCTGGAGCAGGCGGCCATCGAGCTGGCCAGCCCTGACCGCCTGCCTGCGGTGCTCGAAAGCATCAAAAGTCAGGGTTATGACTACGGTAGCGAGACCTTTTTGTTTCAAATTACCGGTATGACTTGTGCCGGTTGTTCGGCTCGACTAAACAAGATGCTGGTCACGCTGCCCGGCGTTATCTCGGCCGAGGTCAACTTCTCCATCGAACAGGCCCGGATCGTGCTGGTCCCCGGGATGCAGACTCCGGCCGCTTTGCGCGAGCAGATCGAGGCGCTCGGCTTTGGCGCCCAGCTGGCACAAGGCTCGGCCAGCGGCCGCCGCCAGCAGTTGCTGGAGCGGGAAGCGCAGGAGGCCGCCACTGCCCGTCAGGCGCAAACCCGGGTCATCGTCTCGGCGCTGCTGACGTTGCCGCTGCTGGTGGGTATGCTGGCCATGGCCGGGCTATTCCCCTGGCATCTGCCCGCCTGGCTGGAGCTGCTGCTCGCCACCCCGGTGCAGTTCTGGATCGGCGCCCGCTTCTATCGCGGCGCCTGGCTCGCCATCAAGAACCGCGCAGCCAATATGGATGTGCTGGTGGCCACCGGTACCAGCGCCGCCTACTTCTACAGCCTCTATCTGTTGTTGACGCTGGGGATGGCCGCCAGCGGCAAGCTCTATTTCGAGGCGAGCGCCATCATCATTACCCTGATCTCCCTCGGCAAGTTGCTGGAGGCTCGGGCCAGACGCAGCACCCAGTCTGCCATTCGCGAACTGATGGCGCTGCGGCCGGAAACCGCGACCGTCTGGCGTGGCGAGAGCTGGCAGAGCGTCGCCATCGACGAGGTGCTGCGCGGTGATCGGCTGCGGGTGCTGGTGGGTGAGCGGGTGCCGGTGGACGGCAGAATCGTGAGCGGCGCCAGCGAGCTGGACGAGTCGATCCTCACCGGTGAGAGCCTGCCGGTGCCGCGCAGTGCGGGCGATAAGGTGCTGGGCGGTGCCATCAACCGCTCCGGCGTGCTGGAGATCGAGGCCACCACGGTGGGGGAGGACTCCAGTCTCAGCAAGATCATCGCACTGGTGGAAAGCGCCCAGATGGGCAAGGCGCCGCTGCAACAGCTGGTGGACAAGGTCTCTGCCGTGTTCGTGCCGGTGGTGATGGCCATCGCCCTGTTCACCCTGCTGGTGTGGTACGCCATCAGCAATGATTTCGGTCAGGCGCTGCTGGCAGCGGTGGCGGTGCTGGTGATCGCCTGCCCCTGTGCGCTGGGGCTGGCGACACCGGCGGCCATCGTCACCGGTACCGGCGTCGCGGCGCGTCACGGCATTCTGATCAAGGATGTCGATACCCTGCAGAAGGCCCACGCCATCAAGGCGCTCATCTTCGACAAAACCGGCACGCTCACTCAAGGCAAGCCTGTGCTGGCCAGCTGGAGCGGCAATGACGAGCAGTTGCGCCTCGCTGCCGCCCTGCAGCAGGCGAGCGAACACCCGCTGGCGCTGGCGATGCGTGAGGCGGTCGGCAAAGAGGCCGTGCTGCCCCAGCCGGAGGCGATCGAGGTGCGGGTCGGTGCTGGCATAGTGGGGCAGGTCGCCGGTCACGCGGTCGCCATCGGCAATGGCTCCCTGCTGGCCCAGCTCGGCATTGAGGTGCCACAACAGGATGAACAACCCGCCGACGGCGCGACCCGGGTCTGGGTCGCCATTGACGGTGTGGTAGCGGGGATCGCGGCACTGGCCGATACCCTGCGTCCCGAGAGCCCGGAAGCCATCGCTACCCTGCGTCAGCGCGGCATCGCCAGCTGGCTGGTGAGCGGCGATGCGCCGGCGCCGGTGGCCCATATCGCCGCCAAGCTGGGGCTGGACGGGGCCTTTGACTCCGTGCTGCCGGCCGGCAAGGTGGAGAAGGTCGCGGCGCTGCGGGCGCAAACCCGCGGGTTGGTGGCCATGGTGGGGGACGGGGTGAACGACGCCCCGGCGCTGGCGGCGGCGGATGTCGGCATCGCCATGGGCTCCGGTTCCGACGTGGCGATGGAGACCGCTTCCATCACCCTGATGCGATCCGACCCACGGCTGGTGGCCGATGCCATCGATATCTCGGCGGCGACCTGGCGCACCATCCAGCAGAATCTGTTCTGGGCCTTCGTGTTCAATATCATCGGCATTCCGCTGGCGGCACTGGGCTACCTCAGCCCCGAGCTGGCGGGGGCGGCCATGGCCCTGAGCAGCATCACAGTTTTGAGCAATTCCCTGTTACTGAAACGCTGGCGGCCGCGGGCTCTCGCCCAGGTCAGCCACAATGTCAGCACTGAATCGAACCGTTAAGGAGTCATCCATGAACATCAGCAAGGTAGCCAAGGCCACGGGACTGACCGCCAAAACCATCCGTTACTACGAGAGCATCGGCCTCATCTCGGCACCGGTGCGCAGCGACAACGGTTACCGCAGCTACACCGAATCGGCCCTGCGCGAGCTGCGTTTCGTCAAGCGGGCGCGGGAGACCGGCTTCAATCTGGAGGAGTGTCAGGAGCTGCTGGCGCTCTATCGGGACGAGCACAGAACCAGCGCCCAGGTGAAGAAGCTGGCGCAGGAGAAGATCGTCGATCTGCGCGCTCGCATCGCCGGGCTGCAGGCCATGCTCAGTTCGTTGGAGGGGCTGGTCTGCTGCTGTCACGGGGATGAAAACCCCGAGTGCCCGATCCTCGACGAGCTGGAGCGCGGTTGAGTAACTGCTTAATAAAAAACGCTTTATTGTTGCTCAATGAGGGGTAGTGGTAGACTGCTTGGCTCTTGTACAGGAGTACTCAGTTGACCCAGAGTGTGACACGCCAGGTCAGGCAGGCCATCATGGTCCAGCTCTACACCCATGCTTCGTTCAGTCTGCCCTGTCTGGGCTTGCTGGCGTTTGGCTGGAGTCTGCTTTTTCACGACTACCTGCCCGCCAGTGAAGCGCTCGGGTGGCTGGTCGGGGTGTTGTTGTTGCTGCTGTGCCGCGGCTGGCATCTGCGCTGGCGCCAGCCCAGATTGCACCAGACGCCGCTGCCCCTGCTGGAGCGGGAGCTCTTTATCGGGGTGACCATCACCTCCATCAGCTGGGCACTGGGTGTGCTGCTCTACATGGACAAGCTGCCCGACACCTATCGCGCGGCCATGATGATGCTCACCAGCCTGATCCTCACCGGCAGCGCCATCATGCTGTTTGGCAGTCGCCGCTCGCTCTACGGTGCCGTGTTGCCGCTCGGGTGCGCCATGCTGTTCGAGCTGGGGGCGGGCAACGAGCAGGAGCGGATCGTCTCCTGCATGCTGGCGGGCTACCTCTTCGTCTTTTTACCGACCCTGCTGCGCCGTCTGCGGCGGGATCAGATCGCCTCGCTTCACCACCGCTTCTCCAACGCCGAACTGGTGGCAGAGCTGAAAGCGGTTTCCGAACATCTGCGCCTCACCTCCCGTCTCGACGGCCTGACCGGTATTGCCAACCGTGCCCATCTCGACGACTGTCTGGAGCGTGCCTGGCGCCGCTGCCACCGGGCCCGGGCACCGCTGTCGCTGGTGCTGGTGGATGTGGATTACTTCAAGCAGTTCAACGATCTCTATGGTCACCAGCTGGGGGATGACTGCCTGCAACAGGTGGCGGGGTTGCTGGCCGAGGTGGAGCGGCGCGAGGACGATCTGGCTGCCCGTTACGGTGGCGAGGAGTTTGCGTTGCTGCTGCCCTGCACCGGCATGCAGGGGGCGCTGCAGGTGGCGGACAATGTGCGGCAATCCCTCAAGGAGCTGGCTATTCCGCACCAGAAATCACTGGTCTCCGGTCGGGTCACATGTAGCTTTGGTGTTGCCACTCTGATACCGGACAACAGCATGAAAATCGCCGATTTGATCCAAAAAGCGGATGCGGCCCTCTATCAGGCCAAGCATAATGGGCGGGATCGAATCGAAGTAGCCTTGATGGGTAAGGTTGCCTGAGTTAATACAGACAGATTAAAGAGGTTGTCTATGCAATGTCATCGTATCGAAGAGCTGCTGGAGTTGTTGCAGCCTGCCTGGATCAAGGAACAGGATCTCAGCCTGGTGCAGTTTGTTGCCAAACTGGCCCAAGAAGCGGGTTTTGAAGGTCCCCTGTCCGAGCTGACCGACGACATGCTGATCTATCACCTCAAGATGCGGGAATCCGACAAGCAGGCGATGATCCCGGGTCTGGCCAAGGATCACGTGCCCGATTTCAAAGAGGCACTGCTCAAGGCTCGCGGAATCAAGTGAATCTTGAATAGAAGCACATCACCGCAAGGTGATGTGCTTTTTTGTTGCCGAAATTTGCGATCCAACCCCAATATTAGATACATCTAATCCACACAATTAGCAGGTTGTTTAAGATATAATCCGCTCCATAACAAATAAGGGAGCGATGTCTTGCAATGGCCGATCACGAGAAAATCGATATCAAGGATGTCACCGACAAGAGCGTAACCGGGACTTTCAACCCCAATACGTTCAAAGCCAGCGATGACAGATTCAACCCCGGCAACCGTATCTACGTCCGAGCCCAGACCGGTTACTGGCAGCGGGTGCGCAAAGGGATGGGCTGGTTCTTCGTTGCCCTCTTCGTGCTGCTGCCCTGGCTGCGCTACGAGGGGCGACAGGCGGTGCTGTTCGACCTCGGCCATCAGCAGTTCCACGTCTTTGGTGCCACCATCTGGCCGCAGGATCTGACCCTGCTCGCCTGGCTCTTCATGATCGCCGCCTTCGGGCTCTTCTTTATTACCACCTTCCTCGGTCGGGTCTGGTGTGGCTATCTCTGCCCGCAGACGGTCTGGACCTTCATGTTCATCTGGTTCGAAGAGAAGCTGGAAGGGCCGGCCAACAAGCGGCGCAAGCTGGACGAAGCACCCTGGAGCGGCGAGAAGCTGGCTCGCAAGGGGGCCAAGCATCTGG
This sequence comes from Aeromonas sp. FDAARGOS 1410, assembly GCF_019048745.1. Classification (NCBI taxonomy): domain Bacteria; kingdom Pseudomonadati; phylum Pseudomonadota; class Gammaproteobacteria; order Aeromonadales; family Aeromonadaceae; genus Aeromonas; species Aeromonas sp. FDAARGOS 1410. The sequence continues at coordinate 322,836 of NZ_CP077401.1, read as the reverse complement.
CCTGGCTGCTCATCTCGCTGGTCACCGGCCTGACCTTTGTTGCCTACTTCCAGGATGTGACCCGGCTGGTGCCGGATGTGCTGACCCTCAAGGCGAGTGGCTGGGTGCTGTTCTGGGTGAGTTTCTTCACCATCATCACCTACGGTAACGCCGGCTGGATGCGCGCCATTATGTGTATCCACATGTGCCCCTATGCCCGCTTCCAGTCCGCCATGTTCGACAAGGATACCTTCATCGTCGGCTATGACCCCAAGCGGGGCGAGACCCGCGGAGCTCGCTCCCGCAAGGCCGATTACAAGGCGCTGGGGCTGGGTGATTGCATCGACTGCGACCTCTGCGTGCAGGTCTGCCCGACCGGTATCGATATCCGTGACGGTCTGCAGTACGAGTGCATCAACTGCGGCGCCTGCGTCGACGCCTGTGACCAGACCATGGAGCGGATGGGTTATCCGAAGGGGCTCATCAGCTACACCACCGAGCACAAGCTGGCCAACGACTCTACCCATGTGGCGCGGCCCAAGCTGATTGGTTATGGCCTGGTGATGGCCACCATGCTGGGGGTGTTTGCCTACAACGCCATGTCCATCATGCCTATGGGGCTCGATATCCTGCGGGATCGCAACCAGCTGTTCCGCGAGAACAACGACGGGCTTATCGAGAACACCTATACCCTCAAGATCCTCAACAAGACCCTGCAACCCCAGACCTACCAGCTGGATGTGGAGGGGCTGCCCGAGTATCAGTGGTTCGGCCCCCGTGAAGTGACTCTTAAGGCGGGCGAGATCTACACCCTGCCGGTCAGTCTGGCGGTGGATCCCTACAACCTGAAGCGGCCGACGCTGGATATCCAGTTCGTGCTGAAACGGGAGGGGGCGGCGCCTGATGACAGCAAGGGTAACCTGCGTCAGGGCAGCAAGTTTATCGGCCGGTTGTAACGGTCTGGCCTACCGCCATGCACGGCAATGGTGGGCAGTAGTGATAGAATGGGGCGCAACGGCGCCCCTTTCTTATGGTGGATGACATGCGTTTCAACTATTCCGATCTCACTCCCGACCTCATCATGGATGCGCTGGATCTCAGCGGTCTGCGGCTCGACTCCGGTCTTATCGAGCTCAACAGCTACGAAAACCGGGTCTACCAGTTTCAGGATGAGGATCGTCGCCGCTATGTGGTGAAGTTCTACCGACCCGGCCGCTGGAGCCGGGCCCAGATCCTCGAAGAGCACGAGTTTGCCGCCCGCCTCTGTGAGGCGGAGATCCCGGTCGCTGCGCCGCTCGCTTTTGCCGGCGAGACCCTGCTGGAGCATGAGGGCTACCCGTTTGCCATCTGGCAGAGCGTCGGGGGACGCCAGTTCGAGGTGGACAACCTCGACCAGTTGGAGTGGGTGGGGCGCTATCTTGGCCGCATCCATCAACTCGGAGCCAGCAAGCCGTTCCACCATCGGGTTCGTCTCGACGTGGATAGCATGCTGCACGAGCCGCGTCAGCTGTTGGCGTCTGGCGAGTGGCTGCCAAGCGGGCTGGCCAAGCAGTTCTTCGGGGTGCTGGATGAGCTGATCAAGCATGTCAGCGACGCCATGACCCTCGATGTGGCGCAGATCTCCCTGCATGGTGACTGCCACCCGGGCAACATCCTCTGGCGCGATGGCCCCATGTTTGTCGACCTCGATGATTGCCGCACCGGCCCTGCCGTTCAGGATCTCTGGATGATGCTGAATGGCGAGCGCAACGAGCAGCTGATCCAGCTCGACACCCTGCTGGCTGGCTACGAGGAGTTCATGGAGTTCGACACGCGCGAGCTGGCGCTCATCGAGCCGCTGCGGGCGATGCGCATCGTCCACTACATGGCCTGGTTGGCACGGCGCTGGGAAGACCCGGCCTTCCCCCGTCACTTCCCCTGGTTCAACACCGATCACTACTGGCGCCAGCAGATAGCGACCCTGCACGACCAGCTGGAGGCGCTCAAGGCTCCGCCGCTCACCCTGACACCCGGCTGGTGAGCCAGCTGGCCGGAGTGGCAGGGGATGAGTCAGCAGAGGTTATGCGCGGGCTGTCGCCGTTCCTGATCACCGGTCGGCAGCGAAGGGAGGAGATGAGCGGCAAGAGGGACTCAATCTCCTGTTCTGGCCATTGACTGGGCAGAGGTGACGCAATAGGCTTGGCACTGCTTCGGTTCGCCGGGCGTGCCTCACAGTGATCCCTTAACAGGAAACATCATGAAAAAAATCCTATTTTTCCTTGCTGCCATGCTGATGATCCCCATGGTTCACGCCGCCCCCGAGTTCAAGGAAGGCGTCAACTACGATGTGGTGAAACAGACTGGTACCGCCCAGCCGGAAGTGATGGAGTTCTTCTCCTACTACTGCCCGCACTGCGCCACCTTTGAACCGATCGTCGAGCAGATGAAAGCCGAGCTGCCCAAGGGCGTCACCCTGAAGAAGAACCCGGTCGGTTTCCTCGGCCGTGAAATGGGCCCGGAGATGCAGCGTGCCTACGCCGTTGCCAGCCTGCTCAACGCCGAAGCCAAGCTGACCCCGGCCATCTTCAACAAGATCCATGTTCAGCGTCAGCCGCCGATGAGCCGCGATGACGTGAAGCAGCTCTTCGTCGCTAACGGTGTACCGGCCGAAGAGTTTGACGGCGCCGTTGACAGCTTCGCCGTGTCCGGCATGGTCTCCCAGTTCGATCGCAACATGGAGAGCTACAACATCCGTGGCGTACCGGCCTTCCTGGTGAACGGCAAGTACATGATCAAGATTGAATCCATCTCCTCTCAGGAGCAGTTCAACCAGCTGGTGAAATTCCTGCTGGCCAAGAAAGACTGATCACTCTTGAGTCGATAAAAAAGCCCGCCGGTGCAAACCGGCGGGCTTTTTGTTTTCTGGCAATCTGGCAGGTCAGACCCCGACGTGGAAGGCCTGCTTGAGATTGCGGATAAACTCCGCATCCCGGCAGAGGGTCTTGCCCGGGCTGTCGGAGATCTTGGCAACCGGGCCGCCATTGCACTCGATCAGCTTGAACACGATGTTCATCGGGCTGACGCCGGGCAGGTCGCAGGTGAGCTTGGTGCCGATGCCGAAGCTGGTGTTGATTCGGCCGCGGAAGTGGCGGAACAGTTCGACCGCCTTGTCGAGATTGAGGCCGTCGGAGAAGACCAGGGTCTTCTCGGCAGGGTCGATACCGAGGCGCTGATAGTGGCTGATCGCCTTCTCGCCCCATACCACGGGATCGCCGGAGTCGTGGCGCAAGCCCTGATAGCGGCTGGCCAGCTCGAAGTCGAAGTCGCGCAGGAAGGCATCCATGGTGATGCAGTCGGTCAGGGCGATGCCGAGATGGTCGGTGAACTCGTCCAGCCAGCTGGTGAGGGCGGCGCGCTGGCTGTGTTCGAGCGGGAAGCCGAGCTGCTGGTGAGCCTGGAACCACTCGTGGGCCTGGGTGCCGACGGCTGGCAGCTGGTACTTCTGGGCCAACATGTAGTTGCTGGTGCCGCGAAACGCCGGCAGCCGCTCCTTGAGGCGACCCACCACGGCATCCTGTACCGCGTGTGAGAAGCGGCGGCGGGTGCCGAAGTCGATGAGGTTGAACTCGCTCATCTCGTCGCGACTCAGCTCCCGCTCCAGCTTGTCGAGCTTCTGATCGAGCCGCTCCAGCGCGTGGCTGACGCCAAACTGGGGGTAGCGGAAGCGGTTGCGCATCTCGCTGATGATGGCGAGCACCGGGATCTCCCACAGGATCACATCCTGCCACGGCCCCTCGACCCGCACATTGATGCGGCCATCCTGTTCGAACACCTTCAGCAGGGAGGCGTCGAGCGGCTTGCGACGCAGATGGTCGAGGTAGTCGGGAGTGAAGAAGGGGCGCTCGGCCAGAAAGTGGTGCTCGGATTTGGTCAGCCGCAGGGAGCCGGCGAGGCGCAGTTGCTCCTCGATCTGCCCCATCATGGGCAGCAGGTCCTCTTCGTTGCGGCTGTGGAATTCAGCCACCACCTCGGCATCCGGATAGCGATGAAACACCGCTTGCTGCATATGCAGCTTGTAGGCATCGGTGTCGAGCAGGCTGGTTAGGATAGGGGGCATATCAGGCGTCCAGCAGGCGTTGAACATCGGTCAGGGTCTGGGCCAGTTCGGCGCCAGCCTCGATCATCTGGGTGTGGGCGCTGGCAATCGTCTCGGGCGCAATGCCACGGCAGGCATCGAGGTGGACGATCACCCGGAAACCGGCGCGGCGCAGTTGCAGCACGCTGGTCTTGACGCAGTAGTCGGTGGCGAGGCCGCCGACCAGCACAGTGGTGACATCACGGGCTTGCAGGAATTCGATGAGGCCGGTACTGCGGCGCTCGGCCAGATCGTGGAAACAGGTGCCATAGGGATGCAGGTCAGGCTCGACTCCCTTCCAGATGAAGAAGTCGTAATCGATAGGGGCGGGCAGGCCGTCGAGCAGCTCGAACCCCTTGCTGCCGGGGACGCAGTGTACCGGCCAGGTGAGATCGGCGTTAGGAAAATCAAGCGGTTGCAGCATGGTAGCAGGCTCGCTGGCCACCCAGACCGCATTGGCGGGGTGGGCATCCTTGCTGCCGATGCGCAGGCTGGCGAGGGTGGCCTGAGCGTTGAGGGCCGCCACAATATCATCCCCGCCCGCGACGGGCAGTTCGTTCGGGCAGAGAGGGGTAAAGCCCTTCTGCGCATCAATATCCAGACTGGCGACGGTTCCCATGATTGGCTCCTGCACATACTATTCGTGTGATATTATCTACCAAACATTAATGGAAGGCGAGCAGGGCGATCGGGATGCTGAGAATGAGTCTGGATATGGTGGTGCTGCGGTTGCATGAGGAGCGGCTCGAACTGCTGCTCGAGACCCGCGATCGCCCCCCTTTTGCCAACTGCTGGCAACTGCCTGCCCTGCGCATCGACGAGACGCTGGACTGGGATCTGGACGCCGCCCAGCGCCGCCTGCTGGCGGAGTGGGGGCTGGGTGACTGCTACAGCGAGCAGGTCTGCACCCTCGGCAATCTGGAGCGGGATCCCCGTGGCTGGTCCACCACCCTGGTTTACCTCTGTCTGGTGGCGCCTGAAGTGGAGACCCGCCACGGTTGCTGGCATCCGGTTTCGACCCTGCCGGGCATGAGCCTCGCCTTCGACCATCTCCAGCTCATCGCCAAGGGGCTGGAGCGGCTGCGCATCAAGAGCCGCTACAGCACTCTGCCGCTGCAACTGCTGGGTACCGAGTTCACCCTCTCCGAGGTGCAGCGTGCCTTCGAGATCATCCTGCAAACACCCATGAATACGGCCGCCTTTCGCAAGCGGATCCACCGCGCTGACATCCTGGTGGACACCGGCCGCAAGCGTACCGGCAAGCAGCGCCCCGCCATTCTCTACCGGTTGGAAAGCCCCTGCTGCGTGATGTTCGATCAGGTGATGCATGGAGCGGAAGCATGAGCGCATCCCCTGTTCGTGTGCTGGTCAGCGCGTGTTTGCTGGGCCAGCCTGTGCGCTACGACGGTCAAAGCAAGGGGATCGTCAGCGACTGGCTGAGTGAGCTGGGTGCCGAGGGGCGGGCTCTGGCGTTTTGCCCCGAAGTGGCGGGTGGTCTGCCGACCCCGCGTCCTCCTGCCGAACGGCAGGGAGATCGGGTAGTGACGGCGAGCGGGCTGGATGTGACTGAAGAGTTTGACCGCGGCGCCGAGCTGGCGCTTAAAATCTGTCAGGCGCAGGGTATTCGCTTCGCCTTGCTGAAAGAGGGGAGCCCCTCATGTGGCAGCGGCCGTATCTATAACGGCCGCTTCAAAGGGGTTTCTGTGGCGGGCGAGGGCAAGACCACCGCCCTGCTGCGCCGCCACGGTATTGCAGTGTTCTCGGAGGATCAATTGGCTGAGTTGGCTTCTGCGCTCTCTTTGGATGCATCCCCGGATTTGGCGGCCACCGGCAGCGGCTCCTGACCGCTCTGCCACCCCTCCAGCACCTCGTCCTTCTCCTGCCAGCGCTGGTTTAGCCACTCCTGAAAACCGCGCTTGAACTGCTTGTCATTGAAGTAGTCGCCAACCAGCGCCTCATCCACCGGCAGCTCTTCGATCCGTACCTGAATGCGTTGTACCCGTCCCATCAGGAAGTCCTTGAACGGGGTCTCGGCGTTGTCCGGATAGCGGATGGTGACGTTGATCAGGCTGTCGAACTGCTCCCCCATGGCTGCCAGCGTAAAGGCCAGTCCTGCCGCTTTGGGCGGCATCAGGTGGCGATAGCGGGAGCGGGCAGCATCCCGTTTCTGCTCGGTGAAGCGGGTCCCTTCCACGAAGTTGATGACGGTGGTGGGGATGTGGCGAAACTTCTCGCAGGCATTGCGGGTGGTCTCGATATCCTTGCCGCGCAGGTGCGGATTTCTTAACAGAAATTCTCGCGAATAGCGGCGCATAAAGGGCATGTCGAGCCCCCAGCAGGCCAGCCCCAACAGCGGGATGTAGATGAGCTCGTGCTTCATGAAGAACTTGGGCATCGGCAGCCGATCCCGGAACAGGTGGCCGAGCACCACGATGTCGGTCCAGCTCATGTGGTTGCTGATGATGAGATACCAGCCATCCTTGCGCAGCCGGGTGCTGTCCTCCACCTGCCAGTCGATGCGGGTGGTGAGGCGGATCACCAGCGCGTTGCAGGCCAGCCACAGGCGCATGAAGCGGTTGTTGAGGCGGCTGCAGGCGCGGCCAAAGGCTGGCACCGGCAGCAGCAGTTTTGCCAGCGAAACCAGCAGGATCAGGCTGGCGCACAAGGCGGTAAAGAGAATGGTCAGGCCGGCGCTGATGATCAGCACCAGCGGGCCGGGAAGCATGGATAACATGAGTATTTACTGCGCCTTGGTTGCCAGCAGCTGGTTCAGGGTCTGGTCTTTTTCGTGCCAGATCCCGTTCAGCCACTGCTGAAACTCTTGTTGGAACTCGGGGTCATTGAAGTAATCCCCCACCAGTTTGCGGTCGATCGGCAAATAGCGGATCTGAACCTTGATTTGCCCGACCCGGCCACACATGAAATCCCAGTAGCTGGGAATGCCGTCCGGATAGGCGATGGTGACATCCACCAGTTGATGCAACTGGTCACCCATGGCGGCCAGAGTAAAGGCGATGCCGCCTGCGCGCGGATGGAGCAGGTGACGATAGGGCGAACCCTGCTTCTGATGTTTGCCCTTGGTGAAGCGGGTACCTTCGACGAAGTTCATCACACTCACTGGAATGTGGCGGAACCGGGCACAGGCTTTACGGGTTGTCTCTATGTCTTTTCCCTTCAGATGGGGATGCTTTTCCAGAAATTTCCTGGAATATCGCCGCATGAAGGGGAAGTCGAGCGCCCACCATGCCAGACCGAGAAAAGGTACCCAAATCAGCTCTTTCTTGAGGAAAAACTTCAGGAAGGGAATTTTTTGGTTAAAAACCCGCTGCAGTACCAGTATGTCGACCCAGGATTGATGGTTGGCAATCACCATATACCACTCATTCCGGCGCCCTTTGTCCACTCCGACCACATCGAAAGGGGTTCTGATGATGGTTTTCTGGATCAGATTGTTGAAACCGATCCAGCAGCTGGCACAACCATCCAGCAGCCAGTTGCAGAGGGTACGCCACCCCTTGATGGGGAGCAGAAGTTTGAGCAGACCCAGCGAGAAGATGGGAACAAACCAGAAGAGGGTGTTGAAAAAATAGAGCAGGGTGGAGAGGCTGCCGCGCAGTCGCTCTATCAGCTTGTTGGGCATGAGTCGGGTCCGTCTTGCTGTCGATAAAGGGCCATCAAGTGGTCAGATCTGTGGCCATAATATCAGCCGATGGCCCGTGAGACCATTCAGAGCCGTTACGGGGTTGGACTCACCCTTTCCCTTCTGTCAGCTGCTGCGCAGTCGCGATAGCAGCCGATCCATGGCCCGGTAGCCGAGCGCCTCGATAAGATGCTCCTTGCCGATAGCGGGTTGCCCGACCAGATCGGCGATGGTACGCGACACCCGCAGGATGCGGTGCCAGGCCCTGATGCTGAGCCCCAGCTTCTGGATAGCACTTTCCAAAAATTCGGCATCTTGCGGTGATAGTCGGCAAATATCCTCTATTTCGCGACTATCCAGCAGGTTGTTGAGCTTACCGTTGCGGCTCAGCATCCGCTCCCGTGCCGCCAGCACCCGATCACGGATCTGCTGGCTCGACTCCCCCCGCTCCGCCTTGCCGGTCAGGCTCCCCTTGGGCAGCAGCGGCACTTCCACCGTCAGGTCGAAACGGTCGAGAAAGGGGCCGGAGAGTTTGCCGAGGTAGCGCAGGATCTGATCCGGGCTGGAGCGGGTCTGGCCGTCACCATAGTGGCCGCAGGGGCTGGGGTTCATGGCGCCGACCAGCTGGAAGCGAGCGGGGAAATCCACCTGACGGGCGGCCCGGCTGATGGTGATGTGGCCCGTCTCCAGTGGCTCGCGCAGGGAGTCGAGCACCTTGCGCTCGAATTCGGGTAGCTCGTCGAGAAAAAGCACTCCGTTGTGGGCCAACGAAATTTCGCCGGGCCGCGGGTGGCTGCCGCCGCCCACCAGCGCCACCGCCGAGGCGCTGTGGTGGGGTGTGCGGTACGGTCTGTGGTGCCAGTGGCCGGCGCGCGGAGTGAGGCCCCCGATGGAGTGGATGGCGGCGGTCTGCTGCGCCTCCTGCTCGCTCAGCGGCGGCAGAATGCCGGGCAGACGGCTCGCCAGCATGCTCTTGCCGGTTCCGGGCGGGCCGATGAACAGCAGGTTGTGGCTGCCGGCGGCGGCGATCTCCAGCGCCCGCTTGGCCTGTGACTGGCCGATCACATCCTGCAGATCCGGTACATCGGGCAGGCTCTCCGCGCTTTGTTGATCCGGCAGCGGCAGTTCGTACTGGCCGGCCAACCAGGCGGTGACGGCCAACAGTTGGTGAGCGGTGCGCACCTCGGCATCCTGGATCAGCGAGGCTTCGGGGCCGTTCTCCCGCGGTACCAGCAGGGTACGCCCCGCATCCCGGCAGGCGAGCACGGCGGGCAGCACACCGAGCACGGGGCGGATCTCGCCGGTCAGGGCCAACTCGCCTAAAAATTCGTGATCAAGCAGGTATTTTGCAGGTATTTGTTTTGAAGCTGCGAGAATGCCGATGGCGATGGCCAGATCGAAACGGCCCCCCTCCTTGGGCAGATCGGCGGGGGCCAGATTGACCGTGATGTGTTTGCTCGGGAACTCGAAGTTGCCGTTGAGCAGGGCACTGCGCACCCGATCCCGCGACTCTTTCACCGAGGTTTCCGGCAGGCCGACCATGTTGAAGGCGGGCAGGCCGTTGGAGAGGTGGACTTCCACTGTAACTTGCGGGGCCGCGATCCCGAGGCTGGCACGGCTATAAACCACAGCTAATGACATAAATCCCGTCCTTGAGTTGATATATGTTCTGACTAACTGCTTATTGTTGGTTTTTTATTCCATAGTTCCGGCTGAGGAATAGCCAAAATCAGTGGGTTGTCACAGAAAAAAGGCTTGCCCAATAAAAATCACCGTGCTAGTTCTAATAGCCATTCGCGGTAGAAACCGCCCCAATTTCACAGGATTTCCGGTTGTAACTATGAACATGGCCTCCCGTTTCGTCAGCATTATTGTGGTCCTAGTGGTGATTATTATCTCACCGCTCGGGGCTCGTTTAGCTGCACGGAACAAGGGATAGACCCACCACCGGACAGAACGAAACAAGCGACCCCCGAGCCTCACAGCCCGGGGGTTTTTTTTCGACCAAAGGACAGGATTTTCCACATGAACGGCGCGCAGTTTTTGGTACAGGCTCTCAAGAAACAGGGTGTGACCCAGGTGTTTGGTTACCCGGGCGGGGCCATCATGCCGGTCTACGATGCCCTGTATGACGGTGGTTTGGCCCATCAGCTCTGTCGCCACGAGCAGGGCGCCGCCATGGCTGCGGTCGGTTATGCCCGCGCCTCCGGTCAGGTGGGGGTCTGCATCGCCACCTCCGGCCCCGGCGCCACCAATCTGGTGACCGGTTTGGCGGAGGCGCTGCTCGATTCGGTGCCGCTGGTGGCCATCAGCGGTCAGGTGCCCTGTTCCGCCATCGGCACCGATGCATTTCAGGAGGTCGACGTGCTCGGCATGTCCCTCTCCTGCACCAAGCACTCCTTTATGGTGACTGATGCCGCTGATCTGGGGCGGGTGTTGGCAGAAGCTTTCGCCATCGCCACTGAAGGTCGCCCCGGGCCTGTGCTGATCGACCTCCCCAAGGATGTGCAGCTGGCTGCCGTGCCGCCCCAGAGCCCGCTGTTTGCGGTGGAAGAGCCGGAAGCGCTCACCCCCTCGGAGCTGACCGCAGCCCGCACCCTGCTGGCTGCCGCCGAGCGTCCGGTGCTCTACGTCGGTGGCGGAGTGGGCATGGCCAATGCCGAGCAGCAGTTGCGTGACTTTGCTGCCGTCACCGGCATGCCTGCGGTCACCACCCTCAAGGGGATTGGCGCGCTCGACCCCGACAGTACCGTTTATCTGGGCATGCTCGGCATGCACGGCACCAAGGCGGCCAACTATGCGGTGCAGCAGTGCGATCTGCTGCTGGTGGTGGGCGCCCGTTTCGATGATCGGGTGACCGGCAAGCTGGAGGAGTTTGCCCCCGAGGCGAAGGTGATCCATCTCGATGTGGATGCCGCCGAGTTCGGCAAGCGCCGTGCCGCCGAGGTGGGGATCACCGCGGATCTCAAACAGGTGCTGCCGCGCCTCGCCATGACTCTCGACATCGCCCCCTGGCGTGAACACTGCGCCGCCATGGCCCGCGAATACGCATTTCGCTACGACCACCCGGGTCAGGCCATCTATGCCCCAGCTCTGCTCAAACAGCTATCTGCCAAGTTGCCGGAGAGCAGCGTGGTCGCCTGCGACGTGGGTCAGCACCAGATGTGGGTGGCCCAGCACATGCGCTTCACCAGCCCGCGCAACCACCTCTCCAGCGCCGGTCTCGGCACCATGGGGTTCGGTCTGCCCGCCGCCATCGGCGCCAGGATGTCGCGCCCAGAGGATGAAGTGGTGCTGGTAAGCGGTGACGGCTCTTTCATGATGAACGTGCAGGAGCTCGGCACCATCCGCCGCGCTCAGCTCAAGGTGAAGATGGTGCTGCTGGATAACCAGCGCCTCGGCATGGTGCGCCAGTGGCAGGAGCTGTTCTTCGACGGCCGCTACAGCGAGACCATCCTCTCCGACAACCCCGATTTCGTCGCCCTGGCTGCCGCTTTCGGCATTCCGGGTGAGACCATCACATGCAAGGAGCAGATAGCCGGAGCCCTCGATCGCCTGCTGGCAAGCGAGAGTGCCTACCTGCTGCATGTGGCCATTTCAGAGGAAGAAAACGTCTGGCCCCTGGTTCCGCCGGGAGTCGCCAACCACCAGATGATGGAGCAACGCCCATGAACCCGCACACCCTTGCCCAGCCAGCATTTGCACAACACACCCTGCATATCCATGCCCAGCCCAGACCGGAAGTGATGGAGCGGGTGCTGCGGGTGGTGCGTCACCGCGGCTTCAATCTCTGCGCCCTCAACATGGAGCAGGATTGCCAACAGCTGCGGATCACGGTTACTGTCGAGTCGGTGCGTCCCATCCAGCAGTTGTGGAGCCAGCTGGTGAAGCTGGTGGACGTTTCCCGGGTCGATGCACTGGAACAGCAACCCCGGATCAGAGCTTAAGGAGCCAAGCCAATGTCACAGCCTTCCCAATCCGCCACTCACCCCCAATACATCTGGTTCAACGGCAAACTGGTGCCCTGGCAGGATGCCCAGATACACGTGATGAGCCACGCCCTGCACTATGGCTCCTCGGTGTTCGAGGGGGTACGCGCCTACGATACCCCCAAGGGCACCTGCATCTTCCGTCTGCAGGAGCATACCCGCCGCCTGTTCGACTCCGCCAAGATCTACTGGATGGATGTCCCCTACAGCGAGTCCGAAGTGAATGAAGCCTGCCGCACCGTGGTGCGCGAGAACGGCCTGAAGAGCGGCTACCTGCGCCCGCTGGCCTTTGTCGGCAACGTGGGGCTGGGGCTGCATCCGCCGCTGGATGCCAAGGCAGATCTGATGGTCGCGGCTCTGCCGTGGGGCGCTTATCTGGGGGAGGAGGGGCTGAAAAACGGGGTGGATGTGTGCGTCACCTCATGGAACCGGCTCGCTCCCAACACCATTCCCACCGGCGCCAAGGCGGGCGGCAACTATTTGTCCTCCCAGCTGATCAGCCGCGAGGCCAAGCGCAACGGCTTCGCCGAGGGGCTGGCGTTGGACGTGAACGGCTATCTGAGCGAAGGGGCGGGTGAGAACCTGTTCCTGGTGAAGAATGGCGTGCTGTTCACCCCGCCCGCTACTGCCGCCATCCTGCCCGGCATCACCCGTGACACCATCATGACGCTGGCCCGCGATCTCGGTTATGAGGTGCGCGAGCAGGCGCTGCCCCGCGAGGCGCTGTACGTCGCAGACGAGATCTTCATGACCGGTACCGCCGCCGAGGTGACCCCGGTGCGCTCCGTCGATCGGATGAAGGTAGGCGCTGGCAGCCGTGGCCCGGTGACCGAGCAGCTGCAGAACGCCTTCTTCGGCCTTTTCAATGGCAAGACCGAGGACAAGTGGGGCTGGCTGACGCCCGTCAATGACTGATGAGAGAGGGGAGGCGCTGTGCCTCCCCGAGTCGCTTCCGGTGAGTGCTTCCCATAGGAGTCTTCACCAGGATCGATTCCGATCCACTCGTATCATTACCGCATAACGCATCGAGCCCATATGGGCATTCAGGGAGTAGAGACATGCCGAAGTTGAGATCCGCCACCACCACCCACGGACGTAACATGGCCGGGGCCCGCGCCCTGTGGCGTGCCACCGGAATGACCGATCAGGATTTCGGCAAGCCCATCATCGCCGTGGTCAACTCCTTTACCCAGTTCGTGCCGGGCCACGTGCATCTCAAGGACTTGGGGCAACTGGTGGCGCGCGAGATCGAAGCTGCGGGCGGCGTCGCCAAGGAGTTCAACACCATCGCCGTGGATGACGGCATCGCCATGGGCCACGGTGGCATGCTCTACTCCCTGCCATCGCGGGAGCTGATTGCCGATTCGGTGGAGTATATGGTCAACGCCCACTGCGCCGACGCCATGGTCTGTATTTCCAACTGCGACAAGATCACCCCGGGGATGCTGATGGCGGCCCTGCGCATCAACATTCCGGTGATCTTCGTCTCCGGCGGCCCGATGGAGGCGGGCAAGACCAAGCTCTCCGACCAGATCATCAAGCTGGATCTGGTAGATGCCATGATCCAGGGCGCCGACCCCAAGGTGTCGGACTCCCAGAGCGAACAGGTGGAGCGCAGTGCCTGCCCCACCTGCGGCTCCTGCTCCGGCATGTTTACCGCCAACTCCATGAACTGTTTGACCGAGGCGCTCGGCCTCTCCCAGCCGGGCAACGGCTCCATGCTGGCGACCCACAGCGACCGCGAGCAGCTGTTCAAGCTGGCGGGTCAGCGCATCGTGACTCTGGCCAGGCGCTGGTATGAGCAGGACGATGCTTCGGCACTTCCGCGCAACATCGCCACCAAGGCGGCATTCGAGAACGCCATGGCGCTCGACATCGCCATGGGTGGCTCCACCAATACCGTGCTGCACCTGCTGGCAGCGGCGCAGGAGGCGGGCGTCGACTTCACCATGGCTGATATCGACCGCATGTCCCGCAAGGTGCCGCAGCTCTGCAAGGTGGCGCCCTCCACCCAGAAATACCATATGGAAGATGTGCACCGCGCCGGTGGCGTGGTCGCCATTCTGGGCCAGCTGGAAAAAGCGGGTCTGGTGCATGGGGATGCCCGTACCGTGCTGGGTTGCTCTCTCGTCGAACAGCTCAATGAATATGATGTCAGCCGCCAGCCCAGTCAGGAGGTGGTGGACTTCTACCGCGCAGGCCCAGCTGGGATCCGCACCACCAAGGCGTTCAGTCAGGATTGTCGCTGGCCGGAGCTGGATCTGGACAGAGCCGAAGGGTGCATCCGCTCGCTGGATAACGCCTACAGCCAGGAGGGGGGGCTAGCGGTGCTCTCTGGCAACCTCGCGGTCAATGGCGCCATCGTCAAGACTGCCGGAGTGGATGAGGAGAACCTCACCTTCCGTGGCCCGGCCCGTGTATTCGAGAGCCAGGAGAGCGCGGTAAACGGTATCCTCGACGGTACCGTGAAAGCAGGCGAAGTAGTGGTGATCCGCTACGAAGGGCCGAAAGGGGGCCCCGGCATGCAGGAGATGCTCTACCCCACCACCTATCTCAAATCCATGGGCCTCGGCAAGGCGTGCGCCCTGATCACCGATGGCCGCTTCTCTGGCGGTACCTCGGGCCTCTCCATCGGTCACGTCTCGCCGGAAGCAGCCTCTGGCGGCACCATAGGTCTGGTGGAGGATGGCGACATCATCAGCATCAACATCCCGGCCCGCAGCATGGTGCTGGAGGTGGCCGACAGCGTGCTGGCTACCCGCCGTGTCGCCGTCGAGGCTCGGGGCTGGAAGCCGCTCGATCGTCAGCGTCAGGTCTCCTTTGCCCTGCGCGCCTATGCCATGTTCGCCACCAGCGCCGACAAGGGCGCGGTGCGCGATCGCTCGATGCTGGGGGAATAAACCATGGTCTCTGCGGCTGATTATCTACGCAAGGTGCTGCTCTCACCCGTCTATGAGGCGGCGCGAGTCACCCCCTTGCAAACCCTGAAGAAACTCTCCGAGCGGCTCGGCAATCACGTCAGCCTGAAGCGAGAGGATCTGCAACCGGTCCACTCCTTCAAGCTGCGCGGTGCCTACCACAAGATCGCTACCCTGACCGAGGAGCAGAAGGCGCGCGGCGTCATTGCCGCCTCTGCCGGCAACCACGCGCAGGGGGTCGCTCTGTCGGCCGCCAAGCTCGGCATCAAGGCGATCATCGTGATGCCCAAGACCACGCCGGACATCAAGATCGACGCGGTACGTCGTCAGGGCGGCAACGTCATGCTGTTTGGCAACAGCTTCGATGAGGCTTATGGCGAGAGTCGCCGCCTCTCCGAGCTGGAGGGCTACACCCTGATCCCGCCGTTTGACGACGTCGAGGTGATCGCCGGGCAGGGCACTATCGGCAAGGAGCTGTTGGAGCAGGATACCCACCTCACTCACGTCTTTGTACCGGTGGGCGGTGGCGGGTTGGCAGCCGGGGTGGCGGTCTATATCAAGCAGCTGCTGCCGGATGTGAAGGTGATCGGGGTGGAGGCGGAGGGCTCCGCCTGCCTCAAGGCCGCGCTGGCGGCCGGCGAGCCGGTCAATCTGGAGCGGGTCTCGCTGTTTGCGGACGGGGTGGCGGTCAAGCGCATCGGCGAGGAGACCTTCCGCCTGTGCAACCAGTATCTGGACGAGGTGGTGACAGTCTCCAACGACCAGATCTGTGCCGCGCTGAAAGACATCTTCGACGACTGCCGCGCTATTGCCGAGCCGTCGGGGGCGTTGTCGCTGGCGGGTCTGAAAGCCTACAGCGAGCGGGAGCAGGTCAAAGGGGGGCGGATGGCGGCCATTCTCTCCGGCGCCAACGTCAACTTCCACAGCCTGCGCTACGTGTCGGAGCGCTGCGAGATTGGCGAGAAGCGCGAGGGCATGCTGGCGGTGACTATTCCCGAGCGCAAGGGGGCCTTCCTCGACTTCTGCCGTCAGCTCGGCCCCCGCATGGTGACCGAGTTCAACTATCGCTACGCCGATGCCGAGCAGGCGTCGCTGTTCGTCTCGGTGCGCCTCACCGGTGGTGACGAAGAGCTCGGCCAGATCATCGATCAGCTCGGCGGCAACGGCTACCCGGTGGTCAACATGACCGAGAGCGAGCTGGCCAAGAACCACGTGCGTTACATGATTGGCGGCCGCCCGGCCCGGCCCCTCGGTGAACGGCTCTATAGCTTCAAGTTTCCGGAGCAGCCGGGCGCCCTAATGCGCTTCCTCGAGACCCTCGGCTGTCGCTGGAACATCAGCCTGTTCCACTACCGCAACCACGGTGCCGACTATGGCCGGGTGCTCTGCGCCTTCGAGCTGCCGGACGAGGACGTGGCCGCCTTCCACGACTACCTGCACGAGATTGGCTACGGCTGGAAAGAGGTGAGCGACGACCCCGCCTACCGGCTGTTTCTGGCCAGTTGATGGCGTGATCGCGATAAAGAAGGAGGGAGGCGTCGGCCTCCCTTTTTTATTGGCAGGCCGCTAACTGGCTGTTTTTAGCGCAGATATTGCAGGCAAGCTCACACTCCTGATGGCTTGGTCATTTGAGGCTGCCTGCGGATGGGATAACCTGAATGCGGCGAGGCCGCCTGACGGCTTCACACAGGGAGAGTGCGCATTCAGGCGCCTAAACGACTTATTGCAGAGGCTGAACATGAATAAATCGATGCTTGCCGTGTTGGTCGGCGGATTGCTGGCTGCGGGCGCCGTGCAGGCGGCTGCTCAGGACAACACCTGGTATGCCGGTGGCAAGGCCGGTTGGTCCAACTACTACGGTGTAGATAAAAACCAGGATATCGCCAGTGACTTCAATGCTGTAGGCAACAACAGCGAGGACAAGAACGATCTGGGGCTGGGTGCATTCGCCGGTTACCAGCTCAATCCCAACCTCGGTTTTGAACTGGGCTACGACTGGCTCGGGAAGTACAAGATGAGCGGCGGCAGCGGGGCGACGGCACTCGATGGCGAGGTGAAGAGCCAGCTGGTGCAGGCCACCATGAAGATCAGCTTCCCGGCGACCAGCACTCTTGATCTCTATGGTCGTCTGGGTGGCGGCTATGCCTGGGCCGACAGCAAGATCAGTGGTGCAGCAGGCAGTGCCACCGGCAAGAAACATGGCGCCGCCTTTGTCGGGGCGCTGGGGGCCGAGTACACCATCGACCAGAACTGGGCGGCGCGGCTGGAGTACCAATACACCACCCCGCTGGGCGACACCTCCATCGATCGTTCAGGCATCGAGCTGGACAACGGCTTGCTGGCGTTCGGCATGCTCTATCGTTTCGGCCAGCAAGGGGAGGCCGCCTCGGCTCCAGCTCCGGTAGTTGCCGCGCCGGCTCCGGCCGTGGTGGTAGCACCCAAGGAGTTCAGCCTGAGCTCCGACGTGCTGTTCGAGTTCAACAAGGCGACCCTCAAGCCGGCCGCCAGCGAGGCGCTCGACGCTCTGTTCAGCCAGATCGTGGCAGCCAATCCGAAGGACGGGGTGGCAACGGTGATCGGCTACACCGACCGAATCGGTTCCGACAATTACAACCTCGCCCTCTCCGAGAAGCGGGCCCAGAGCGTGGCCAGCTATCTGGTGGCCAAGGGACTCTATGCCGACAAGGTTCGGGTCGAGGGGCGTGGCAAGGCCAATCCGGTGACTGGCAACAGCTGTGCCAGCCACTCCAAACAGGCGCTGATCGCCTGTCTGGCACCGGATCGCCGGGTCGAAGTCCATCTGGAAGGGGTTTCCCATCCGGCTCAATAAGATGACAAGAAAAGCGGGAGGCCTGGCCTCCCGTTTTTTTATGGACAACAGGTCGTGCAAGGCAATGAATCAGCGAATATTTTCGATATGGAAAATATCGGTGATATGGGAGGTAAATAAATAGATGAAAAAATATCGATTTAAACTTTGCTCCCGCAGAGCCTTTTGGTTAGAATCCCTGCGTGTTATCAACAGATGGATGAATATTATGGACTGCGACAGTTGTAGCCGATTGCAAATTGCGATGCGGGTTTACCAGAGCTGAGGCCGAATATTCTCTCTTTTCCTCCTCACTCTGATTGCTCGAACGTAGCATTAGAGTGCAGCATTTCAATGAGTCACCACTGACTCCCGCAACAGCCAAGGCCCCGTTTTAACAGGGTTTGTCGTTGCAAACCGGATTGTTCCGCTCATCTGCGAGCCGCACCGCCTCGCGAATCATGTAATCGTACGCTTCATCGTCGCCCCTGTTGCGCCGCAAGTCCGTGTTGCCGTCGAGCAGCATCTGACTGGCCGTTGTGCAGCCGGAGCGCGAGCGGGCGTCGAAGAACAAGATGAATTCCACCATATTGAAAACGGCTCTGTTTTCGATAGGCGTGGTTGCGAACAAATATATCTTGGATGTGTGTGAAATATATATTTGGTGGTTTTGATTTTCCGCTGAAATATATTTCATGGCCTGTCACTTTTCTGTGAATGGCCAAATGAAACACGCCTGACATTATTTGACTCGCGCAATTATCTTGTAGTTCGCAATTGTTATCCTGATTTTCGTTATCACTTACTGGCACTGCTGGCGGATACCCGTATCCGGTATGCGCCCTGGCAAACTCGGAGGAAAACCGATGACCGAAGAGCCCAAACCTCGACCCTCGGGGTCCACGCCTCCCCACTCCTGATCCCCCAGCGGGGACGGGATGCGGTGTCCTGACCCCTGATCTGACCCAACCATGCTGGTTAGCGCGACGGCAGACATTTGTCTGACGGGCCGCCCCGTGCGCGGCGATTGAGCGCATCGGTAGCGTGTTGGGTTCACAGCCTTTGATATCAGCACTGACGTCAGGCCAGGCCCGCGACGGGGCCCGCCTGTGCGTAAAAATCAGGATAAATAGTCATGAAACAACATACCGTCAGCCGGCACAAGCAGAAGGGCTTTGTTGCGCCGGGTACGCAGAGAGAGAAAATCCCCTCCCGGGTGCTCGACGAGGCCGACAAATCCCTCGAGTACACCCTCACCGCCGTGCGCAGCAACATCGACGGTCTGACCGCGACCGAGGCAGCCAATCGGCTGGCCGAGTTCGGTCTCAACGAGGTGAATCACGACAAGCCGCCCCATGCGCTGATCCAGCTGCTGCAGGCGTTCAAGAACCCCTTTGTAATGGTGCTGATCGCGCTGGGTCTGGTCAGCTACGTCATGGATGTACTGATGGCCGAGCCGGGTGACGAGGATTGGGTCAAAGTGATCATCCTCGGCGTGATGGTCAGCCTGAGCGGCCTGCTCCGTTTCTGGCAGGAGTATCGCTCTGCCAAGGCGGCCGAGGCGCTCAAGTCACTGGTACGCAATACCGCCACCGTGCAGCGCCGTCCCTCGCCGGGGGCGACACCCCAGCGCAAGGAGGTGGCGATGACCGAGCTGGTGGTCGGTGACATAGTGCACCTGCAGGCGGGGGACATGATCCCGGCCGACATCAAGCTGATCGAATCCCGCGATCTCTTCATCAGCCAGGCTGTGCTGACCGGCGAAGCACTGCCGGTCGAGAAGTACGACACTCTGGGCGCTGTGGCCGGCAAGTCGGCGGAAGGCTCCGGTGCTGGCGATGGCGGGATGCTCGATCTGCCCAACATCTGCTTTATGGGGACCAACGTGGTGAGCGGTACCGCCCGCGCCGTGGTGGTGGCCACCGGCAGTGACACTTACTTCGGTTCGCTGGCCCGCAATGTGGTGAGCCACAAGCGCATCGAGACCAGCTTCGATCGCGGGGTGAACAGCGTCACCAGGCTGCTGATCCGCTTCATGCTGGTGATGGTGCCCATCGTCTTTATGCTCAACGGCATCAGCAGTGGTGACTGGATGTCGGCACTTACCTTCGCGCTGGCGGTGGCGGTGGGTCTCACCCCAGAGATGCTGCCGATGATTGTCTCCGCCAACCTGGCGCGTGGCGCGGTGGCCATGGCCAAGCGCAAGGTGGTGGTGAAGCGGCTCAACTCGGTGCAGAACTTTGGTGCCATGGACGTGCTCTGCACCGACAAGACCGGCACCCTGACCCAGGACAAGATCATCCTCGAGCACCACTACGACGTGCGTGGCAATCGGGACGACCGGATCCTGCAGCTGGCCTGGCTCAACAGCTTTCATCAGAGCGGCATGAAGAACCTGATGGATATCGCGGTGATCGAACACGCCGATGCCCTGGGTGAGAGCTGCAAGCCGGCCAACTATGGCAAGGTGGACGAGCTGCCGTTCGACTTCGTGCGCCGTCGCCTGTCAGTCATTGTGCAGGACGATCTGGGCCAGCAGCTGATGGTCTCCAAGGGGGCGGTGGAAGAGATGCTGGCCGTCTCCGGCCATATCGCCGATGGCAAGGAGATCCGCGCACTGACCGACGCCGATCGCCGTGCCTTGCTGCGCCAGAGCGAGGAGTTCAACGCCGAGGGCTATCGGGTGCTGATCGTGGCAACCCGCGAGATCCCGGCGGGCGAGCGCAAGCAGAGCTATCGCACCGGTGACGAGGTCAATCTGGTGGTGCGCGGCTTCCTCACCTTCTTCGATCCGCCCAAGGATTCGGCTGCACCAGCCATCCGCGCGCTGAACGACTATGGCGTGGCGGTCAAGGTGCTGACCGGTGACAACCCCATCATCACCAGCAAGGTGTGTCGCGATGTGGGGCTGGAGCCCGGCGTGCCGCTGCTCGGCAAGGATATCGAAGGGATGGACGACGTGGCGCTGTGCGAGGCGGTCAAACAGACCACCATCTTCGCCAAGCTCACCCCGCTGCAGAAGTCGCGGGTGGTGAAGGCGCTGCAGGCCAACGGCAATACCGTCGGTTTCCTTGGTGACGGCATCAACGATGCGCCGGCGCTGCGGGATGCGGACGTGGGGATCTCGGTGGATAGCGGTGCCGACATCGCCAAGGAGACCGCCGACATCATCCTGCTGGAGAAGAGCCTGATGGTGCTGGAGGAGGGGGTGATCAAGGGGCGCGAGACCTTTGGCAACATCTTGAAGTACCTCAACATGACCGCCAGCTCCAACTTCGGCAACGTATTCTCGGTGCTGGTGGCCTCCGCCTGGTTGCCCTGGGCACCCATGCTGGCGATGCAGATGCTGATCCAGAATCTGGTGTATGACGTCTCCCAGATGCTGTTGCCGTGGGACAAGATGGACCCCGAGTTCCTCAAGCGGCCGCGCAAGTGGGAGGCGAGCAACATCAAGCGCTTCATGCTGTGGCTTGGCCCGACCTCGTCGGTGTTCGATATCAGCACCTACTGCCTGATGTGGTTCGTGTTCGGTGCTGGTGCCCTCTATGCCACCGCCAACGGCAGCATGGATCCGCTGGTCAACGGTCAGGCCATCATGAACTCCGGCTGGTTTATCGAGGGGCTGGTGTCGCAGACGCTGGTGGTGCATATGCTGCGTACCCGCAAGATCCCGTTCCTGCAGAGTACCGCTACCCTGCCGGTGCTGCTCTCCACCTCGATCGCCATTGCTATCGGCTGCTACCTGCCGTTCTCGCCTGTGGCTGAGCACTTCGGCTTCATCACTCTGGATGGGCCCAAGTACTTCATGTGGCTGGTGATCACCATGCTGGCCTACATGGGGCTGACCCAGACCGTCAAGACCATCTACATCAAGCGCCACGGCCAGTGGTTCTGATGAAGAGTTAGCAAAAGGCCGGAGTGATTCCGGCACGACAGAAAAAAGAGAGCCAGTCCGCGCAAGCGGACTGGCTCTCTCTATTTGGTGTGACCCGACTCCCTTGTTGGCGAGTACCGGCCTGTGGCTCAGAGCTTGAACAGCGGGCGCAGGCGGATGCCGATCAGGCTGCCGGCGAGGGCCATCAGCATCCAGACCCAGCCGTGCAGGCTGCCGGAGGCTGTGCCGTCGAAGAAGCCGCCGAGGTTGCAGGCGCTGTACATGGCGCCCATCCCCATCAGCAGGCCGCCGAGGATGGATGCCAGACTGTTGCCGATCCGCATCGGGGCGAAGTTACCGCCACCGCTGATGCAACGCGCCAGCATGGCCCCCAGAATGCCGAGCCAGAACATGCCGACCATGGGATTGATGAAGAGTGGCTGGGCCAGCTTGGGGTTGCCCTCGAACAGGCCGAACAGGGAGGCGCCGCGCAGCGCCATGTCATAGACGGCGCCTGTGATGGTCCAGGCCGAGCCGTGCAGGGCGACGACAGTGGAGTTGAGTATGGCGATGATGATGCCGCCGGTCAGCACGGTGAAGCGGCCATCGCGCCAGAACAGATTGCCGCCGCTGAAGAGGGGCTTGAGCTCGCCGGTGCGCTTGAGTTCGCTCTTGCGAAACAGCAGGAACAGCGCGGCGACCAGCGCCAGGTTGAGCAGCATACCGCTCCAGATATTGCCGGTCAGATCCTTGGCCAGCACCACATGGCTGGAGAAGGTGGCCTCCAGTTCGGGGCGGAACTGGTTGCTGATTAGGGTGCCGATGCCGTAGCAGATCAGCACCAGCCAGAAGCGGGGTTGTCCCTCGCCGCAGCAATAAAGAGTGCCGGTGGCGCAGACGCCTGCCAGCTGCATGCCGATGCCGAACAGGAAGGCACCGACGATGAAAGGAATGCCGATAGCCATCACGTTACCCACCATGGCATCGCCAAACAGGGCGTGACTAAAGGAGAGGAAGGTGGTGAACAGCAGAATTTCGATGGCGATGGTGAGCAGGTGAACCCGCACGTAGTAACTGTTGCGCTTGGTCAGCATCTCGCGCCAACCGAACACGATGCCGAAGCGGCTGAAGGAGAGGGTGAAGCCGAAGCCGAATCCGATCAGGGCCATCAAAGCCCATTTCATACCAAAGGTGTTGCCGAGCCAGAGTAACGCTCCCCCCGCGATTGCCACGATGGGGAGCGACCATTTTCGATTCATGCCAGTTGATCCTTGTAGTTGGTTATTGAAGGGGCGGATCCTATTCCCTCATGGAGCCCAACACCACCCATTTTGCCAGTGATTGAAAAGATGGGTGGTGGAGTCGCTCGACTATGGCCGGCCGGGTGATTCAGTGCTGCAGGGTGTCGAGATGGAAATGACGGGTCTGTTTGGTCAGGATGCGGGCATGCTGGGCCACCATGGTCGCCTCTTCGGCGGCGTGGCTGGCGTTTTGATTTACCTCGGTTGCCAGTCGGGACAGTTCGCTAACCTGATGATGGATCCCCTGCACAAGCCGGGTTTCATCGCCTATCAGTTGATCGACCTGAGCGATGCGCTGATTGACCTCCTCGCAGCTCTGTTCTATCTGGGCGACGCTCTGGCGTGCTGTCACCGCGTGGGTGACTGCCTGTTCGACCCGGGCCAGTTCGGTATCCATCTCGTTGGCGGCGCGCTGGCTGACATCCTGGATCTTGCCGATGATGGTATTGATCTCGGTAGTGGCGCTGCCGGTGCGGGTCGCCAGCGAGCGGACTTCATCGGCCACGACGGCAAAACCGCGCCCCTGTTCGCCTGCCCGGGCTGCTTCAATCGCGGCGTTGAGCGCCAGCAGATTGGTCTGCTCCGCAATATCGTGAATGGCGCCAGCCAGCCCGGCAATCTGCTGCGAAAGGCCAGCCAGATCTGAAATGGTGCTGGATACCCGCTTTACTCCAGTGGCTTGCTCATCGATCACCTGCTCCACGGTGCGCATGGCGCGCGATGCTTCTTGTGCCCGCTCGGCTGACTGGAGGGTTCGCTCCCCCACTTGATGGAGTTGGTTACCCGCCTGCTCAATGGAGTGAGTGAGCTGTTCGATAGCCTGTTCGATATGTTGAGCTGCCCCGACCTGCGCCTGGCTGTCATCGGTGTACCGTTGTGCCATCGACGTCAGGTTGGTGGCACGATCATCGAGAGTGCTGGCGCTGCGCTGCAGCGACTCGACCAGGGTGGCAAGCTGATCGCGCATGGTTCCGATCTGGCGGATTAGCTCGCCGATGGCATCGAGGCCAGGTTCCGGCATGGGACGGTTCAATTCCCCTTCGGCAATGGCGGCGGTGGCCTTGCCGGCGGCCATCAGTCGCTGCTGGGTGGGGCGCCCCAGCCAGAAGATGAGTCCGCCGCCCAGCAGAGCAGCGCACAGCAACAAGCCATAGCAGAGCCGGGTTGTACTGGCGAGATGGGCCATCTGCTCGGCGGCATACTGGTTGCCGCTGATGACGGTGGCATCCACTCCGATCCGGTGGGCGTTATAGAGGGTTCGCAGGCGTGCGGCGATGGCACCCGCCTGTACCAAATCGCCTGTCTTGATTGCGGGTACAAATTGCGTATTGAGCAGTTGCCAGAACAGCTCCCCCTGCTGTTTCTGTTCCCCCAATAGCAGCAGCTTGAGTGGCTCGTTCAGGTTGCTCTCCTGCCAGAAGCGGTTGCGCTCTTCGAACTCCTTTTGCAGGCGAGCGAGAGTCTGTAGCAACCCCTCCCGCTCCTCCGGTTTGGCATGGAGCAGGGTATAGACCTGCAGTTGGGATTCGATGAGGTAGAGCGGAGGTGGCAGGATGTCGGCGACCACGTCCTTGCCTTGTCCCATCTGGTCGGCTGCACTCCTGAGCGAATAGAGACCAAAAAAACTGATTGATATCAGTACGATAATGACCAGCACCCCAAGCAGCTGGCTAAAGAGCAGTGAACGGTCGTGAATTTGCCTGAACATGATGCCTCCATGCGGTGTTGTCCATGGATAGCATAGCGTCATTATCAGGAAGGTGATTCAATCGTGACTGGCGTGAGATGATGAGAAAAGTTCTGCTGCCGAGGTTTGCCCCGGCACGACGGCCGGGGCAGGATGACAGG
The DNA here is from genome assembly GCF_019048745.1 of Aeromonas sp. FDAARGOS 1410. Taxonomy (NCBI): domain Bacteria; kingdom Pseudomonadati; phylum Pseudomonadota; class Gammaproteobacteria; order Aeromonadales; family Aeromonadaceae; genus Aeromonas; species Aeromonas sp. FDAARGOS 1410. The sequence goes on along the minus strand of NZ_CP077401.1, from coordinate 298,364 downwards.
GTTTACTCTTTGGTCGGTGCAGACTTGGTGTTGCCGCTGCGCAGCCCATCCAGCGTAAAAATCACCAGCGCGCTCCAGATGCAGGCGAAGGTGATGAGCTTGTCCATTGCCAGCGCCTCACCGTAAAGGGTGACGGCCAGGATGAACATCATGCTGGGGCCTATGTACTGGAAGAAACCCAGGGTGGAGAGCTTGAGCCGGGTGGCCGCCGCGGTGAAGCAGAGCAGTGGAGCCGTGGTGACGGCGCCGGCGGCGATCAGCAGCAGGTTGAGCTGCCAGCCGTTCTCCGTCATGTGGCTGGTCGGGCTGTCGGCGATGCCCCACAGGTAGAAGGCGGCCGCTGGCAGCATGATGAGTGTCTCCAGCAGCAGGCCGGTGAGTGCATCGAGGGCCAGCTTTTTGCGCACCAGACCATACAGAGCAAAGCTCGAGGCCAGCACCAGCGCGATCCAGGGCAGGGAGCCGAAGGCGATGAGCTGGATTGCCACCCCGATAAAGGCGAGGGCGACCGCCCACCACTGCAGGCGGCGCAGCTTCTCGCTCAGGAACAACATACCCAGCAGCACGTTGAACAGCGGATTGATGTAGTAGCCGAGGCTGGCATCCAGCATATGGCCATTGTTGATGGCCCAGATGAAGAGCAGCCAGTTGCCCCCCACCGTGAAGGAGGTAAAGGCGAGGGTAAGCAGCACTTTCGGCCGACGCAGCACCGCCTGCACCTTGTGCCACTGGCGGCCCAGCAGTACCAGTACCATCAGCAGGGCGCAGGACCAGATCACCCTGTGGGTGAGGATCTCGATGGCCGGCACGGCGGCAATGGTTTTGAAATAGATCGGGGCTATGCCCCATAGGGTATAGGCGCTCAGGGCGTAGATGATCCCCTCGCGCTGGGTCTGTTGCGACATGCAGATAGCCTTCACTGGAGTGCAGATGTTGGAAAAACATCGCAAGAAATCAGTGTAGCGATCCTTGTGCGGGGAAAGAAGCGAATAAAGCGAAGTCTGGGGGAGGAGGGGGATCAGCCTTTACCGCGGCGGATCTTGTCCACATCCATCAACAGCCACAGCATCAGGGCGATAGCGGAGATCCAGGGGCCCCAGGTCACGTAGGCCTCGCCGTGCCCCAGCACGAAGAAGAGCAGGGGCAAACCGATCACCAGAAACAGGACACTTCCCAGAAAAAATAGCATTTTTGTCTTTATATTTAATGGCTTGCTTATTTGATGATTATATCGATTGTGCCGCCTGATGGAAGACCGAAATGCAAAAGGGGGGATTTCTCCCCCCTAGCTGATGATGATGGCTGTTTATCCCCTTATTCGAGCTGGATCCAGGTACTTTTCAGCTCGGTATATTTCTCCAGCGCGTGCAGCGACTTGTCGCGACCGTTGCCGGACTGTTTGAAGCCGCCAAACGGCATGGTCATGTCGCCGCCATCCCAGTTGTTGACGAAGACGGTGCCGGCGCGCAGGGCGCGTGAGCCCTTGACCGCCTTGTTGAGATCCGCCGTCCAGATTGCCGCGGCCAGTCCGTAGTCAGTATCGTTGCCGAGCGCGATAGCCTCCTCCAGCGTATCGAAGCCGGTCACAGCCAGCACCGGGCCGAAGATCTCCTCGCGGAAGATACGCATCTGCGGAGTGACTTCATCGAAAATAGTGGGTTCGATATAGAAGCCGCCGCTCACTGTGTTGGTGCGGTTGCCCCCCAGCAGCAGCTTGGCCCCCTCCTGTTTGCCAATTTCGATATAGCGCAGCACCTGCTCCATCTGGATGTGATCCACCATGGCGCCGATGCGGGTAGCGGGGTCGAGCGGGTTGGCCGAGATCCACTCGCGGGCATGGGCCAGCAGTCGCTCCATAAATTGCGGCTTGATGCTGTTTTGCACCAGCAGCCGGGAGGCGGCGGTACATACCTCGCCCTGGTTGTAGAAGATGGCACCTGCGGCGCTTCTGGCGGCAGCGTCCAGATCGGGCACGTCAGCCAGAATGATGTTGGGGCTCTTGCCGCCGCACTCCATAAAGGCGCGCTTGAGGTTGGACTTGCCAGAGCACTCCACCAGATGCTTGCCGATTTTGGTGGAACCGGTGAAGGTGATGCAATCCACATCCATGTGCATGGCCAGCGCCTCGCCTACGGTATGGCCAAAGCCGGGCAGCACGTTGAATACGCCGTCGGGAATACCCGCCTCCTTGGCCAGACCCGCGATGCGCAGGGCGGTCAGGGGGGACTTTTCGGAAGGCTTGAGGATCACCGAGTTGCCGGTGGCGAGCGCCGGGCCCAGCTTCCAGCAGGCCATCACCAGCGGGAAGTTCCACGGCACGATGGCGGCGACCACCCCGAGTGGTTCGCGGGTTACCAGCGCCAGTGCCGATTCCTCGACCGGTGCGACCTGATCGTAAATCTTGTCGATCGCTTCGGCGTTCCAGGCGATGCAGTTGGCAGCGGCCGGAGCGTCATAGCCCATGGCATCGCCGATAGGTTTGCCCATGTCCAGCGACTCCAGCAGCGCCAGCTCCAGTTTGTTGAGGCGCATCAGTTCGGCGAAGCGCTGCATGATCTGCTTGCGCTGTTTCGGTGGCAGGCCGCTCCAGCGTTTATCATCGAATGCGGCACGAGCGGCCTGTACCGCCAACTCGGCATCGGCGGCGTCGCAGGCGGCCACTTTGGTCAGCAGCTTGCCGTTGGCCGGGTTGATGCAGTCGAAGGTGGCGCCATTGATGGCATCCCGATAGCTGCCATCGATAAAGGCTTGCGAGGGCAGGGTCAGGTGGGAGGCCTTGTGTTGCCACTGGGCCAGGGTCAGGTCACTCATGTTCACTCCTTGAACCGGCAAAAGTCACTATCCGCGTATCAATATGCTAAACATCCTGCCGCTTGTAAATCCATTTTGTAACAATTCATTAAACATTGGGCTGTTTTTAACCGATGCCAGTCAGTTAGAAACTGGCGGGAGTATTGGCTGAAATCAGCACGCACTCCTGCTCGCCCACGTTGCGAAAACGGTGGGGGGTTCGGCTGTCGAAGTAGTAGCCATCGCCCGGCGTCAGCAGGTAGATCTGCTCGCCGACGGTCACCTCAACCTCGCCCTTGATGACGATGCCGCACTCTTCACCCTCGTGGCTCAGCATGTCGTCACCGGTGTCGGCTCCGGCAGGCAGGATCTCCTGCATCATGCCGATGGCGCGGTTGGCACGGCTGTGGCCTACCAGTCGGTAACTGATGGGATGGGTGCCGAGATCCGGCATATCGGCGGCGCGAAAGACCACTTCGGAGTCCATTTCGGTCTCGTCGGTAAAGAAGCTGGCCAGCGACATGGGGATCCCTTCCAGCACCTTGCGCAGGGAGGCAACCGACGGGCTCACCTGATTTTTCTCGATCTGGGAGATGAATCCGTTGGTTACGCCGGAGCGTTTGGCCAGCTCGCGCTGGGAGAGGCCGGCTTTGGTGCGAACCGCCTTGAGGCGGTGGCCGATATCCATCGATAGACACTCCTTGACTGTTTACTATTATTAAATTTGTGTTAAATATCTTATACCACCCCGTTTAGCACAGCTAGTTGGGGTGAGATCAGATAGGGCCATAATGAGCCCTTTTTTAAGGATTCAGGTGTTTAATTTAATAGGCAATGGCCGATAGTTGCTAAACACCTTAAGGATGAGGTGACCATGAAACCGATCAGCGACATCAATACCCCCTCCGACATGTCCGCCTTCTGGATGCCGTTCACCGCCAACCAGCAGTTCAAGGCGGCGCCGCGCATCCTGAAGTCGGCGGAGGGGATGTATTATCACTCAGAGGATGGCCGCAAGATACTGGATGGCACTGCCGGACTCTGGTGTTGCAACGCGGGCCATGGTCGGCGCGAGATTGCCGAGGCGGTCTCCCAGCAGATTTCCCACCTCGATTTTGCCCCCACTTTCCAGATGGGCCACCCCCTGCCGTTCGAGCTGGCCAACAAGCTGGTGGAGATCGCCCCCAAGGGGTTCGGTCACGTCTTCTATACCAACTCCGGCTCCGAGTCGGTCGATACCGCGCTCAAGATTGCGTTGGCCTGGCAGCGGGCCCGCGGTCAGGGCACACGCACCCGGCTGATTGGCCGCGAGCGTGGTTACCACGGGGTCGGTTTCGGTGGCATCTCGGTGGGGGGCATTCCCGGCAACCGCAAGTGGTTCGGCTCCCTGCTGACCGGGGTGGATCATCTGCCCCATACCCTCAACATCGCCAAAAACGCCTTCACCAAAGGGCTGCCCGAGGAGGATGTGGCGCTGGCCGACGAGCTGGAGAAGATCGTCTTTCTGCACGATGCCAGCAATATCGCGGCGGTGATCGTCGAACCCATCGCTGGCAGTACTGGCGTGCTGATGCCCCCCAAAGGCTACCTCAAGCGGCTGCGGGAGATCTGTACCAAGCATGGCATCCTGCTGATTTTTGACGAGGTGATCACCGGTTTCGGCCGCCTCGGCTCCCCCTTTGCCGCCCAGGAGTTCGATGTCATCCCCGACATGATCACCTGCGCCAAGGGGCTCACCAACGGCGCTATCCCGATGGGGGCGGTGCTGGTGCAGAAGCACATTTATGACGACATGATGACGGCAGGCAAGGGGGCCATAGAGCTCTTCCACGGCTACACCTACTCCGGCCATCCGGTGGCTGCTGCTGCGGGTCTGGCGACCCTCGAGATCTATCGCAACGAGAACCTGCTCAGCCGCGCCGCCGATCTGGCGGGCTACTGGGAGGAGGCGGCCCATTCGCTGAAGGGCTGCAAGCATGTGAAGGATGTGCGCAATTATGGGCTGGTAGCGGGCATCGAGCTGGAGTCCATGCCGGATGCGCCTGGCAAGCGCGCCTACGAGGTGTTTGTCCGCTGCTTCGAGAAAGGTGCGTTGATCCGGGTCACCGGCGACATCATCGCCCTGTCGCCACCCCTCATCATCGAGCGCAGCCAGATCGACGACCTCTTCACCCTGCTGCAGGATGCCCTGCAGGCCCAACCCTAACCCATTTGGTGGCCCTGCTCTGGCGGGGCCTTGCGTTGCCTCGTGTTGACGAGCGCTGCGCCACCACGACATCAGTCATCACGGAGGATACATGACATACAGGGTCAGCAACTTCATCAACGGCCAACCGCAGGAGAGTCGCAGCGAGCGGCAAGGGGCCATCTTCAATCCCGCCTGTGGCAAGCAACAGGGGAGCGTGGGGCTTTCCAGCGCCGCCGAGTGTCAGGAGGCGATCGCCATCGCCGAGCGCGCCTTTGCCGACTGGTCGCAAACCCCGCCGCTGGTGCGGGCCCGGGTCTTTTTCCGCTTCAAGGAGTTGATGGAGCAGCACAGAGATGAGCTGGCCCAGCTCATCAGTCGCGAGCACGGCAAGGTCTTCTCCGATGCGCAGGGTGAGCTGACCCGCGGGCTGGAAGTGGTGGAGTTTGCCTGCGGCATCCCCCATCTGCTCAAGGGGGAGCACTCCCTCAACGTCGGCCGCGGGGTGGACAGCTACTCCATGATGCAGCCGGTCGGGGTCTGCGCCGGTATCACCCCGTTCAACTTCCCGGCCATGGTGCCGCTCTGGATGTTCCCGGTCGCCATCGCCTGCGGCAATACTTTTATTCTCAAACCCTCCGAGAAGGATCCCTCCCTCTCGCTGCGGATGGCCGAGCTGCTCAAGGAGGCCGGTCTGCCGGACGGCGTGCTCAACGTGGTGAACGGTGACAAGGAGGTGGTGGATGTGCTGCTTACCGACCCGCGAGTAGGTGCCGTGTCGTTTGTCGGCTCCACCCCCATCGCACAGTACATCTATGCCACCGCCTCTGCCCACGGCAAACGGGTGCAGGCGTTGGGCGGCGCCAAGAATCACATGGTGGTGATGCCGGATGCGGACCTCGATCAGGCGGTCTCCGCCCTGATGGGGGCTGCTTATGGGGCGGCGGGTGAGCGCTGCATGGCTATTTCGGTGGCCGTGGTGGTGGGTGACGAGACCGCCGATGCGCTGGCGGCCAAGCTGACGCCGCTGGTGGAAAAACTGCGGGTGGGTCCGGGGCTGGGCCAGAGCCCGGAGAACGAAATGGGGCCGCTCATCAGCAAGGAGCATCTGGCCAAGGTGCGCGGCTACGTGGATCAGGGGGTGGCCGAAGGGGCCGCGCTGCGGGTCGATGGTCGCACGCTGAGCCACGACGAGGGTTACTTCATCGGTGGCTGCCTGTTTGACCAGGTGACCCCCGAGATGCGCATCTACCGCGAGGAGATCTTCGGCCCTGTGCTCTCCATCGTGCGGGTGCCGGACTACGAGACGGCGCTGCGCCTTATCAACGAACACGAGTATGGCAACGGTACCGCCATCTTTACCTGTGATGGTGACACCGCGCGGGACTTCACGGCGCGGGTGCAGGTCGGTATGGTAGGGGTGAACGTCCCCATTCCGGTGCCGATGGCGTTTCACAGCTTTGGCGGCTGGAAGCGCTCCATCTTCGGGCCGCTCAACATGCACGGGCCGGATGGGGTTCGCTTTTATACCCGGATGAAGACGGTCACGGCGCGCTGGCCACAGAGCCTGCGCAGTGGTGCCGAATTCTCCATGCCAACCATGAAGTGAGCCCAAGGCTCGCTACCATGACTTGATTCTCTTGCCCCCGCAGATCGCTGGTCTGCGGGGGCACTTCTGTAAAGGAGCAACAGATGCGATTGGGAATTCTCGATTGTGACCGGCTGGATCCCGATCTGGCGGATTGTTTTGGCCCCGTCTACTCCGAGATGTTTATCAGGGGGTTTCAGCCGCTGGCACCCGAGCTGGAGTTTCGGGTCTGGTCAGCCATCGATGGCGAGTTGCCGGAGGATATGCATGAGTGCGATGCCTGGCTCATCACTGGTTCGCGCCACGACGCCTACAGCGATATCCCCTGGATCCAGGCGCTGCGCGGCTGGATCCGCCGTGCCCATGATGCCGACGTCAAGCTGGCCGGGATCTGTTTCGGCCATCAGGTGATCGCCCAGGCGCTGGGGGGTGAAGTGGTGAAATCCACCAAGGGGTGGGGGCTGGGGGTATCGGTTCACCCCATGCTGGAAGATGCCCCCTGGATGGCGCCGGCGCGGGATCATATCCGCATTCTGGCGAGCCATCAGGATCAGGTGGCGCTGCTGCCACCCGGAGCAACCCGGCTGGCGGGCAACGATTTTTGTCCCAACTTCATGTTCCTGCAGGGGGACAACATAGTGGCCATTCAGGGGCACCCGGAGTTCTCGGTGGAGTACAACCGGGCGCTGATCGAACGGCGCCGTGGCCTGCTGCCCGACGAGCGTTACCAGAGCAGCCTCTCCTCGCTTGAGGGGGAGGTGGATTCGACCACCATGATGCAGTGGTTGCTGCAGTTTTTGGGGATCCTGCCGCTGCGGGCCGGCGCGGCCTGAGCCCGGTTTGTCAGCGACCCCCTTCGGGTGCTAGATTTTGTAGCAAAATGAAGGATCAAGCGCTGCGATGTCGGGTTCGGATGATACACTGGCCGCCCTTTGTGGCGGCCTGTTTGTCTGGCGTGATCGCCGCACCAGCTTGAGAGGGTGAAGCCTTGAAACTACAGCAATTGAAGTACTTGATCGCGATCCGGGACCACAACCTCAACGTCTCGGTGGCATCCGATGCGCTCTATACCAGCCAGCCCGGGGTCAGCAAGCAGATCGGCCTGCTGGAGAGCGAGCTGGGAGTGCGGATCTTCGAGCGCCGTGGCAAGCATCTGCACCGCATTACCCCGGTAGGCGAGGAGATCATCAAGTGTGCCGAGGCGATGCTCAACATCGAGAGCAAGATCAAGGCGATCTCCCGCGAGTATCTGGATCCGACCGTGGGCACCCTCAACATCCACACTACCCACACCATCGCCCGCTATCTGCTGCCCAAATCGGTTACCTACTTCACCAAGAAGTACCCCAAGATCTCGTTCCACCTCCATCCGGTGATGTCGGCGAGCAAGGAGCAGATCAGCAAGGGCTACTCCGATTTTTCCATCGTTGCCCACGAGATTGGCTTCGACAAGGAGCTGATCGCGCTGCCCGCCTACCTTTGGACCCTCTCGCTGGTGGTGCCGCAGGATCACCCGCTGGCCAAGGTGAAGACGCCGACGCTGGAGCAGCTCTGCCACTACCCGATCCTCAGTTACGAGAGCGGAGCCACCGGTCGGCAGGTGCAGGACGAGGTGTTTCAGGCGGCGGGGCTGACCCCGAGCTACTACATGACGGTAATGGATGCCGGAGTGATCAAGCGCTATGTGGAGCTGGGTTTTGGCATCGGCATCATCTCCTCGCTGGTGGCCAACGACACCGACAGCCCCGGGCTGGTCTCCATCAATCTGGAGCACCTGTTCAAGCCCTGCCCTGCCCAGATCTGCTTCAGCAAGAGCATCCTGCTGCAGAACTACATGTATGACTTCATCAGCTCCTTCTCGCCCCACCTCACCAAGGAGGTGATCCAGAGCGTGATGCAGCAACCGACCCAGGCGCGCATCGACGAGCTGCTGGCCGGGGTAGAGCTGCCCATCTATTGATCCCGATCGGATTCCCGATCGCTGCCGGTTGTCTCTTCTGTCAGGCTGGGCTCTACTCGGGGTTCAGCCTGTCTCTTTTGGGCTATCTCCATCGTCCGAGGTCTCTATGTCCCGCATTCTGCTGCTTGCCAATCTCAACTGTGATCATGTGCTATCCCTCTCCGAACCGCTGGTGGCGGGGGCCCGGCTGCAATATGTGGATCAGGGGCGCAGGTTGGGGGGCGGCGCAGCCAATACCGGCATCGGGCTGGTGTGGGCAGGTCACGAGGTGACCATCGCCTCCCGCATCGGGTTGGACGAGACCGGCGACTGGCTGCTGGAGCAGGCGGCCGGTTACGGGCTGGATTGCAGCCATGTGGAGCGCTTTGGCGGCGAGACCGGTGAGCTGCTGATCCTGGTGGACTCCACCGGCGAGCGCACCATACTGCGCCGCCCACGACGCCCCGATCTGCCCGGTGATCTGCCGCTGGAGGGGATCGACTGCCTCTACGTGAACTATCCCGGTACCGCCATCATCAGCTACATGCGCCAGATGCTCGGCAAGAGCTTCGTGGTGGCCCAGTATCCCAAGGGTGGCCAAGCGCGCCGTCCCTGCCACGTGCTGGTGGCCTCTCGCTCCGATCTCGGCGAGGTGAGCGACCCCTGGCAACACGCCCGTCAGCTGGCGGGGGAACAGCTCGAGTGGCTGGTGTTGACCGAAGGCAAGGCGGGCGCAGTGGCCATCCATGGTGAGGAGCAGATCAGGGTCGCCGCCCGGCCAGTCTCGGTGGTCGATACCACGGGGGCAGGGGATGCTTTCGCTGGCGGATTGATCCATGGTCTGGCACGAGGCATGGCGATCAAGGATGCCTTGCAGTGTGCGGTGGACTGGGGCGCGTTTGCTGTCGCCTCCGAGAGTTCCATCCCCTCGGTCGCGCTGAAAAACTGGCTGAAGCAGCCCCACTGATGCCCTGTTCATTCACTGTTCGAAGGGGGATTTCCCCTCTTGTGTGTTGGGGGCGGCAGCGAGGAATTTCGGGAAATTTAGCCGCCAGAATGGAGGCAAACGCCGGGCTAACCCGGCAAGTTTGCGATCAATCAAAGAAAGTGTCGATTTATGTGCATCTTCATCGACACCCGGTTGTGCTGCTCTTAACCTTGTCACTCCGCAACTCAGATTAAGAGACAGGCCCCCCTCTGGTGGACAGAGGCAAACCGGTTGTCTCCTGCCTCTTAGCTCAATGTTGTCGTCCTTATTCCTGGCTTGTAGTAAGAGGCAAGTGCGACCATGCAACTGACACGATTTACCGACTACGCCCTGCGTACCCTGACCTTCCTGGCGGTGCAGCCGGGCGATCGCCTGTCGACCATTACCGAAGTGGCCGATACCTTCGGCATCTCTCGCAACCACGTGGTCAAGATAGTGCACCAGCTCGGCATCAAAGGGTACATCGAAACGGTGCGTGGCAAGCATGGCGGTATCCGGCTCGGTCGCTCCGCGGTCTCCATCAACCTGCGCGATGTGGTGATGGACATGGAGCACGTGCTCTGTCCGGTCGACTGCAAGCGCGAGAACTGCCGTCTCTCCGGTGGCTGCCGCATTCAGGGCATTTTGCGCCGCGCCATGAACGCCTTCCTCGAAGTGCTGGGTGAGTACACCCTGGCCGATGCGGTACGCGATCCGAACCGTCTTTGCCATCTGCTGGGCATCGAGCAGGAGTCCATTCTGGCGATGGCCTGATGGGCTGGAAGCAAGAACAGAAAGGAAAGGGGCCTGATGGCCCCTTTTGTTTGTCAGCGATTGCCCGGCTGGCGGATCAGGGTGATGGCGCCGTGCAGACAGGCGAGGCCGCAGGCACCGCAGCCATTGCAGGCATCCATGTTGACGTTGATGCCATCGGCTGTGGCCTTGATTGCCTGCTGGGGGCAGGCATCTTCACAGAGCAGGCAGTAGAAGCCCTGACGGGCCTGACAGCTCTCTTCAATCTGGACCCGGGTCTGCACCTGACGGCCCAGTTGCAAGTCGAGTGCTCCGGTCGGACAGGCTCTGGCGCAGCTGCCGCAATAGCTGCACTGGCCGCAGGCGAGATCGAGCACCGGGGTGCCGGCAATCGGGCTCCCCTCGTACTCCTCCTGGGTGGCCGGTTTGAGCAGACCGCGCGGACAGGCCTTGAAACACTCGCCACAGCGGGTGCAGAGGGTGAGGTACTGGGACTCCTCGATCGCCCACGGCGGGCGCGCTTCATGGCAAACCACCGCGGGTTTGCGTGAAGCTTGCCAACCTTGTGTCAGCCAACGGAGGAAATAATGAGTCATGCCCACCCCTGATACCTATTAGGGGTTAATTTTATCGAAGTTTGCGAGGGCAGGCCAGAGAATAGCAGCCGTCAGGATCGCAAGGGCTGTTGCCCTTGTGTAAGCTAGGCGGGTCTCTTTTCCGTGATTGAATGAAAACATATGTGGTTATTTCTCTGGCGTTCGTCCCTGCTCTATATCTTTCCCCTGCTGATGTGGGGCTACTGCCGCATCAAGGGCATCGAGTTCGTTGAGCTCGATACCGGGGTCAACAGCCACAAGTGGGTGGTGCTCGCCGCCTACCTCATCTACGTGCTGCTCTGGCTGCTGGCCAACCGCTATCTCGAACTCTTCCTGCGTCAGCGGAGCCGTAAATGATCGAGCCCGGGCTCTGGGTCATCCTGCTGCCAGCCGCCCTGCTGGCACTCGGAACAGGCTGGCTGATTGGCCGGCGCAGCAGCACGGCGCAGACTCAGGAGCTGCTGCTGGCACAGGAGCGTTATCAGGCGCTGCAGGAGCGTTTTGACGAGTTGCAGGATGAGCGGCAACAGGGGCAGCAGAAGCTGGATCAGCAGCAGACCCTGCTCATCAAGCTCACCGCCCGTCTCAAGGATGCGGAAGCAACCCTGCGCAGCGAACGGTTGGCCGCCGCCGAGAAGCTGCAACTGCAACAGGAGGCGGAGCTGCGCCTCAGCCAGCAGTTCGAGAACCTTGCCAACCGGATCTTCGAGCAAAACTCCGGTAACTTCCGTGAACTCAACCAGAACAGCCTCGATCTGCTGCTCACTCCACTCAAGGAGCAGCTGGAGGGTTTCCGCCGTCAGGTAGGGGAGACCCACGCGCAGGAGACGGCCCAGCGCCACAGTCTCAAGTTCGAGCTGGAGCGCCTCGCCGAGCTCAATGCCCGCATGACCGAAGAGGCCGCGGCCCTGACCCGCGCCCTCAAGGGCGACAGCAAGCAGCAGGGCAACTGGGGTGAAGTGGTGCTGGCGCGGATCCTCAGCGAGTGCGGTCTGCGCGAAGGTCACGAATACCACACCCAGGTCAATATCGAGGTGGAGAAGGGCAAGCGCTACCAGCCCGACGTGATCGTCCACTTGCCGCAGGAGAAGGACATCATCATCGACGCCAAGGTGTCGCTGACCGCCTACGAGCGCTGGTACAACGCCGATGACGAGCTGGAGAAGGCGGTGGCGCTGAAAGAGCACGTCGCCTCGGTGCGCAATCATATCCGCGAGCTGGGCCGCAAGGATTACCAGCAGTTGCCCGGGGTGCGTACCCTCGACTATGTGCTGATGTTCGTGGCGGTGGAGCCCGCCTTCCTCACCGCGATGGAGGCCGATCCCTCGCTGGTGCGTTACGGTCTCGACAACAATATCCTGCTGGTGAGCCCCACCAATCTCATGGTGGCGCTGCGCACCATCGAGAACCTGTGGCGCTACGAGCGGCAGAACCAGAATGCCCGCCAGATTGCCGAACGGGCCGGTCGCCTCTACGAAAAGCTGCGGCTGTTTGTCGAGGAGATGCAGCAGATGGGCGGCAGCCTGCACAAGGCGCAGGAGAGCTACGACAAGGCGATGGGGCGGCTGGTCAACGGCCGTGGCAACCTGATTGCGCAGGTCGAGCGTTTCCGCGAGCTGGGGGTGGAGGTGACCAAGAGCCTGCCCGAGCCGCTGGTGGAGCGGGCGCTGGAGCGTGACAAGGAGCGGGAGTAGTTTTCCCCTGTACTGCCATCAGCCAAGGCCCAAACACGGTTTGGGCCTTTTGCTATCTGCCAGCTCGCCCCTGCTGACTCATCATCAGAAATCCGCAAAGCAAACGGCCCACCGAAGTGGGCCGTTTTTATTTGCAATACCGATGTTAATCAGCGGCTGGCGGCGCGGGCGCTCAGTTCTGCTTTCTCGCTATCGCTCAGGAAGGCCAGGGTCAGGCCATTCTGCTGAGCGGTGCGGATTTCGCTGGCGGTCATGCCCGCGGCCGGAGCGGCCACTTCATATTCGTGGGGCAGATCGATCCCTTCCACCGCCGGGTCGTCGGTGTTGAGGCAAGCCAGCACGCCGGCAGCCAGGAACTGGCGGATCGGGTGTTCGGTCAGGCTCGTCACCGTGGTGGTCTGGACGTTGGAGGTGAGGCAGGATTCGATGCCGATGCGGTGCTCGGCCAGATAGGCCATCAGGGCCGGATCCTGAATCGCTTTGACACCGTGGCCGATACGCTCGGCACCCAGCTCGCGAATGGCCTGCCACATGCTCTCGGGGCCAGCCGCCTCACCGGCGTGCACGGTGACGCGCATGCTTGCATCGCGCACCTTGCGGAAGTGATCGACAAAGAGTTCCCCCGGGAAGCCCAGCTCGTCACCGGCCAGATCGATGGCGACCAGCTTGTCGCGGTGGGCCAGACAGGCGGCCAGCTCCTGATTGCACTGCTCGGTGCCGAAGGTGCGGCTCATGATGCCGATCAGATTGGCCTTGATGCCGAAGTCACGGCTGCCCGCGGCCACGCCGTCGATGATGGCTTCCACCACGCCTTGCGGGTGCAGCTTGTGGGTCATCGCCATATAGGCCGGGCTGAAGCGCAGCTCGGCATAGTCGATACCGGCGCGCAGCAGGTCTTCCACGTTCTCGTAGGCAACCCGGCGGCAGGCGTCATAGTCGGCCAGCACGGCAACACCCCAGTCCAGCTTCTTCAGGAAGGCGACCAGGCTCGGCTCGTTCTCGACGATCTGTACGTGAGGGCGCAGTGCCTCCAGCTCGAAGGCGGGCAGCTGGATATTGTGTTGGCGACCCAGCTCGAGGATGGTTTGCGGACGGATGTTGCCGTCCAGATGGCGGTGCAGGTCGGTCAGGGGGAGAGATCTGTCAATCATGATGGCGCCTTCTTCGAGTCGGGTTTGAAAGCCTGCCATTCTAGGCGGGGCTTTCAAAAAAGATACCCCGTTTGCTGGCAAACGGGGTCTTATTGGTCGGTGATTTATCAAGGCGTGATGGGAATCGTTTTTCCCCGGGACTCAGGAGAGATCGAGTTCCTTCAGCTTGCGGGTGAGGGTGTTGCGACCCCAGCCAAGCAGACGGGCCGCCTCCTGCTTGTGGCCGTGGGTATGCTCCAGCGCCGTCTCCAGCATGATCCGCTCGAACTGCGGCATGGCATCGGCCAGGATGTCTGTCTCTCCCAGCGCCAGCTTGCTGGCCACCCACTCCTGCAATTGCTGTTGCCAGCAACCGGGCAACGCCGGTTGACCGGGCTCGGCGTTGTGGGTGATGGGGGTAAGCAGCTCGGGGGGAAGATCGCTCACCAGCACCTCCTGCCCGGAGGCCATCACGGTGAGCCAGCGGCAGACGTTTTCCAGCTGGCGCACGTTACCCGGCCAGGGCAGGCGGCTGATATAGGCCTGGGTATCCGGATGCAGGCTCTTGGCCTCCACGTTTAGCTCCTTGGCGGCGCGCAACAGGAAGTGACGGGCCAGCTGGGGAATATCCTCACGGCGCTCCTTGAGGGCAGGAATATGGATGCGAATGACGTTGAGGCGGTGGAACAGATCCTCGCGAAACTCGCCATCGGCGACCCGCTTCTCCAGATTCTGGTGGGTGGCTGCGATGATCCGTACATCCACCTGCACCGGCTGGTGGCCACCGACCCGGTAGAACTGGCCATCGGCCAAGACCCGCAGCAGCCGGGTTTGCACATCAAGCGGCATGTCGCCGATCTCGTCGAGAAACAGGGTGCCGCCGTCGGCCTGCTCGAAGCGGCCGTGGCGGATGTTGTTGGCGCCGGTGAAGGCCCCCTTTTCGTGTCCGAACAGCTCCGATTCGATGAGATCTTTCGGGATGGCCGCCATGTTGAGGGCTATAAAGTTTTTGTGGGCGCGCGGGCTGTGCTTGTGCAGGGCGTGGGCGACCAGCTCCTTGCCGGTACCGCTCTGGCCGTTGATCAGCACCGAGATGCTGGAACGCGAGAGACGGCCGATGGCGCGGAATACTTCCTGCATCGCCGGCGCTTCACCGATGATCTCCGGCGTAGCGGTGGCTTCTTGCTGGCGAGACTTGCGCTTGGTGCGCTGCTCTTTGAGGTGATTCTCGGCGCGGCGCACCAGGGTCACCGCTTCGTCGATGTCGAACGGTTTGGGCAGGTACTCGAAGGCGCCGCGCTGGTAGGCGTTGACCGCGCTGTCGAGATCCGAGTGGGCGGTCATGATGATGATGGGCAGATCGGCCTGACGGCGGTGGATCTGCTCCAGCAGGCTCAGGCCGTCGATACCGGGCATCCGGATATCGGAGAGGATGACATCGGGCGAGCGCAGCTCAAGGGCGTGCAGCAGGGCTTCGCCATCGGCAAAGCTCTCGCAGTTGAAGCCTTCGCTGCCTAGGGTGCGTTCCAGCACCCAGCGGATAGAGCTGTCATCGTCGACGATCCACACTTTGGCTGTCATGGTGTTCCCTTACTTGCGAAGCGGTAGAAAAATGGTGAATTCGGTGTGGCCCGGCCAGCTGATGCAGTCGATTTTCCCCTTGTGCTGGTCGATGAGGTTCTGGGCGATGGAGAGGCCAAGCCCGGTGCCGCCCTCTTTGCCGGTGATCATGGGATAGAACAGGGTGTCGCGGATGGCATCGGGAATACCGGGGCCGTTGTCGATGATCTTGATCTCCGCCGCCAGCCGGTAACGCTGGCCGTGGATGGTGATCTGGAACGCGGTGCGGGTCTTGATGCGGATAAGCCCGGTTTGATCGCCCAGCGCTTCGGCGGCGTTGCGCACTATGTTAAGAAACGCCTGCTGCAGCTGATCCGGCTCCATCTCGAATTCGGGGATGCTGGGGTCGTAATCCCGTTCGATGCGCACCGTCGGTGGCAGCTCCAGCTCCACCAGTCGGCGTACCTGCTCCAGCACCGAATGGACATTGTGCATCTGGTGGCGGCCTGGGCGCTGGGGGCCGAGCAGCCGATCGACCAGTACCCGCAGCCGGTCGGCCTGTTCAATGATGATGCCGGTATATTCGCGCAGGGCCGGGTCGGGCAGCTCCTTTTGCAGCAGCTGGGCCGCGCCGCGCAGGCCGCCGAGGGGATTCTTGATTTCGTGGGCGAGACCGCGCACCAGCTCCTTGGCTGCCAGCTGCTGGGCATGCTGCTGCTGCTCCTGACTGATCTTTTTCTGCTGGTCGATCTTGCGAAGCTCCACGACCAGCAGACGCTGTTCGTGGTCGGCCATGGGAGTAGCACTCAGCTCTACCAACCGCGGTTCTCCCTCTACCACCAGAGTCACTTCGCTATCGGTAAAGCCCTGCCCTGAAACGAGGCACTGTTTCAGTCGTTGCAGGTCGAGGGAGATATGTTCCAGCAGATGGGGTAGTTCGATGCCGATCAGCCGTCGTTCACTGAGAGAGAGCAGCTGCTCGGCGGCGGGATTGACGAACTGGATGCAGAGCCGTTCATCCATCAGGATCACGGCGGTCAGCAAATTATCCAAGAGTGTTTTGGCGTTGTCCGAGCGGGTTGGCACTGGTTTCTCCCTAAAACGGTGCTGTGCACCTGCAACGCACCGATATGGTGCATTGAGTTTACCCGCATCGGTGCGCTATATCACCCCTGGTTGGCTTTGGGGGTGGGTTTGGGAGCCGGATCCACGCTTGCTCTATGCAGGTAAAAGGTGACTGGAGTCGATTTAGCAAGGATCGTACCGTCTTTGGCGAGCAGTTCTAGCTGGGCTTCGTGGGCGCCACGATCGACGTTTTCGATCCGGATCGAGAGGCTGTTGCTGACAAGGGGAGCCGCTTTGCCATCCAGTGTCAGCCGGACATCATACTGGGTGGGTGGTTTGGGGCTGATCTGGCCCTGAAAGACGATATTGCCGGTGTTGTCGCGCAGGGTGCTGCCCTGTTCCGGTGAAAGCAGGGCGATTACCAGTTTGGCTGCCTCTTTCTTCTTGCTGGCATCGACACCGGTCAGGGAGTTGAAGTTCTCTACCTGTACCGAACGGGGGGCTCCGCTTAAGAAGGGGGCCGTGCGCAGATCGACTTCCTTTACCTTCTTGCCGGGAGGAGGGGCATCCGTGTAGTGGGTGACGCCATTGCCATCGACCCAGGAGTAGACCTTGGCGGCATGCGTACCAAACGAGGTCAGCAACAGGAGGGCGACAAGCCCGATGCCATACTTGTTGTTCATCCATCTCTCCTTGACGGTATCTTGCTTAATCCTATCAGAGAAAAAACCCGCCAGATGGCGGGTTTTGTCACGATTGGGCAAGCTGGTCCGATTAACCGGACAGCTGTTTCCGGCTTAGACGGAGTAGTACAGCTCGAACTCCAGCGGGTGCGGGGTCATGCGCACACGGTCAACATCCTGCTGTTTCAGTTCCAGGTAGGAGTTGATGAAGTCATCGCTGAACACGCCGCCACGGGTCAGGAACTCGCGGTCAGCATCCAGAGCTGCCAGTGCTTCGTCCAGAGAGCCGGCAACGGTCGGTACTTCTGCAGCCTCTTCCGGCGGCAGGTCGTACAGGTTCTTGTCCATGGCATCGCCCGGATGGATCTTGTTGATGATACCGTCCAGACCGGCCATCAGCTGGGCCGCGAAGGCCAGGTACGGGTTGGCTGCCGGATCCGGGAAGCGCACTTCGATACGACGGGCTTTCGGGCTCGGTACCACCGGGATACGGATGGAGGCAGAGCGGTTGCGGGCAGAGTAGGCCAGCATGACCGGTGCTTCATAACCCGGAACCAGACGCTTGTAGGAGTTGGTGGTCGGGTTGGCGAAGGCGTTGATGGCCTTGGCGTGCTTGATGATACCGCCGATATAGTGCAGCGCCATCTCGGACAGACCGCCATACAGGTCGCCGGCGAACAGGTTGACGCCGTTCTTGGCCAGAGACTGGTGGCAGTGCATGCCGGAGCCGTTGTCTCCGAACATGGGTTTCGGCATGAAGGTGACGGTCTTGTTGTAGGCGTGGGCCACGTTGTGGATCACGTACTTCAGCACCTGCACTTCGTCCGCTTTCAGGGTCAGAGTATTGAAGCGGGTCGCGATCTCGTTCTGACCGGCAGTCGCCACTTCGTGGTGGTGAGCTTCAACAACCTGGCCCATCTCTTCCAGCACCAGACACATGGCGGCACGGATGTCCTGGGAGGAGTCAACCGGCGCAACCGGGAAGTAACCGCCTTTCACGAACGGACGGTGTCCCTTGTTGCCATGCTCATAGGCAGTACCGGAGTTCCATGCAGCTTCTTCGGATTCGATCTTCACGAAGCTGTGGCCCATGGTGTTGGAGAAGGTGATGTTGTCGAACATGAAGAATTCCGGCTCCGGCCCGAACAGCACGGTGTCAGCGATACCGCTGGACTTCAGGAAATCTTCGGCGCGCTTGGCGATGGAGCGCGGGTCGCGGTCGTAGCCCTGCATGGTGGCAGGCTCCAGCACGTCACACACGATGTTCAGAGTGGTCTCTTCGGTGAAGGGATCCAGCTTGGCTGAGGCGGCATCCGGCATCAGTACCATGTCGGATTCGTTGATGCCTTTCCAGCCACCGATGGAGGAGCCGTCGAACATCTTGCCGTCTTCGAAGAAATCTTCATCAACCTGATGGGCAGGGATGGATACGTGCTGCTCTTTGCCCTTGGTGTCGGTAAAGCGCAGATCAACAAACTTGACTTCGTGTTCCTGGATCAGGGCCAAAACGTTCTGGACTGACATGCTAAATAACCTCCGGTGTTAAAACTCTCTGGGTGAATGCGTCGTCGTATTCACATAAGCCAGTATCGTGCCAAGTTTGTGACAGCCTGATTTCAGGGCAATCCCGTCTCGGTGGTTCCCCAAAAGCAGGCAATCTCGACTGGTGTTGCATCAAAATAGTGCGACCGCGGATCGTTTTGGTGCACTGAAATAGTGCGCAAGATGCGGTCGCACCCCATATAAGCAGGCTTTACAGACGAGGTCTATGATCCAGATCCGTTGTCATGCGCGAATGTACTGCAATTCTGCTAGGCAGATCACAAAGGCAAGAGTACAATTAGCGCCCAATTTTACCCGGTGATTGAGGCGAGAATGTTAGAGAATTTACGCAATATTGCGATTATTGCGCACGTTGACCACGGCAAAACGACGCTGGTGGACAAACTGCTGCAGCAGTCCGGTACCCTGGACCGCTCCACGGAAGGCCAGGAACGGATCATGGACTCCAATGATCTGGAACGGGAACGTGGCATCACCATTCTCGCCAAGAACACTGCGATCCGCTGGAATGACTACCGCATCAACATCGTTGATACCCCGGGTCACGCCGACTTCGGTGGTGAAGTTGAGCGCGTACTGTCCATGGTTGACTCCGTGCTGCTGCTGGTTGACGCCGTTGACGGCCCGATGCCGCAAACCCGTTTCGTGACCCAGAAAGCGTTCGCTCAGGGTCTGAAGCCGATCGTGGTCATCAACAAGGTTGACCGTCCGGGTGCTCGTCCTGACTGGGTAATGGATCAGGTATTTGACCTGTTCGACAACCTGGGCGCGACTGACGAACAGCTGGACTTCAAAGTGGTTTACGCCTCTGCACTGAACGGTTGGGCCACCATGGATCAGGACGTCGAGTCCGAGAACATGGAGCCGCTGTTCCAGGCCATCGTCGACAACGTGGAAGCCCCGAAAGCTGACACCGAAGGCGCGTTCCAGATGCAGATCTCCCAGCTGGACTACAACTCCTATGTGGGCGTTATCGGTATCGGCCGTATCACTCGTGGTCGCGTCAAGACCAACCAGCAGGTCACCATCGTTGGTGCCGACGGCAAGACCCGCAACGGTAAAGTCGGTCAGGTGCTGGGCTATCTGGGCCTGTCCCGTACCGAAGTTGCCGATGCGCAAGCTGGCGACATCATCGCCATCACCGGTCTGGGCGAGCTGAAGATCTCCGACACCATCTGCGACAACGGTGCTGTTGAAGCGCTGCCGCCGCTCTCCGTTGACGAGCCGACCGTGAACATGACCTTCCAGGTCAACACCTCACCGTTCGCCGGTAAAGAGGGCAAGTTCGTGACCTCCCGCAACATTCTGGAGCGTCTGAACCAGGAGCTGGTCCACAACGTGGCCCTGCGCGTGGAAGAGACCGACGATCCGGACAAGTTCCGCGTATCCGGTCGTGGTGAACTGCACCTCTCCATCCTGATCGAAAACATGCGTCGCGAAGGTTACGAGCTGGCGGTATCCCGTCCGGAAGTAATCCTGCGTACCGTTGACGGCGAACTGCAAGAACCGTTCGAAA
Source organism: Aeromonas sp. FDAARGOS 1410 (assembly GCF_019048745.1). Classification (NCBI taxonomy): domain Bacteria; kingdom Pseudomonadati; phylum Pseudomonadota; class Gammaproteobacteria; order Aeromonadales; family Aeromonadaceae; genus Aeromonas; species Aeromonas sp. FDAARGOS 1410. The sequence goes on along the minus strand of NZ_CP077401.1, from coordinate 278,335 downwards.
CCGTAACTGTGGACGTGGAAGAAGCGCACCAGGGTTCCGTGATGGAGCAGCTGGGTCTGCGTAAGGGCGAAATGACCAACATGACCCCGGATGGCAAGGGTCGTGTCCGTCTGGACTTCATGATCCCGAGCCGTGGCCTGATCGGCTTCCAGACCGAGTTCATGACCATGACTTCCGGTACCGGTCTGCTGTACCACACCTTCGACCACTACGGTCCGCACAAGGGTGGTAGCATCGGTGAGCGTCAGAACGGCGTGCTGATCTCCAACGCTACCGGTAAGGCACTGACTTACGCCCTGTTCGGTCTGCAAGACCGCGGTCGTCTGTTCATCGGTCACGCGACCGAAGTGTACGAAGGCCAGGTGATCGGTATCCACTCCCGTTCCAACGACCTGACTGTTAACTGCCTGAAAGGCAAGCAGCTGACCAACATGCGTGCCTCCGGTACCGACGAAGCTCAGGTGCTGACCCCGCCGATCCGCATGACTCTGGAACAGGCTCTCGAGTTCATCGACAACGATGAACTGGTAGAAGTGACTCCGAAGAGCATCCGTATCCGTAAGAAGCTGCTGACCGAGCTGGATCGCAAGCGCTCTGGCCGTGGTTAATCCCATGTGCTGAGTCTCGGTAGCCCTCGCGGTTGCTGACGATTCGCTGATAGAAAGGCCCAAACCTCAGGTTTGGGCCTTTTTTTATCTGCGTTGGGCTGGGCTGAACGGTTGCACCTTGCCTTGTGGATAAGCGCTGCTGCCGGGCGTGACAGGCTTTCAATGGGCGTTTGGCTTGCTATGGCTCGATGCAGAGGGCGTGTTCTGGAGGCTGGGCTCTGCAGATCGGAAGATGGTCTTACCGGGCCTGTTGGCAGGGGCGGGCTCTTATGGGTGAGCCAAAGCAATCGCTATAAATTTAATTTATGGATTTTGTCTTAATGACCCAGCTTTACCTTATGTGAGCAAAGTGGGCTGCCTGAAGCACTCTGTGGCTCATGCCAAGCCGTTACAGGGCGGTGCCCGATCAGGGGCATAAAAAACGACGCCCTCCACCGCGTGTTATCAACCGGTGGAGGGCGTCGCTACTTGCGCGTTACTGGCGCCAGAACGAGGGGAAGAAGAGTACTGCGACCGTCAGGATCTCCAGCCGTCCCAGCAGCATGCCGAACGACAGCAGCCACTTGGCCGAGTCGGGCAGGCTGGCAAAGTTGGTGCTGGGGCCGACCACCGGCCCCATCCCCGGCCCCACGTTGGCAACCGCAGTGATGGAACTGGAGATGGAGGTGAGGGGGTCGAGCCCGATGGCGGCCAGCAGCGCCGCGATCACCAGAATGATGGCGAAGTAGGCCAGCACGAAGGAGATCATCGAGCGGATGATGGCGTCGTTGACCGTCCGGCCGTTGTACTTCTGGGGAAATACGCCGGAGGGGTGCATCAGCTGGCGCATCTGCTTCTTGAACAGGGCAAAGGCCACCTGTACCCGGAAGATCTTGAGGCCGCCCGCAGTCGAGCCCGAGCAGGCGCCAAGCGCCAGCAGCACGATGAAGGTGATGCTGGCCAGCGGCCCCCAGGTACCGAAGTCACCGAGGCCAAAGCCCGTGGTGGTAAGCACCGAAACGATGTTGAAGCAGCTGATGCGCAGGGCATCCCAGAAGTCGAACAGGTTCCGCTCCCACAGGTAGAAGGTCATGATGGCGGTGACCCAGACCACCAGCCAGAAGAAGCCGCGCACCTGGGCATCCTTGAACAGGCTGTAATCCCGGTGGTTGAGGCTCTGCACGTAAAGCAGGAAGGGCAGGCCACCAAGGAACATGAACAGGGTGCCAATCCAGTGTGCCGAGTTGGAGAAGTGGGACATGGATTGATCGGAGGTGGAGTAGCCGCCGGTACTGAGGGTGGTCATCGAGTGGTTGATCGCCTCGAACAGCGTCATGCCGCTGGCCCAGTAGGCCATCATGCAGAGCATGGAGAGCACCAGATAGACCAGCACTATGTTGTTGGCCACCGTCTTGGCCCGTGGCGCACTTTTATCCGACCAGTCCGAGCTCTCGGTCTGGAACAGCTTCATGCCGCCGACGTTGAGGTAGGGCAGCACAGCTACCGCCATTACGATAAAGCCGACCCCGCCCAGCCACTGCAGGATGGAACGCCACAGCAGGATGCTGTGGGCCATGTTGTCGAGGCCGGAGAGCACGGTAGAGCCGGTGGTGGTCACCCCCGACATGGTCTCGAAGTAGGCGTCGGTAAAGTTGATGTGGGTGATGAAGACAAAGGGCAGCGCCCCGAAGATACAGGCCACCACCCAGACCGAGGTGGTGAGCAGGAACATCTCCCGCACCCCCAGATGAAACTCCGCCTTGCGCCCGTAATGGAGGCAGAGCAGGGCGGCGCCGTGGGTGATGAGCACCGATTTGAGAAACTCGACGAACCCCTCGGAGCCGGTCAGCAGAGCCAGCAGGGTCGGCAGCCACATGAAGAGCGCCAGCTTGGAGAGCACCAGCCCGAGAGTAAAGATGATGGGACGCAGCTTGATCATGTTCGATAACCTGGTCGGTGATTGAAAAAAGACCCGGAGCATCCCCCTGGTGGGGCTGAGCCGGGTCTGGCGTGACAGTGAGTGGCCATGGGCCCGTTACAGGAAGAAGGGGCTGGGCTGGAACAGCCGTTCCACTTCCGGGATGTACTTCTTGTCCACCAGGAACATGACCACGTGGTCATCCTGCTGGATCCTGGTGCGGTCGTGAGCGATCAGCACCTCATCCCCGCGCACTACGGCACCTATGGTGGTGCCCGGCGGCAGCTTGAGCTCGCCTACCGTCTTGCCGACCACCTTGGAGGTGTTCTCGTCGCCGTGGGCAATCGCCTCAATCGCCTCGGCAGCGCCGCGGCGCAGACTGTAGACGTTGGCGATATCGGCCCGGCGCACGTGGGTCAGCAGGGCCGAGATGGTGGCCTGCTGCGGCGAGATGGCGATATCGATGGAACCGCCCTGCACCAGGTCGACGTAGGCGCCGCGCTGGATCAGCACCATGGTTTTCTTGGCCCCCATCTTCTTGGCAAGCAGCGCCGACATGATGTTGGCCTCATCCTCGTTGGTGACGGCGATGAAGACATCGATCTGGTCGATGTGCTCCTCGGCCAGCAGCTCCTGATCCGCCGCATCGCCGCAGAAGACGATGGTGTTCTCCAGCAGTTCGGAGAGCTGCTCCGCCCGCTTCTGGTTGCGCTCGATAAGCTTGACGCTGTAGCGCTTCTCCAGCTGGCGGGCGAGACCTGCACCGATGTTGCCACCACCGACGATCATGATGCGACGGTAGGGGCTCTCGAGGCGCTGCAGCTCCGACATCACGGCGCGGATATGGCCTGCCGCGGCAACGAAGAACACCTCGTCATCCGCTTCGATGATGGTGGTGCCTTGCGGACGGATCGGGCGGCCCTGACGGAAGATGGCCGCTACCCGGGTCTCGATGTTGGGCATGTGCTCGCGCAGGGTGGAGAGCGCATTGCCAACCAGCGGGCCGCCGTAGTAGGCCTTGACCGCCACCAGACCGACGCGGCCACCTGCGAAATCAACCACTTGCAGGGCACCCGGATACTCGATCAGGCGACGTACATAGTCGGTCACCAGCTGCTCCGGTGCGATCAGGTGATCCACCGGCACCGATTCCGGCAGGAACAGGCGATCCCGCTCGGTCAGATAGGCGGGCGAACGGATCCGCGCCACCTTGTTCGGGGTGTTGAACAGGGAGTAGGCGACCTGACAGGCGATCATGTTGGTCTCGTCACTGTTGGTGACGGCGACCAGCATGTCGGCATCCTGGGCGCCCGCTTCGCGCAGCACCTTGGGGTGAGCGCCATGGCCGTTGACCACCCGCAGGTCAAACTTGTCCTGCAGTTCGCGCAGGCGCTCACTGTCGGTATCGACGATGGTGATGTCGTTGTTCTCTCCGGCCAGGTTCTCGGCCAGAGTGCCGCCGACCTGGCCGGCTCCCAAAATGATGATTTTCATAGGGAACGTCTACTCACGTTGAGGCAGTAAAGGGGCATTCCGCCAGCATGGCGATTGCCCCGGAAGAAGCATGTCAGCGTCACAGCTTGACCAGCTTGGCGTAGTAGAAGCCATCCATCTCGGCTTCACCCGGCAGGAACTGGCGACCCGGGCAATCCGGGGTGTCCTGTTCGTGCAACGGTACCAATTTGGCATCTTTGGTCGCGGCAAGGAAGGCGCGGATCTGTTCGCGGTTCTCTTCCGGCAGGACGGAGCAGGTGGCGTAAAGCAGGGTGCCGCCGCTCTTCAGCTTGCCCCAGAGGGCGTTCAGAATGCGGCGTTGCAGCTCGGCCAGCTCACGGATGTCCTGATCGCGGCGCAACCATTTGATGTCGGGGTGGCGACGGATAACGCCGGTGGCGGAGCAGGGGGCATCCAGCAGGATGCGGTCGAACTGGCCCTCCGGCCACCACTGTTCCGGCGCCGCGGCATCGCCATGGATCACTTTGGCGGTCAGGCCGATGCGATCCAGGTTCTCCTGCACCCGCTTGAGGCGGTTCTCGTCGGCATCGACGGCGACCACGCCGGCCAGCTTGGGTTGACGCTCCAGCAGGTGGGCGGTCTTGCCGCCGGGGGCGGCGCAGGCATCCAGCACCCACTCACCCGGTTGCGGGTCGAGCAGGGCGGCAGCCTGTTGTGCTGCACCATCCTGTACCGAGCAGTCACCGACTTCGAAGCCGGGCAGCTTGGTCACATCGCAGGGACGCTCCAGCAGGATGCAATCCTCGCCCTCTTCACCGGCCACCGCATTGATGCCGGCTTCGGCCATGCGGGCCAGCATCTGCTCGCGGCTCTGGCGCTGGCTGTTGTTGCGGATCCACATGGGGGGGCGCTGGTTGTTCGCCTCCATGATGAACTCCCACTCGTCGGGATAAGCCTGACGCAGGCGCTTGGTGAGCCACTCGGGGTGACCGAGGCGCACGCTCGGCACGCGGTCGATACGCAGCAGAATCACTTCGGCGCTGCGCTGGAAGTTGCGCAGCACGCCGTTGATGAGGCCACGCAGGGAGGTGCCCTTGAGCAGTTTGACTGCGTTGACGGTCTCGGCCACCGCGGCGTGAGCCGGAATGCGGGTGTAGATGAGCTGGTAGAGGCCGACCAGAATGAGGTAGTGGAAGATGCGGCTCTTGTTCTTGAGCGGCTTGTCCATCATCTCGCCGACCGCTGCATCGAGGCGGGGCAGCCAGCGCAGGGTACCGTAGCAGAGTTCTTGCAGGAGGGCGCGATCGCGGGGCGCAACCTTCTCCTGGGCAGCAGGCAGAACGGCGGAGAGGGACTGGCCCTGATCCAGCACCTGTTGAATAACGAGAGCAGCCTGTGCGCGTGTTTTCATAGTGTTACCTTAGATGCGCAAGTCGGGGCCTGAGCCCCGCTTGTGTCAATTCAATCCAGTTCAATTCAATTGCGTGCCGGGTTCAAACCAGTCGCGGCGAGAGTTGAGCAGGTCCGTCACGGACATCGCCTTCTTGCCGGGCGGCTGCAGGGTCAGCAGGCGCAGTACCCCTTTGCCGGTGGCGATATCGATCCCCTGCTTGTCAGCCTTGAGCAGGGTTCCGGCGCGCTGGCCATGGTCGCTGTCGATGACGGCGGCTTGCCATACCTTGACGGTCTGGCCAGCCACTTCGAACCAGCTGATGGGCCAGGGATTGAAGGCGCGGATGCAGCGCTCGATGGCGACGGCGTCCATCGACCAGTCGATGCGGGCCTCTTCCTTGGAGAGCTTCTCGGCGTAGTTGGCCAGCGCATCATCCTGCACTTCGGCCGCGGTGTCGCCGGCGGCCATGGCGTCGATGGTGTCGACCAGTGCCTGCGGGCCCAGCTCGGCCAGTTTGTCATAGAGGCTGGCGGAGGTCTCGTCGGCGGCGATTGGGCAGGTCACTTTGCGGATCATGGCGCCGGTATCCAGCCCCACATCCATCTGCATGATGGTGACGCCGGTTTCGGCATCGCCCGCCCAGATGGAGCGCTGGATCGGTGCGGCACCGCGCCAGCGTGGCAGCAGGGAGCCATGGACGTTGATGCAACCCAGACGCGGGGTATCGAGCACCGCTTTGGGCAGGATCAGGCCATAGGCCACGACGACCATTAGATCGGCGCCAAGGGCTGCCAGCTCGGCTTGCGCCTCTTCCTTGCGCAGGCTAGCCGGTTGATAAACTGGCAGATAATGGGCCAGCGCCAGCTCTTTGACCGGGCTGGCGGTGAGCTTCTGGCCGCGACCGGCGGGCTTGTCCGGCTGGGTATAAACGGCGACGACCTCGTGGTCGGAAGACAACAACGCCGCCAGGTGACGGGCGGCGAAGTCGGGAGTACCGGCAAAAATCAGTTTCAACTTATTCAACGGGGCAGATCCTCAGAGGGCTTTGCGATCTTCACGGGCCATCTTCTCCAGCTTCTGGCGAATGCGCTGGCGCTTGAGCGGGGACAGGTAATCCACAAACAGCTTGCCCATCAGGTGGTCCATCTCGTGCTGGATGCAGATGGCGAGCAGGTCGTCCGTTTCCAGTTCAAACGGCTTGCCGTGGCGATCCAGCGCGCGGATCTTGATCTGTTCGGCGCGCGGCACCAGAGCTCGGCTGCCGGGCACGGAGAGGCAACCCTCCTCGATGCCGGTGCTGCCGCACTGGGAGATGACTTCCGGATTGATCAATACCAGAGGGTCTTCACGGTTTTCAGAGACATCGATCACTATGATGCGCTGATGAATGTCCACCTGTGTTGCAGCCAGGCCGATGCCTTCCTCTGCGTACATGGTTTCGAACATATCATCTACAATTTGCTGTAACTCGGGTGTAAAGGTCTCGACAGGGGCTGCGACGGTGCGCAAGCGCTCATCGGGAAAACGCAATACATCTAGAATGGCCATAGTTTTTTCTTTAGTTTCGTATAAATGCAGTCAATATTGGCGTAATTCTAGTCATTTACGCCGACAAAAAACAGCAACACTTTGCGCGCAGAAGTAACAGGGAGTGTTATGTATCTGAAGCGAACCATCCTGGCCTGTCTGCTGGTTGCCGCGAGCCCGACTCTGCTGGCCGGCCAGCTGAAGCTTAAAGCCGGCTATCCCGAGAGCTATGTCGTGCAAAAAGGCGACACATTGTGGGACATCTCCGGCAAGTATCTCTCCGAGCCCTGGCTCTGGCCCCGTCTCTGGAATATCAATCCGCAGATTGCCAATCCCCACTGGATCTACCCGGGTGACGTGCTGCAACTGAGCTGGGTCAATGGCGAACCCCGCCTTGGCAAGGCGATGCAAGGGGGCAAGCAGGTCATCCGCCTGAGCCCGAAAAACCGCTATGAGAGCAAAGCCAATCCCATTCCCACCCTTCCTATCAGCGAGATTGGCCCGTTTTTGCAGACCGACCATATTCTTGCCAACGCTCAGCAGGGGAAGAAACTGCCTTATCTGCTGGGGTCGGATGAAAAACATATCGGCATGCTGGAGGGGGACACCCTCTATGTCCAGGGGGCTTTGACCCCGGGCCAGGTGTATGGCGTGTACCATCCCGGTGCAATCTACAAGGATCGCGATACGGGCGAGCTGCTTGGGCAAGAGGCCGTGCTCACCGGTATCGTTCGAGCGGTGGCGCGCCTGGATGGTGATCGCACCGAAGTGACTCTGACCCACAACCAGAGGGAGGTGTTGCAGGGTGACAAGGTGATGCCGCTACCCGAGCAGGAGAGCATGCCTGCCGTATTCATGCCCAAGGCGGCACCTGCCATCCAGCCGGGCTATATCGTCGACCTGCCCAGCAAGGCTCGAGGCGGCGGCAAGTTCGATGTGGTGCTCATCAACAAGGGGAGTCGGGATCTGCTGTCGGCGGGCGATGTGCTCGACATCCGCCGTCCCGGTGCTGCGCTGGTCACCAAGAATGGTACCGTCCAGTACAAAGAGCTCTCGTCGGTCTACAACAAGGTGTTTTACAGCAGCAACAAAAAGGCGCCACTGCCTTCCGAAGCGATTGCCCGGGTCATGCTGTTCAAAGTGTATGACAAGCTGAGTTACGGCCTCATCATGCAGAGCAAGGACATGGTGAGTACTGGTTATCAGGTAACTCACTTCTGACCGTGCACTATCCTGACGATCGCCTTGCACTTTGGCTCGCGCTGGATGCAGTCACCGGGATTGGCCCGGTGACGGCATCCCGTCTGCTGGAGCGGGTTGGCGGCGATATTCAGCAACTGTTTCAGTGTGACGAAACGCAGTTGCACCAGATGGGATTGTCGTCAGAACAGATCCGCCAATTGCGCTGGCCATCACCTGTTGTCGAGCAGAGCCTGATGTGGGCGACCCAGCCCGGCAATGCACTACTTCCGCAGGATCATCCCGCTTACCCTCCCTTGCTCAGGGAGATCCCCGCCGCCCCCTTGCTGCTCTACTGCCGTGGCGAGCTTTCTGCTTTGTCTCTTCCACAGCTGGCAATGGTGGGAACCCGCCATCCAACCTATGCCGGCAAGGATAATGCAGCCCGTCTTTGTTGCGAGCTGGTTGGCTGTGGCTTGGCAATTACCTCGGGTCTTGCGCTTGGCATCGATGGTGTCTGCCATCAGCAGGCCCTGGCCGCCGGAGGCATGACCCTGGCTGTGCTGGGGTCAGGGCTGGATCAGCTCTATCCCAAACGTCATCAAGCGCTGGCTGCTGCAATACTCGAGCGGGGCGGCGTATTGATTTCCGAGCTGGCGCCGGACAAAGGGCCGCTGGCTGAACATTTTCCCCGCCGCAACCGTATCATCAGTGGTTTATCCCTTGGCACTCTGGTGGTTGAGGCTACCGAGCAGAGTGGTTCACTCATTACGGCGCGCTATGCGCTTGAGCAGGGCCGCGAGGTATTTGCGGTGCCCGGAGCGCCGCAAAACGGGCAGGCAACCGGGTGCAATAAATTAATTCAGCAGGGGGCCAAACTTGTGTTGAGTGCGGCCGATATAGTGGAAGAGCTGCCCGAATGGGCAGTGCGGTTGCCGGAACCGGTCGTATCATCTGAGCAATCGCATAATAGCGAATTGCCTTATGCAGATTTGTTGGATAACGTAGATTACGAGACCACAAGTGTGGATACCGTCGCCGAGCGGGCCCAGCTTCCTGTCGAAGTGGTATTAGGCAGGTTGGTAGAGCTGGAGCTGGCCGGAGCAGTCACGGCGGTCGCCGGTGGATACGTCAGAGCGAGGAGGGTGAATCATGTTTGATGTATTGATGTACCTTTTCGAGACCTACATCCACAGCGATGCAGATGTGATGGTCGAGCAGAATGAACTCACCGACGAGCTGAGCCGTGCCGGCTTTGACAAGGAAGAGATCGACAAGGCGCTGACCTGGCTGGAGCGGCTGGCCAATCTGCATGACAGCGAGCGTGAGGTCTATGTAGCCGCCAGCGCGCAAGGCTCCATTCGTATCTATGCTCCGCAAGAGCTGGCTCGTCTCAGCACCGAGTGCCGCGGTTTCCTGCTGTTTCTGGAGCAGGCTCAGGTACTTAACGCCGAGACCCGCGAGATCTGCATCGAGCGCCTGCTCGAGCTGGATAAGCCGGACATCGAGCTGGATGACCTCAAGTGGGTCGTCATGATGGTGCTATTCAATGTGCCGGGCAGTGAAAATGCCTACCAGCAGATGGAAGAGCTGGTGTTTGACGAGTCAGACGGCGTCATTCACTGACAGTCCGGTGCCGCGCTGGTAGAATTCAGACCATCTGGATTTCAAGGCGCGGCCCATGTCAAAAATCGATCATCACCTCTTTTCAGCCCACGAACATGCCTTCGAGCGCGAGCCGTGCCCGCAGTGCGGGGCCGAGCTGGTGATCCGTCAGGGCAAACATGGCCCCTTTCTCGGTTGTTCTGCCTACCCCGCCTGTGACTATATTCGTTCTCTGACGCCATCCGGCCGCGATATCGAGAAGGTGCTCGATGGCTCTGCCTGTCCCGAATGCGGTCAGCCGCTGGCGATCAAGAAGGGGCGCTATGGTCTGTTTGTCGGCTGTACTCACTATCCGGCCTGCCAGCATATCGAATCCCTGCAGGAGAGCGACGATACCCAGATCCTCTGCCCGGAGTGTGGCAAGGGCCACCTGGTGAGCCGCACCTCCCGCTACGGCAAGCAGTTTTACTCCTGCGACGGCTATCCACACTGCAAATATGTGGTTAATGACAAGCCGGTTCCCATGCCTTGCCCGCAGTGTGGCTGGGGCATCATGGTGGAGAAAAAGGTGCGGGGAACGCTGCGCTGGGTCTGTCCGCAAAAGAAATGCGGCCATCAAAGTGAGCGGGTATAATCGCGCCGCCATAACGGAACTAAAACGTTTTCGGCGAACTTCAACCCCCCACTTGGAGTAAGGAAATTCCCACCATGAAGAAACCCTTTGTTGCCGTACTGATGGGCTCTGACTCTGATTTCCCCGTGATGCAAGCCACCCTTGAAGTGCTCAAGTCGTTTGATATCACAGTGGAAGTCAAAGTGACTTCAGCCCACCGGACTCCGGCTGCGACCCACCAGTATGTGACCGATGCCGAGGCCCGTGGCTGTAAGGTATTTATCTGTGCTGCCGGTCTGGCTGCCCATCTGGCAGGGGCAGTTGCAGGTATCACCACGCGTCCCGTGATCGGGGTGCCCATCGATGGTGGCCCGCTGAAAGGGCTGGATGCGCTGCTCTCTACCGTGCAGATGCCGGGCGGCGTACCGGTAGCGACGGTTGCCATCGGCAAGGCGGGAGCCAAGAATGCCGGTTATCTGGCAGCTCAGCTGCTGGCTGTCGCTGACGACGAGCTGGCCGCAAGAGTGCGTGCCGAACGCCAGAAGAGCGCCGAAGAGGTGATGGCGAAAGATGCTGCCCTGCAGGCGCAGCTCAAGTAAGTTTCTAGGTGGCCGCCAGTTGCACGACCTTCCCCTCCGGGATGCCGGGTTTGCAACGGTGGCCATTGTGTTGATAGCAACCCAATGATGAGGCGGCAGCTGGACTGCCGCATTTTTTCTGATGCAAAACGAATTTGAACAAGCGGTTGCCGCGCTCAAGAGCGAAGGAGTGATCGCCTATGCAACCGAGGCTGTCTTCGGTCTGGGCTGTGATCCGGATTCTGAACTGGCCGTGCAGCGTCTGCTCGATATCAAGCAGCGCCCGGTGGAGAAGGGCTTGATCCTGATTGCGGCCGAACTGGGGCAACTGCTTGATTATATCGACCTGAGTCAACTCACCGCAGAGCAGCTGGCTCGGGTTGAGGCCAGCTGGCCAGGCCCTTTTACCTGGATCATGCCTGCCAAGCCCGACACGCCCTCATGGCTGACCGGTCAGTTCGATACGTTGGCAGTGCGGGTCACGGCGCATCCGCAGGTACAAGGGCTGTGTCGGGCCTTTGGCAAGCCGCTGGTCTCTACCAGCGCCAACCTGACTGGCGAAGAGCCGGCTCGCCGCGTGGCCGATATCGGCGAACTGCTGGCAAGCAAGCTGGCCTATATCCTGCCGGGTGAGGTGGGTGGACAAGCCAACCCCTCCGAAATCAAGGATGCCAGAAGCGGCGCAATTATCCGCCCTTCCTGAATGGCGGACCGCTTTGCGGCCATGCCGGCGGGCTAGCCTGCCTGTAATATCACTATAAAAAATGAGCGGGACTCTGTAGATCCCGCCTGAGCTGGAGACAAGATGAGCAAACCGGATGTGGCCCGGGTCAAGGCCTTTCTGCTGCAGTTGCAGGACGAGATCTGCCGTGGCCTGGAGCAGGCCGATGGCCGCGGACACTTTGTGGAAGATGCCTGGAGTCGTGAAGGCCGTGGTGGTGGGCGTACCCGCGTGCTGCGCCATGGTGCAGTGATCGAGCAGGGTGGGGTCAACTTCTCCCATGTGTATGGGGATGCCATGCCGGCTTCTGCCACCGCTCATCGACCCGAACTGGCCGGTCGCAAGTTCGAGGCGATGGGGGTCTCTCTGGTGATCCATCCGCACAACCCCTATGTGCCGACCAGCCACGCCAACGTCCGTTTCTTCATTGCCGAGAAAGAGGGCGAAGAGCCCATCTGGTGGTTTGGCGGTGGTTTTGACCTGACTCCTTTCTATCCGTTTGAAGAGGATGTTCGCCACTGGCATCAGGTTTCTCACGACCTCTGTCAGCCGTTTGGCGCAGATATCTATCCGGAATTCAAATCCTGGTGCGATCGCTACTTCTTCCTCAAACATCGGGACGAGACACGCGGCGTCGGTGGCCTCTTCTTCGACGACCTGAATCGCTGGCCCTTTGCCGAGTGCTTCGCCTTTATGCAGGCGGTGGGTAACGGTTACCTTGCGGCCTATCTGCCGATTATCGAGAGGCGCAAAGGTCTTGCCTATGGCGAGCGGGAGCGGGAGTTCCAGCTCTATCGTCGCGGACGTTATGTGGAGTTCAATCTGGTGTTCGATCGGGGCACCCTGTTCGGGTTGCAAACCGGTGGCCGTACCGAGTCGATCCTGATGTCGATGCCGCCTCTGGCTCGTTGGGAGTATGACTGGCAACCGACCGCAGGCAGTCCGGAAGCCTTGCTCTACACTGATTACCTCAAGCCACGCGAGTGGTTGTGAACGAAGGGGCCATAACGGCCCCTTTTTGTTAGCCGATATTCGACTTGTTCCTGCAGGGGAAAAACCGTTAAATCGGGAGATTGCCCTATAAAGGAACTGTTTGATGGATCGTTATCTGGTTTTTGGCCACCCGGTGCGCCACAGTAAATCCCCGTTCATTCACACCCTGTTTGCCAGACAGACCCAGCAAGAGCTGGAGTACGGGTTGGCCGAACCTGCGGTGGATGAATTTGCCAACACTCTGCGGGACTTCTTTGATCGGGGCGGCAAGGGTTGCAATGTCACCGTGCCGTTCAAGGAGCAGGCATTCGCGCTGGTTGATCGGCTGAGCCCAAGGGCAAAACGGGCGGGGGCAGTCAATACCATCAAACTGACCGATGACGGTGTGCTGCTTGGCGATAACACCGATGGTGCCGGGCTGGTGGCGGATCTCAAGGCACATGGTGTGACATTGACCGGCAGCCGGATCCTGCTGCTGGGGGCAGGAGGCGCCGCTCGAGGTGCTCTGGCTCCACTGCTGGCCGAACATCCGGCCGAGGTGGTGATCGTCAACCGTACCCACGCCCGGGCAGAACAACTGGCTGCCGAATTCCGCGACCTGGGTAGTGTCAGCGCCCTGACGTATGAACAGCTGGCCGGTCATTTCGATCTTGTTATCAACTCCACATCGGCCAGTCTGCAGGGTGAGCTGCCGCCACTGGCTCCCGGTCTTATCCACGCCGATATTGCCATCTACGACATGATGTATGGTGCAACGGATACCCCCTTCATTGGTTGGGCCAAGCAACATGGCGCCCGTCAAACCATGGATGGGCTCGGCATGCTGGTCGAACAGGCTGCCGAGGCGTTTACCGTGTGGCGTGGAATCCGTCCCGGTACTAAACAGGTATTGAGAGAGTTGAAGCGTAACTTGGGGGTGATATGAACCAGGGTATTCTGTTTCCTGATCTGATGGAGTGGCAGGCCCAGGAGATGCGGGTGCATTTTCCTGCCCAGCAGATGGGGGCTCTGATCAACTGTTATATTAGCCTGCGTCGGTTGGAGAAGATGACTGGTCTGGCTCTGAGCCGAGAGGATGACATCCTGCGAGCGTTCGAAAGCGTGCGTTTTGATATTGAGGATTTTGCGGAAAAACTCATTGAAGAACAATCATTTGCTGAAGATGGCGCCATCTATCTGTAGATTTTCAAAGTTTTTTTCCTTTGCAGCGGAACTTCATCGATTTTCTGCTGACTAACTTGATAGTTGAGGAAGTGCTAGCTAGTCACCTTTATAACTCCCCGGTATTCGTACTGGGGATTTTTTTATCTATTTGAAATAAAAGTGTTTTTTATAAAGCAAAAATTCGTGAAACTAAATTACATAAATTACTTTCACTTTTTGCTGCTTTGCTGTACAGTTGTCTGCGTAGGGTACAGAGGTAAGATGTTCTATCTTTCAGACCTTTTATTTCACGTAATTGAATGTGGCTGAATAGCGGCCCCGATGAGTTTCTCGTCGGGGTGTTTTTTTATGTGCAGCATTTAGAGTAAAAGCTTTAATTTGTCGATGCGTTTGCTAAAATGGGGTCGATTCTTGAGGTACACCGGTCGTCTGGTGCTCGAGATTCAGCTTCTTCCCAATTTTTGAACTTATTGTTTAAGGCTGGATGGCAGAACTGTCGTCCGGCCTCATTTTTATCCCTTCTCTGCTTGCGATGTAATTAAATTTCATTTTTTGTCGTTTTTGGTGATTTTCATCCCTGATGTGGGGGCAGATATGAAAACGATATCAGAAATATGAAAAGTTAATTATTTTCGAGAATTAATTGTCTATCTATATGAATTTCAACCACTAACTCGCTCTTGCCAAGAGTGATATCGGGTGTGTGGGCTGGGTTGTGAGGACTGTAGGGATCTGAAAGTCTTTCAATCAGCGGAGGGGGACTCCGCCAATTGCGAGACTAGCGAGGAGTGGATCACTCCCCGGCGGGTTCTTGCTCATCTGTTTCGATGTGAGAGTCATCGGCTCCGGCGACATACCAGTTGGTCAGGGTCTGGGCCAGTTTTTCTACCCCGATATTGCTGAGGGAAGAGAAGGCTTCAACCTGGATCTGGGAACCCAGACTGGCTACGGCCTGGCGCACCTTGATCACCTGATTGTTGCGTGGGCCAGGGCTCAGCTTGTCGGCCTTGGTCAGCAGCAGCATAACCGGCAGTTCGCGATGAGCGCTCCACTCCAGCATGTTCATGTCGGTATCTTTGAGCGGATGACGGATATCCATCAGGATTACCAGCCCTTTCAATGACTCACGACGCTGCAGGTATTCTGCCAGTGACTTTTGCCACTTGAGTTTCATTTCCAGTGGAACCTGGGCATAACCATAACCCGGCAGGTCGACCAGACGTTTGCCCGGTTCCAGCTCAAACAGGTTGATCAGCTGGGTGCGGCCGGGGGTTTTACTGGTTCGGGCCAGGTTCTTGTGTTTGGTTAACGTGTTCAATGCAGATGACTTACCGGCGTTGGAACGGCCAGCAAACGCGATCTCGACACCCCCATCATTTGGCAGGTGGCGGATGTCGGGTGCGCTGGTCACAAAATGCACCTTATTGAAATTGAGAGTTTGTGTATCCAACGTAAATTCCCCATGGAGATAGAGGGTTATAGAGTTACTTTTTTGTAAAAAGGTGTAAAATGGCGTCGCTTAAACGCGTTTATTTTAACATGCCTTCAGCGGCATGGGATCTGGAAGCCTAATAACTAAAAGTTGGAACGCCATGAAGAACCTAGTCATTACTCTTGCTCTGATGGTTGGCGTAACGGGGATGGCACAAGCCAAAGGCGATGCCGCTGCGGGACAGGCCAAGGCTGCAGTTTGTGCGGCTTGTCATGGACCGGACGGAAACAGCCTGATTGATATGTACCCCAAAATTGCTGGTCAGCACGCATCATATATCAAAAAGCAGTTGGTTGAACTGAAGGCTGCCGCTTCTGGCCAAATTGGTCGGGTTGCGCCCGTTATGGGGCCGATGGCTTTGCCTTTGTCGGATCAGGACATGGATGACCTGGCGGCTTACTTCTCCAGCCAGAAAGTGACTCCGGTGGCCGTTCCTGATGACGTTGTTGCTGCAGGCAAGGCGCTTTATATGGGTGGCGACATGAGTCGCGGCCTGCCAGCCTGTACTGCTTGCCACGGGCCGCGAGGTTCCGGGGTTGAGCAGGCCAAATATCCCAGTCTCTCCGGGCAGCACCCTGCCTATATCAAAGCGCAGCTGACCGGTTTCCGTGCCGGTACCCGGGATAACGACCCGAATGGCATGATGCGCGACGTAGCCAAGAAGCTGACTGATCAGGATATCGATATGTTGTCCAAGTATGTTGCCGGACTGCACTAAGCTGATTGCGTTACCTGCAATGGATGAGAAACGGGGAGCTTGGGCTCCTCGTTGTTTTTATGGTTTTCAGATCATTCTCGGTTTAATCCTCTCGTTATGTAAGAGATCTTCCATTCCCGCGGCAGGCCAAGGCTCATAGATTTGTATAAAATTTAAAATAAAAGATATTTATCAATGGCTTATTGCTTTGTTGCGGTTTTCTGAAGCATTGGGATCTATTCAGGTAGATTGAGCGCCTTTATAGAGCTGATACATTAAGTTCAATGGATTTATCCACGGAATGGATAGCGGTTTCACAGTAGGATGCTTTGAGCACAGGATGTTTGGCATGGCGGGATGCCATGGGTTCGCAAGAACTGGCAAGGGATTGAAAGATCAGGATGGTGACCATCTCCGGAGCGGGATGGAGTTGCGGGATGCAGGCTCCCCGGCACGATGGCAGGATGCGGTCGGAACGGGTCAAACAGGCACACGCACATTCAGGAACGACCACAAGAAGGTCAGGATGACCATATAAAGATATGATGTGGCAACAAGTCGTCATGGACGGGACAAAACAGGCTGTTTTACCATTCAGGATGATCCTCACACAGACATATCAAGGCAGCTTCGGCTGCCTTTTTTCTTATTGGGTCATTAACCCGATCAGCCTTTCTGTGTCAAAATACCAGCAATATGCCCAGAGGATACCGATCCTGCGGTGTTCAGTGGCCCTGACGGGCCGGATTGATGCGGGATCCTGCTGATGTTCCGGTTTCACTGTTCCCCAGAATTGCATCCCGCCGGGTGAGATCATCCCGGAGTCGGGCTCAATCCAGTTATTTTTCGGAGTTATCCATTCATGTCTGCCAAACAACCCAATCGCAAGCCTGCTGGCAAGCGCAAAGAATCAGAAGCCAGTGCTCAGGAAGGTCGTGAGCGGAAACGTGCGGCCAAGCGCAAGGGCTTGAAAGCGGGCTCTCGCCAGCAAGTCGAGCAGCAGAAAGGCAAGTCAGCCGGCAAACAGGCCAAGGATCCGCGTATCGGTTCACGCAAGCCGGTCGCTCTGATTGTTGAAGAGAAGGGCACCAAGTCCACCGTGTCCAAGGCGGTAAAAGAGAAGAAGCTGGTGATGACTCCGGAGCAGGAGCTGGCATCCATCGAGAATGATGACCGTCTCAATGATTTGCTGGATCGCCTCGATGCCGGTGAAACCCTGGAAGCGGCCGAGCAGGCCTGGGTTGACCAGCGGGTTGACCGCTATCAGGAGCTGATGGATGAGCTTGGCATCATCGACAACGACGATGACGAAGAGACCGACGACGCCTTCGAGGAGAGCGACTATGAAGAGTCGTTCCAGCCAGCTTCTGAAGATGAGTTGTGGGATCGCTTTACCCAGGTCGATTATCAGCCCGAGACCAAACCTGAGCCGAAGAAGAAGTGATGAGTGGATGGATGCTGGCCGCCCTGTTGGGCGGCCTGATTTTGTCCGGGCTGGCCATTTATGCAGGTATGCTGCTGGCCAGACTCCGGCGCCAGCAGGCGATGCAGTGGCAGGCCATTGCAGCTCGCAATGAACGAATCCTGGAGAGCGTGCGGGTTATTGCCCATGCGGTGCAGGAGGGGCAGTGCGACTACTCCGAAGGAGCCATTCGGCTGACCAATCTGCTGGATGCGCTGCAGATCAAGGATGGGCGCCCTTTTGCCAGCGAATTTCCCGGTCTCTACGGGTTATACGAGAAGGTGAAGGATATGCCGACCCATGAGGCGCGGCGTGCACTCAAGCGCAATGAAGTGATGAAGATGGATCTCGAGCGCAGCGGTTATGAGGCCGAGCTGGAAGCCCAGATCCTCAAGGATGTGGCACAACTGAAGGATTTTCAGTTAAGCCGATAAGCCATTGATAACAAAAAGAGAGGAAGCGAGCGTGCAAGCAGGACAGATTGTGTGGGATCAGGCCCTGATCGAAAAATATAACTACAGCGGCCCGAGATATACCTCCTATCCCACGGCGCTGGAGTTCAACGAGAACTTCGGTTACCCGGATTTTGTTCGTGCTGCCGGGCAGTACCCCGAGCGTCATCTTTCTCTCTATGTTCACATCCCCTTCTGTCACAAACTCTGTTACTACTGTGGCTGCAACAAGGTCATTACCCGTCATCAGCACAAGGCTGACGAGTACCTCGATTATCTCGAACGGGAGATCAAGGCGCAGGCTCCGCTATTCAAACAGCGGCTGGTTACCCAGCTGCACTGGGGGGGGGGCACTCCTACCTATCTCGATGAAAGCCAGACCCGGCGTCTGATGGCCATGCTGCGCGAGCACTTCCATTTTGCCGATGAGGGCGAATTCAGTATTGAAGTCGATCCGCGCGAGATCGAACTTTCCATGCTGGATGTGTTGCGAGAAGTCGGGTTTAACCGTATCAGCCTGGGCGTGCAGGACTTTAACAAGGATGTGCAGGTTGCCGTAAATCGCGAGCAGGATAACGACTTCATTCGCGCCATGCTGGAACGAGCCAGAAAGCTGGGCTTTCGCTCAACCAATCTCGACCTGATTTACGGTTTGCCGCATCAAAACAAAGAGAGCTTCCACCATACGTTGGAAGAGGTGCTCAAGACGGATCCGGCGCGTCTCTCCATCTTCAACTATGCCCATCTGCCCAGTCGCTTTGCTGCGCAGCGCAAGCTGAAGGAAGAGGATATGCCTGCTCCGCAGGAGAAGCTGGCTATGTTGCAGGGGACTATTGCGTTCCTTACCGGCCGCGGTTATCAGTTCATCGGCATGGATCACTTTGCCAAGCCGGATGATGAGCTGGCTGTGGCACAACGCGAAGGCAAGCTGCATCGCAATTTCCAGGGCTATACCACCCAGGGGGATTGCGATCTGCTTGGGCTGGGCGTCTCCTCCATCAGCATGATCGGCGATGCCTACTCGCAGAATCAGAAAGAGCTCAAAACCTATTACGCTCAGGTCGAGGAGTTGGGGCATGCACAATGGAAAGGGTGCTCGCTCAATCAGGATGACCTGATCCGCCGTGAAGTGATCAAGCGGCTTATCTGTGACTTTCGTTTGAACTTCATCACCATTGAGCAGACATTTGGCTTGGATTTCAAAGAGTACTTCGCCGAGGATCTCAAGCTGCTACAGACCTTTATCGACGATGGGTTGGTGCGTATGACAGATACGGGGCTCGAGGTATCTTCCACAGGGCAGCTGTTGATCCGCAATATCTGCATGTGCTTCGACGTCTACCTGCGCAACAAGGCTCGCCAGCAGCAGTTCTCTCGCGTGATATAAGTTTTGCTTGCCGGTCAGAAAACAGAAAGGGGCGCCATCAGTGGCGCCCCTTTCATATGCATGTCTTTTGCTTGAGCCAGTGACGCTGGAAGGTCTTGGCAAGAAAGCGCTGCGAGTGGGGCAAGCAATTGCCCAGTGAAACGCAGATAAAAAGATGGGGGCGACTTGCGTCGCCCCCGGTAGTCGTATCGCTCATATCCTTGAACGAAGTTGCTCCCTGCAATCCCTGACTGTTTACCTCTTCCTTTAGGTTTCCCCTTCCCAATCCTTTGGGGTGTCCTTTAGCCATCTTGGCCTGACGAGTCATCCTGTCCCGCCGCACTTTCTCCGTCCTGGGAGGTGTCCTTTGCCACATCCTGTGACTAGTCCATTTGCCCAACCCTGGCAGCCAGTCTTCCTGACCGACTTCATTGCGTCCGTGCATGAGTAACTATAAGGATTTTCCGGGAGGCGACAATGGCAAGTTGGAAAACGTTTTTGTGTTGATGGTTAACGAAAGCAATGGCTTTCGATTTATTTGATATAAAACATTGTGTTATTAAAATTCACTGCTGTTTTTAAGACGTTATCTTCCGATTATTTCGAGAATATTTTGAGCGTATTGCTCACATATTTAATGGCTGATCTCTTACGCGGCATTATGGTTGCTGTGGAAACAAATATGTCGTCCTGATGGTGATGTCTTTCACCAGCAGGAAAAGGGGAACTTGAGCAAGAAAAGGCGGGGTCAGGAGCGCTGATTGAGGCGTTCGTATATGGTCTGCCGCTCTTCAGGGCTGAGCGATGAGAAGTAGTGAGTAAAGAGGCGCAGCAGCAGAGATTTGTTCATGCCGTCCTGCTGGGTCAGATTGCCCAACTCATCGATGGCGACGGTACTCATGGAGAAGGTCGCCTTCTTGTAACTGGGCTTGAGGTGTTCGCCGCTCTCGATGAATGCCAGTGCCGTAAGGGCTTCGTCCCGGTGCAGGCTCAGCTCCAGACTGACCACCTTGGGCTTGCCTTTGGCGTAGAACTCCGCATCTTCGATAAACTCGTCGACGGTAAAGTTCTTCTGGTGGTGCAACTGGTGCTTCTTCTTCAGATCGGCCAGACCCATCTCACACCCCCACTTGCAGGAACTCTTTGGCGATGGCACGGATCTCTTCGGCGGATTTGCCATCCGGCTCGATCTCCATCACCGACAACCCCTTCTCCTCGCTGTCGTCGTAGACGTTGCGTCCATAGGTGATGGCATTAAGCACATCTACCCCAAAGGAGGAGCAAACTTCTTTCGCTTCCAGAATCCGTTTTACTTGATTGGGCAGGGAAGGGCACTGGGTCAGCACCACAGCCGCATGGAGGGCCGGGTTGACCATCTTGCAGGTGGTGATGAGATCTTCCATATGGGGCAGGGTCTTGAGATCCCGGCGTTTGGGGCGCAGCGGGATAAGAGCGTGGGTAGCGACTGCCATGGTAGAACGCAGCGCCCGGTTGTCTTGCCCGCCACAGTCGACGATGACGTAGTCGTAGCGGTTTTTCAGACTGAGCAAGTCGTTGCGGATATTGCCGTAGAGCTGGACGCAGTTGATTTGTGGCAGTTCCGGATTGTCATTGCGCTCCTGAATCCAGTCGGAGGTGGTGCGCTGGGGATCGCAGTCGACCAGCAAAACTTCCCCCTGAAACTGGGATCTGAGGTAGACCGCCAGATTTTGCGCCAGGCAGCTCTTGCCACTCCCTCCTTTTTCTCCGCCAACCAACAAGATCATGACGTTCCCCTATCCATGAGAAAACCGCTGTTTTCAGTATAGGAGGGGCTGCTCTCATAACAAGGCAGGAGGTGGTTTGCCTCCCGCCCAATCTATTAGTAGTGCTGACTACCGCCGCTGGAGCGGCACACATAGTCGGGTACCAGCGTCTGGGGGGCCTTGTCGACATGGCATACCACCATGGGCACGGCCGGGGCTCCTTCTGCCTGCGTGAGGCTGGGTACGAGAGGCAGCAACAGGGTTGCGAACAGCAGCATGGACTTCATTTTCATAAAAACTCCTTGGTAACACCATTCATACGTGATCTGGATCACTTTTTGAGTTAAGCCGAGGTTCGACCCAGCGCAAGGAAGAGCGAATAAATTCAGCCAATGAAAAAACTCTCAAAAGAAACCTGATGGCAGGTACTGAATCTCTGGCGGCCAAGATGCTGACTTTGTGCATATTAATGAGCAACCGATAGCTGGGCGGTAATGATATGAGCCGCTGTGCGACCAAGCTGGCGTGAATGCCATGATCTGGGACAAGAAAAGAATTATGCAGAGTGAGAAGGATGGGTGACTTTTTATTTATTGGTTAGAGGCGATGAGAGGGTGACATTATTCATATTAGTGCATGGTAAATTCATGGAATATTTTTCATTTAACCTAACCAATTGAAATTAATTACATTTCCTTTTTGTTTCTATCCATTTTGAGAGTGGGGTAATGAATGAAATGGCTTTCAATATGAAATATAAAGGGCTTTTTTTAAGTATGTATGCGGGCTTGGTGAATAAGAGAATGTGGGATCTGTTACCCCTATCAAAGATCTTTTCATGAATTTATTCAGTTCTGAGTGAATGTGATCAATCTCTAAGTTTGCAGTGATTGGCAGGTCTAACCTCGCTCTCGAAAGGCAAGGGCAGGATAGAACACAAGCCGAGTACCCTACATAAAGAATATCCCGCCTTAGCCACGAGCATGAATAGAAGGAATCTATTCAATCACTCGCAGGGACCACTGCTAGACGGAATATAATCATGAGCAAATTTTATGTAGGTTCTGAAGTTGGCCAATTGCGCCGTGTCATGTTGCACCGCCCCAACCTCAGTCTGAAGCGTCTGACTCCTTCCAACTGCCAGGATCTGCTGTTTGATGACGTCCTGTCTGTTGAACGCGCCGGTCAGGAGCACGACAAATTCGCTCAGGTACTGCGCGATCAGAATGTCGAAGTTTTCCTGCTGACCAATCTGCTGGCCGAGACTCTGGATGTGCCGGAAGCCAAAACCTGGCTGCTGCAACATCAGGTCTCCGACTATCGCCTCGGCTCTTCTTTTGCCAACGATGTGCGCTGCTTCCTGGCTGACATGCCGCACCGCGAACTGGCCCGCATTCTCTCCGGCGGCCTGACCTACTCCGAGATGCCCTACAGCGGCGTCAACATGGTAGTAGGCATGCACGCACCGACCGATTTCATCATCGAGCCGCTGCCCAACCACCTCTTTACCCGCGACACCTCCTGCTGGGTTTACGGTGGCGTCTCCATCAACCCGATGGCCAAGGCCGCTCGTCGTCGTGAGACCAACCATGTGAAGGCCATCTACCGTTGGCACCCGCAGTTCGCCGGTCAGGACTTCATCAAATACTTCGGTGATGAAGATCGCGATTACGACAACTCCACCATCGAGGGTGGCGACGTGCTGGTTATCGGCCGCGGCGCCGTGCTGATCGGCATGTCCGAGCGCACCACCCCGCAAGGTGTAGAGCATCTGGCTCGCGGCCTGTTCAAACACGGTCAGGCCAAACAGGTTATCGCCATGCAATTGCCGAAACACCGTAGCTGCATGCACCTGGATACCGTGATGACCCACATGGACATCGACACCTTCTCCGTCTATCCGGAAGTCATCCGCAAGGATGTGAACTGCTGGAGCCTGACTCCGGGCGGCGCTACCGGCATGAACATCAAGGAAGAGGGTTACTTCGTCACCGCCATCGAGAAGGCGCTGGGTGTGGATCAGCTCAAGCTCATCACCACTGGTGGTGACACCTTCGAGGCCGAGCGCGAGCAGTGGAACGACGCTAACAACGTGCTGACCGTGCGCCCCGGCGTGGTGGTGGGTTACGAGCGCAATACCTACACCAACGAGAAGTACGACAAGGCTGGCATCACAGTGCTGCCCATCCCGGGTGAAGAGCTGGGACGTGGTCGCGGCGGCGCCCGCTGCATGAGCTGCCCGATGGAACGCGACGGCATCTAACAAGACGGCGTGGCGCCGGCAAGATGCCGGCGCCACAGATACCAAGACTCGAGAGTAACACTCATGAAAAAACCAACTGTCGTCGTCGCCCTGGGTGGCAATGCTCTGCTCCGTCGTGGCGAGCCGCTCGAAGCTGACATCCAGCGCAAGAACATCGCCACCGCCGCCAAGACCATCGCCCTGATCGCTCAGGAGTACAACGTGGTGCTGGTGCATGGCAATGGCCCGCAAGTCGGCCTGCTGGCCCTGCAAAACAGCGCCTACACCAAGGTATCCCCCTATCCGCTGGATGTGCTGGGTGCCGAGTCCCAGGGCATGATCGGCTACATGCTGATCCAGGAGCTAAAAAACCTGATGCCGAGCCGCAACGTTACCGCGCTGCTGACTCAGGTGCAGGTCGATCCCAAGGATCCGGCATTCGCCAACCCGACCAAATTTATCGGCCCCGTCTACGAAGAGGCTGAAGCCCGCACCCTGGCAGAAGAGAAGCACTGGGTGGTCAAGGCTGACGGCAAGTTCTTCCGCCGCGTAGTGCCGTCCCCGCTGCCCCAGCGCATCGTCGAAGGCGACGCCATCGAAACCCTGATTGCCCAGGGTCACCTCATCATCTGTACCGGTGGTGGTGGTATCCCGGTGACCTGGGATGGTCAGAGCCTGACCGGTATCGAAGCCGTCATCGACAAGGATATGTCTGCCGCCTATCTGGCCAAGCAGATCAAGGCCGACGCCCTGCTGATCCTGACCGATGCCGATGCCGTCTACCTGGATTGGGGCAAACCGACCCAGCGTCCACTGCGGATCACCAGCCCGGACGAGCTGGCCGGGGTCAAGTTCGACGCAGGTTCCATGGGACCGAAAGTCGAAGCCTCCTGTGAATTTGTCAAAGCGACCGGCGGCATGGTCGGCATCGGCTCTCTGGAAGATGGCCTCGCCATCCTCAAGGGTGAAGCCGGTACCAATATCGTCGCCACCCGTACCGTGAATGCGTAGTTACAAATCTGTACTGAAGAATGCGTAGTCAACACTACTGCCTAAATTGGTCTGAACAAATATAGAGAGAACTCATCATGGCTTTTAATCTGCGTAACCGTAACTTCCTGAAACTGCTGGACTTCACCCCGCGCGAAATCCAATACATGATCGATCTGGCCATCGACCTGAAGAAAGCCAAATACGGTGGCTACGAGCGCAAGCATCTGGTTGGCAAGAACATCGCCCTGATTTTCGAGAAGACCTCCACCCGTACCCGTTGTGCGTTTGAAGTGGCGGCCTTCGACCAGGGCGCGCAAGTCTCCTACCTTGGCCCAAGCGGTTCCCAGATCGGTCACAAGGAGTCCATGAAGGACACCGCCCGGGTACTGGGTCGCATGTATGACGGTATCGAATACCGTGGCTACGGTCAGGAGATCGTGGAAGAGCTGGGTGCCTACGCCGGTGTACCGGTGTGGAACGGCCTGACCAACGAATTCCACCCGACCCAGATTCTGGCTGACTTCATGACCATGCTGGAGCACGGCAAGGGCAAGCGTCTGGATCAAATCAAGTTCGCCTACCTGGGTGATGCCCGCAACAACATGGGTAACTCCCTGATGGTCGGCGCAGCCAAAATGGGTATGGATATCCGTCTGGTCGCTCCGAAAGCCTTCTGGCCGGAAGAAGAGCTGGTTGCCAAGTGCCGCCTGATCGCCGAAGAGACCGGCGCACGCATCACCCTGACCGAAGATGTCAAAGAGGGTGTGCTGGGCACCGACTTCCTCTACACCGACGTCTGGGTATCCATGGGTGAAGCGAAAGAAGCATGGGATCAGCGCGTCAAACTGATGACTCCGTATCAGGTCAACATGGATGTCATCAACGCCACCAAGAACCCGGATGTGAAGTTCATGCACTGCCTGCCGGCGTTCCACAACGACGAGACCACCATGGGCAAGGAAGTGGCTGACAAATATGGCATGAAAGGTCTGGAAGTGACCGAGGATGTGTTCGAATCCGAGCACAGCATCGTGTTCGACGAGGCCGAAAACCGGATGCACACCATCAAGGCAGTGATGGTTGCTACGCTGGGCGACTAAGGTCGCAGTAGTGGTGCCGGGGGGTGACCCCCGGCTTTTCGACCATGTGACAGCGGCATAATACCTCTAACCCTACAACCCGCAGCCTGCATGGATACCACACCCACAGAAGGAAGCTGGACCATGACCAAATTCAAGTTCCCGTCAGCCTACACGATACTGTTTGTGCTGATCGCCCTGGTGGCCGCCCTGAGCTGGATAGTGCCGGCCGGCAAATATGAGATGACCATGAACGAAGCCCTCGGCAAAGAAGTGCCGGTGGCGGGTACCTACAAGCTGGTAGAGGGCAATCCCCAGGGGATCGTCGACGTGCTGCTGGCGCCGATCGATGGTCTCTACAACCATGACACCTATCAGGCAGGCGCCATCGACGTCTCCCTGTTTATCCTGATCATCGGTGGTTTTCTTGGCATTGTGACCAAGACCGGTGCCATCGATGCCGGTATCGAACGCGTGACCGACCGTCTGCGTGGCCGTGAAGAGTGGATGATCCCGATCCTGATGGCGCTGTTCGCCGCAGGCGGCACCATCTACGGCATGGCCGAAGAGTCGCTGCCCTTCTACACCCTGCTGGTGCCGGTGATGATGGCCGCCCGCTTTGACCCGGTGGTGGCTGCTGCAACTGTGTTGCTGGGTGCCGGTATCGGTACTCTCGGTTCCACCATCAACCCGTTTGCGACCGTTATCGCTGCCAACGCGGCGGGTATCTCCTTCACCGACGGTATCTGGCTGCGCGTTGCCATGCTGGTGGCTGGCTGGTTGATCTGCGTTGCCTACGTCATGCGTTACGCCAAGATGGTGCGCAACGACCCGAGCAAATCGCTGGTGGCTGACAAGTGGGATGAAAACCGTGCCCATTTCCTCGGCAACAAGAGCGACCAGATGCTGGAGTTCACCCTGACCCGTAAAATCGTGCTGGGTATCTTCGTCGCCGCCTTCGCCGTGATGATCTACGGTGTGGCCGTGCTGGGCTGGTGGATGGCGCAGATCTCCGGCGTCTTCCTGGCTGCTGCCATCATCGTCGGCCTCATCTCCCGGATGAGCGAGGAGGAGCTGACCTCCAACTTCATCGACGGTGCTCGCGACCTGCTCGGTGTGGCGCTGATCATCGGTATCGCCCGCGGTATCGTGGTGGTAATGGACAACGGCATGATCACCCACACCATCCTGCACAGCGCAGAAGGGATCGTGACCGGCCTCTCCACCGTGGTGTTCATCAACGTGATGTTCCTGCTGGAAGTGGTGCTCTCCTTCCTGGTGCCGTCCTCATCCGGTCTGGCCGTGCTGACCATGCCGATCATGGCGCCGCTGGCCGACTTCGCCAACGTAGGCCGTGAGCTGGTGGTGACTGCTTACCAGTCTGCCTCCGGTCTGGTGAATCTGGTGACCCCGACCTCCGCCGTGGTTATGGGCGGTCTGGCCATCGCCAAGGTGCCTTATGTGCGCTACCTGAAGTGGGTGGCTCCGCTGCTCGGTATCCTGACCGTGCTGATCGTGGCCTGCCTGAGCCTGGGTGCCATGCTCTAAGCCACAACCAAGATGACGCTGAAGACGGGAGCCGCTGGCTCCCGTTTTTTATGGAGGCAAGAAGAGATGGGCACAAAGTAGCGGCCAACAAAAAGGCGACCCTGAGGTCGCCTTTTGCTTGTTCGTTGTGTGGCAGTAGCTAGCGCGCCTGCTCCAGCGTGCGCACCACGGCAGCGTGGGCCTGACGGGTGCGGCTGATATGGCGCGGCGCGACCAGCACCACGTCGTTGCCGGCCACGGCGCCCATGATCTCGGGATTGGCGTTGCGATCGAGCAGACGGGCCACCACGGTGGCGGCGCCGGGAGTGGTGTGGATCAGCACCATCTGCTGGTTGTGCACCACTTCGCGCACCATGTCGTGGATGGAGCGGGTGCTGCCGGCGGGCTCCAGCTGCTCGTCGACCAGGGTGTAGACCTTCTTGCCATTGGCATTCTGCGCCTTGGCGACGCCGAGACGGCGCAGCAGGCGGGAGATGGTGGACTGGCTGATGTCGGCAAAGCCCCGCTCCGACAGCTCGCGGCGGATCTCTTCCTGAGTGCTGTAGCAGTGCTGGCCGATGATCTGGCGACAGGCATCCAGCTGGGCCAGATCGGGCTCTTGGGCAACGGGACGGCTGAGGGTTTTGACCACGGCGACTTCCTTTGACGATGATCGGGGATGAGCGCTCGATATCTGCCAAATTTGCTGCTTGTTAGCGGAAAATCTTGGCAATCAGGTGATTGGCAGGGAATGAGCGGGCTTTACCATATTGGATGGCAAATTATAGCCGACTGGGAATTTGGTGATGTGACAGGGTTCAAAAATGGGCCCCTTGGGGCCCACATGAATATCTTTTGATTCTGGCTATCAGTAGCGTTCGCTGACGATGTCCTGAGTGAAGGACTTCTCGCAGTATTTGCACTTCATCCGCACCGCGCCCTTCACCTCGCGTACCCGGAAGTAGCTCTCAACCGGTTCGTTGTGGGAGATGCAGTTGGAGTTGGGGCAGTGGAACACCCCGGCGATGAACTCCGGCAACTCCAGCTGATGCTTCTTCACCACATTGAAGTCTTCGATGATGTTGACGGTCGCTTTCGGGGCGAACAGCGCCAGCTGGTTGGCCTGCTGCTCGGTCAGGCGGGTGTTCTCAATCTTGATGAGATCCTTTTTGCCGAGCGCGCCGGATTTCAGGTTGAAGCCGACGGTGATCCGCTCCTGGGTCTCCACCAGCTGGAACAGCTTGAGGATCTTGATGCCCTGGCCGGCGGGGATGTGGTCGATGACGGAGCCGTGACGGATGGCTTCGACTTGCAGTTGGTTCTTGTCAGACATGTTGTTCCCCTTTCCCTTAGACAGTTTCGTTCAGTACCAGTGCCAGCAGAGCCTGGCGTGCATAGACCCCGTTCTCCGCCTGCTGGAAGTAGTAGGCGTGAGGGGTCTTGTCGACCGCCACATCGATCTCGTCGACGCGGGGCAGGGGATGCAGGATCTTCATGGTGGGCTTGGCCCCTTCCAGGGTCGCCAGCTCCAGGATGAACTTGGCGGCCATGTGTTTGTACTCGGTCTCGTCGAAGCGCTCTTTCTGGACGCGAGTCATGTAGAGGATGTCCAGCTCCGGCATCACCTCCTCCATGGTCTCGTGGATGCTGAACTGAATGCCCTTCTCTTCCAACTCTTCGCAGATGTAGTCCGGCATCGCCAGCGCTTCCGGGGAGATGAAGAAGAAGCGGCAGTTGAACAGGCTGAGAGCCTGCGCCAACGAGTGGACGGTGCGGCCGTACTTGAGGTCACCGACGAAGGCGACGTTGAGGCCGTCCAGCTTGCCCTGGGTCTCGCGGATGGAGAAGAGGTCGAGCAGGGTCTGGGTCGGATGCTGGTTGGAGCCGTCGCCGCCGTTGATGACCGGCACGCGGGAGAACTCGGAGGCGAGGCGGGCAGCCCCCTCTTTCGGATGACGCATCACCACCGCATCGGTGTAGGAGCCGATGATCTTGATGGAATCAGCCAGGGTCTCGCCCTTCTTGGCGCTGGTGTTGCCACCGTCGGCGAAGCCGATGATGTTGCCGCCGAGGCGCTGCACCGCGGTCTCGAAGGAGAGGCGGGTGCGGGTGGAGGCTTCGAAGAAGCAGCTGGCAACCAGCTTGTCTTTCAGCAAGCGGGTATCGGGTTCGGCCTTCAACCGTTGTGCGGTTGAGACTACCAGTTCCATTTCAGACCGGGTCAGGTCCGTGATGGAGATGACATGTTTCTTGTAGAGTGGATTGGTCATCGTCTGCATTCCCTTTGACATCATTGGAGGTTTTTCGGGCACAAAAAAAAGCCCCTGGAAACAGGGGCTTTTTTTAAAAATAACTGGGGAACATCGGGTCGGAAACCGGAAACAACGGGGCCGCTCTGGTGCGCTCCACCCGTTTGCAAAGCTGTTTTTTTCATCAAAAACGGCATCTTCCTGTCCCGACCTTGTTCAAAACCGGACAGATTATAGGGCTGCATTTTTAATTGTCAAAATTTTATTTTCCATGCCTATTTTGACCTGAAAAACGTTTAAGTGGCGCGAACGGGGCGGCAAACCCACACCTGATGCGTTGCCTGCAACGGCTCGCCATCGCGGGCCATGGCGCGCAGATAACCGAGTCTGTGGTGCCCCTCCAGCAGGCAGAAGGGGTGGGGCAGGGGATAGCCGTTCGGGTAACTGGCTCCCGCCTCCGGCGCCAGCACGATCACCGGCTCGGGCCAACTCCCTTCGCTCAGCATCTTCTCGCCGAGCCAGGAGCGACGGACATAGCGATTGCTGCGCAGCATCTCGCCCCAGCGCTCGATCACCTCCATGTGACGGGAGTCTATCTGCTCGATAATCTGCGCGGTGGGCCAGCTTTCGCATGCGAACTGGTGGCTGGCGAGATCGATAAAGCTCCAGTTGGACTCAAAACCGCGCCAATGACGGTAAATCCACTGGGAAAGCACATTTTCGGGGATGAAGGGCACCAGCGGGGCGACCCGGGCCAGGTAGTCGGGCAGGGACTCTGTTTTGCGTTCGTCCCTGAAGTTGAGGGGCGCAAGTTGTTGTAGCAGTCGGTAATTGAGCATAAGCAGCCTCCCGGTACCTGCTTTCACCCTACCCCCATTTATGCCCCATTCCTACCCCGCTGAGTCTGGAAATACAGCAAGTTACCCCTCGTTGCTGCACAAATCGGCGTGACTTGTTCGGGATTTGTGCAATCGCATTAAAAGTGTGAAAAAAGCCTTTACCTTTGAAACCCGCTTTGTATACTACGCCTCGTTTGTTGCAGGGGCGTAGTTCCAATTGGTAGAACAGCGGTCTCCAAAACCGATGGTTGCGGGTTCGAGTCCTGCCGCCCCTGCCATTTAATTCAAGAAAAGCCAGCTCATCGAGCTGGCTTTTCGCTTTCTGGCGTTTGCCACTCTTCCCGCTAGCTCTCTTTCTTGCCGTTTGCCTCTGCCACATCTGTCAATTGAGGCCTCTCTACCCCTGTGCTACACCTTGCTTCTTGTCAGATGGTGCCCTGTTGCCCGGCGTCTGTACTGCATCCGGTTGGCCTGAGGCGCTTCAATCCAAGGAGACAGATCGATGAACAAAGCGGTGGAGACTCGTCACAATCACACCCACGCTGGCGGCTGGGTACCCCGGGATCAGGTGCATGTGGAGCGCTGGGTGCAGCGGCTGCGGCAGGCGGTTACCCGTCAGCCCCGCCCGCTGGTGGCACCGATCGCCGAGCTGAAGGCGCTGGTCGAGCAGGAGCCGGCGCTGCATCTGCAGGCGCAGGCGATGTTTGACGAGGCGTGGCAGCACAAGCACAGAACCCCGCTCGGTCAGGTCGAGGTACGCAGCTTCGAAGAGTTTCTGCTGCTGCTCAATGGCATCATGACCACGGCGCCGGAAGCCTATCAGGATGTGCAGAGCCACGAACCGGCCGGGCTCATCGGCTTTCCCATCAATGCCCTGCTCAACTGGCCCATGGCGACGGCTGCCGGTTACGGCTTCTTTGCCAACGAGCTGGTGAACCAGCAGCTGCGCAAGATCCTCGGCTACTGGGCCAATTTCCTGCAAAGCCCGGCGTCACGCTATGTGCTGACCGAGTCGGTCAGTCCGCTTGATCGCCAGACCCTGATCGTCCCCTGGTTGGGGGACGTGGCGAAACAGGAGATGGTCAAGGTGGCGCAAGGGGCGCTCGGTGCCGGTGACAACCCCACACCGGACAGCTTCGAGGGGATCTTCCACTCCACTCCGGGTGCCGAATATGAAGGGTTTGCCAGCTGGGACGACTTCTTCACCCGCCGCTTTCGCCCCGGCGTGCGGCCGGTAGCTGCTCCCGACGATGACAACGTGATCGCCAACGCCTGCGAATCGGCCCCGCTGCAGGTGGCCAAAAGAGTGCGTCGGCAGGACTCCTTCTGGCTCAAGGGGCAGCCCTACTCGCTGGACAACCTGCTCGACTTCGACCTGCGCGCCGCCCAGTTCGAGGGGGGCACCATCTATCAGGCCTTCCTCAGCGCTCTCAGCTATCACCGCTGGCACAGCCCGGTGAGCGGCACAGTGCGCTCGGTCAAGGTGGTCAACGGCAGCTACTACCTGGCCAACCGCCATCAGGGTTTTGGCAACCTCGATGGCGCCGACCCGAGCGCCCCCAACCAGTCGCAACCCTTCCTCACCGCGGTGGCGACCCGCGCCCTGATCTTTATCGAGGCGGACAATCCCAAAATCGGTCTGATGTGCGTGGTGCCGGTCGGGATGGCCGAAGTGTCGAGCTGCGAGGTGACGGTGCAGCCGGGGCAGCGGATCGAGAAGGGTGAACAGCTGGGGATGTTCCACTTCGGTGGCTCCACCCACTGCCTGCTGTTCCGCCCCGGAGTCGAGCTGGAGTTCGATTTCTATGGCCAGCAGCCGGGACTGGAGGCGACCAACCTGAGGATCAATACGGCGCTGGCACGGGTCAAATAACCCAGCCGCCGGACAGTAAAAGGCCGCCCTTGAGGCGGCCTTTTTGTTTGTGCATCAGCTGGCGCCGACCTGCGTCTTTAGGGTTTCCATCAACCGCTGATGGCGGGCGGGAAGCGGCCACTCGGCGCGGTAGATCAGCCAGAGGGTGTCGATCACCTCGATCCGGCTCTGGAGCACCCGGATCTTCTCCTGTTGGGCAAAGGCGGTGACGGCGAAGCGGGGCAGCACGGTAAAGCCAAGGCCACGGGCGACCGGCTCCAGGATCAGGCCGATCTGGTTGGTAAAGCCGCGCAGCGGGATCTCGTCGAAGCGCTGGCCGGGGTAGCGTCGTCCCAGCAGGCGCTGAGCCATGCTGCGGCCATCCGGGTGATCGATAAAGCCGAGCTGACAGAGGTGCTGCCAGCTCTGCTCCTCGCCATCGTTGGGTACCACCAGACAGAGGGGTTCGCGGGCGAAGGGCTCGGCGGCGATGCTGGGGTGCTCCGGCGGTTGATCCACCAGTCCCAGATCGCTGCGCCCTGCCAGTACCGCCTGCACTATGTCGGGGGTGGGGGCAAAGCGGTGCTGGATGGTGAGTCCGGGATGCTCCTGTTGCTGGTCGAGCAGCAGGGGATAGAGCAGCAGGCCGATGCTGCCGGGGGTGGTGAGGGTGATGGCGCCGCGGTGAGGATCGTCGTCAGAGAGACGGGCTCGCAGCTGTTCGGCGGCCTGCTCCTGCTGGCGGGCAAAGTCGAGCAGCACCAGCCCGCGCGGGGTGAGCTCCAGCAGACGGGGTTTGCGCAGCAGCAGGGGGCCGAATTCGGCCTCGAGGCGCGAGATATGCTGACTGACGGCGGCCTGAGTGAGATCCAGCCGATCGGCGGCACGGGTAAAACTGCCGGTTTCATGCACCACCACCAGGGTGTGGAGCCAGAGTGGATTAACCATAAATTTAATTTATGCCTTCCATTAGTTTGACCTTATTTTTCATTATGGTGCCTCTTCCTATCATGTCACCTGTTTCCCACACACAATTTCAAGGTGACTTATGACTTACCCGCGCAACTTCTCCCACATCGGCATCACGGTGACTGACCTCGACAAGGCGGTCGAGTTCTATACCAAGGTGATGGGCTGGTATCTCATCATGCCGGCGACCACCATCAGCGAGGATGACTCCGCCATCGGCGTGATGTGCAACGACGTGTTTGGCCCGGGCTGGGGCTCCTTCCGCATCGCTCACCTCTCTACCGGCGACAAGATCGGCATCGAGCTGTTCGAGTTCCCCAACAGCGAGCAGCGCGAAAACAACTTCGAATTCTGGAAGACCGGGGTGTTCCACTTCAGCGTGCAGGATCCGGATGTCGAGGGGCTGGCGGCGCGCATCGTCGCGGCGGGTGGCAAGCAGCGGATGCCGGTGCGCGAGTACTACCCGGGCGAGAAGCCCTACCGCATGGTCTACATGGAAGATCCCTTCGGCAACATCATCGAGATCTACAGCCACAGCTATGAGCTGACCTACTCCGCCGGTGCATATCAGGGGTAAGTGACAGGCCGCCTTCGGGCGGCCTGCTGCTTTGTTGTGGCGATAGTCAGTAGCATGGAATAGCGATCTTGCTCACACGGATAGCGGCTTCTGTTGTTGATAGATGTAAAAGTATACAGATTCACTAAAGTCTGTTCAGAGAGTGGCCGATAGCCTCTATTACATCAGGGTCTTTCCCTGCTTCGTCACAACAACAAGGATCTGTCGTCATGACCCTCTCTTTGCGCGGCAAGCTGCTGGCAACCAGTCTCGGGGTGGTGCTGCTGATGGCATCACTGCTCGGCATCGTTGCCTTTCACACCCTCAAATCCCGCACCATGAGCGCCATCCAGAGCGAGGCGGTCAACTATGGTCACGCCTACTCGGTCGCCATCGGTGACTGGATGGCGGATCGCAAGAACACGGTGCACGCGCTGGTGAACCTGATCGCCGACAACCCGCAGGCCGAGCTGGTGCCACACCTGAAGCAGGCCTATACCTCGGGCGGCTTCGGCCTCACCTACTTTGGTTCGACTCAGGGGGTGATGACCCGCCAGGATCCTTCCCTCAACACCGGCAACTATGACCCGCGCGAGCGCCCCTGGTATCAGGATGCGGTGAAGGCGGGGCAGCTCATCGTCACCGCCCCCTATGTCAGCGTCACCATGCAGAAGCTGGTGGTGACCCTCTCCGAGCCGGTGCGCCATCAGGGCGAGCTGGTCGGCGCCGTGGGGGCCAACCTGGCGCTCGACAAGCTGATCGACGAGGTGCTGGCGATGCAGGTGCAGGGCGAGGGGTACGCCATGCTGCTCGACAGCAGCGGCCTCATCGTCGGTCACCCCAACAAGGAGCTGGCGCTCAAGCAGATTGGCGAGCTCTCCCCCGATCTGTCGGCGGCCACCTTCCAGCAGTGGGGCCGCGAGAACAACGAACTGCACGCCGCCACCCTCGACGGGCGCGACGTGCTGCTGGCGGTACAGCCGGTGCCGGGCACCGACTGGCTGCTGGCCATGGTGATGTATCGTGACGTGCTGGAGGCGCCGCTCGCCTCCCTTCTGTGGCAGCTGGTGGGCCTGACGCTGGTGCTGATGCTGGTGTTCAGCGCCCTGCTCACCGCCATGTTCAAGTATCTGTTTGCCGATCTGGGCCGGGTGGCCGGTGCGCTGCATGACATCGCCCATGGCGAGGGGGATCTCACCGTCCATATCGACACCCGCAGTCAGGATGAGGTGGGTCAGCTGGCGCGCAACTTCAACCAGTTCGTGGCCCGGCTGCACGGCATCGTCAGCCGGCTGCGCGATGTCACCGTCGAGCTGGCTGCCCAGTCCCGCGCTCAGGCGGCCGGCGCCCACTCCCGCAGCCAGCGGGTGCGTCAGCAGCAGGACGAGATCGTGATGGTGGCGACCGCGGTGACCGAGATGGCCTCCGCTACGCAGGAGATCGCCGGCAACGCCGAGTTTGCCGCTACCACCTCCGGCGAGGCGGTCAAGCTGGCGGTCGCCGGTCAGTCGCAGGTCGGCCAGAGTCAGCGCAGCATCACCGGGCTCGCGGATGAGGTGGCTGATGCCAGCCAGATCATCAACGAGCTGGATGCCCACGCCCAGAAGATCAGCGGCATTCTGGCCACCATCAGCGGCATTGCCGAGCAGACCAACCTGCTGGCGCTCAACGCGGCCATCGAGGCGGCGCGGGCCGGTGAGCAGGGCCGCGGCTTTGCGGTGGTGGCGGACGAGGTGCGGGTACTGTCGCGCCGCACCCACGACTCCACCGACGAGATCCAGCAGATGATCGAGACCCTGCAGCAGACCACCCGTCGCGCCGTGGGGGGCATGGAGACCAGTCGCCAGCTGGCGGGCACCAGCGTCGAGGATGCGGAGTCCGCCAACCAGAGTCTGGCGCGGATCAACGAGGCGATCGGCTCCATCAGCGACATGGCGACCCAGATTGCGGCAGCGGCCGAAGAGCAGACCTCGGTGACCAGCGAGATCAGCCGCAACACCGAGAATATCCGCCACGTCTCGCAGGAGCTGGCCGAGCAGGCCAATCAGGAGGCGGCGCAGGCGGCCGAGCTGAAGGCGCTGACCGAGCGGCTGGAACAGGAGATCGGCCGTTTCCGGCTCTGATCCTCAGGCCATCTTCCATGAAAAAGGGCAGCCCGCGGGCTGCCCTTTGTTATTTATTGTCGCTGACCGTCAGGCGGCGCTCTCCAGCTGCGCCAGATGGAAGGCACGCCAGTTGCCGTCGGGCAGGTAGTGTTTGCCCTGCTGCCACTTGGGATCGTGCTGCACCACGTAGCGGTAGTGGTAGGCCTGCTGCTGGCCGACATAACGCCCCTGCGCCGGGTCGAAGATCTCCACCTCGATGAGCTGGCGCAGATATTCGCTCTGGGGATCATCCTCGCCGTGGAAGTTCTCCATCTCGTCGAGCGCCGCGATGGCGGCAGGGAAGTTGTCCAGCACAAACAGCTCGCCATAGACCCAGTCATCCCCCTGCAGCAGGGCGGGGTAGCCCTTGTGCTGCAGGTGATAGAGGGCGCCGCGCACCCGGGCGCGTCGCGGCGTCTGGCTAACGTGGTGAGCCAGATAGCGGCGGTAGTTGAACAGCCCGTCCATCAGGCTGCCGTAGACGAACAGCGGGCGTGGCTGGCAAAGGCTCATGAGATCTCGCCGCCCACGACCTTGATATCGCCATCCTGCTGCAGCACCACCGCCTCGATGGCCAGCGCCAGCGCGCGGGTAATCTCGCTCATGGCGAGGCTGGGCTGGTTAACCTTGTCCGCTACCTGCTCGGTGATGTAGGGAACGTGGATAAAGCCGCCGCGCACCGCCGGGAACTCTTTCTCGATCAGGTAGTGCAGCTGGTACATGATGTGGTTGCAGACGAAGGTGCCGGCGGTGTTGGAAACCGCCGCCGGAATGCCGTTCTCCTTGATGCGCTGCACCATTCCCTTGAGGGGCAGACGGGAGAAGTAGGCCGGTGCGCCATCGGCCTGAATCACTTCGTCGATGGGCTGCTGCTGCTCGTTGTCGGGGATGCGGGCATCGTCGACGTTGATGGCGACCCGCTCCGGGGTAATGGCGAAGCGGCCACCCGCCTGACCGACGTTGATCACCACGTCGGGCTGATGCTGGCGCATCAGCTCCGCCAGCAGGGTGGCTGACTTGCCAAAGACGGTGGGGATCTGCGCCTTGATCACGGTGGCGTCCAGAATGGTCTCTGGCAGGCGTTTGACCGCCTCCCATGCCGGGTTGATGGGCTCGCCGCCGAAGGGGTCAAAACCGGTAATCAGTACTTTCATCATCTTCTCCCGAATGGTCAGAATGCCCAGAAATACATGAGTGCGATATGGATCAGCACCAGCGTCAGCGCCATCGGCACCTGCACCTTGATCACCTTGTTGAGATCCTTCATCTCCAGCAGGGCAGCGGGCAGGGCGTTGAAGTTGGCAGCCATGGGGGTCATCAGGGTGCCGCAGAAGCCGGCGGTCATCGCCAGCGCACCGGCCACCACCGGGTCACCGCCCTGGGCGATGACGAAGGGGATGCCGATACCGGCGGTGATGACGGTGAAGGCGGCATAGGCGTTGCCCATGATCATGGTGAAGACCATCATGCCGAGGCAGTAGGCCACCACGCCGACGAAGGGGCTGCCGACCGGCACCACGGTGGAGATGCCGTGGGAGATGACATCGCCGACGCCGGACTTGTTGAAGATCACCCCGAGCGCGGCCAGCAGTTGCGGCAGAATGCCGGTGATGCCGACCTGCTGGATCATCCGGTCGGAGTCTCCCACTACGGTAGCGGGGGTGGCACGAGTCAGCAGGACCGTGATGACGAAGGCGATGACCGCCGCCAGACCTATACCCACCTGACCGCCAAGGGGGGTGAACTGGGCGATCACCACCGCCAGCACGGCCAGCAGGATGCAGGGGAGGAAGATCCGGTTGCCGATGCGGTTGGCGTGGCGCTGGGACTCCTCCTCGCTCGCCTGCTCCAGCTTGCCGATCTTCACCTGCTTGAGCAGGGTGATGACCCCCATGGCGAGGATCAGCACGCCATTGATGACATTGGGGATGTAGCTGCCGAAGGCGAACAGCACACCCAGAATGGTCCAGAACAGGGCGGTACCGATCTTGGCCGGGTGGTTGGGGTCACGCAGGACGCGCCAGGCGCTGCTGAACAGGATGACGCCGATCAGCACATAAAAGAATTCAAGCATGTTGGGGATGAGGGTTGCCATTATTGTTGCCCCTCCTTGTCGCTGCTCACGGTATATGTCTTGGCCATCTGACGGTCAAACCACATATTGGAAATAGCCACCATCAGCAGGGCGATAATGGCGATTGGCATGGATGCCTTGGCAATATCGACGGCAGAGACGCTATATCCAAGAGATTCAAATGTACCGACGATCAGCAATACCCCGGCGGAGGCGACGAAGGTATTCTGGGCAAAGAAGTTGCCGTAGTTTTCGGTGGCCGAAACCCGCGCCTTGATATATTCCTCGTCCTCTTCGCTTAATTTTCCGTGCACCTTGGTGGCGGCTGCCTGAGTCATGGGGTTGACCAGCGGACGAATAAATTGGGTATGACCCTGAACCCGTACCGAGAAGAGACCGGCCAGTTCGCGGATAAACATATAGAGGGTCATGAACTTGCCCGGGGTGAGCTTCTTGATCCGCTCGATCAGGGTGACTGCCTGCTGTTTGAGGCCGTAGCGTTCACAGATGCCGATCATCGGCAGGGTCAGCAGAAACAGCGTCACCATGCGGTTGGAGACGAAGGCTTCCCCCAGCAGGGAGAGGCAATCGGTCATGGAGAGACCGGAGACCTGCGCCGTGGTGACGGCGGCCACCAGTACGACAGCCAGGGTGTCGAGTTTGAAATAAAAACCCAACAAAATAATAAGAATGCCGCTCAGTTTAATCCATTCCAATTAGCCACCTCGTTAAAGTGAATATTTATGTGTAATTTTTGGTAGCCGAGTTGTTTATCACCAGACTCCGGGGATGGCAACAAATAATCACTTTGGTGGGATTCGTTTGGTTTTTAATTACGTTTTGCTGTTTGTTTATTGCTCTCTGGTCAATGGTGAATCCCGTTATTTTGACGCTATTTCGTTTCACCTTAATCAGCTGTGGCAATGATTGCCGGTGCCTGTGTGGCAAGGCAGAACTGACAATATGGCTATTATTTGTTGCGTTATTTGCAGGGCCTGATGCAGCTTCGCAATATATTGGCAACAACCAACCAGCGGTATTTTTATGGCTGCGAAGGTGGGGGCTGGGTATTCACTGAAAAGGAAAAACAAGCCGGTGGCGAAGGCGTTTCGCCACCGGTAGCGGGGTCAATGACTCTGTTTGACCCAGATAAGCTGGTCGGTGGCAAAGCCCAGCGACTTCGCCTTGGCGACCAGCGCATCCACCTTTGCCTTGGGCGGGTTGGGTGAGCGGGCGAGGATCCAGAGGTAGTCGTGGTTGTAGCTGGTCACCAGCGAGAGCTGGTAATCGGGATCGAGATCGATGACGTTGTAGCCGCCGTAGAAGGGGCCGAAGAAGCTCACCTTGAGCCGTGCCTCGTCAGGGCTGCCGACGAAGTAGGCCTTGCCCTCGGCTTCGCGCCAGCTGCCATCGCTCTGCTTGCCGCGGTTGAGCACCTTGACGCCGCCATCGTCCCGCAGGCTGTAGGTGGCACTCACCTGCTCCAGCCCGCGCTCGAAGCCGTGGTCGAGGCGGGCAATCTCGTACCAGGTGCCGAGATAGCGGTCGAGCTGGAAGCCGGTGACGGGGCGGATGCCGTCGGCGAGGCCGGTGCAGGCCGTCAGCAGCCAGACGGTAAACAGACAAAGCAGTGAACGCATAGGTAATCCCTCTCTCGTTATCCCTCTATGATGCGAAGCTGGCCATCCCGAAAGCGGGAGGCCTGATCTGTCGGCGTGCTGCCGAAGAACCGTTTGTACTCCCGACTGAACTGGGAGTTGCTCTCGTAGCCGACTCTGGCGGCGGCCGCCCCCGCCTTGATGCCGTCGTGCAGCATCATCAGACGCGCCTTGTGCAGGCGAAACGACTTGATGTACTGCAGCGGCGAGGTGGCGGTGACCGCCTTGAAGTGGTGGTGAAAGGCGGAGACGCTCATGTTCACCTCCCGCGCCAGCTCCTCCATGGTGAGGTTGTCGGCGTAGCGCTGCTCTATCATACGCAGCACCCGGGCTATCTGGCCCACATGATTGTGGCGGTTGGCGAGCGCCTGCAACGCCGGGCCGCCCCCCTCGGTGAGGGCGTGAAACAGCATCTCCCGCACCGTTTGCGGCCCCAGCACCTTGGCGTGCAGCGGATTGTCCATCAGCTCGATCAGCCGCTCGGCGGCGCAGAACATGGTCTCCGACAGGGGGACCGAGTGGACGCCGCTCTTTTGCGGAGCGGGGGCGGGCAGGGCATCGCCCAGCTCAAGCAACAGCTCCTGCAGGATGACCAGATCGATCTCGATGGAGAAACCG
This sequence comes from Aeromonas sp. FDAARGOS 1410, assembly GCF_019048745.1. Lineage (NCBI taxonomy): Bacteria > Pseudomonadati > Pseudomonadota > Gammaproteobacteria > Aeromonadales > Aeromonadaceae > Aeromonas > Aeromonas sp. FDAARGOS 1410. The sequence goes on along the minus strand of NZ_CP077401.1, from coordinate 238,588 downwards.
ATCAGGGGCTGCTCGGGGGAGGCGAAACACTCGCACTCGCAGGGCAGCGGCAGGGTCATCAGCAGGTAGTGGTTGGGGTCGTAGCGAAATACCTGATCCGCCAGATAACCCACCTTGTGCCCCTGCAGGATCACGATCATCCGCGGCTGGTAGAGCACCGGAGTGCGGCCGTGGTACTCGGTGGTGTAGATGAGATTGACCTGTTTCACCGGAGACGGGGAGATGCCGGGGGTGGTGACGTGGCGGGCCACTCTGGCGGCGAGGTCGCTGTAACGGTTTTGCATGGGGGCTCTTTGATCCGTCTGTTCCAGTTTTCGCTGCTTTGTAGAAATAGGCAAGAATCAAGCAGGATGTTGTCTTGATGGTAGGGTTGTTCTGGAGAAAAATGCAATCACGATTTCGCGGCCAGGCCGCCCTGACTATCAGAAGAAGGCAATGTCGATGAACAACTTTACTCTCCATACCCCGACCAAAATCCTGTTCGGCCAGGGGCAGATCGCCCAGCTGTGCGACCAGCTCCCGAGCGATGCCCGCGTCATGATCACCTACGGTGGCGGCAGCGTGGTACGCAGCGGTCTGCTGGAGCAGATCCGCAGCGAACTGGCTGGCTTCACCCTGTTTGAATTTGGCGGCATCGAGCCCAACCCGGCCTACGAGACCCTGATGGGGGCCGTGGAGCTGGCCCGTGCCGAGCAGGTCGATTTTCTGCTCGCCGTTGGCGGCGGCTCGGTGCTCGATGGCACCAAGTTTATCGCCGCTGCCGCGCACTACGATCCGGCCAGGGATCCCTGGCACATTCTCGAGACCGTCGGCAGCGAAGTGCGCTCCGCCATCCCGCTCGGTTCGGTGCTGACCCTGCCGGCGACCGGTTCAGAAATGAACATGGGTGCCGTCATCACCCGTCGCAGCAGTGGCGACAAGGTGCACTTCTTCTCGCCGTTCGTGATGCCGCGGTTCGCCGTGCTCGATCCGGTGCTCACCTACACCCTGCCCGAGCGTCAGGTGGCGAACGGAGTGGTGGATGCTTTCGTCCACATCGTGGAGCAGTACCTCACCTATCCGGTCAACGCCAAGGTGCAGGATCGCTTCGCCGAAGGCTTGCTGCTGACCCTGATCGAAGAGGGCCCCAAGGCGCTGGCCGAACCGCACAACTATGAGGTGCGCGCCAACATCATGTGGAGTGCCACCATGGCGCTGAACGGCCTGATCGGTGCCGGTGTGCCGCAGGACTGGGCCACCCACATGCTGGGTCACGAGCTGACCGCTCTGCACGGCCTCGACCATGCCCAGACTCTGGCGGCCGTGCTGCCCGCCCTGCTGCAGGCCAAGCGCAAACAGAAGCATGCCAAGCTGCTGCAATACGCAGAGCGGGTATGGGGTCTGCGCAGCGGCAGCGAAGCGGAGCGCATCGACGATGCCATCGCCGCGACCCGCGACTTCTTCGAGCGGATGGGGGTCAAGACCCGGCTGCGCGACTACGGTCTGAAAGATCTGGGTATCGATACCCTGATCGGCAAGCTGGGTGAGCACGGCATGAGCCGTCTGGGCGAGCACGGCGATATCGATCTGGTGCAGAGTCAGCATATTTATGAAGCTGCCTGGTAAAAGCCCCGGATCGGGCGCCAACCGGCGAAACGATTGAATATCGAGGGCCGCCTCCTGCCAGCTGGCGGGAGTGCGGCCCTGTCATTGTTGTGAAATTGTTATTTTTCGGCCTTTGCCGCAGCCGTACAGAGCTCCGGCGCATTTCGTAAGAACAAAAAACGCTAAGATAGAGAGCCGGTGAAACATTTTTTTTGACTGGTTGGATCACTTTTTTCAGCCGTTTTTACTGGTATAAGCCTCTAATTTGGTTTGTTTTTTTTAATCCTCGGCGGGGATGGGCTGAAATCTGTACGCGTGCTGTCGGGCGTGCGGTTGTAATAAAACTCCAAAATTTGATACTAATCACCTTCGCGCCTGAAAAGCGGGGGCCTGACCATGACAGGAGGTTGAGGTAAAGCCTACTGATTTTCATAACAAAGAGCCCAAGACCTGCACTTTGGTCATGTCTTGTTTCGCCAGAAATGAGACACTGGGCAGCGATTGTTTATTAACCATCAGGGAATAGTCATGCAGATTGGAATACCGAGAGAGAGTCTCGTCGGTGAGACCCGGGTCGCAGCGACTCCGGCTACCGTCGAGCAGCTGAAAAAGCTCGGCTTCGAGGTCGCCATCGAGACCGGCGCAGGCCTGTCGGCCAGCTTCGATGATGCCGCCTTCGAGGCTGCCGGTGCCAGCGTGGTGCCGAATGTCTGGCAAGCCGACCTTATCTTCAAGGTCAATGCGCCGACCGATGCCGAGATCGCACAAATTAAAGATGGCGCCACTCTGATTAGCTTCATCTGGCCTGCCCAGAACCCCGAGCTGGTCAAGAAGCTGTCCGAGCGCAACATCAATGTAATGGCGATGGATATGGTGCCGCGGATCTCCCGTGCCCAGTCCCTCGATGCCCTCTCCTCCATGGCCAACATCGGTGGCTATCGTGCCGTCGTTGAAGCTGCGCACCAGTTCGGTCGCTTCTTCACCGGCCAAATCACCGCAGCCGGTAAAGTGCCGCCTGCCAAGGTACTGGTGATCGGTGCCGGCGTAGCCGGTCTGGCTGCCATCGGTACTGCCGGTTCCCTCGGTGCCATCGTGCGTGCCTTCGATACCCGTCTGGAAGTGGCCGAGCAGATCGAGTCCATGGGTGGCGAGTTCCTCAAGCTGGACTTCGGCGGCGAGGATGGTTCCTCCTCCGATGGTTACGCCAAAGTGATGAGCGAAGAGTTCATCAAGGCCGAGATGGAGCTGTTTGCCCAGCAGGCCAAAGAGGTGGACATCATCATCACCACCGCCCTGATCCCGGGCAAGCCGGCTCCGAAGCTGATCACCAAAGAGATGGTCGACAGCATGAAGCCGGGTTCCGTCATCGTGGACATGGCAGCTCAGGCCGGCGGCAACTGTGAATACACAGTGCCGGGCGAACTGCATGTCACCGCCAACGGCGTCAAGGTGATTGGTTACACCGATCTGCCGGGTCGCCTGCCTGCCCAATCCTCCCAGCTCTACGGTACCAACCTGGTCAACCTGATGAAGCTGATGTGCAAGGAGAAGGACGGCAACGTTGCCATCGACTTCGAAGACGTGGTTCAGCGCAACATGACGGTGATCCAGGCCGGTGAAGTGACCTTCCCGCCGCCCGCCATCTCCGTCTCTGCTGCCCCGCAGAAACCGGCCGCCGCCAAACCGGCCGCCAAGAAGGAAGAGGCCAAGCCTTCCAACAAGAAGTTCGTGTTCGGTGCCCTTGGCATCGCCGCCTTCGGCTGGATTGCGTCCGTTGCCCCGGCAGCCTTCCTCTCCCACTTCACCGTATTCATCCTGGCCTGTGTGGTCGGTTACTACGTGGTGTGGAACGTCTCTCACGCCCTGCACACGCCGTTGATGTCGGTCACCAATGCCATCTCCGGCATTATCGTGGTCGGTGCCCTGCTGCAGATCGGGCAAGGGTCGACTCTGGTTACCGCATTGGCCTTCATCGCCGTGCTGATTGCCAGTATCAACATCTTCGGCGGCTTCACCGTCACTCAGCGCATGCTGAAGATGTTCCGTAAGGATTAAGGGGGTTTAACGTGTCTCAAGGACTGGTAACAGCATCCTATATCGTTGCCGCCGTGCTCTTCATCCTCAGTCTCGCGGGACTGTCGAAGCAAGAGACGGCCAAACATGGCAACCTGTTCGGTATCGCGGGTATGGCCATCGCCCTGATCGCGACCGTGTTCAACCCGGAGACCAGTGGCGTTCACTGGATCATTCTGGCCATGGTGATCGGTGGTGCCATCGGCGTGCGTCTGGCGCTCAAGGTCGAGATGACCGAGATGCCCGAGCTGGTGGCCGTGCTGCACAGCTTCGTGGGTATGGCGGCAGTGCTGGTGGGCTTCAACAGCTTCATCGATCTGCACCCCTCCGCACCTGCTGAAGTGGTTGTCTCCGTTGGTTCCAACCTGGATGCCACTCTGGCAGCCGCCCGTGCGGCGTTCGAGCAGGCAGCCAGCGTTGCCCAGGTCGAGCACCTGACCGGCGCCATGCTGAACATCCACCTGGTCGAGATCTTCCTCGGCGTCTTCATCGGTGCGGTGACCTTCACCGGTTCCGTGGTGGCGTTCGGCAAGCTGCGTGGTCTCATCTCCTCCAAGCCGCTGATGCTGCCGCACCGCCACAAGCTGAACCTGCTGGCTGTGGTCGCCTCTCTGGCCCTGATGGTCTACTTCGTCAACGCCGGTGGCTCCACCTTCGCCCTGCTGGTGATGACCCTGATCGCCTTCGCCTTTGGCTGGCATCTGGTTGCCTCCATCGGTGGTGCCGACATGCCGGTCGTGGTCTCCATGCTGAACTCCTACTCCGGTTGGGCGGCAGCGGCGGCGGGCTTCATGCTCTCCAATGACCTGTTGATCGTCACCGGTGCGCTGGTGGGTTCCTCCGGTGCCATCCTCTCTTACATCATGTGCAAGGCGATGAACCGCTCCTTCATCTCCGTGATAGCCGGTGGCTTCGGCTCCGATGGCGTGGCCTCCACGGCTGATCAGGAGATGGGCGAATACCGCGAAACCAGCGCCGAGGAAGTGGCTGACCTGCTGAAAAACTCCAGCTCTGTCATCATCACCCCGGGCTACGGTATGGCGGTGGCACAGGCTCAGTATCCGGTTGCCGAGATCACCCAGAAGCTGCGTGACCGCGGCGTCAAGGTGCGCTTCGGTATCCACCCGGTTGCCGGTCGTCTGCCTGGCCACATGAACGTGCTGCTGGCGGAAGCGAAAGTACCGTATGACATCGTGCTGGAAATGGACGAGATCAACGAGGACTTTGCCGATACCGATACCGTGCTGGTGATCGGTGCCAACGACACCGTCAACCCGGCTGCGATGGAAGACCCGGGCAGCCCGATCGCCGGCATGCCGGTGCTGGAAGTGTGGAAAGCGCAGAACGTCATCGGCTTCAAGCGCTCCATGAACACTGGTTATGCCGGTGTCCAGAACCCGCTGTTCTTCAAAGAGAATACCCAGATGCTGTTTGGCGATGCCAAGGCCAGCGTCGAGGCAATCCTGAAAGCACTGTAAGTGCCATTCAGAGATGGGATATCAAGGAGGCTTCGGCCTCCTTTTTTATTGCCCATCCCTTGTATATCCTCAATCCATACGGACCATGAGGGATCTCCATGATGTGGTGTCAGGGTTGGCGAAGGATCGGGTGTTACGGTTGGTTGCTGGCCTCGCTGTTTGGTGCCGGTTTGGCGGCTGCGGCGGACAAACCGCCGACCCTGACGCTGCTGACCGAGCTGTGGCCGCCCTACGTGATGCGTGATGATGGAGGTCGACTGGTGGGAGCCGATCTCGATCTGGCTTGTACCGTGCTGCAGCAGCTTGGCTATCGCACCGAAATCAGGGTGCTCCCCTGGAAGCGGGTATTGCAGCAGGCGATGCTGCGCGAAGGAGATGCGGTGATCGACATCTTCTATGCCGAGGCTCGCAAGAGCTGGCTCTACTATCCCGATGAGCCGCTCTCCTACAGCGGCGAGGTGCTCTTCTATCCGGTTGACCGCCCGCTCCATGTCACCCGGCTGGCCGACCTCAAGGGGTTGCGGGTCGGCATTCAGGCCGACTATGCCTACAGTAAATCCTTTCTGACCGATACCGGGGTGATCCGGGTGCCGATGACGGGGGAGGGGAATGCCGTCAAGCAGCTCCACCTGATGATGGCGGGCAGGCTGGACGGGGTGGTGCTCAACGAGCTGGTCGGACGGTATCTGCTGCACACCCAGGGGCTGCAGGATCAGGTGAGCCACGGCTCCTATATGTTGACCGACGATAGCCGCAACTTTCTCGGATTTACCCACAAACCCGGCCACGATCAGCTGGCTATCCGTTTCTCTGCCGCCCTGAAACTGTTCAAGCAGACCCCCGCCTACAAGCAGCTGCTGGCCCGCTATCACCTCTAGGCGGGCCCGCCCGCTGTGCGTTGCCTCACAATTTGTCGCACTTTGTTAAAAGACGGGCATAATGGCGCTGAAAAAAGCGATATTGCGCAACTTAATTTGATTTTATTGATATTAGAATCAAATTCAGTTGATTTGCATGGAGCTGCCATCAGGCGGCTACCTCTCTCGCGACGCCGTTGCGGCGCGCCCCGAATTGATGCTGACCCCCGGTCACCCTTTTTGCCATGCTGTTGCCTGTGGCGATGACAGGCATTGCGCCACCAAGATGAGATTGCACAGATGAAAGCACAATGGACCGACTTTATTACCCTGCTCAAGCGTGAAGTGGTGCCGGCCCTTGGCTGCACCGAGCCGATGTCGGTCGCCCTGGCTGCGGCCAACTGCCGCAAGCTGCTGGGGCAGGATCCGACCCGTATCAGTGTCTGGGTCAGCGGCAACCTGTTCAAGAACGGCATGGGAGTCGGGGTGCCGGGCACCGGCATGATCGGCCTGCCGGTGGCCGCTGCGGTCGGCATCACAGGGGGCAACCCGGATGCCGGGCTGGAGGTGCTCAAGACTCTCACGTCAGAGCAGGTGGAAGCGGCCAAGGCGCTGCTGCCCGCCATCAAGGTGGACGTGAAGGATGTGCCGGACGTGCTCTACGCCGAGGTACTGGCCGAGGTGGAGGGCCACAGCGCCCGGGTGGTGATCTGTACCGACCACACCCGCATCATCCTGATGGAGAAGGATGGCGAGGTGCTGATGCAGCAGGACAACGCTCCCGGCGTGCAGATCCAGCCAGCCAAATCCGCCAAACCGACCATGACCCTGCGCGAGATCGTCGATTTTGCATTGGAAGTGCCGCTGGCGGAGATCGACTTCATCCGCGAGGCCGCCACCATGAATCAGGCGCTGGCAGATGAAGGGCTGCAGGGTTACGGCCTGCGCATCGGCAAGATCCTCACCGAACAGGTGGAGCGCAAGCTGCTCTCCGATGACCTGATGACACTGGCGATGCGCCTCTCCTCCGCTGCTTCCGATGCGCGGATGGATGGCGCCATGCTGCCCGCCATGTCCAACTCCGGCTCCGGCAATCAGGGTATTGCCGCCACCATGCCGGTGGTCGCGGCGGCCCGCTTCCTCAAGGCGAACGACGAGCAGCTGACCCGGGCGCTGGTGATGAGCCATCTGGTGGCCATCTACATCAAGACTTACCAGAACAAGCTGTCGGCTCTCTGCGCCGCCAGCACCGCCGCCATGGGCTCCGGCGCGGCCATCACCTGGCTGCTGGGCGGCCAGTTCGAGCAGATCAGCCACTGCATCAACAACATGATTGGCGATGTCTCCGGCATCATCTGTGACGGCGCCGGCAGCGCCTGCTCCATGAAGGTCTCGACCTCGACCTCGGCGGCGGTGAAATCCTCGCTGATGGCCATCAACAACCTGCATGTGCCCCAGAGCGAGGGGATCGTCTCCGACGATGTGGACCAGACCATCGCCAATCTGGGCCGGCTCTCCAAAGAGGGGATGCTGGATACCGATATCGAGATCATCAACATCATGCGAGCGAAACAGCAGAAGCCATAAGTTTGTAAAACAAAGGGGGCTCAGACCCCCTTGTTTATGTCGTGACGGGTCAGGCCGTCAGACACGGTTGCCAGGGCATGCGTCGTGCTTGCTCTTGTTTCCCGGGCATTGCCCGCTTTTTGGGGGGTCATCTCATGACACTTAGCGTTATCGGTAATCTGGCCATTGCGGCCTTCTTGCTGTTCTTCCTCTATCGGTTGCAGCAAAAACATGTGAGCTTCACCCGCCGGGTGTTTGCCGGTCTGGGGCTGGGTATCCTGTTCGGGGCCGCCCTGCAGCTGCTCTACGGAGCGGGTTCTGCGGTGATTGGCCAGACCATCGACTATCTCGATATCGTCGGTAGCGGCTATGTGAAGCTGCTGCAGATGATCATCATCCCGCTCATCATGGTCTCCATCATCAGCGCCATCCTCAAGCTCAACGGCGGTACCGCCCTTGGCAAGATCAGCGCCATGACCATCGGCGTGCTGATCTTCACCACCGCCATCGCCGCCGGGGCTGGCATCCTGATGTCCAACCTGTTTGGTCTGACTGCGGAAGGACTTACTGCCGGTGCTGCGGAAAGTGCTCGTGGAGCTGCGCTGCAGAGCACCCTCGGCAGCGTCGAGAGCATGTCCTTTGCCAAGATGGTGCTGGAGTTCATTCCGGCCAACCCCTTCCTCGACATGACCGGCGGTCGCAAGACCTCCACCATCGCCGTGGTGATCTTCTCCATCTTCATCGGTCTGTCGGCTACCGGCATTGCCCGCAAGAAGCCGGAGATCTTCGCCAGCTTCAGCCACTTCATCGCCGTGGCCCACGCCATCGTGATGCGGATGGTGACCCTGGTGCTGCGCCTGACCCCGTTCGGTGTGCTGGCCCTGATGACCAAGGTGGTATCCGGTTCCAACTACGCTGACATCATCAATCTGCTCAGCTTCGTGATGGCCTCTTACGGCGCGATTGCCATCATGTTCGCCGTGCACCTGCTGCTGGTCGGCATGGTCGGCATCAACCCGGCTCGTTTCCTGAAGAAGATCACGCCGGTGCTGGCGTTTGCCTTCACCTCCCGTACCAGTGCGGGCTCCATCCCGATGAACGTGCAGACCCAGACCAAGTCACTGGGTATTCCGGAGGGGATCGCCAACTTCGCCGCCTCCTTCGGTTCCACCATCGGCCAGAACGGCTGTGCCGGTATCTATCCGGCGATGCTGGCTGTGATGATTGCACCGACAGTCGGGGTCAACCCGATGGACCCGAGCTTCATCATGACTCTGATCGCCATCATCACCGTCAGCTCCTTCGGGGTGGCCGGGATTGGCGGCGGCGCCACCTTTGCCGCGCTGATCGTGCTCTCCGCGCTGGACTTCCCGGTGGCGCTGGCCGGTCTGCTCATCTCCATCGAGCCGCTGATCGACATGGGCCGTACCGCGCTCAACGTCTCCGGCTCCATCACCGCGGGCACGGTTACCAGCCGCCTGCTGGGGGAGACCGACATGAACGTATTCAACAGCGATCACGAAGTGAGTCTGGACGGCGAAGAGTCCACCATCTGATCCGCTGCGGGAGGGGCAACCTTCCCGCCATCAACCACAGGGAGGGCATGCCCTCCCTGCGTCATTGACAGGAGCAACTATGAGAATCGTGATCATCGGTGGCGAAGCCGCCGGTATGAGTGCGGCCGCCAAGGCGCGTCGACTGGTCAAAGAGGCCAAGATCGTGGTGTATGAGGCATCCGAGGTGATCTCCTTCGGTGCCTGCGGCCTGCCCTACTTCGTCGGCGACGAGTTTCAGGAGCCCGGCTACATGGCCGAGTTCACCCCGGAGCAGTTCGCTGCCAAGGGGATCGAGGTCAAGATTGGCCACCGGGTGCTGAGTCTGGATGCTGCCGCGCAGACGCTGACAGTCGAGCACAACGGCGACACCTTCACCGATCGCTACGATCGGCTGATGATCGCCACCGGCGCCCGCGAAGTGATGCCACCCATCCCCGGCTTGCAGCAGGAGGGGGTATTCGGTCTGCGCCGGATGGCCGACGGACTGGCGCTCAAAGCTGCGGTACAAGACAAGAAGAATCGCCGCGCCGTGGTGATCGGTTCCGGCTTTATCGGGTTGGAAGTGGTCGAGGCGCTGGTACATCAGGGCAAAGAGGTGCGTCTCATCGAGCTGGCGGATCGGGTCATCCCCGATGCGTTTGATGGCGAGATCACCCAGCACATCGAAACCGAGCTGCGCGAGCAGGGAGTCTCTCTCCATCTTGGTGAGCGGGTCGAAGCGCTGCAGGGGGATGGCCGGGTGACCGGCGTGCGTACCAGCCAGGGCGAGTACGAGGCCGATATCGTGGTGGTCTGTACCGGGGTCAAGCCCAACACCGAGTTTCTGGCCGATACCGGCATCGAGCGGCTCGGCAACGGCGCCATCAAGGTGGATCGTCAGGGGCGCAGCTCGCTGGCCAACGTCTGGTCGGCCGGTGACTGTGCCAGCGTCTGGCACGCCGTGAAGCAGCAGCAGGTCTATGTGCCGCTCGCCACCATCGCCAACAAGCTGGGGCGCATGGTAGGCGAGAATCTGGCGGGTGCCGAGCAGGAGTTCCCGGGCACCCTCGGCTCTGCGGCACTCAAGGTGCTGGGGCTGGAGGCGGGCCGTACCGGCCTCTCCGAGCAGGAAGCCAAGGCGATGGGGATCGACTATCGCACCGTGGTGATCAAGGACAAGTGCCACACCAACTACTGCCCGGGTCAGTCCGACATTCACGTCAAGCTGGTCTACGAGGCGGGCAGCAAGCGGCTGCTGGGTGGCCAGATCCTCGGTCGCAAGGGGGCGGTACACCGCATCGACGCGCTGGCGGTGGCCATCACCATGGGAGTGACCACCGAGCAGCTCGGCATGCTGGACTTTGCCTACGCGCCACCCTTCTCCCGCACCTGGGATGCCCTGAACGTGGCTGGCAACGTCGCGAAGTAACAGGCGCTGACCATGCGGAAAATGAGAAGAGGCGGCACAGGGTGCCGCCTCTTCTTTTTGTTTAAAGCTGCCTTAGGGATCGGCTGGGGGATATTGTCGCTCCGGCTTGCCTGTCGCCGGTTTGCTGCCGACCAGCACGGCGCCGAAGAAGATAAGCGCAACGCCTGCCGCCTTGCTCGCCACCAGCGGTTCGGCAAAGGCCGGCATGCTTACCGCCAGCAGATAGACCAGCCCGTAACTGGTGCTGAGCAACGGGTAGGCGATATTGAGCGGGGTGGAGTGCAGCGCCGCCAGCCAGCAGAGCAGCGACAGCCCGTAGCAGAGGATGCCGATGACGATGGTGAGGAGCGGCAGGGGGTGAGCCAGCATCACGGCGGGATCGGCTTGCCACTCAGGGAGGCTTATCGCCCCCCACTTCATGCAGAGCTGCGCCACTGTAACCAGCACTATGCTGCCCAGTACATAGAGATAACCCTTCATAGCAGACCTCCCAGCAGCAGGGCGCCGACAATGATGGCGGCAGCCCCCAGCCAGTTGCGGCTGCTCACCGGTTCGCGGAAAAAGAGGTGCGAGCCGAGCAGCACCAGCACCAGATTGAGGCTGAGCATGGGGTAGGCCATGCTCAGCGGCAGCCGCTGCAACAGGTAGATCCAGAGCAGCATGCCGCAGCCAAGGGCTGCAATGCTCCCCAGCAGCCAGGGAGAGGCGAGCTTCTGCCAGTGGCCGTGCGGCGTGCGTTGCCAGCTGATGACCGCCCGCTTTTGCAACATCTGGCCCGCACTGGTGAGGAGGCTGACCAGCAGGAGGAGCAGGATATCCATCAGCGATTCCCGTGGTAGACGAGCAGGGTGAAGCGGTGGCTGCGGATGGTCTGGTCTGCCGGGGGCAGCGCAGCGATCTCCTCGTCATCATCGGTGCGCAGCAGCAGGGCGACTTGCCCCTCCTGGCGAGCCTGTGCCAGCCAGTTCGGGAACTCCTCTTGCGTGACATAGCGCCCCTTGCCCTGCGGATAGCCAAGGCCATATCTCAGCTCGCCCATGCTGTCGAACAGGTTGACCTCGCTGCGCTTGGTCTCCCAGGCGATGGAGGACGCGGCACCCACCTCGTTGGCCAGCAGGGTGTGGGATTCCATCAGGATCTCCCGGTTGGCCTTGATGAAGTGCTCCGGCAGTTTGGAGTCCACCAGCGATAACGGCAGCGCCAGCGGCAGGGCTACGGCCAACACCATGGGGCAGAGGGCGCTCAGCTGCCAGCTGCGGACGGGTGCCACCAGCTGGATAAAGCCGAGCAGCGACCAGCTGGCGAAGATCGACATGGCAATGGCCAGCTTGCCCATCTCGTAGCGGCCGTAGACCGCATGTTGGGGCGAGAAGGCCAGTACCGCCAGCACCCCTACGCATATGAGACCGAACAGGCCGTTGATCCAGGCGTTGAGGCGAAATGGCTGATCGCGACCATCCCTGAGGGCATTGACCGCGCTGTTGGCGAGCAGGATGGCCAGCGGGGCGAAGCAGGGCAGGATATAGGTGAGCAGCTTGCCCTTGGCGATGCTGAAGAAGATAAAGGGCAGTACCAGCCAGGCCAGCAGATAGAGAGTCTGCGGGCCGACCTTGCGCTCCTGCCACCCCTGCTTCAGTGCGCCCGGCAGCAGCCCCAGCCAGGGCAGGGTGCCGAGCAGTCCCATCGGCAGGTAGTACCAGAAGGGGGACTTGTGCTGGGCATCTTCCGAGGCGAAGCGCTGGATGTGCTCAATCCAGAAGAAGTAGTGCCAGAAGTCCGGCTCTCGCTGATGAATGGCGATGGCCCAGGGGGCGGCCAGCAGGACTGCACTCAGGATGGCCAGCGGCCCGAAGCGCACCAGTTCGAGCAGGCGTCCCTGGGTCAGCATATATGGGACCAGCACGATCACCGGTACCGCCAGCGCGATAAAGCCCTTGGTGAGGAAGCCCATGCCGCAGGCGAGACCAAACAGCAGATAGCCCGCCATCCTGCGGCCGGGCGGCCCCTCCTGCCGGATGAGGTAGAAGCTCACCATGGCGGCGTTGAGCCAGAGGGTCACCATGGCGTCCAGCACGCTGTAGGTGCCGATGCCGTAGACGATCAGGGTCGAGAGATAGATGAGGCTGGCGAACCACGCCTTGCGCCGGCACTGCCAGAGCTGGAGGGTAAACCAGAAGACCAGCAACGCGCTCAGCCCGGTCGAGGCGGCCGAGGCGAAGCGGACGGCAAAGTTGCTCTCGCCGAACATCAGCTGGCTGAGGCTGTTGAACCAGTAACCGGCGATGGGTTTCTCGAAGTAGCGCAGGCCGAGGAAGTGGGGCACCACCCAGTCACCCGTGGTGACCATCTCCCGGCTGATTTCGGCGTAACGGTTTTCGTCCGGGCTCCACAGCATCCGCTGGTTGAGCGGCAGCAGGTAAAAGAGCAGAAAGAAAAGGGGCAGGGCCCATCGGGTCATCTTCATGAGATCCTCGGTTGCAATCTGGTGAGCTGGTTCATGGGGCTGCCTTGCAGCCGAGCCACCCTTCGCGTCCCGGCAGGGTGCCGCGCAGCAGGTGACCGGTCGGTAGTTGAGTCGGGTCGGACGGGAGCAGCTCGCCAAGGGGGACAAAACGGATACCACGCGCTTTGGCTTCGCTGAGCAGGGCATCGAACTGATCCGCCATGACGATCCCCTCCACCTCGGCGTGGATGGTGTAGACATGGGGCCCCGGTTGCGGTGTCGCGGTCAGCTGCTCCAGCAGGAAGTGGTTGAAACCGTCGACCGTCACCTGATGCCCCACCACCTCGTCGAAGGTGGGCAGGTTGACCGGGATCTGCGGGGTGCCGGGCCGTCCATCCTCCAGAATGGGGCGGAACAGGCCGCAGCCGCGGCAGTCGCTGTTGTAGCGAAAGCCGAACTGCTCCTTGGCTTGGGTGGTGAGCGGATCGGCTCGCCAGCCGGCGGCGGCGGAGCAATCCACCGCGTGCCCCAGGATCTCGCTCAGGGCATCGACTCCGAGCCGGGTCTGGCGGATCAGCTCGGCCTCGTTCCAGCGACCGGTGTTGGCCTGCCAGCCGTGGTGATCCCAGGCGTGCAGCCCCACCTCGTGGCGGGCGCTGTCGGTGTCGCGCATCAGGGAACCCAGCTCTCTGCCGATAGGCTTGCCGGGCCAGGCGGTGCCGGCCAGCAGGATATCGAGCCCATACAGGGATGCTGCGTTGGAACGCAGCATCTTGAGCAGGAAGCGGGGCTTGAGCAGGCGCCACAGGTGGCGCCCCATGTTGTCGGGACCGACCGAGAAGAAAAAACTCCCCTTCACCTGATGCCGGTCGAGCAGTTGCAGCAGGCGGGGAACCCCGTCACGGGTCCCCCTGAAGGTATCGACGTCGATCCGCAGACCCACTTCAGTCATGCTCGACTCCTGTGGTGACCGCCCCTTGCAGGAAGAAGTCCAGCGTCTTGCCGATGGTCTCTTCCATCTCGATGGTCGGTTCCCAGTCGATCAGCTTGCGGGCATTGCGGATGCTCGGACGACGGTGGGAGACATCCTGATAGCCGTCGCCGTAGAAGGACTTGCTCTCCACCAGCTTGAAGCCGGCGAACGGCGGGAAGTGGTCGCGCAGCGGGTGGGCATCGAACTTGGCGAGCAGCACCTCCGCCATCTCGCGAATGCTCGCCTCGTTGTCCGGGTTGCCGATGTTGATGATCTGGCCGTTGCAGCGATCGTTTTTGTTCTCGACGATGCGGAACAGGGCTTCGATGCCATCCTCGATATCGGTGAAGCAGCGCTTCTGGGCGCCGCCATCCACCAGCTGGATCGGGGTACCGTCCACCAGATTGAGAATGAGCTGGGTGATGGCGCGGGAGCTGCCGATGCGGGCAGAGTCCAGACTGTCGAGGCGCGGCCCCATCCAGTTGAAGGGGCGGAACAGGGTGAAGTTGAGCCCCTCTTTCTTGCCGTAGGCCCAGATGACCCGATCCAGCAGCTGTTTGGAGACGGAGTAGATCCAGCGCTGCTTGTTGATGGGGCCGACGATGAGGCGGGATTCATCCTCGTCGAAGCTGTGATCGTCACACATCCCGTACACCTCTGAGGTGGAGGGGAAGATGATGCGCTTGTTGTACTTGACGCAGTAGCGGACGATCTTGAGGTTCTCCTCGAAATCGAGCTCGAACACGCGCAGCGGGTTACGGGTGTACTCGATGGGGGTGGCGATGGCCACCAGCGGCAGGATCACGTCGCACTTCTTGATGTGATACTCGATCCACTCGGTATGAATGCTGATGTCCCCCTCCACGAAGTGGAAGTTGGGGTGGCCGATGAAGCGATCCACGGCGCTGGAGCCGATGTCGAGGCCATACACTTCGTAGCCGCCATCCTTGAGCAGACGCTCGGTGAGGTGGTTGCCGATAAAGCCGTTGACGCCGAGGATCAGCACCCGGGTCAGGCGCGCCTTGCGCAGGGCATTGCTCGCCTTGGTGCCGATCTTCATGCCTTCGACCAGCCCCAGTTCGCGGGCCAGCTGGGCGCCGCGCACATAGAGCCCCCCTTCGGCCTGACCGGCCAGGATCTCCAGCACTCCTTCACCACAAGCCACGCGCAGCGGGTCGTGGGAGAGAATGGTGCCCGGCTGCTGGTCGCTCTGGATCGCCAGCGGCTGCGACTTCCAGACCGTCAGCTTGCGATCGCCGGCAAAGCTGAAGGCCCCCGGATAGGGCTGGGTGACGGCGCGTACCAGATTGTTGAGCTCGCGGGCCGGGCGGTGCCAGTGCAGCTCGCCATCGGCCGGGGTGCGGCGGCCATAGTAGCTCGCCTTGCTCTCGTCCTGCGGGGTGAAGCGGCTCTCCCCACGCTTGAGTTTGACCAGTTCACCTTCCAGCAGGGCATGGGCAGCCTGACGCACCTTGCCATGCAGGGTCAGCGCGGTGTCGTCGTCGGCAATGGCCACCGCCTGCTGGGCGACGATATCGCCGGCATCGGGTTTGGCCGTCATCCGGTGCAGGGTGATGCCGGTCTCGGTCTCGCCGTTGACCAGACACCAGTTGATGGGCGCGCGGCCGCGATAGGCGGGCAGCAGGGAGCCGTGCAGGTTGAAGGCCCCGACGGTCGGGATATCGAGGATCTCCTGCTTGAGCATGTTGCGGTAGTAGAAGGAGAAGATGGCCTCGGGGGCCAGTTCGCGAATGCGCTCAATCCAGAGCGGATGGTTCACATCTTCGGGGGAGAAGACCGGCAGATCGTGCTCGGCACAGAGCTGGGCGACCGAGTCGAAGAAGCGGTTCTCGCCCGGATCGTCGGCGTGGGTAAAGACCGCCTGGATCTGATAGCCGGCCTGAAGCAGGGACTCGATACCGGTGCAGCCGATATCGTGATAGGCAAAGACGACAACGTTCATGATTGAGTTTCCTGTTGCGAAGCATCCGGGGTGGAGCGAACGATTTGGTGAATGAAGTAGCGGGGGCGGGCACGCACATCGGTGTACATGCGGCCGATGTACTCACCCAGCAGCCCCATCCCGATCAGCTGCACGCCGACAAAGGTGAAGAGAATGGCAAACAGGGTGAAGACGCCGTCTGCTGCCCAGTCGGCGCCCATCAGCAGGCGCAGCAGGATCAGCAGGATCGAGAAGGTGAAGCCGATCCCCGCCACCACGCTGCCAACGATGCTGAGCAGGCGCAGCGGGGCCGTGGTCATGCAGGTGACCAGGTCGTACATCAGGTTGATGAGATGCATCAGGCCATATTTGGATTCGCCGTGGGCGCGCTCGGCGTGGCCCACCTCCAGTTCGGTGGTGCGGCGGGCAAAGCTGTTGGCCAGAATGGGGATGAAGGTGCTGCGCTCCTGACAACAGAGCATGGCGTCGATGATGTGGCGGCGATAGGCGCGCAGCATGCAGCCGTAGTCGCTCATCTGGACGCCGGTCGCCCGCTGAACCGACTTGTTGATAAAGCGCGAGGCCGTCTTGCGAAACCATGAGTCCTGCCGGTTGCGGCGGATGGTGCCGACCACGTCGTACCCTTCCATGGCGGTGGCGACCAGCCGCGGGATCTCTTCCGGCGGGTTCTGCAGGTCGGCATCCAGGGTGATCACCAGATCCCCTTTGGCGGTCTCGAAACCGGCCATGATGGCGGCATGCTGGCCATAGTTGCGGTTGAGCAGCACAGCGACCAGCTTGCTCCCTTCGCGGGCAGCTGCCTCGCTGATGATGGCGGCGGAGCGGTCGCGGCTGCCATCGTCGATCAGGATCACCTCGTAATCCTGACTCAGCTGCTCGCAGGATTCGGTGACGCGCCGCAGCAGCTCGGGCAGGCTCTCCTCCTCGTTGTAGACGGGGATGATGACGGAGACCCGCTTGATATCGTTATGGTTCACGTGTCGTTACTCCAGTATGTCGGTCAGGGCTGCCACGACCCGATCCACGTCGGAGAGCGTCATGTCGGGGAAGAGGGGCAGGGTGCAGAGCCGTGACGAGTTCCACTCGGTATTGGGCAGCGAGAGCGCCGGGTAGCTCTCCCGGTAGTACTTCTGGGTATGGGCCGCCTTGAAGTGCAGGCCGGTGCCGATGCCGCGCTCCTGCAGCGCCTGCATCAGTTGATCGCGATCGAGGCCGCAACGGGCCGGATCGACCCGCACCATGAAGAGATGCCAGGCATGCAGATGGGCATAATCGGGGATGGCGAGCGGTTCGAACGGCAATCCCTCCAGCAGCTCACGATAGCGGGCAACCAGGATGGCGCGCCGGGCGTTGAGCTCGGGCAGGCGGGCCAGCTGCACCAGCGCGATGGCGGCGTTGATGTCGGCCAGGTTGTACTTGAAGCCCGGCATGATCACCTCGGCCTGCGGCTTGCGGCCCAGCGTCATCCGGTCGAAGGCATCGACCCCCAGACCGTGGAATTTCAGCATCCGCACCTTGTCGGCCAGCGCCTTGTCATCGGTCACCAGCATGCCCCCTTCGGCACAGGTGAGGTTCTTGATGGCGTGGAAGGAGAAGATGGCGGTGCCGGTCTCGCCGATCCAGCGGGCGCGATAGCGGGTGCCGACCGCATGGGCGGCATCTTCGATGACCGGAATATCGTGCTGGCGACCCAGGGCGAGGATAGGGTCGAGGTCGACCGGTGCCCCGGCGTAGTGAACCGGGATGATGGCCCGGGTGTTGGGGGTGATGAGCGGCGCTATCTGCCCGGCGCTGACCATCAGGGTATCCCTGTCCACATCGACAAAGACGGGGGTGGCCCCCAGCAGGGTGATGATGTTGATGGTGGAGACCCAGGTCTGGGAGGGGGTGATCACCTCGTCACCCGGGCCAATCCCCAGCGCCATCAGGGTGACATGCATACCGGCCGTTGCGGAGCAGAGCGCTACCGCATGCTGGCAGCCAAAGGTCTCGCAGAAGCGCTGCTCCAGCTCATGATTTTTCGGGCCTGTGGTGATCCACCCTGATTGCAGAACCTCGCTGACGGCGTTGATCTCGGCCTCGCTCATGGCGGGTTTCGAGAATGGCAGAAAGTTTTTCATACGACTCCAGTCTTAATGTCGCAAGAGATCAAATGGCGATGAAAACCGGTACTGCCGATTTTCACTGGAAATATGCATGGCGCAGATATCTATATCGCTCGATATATTTTTGAAAGTAGCTGAATAGCGAGTTTTTATTCAAGCGCACAGCAACACTTGGTAACAATTGCTGGAGTTTTTATGGATAACCAAATCTGGAAATATCTCGTAACAAAATATTGCTTGGTTTTATTTTGAATTGGTGTTTAGCCACTTATCTTTAGTGTTGTTACTCGATTTATTGGCCATTGCTGAATAGTTGCAATGTCATTCAGTATTGAAATTGCTTGTTACAAATTGCCCGTAGTGCAATTGGGGAAAGGATGTAAAGTTTCCAGCATTACGCATTATGGAATAGTCGTTATGAATATCACCGTTTTTGGCAGTGGCTATGTCGGCCTGGTACAGGCAATTGTATTGGCCGATGTCGGCCATCAGGTTGTTTGTATTGATCTTGATGCAGAAAAAATAAGTCGGTTGTCCCGTGGCGAATTACCTATTTATGAACCCGGGCTGGATTCATTGCTGCATCAGACGCTACAAAATGGCTCGCTGAAATTCACCACGGATATATCCATGGCGGTTACCCACGGTGACGTGCAATTCATCGCCGTCGGTACGCCCCCTGATGAGGATGGTTCGGCCGATCTGAGCGCCGTCAGGGCGGTGGCGAGGTCGATTGCCCAACATCGTGTCGACGAGGTGATCATCGTCAACAAATCCACTGTGCCGGTTGGTACGGCAGACAAGGTATTCCACTGGGTCAGGGAGCTGCAAGCCGAGCTTGGCAAGCAGTTCGAGTTCGATGTGGTCTCCAATCCCGAGTTTCTCAAAGAGGGGGCGGCCGTCCGTGATTGCCAGCGTCCGGATCGCATCGTCATCGGCACCGGCAGGGAGCGCTCCAGAGCCGTGATGCGCGAGCTGTACGAACCCTTCAACCGCAATCACGACCGCATTCTGTTCATGGACGTGCGCAGTGCCGAGCTGACCAAGTACGCCGCCAACTGCATGCTGGCTACCAAGATCAGCTTTATCAACGAGATTGCCGGGCTGGCCGAGCGGGTTGGTGCCGATATCGAGCTGGTGCGGCAGGGGATCGGTGCCGATCAGCGCATTGGCTACCAGTTTATCTATCCCGGTTGCGGCTATGGCGGCTCCTGTTTTCCCAAGGATGTGAGGGCGTTTCTGGCGACAGCCGCGGCGCTCGACTACGACACGCCGCTCATCCGAGCGGTGGAGCGGGTCAACGAGCGGCAGAAGTTCAAGCTCTTCGATACGCTGGCCACTCACTTTCAAGAGCGGGGCGAGTCGCTGGCGGGCAAGACCATCGCCATCTGGGGGCTCGCCTTCAAACCCAATACCGATGACATGCGCGAAGCGCCGAGTCGGGTGCTGATGGAGGCGCTGTGGCAGGAGGGGGCGCGGGTACAGGCCTTTGACCCGGTGGCGATGAAGGAGGCGCAGCGCATCTATGGTTGCCAGCCCGAGCTGTCGCTGATGGGCACCAAGGAGGCCGCGCTGGCGGGGGCCGATGCACTGGTCATCTGCACCGAGTGGAACGAGTTCAAAGCGCCTGACTTTGCCCAGCTCAAGAAGATGCTGGCCATGCCGCTCATCATCGACGGTCGCAATCTCTATGACCCGCACAAGATGAAAAGCCAGGGCTTCTCCTACTACGCCATCGGACGCGGGGAGACCATTGCAGAAGGAATGAGCCATGCCACGCCCTGAAATCTCGGGGCGCAAGCTCGGCTGGATGTTGCTGCTGGTGACTCTGGTGCTGCTGTTTGGCCAGTTTGATCATCAGCTCTGGACGCCTGATGAGCCCCGCGAAGCGGCCATTGCGCTCGAAATGTACCGCAGTGGTGACTGGGTGGTGCCGACCTTGGGCGGGCGCAGCTTTATCGAGAAGCCGCCGCTCTTCTACATGGCCGCTCTGCCGTTTTTTGATGGGTTTGCATCCTGGCTGGGGATAACCAACACCCTGCGTTTGGCGGGCGTGGTCTGGGCGGCAGGCATGCTGCTCTTCACCGGCCTGCTGGCCTATCGCCTGCTTGGCAACAGGTCGGCGGCACTCTGGTCGGTCATCGCGCTGGGCACCATGGAGGGATTCATTATCAATACGCACTGGATCAGGACGGACAGTGCGCTCGCCTTCTTTGTCGTATTTACCCTCTGGGCATTCGCCGAATATTATCTGGCGCATCGCAACTTGATGGCGATTATTGCCGGGCTGGGTCTGGCTGGCTGTTTTATGGCAAAAGGGCCGATCGGGCCGTTGACGGTATTTTTCGGCTGGTTGCCCCTTTTTCTCTTTGCTGCCCGCAAAGCAGTAAACGAGAAAAGTGTTCCCGTTTTTATATTCCAACACTTGCTGGTGTTGTTGTTTTTTATATTGCCAATCGCAGCCTGGGTTCGTGAGCTAATTAATCATGCTGATGGCGATGCCTTGTGGCATGAGTGGTTCTGGCAGAATCAGGTTGGCCGTCTTACCGGCACTTCGACCGAACTGGGTCATATCAAGAAAGGTGCCTACCTCTATTATTTGTGGGGCATGGTGGAATATACCATCCCATGGTTGCCATTCATTTTTTATTGGGGCTGGCAAACGGTGAAACAGCGGGAGTTGAGCCGTGAGAGGTTATTTTTGCTGTGCTGGGCGCTGGGAACCCTTTTATTGTTAACAATCTCTTCGACCAAGCGAACTCTCTATCTTTTCCCGCTATTGCCGGTATTTGCCATCATGCTGGGTCAGGTCAGTCTGAGCTGGCCGGTGTGGACTGCCCGTTATGGTCGGGGGTGGCTCTACTTCATGCTGCTGTTTTGCGTTGTCATCATTGCGCTCCCTCTGCTGGGTCTGCCGCTGCCGTTTGCCAGCCAGATTCCGGCAGAAGTACAGCAAGCCGCCAGCAAGCTGGGGTGGCGTTACATTCCCGCCATCATCCTGTTCGTGATGGCGCTGGAGCTATTGTTGCGGCGCAAGGAGGTACATGGCGCCATTCATGTCACCAGCTCGGTGGCCATCATGTTTCTGCTCACTTTTGCGCTGGTCTACCCGCTGATCGATGCCGCCAAGGGGGTTTCGGGCAAGATGACCCATCTGCTGGAGGGGATACCGCTCGAGACGCGGGATCGCATCGCCGGCTGGCGGCTGGGGGAAACCGAGCTCGGTCTGCTCTCTGTCTATGAAGAGATGCAGGTAGTGAATCTGGACGGGAAGGGGGTGAGGAATGTGCTTGCCTGTCACGATGCCAGATTTGATGCGGTGCTGGTCAACGGTACGGCGCAGGAGATAGCAAATCTGCTGGAGGGGATCCCCTATCAGCTGCTGGCACAGACCTCGCTTCGTTCGGACAAGGGGCAGCTGCTGACGCTGGTTGCCGCAGAGCAGTGCCATTGATCTATTTATTTCCACTTCAGGATTGTCGGATGACGCAGTATGTACGTTTGGTAATTGTTCCACTTTTCCTGCTCAAGGTTCCTGCCGGCCACGCCGGCAGTGGTTTTGAAACCTATGGCGATATCGGCCAGGTCGTGATTCCGGTGGCGGCGGCACTCATCTCATGGGGGGAGGATGATATCGAGGGGCTGAAGCAGTTCGGTTACTCTTTTGCCACCACCACGGCGCTGGTGCAGGGGATGAAGTTCACCATAGATGCAGAGCGACCATCCGGCTCTGGCCAGAGTTTTCCCTCCGGCCATACGGCGGCGGCATTCAGCGGCGCCAGCTATCTGCAGATCCGTTATGGCTGGCACTACGGGTTGCCGGCGTACATTGCGGCCGGTGCTGTGGGCTGGTCGAGAGAGAATGCCGAGCAGCACTACTGGCGCGATATCATCTCCGGAGCGGCCATCGCGACCGGGATTAGCTATCTGTTTACGACACCACTATCGCGCAATGTGGTGGTAGCGCCGGTTGCCATGCAGGGGGATGCCCGCGGTGTGGGGCTTCACTACCGCTATTGATGACGGTTTTTCCCCAGCTGGGCTGATTGCAGATATAAAAAAACCGATGCCTTGGCATCGGTTTTTTAGTGTTACCGGTTTATTCGCACTCAGCTGCGGGCGAGGCGGTTTTCCGGGTAGTTCTTGGCCAGCACTTCGCGAGCATGCTTGGCCAGCTCCGGCATCTTCAGGGAGTCGTAAGACTCGACCATGATCTCCAGCGCTTTTTCGGTTTCGGCTGTGTCGGGGTAGGTTTCGACAATCAGCTTGGCCCGGTTGGCAGCCGCGACCAGTGCATCGCGCTTCACGTAGTACTCGGCGACGCTCAGGTCATATTTGGCCAGACGGTTCTTCAGACCAATCATGCGGGCACGGGCATCGGCGGCATAGACGCTGTTGGGGTAGTTCTGCAACAGGGTCTTGAAGTCCTGGAATGCCTGGCGGGCATAGGCCGGGTCTTTGTCATCGCGGGAGATGCCAAAGAGGCTCTGGAAGAAGTTGTAATCCGCCGCCATGTTGGTCAGGCCGCGCATGTAGAAGACGTAATCGATGTTCTTGTGCGCCGGATTGAGGCGGATAAAACGGTCGATATTGGCGATCGCCTGAGCGGTATCATCCTGCTTGTAGTAGGCATAGATGAGGTCAAGCTGCACCTGGTTGGAGTAGGCGCCGAACGGGTAGCGAGAGTCCAAAGCCTCCAGCAATTCAGTGGCTTGCACGTAATTGCCAACGTCCAGTTTGAGGCGTGCTTTCTGGTACAGGGTCTCCGGCGGTTCGTCGGGTACCTTGGGTTTGGTGCTGGAACAGCCTGTGATCAAGGTAGCGACCAAGGCGAGCGACATCAGCAGGTGAGACTTCTTTCCCATCAACAACATCCGGTCCATTTCCACGAAATTGGCAAAGTATCCGTTATGCTTGGCTAAAAGAAAAGCTAGAATACTCGGATTATTTCGAATTGATACCCCCCGCTCAAGAGACCATACATGAGCCAGCATATTGAACTGACAGGCGAATTCCAGGATCACCAATTCGGGCAGCGACTCGACCAGGCCCTGGCCGAATTGTTTCCCGACTACTCCCGAACCCGCATCAAGGAGTGGATTTTACAGGACAAAGTGACCCTGGATGGTCAGGTTGCCAACACCCCGCGCGAGAAGGTGATTGCTGGGCAACAGGTGCATGTGGATGTAGAGCTGGAAGATGACACCCGCTTCGATGCGCAGGATATCGAGCTCAACATCGTTTACGAAGACGAACACATTCTGGTGATCGACAAGCCGGCCGGTCTGGTTGTCCACCCGGGCGCCGGTACGCCGGATGGCACCATTCTCAACGCCCTGCTGCACCGCTACCCCGGTATTGCCGAGGTGCCCCGTGCCGGTATCGTGCACCGTCTGGATAAAGACACTACAGGTCTGATGGTGGTTGCCAAGACAGTTCCGGCCCAGACCCATCTGGTGGAAGCGCTGCAGGCGCGCCAGATCACCCGCGAGTACGAAGCGATCGCCATCGGTCACATGACCGCCGGCGGCACCGTTGATGCCCCTATCGGCCGTCACCCTACCCAGCGTACCCACATGGCCGTCGTGCCCAATGGCCGTCCCTCTGTGACCCACTACCGGGTGCATGAGAAGTTCCGTGGCCACACCCGTCTGCGTCTGCGTCTGGAAACCGGTCGTACTCACCAGATCCGTGTCCACATGGCTCACATCAAGCATCCGCTGGTGGGTGACCCTGCCTACGGTGGCCGTCTGCGCCCGCTGCGCAACGCCACGCCGGAACTGACCGAGGCCCTGCGCGGCTTCCGTCGCCAAGCACTGCACGCCACCATGCTGCAGCTGGCCCACCCCATTACCGGTGAGGTCATGCAGTGGCACTCCCCCACGCCGCAGGACATGCTGGATCTGATGGAAGTGCTGCGTGCGGATACTTTGGCCAATCCGGACGAGCTGGTCTGGAAATAGTGGTAAATCTGGCAGTGTTGCGACGACTTCTGCCGTAACCCGCCGATACAGCGCGTAGCACACAGAACCTTGAAACGGGGCGTCTTGACTGGTTGCAGCCAAGAGCCCCGTTTCCATTTGAACGATAGAGCGTGAAGGAGTGAGCAATGAAATGGATTGAACCCGACTGGCCGGCGCCAGCACGCGTCCGGGCTCTTTCGACCACCCGTGACGGTGGTGTCAGCGAAGGGGTCTTTGCCGGTCTCAATCTGGGCGCCCACGTAGGGGACGAACCGGCCAGGGTCGAGGCCAACCGGGCCCGGCTGCAGCAGGTGGCCGCCATCCCGGGGCCCCTCAACTGGCTCAATCAGGTGCACGGCACCGTCGTTCATCCGGTCAGCAGCCATTATGAGCAGGCGCCGGATGCCGATGCCGCTTGCGCCCATGAGGCGGATCAGGCCTGCATCGTGATGACCGCCGACTGTCTGCCGGTGCTGTTTTGCGATCGGGCCGGCACAGTGGTGGCCGCCGCTCATGCCGGTTGGCGCGGACTGAAAGAGGGCGTGCTGG
Source organism: Aeromonas sp. FDAARGOS 1410 (assembly GCF_019048745.1). Classification (NCBI taxonomy): domain Bacteria; kingdom Pseudomonadati; phylum Pseudomonadota; class Gammaproteobacteria; order Aeromonadales; family Aeromonadaceae; genus Aeromonas; species Aeromonas sp. FDAARGOS 1410. The sequence continues at coordinate 214,070 of NZ_CP077401.1, read as the reverse complement.
AGGCAAGCATCGCCGCCATGGGTTGCGAGCCGGGCGAGATCCTGGCCTGGCTTGGCCCGGCCATCGGCCCCACTGCCTTCGAAGTGGGTGGCGAGGTGCGCGAGGCCTTTATGGCGGAGCAGGCCGAGGCTGCTGCGTTCGTCCCTTCGTCCAATGAGGGTAAATGGCTGGCGGATATCTACCAGCTGGCCCGGCTGCGCCTTGCCCGCGCAGGCGTCACCGCCGTCTATGGTGGCGAATATTGCACCTTCAGCGACAGCGAGCAGTTCTACTCTTACCGCCGCGATGGCCAGACCGGCCGGATGGCCTCCCTCATCTGGCTGGCGTCCTGATGAAGCTCCCCGCCCTGCATAGTGCAAGGGCGGGGATCCTGCTCTCGCCCCGTCTTGCAGAAAAAATAACCAGCACCGCCCCTTGAAATAGCCCGTACGGGCCTCATCTTTCATCTCAGAAAGTTATGTTGTTTGCCGCGCAAGCGGCGTCTGCCTGTTTGAAGGGGGAGTGCAATGCGCCTCGATCGCCTTACCAGCAAATTCCAGATTGCTATTTCCGATGCCCAGTCTTTGGCACTGGGTCGTGACCACCAATTCATCGAACCCGTTCACCTGATGACCGCACTGGTCAATCAGGATGGCGGCTCTATCCGTCCGTTGCTCACTCTGACCGGGATGGATATGAATGCCCTGCGCTCCCGCCTTGGCGAGGAGCTGGATCGCCTGCCGCGCGTCAGCGGTGTGGAAGGGGATGTACAGCTTTCCAACGGCCTCGGCCGGCTGCTTAACGTCTGCGACAAGCTGGCCCAGCAGCGCAAGGATCAGTTCATCTCATCCGAACTGTTCGTGCTGGCGGCCCTCGACGAGAAGGGCACGCTGGGCGAGCTGCTGCGCGCTCAGGGGCTGACCAAAGAGAAACTCGAAGCGGCCATCGACAAGGTGCGTGGCGGCAAGAAGGTGGAGGATGCCAACGCCGAGGAGAACCGTCAGGCGCTGGAGAAGTACACCATCGATCTGACCGAGCGGGCCGAACTCGGCAAGCTCGACCCGGTGATCGGCCGGGATGACGAGATCCGCCGCACCATCCAGGTGCTGCAACGCCGTACCAAGAACAACCCCGTGCTGATCGGTGCCCCCGGCGTCGGCAAGACTGCCATCGTCGAAGGGCTGGCCCAGCGCATCATCAACGGCGAGGTGCCGGAAGGGCTGAAGAACAAGCGGGTGCTGTCGCTGGACATGGGAGCGCTGGTGGCCGGTGCCAAATATCGCGGCGAGTTCGAGGAGCGGCTCAAGGCCGTGTTGAGCGATCTCGCCAAGGAGGAGGGCAACGTCATCCTCTTTATCGACGAGCTGCACACCATGGTCGGCGCCGGCAAGGGCGAGGGGGCCATGGATGCGGGCAACATGCTCAAGCCTGCGCTGGCACGGGGCGAGCTGCACTGCGTCGGTGCCACCACCCTGGACGAGTATCGCCAGTTCATCGAAAAAGATGCTGCGCTGGAGCGCCGTTTCCAGAAGGTGCTGGTGGAGGAGCCGACAGTCGAAGATACCATCGCCATCCTGCGCGGTCTGAAAGAGCGTTACGAGCTGCACCACCATGTCCAGATCACCGACCCCGCCATCGTGGCGGCGGCCCAGCTGTCGCACCGCTATATCGCGGATCGCCAGCTGCCGGACAAGGCCATCGACCTTATCGACGAGGCGGCGGCCAGTATCCGGCTGCAGATCGACTCCAAGCCCGAGGCGCTCGATCGTCTCGAGCGGCGCATCATCCAGCTCAAGCTGGAGCAGCAGGCGCTGATGAAGGAGGATGATGACGCCAGTCGCAAACGGCTGGAGCTGATCAATCAGGAGATTGGCGAAAAAGATCGGGAATACAACGAGCTGGACGAGGTGTGGAAGGCCGAGAAAGCCGCCCTTGCCGGCACCCAGCATATCAAGGCGGCACTGGAGCAGGCCCGTCAGGATCTCGATGTAGCACGCCGCGCAGGCGACCTGGGCCGGATGTCCGAGCTGCAGTACGGCCGCATTCCGGAGCTGGAGAAACAGCTGGATCTCGCCACTCAAGCCGAGATGCAGGAGACCAGCCTGCTGCGCAACCGGGTCACTGACGTAGAGATTGCAGACGTCTTGGCTCGCTGGACCGGCATTCCGGTCGCCCGCATGCTGGAAGGGGAGCGCGACAAGCTGCTGCGGATGGAAGAGCAGTTGCACAGCCGGGTGATTGGCCAGGAAGAGGCGGTCGATGCGGTCTCCAATGCCATTCGTCGCTCCCGTGCCGGTCTCTCCGATCCGAATCGCCCCATCGGCTCCTTCCTGTTCCTAGGGCCCACCGGGGTGGGCAAGACCGAGCTGTGCAAGGCGCTGGCCGAGTTCCTGTTCGATACCCAGGATGCCATGGTGCGGATCGATATGTCCGAGTTCATGGAGAAACACAGCGTGGCCCGTCTGGTGGGGGCGCCTCCCGGATACGTGGGTTATGAAGAGGGCGGTTATCTGACCGAGGCGGTACGCCGTCGTCCCTACTCGGTGATCCTGCTGGACGAGGTGGAGAAGGCGCATCCCGATGTGTTCAACATCCTGTTGCAGGTGCTGGATGATGGTCGCCTGACCGATGGTCAGGGCCGTACCGTCGATTTCCGCAACACCGTGGTCATCATGACCTCCAACCTTGGTTCTGATCTGATTCAGGAGCACCACTCCGAGAAGGATTACGACGAGATGAAGGCCATGCTGATGGATGTGCTGACTCGCAGTTTCCGGCCGGAGTTTATCAACCGGATCGACGAGACCGTGGTGTTCCATCCGCTCGGCGAGGAGCACATCAAGTCCATCGCCCGCATCCAGCTCAAGAGCCTGATGGGCCGTCTCGAGGCTCAGGGTTACGAGGTGGAGGTGAGCGAAGCGCTGCTCAACAAGCTGGTTCACGCCGGGTTCGACCCCGTCTACGGGGCACGACCCCTCAAGCGGGCGATCCAGCAGAAGGTGGAGAACCCGCTGGCGCAGGCCCTGCTCTCCGGCCGCATCGTCCCCGGCAAGAAACTGCTGCTGGGAGCCGACAGCAACGGCCTGACCATGACCCAGTAATCAGTCTCGTATCTATGTTTGCAACGCCAGCCCTCGGGCTGGCGTTGCCATATCTGGGCGATGGAAAATAAAAAAACGGCAATCCGAAGATTGCCGGGAGGAATGTAGTGAAGCGACCTGACGTGGGTTGAGCGGGTCGCAGGGGCAAGCCCCCGATTGCGAAGCGCGGCCACTGCTGGCCTCGCTTCTTACAGCCTGCCGGGATGCGCTCGCTCAACCCCGACGGCCACCTGCCTGTTGCCATGCCCGCGCGATGACGCCGGCATGTCCTTCATTCGTTACAGCATGCCTTGCACGGCGGCTTTCATCTCGGCCGGCCAGACACCGACCTGCACCTGACCGATATGCTCCTTTTGCAGCAACAGCATGGCCAGACGGGATTGGCCGATGCCGCCGCCGATGGTTTGCGGCATCCGTGCTGCCAGCAAATCCTGATGCCAGTCGTACTGCAGGCGATCTTCGTCGCCGGTGATGGCCAGCTGGCGACGCAGCGCCTCGGCATCGACCCGGATCCCCATGGAGGAGATCTCGAAACTGTCCTGCAGTACCGGGTTCCACACCAGAATGTCGCCGTTCAGACCAGCCAGACCCAGCTCGCTGTGGCTGCTCCAGTCGTCATAGTCCGGGGCGCGTACATCGTGGCGCTCACCGTGGGAGAGGGCACCACCGATGCCGATCAGGAATACGGCACCCAGCTCCTTGGCAATGGCACGCTCACGCCCCTTGGCATCGAGATCCGGGTAGCGGGTCAGCAGCTCTTCGCTGTGCAGGAACTGGATCTCGGCTGGCAGGAAGGGGGTCAGCTCATGCTCGGCACAGACCGCGCGCTCGGTGGCCTTGATGGCGGCCCAGATGCCGCGCACGGTTTCCTGCAGATAGGCGAGATCGCGGCGCTCGCTCGGCATCACCTTCTCCCAGTCCCACTGATCCACGTAGACGGAGTGGATGGGGGTGAGCTTGTCTTCATCCGGGCGCAGCGCCTTCATGTGGGTGTAGATCCCTTCACCCGGGCCGAAGCCGAAGCGACCGAGAGTCTGACGCTTCCATTTGGCCAGTGAATGCACCACTTCGTAGCTGTGCTCCGGCAGGGTCTTCACCTTGACCTGCACTGCATTCTCGTGGCCAGAGAGGTTGTCCTGAGTGCCATCACCGACCCGGCTCAGAATGGGGGCTTGTACCTCCATCAGACCCAGTTGCTGGGCGAGTTGGCGGGAGAACATCTCTTTGACGAAGCTAATCTGTTGCTGGCTGCGAATGTAGTGCTGTTTCATGCTGAATTCCTGTTTCAAACCCCGTTGGATGTGGTGATTCTTCAACGGATTGCCAACTAAATTCAATATTCGATAATAGAAATAGGCTTTGTGTGTTTTTTTATTCAAAATAAGGATGCTTTTAATGATGTATCGCTAACGGGAGGGCAAAAAAATGCCGGAAAATTACCGGATCGATAATCTCGATCAGGCCATCCTCACCGCCCTGATGGAGAATGCGCGTATTCCTTATGCCGAACTGGCCAAGCAGCTGGCGGTCAGCCCGGGCACCATCCATGTGCGGGTGGAGAAGATGAAGCAGGCGGGGATCATCGAGGGGACGCGGGTGCAGGTGAACCCCAAGAAGCTGGGCTATGACGTCTGCTGCTTTATCGGGATCAATCTGAAGAGCGCCAAGGATTACCCCTCGGCGCTGGCCAAGCTGCAGGCGCTGGACGAGGTGGTGGAGGCTTACTACACCACCGGCCACTACAGCATCTTCATGAAGGTGATGACCCGCTCCATCGATGAGCTGCAGATAGTGCTGATCAACAAGATCCAGACTATCGACGAGATCCAGTCCACTGAAACCCTGATCTCGCTGCAGAATCCGATCCTGCGGGACGTGAAGCCCTGACTGGCTGATCAGGGTTCGATATAGGGAATGCCGTACTTGTCGTAGAGCGCCTTGAGCCGGCCATCCCGTTTCATGCGCAGCAGTTCGGCATCGTAGGCGGCCATCTGGGCTGGGGTATTCTTGTCCGCTTTGGCGCGAGTCCAGGTGTTGAAGTAGGGGCTACTCTTGAGCGGTTTGGGCAGGTAGTCGAGCTTGCCCTCCAGACCCTCTTCCCTGATCTGGGCAAAAGCGGTGACCAGCGGCATGGGCACGGAATCGATCCGCCCGGCCAGCAGCTTGCGCAGTTGCAACTGGTTCATGGTGACCTCCTGAAACTGATAGGAGGGGTCGGTCATGGCCGCCGCCAGTTCAGGGGTATAGGAGAAGTCTTTGGTCACGCCGATGCGCCAGGGTTTCAGATCGGCCAGCGTCTCGTAGCGGATTTTCAGCAAGTCGTCCTTGCGGACAAAGAAGTGCCAGCTATGGCGGATATGAGCCTGCTGGGGGTAGATGAGATAGCGCTCTCGCTCCGCCTTGTAGGAGTGGGTCATCACCACATCGCAGACGCCGGTTTCGGCATTGCGGGTGAGGCGGGCGCCGGAGTCGGCCAGCTCGATCCTGATGGGTATTTTGAGTTTGCCAAAGATAGCGGTAACGATGTCGATATCGAGCCCGCGAGGCTGCTGATTGGCATCGAGATATTTTAGCGGGGGCTCCATGGTGCCGCAGACTACCAGCTCTTTGGCGGATAGGCTGAGCGGGAGCAGTAGTAGCCAAAGCAGATGGGTTACACGCAAACTACCCCTCCTGAACCCGGATGAAGAACTTTGGAGCCTGATCCCAGTATATTGGGTGGCTCCTGATTGGTAGAGGCGACAGTGTATGGCAAACCCTGAAATCGAGAGCCCGCTGGACGGGATAGACAAATTGACCGTCCTCCTGTATCGCCTTGGCTTAAGCGGTGCGGCGCTGTTGCTACTCTGTCGCGGAGCGGCCTTGCTGAGTCATGGTGACCTGTTGCCACCGGCACAATGGTTGATGTTGCTGGCGCTGGCAAGCGCTATCTGCGCCTTTTCGCTGCACATCTACGACAAGCGGATTCGACTGATACTTCAGGGTTCTGGATGGGCCGCACTGGCCTTGCTGTCTATCGGAGCACCGGATGCACTGGTGCTGGGGGCCGCCTTGGTCACCCTTTCCGGTCTGGCCTTCAAGGAGCAGTTCTGTTTTGCGATCCCCGGGATCAAGCTGGTGCCATTGCTGCTGCCGCTGTTGTGGTTGCTGGAGTGGTTGCAAGTGGCATGGGCCGCGGCGCTGGTGGCGCTGGTGAGCGGGGCTCTGCTTACCCTGCTGGCGCTGGCCAAGTGGCGGATGCCCCTCCATTTTGATATTGGTGACAAGGGGCGTTACCAGATCTAGTTCTGTTGCTGGAAGTGGTGTCGGTGCGACCCGGCTGATACTGCGTTAACGGCGCAACTCATGGATGAGGGTAAAAGGAGAGGGAGGTTTTATGCGTGCATTGGTAACCGGTTGTGGCCGTCGGCTAGGGTTTTATCTATGTGAGCAGCTGGTGGCTGCGGGCTGGCAGGTGACCGGCAGCTATCGCAGCGAGCGACCCGAGCTGGCGCGGCTGCGGGCTCTGGGTGTCGAGTTGGTGCAGGCCGATCTGGCGAGTGAAGAGCAGGTGGGCAAATTGATCGACGTGCTGGCATCCCATCAGGATCTGGCACTGGTGATCCACAACGCCTCGGCGTTCGAGCCGCAGGCGGCCGAGTCCGCGGCGCAGCTTACCCAGTTTGACCAGTTCTACCGGGTGCACATGGCGGCCCCCTTCCAGCTCAACCGGGCGCTGGCACAGCAATTGGCGAGCAACGCCAACGCCAGCATCATCCACATCACCGATATTTACATCCACGCCCCGGCCCCGCGCTTTGCTAGCTATGTGGCCACCAAGGCGGGAGCCCATTCGCTGGCCATGAGCTTTGCCCGCGAACTGGCCCCGGCAATCCGGGTCAACACCATAGAGCCGGGCCCCATCCTGTTTCTCGACGAGCATGACGAGTCGTGGCGCCAGCAGGTGTTGGCGAAAACGCCGCTGGCGCGGGAGGGAGGGCTGGAGCCTATCTGGCAGGCGGTGCAGTTACTGATGGCGAACAGCTATATGACCGGGGCCAGCATCAAGGTGGATGGGGGGCGCGCTCTGGCTGTGCTCTGATGGCATGCAAACCGTGGCTGGCTCCAGACCTATCGACTGGATATGTACGGTTTTACCCGAGCCGGCGGGCAGATGCAGCTGCAGCGCAACCTTGGGATCGTGCACCTTGCCGCGTCCGTAGAGTTCGGCCAGCAGCTCGATGAGGTAGGAGTCGACCTGCTCAGCAGCAAAGTCGCCGTGCGGGTTGCTGGCGAGAATGTCGATATCCAGCGGGCGGTCGTGCACCTTGCAGAGGGGATCGCTGCGGTCGCGGCCATGACTCACTTCCATGGCCACAAAGGCCTGTTTCAGGGCGGAGGCATCCAGTTCGCTCTCCAGAATCAGCAGACAGTTGAGAAAGTCATGGCTGGAGTGCATCCCCACCGGCTTGGTGCTGATCACCGAGCTGGTCTGCAAACGGCCAAAACGGCTGGCCAGCTCCTCCAGCACCTTGGTGACATGACTATTTGGGTCAAGATTGGAACCAATGCTACACAGATAGAACATGTTCACCATCCTTGGTTGGGGCTCATCTGAAATGTATACGCAGCTCACGGTTATCGGATTAACTATGGCGTAACATTGTCTTATCTATTGTGATCCGGCACTGATTGGCAGAAAGGAGGTTTGCATGAGTGTTGAGCTGAAATGGGCGCTGTTGACCGCCTCGGGCGCGCTGGCGATGATCCTGACCATCTGTCTGGCTTCTGTCGCTTTGGCGTGAGTCACCACAATCCAGATAATCCGAACCGGCCTGTTGGCCGGTTTTGTTTTTTGGGCGCTGAGGGCTATGCTGGCGCACCGGTGAGAACGCAAGAGAAGAGACGATGACCAAGGTTCGCCCACGCTCCCTGCTGCAGGTGGTATTGATAGGGTTTGTGCTGGTGCTGATGCCGCTCGGTGGCATGATCTGGCACAACACCAATGCCCTGACCCACCTGAGCCAGCTCACCAGCGACGAGATGGAGCGGGCGGTCAAGGATACCCGCCGTGCCACCCTGCTTACTGCACAAGCCATCGATATCGAGCGCACCCTGCGCCGCTTTGCTGTGCTGGGGGACAGCCGCAGTCTGGCCAGCTACCGGCTGCAGCTTGAGGGGTATCACCGCCTGCTGGCCGAGCATCGCAATTCCCTGTCGGATCCCCAGCTCTATGGCGGCCTTGATGAGCTGCTCGCGCAATTTGGCTCGTTGCAGGAGGGGGGGCAGGCCAAAAAGGCGGTAGCGGGTGACATCCTCGACCAGTTCAATCGCTTGAGTCAGCAGCTGGAGGCGGGCACCCGCAGCCGGGTTGACGAGCAGATGGATCGGGTACGTCTGGCCATCGATGCCCTGACCAAAGAGCTCTGGTGGGTCAGCGCTGTGGTGGCGGTGATCAGCCTGCTGCTGGTCTTTATCTTCACTTACCTGATCACCCATCCGGTACGACAAATTGAGTCGCGTATCTTGAGTCTGGGCGCGGGGGTCGAGCCGGATCCACAGCCGGTGGATGGCCCCGCCGAACTGGTGTTGCTGGGGGAGCGGATCCTCTGGTTGCACGACAAACTCAAGGAGCTGGAGCTGCAAAAATACCAGTTCCTGCGCCATGTTTCCCACGAACTGAAGACCCCGCTGGCGGTGTTGCGCGAGGGTTCGGATCTGCTCTGCGAGCAGCTGGTCGGGCCTTTGACACCGGATCAGCTGGAGATCTGCCAGATGCTGGATGAGAACAGTCGCCGCTTGCAGACCCTTATCGAGCGGCTGCTCGATTTCAACCGCCTCACCCAGCAGGAGACGTTCGAGCTGGAGCCGGTTCCCCTGTTGCCCATGCTGGCAGAACTTTCTGCCGAGTATCGGCTGGCATTGGAGTCCAAGCAGATCCGTGTACACTTGCCGACCGAACCGGTTACCTTGTGGGCAGAGCCCTATAGGTTGAGGTTGATTCTCGATAACCTCTTCTCCAACGCCGTCAGTTATGGTGCCCAGGGTGGCAATATCTGGATCCGCGCCGGAGCAGAGGAGCAGGCGAGCTGGTTGGAGGTTGCCAATGAGGGGCCCGAGATCCCCGAGGCAGACCGGCAGCGCATTTTTGAACCCTTCGAGCAGGGCAGCACAGTGCGGCAAGGTGTCCTGAAAGGCTCTGGCATGGGGCTTTCCATCGCTCGCGAGTCTGCCTCCAGCCTGGGAGGGGAGTTGGTTCTGGTGAAGGATGAACAGGCAGATGTCTGCTTCAGGTTGACGTTGAAATGAGGTCTATGAAAATACAGCGCGTATTTCCAGCCCTGCTAGCCGGGCTGCTCGCGGGTTGCTCCTGGCTGCCGCCGCAGGCACGGCAGGAGTCCTCCGATATCGCTTTTGCCAAGCGAATGGAGTTTGCCAACAAGGAGATGCAGGTGCGCCTGCAATACTCCGACTGGTTGCTGGCCAGCCATCCCCAGCAGCGGGTGCAGGAGCGTCAGCGTCTCAAGGGGGCTGACGATCTGGAGAGTCGGGTCAGTCTGGCGATGGTTGATTCTCACCCCGCCGAGGCAGTCGCCACTCGCCGCGCCGGTCTGGCGCGCCTTAAGAAGATGCTGCCGGAGCTGGGGCTCGACGCTCAGGCGTTTTTGCGCAGCTGGATCGCCCTTGGCGAGGAGCTGCTGGCCCGCGATAGCCGGCGCGATGACCAGAGTCAGGAGATCCAGAAGCTGCGCCGCCAGATCGAGCAGCTCTCGGCCATCGACGAGCAGCTCAACCAGCGCAAGCTGAATGAACATCGCGAGGTAGTACCATGAGCCGGATCTTGCTGGTGGATGACGACGTCAGCCTGCTCAAACTGATGAGCATGCGCTTGCGCAGTCAGGGTTATGAAGTGGATACCGCCGACAGTGCGGAGGGGGCGCTCGACCGCTTGCGTCAGCAGCGCGCCGATCTGGTGCTGAGTGACTTGCGGATGGGTGGCATGGACGGGCTGGCGCTGTTCGAGCGGATCCAGGCCCAGTGGCTCGGCTTGCCGGTCATCATCATGACCGCCCACGGCACCATCCCCGATGCCATTCAGGCGACCCGTTCCGGGGTGTTCAGCTTTCTGACCAAACCCATCGACAAGGATGAGCTGCTGGCCACCATAGAGCAGGCCCTCAGCCTGACCCGCCCGAAGCAGCAGCTGGAGTGGCAGTCGCTGATCCTGACCCGCAATCCCCAGCTGGAGCAGCTGCTGATCCAGGCACACAGCATCGCCACGATGGAGGTGCCCGTGCTGATCATGGGGCCGTCCGGTTCCGGCAAGGGGGCGATGGCGCAGGCGCTCTATCAGGCGAGCCAGCGGCGTGATCGGCCGCTGCACACCATCAACTGTGCCGCCATTCCCTGGGCGGCCCTCGATCTGCAGCTGTTCGGGGAGGATGGTCACTCCGGTCTGTTCGAACAGGCCAAGGGGGCGACCCTCTTTCTCGACGAGATCGGCAGCCTGTCGGAGTCGCTGCAGGCCAAACTGCTGCAGGTGATGGAGGAGTATGGTCAGGGTACGCCGGAGGTGCGAGTGCTCAGCTCCAGCCATCAGGATCTGGTCAGGGCGATGGAGGAGGGGCGCTTTCGCGAAGATCTCTTCTACCGCCTCAACGTCGCCAATATTACCCTGCCATCCCTCAGCGCCCGCAGCGAGGATATCCCCCTGCTGGCCCGTCAGGCCCTCGATGACTACCGCAGTCGCAACGGCGACTGCGCCGCCATGGGTTTTTCGCCCGAGGCGCTGGCGATGCTGGCAGCGGCGGCCTGGCCGGGCAACGTGCGCCAGCTCTGCAACGTGGTGGAGCAGCTGGCCAGCCTCTGCTGCAGCCCGGTGATCGGGGTATCCATGGTGGAGTCTGCCCTGAGCGGCGGTGGCGGGGGTATCCCCTCGTTCAACGAGGCGCGGGCCGAGTTCGAGAAGGAGTATCTGATCCGGCTGCTGCGCACCACCGAGGGCAACGTGACCCTGGCGGCCAACATGGCGGGGAGGAACCGTACCGATTTCTACAAGTTATTGAATCGGCACGGCATCGAGGCTGCAAACTTCAAATCGAAAGGGTAACGCAGAGCGAAACGGCCCTGAATGAGAGGACAGAGGGCCGCTTCGCCGTGGATATCGCTCAGGCGGGGTCGGTGACGCCATCCGCGTTGCGGGGCTTCAGGGTCTTTTGGGAGAGCCAGAGGCCGCTCGCCTTCATCAGATAACCGAACAGGGCACCTACCACTAGCGAGGGCAGCACCAGTCGCCACTCGCCCGCCGCCCCGAAGGTGGCGCAGCAGCCAGCAAAGGTGCCGGGAATATAGCCGAGCCACTGCTGCTTGGCCTGTACGCACATCAGGGTCGCCACCACACCCGTCATCACATAACCCGCCACGCCGGCACCCCACAGGTCACCGCCATGGATCAGCAGCAGCGCCCACAGCATGCCGCTGGCGTTGCAGAAGATGGTCTGCAGCAGCGCCTTGTAACCGCCGCTGGAGGCGAAATAGCTGGTACAGCCGAGGAAGCCGACCCAGGAGAGCAGGCCTAGCGCGACGGCCAGCCAGCCCCAAACGGCGGAGAGAATACCTGTGGTGATAGCGATGGCGATCAGTGGGCTCATGGCGTGACTCTTCAGTTGGCTTCACGAAAACGGGCAGCCTACCCCTGGCAATCGGGGCGGCAAGCGGGGGCGGAATTGTGTGTGATCTCCATCACCTTTTTCAACTCAGGAATACGCTTGCGCTCGCGAAAAAAATTCATTGGTGACCGGCCAAACCCTCGACCATAGTTAGAGGCCCTGTCCTGCTCATGGAGTGAGTCTGATGGTGCCAAACGTGATCGTTCCCCTGCTGGTATTCGTAGTGCTGTTTCTGGTCGGAACCATGGCCAAGGCGCTGCCCCTGTACCACCTGATGTAATCCGGTGTGAAATAAAAATCTGCCGGGGCGGGTCTTATCTCTGTCGCCTCTAACTGCCCCGGGAGTTTTTCATGTTGATCAAACGTCGTGCCCCCCATCATCTCACCGAACAGGATGTCACCCCGGAAGCCGTCTATCAGGATCGCCGCCTCATTCTCAAGGGGCTGGGTTTGGGCGCCGCCACCCTCGCTTTCCCCACTCAGGCCGGTGTGCTCGATCTGCTGCGCGGTAAAGAGGATGCGCCCCGGCTAGCCACCAAGCCGCTCAACAGCAAGCAGGCCCCGCGGCCAACCGATCTGGTGCTGACACCGGAAGAGAAGGCGACCAGTTACAACAACTTTTATGAGCTGGGTACCGACAAGACGGATCCGGCCCGTAACGCCCATTACCTCAAACCTGAACCCTGGACGTTGAAGGTGGAGGGGGAAGTCGCCAAACCCTTCACTCTGGATGTGTGGGATCTCATCAACAAAACCGAGCTGGAGGAGCGGATCTACCGGCTGCGCTGCGTCGAAGCCTGGTCGATGGTGCTGCCGTGGAACGGCATCTCGCTGGCGGAGCTTATCCGCCGTGCCGAACCGACCAGCCGCGCCAAGTTTGTCGCCTTCGAGACCCTGTTCGATCCGAAACAGCTGCCCGGTCAGGCCTCTGCCTCCCTTGGCGGCGGTATCGAGTATCCCTATGTGGAAGGGCTGCGTATCGACGAGGCGATGCACCCGCTCTCCTTCCTCGCCATGGGGCTCTACGGCAAGACCCTGCCCGCCCAGAACGGGGCGCCAATCCGGCTGGTGGTGCCGTGGAAGTACGGCTTCAAGAGCATCAAGAGCATCGTCTCGATCCGCTTGGTAGAGGAGATGCCGCCCACCACCTGGAACCTGCTTGCCCCCAACGAATATGGCTTCTACGCCAACGTCAATCCGCAGGTGGATCACCCGCGCTGGAGTCAGGCCAGCGAGCGCTTCATCGGCGAGGGCGGGCTGTTCGGTGCCAAGCGCCAGCCGACCCTGATGTTCAACGGCTATGGTGACGAGGTCGCCTCGCTCTATCAGGGGATGGATCTGCGCCAATGGTACTGAAACTGAAACCCTCACATATCAGCGGCTTGCGGGCGCTGGTGCATCTGGGTTCCCTCGGCTTCCTGCTCTGGCTGGGCTACGCCCTGCCGGCCGGTCTGCTGGGGGGTGACCCCGTGCCCGAGCTTATCCACTACCTCGGCAAGGGGGCGCTCAACCTGCTGCTGCTCACCCTGCTGGTCTCGCCGCTGGCCAAACGCTGGCGGCAGGGGCAGCTCATCAAGCTGCGTCGCCCCCTCGGGCTCTGGTGCATGGTCTGGGCGCTGCTCCACTTCATGGTGTGGCTGGGGCTGGATCTGCAGTTTGACTGGGGGCTGATTGGTGGCGAGCTGGTCAAGCGCCGCTATATCGTGGTGGGAATGGTGGCGCTGCTGCTGTTGCTGGCACTGGGTATCACCTCGCTCCCTGCGTTGCAGCGGCGGCTGGGGGCGGCGTGGCAGAAGCTGCACAACTGGGTTTATGCGGTAGCCCTGCTGGTGCCGGTGCACTACTGGTGGTCGCTCAAGAGTGGCTGGCTGGAGCCGCTCATCTACCTGCTGCTGGCCTGCGCCCTGCTCTGGCCACGGCGGGAGAAGCTGCTGCGCCCGTGGCGCCTGCGCTGGAAAGCAAAAGAGGCCTAGTCGGCCTCTTGTTTTTTGATCTCGCCAGTGTAGGCATCGACGATGAGATGTACCTTTTCATTCTGGCGGTCGAGGGTTTTGACCTCGAATTTGTCCCCTTCCAGCTCCACTTCGCGAATGTCGTGATACCCTTGCGCCAGCAACAGTTTGACCAGCCCGGCCATGTCGAGGCGGCTCTGGGCAGCCCAGCTTGAGGCGCTCAGCAGGCAGAGGATCAGCAGGAAACTGCGCGGGATCATATTCATTCCGGATTCATGGCTGGCAGACTATAAACGCCATTATGTTAGGTTTTTGGAGATGAATCATCCATGAATAGAGCGCTCCCTCTGATCGGGTTGTTGTTGCCAGTGCTGGCGCAGGCGCTGACGCCTGACGAAGCCCTGTTGCAGCAAGCTGTCCATGAGGGACGGGTTCGGCCCTTCCACGAGATGATGGAGGTGGCATCCAGATTGCCGGTGCGGGTGTTGCGGGTCGATCTGGGGGAAGAGGATGGTATCTGGCTCTATGAACTGCGCGTGATCGATCGGGAGAACAGCGTGCTCAAGGTGGCCTATCGGGCCGACAACCTGGAGATGGTGTGGGCCAAGGGCCACCATCTGGAGCGGCTGTTCGAGCCACCCAAGCCCCCGGTCGAGGATGATGAGTAACCTCTTTGTGGAAGCCTGTTCATGCGAATTCTGATTGTTGAAGACGAAAAAATTCTGGCCGGCCAGCTGGCTGAACAGCTGCGCCTCTCCGGCTTTGTCACCGACCTCTGCCACGATGGCAACGAGGCCGGTTTTCTCGGCGAGACCGAGCCCTACGACGCCATTATTCTCGACCTCGGTCTGCCGGGGCGCGATGGCCTGAGCGTGCTGAAGGAGTGGCGCAGCAAGGGGATCGATACCCCGGTGCTGGTGCTGACCGCCCGTGGCCAGCTGCACGAAAAGATCGAGGGGCTCAACGCCGGTGCCGACGACTACCTCACCAAGCCGTTCCAGGTGGCCGAGCTGGTGGCGCGGGTCCATGCGCTGGTGCGCCGGGCTGCGGGCAACGCCAGCTCCATTCTGGAGATCGGCGGGGTGCGCCTCGACATGGCGGCGTCGCAGGTGTGGTACGAAGGGACCCCCATCAAGCTGACCGCCCACGAGTTCCGGGTGCTCGGTTATCTGATGCAGCACCGGGGCAAGGTGGTGTCGCGCAGCGAGCTGATCGACCACATCTACGCTCAGGATTTTGACCGCGACTCCAACACCGTCGAGGTGTTCATCGGCCGGATCCGCAAGAAGACCAACCCCGATCTGATTGAGACAGTGCGCGGCCTCGGGTACCGGATCAACGAATGAGGCTGGTGAGAACCCTGCGGGGGCGACTGCTCGCCATCGCGCTGGTGTGGTGCGGGCTGTTTCTGTTCGCCACCGGCTTCAGCCTGCAGACCATGATGCGCAACTACTGGCAGGAGGCGGAAGCCGACGGCCTGCGGTTGCAGCTCTATGATCTGCTCTCCCGGCTGGAAGTGGCGAAAACCGGCCTGCCGGTGGTGACCGAGCCGATGTCAGATCCCCGTTTCAGCCAGCCTTACTCCGGCTACTACTGGCAGCTGGAGCTGGATCACAAGGTGGTGGGGCGCTCCCGCTCCCTGTGGGACACCCATCTGGTGAGCCGCGGCCTCAAGTCCGCCTTTGGCGACCCCGACCTCTTCTTTGGCAAGGGGCCCAACAAGGAGCCGCTGCTGATCATGACCCGGGCCGTGCTGCTGCCGGGCTCGGATCGGCTGTTCACCCTGGTGATGGCGAAAGACAGCAGTGCCTTGACCCAGACCCTCAACAAGACCCGCATCAGCCTGTTCCTCGGCCTCGGCTTTGCCGCAACCGGTCTGGTGCTGGGCTTCATGTTCCAGATTGTCTACGGCTTGCGCCCCTTAAACCTGTTGCGGCGGGAGCTGGGGCGGGTCCATCAGGGCCATCAGGAGGGGTTCCGGCTGCGCTATCCGCTGGAGATCCAGCCGCTGGTGGAGGATATCAACCGGCTGCTGCACCACTACGGCGAGCTGTTGCAGCGGGCCCGCTCCCACACCGGCAATCTGGCCCACGCCCTCAAGACGCCGCTCAGCATCATGCGCAATCAGGTGGCCCAGCTCTCGCCAGAGGATCAGGCTGCCATCGGCGAGCAGCTCGACCAGATCCAGCGCCATATCGATTACCACCTCGGCAAGGCGCGGGTGACCGGCGCCGCCAAGATCCTCGGTGTCTCGACTCCGGTGCGGGCGCGGGTGGAGTACATCTGCCGCGCCTTCTCCCGCCTCTATCCGGGCAAGACAGTCGATCTGCAGGTGCCGGCCGAACTGGCGGTCGGGGTGGAGGAGCAGGACTTCGACGAGATGGTGGGCAACCTGCTGGAGAACGCCTTCAAGTGGTCCGCCAGCGAGCTGCGCATCTCCAGCGCCGAGCTGGGGGGCTGGATCACCTTGCGCATCGAGGATGATGGCCCCGGCATGAGCGAGGATCAGATCGCCAAGGCGGTGCTGCGCGGGGTGCGGCTCGACGAGAAGGTGCCGGGCTCGGGCCTTGGCCTCAACATCGTCTCCGATCTGGCGGAAGCCTACCGCGGCAGCTTCATCATGGGGCGCGCCGAACTGGGCGGGCTGGCGGCCTCTCTCTCGTTGCCCAAGGTGGCAAGAGTGGAGAGCTAGGCATAAGATATGGCACCTGTTTTAGCCTGAGGAAGAGAACCATGACTGATGATCCATGGGCACTGTGTCACCTCGACGACTCATTCGATGCTTCGGTTCTGGGGATCAAGGGTGCCCAGATCCAGTGGTTTGAAGATCGGGATGGCCTGATTGCCTACCTGCTGGAAGATTATGTCGATCTGCTGGCCGACGTGGGCGAGCTGGAAGAGGAGCAGACCGAGCAGGCGCGCGACCGCTTCACCCTGCTGGTGGAGCAGAGCTTCGACGATCGTACCCTGATGGATGCCATCAACGATCTCGCCTCCGGCTTGCGTCGCATCGCCTGGCTGGGGCCGCTCTCGGAGCTTGCCGAGATCAGCGACGACTTTGCCTCCGGTCTGCGCCGCTACTTCTGGAGCCAGTACGATGGCGACGAAGATGACCCGGATGCCTGGGTGCCGGAAGAGCTCTGGCCGCAACTGGTGGAGAGCGCGCAGGAGTATATGGAAGAGGGCGAGTTCTGATTTCCCTCTCTCCTGTCATCGCAGCGATAAAGAATCGGCGCCTTCGGGCGCCGTTTCTATTGGCGCGGATGGCGCGTTCTTATGGTGATCGGGCGCTGCCCTGTGGGGCGGCATAAGAGCCGGGCAGGGCCGCCATGGGGCGCTTGGTCATTGGTATAAGTAAAAATCGGGTCATTATCGGAAAAGTCATAAATTAAATTTATGCAGGAGAATCAGGCTCCCTCACGGTGCCAGCGCGCGCCGCCAGCGCTGTGCGAGGGGATCGGCCGATCTTCGCTATTGGTGCTGGCGCTTATCCCGACAAGGGATCTCCCCGCCACAACCGGGATAAAAAAACGGCGCCATGATGGCGCCGTTTTGTCCGGTAGCAACCGCCTTAGCCGTTGGCCGGTACCGCGTGGGCGGTGTTGGCCAGCACCGGGCCTGTGTACTTCTCGATCTGCAGCTGGGCCATGTGGCCGCAGTTGCCCTGCGCCAGACTGGACGAGCCCTCGTCGAAGGTGAGGCAGTTGACGTTGCCGTTCTTGCAGATGCTGCCCGCTTCGCCCGGCTTGGCCGGGTCATACCAGGCCCCTTCGCAGATCCGCACCACCCCTTGGCGCACATCTTCGGAGAGCAGGGCGCCCACCAAAATCTGGCCGCGCTCGTTGAAGGCGCGCACCAGATCCCCCTGAGCGATACCACGGGCCTTGGCGTCGGCGGGATGGATCATGATCGCCTCGCGGTCGGCGATGGCGAACTTGTCCCGCAGCGGGGTGTTGTCGAGCTGGGAGTGCAGCCGCTGGGTCGGGTGGGAGGTGTTGAGCGACAGCGGATAGCGTGCCGCCACTTCACTCTTCACCCACTCTTTGGGCTCATACCACTTGGGATGGCCGGCGCAGTCGGCATAACCCATTCCCGCCACCGTGTTGGAGAAGATCTCGATCTTGCCGGACGGGGTACCGAGCGGGTTGAGCAGCGGGTTCTCGCGAAAATCGGCGTGACGGATCCACTGGCGGTTGGCCTCCGGGATCGGGAAGCGGATGTAGTTGTTGGACTCCCAGAACATGTTGAACGGCGGCAGCGCGACCCGGGCGCCGCGAGCCTGCGCGGCCATGCCGTCGTACATCTGCTTGAGCCACAGCATCTCGTCCTTCCCTTCGGTGTACTGCTCCTGCACGCCCAGCTTGGCGGCGATGGCGCTGAAGATGTCGAAGTCGTTGCGGGCCTCAAACTGCGGCGGCACGCACTGGTGCATCGGGAAGACATAGCGCTGGGAGTAGTCGCCGCCCATCTCCAGATCGTTGCGCTCGTAGCTGGTGGTGACCGGCAGCACGATATCGGCGTGTTTGGCGGTGGCCGTCCAGTAGGGCTCGTGGACGATCACGGTCTGCGGCTTGCGCCACGCCTGCAGCAGGTTGTTGGTGTCCTGATGGTGGTGGAAGGGGTTGCCGCCCGCCACGTAGACCAGCTTGATGTCCGGATAGGTCACCTTGCGGCCGTTGAAGTCGATGGTATTGCCCGGGTTGGCGAGACAGTCGGCGATGCGGGCCACCGGGATCGGGGCTGGGCTGTTCTTCGGTGCGTTGCCGGCGGAGATGCCCGCCAGAATGCCGCCCTTGGCGGTGGGACTGCCACCGGAGGAGTAGTGGTAGCTGAAGCCGTAGCCGCCGCCTGGCAGGCCGATCTGGCCCAGCATGGAGGCCAGAGTGACCAGCATCCAGTTCGGCTGTTCGCCGTGCTGCTGACGCTGCATGCCCCAACCGGCCATGATCATGGTGCGCTTGGCGGCCATGTCGAGGGCCAGCTGGCGGATCACCTTGGCATCGACGCCGCAGACAGTGCTCGCCCACTCGGCGCTCTTCGGCTGACCGTCATCCTTGCCGAGCAGGTAGTTCAGGAACTTGTCGAAGCCGACGGTGTAGCGATCGAGGAAGGCTTGATCGTGCTTCTTCTCGCTGTAGAGGGTGTGGGCCACCCCCAGCATCATGGCCACGTCGGTGTAGGCGTTCGGAGCAATCCACTCGGCGCCGACCAGCTTGGCGGTCTCGTTGTAGATTGGATCGATGCTGATGACGCGGGTGCCTTTCTCTTTCAGCGCCTTGAAGCCAGCCTGACCTTCGTGATCCGGCATGTTCCAGCTGTTCTTCAGGGTGACCTGAGCGTTGACCCCCCACAACACCACCAGTTCGGCGTTCTCCACCACGTTGGGCCAGGCGGTCTGCTGTTCGTACACCTCGATGGAGCCCATCACGTGGGACATGATCACCTGAGCCGCACCGGTGGAGTAGTCACCGGCATAACCGGTGAAGCCGCCGGAGAGGTTCATCAGGCGGTGCAGCAGGGTGCGGCTGTTGTGGAACATGCCGACACTCTTCCAGCCGTAGGAACCGGCGTGGATCGCCTGCGGGCCGAAGTCAGACTGGACACGCTGGATCTCGCCGGCCACCAGTGCAATGGCTTTCTCCCAGCTCACCCGTACCCACTCGTCGGCGCCGCGCAGTTCGGGTTTGGCGCCCGGGCCATGCTCCAGCCAGCTCTTGCGTACCATGGGGTACTTGATGCGGT
The DNA here is from genome assembly GCF_019048745.1 of Aeromonas sp. FDAARGOS 1410. Lineage (NCBI taxonomy): Bacteria > Pseudomonadati > Pseudomonadota > Gammaproteobacteria > Aeromonadales > Aeromonadaceae > Aeromonas > Aeromonas sp. FDAARGOS 1410. The sequence goes on along the minus strand of NZ_CP077401.1, from coordinate 194,648 downwards.
TCTTGGCGTGCACCTGGAACGGCGCCATATCGATGAGATCGTTCGGTGCCGGATCATCGGCCACCGGCTGGACGCGCACCATGCGGCCATCCTCGACGATCGCCTCGAAGGCACCCCAGTGGGCGCCGGTCAGAATGCCCTTCTGGGCCTGAACAAGGGTCGGGAACTGGCTCAATGCGGTGCTGATGGCTTGCGCCAGCGCGCTCTTGGGAAAAATGCCGCCGAGCAGGGGCAGGGCGGCGCAGGCACCGAGCCCCTTGAGCAGGTTGCGGCGGGAGAGATTGGTCTGCTTGTCGTTAAAACGGGTCATTGGGATTCTCCTCTACCAGCCTCAGTGGGCCGCGCTCATGTCGCTGGCGTGTTTCTGGACATACTGGGTCAGCATGCGTGCCTGTTCCGGGGTGAGGGAGGTACGAGACTCCATCCCCTTGATGACGCCGATCCACTGGTTGGCGTTGAAGTGATCCAGCGCGGTGAGGCCGTGGCAACCGGTGCAGTTGTTGGACATCAGGGTGGAGGCGTATTGCCACAGCTTGCCCTGATCGCCGATGAGCTGGCTCTCGTCCACCCAGGCGGTCAGGCTGACCTGATGCCAGGTGAGGTTGGTGGCGCTGTCGGTTTCGCTCTTGCCGGTGACCAGCGCTTTCTTGGCGGCATCGCCGACCAGTACGCTGAGGATCCGTTTGCCGGGGGCGGCGTAGAACACTTCGCTCACGCCATCCTGCTGCCAGCCATCGATGCGCACCCGGGCGCGGCCATTCTCCTTGCCCATCATCTCAACCTGAGTGGAGGGCATCAGGGTGCCTTCATCGGTCTTGGCGCTGGCATCCAGATAGAGCGGGGTGGTGGCGATGGCGTAGCGGGTGGTGACGCTGGCCGGGGTCTGGGCGGCGGCTTGCGCCAGTTCGCTGGCACCGGCGGCAGCCAGACCGCTCATGTCGGGCATGATGTGGGCGACGCCGCGGTGGCAGTCGATGCAGGTCTGGCCATCCTTGATGGCGATGGGGTGCTCGGCACGGGCGTTGGGGCGCTGGGCCAGAATGTCCATGGCTGCGTAGCTGTGGCAGCTGCGACAGGTGGCGGAGTCATTGGCTTTCAGCTCGTCCCACACGGTCTGGGCCATCCGCAGCTTGTGGGCCTCGTATTTCTCGGGCGTGTCGAGGGTGCCGATCGCCTCGTGATAGATATCCTTCACGGCGCGGATCTTGGTCCACAGATAGGAGGTGGGGTCGCCCGGGATGTGGCAGTCGGCACACTCGGCGCGGATCCCCTTGGTGTTCTGGAAGTGGACGCTGCCCTGATACTCGGCCAGCGGGGTCTGCATGGAGTGGCAGGAGACGCAGAATTCGGTGGAGCTGGTCTTGTGCAGCACGGTCACGGTGACGCCGAGGGCGGCGATACCCAGCATGGCGCCCAGCAGCAGGAGCCAGAACCAGGTTTTTCTTATCAGTTTTCCAATCATGGGGGCTGTGTCCTGTGGTCGATGAATACCAACATAGTAGTAGGTACATGGTAGTCATCGGGGGCGCAGGAGGCGTTGACCTCAATCATGGTTTGAATTTTAAGATGTGCGTCACATTGTGATTTATGTTTCGTTATTGATTTATTTATCGAATTTAGTTCTGAAAATTGTCGATTTAATGATTATTTTACTTTCTTCTGCCGCTGTTAGCCCCCTCGCAAAACCCTGACGGATTCGTTGATATAGTCGGGATTGAGCCTCCACGGAGTGTCGCTGATGAGCCCTTTCTCCCTGCTGTGTGTCGCCGCCGATGTCCAGCTGCTGGCCGAGTTCGAACAGGAGCTGGCTCCGCTGCTCAGCCGCTTTGCGCTGGTGGTCGCCACCGGGCAGGAGTCGGCCGAGCTGGCGCTTGAGGAGCTGGAGCGCAAGGGGCAGCCGCCGGCCGTGGTGGTGTGCGACAGCGATCTGGGGGATGGCCGCGGGGCCGACTTTCTGATCCGCCTCGGCAGCCAGCATGAGGCGTGCCGCAAGATCCTGCTGGGCAGTCAGCCCGAGATGAAATCGATCATCGAGGCGGTCAACCTTGGCCGCCTCGACTACTACCTGCAGCGCCCCTGGCGCGACGGCAGCCTGCGCCGCGCCGTCATCGAGCAGGCGAGCCAGTTCGTGCTGCACTGCCCGGAGGCGGATCTGCTGAGCTATGCGACCGTGCTCGACAACCAGCGGCTGCTGCGGGCCCACGTCGATCGCCAGCTGGCCGAGTATCGTCAGGGCTTTATGGATTACACCCGTTGCAGCGACGAGGAGTTGTCGCGGGTGGTGATCGACGGCCTCTACCAGTTTTTCGAAGGCAACGACGAGGCGCGGGTCTGCCGCCACTACAGCCCGGGCCATGTGCTGACCCGCGAGGGGGAGCCCAACAGCTTCCTCTGGTTTATCGCCAAGGGGGAGGTGGTGCTGCGCAAGCGCGACGCCCACGGGGTCGATCAGGAGGTGGTGCACTACCGCTCCGGCGCGCTGGTGGGGGGCATGTCCTTCGTCACCGGCGAGCCCGCCTTTACCACCGGAGTGACCCTGACCGGCGCCGAGGTGATCAAGCTCGACAAGCTGCAGTTCTCCCGCGTCATGGAGGCGCGCAGCGAGCTGCTCCCCTCCTTTACCAACCTGCTGCTGCGCCATTTCAACCGTCGCCTGCAAAACAGCATCCGCACCGAGATGCGGTTGCAACAGACCCTTGACTCCCTCGAAGCGGCTCATGCCCAGCTGATGGAGAGCGAGAAGATGGCGATGCTGGGCCAGCTGGTGGCCGGTGTCGCCCACGAGCTCAACAACCCGGTGGCGGCCATTATCCGCGGCAGCGAGACCCTGCGCGCCGCCATCCCCGATCTCATCAACCTCGAACTGCCCACTGCCCTCAAGGGGCTGGGCAATCAGACCCTCTGTCAGGCGCTCTCCTCCCAGCCGGTCTCGACCAGCGAGATCCGCGACAAGACCCGGCAGGCTGAACGGCGCTTTGGCGAGCGTCAGCAGGCGCGGCTGGCGGTGCAGATGAATCTGGATGACGAGCTGAGCTGGCAACGCTGGTTTGCCGGGCGCACCGCCAGTGAGCGGGAGGCACTGCTGGTGCAGCTGGAGCTGTTCCAGCAGACCGGCAGCTTCCTGCGCAATATCGAGGTGTGTGCCCGCCGCATCGGTGATCTGGTCAAGAGCCTCAAGCAGTATGCCCGGCAGGACAGGGACGAGCCCTCGCTGGTGGATCTGCACGAGGGGCTGGAAGATACCCTGCTGATGTTCGAGAACCGCCTCAAGCAGCATGAGCTCTGCAAGGAGTACCAACCGCTGCCGCTGGTGCGCTGCCATCCCGCCGCCCTGCAGCAGGTGTGGACCAACCTCATCGCCAACAGTCTGGATGCCATGAGCGAGCCGGGAAGATTGACGGTGCGCACCGGCCTGCCGGAGCCCGGCTGGGTGATGGTGGAGGTGGAGGATAGCGGCTGTGGCATCGAGCCCGAGCTGTGGCAGCGGATCTTCGATCTCAACTTCACCACCAAGCGGGAGGGGCACTTTGGCCTCGGCATTGGCCTGAGCGTCTCGTTGCAGATCGTGCAGCAGCATCACGGCTGGATCGAGGTGGCCTCCGAGCCGGGGCGTTACACCCGGATGCGGGTCTGCCTGCCGCTGGGGGATATCGGGATGGCCGACTACGGGGGAGAGCCCCGCCACAACGAGCATGCGGCCTGAGCGGGCGCATCTGCCATAAGAGGGCGTGCCGTGGTGCGCCGCCAAGGAGGAGCAATGAACAAACACTATCTGATCCTGTGCGTGGACGATGAGCGGGAGGTGCTGGAGGCGGTGCTCCACGACCTCGCACCGTTTCGCAGCCATTTCGAGCTGGATGGCGCCGAGAGCGTCGATGAGGCACGCGAGGTGGTGCACGAGTGGGAGCGGGAGGGGGGCAGGCTGGCGCTGATCCTCTGCGATCACATCATGCCGGGAACCTTGGGGGTCGACTTTCTGGTGGAGTTGAACCGGCGTAGCGCGACCCGGGCCAGCCGCAAGCTGCTGCTGACCGGACAGGCGGGGCTGGAGGCGACCATAGAGGCGGTTAATCGCGGCGGATTGCACTACTACCTCGCCAAGCCGTGGAAGCTGGAGAGCTTGCAGGAGGCGGTGCGCGAGCAGCTGACCGACTATCTGCTGACGGAGGATGGCGACAACGCCTTCCACTATGCCCCCGTGCTCAATCAGGCGCGGCTGTTTGCCGCCATTCACGACAATCCGTTCGACGAATAGTCGCGGTTGGGCTTTATCGGTGGGCGCTGTATACTGTCTGCATATACAGTGTTTCAGGTAGTCACCGATGCGACTCTTCATCGCCGAGAAGCCCACTCTGGGGCGCGCCATTGCCGATGCCCTGCCCAAGCCCCACAAGAAGGGCGACGGTTTTATCGAGACCGCCCAGGGGGATGTGGTCACCTGGTGTATCGGCCACCTGCTGGAGCAGGCCGAGCCAGATGCCTATGACACCGCCTTCAAGCAGTGGCGGATGGAGCATCTCCCCATCGTCCCCGCCCAGTGGCAGCTGGTGGCCAAGCCCAAGACCAAAACCCAGCTCACCGTCATCAAGCGGCTGATCAAGCAGGCCGACTGCGTGGTCAACGCCGGTGACCCGGACCGGGAAGGACAACTGCTGGTGGACGAGGTGATCGACTTTCTCGGCTACCCGAAAACCAGGCCGGTGCAGCGTTGTCTCATCAGCGATCTCAACCCGCCTGCGGTGCGCCGCGCCCTCGACAAGCTCAGAGACAACAAGGAATTCGTGCCGCTGGCGGTCTCGGCGCTGGCTCGCAGTCGGGCCGACTGGCTCTACGGCATCAACATGACCCGCGCCTACACCCTGCTCGGACGCAAGGCCGGTTGCAGCGAGCTGCTCTCGGTTGGTCGGGTGCAGACCCCGCTGCTCGGGCTGGTGGTTCGGCGTGATCTCGAGATCGAGGCCTTCGTCCCCAAACCCTTCTACGAGGTGCTGGCCCATCTGCTGACCGATAGCAACGAGCGCTTCACCGCAAAGTGGCTGCCGTCCGAAGCCTGCCTGCCGTGGCAGGACGAGGAGGGGCGGGTGCTCAACCGGGCGCTGGCCGACAAGGTGGTGAACCGGATCAACGGCCAACCCGCACAGGTCGAATCGGTGGAGGAGCAGGCCCGCAAGCAGGCGGCGCCGCTCCCCTATAACCTCTCCAGCCTGCAGATCGATGCCGCCAAGCGCTTCGGCATGGATGCCAAGCGGGTGCTCGACATCTGCCAGAGCCTCTACGAGCGCCACAAGCTCATCACCTATCCGCGCTCCGACAGCCGTTATCTGCCGAGCGATCACTTCAACCGGGCCGAGCAGGTGCGGGGCGCCATCGCTGCCACTGCTCCAGCGTTGGCCAAGGCTGTGAGCGAGGCGGACGGCAAGATCCGCAGCAAGGCGTGGAACGACAGCAAGGTGGATGCCCACCACGCCATCATCCCCACCGAGAAGCAGGGAAATCCCGCCACGCTGGGGGCCGACGAGGCGAAGCTCTATGGCCTGATTGCCCGCCAGTACCTGCTGCAGTTCTATCCCCCATTCGAATACAACGACAGCAAGGTGCTGCTGCGCATCGCCGGTGGCCTGTTTCAGGCCAAGGCACGGCGCATTCTGAAAGCGGGCTGGAAGGCGTTGCTCGGAGTGGAGGAGGATGACGACGAAGAGAAGGCCGGTACCCTGCCGGCTCTGAAGGAGGGCGAACAACTGCTCTGCGAGCGTGGCGAGTTGCAGGAGAAGATGACCCAGCCGCCCAAGTCATTCACCGATGCCACCCTGCTGGCGGCCATGACCGGCATCGCCCGCTATGTGCAGGATCCCGAGATCCGCAAGACCCTGCGCGAGACCGACGGCCTCGGCACCGAGGCGACCCGGGCCGGTATCATCGACCTGCTGTTCAAACGCCGTTTTCTGGTGCGTCAGGGCAAGAGCATCAAGGCGACACCGACCGGGCGGGCACTGGTGCAGGCGCTGCCTGCCACTGCCACCACGCCGGATATGACGGCGCTGTGGGAGCAGAGCCTCGGCCAGATCGCCGAGCGTCACGGCAGCTATCAGCAGTTTATGGGGCCGCTCACCGAGCAGCTGCACGGCTTGATCGAGGGGGCGCGGCAGGACTCTGGCGCCAGCTTCAGCGCCCTGCCCAAGGAGGCGCCGGGTGCCGGCAAGCGGCGCTTTGCCAAGCGCAAGAGTCCGGCCGCTGGCGGCGCTGCGCCCCGCAAGAGTTCAGGCAAAAGTGCAGGCAGGAGCACGGGCAAGCGGACGACCAAAAGCCAGGCGGCCTGACCATGGGGTGTCAGCAGGAAAAAGAGAGGGGCCATGATGGCCCCTCTCTTTTTGTCGGCGTAATGATCAGCAGCCATTAGCCGGTGTAGACGCTCTCTTCCGGATACTTGATGCGGGTCTCGCTCGGGCGGGCCAGCATAAAGGCGAGGGTGAGCGGGCCGAGACGGCCGCAGATCATCACCAGCACCAGAATGAACTTGCCCGGGCCGCTCAGGCTCGGGGTGATGCCGGTGGAGAGGCCGACGGTGGCAAAGGCCGAGATGGTTTCGAACATGATTTTGTCGAACGGCAGGGCGTCGGTGATCATCAGCAGGAACATGGCCAGCATCAGCACCATGGTGCTGACGATGATGATGGCCAGCGAGCGGGTGACGATCTGGGGCGACAGGGTGCGGCCGAAGGCGGTGACGTGAGGGCGCTTGGTCAAAAACGCCTTGGTTGCCAGCAGCACCACGGCAAAGGTGGTCACCTTGATACCACCACCGGTGGAGGTGGCACCGGCACCGATAAACATCAGCATCATCATGAACAGCAGCGAGGCGGGCACCATCTGGCCGATGTCGATGGAGTTGAAACCTGCGGTACGGGCGCTGGCCGACTGGAAGAAGGCCGCCAGCAGCTGGCCGCCAATACCGGCGTTGCCAAAAGTGCCCGGGTTGTTGCGCTCCAGCAGCCAGAAGACCACGGTCCCCAGCAGTAGCAGGGCCGGCGTCATCAGGATCATCAGCTTGCTGTGCAGCTTCAGTTTGCGCCAGCGACGGTTGCGCACCAGATCGACGATAACGGTAAAGCCGATACCGCCGAGGATCAGCAGGCCGGCGATGGTCAGACAGATGAGGGGGTCATCCCGGTAGCTGATCAGGTTGTTGGCAAACAGCGAGAAACCTGCGTTGTTGAAGGCTGAGACAGCGTGGAAGAAGCTGACATAGAGGCCGCGACTCCAACCCATTTCGGGCACCCAGCGAATGGCCATCAGGCCGGTGCCGATCAGCTGGGCGATGAAGGCGAACAGCACGATCCGCTTCACCAGCTGGATGATGTTGACCGAGCCCTCCTGTCCCAGCGCCTCCTTGGCGAGTACCTGCTGGCGCAGGCCGACCCGCTTGCTGAAGATGGCGATGAGCAGCAGGGTCATGGTCATCTGCCCCAGCCCGCCAATCTCCATCAACATGATCAGAAAGATCTGCCCCTGCAGGGTGAAGGCGGTGCCGGTGTCCACCACGCCAAGACCTGTCACGCAGATGGCCGAGGTGGCGGTGAACAGGGCGTTGATGAAGCTCACCTCGCCGTTATGGCTGGAGGGCTGCACCAGAAAGATAGTGCCTATCAGCAGGATGATCAGAAAGCTGCCAAGGATCAGCTTGGCCTCGCTCCAGCGGGAGTCATCCTCCCGGTGAAGGGCGAAGGCAAAGCTGTTGCGCCAACGGGTCATAGGGTTTCCAGCCAGTGGTCGATCGCGTGTTTGTTGCCTGCCAGGATGAGGATGTCACCCAGTTGCAGCTCCATCTTGCCGGTCAGTACGTTGTGCAGCACCTCGCCGCGCTTGATGGCGAGCAGCTGGAAGTCGTTCTGCTGCAACAGGTGGAAGTCGCTGAGCGCCTTGCCATTTTGCTGCAAGCCGATGACGAACTCGGTCAGCACCATGTCGTGACCCAGCTCCAGATAGTCGAACAGGCGGTTGTCGAGCATGCTCTGCGCGACCCGGCGGCCCATGTCCCACTCGGGGTTGATCACCTTGTCGGCGCCCACTTTCTGCAGGATCTTGGCGTGGAACTTGTCGCGTGCCTTGACCCACACCTTCTTCACACCCGCCTCTTTCAATACGAGGGTGGTGAGGATGCTGGTTTCCAGGTTGTCACCGATGGCGACGAAGACGATGTCGAAGTTGGCCAGCCCCAGCTCGGCGACGGTAGCCTCATCGGTGGCATCAGCCACGACAACGTGGTTGCAGAGGGTGGCGATTTGGCGGGTCTTGCTCTCGTCGATATCGATAGCCAGCACCTCGGCATCCTGCCGCTGCAGCTCTTCGCACAGCGCGCTGCCAAACAGGCCCAGGCCGATGACGGCAAACTGGTTGTTCATGAGTTATTCCTCAACAGTTGAAGCTGACTACTCTAAACCACTGTTATTCGTCCGAAAAGAGCACAGATTTTTCGTCACCGGCAACTTGAGGTAGACTGCGTCCTTGCACCAAGCCGGGATAGACAGATGAAACTGAATGCCAACGCCTCCTTGTTGAAACTCAACACCCTCGCCCTCGATGCTTACTGCCTCTGGTTGGCCGAGGTGGAGCTGATCGCGGATCTGGCTGCCCTGCGAAGTGATGCCGAGCTGAACACGTTGCCCCGTCTGAACCTGGGTGGTGGCAGCAATGTGCTGTTTACGACCGACTTCCACGGTCTGGTGGTGCTCAACCGCCTCAAGGGTATTACCGCTCAGGATCAGGGCGATCACTGGCTGCTCCATGTCGCAGCGGGTGAGGATTGGCATCAACTGGTCTGCCATACCCTGCAACAGGGCTGGTACGGACTGGAGAATCTGGCGCTTATCCCCGGCACGGTCGGTGCGGCCCCGGTGCAGAACATCGGCGCCTACGGGGTCGAGCTGGCGAACTTCTGTGCCTATGTCGAGGCCTTCAACTGGCAGAGCGGTGAGATCGAGCGGATCGAGGCGCAGCAGTGCCGCTTCGGCTATCGCGACAGTATCTTCAAGCACGAGTATCAGGGCTCCCATCTGATCACCGCAGTCGGCCTCAAGCTACCCAAAGCATGGCAGCCGGTGCTGGGCTATGGCCCGCTGGCTGCGCTTGGCGACCAGCCGAGCGCGCAGGCCATCTTCGACACCGTCTGCGCCACCCGCATTGCCAAGCTGCCGGATCCCGCCGTACTCGGCAACGCCGGCAGCTTCTTCAAGAATCCGGTGGTGCCCGCCGCGCTGGCCGATTCGCTCAAACTGACATATCCGCAGATGCCCTGTTATCCGGCCGGGGAGGGGCAAGCCAAGCTGGCGGCTGGCTGGCTCATCGATCAGTGCGGTCTCAAGGGATTTGCCATCGGCCGCGCCGCCGTTCATCAGGAGCAGGCGCTGGTACTGGTCAATCTGGGGGGCGCCAGCGCCATGGAGCTGATCGCGTTGGCGGCACACGTGCGCGACAGCGTGGAGCAGAAGTTTGGTGTGGTGCTGGAACACGAGGTGCGCTTCATGGGCGCGCAGGGTGAAACCTGGCTCGATGAGGTGCTCTCATGACGTTGACTCCCATCAGACAGACCCTGATCACCCTGCTCAGCGATGGCCAGTTTCACTCCGGCGAACAGCTGGGCGAGCAGCTCGGTATCAGCCGGGCGGCAGTGAGCAAGCACATGGCTGCACTCAAAGAGCTGGGGCTGGATCTCTTTAGCCTGACCGGCAAGGGCTACCGGCTGGCGGTGCCGATGGCGCTCTATGACGAGGCGAAGCTGCAGGCACTGGCACCGATGGCGCCGGTGCACTGCTTCCCGGTGATCGGTTCGACCAACCAGCATCTGCTGGACAGGGTCAATCAACTGCGCTCTGGCGAGAGTTGCCTTGCCGAGTGCCAGACTGCCGGGCGCGGTCGCCGTGGCAAGCCCTGGGTCTCGCCGTTCGGTTGCCAGCTGATCCTCAGCATGTACTGGCGGCTGGAGCAGGGGATGGCTGCCGCCATGGGGCTGAGTCTGGCGGTTGGTGTTGCCGTGGTAGAGGCGCTGGAGTCGCTCGGTTATCACGGTGTCGAGTTGAAGTGGCCCAACGATCTCTACTATCAGGGGCGCAAGCTGGCGGGCATTCTGGTGGAGATGAGCGGCAGCGCCGGTGCCAGTTGCCATCTGGTGATCGGGATCGGCCTCAATCTGGCGATGCCGGCCCGTGAAGGGGAGAAGATCGATCAGGCCTGGGCCGAGTTGCGCCACATCAATCCCGAGCTGGTTGATCGCAATGAGCTCGCTGCCCGGATGATCGCCTATCTGCAGCGGGCGATGCAGACCTTCGAGCAGAGTGGATTGGCGAGCTTTGTCGATCAGTGGAACCGGCTCGACCACTTTGCCGGTCGCCCCGTCCGTCTCTTGATGGGGGAGCAGGAGATCCGCGGTATCGCCCGTGGTATCGACGATCGCGGCGCCCTGCGGCTGGAGACGGAGGAGGGGACCAAGTTCTATCTGGGTGGCGAACTCTCCCTGCGCCGGGGTGATTGAGCGTTGCGCCTGACGATAATCGTTAGCGACAAAAAAGAGAGGGGACCTGCGGGTCCCCTCTCTGTTATCCGGCTATCTGCAACGGTGCGAACTGCCGTGCTTATTTGCGCAGCTTGATCTGTTCGATGGCGTGCTCGTTGCCCTTGGTCAGGATCAGGTTGGCCCGCTCCCGGGTCGGCAGGATGTTCTCCTGCAGATTGAGATAGTTGATATCCTGCCAGATGTTGTTGGCGATCTGGGTCGCTTCGCTCTCGGTCAGCTTGGCGTAGTGGTGGAAGTAGGAGTCCGGGTCCGAGAAAGCACCGCTGCGGAATTTGAGGAAGCGCTCGATATACCAGGTGCGCAGCAGATCGGCTTCGGCATCCACATAGATGGAGAAGTCGACGAAATCGGAGACAAACACCCGGTGCGGTTCCTGCGGATAATCCATACCGCTCTGCAGTACATTGAGCCCTTCCAGGATCAGGATGTCCGGCTGCTCCACCACCTTCTTCTCGTCAGGGATGATGTCGTAGATAAGGTGGGAGTAGACCGGCGCTTCCACCTTCTCGTGGCCAGCCCGGATATTGGCAACAAACTCCACCAGATGGCGGATGTCGTAGGATTCCGGGAACCCCTTGCGGCGCATCAGGCCACGCTCCTCCAGCACCTTGTTGGGATAGAGGAAGCCATCGGTGGTGACCAGCTCCACCCGCGGGTGTTCCGGCCAGCGCTCCAGCAACGCCTGCAGGATACGAGCCGTGGTGCTTTTGCCCCCCGCCACACTGCCGGCGATGCTGATGATATAGGTACCCTTGCCGCGTGACTGGCCGAGGAACTGTTCCAGTACCCGGCTGCGGCGCTGCTTGGCTTTGACATAGAGATTGAGCAGGCGGGAGAGGGGCAGATAGATCTCCTCTACCTCCTTCAATGACACCTTTTCGTTGATCCCGCGCAGGGTTTGCAGATCGTGTTCGGTCAGGGTCAGGGGGACCGAATCGCGCAATAACGCCCATTTTTCGCGGGTGAATTGCAGATAGGGGTTATGCTCTGTCGTCATGGTGTCATCACTGTTTCTTTGGCACGGCGACCATACACCAAGGGGTGGAGAGCGACAAGGGACGCATCCAGATTGGCCTGAATCCCTCCACTTTTTTGCCCGGATCCCGGCAATAATCCACATTTTGCAAGGTGCAATGGTTGCATCCCCCAAATCCTTACAATAAAATGCGCGACGCTTGGATGTCTGTCGCCTGTTTGCTCGGCAAAAGCGATAAAAAACAGTGGGTGCAAGCAGAATTACCACTGTGACAATCTGGCATCTGGAGGGGTTCCCGAGCGGCCAAAGGGATCAGACTGTAAATCTGACGGCTCTGCCTTCGAAGGTTCGAATCCTTCTCCCTCCACCATATTTCTCTGCGGTTTGAGTTCTTTGGGTTAGAGAAATGCGGGCATCGTATAATGGCTATTACCTCAGCCTTCCAAGCTGATGATGCGGGTTCGATTCCCGCTGCCCGCTCCAAGATGCTGATATGGCTCAGGCGATACCAAGAGCTACGCCCTCAGGGTGAAGTCGGCAGTCGAACCTGTCTGTCAGCACCAGCCTCTCTTCCCCACCAGATTCAAATCCATCATATAAACTGTTCTGTGGTTAGCTTGCCACCGCGTACTCAGCGTTAGTTTAGAGGGACGATCATGTCTAAAGAAAAATTTGAGCGTAATAAACCGCACGTTAACGTGGGTACCATCGGCCACGTTGACCACGGTAAAACCACCCTGACTGCAGCTATCACCAACGTGCTGGCCAAGCACTTCGGTGGTAAAGCTTTCGCCTTCGACCAGATCGACAAGGCACCGGAAGAGCGTGAGCGTGGTATCACCATCAACACCTCCCACGTAGAATACGACACCGCTACCCGTCACTACGCACACGTAGACTGCCCGGGTCACGCCGACTACGTTAAAAACATGATCACCGGTGCTGCCCAGATGGACGGCGCGATCCTGGTAGTAGCAGCGACTGACGGCCCGATGCCGCAGACTCGTGAGCACATCCTGCTGGGTCGTCAGGTAGGCGTTCCGTACATCATCGTGTTCATGAACAAGTGCGACATGGTAGATGACGAAGAGCTGCTGGAACTGGTCGAGATGGAAGTTCGCGAACTGCTGTCCGAGTACGACTTCCCGGGTGATGACCTGCCGGTAGTCCGTGGTTCTGCACTGAAAGCGCTGGAAGGCGAAGCTCAGTGGGAAGAGAAGATCCTGGAACTGGCTGGCCACCTGGACAGCTACATTCCGGAGCCGGAGCGTGCAATCGACCAGCCGTTCCTGATGCCGATCGAAGACGTATTCTCTATCGCTGGCCGTGGTACTGTAGTTACCGGTCGTGTAGAGCGCGGTATCGTTAAAGTTGGTGAAGAAGTGGAAATCGTTGGTATCAAAGATACCACCAAGACCACCTGTACCGGCGTTGAAATGTTCCGTAAGCTGCTGGACGAAGGTCGTGCAGGCGAGAACATCGGTGCACTGCTGCGTGGCGTGAAGCGTGAAGACGTAGAGCGTGGTCAGGTACTGGCCAAGCCGGGCACCATCAAGCCGCACACCAAGTTTGAATCTGAAGTGTACGTACTGTCCAAAGAAGAAGGTGGTCGTCATACCCCGTTCTTCAAAGGCTACCGTCCGCAGTTCTACTTCCGTACTACCGACGTGACCGGTACCATCGAACTGCCGGAAGGCGTAGAGATGGTAATGCCGGGCGACAACATCAAGATGGTTGTTACCCTGATTGCACCGATCGCGATGGACGACGGCCTGCGTTTCGCTATCCGTGAAGGTGGCCGTACCGTAGGTGCTGGTGTTGTAGCTAAAGTTATCGCTTAATCTTTGGCTTACATAAATAAAGCAAAGCCCCTATAATAGGGGCTTTCTTATGCAGGGGCGTAGTTCGAATTGGTAGAACAGCGGTCTCCAAAACCGATGGTTGCGGGTTCGAGTCCTGCCGCCCCTGCCATATACCTCGTCTCGTACGGGGCTTTTGTGTCTTTGGTTACGTCAGATACAGGTGGGTTGTATGAGTGTTAGTTCTGAGAGCCAGGGCGGAAGCAAGGATACCCTGCTTTGGGGCCTGGTTTTCATTATCCTGGCGGCTGCTGTAGTGGGTAATTACCTGCTCAACGATGTTGTCGCTGCCGTCCGCGCCCTGGGTGTGGTCGTTGTCGTCGCTGCTGCTGGTGCAGTAGCCCTGCAAACCACCAAGGGAAAGGCTACGCTGGCATTCGCCCGTGAGTCTCGCCTGGAAGTCCGCAAGGTCGTATGGCCAACCCGTCAGGAAGCCATTCAGACAACCCTGATTGTGCTGGCGGTGACCGCCGTGATGGGGCTGCTGCTGTTCGTTCTGGACGGCGCCTTGGTCTGGTTGGTCAACCTGATTACCGGTGTGTAAGGATAAGCCATGACTGAACAACGTGAACAGCGTATGAGATGGTATGTCGTGCAGGCGTTTTCCGGCTATGAAGGCCGTGTTGCCAAATCCCTGCGTGAACATATCAAGATGCATGGCATGGAAGACATGTTCGGTGAAGTACTGGTCCCGACCGAAGAAGTGGTCGAGATGCGTGCAGGCCAGAAGCGCAAGAGTGAGCGCAAGTTTTTCCCGGGTTATGTCCTGGTCCAGATGATCATGGATGAAACCACATGGCACCTGGTACGCAACGTACCGCGTGTAATGGGCTTCATCGGCGGTACCTCCGACCGTCCGGCACCGATCTCCGATAAAGAGGCCGATGCCATCCTGAACCGTCTGCAGGATGCCCACGACAAGCCGCGTCCGAAAACCCTGTTTGAACCGGGCGAAATGGTGCGGGTTGCCGATGGTCCGTTTGCCGACTTCAACGGTACCGTTGAAGAGGTGGATTACGAGAAGAGCCGCGTGAAGGTCTCTGTACTGATCTTCGGTCGTTCTACTCCGGTTGAGCTGGATTTTGGTCAGGTCGAAAAGGGCTGATTGATTTCTGTTCACTCAACAGTTGTCAGGGGCAGCGAATATCTCTATAATTCGCTGCCCCTTTATTAGTTGGGGAGCCGTTTGCAGGAGCATGTCTCCGAGGCGCTAGAACCCATTTTTGAGGTAATTTCCTAATGGCTAAGAAAGTCACAGCTTATATCAAGCTGCAGGTTGCTGCTGGTGCAGCCAACCCGTCTCCTCCCGTTGGTCCTGCACTGGGTCAACACGGTGTGAACATCATGGAATTCTGTAAGGCGTTCAACGCTCGTACAGAGAAGCTGGAAAAAGGTTCACCGACTCCGGTCGTGATCACCGTTTACAGCGACCGTTCCTTCACCTTCGAAACCAAGACTCCGCCTGCTTCCTTCCTGCTGAAGAAAGCTGCTGGCATCAAGTCTGGTTCTTCCAAGCCGAACAAAGACAAGGTTGGTAAGGTGACCGTTGCCCAGCTGCAAGAAATCGCCAAGACCAAAGAGCCGGATATGACCGGTGCCGATCTGGATGCAAAAGTACGTTGCATCGCCGGCTCCGCTCGTTCCATGGGTCTGGTAGTGGAGGAGTAAGACAATGGCTAAACTGTCCAAGCGTATGCGCGTTATTCGCGAAAAAGTTGACGGTACCAAAGAGTACTCCATCAACGAAGCCATTGCCCTGCTGAAAGAACTGGCTACCGCCAAGTTCGTTGAAAGCGTTGACGTTGCTGTCAATCTGGGTATCGACGCTCGTAAATCTGACCAGAACGTACGTGGTGCAACTGTACTGCCGCACGGTACCGGTCGTGACGTTCGCGTTGCCGTATTTACCCAAGGTGCCAACGCCGAAGCTGCCAAAGCTGCCGGTGCTGACCTGGTAGGTATGGATGACCTGGCCGATCTGGTCAAGAAAGGCGAGATGAACTTCGACGTAGTTATCGCATCCCCAGATGCCATGCGCGTTGTTGGTCAACTGGGTCAAATCCTGGGCCCGCGCGGTCTGATGCCGAACCCGAAAGTTGGTACTGTAACCCCGAACGTTGCCGAAGCCGTCAAGAACGCCAAGGCTGGTCAGGTTCGTTACCGTAACGACAAGAATGGTATCATCCATACCACTCTGGGTAAGGTTTCTTTCAACGAAGTTCAGCTGAAAGAAAACTTGGAAGCTCTGCTGGTTGCCCTGAAAAAAGGCAAGCCCTCTTCCGCCAAAGGTCAATTCATCAAGAAAGTCAGCATCTCCACCACCATGGGTGCCGGTGTTGCCGTAGACCAAGCTTCTCTGGAAGCTCAGGCCTAATTGATGGGTTTTACAAGGCGCAAAATTTAATCTATAATTTTGCGCCTTGATTGGTTGGGGGTTTCGACCTCCGTCCAAGACCGCAGGAGGCTGCAAAGCCTTAATGTTTCCTGCGTAGACGGTGCCGGAAACCCAGCGAGAAAGATTCTTTCTCTTCTGGAATCCTGCTACCGCATCGTTCCCCTCTGTTGTAAAGGTAGGGGGGATGTGTCAGTACTGGGTCATTTGACCCGGATTCAATCCAGGAGTTAAGCCAATGGCATTGGGACTCGAAGACAAAAAGGCAATTGTTGCTGAAGTCAACGAAGCTGCCAAAGGCGCTCTTTCTGCAGTTGTTGCCGATTCTCGCGGTGTCACTGTAGACAAGATGACCGTCCTGCGTAAAACCGCTCGTGAAGCCGGTGTGTACATGCGCGTTGTGCGTAACACCCTGCTGCGTCGCGCGGTAGAAGGTACCGAATACGAGTGCCTGAACGACGCATTTACCGGTCCTACCTTGATTGCTTTCTCTAACGAACACCCGGGCGCTGCTGCTCGTCTGTTCAAAGAGTTTGCCAAAGCGAACCAAAAGTTCGAAATCAAGGCTGGCGCTTTTAACGGTGAGTTTATCGCCGCAGCACAAATTGATCGTCTGGCCACGCTGCCGACTTACGAAGAAGCAATTGCGAAGTTGATGGCTACCATGAAGGAAGCCTCTGCTGGCAAGCTGGTTCGTACTATCGCTGCTGTTCGCGACCAGAAGCAAGCTGCTGCTTGATTCTCGCCTATCTAGGCTGTTTGAGTTTATTCAACATCAGGAATTTTTGTCATGTCTATCACTAAAGACCAAATCATCGAAGCCGTTGCTTCCATGTCCGTAATGGAAGTTGTTGAGCTGATCGAAGCTATGGAAGAGAAGTTCGGTGTTTCTGCCGCTGCTGCCGTAATGGCTGGCCCGGCTGCTGCTGAAGCAGTAGAAGAGAAGACCGAGTTCGACGTAGTTCTGACTGCTGCCGGTGCTAACAAAGTTGCCGTTATCAAAGCCGTTCGTGGCGCTACCGGTCTGGGCCTGAAAGAAGCCAAAGATCTGGTAGAAGCTGCTCCGGCTAACCTGAAAGAAGCCGTCTCCAAAGACGAAGCTGAAGCTCTGAAGAAAGAGCTGGAAGCTGCCGGTGCTTCTGTTGAGATCAAATAATCTGCATTTATGTAGATTAGCCTGATAAAACAGGCTAGGGCTGGTGAATTTTTGTTCACCAGCCTTTTTGCGCTGTAGACTGAGAGCATTTCACACCGTTTACGACTCTCGGTGCACCAGCAATCCGGACTGTCTTCTTTCGTCCGGGCCAACACAAAACGGTGTTGAGACAGAGCTGTCCCGCGGGACAGAGTGGGTCACTTATCAGCGAGCTGAGGAACCCTATGGTTTACTCTTATACCGAAAAAAAACGCATTCGTAAGGACTTCGGTAAGCGAGACCAGGTACTGGACACGCCTTATCTGTTGTCCATTCAGCTGGACTCCTTCAAGCAGTTCATCGAGGCTGACCCGGAAGGTGAATATGGCCTAGAGGCCGCTTTCCGTAGCGTTTTCCCGATCACCAGTTACTCCGGTAGTGCTGAGCTTCAGTATGTCAGCTATCGCCTGGGTGAGCCGGTATTTGACGTAAAAGAATGCCAGATCCGTGGAGTGACCTACTCCGCGCCGCTGCGTGTCAAGCTTCGTATGGTTCTGTACGACCGTGAAGCAGCTGCCGGCACCGTCAAAGACATCAAGGAACAAGAAGTATACATGGGCGAAATTCCGCTCATGACCGAGAACGGCACCTTTGTTATCAATGGTACCGAGCGGGTTATCGTTTCCCAGCTGCACCGCAGCCCGGGCGTCTTCTTCGACCACGATAAAGGCAAAACACATTCATCCGGTAAGGTGCTGTATAACGCTCGCGTTATCCCCTACCGTGGCTCCTGGCTGGACTTCGAGTTCGATGCGAAAGACAACCTGTTTGTCCGTATCGACCGTCGTCGCAAACTGCCGGCATCCATCATTCTGCGCGCCCTGGACTTCACTTCCGAAGAGATCCTAGCCACCTTCTTCGAAACCATCGGTTTCGAGGTCAAAGATGGCAAGTTGATGATGGATCTGGTGCCGGAGCGCCTGCGTGGCGAAACTGCGACCTTCGACATCGTGGCCAATGGTGCCGTGGTTGTTGAAACCGGTCGTCGTGTGACTGCCCGTCACATCCGTCAGCTGGAAAAAGATGCCGTTACCCAGATTGAGGTACCGGTTGAGTACGTTGTTGGCAAAGTTGCTGCCAAGGACTACGCACATCCGCAAACTGGCGAACTGGTAGTGGCAGCCAACCAGGCTCTGAGTCTGGAAGCGATTGCCAACCTGTCCCAGGCCGGCTTCAAGCATTTCGAGGTTCTGTTCACCAACGAACTGGACCACGGTGCCTACATGTCCGAGACCCTGCGCGTCGATTCCAGCACCAACCGTCTGGAAGCGCTGGTAGAAATCTACCGCATGATGCGTCCGGGTGAGCCGCCGACACGTGAAGCAGCAGAGCAGCTGTTCGAAAACCTGTTCTTCTCTGCCGAACGTTACGACCTGTCTACCGTAGGTCGGATGAAGTTCAACCGCCGTCTGGGTCGTGAAGACGAGACTGGCGCTGGCGTACTGACCAAAGACGATATCGTCGATGTAATGAAGCGCCTGATCGACATCCGTAACGGTAACGACGAAGTGGACGATATCGACCACCTGGGTAACCGTCGTATCCGTTCTGTCGGTGAAATGGCTGAAAACCAGTTCCGCGTCGGTCTGGTGCGTGTCGAGCGTGCGGTCAAGGAGCGTCTCTCCCTGGGCGACCTGGACACCCTGATGCCGCAGGATCTGATCAACGCCAAGCCGATCTCCGCCGCAGTCAAAGAGTTCTTTGGTTCCAGCCAGCTGTCCCAGTTTATGGACCAGAACAACCCGCTGTCCGAAGTGACCCACAAGCGCCGTATTTCTGCGCTGGGCCCGGGCGGTTTGACTCGTGAGCGTGCCGGCTTTGAAGTCCGAGACGTACACCCGACCCACTACGGTCGTCTGTGCCCGATCGAGACTCCTGAAGGTCCGAACATCGGTCTGATCAACTCCCTGTCCGTGTACTCTCGTACCAACGAGTACGGTTTCCTCGAGACCCCGTACCGCAAGGTCATTGACGGTGTGATCACCGACGAAGTGGACTATCTGTCTGCTATTGAAGAAGGCAAGTACGTGATCGCACAGGCTAACGCCGCGACCACCGAAGATGGCCGTCTGAAAGATGAATTGATCCCGTGCCGTCACAAAGGTGAATCCACCTTTATGAACGCCGACCAGATCCAGTATATGGACGTGAGCCCGCAGCAGATCGTATCTGTGGCAGCGGCCCTGATCCCGTTCCTGGAACACGATGACGCGAACCGCGCATTGATGGGTTCAAACATGCAACGTCAGGCTGTACCGACCCTGCGTGCTGACAAGCCGCTGGTAGGTACCGGTATGGAACGCGCTGTGGCCGTTGACTCCGGTGTAACCGTAGTTGCCAAGCGTGGCGGCATGATCGACTACGTCGATGCCTCCCGTATCGTTATCAAGGTAAATGAAGATGAGCTGATGCCAGGCGAAGCCGGCATCGAC
The DNA here is from genome assembly GCF_019048745.1 of Aeromonas sp. FDAARGOS 1410. Classification (NCBI taxonomy): domain Bacteria; kingdom Pseudomonadati; phylum Pseudomonadota; class Gammaproteobacteria; order Aeromonadales; family Aeromonadaceae; genus Aeromonas; species Aeromonas sp. FDAARGOS 1410. The sequence continues at coordinate 175,227 of NZ_CP077401.1, read as the reverse complement.
ATCTACAACCTGACCAAATACACCCGTTCCAACCAGAACACCTGTATCAACCAGCGTCCTTGCGTGATGTTGGGTGAGCCGGTCATGGCTGGCGACGTACTGGCTGACGGCCCGTCCACCGATCTGGGTGAACTGGCTCTGGGTCAGAACATGCGCGTCGCGTTCATGCCGTGGAACGGTTACAACTTCGAAGACTCGATCCTGGTGAACGAGCGTGTTGTTCAGGAAGATCGCCTGACCACCATCCATATCCAGGAACTGGCCTGTATCTCCCGTGACACCAAGCTGGGTCCGGAAGAGATCACTGCTGACATCCCGAACGTGGGTGAAGCCGCTCTGTCCAAGCTGGACGAGTCAGGTATCGTCTACGTGGGTGCCGAAGTGAAGGGCGGCGACATTCTGGTCGGTAAGGTAACGCCGAAAGGTGAAACCCAGCTGACTCCGGAAGAGAAGCTGCTGCGCGCCATCTTCGGTGAGAAGGCGTCCGACGTGAAGGACTCCTCCCTGCGTGTACCGAACGGTGTGTACGGTACCGTGGTTGACGTACAAGTCTTTACCCGCGATGGCGTGGAAAAAGACAAGCGCGCCAAAGAAATCGAAGAGATGCAGCTGAAGGAAGCGAAGAAGGACTTGACCGAAGAGTTCAAGATCCTGGAAGACGGCATTTTCGGCCGCTCCCGCAACCTGCTGCTGGCCGCCGGTTACAGCGAAGATCGTCTGAACAAGCTGGAGCGTTCCAAGTGGTTTGAACTGGCCATCGAAGATGAAGCCAAGCAGACCGAACTGGAGCAGATCGCTGAACAGCACGTTGAGCTGAAAGCCGAGTTCGACAAGAAGTTCGAGAACAAGCGTCGCAAGATTATCCAGGGTGATGATCTGGCGCCGGGCGTACTGAAAATCGTCAAGGTTTATCTGGCAGTCAAGCGTCGCATCCAGCCGGGTGACAAGATGGCGGGCCGTCACGGTAACAAGGGTGTTATCTCCAAGATCTGTCCGGTCGAGGATATGCCTCATGACGAGTTCGGCCGTCCGGTCGACATCGTACTGAACCCGTTGGGCGTACCGTCTCGTATGAACATCGGTCAGATCCTCGAAGTGCACCTGGGCCTCGCAGCCAAGGGTATCGGCGAGAAGATCGATCGCATGGTCAAAGAGCAGCGCGAGCTGCACGAGATGCGCAACTTCCTGCAGCAGGTCTACGACCTGGGCGAGAAGGACACCCAGCAAGTGAACATCGCCGAACTGTCTGACGACGACGTACGTACCCTGGTGGGTAACCTGCGTAAGGGTCTGCCGGTTGCTACTCCGGTCTTTGATGGTGCCAAAGAGCGCGAAATCAAAGCCCTGCTGAAGCTGGCCGATCTGCCGGAGTCCGGTCAGATTGATCTGTTCGACGGCCGTACCGGTAACCGCTTCGAGCGTAAAGTAACCGTTGGTTACATGTACATGCTCAAGCTGAACCACTTGGTCGACGACAAGATGCACGCGCGTTCTACCGGTTCTTACAGCCTGGTTACCCAGCAGCCGCTGGGTGGTAAGGCTCAGTTCGGTGGTCAGCGTTTCGGTGAGATGGAAGTGTGGGCCCTGGAGGCTTACGGTGCGGCATATACCCTGCAGGAGATGCTGACCGTCAAGTCTGACGATGTGAATGGCCGTACCAAGATGTACAAGAACATCGTGGATGGCGACCACCGTATGGAGCCGGGCATGCCCGAATCCTTCAACGTATTGCTGAAGGAAATCCGCTCTCTGGGTATCAACATCGAGCTGGACGAAGAGTAAGAGCTCGCTCTTATTGTTCGAGAATTGACGTGGGCGCCCCGAGAGGGGCGCCGAGGTTAGACTCCTGACAGGGGAAACACGTGAAAGACTTACTCAAGTTTTTGAAGGCTCAGACCAAGACCGAAGAGTTTGACAGTATCAAGATCGGTCTGGCCTCTCCTGACATGATCCGCTCCTGGTCATTCGGTGAGGTCAAAAAGCCTGAGACCATCAACTACCGGACTTTCAAGCCGGAGCGTGATGGTCTGTTCTGCGCCCGTATCTTCGGACCGGTGAAGGACTACGAGTGTCTGTGCGGCAAGTACAAGCGCCTGAAACACCGTGGTGTGATCTGTGAGAAGTGCGGCGTTGAAGTGACCCAGACCAAGGTCCGTCGTGAGCGTATGGGCCACATCGAGCTGGCCAGCCCGACTGCCCACATCTGGTTCCTGAAGTCCCTGCCGTCCCGTATCGGTCTGCTGCTGGACATGACCCTGCGCGACATCGAACGCGTGCTCTACTTCGAATCTTTCGTAGTTATCGAGCCGGGCATGACCAACCTCGAACGCAGCCAGATGCTCTCTGAAGAGCAGTACCTGGATGCGCTGGAAGAGTGGGGCGACGAATTTGACGCCAAGATGGGTGCCGAAGCAATCCTGGCATTGCTGCGCGCCATCGATCTGGAAGGTGAAGTCAAAGCGATGCGTGAGGAGCTGGATCAGACCAACTCCGAGACCAAGCGCAAGAAGACCACCAAGCGTCTGAAGCTGATGGAAGCTTTCCTGCAGTCCGGCAACAAGCCGGAGTGGATGATCATGACAGTGCTGCCTGTGCTGCCGCCGGACCTGCGTCCGCTGGTACCGCTGGACGGCGGCCGTTTCGCGACTTCCGATCTGAACGATCTGTATCGTCGCGTGATCAACCGTAACAACCGCTTGAAGCGTCTGCTGGATCTGGCTGCTCCGGACATCATCGTGCGCAACGAAAAGCGCATGCTGCAAGAGTCCGTCGATGCGCTGCTGGATAACGGCCGTCGCGGTCGTGCCATCACCGGTTCCAACAAGCGCCCGCTGAAATCCCTGGCCGACATGATCAAGGGTAAGCAGGGTCGTTTCCGTCAGAACCTGCTCGGTAAGCGTGTCGACTACTCCGGTCGTTCCGTTATCACCGTAGGCCCGACTCTGCGTCTGCATCAGTGCGGTCTGCCGAAGAAGATGGCTCTGGAACTGTTCAAGCCGTTCATCTATGGCAAGCTGGAAACTCGCGGTCTGGCGACCACTATCAAGGCCGCCAAGAAGATGGTGGAGCGCGAAGAAGCTGTCGTTTGGGATATCCTGGACGAAGTTATCCGCGAACACCCGGTTCTGCTGAACCGTGCACCGACTCTGCACCGTCTGGGTATCCAGGCATTCGAACCGACTCTGGTCGAAGGCAAGGCAATCCAGCTGCACCCGCTCGTTTGTGCTGCGTATAACGCGGACTTCGACGGTGACCAGATGGCTGTTCACGTACCGCTGACCCTGGAAGCCCAGCTGGAAGCGCGTGCGCTGATGATGTCTACCAACAACATCCTGTCGCCTGCATCCGGTGAGCCGATCATCGTTCCTTCTCAGGACGTGGTCTTGGGTCTGTACTACATGACCCGCGCCCGTATCAATGCGAAGGGTGAAGGTATGGTGCTGTCCGGCCCGAAAGAGGCCGAGAAAGTGTACCGTGCCGGTCTGGCCGACCTGCATGCTCGTGTCAAGTGCCGCATCACCGAGTACGTGAAGAACGAAGCCGGTGAACTGGTTGCCAAGACCGAGATGAAGAACACCACCGTTGGTCGTGCGATCCTGAGCCTGATCCTGCCGAAAGGCATGGAATACGCCCTGATCGACGAGCCGAAGGTGCTGACTGCTGCCGAGCAGGCCGACCTGGATGCCAATCCGCAGAACTGGATCAAGTCCGTATCCAACAAGGCGCTGGGCAAAAAGCTCATCTCCCGTCTGCTGAACACCTGCTATCGCAAGCAGGGGCTGAAGGACACCGTTATCTTCGCTGACCAGCTGATGTATACCGGTTTCCACTACGCGGCGCTGTCCGGTGCTTCCGTTGGTATCGATGACATGGTCATCCCGGATGCCAAAAAAGACATCATTGCTTCTGCTGAAGCCGAAGTTGCCGAGATCCAGGACCAGTTCCTGTCCGGTCTGGTAACTGCGGGCGAACGTTACAACAAGGTTATCGATATCTGGGCCAGCGCCAACGAGCGCGTCTCCAAGGCCATGATGGAGAACTTGTCCAAAGAGCGTAACGTCAACTCGCTGGGTGATGAAGAAGAGCAGGCATCGTTCAACAGCATCTTTATGATGGCCGACTCTGGTGCGCGGGGTTCCGCAGCCCAGATCCGTCAGCTGGCCGGTATGCGTGGCCTGATGGCCAAGCCGGATGGCTCCATCATCGAGACCCCGATCATCGCGAACTTCCGCGAAGGTCTGAACGTACTGCAGTACTTTATCTCTACCCACGGTGCTCGTAAGGGTCTGGCGGATACCGCACTGAAGACTGCGAACTCCGGTTACCTGACTCGTCGTCTGGTAGACGTGGCGCAGGACATGGTGATCACCGAGGACGATTGTGGCACTACCGAAGGTCTGTGGATGACTCCGCTGATCGAAGGTGGCGACGTGGTCGAGCCGCTGCGTGAGCGCGTGCTGGGTCGTGTGGTGGCAGAAGATGTCATCAAGCCGGGTACCGAGGACGAGATCCTAGTTGCTCGCAACACCCTGCTCGACGAGCAGCTGTGTGACCTGCTGGAACGCAACTCCGTTGACCGTGTGAAGGTACGTTCTGCCATCACCTGTGAAACTGACTTCGGTAACTGTGCTCACTGCTACGGCCGTGACCTGGCCCGTGGTCACCTGGTGAACAAGGGTGAGGCTGTCGGTGTTATCGCCGCCCAGTCCATCGGTGAACCGGGTACCCAGCTGACAATGCGTACGTTCCACATCGGTGGTGCCGCATCTCGTGCTGCAGCAGAGAGCAGCATCCAGGTGAAGAACACCGGTAGCATCAAGCTGCAGAACGCCAAGTTCGTTCACAACAGCGATGACAAACTGGTTATCACCTCCCGTTCTACCGAACTGACCATCATGGACGACATGGGCCGTACCAAGGAAAGCCACAAGCTGCCTTACGGTTCCGTGCTGGAAGTGAAGGACGGCCAGGCAGTGAACGCTGGCGAAACCGTTGCTAACTGGGATCCGCACACTCACCCGATCATCACCGAAGTGGCAGGTCGTCTGCACTTCGAACACATGATCGATGGCGTGACCATCACTCGTCAGACCGACGAGCTGACCGGTCTCTCCTCTATCGTCGTGCTGGACGTCAACGAGCGTCCGAGCGCCGGTAAAGAGATGCGTCCGACCGTTAAACTGGTCGACCTGAACGGCAACGACGTGATGATCCCGGGTACCGATGTAGCCGCCCAGTACTTCCTGCCGGGCAAGGCGATCGTGAACCTGGAAGATGGTGCCAACGTGGGCGTGGGTGACGCGGTAGCGCGTATCCCGCAAGAGTCCGGCGGTACCAAGGACATCACCGGTGGTCTGCCGCGCGTTGCGGATCTGTTCGAAGCACGTCAACCGAAAGAGCCGGCTATTCTGGCCGAGATCTCCGGTACCATCTCCTTCGGGAAAGAGACCAAAGGCAAGCGCCGTCTGGTCATCACCCCGACCGATGGTGGCAACGTCTACGAGGAGATGATTCCGAAGTGGCGTAACCTGAACGTGTTCGAAGGTGAAAAAGTTGAGAAGGGTGAAGTGCTGGCGGACGGCCCTGAGTCTGCTCACGATATCCTGCGTCTGCGCGGTATCAGCCCGGTCGCCAACTACATCGCCAACGAAGTGCAGGACGTTTACCGTCTGCAAGGCGTTAAGATCAACGACAAGCACATCGAAGTCATCGTTCGTCAGATGCTGCGCAAGTGCGAGATCCTGACTGCTGGCGACACCGATCTGATCGAAGGCGAACAGGTTGAAGTGGCTCGCGTGAAGATTGCCAACCGTAAGCTGGTTGCCGAGGGCAAGACCCCTGCGACCTACCGTCATGTTCTGATGGGTATTACCAAGGCATCTCTGAGCACCGAGTCCTTCATCTCCGCGGCTTCCTTCCAGGAAACCACTCGCGTTCTGACCGAAGCCGCCGTTGGTGGCAAGCGTGACGAACTGCGTGGCCTGAAAGAGAACGTCATCGTGGGTCGTCTGATCCCGGCTGGTACCGGCTTTGCCTACCACCACAGCCGGATCAACCAGCGCGCTGCTGCAGCTCGTGCTGTTGGCACCCCGCAGGTGACCGCAGATGAAGCTGAGCAGAACCTGGCGGATCTGCTGAACGCTGCCGGTAGCTTCGACGAAGAGTAACTCGTCAACAGTGATTAAAAAGGGCTCCTTCAAGGAGCCCTTTTTGTTGGCCATTTGATCGGCAAAGGCTGACGCCACGCGGGTTTCAGGATGATCCAGAGCAAAGTTGTAGAGTAAAAAATCAAAAAAAGTTGACTTTGCTCTCCTGCGATTTGACACTCGGCAAAGTTGAATGGTTATTACAGGGGTAGAACATGACTGTCGGTATCGAGGAAGCCATGCTTCCCGAAGAACAGCTGATCAGCCGCACTTTTACAGATGAAGACAGGGAATTGTTGCGCTCATACGATGGGCTCATCGACGGCTTGGCCGAATTGTTCGGCAAGCATTGTGAAGTGGTGCTCCACTCCCTGGAAAATCTGCACGAGTCGGTGATCAAGATCGCCAACGGCTTTAACACCGGACGTACCCTCGGGGCGCCCATCACCGATCTGGCACTGCGGATGCTCAAGGACATCGAGAGCACCGGCCAGGATTACACCCAGAGCTATTTTGCTCGCAGCCGCACCGGCGCCCTGATGAAGTCGAGCACCATCGCCATCAGGAACAGTGAACGCCAAGTGATCGGTCTTATCTGCATCAACCTGCATATCAATGCACCTTTCCACGAGTTCGTGGCCGAATTTTTCCCGACGCCCCAGCAGGCGGCGCGCCAGTCACCGGAGACCTTTGCCAACAGTGTCGAAGAGCTTGTTGCCCAGACCGTGGACAACACCATCGACGAGATCAACCGTGATCCCACTGTGGCCAACAATGCCAAAAACCGCTTCATCGTCACTCAATTGTTCGAGAAGGGTATTTTTGACATCAAGGACTCCATCAACATGGTGGCGGACAAACTCAATATTTCGAAACATACCGTTTATCTCTACATCCGACAGCGCAAGCAGGGTGAAGACGAAAACGAGTAACTCAATTCCATAAGGGGATAGATGAATGGCTAAAGAAGTGATTGCAACCGACAAGGCGCCTGCCGCCATTGGTCCTTATGTTCAGGCGACCAAGGTAGGCGAGATGATCTTCACCTCCGGGCAGATCCCGCTTGATCCTGCCACCATGGAGATCGTTGCCGGTGGCATCGAAGCTCAGGCCGAGCAGGTAATGAAGAACCTGATCGCCGTATTGCAGGCTGCCGGTGCCGATGCTGGCAAGGTAGTGAAAACCACCTGCTTCCTGAGCGATATGAACGACTTCGTAGCCTTCAATCAGGTCTATGCCCGTTACTTTGGTGAGGCCGCCCCGGCCCGTTCCTGCGTGGAAGTGGCCCGTCTGCCAAAAGATGTGCTGGTCGAAGTTGAGGCCATCGCCCACCTCTGATCGGCAACTGCTAAAAAGCCCCTCATGGCAGGGGCTTTTTTGTTTTTGGCGTAAAATGGACAGGCATCAGTACAGGAGCCTTGTTATGAGTTTGAGTTTTGCCCTGCTGGTGACCGGGCCTGCCTATGGCACCCAGTCCGCCAGCACCGCCTACCGCTTTGCCCGCAGCCTGTTGGCTCAGGGTCATACCCTCTCTCATCTCTTTTTCTATCAGGATGGGGTCTGCAACGGCAACGGTCTGCATCTTCCCGCTTCCGATGAGACCGACCTGGTGCGCCTGTGGCGAGAGTTGGCAGAGGAGCAGGGAATCCGTATCGATGTCTGTGTCGCTGCCGCCATGCGACGCGGGGTGGTCGATGAGCAGGAGGCCAAAGGGGCAGGGCAGGCCCACTTCAATCTGCAAGCGCCATTTTGTTTGAGCGGGCTTGGCCAGCTGGCCGAAGCTGCCCTGACCGCCGATCGGCTGGTTCAGTTCTAGGGAGTGACCATGAGCAAGAAAATCGCATTTATCTGCAGTCGTGGCCCCCACGGTCATGCTGCCGGTCGGGAGGGGCTGGATGCCCTGCTTGCCACCTCGGCCATGACCGATGAGCTGGCACTCTTCCTGATTGGCGACGGCGTGCTGCAATTGCTTAAAGAACAGCAGCCACAGACTATCTTGCAGCGCCACTATGCGCCAACCTTCAAGATGCTCGAGCTCTATGACATCGAGGAGGTGTACGTCTGTGCCGACTCACTGGCCGAGCGCGGCGTGACGGTCGAGGATCTGCTGATCCCGGTCGAAATACTGTCGCGGGCAGAGATGGCCAACCAGTGGTCACAATGCGCGACGCACATCAGCTTCTGAGGTCCCCATGTTGCATCTGATCTTGAATTCCCCTTTCCAGAGCCAGGCACTGGCTCAGGCGCTCTCATACCTGCAATCTGGCGATGAACTGGTGTTGATGCAGGATGCCGTCATTGCGGCCTGTGCGCCGCAGTGGTGCGAACAGCTGGCCGGGATCCCGCTACACGTCATGACCGAGGATCTGCAGGCGCGTGGTTTGCGTCATCAAGTGGGCGATCTGCTGGATATGGCTGGTCTGGTCGAGCTGATTGCACAAAAAGGCTCCCCCAGAACCTGGGCTGGCTGATTTCCATATTTTTACGTTAATTCAACGAATTATGGAAAATCCATGCGGATCCGATTTGCCCTTCCATGCCACAAACTGTATAAATCTTGACTCCCCAGACAACAGGGCATAAAATTTCGCGTCCCCGTATATGCGGGGAGGATTTTCCACACGTTTATGAAGTCATTATCAGGAGCCTTTTGATGGCAACTATTAACCAGTTGGTTCGCAAGCCACGCATCAAGCTCGTTGTGAAAAGCAACGTGCCGGCGCTGGAAGCGTGCCCTCAGAAGCGTGGCGTATGCACTCGTGTATATACCACCACCCCGAAGAAGCCTAACTCTGCACTGCGTAAAGTGTGCCGTGTACGTCTGACCAACGGCTTCGAAGTCACCTCCTACATCGGTGGTGAAGGTCACAACCTGCAAGAGCACTCTGTTGTTCTGATCCGTGGCGGTCGTGTAAAAGACTTGCCAGGTGTTCGTTATCACACCGTTCGTGGTGCGTTGGACTGTGCCGGTGTTAAAGACCGTAAGCAGGCTCGCTCCAAGTATGGCGTGAAGCGTCCTAAAGCTTAATGGTTCTCCGTTAAGTAAGGCCAAACGTTAATTCGTTTCTAGTTAGATAGCTTTCTAGTTTTGGGTAATCCCTGAAGTTACGGAGAATTTGAAATGCCAAGACGTCGTGTTGTTGGTCAGCGTAAAATCCTGCCAGATCCCAAGTTCGGATCAGAGCTGCTGGCTAAATTTGTCAACGTAGTAATGGTTGACGGTAAGAAATCTGTTGCAGAAGCCATTGTTTATGGCGCCCTGGACATCATTGCCACCAAATCTGGCAAAGAGCACCTGGCCGTATTCGAAGAAGCTCTGGATAACATTCGTCCGGCGGTCGAGGTTAAATCTCGTCGCGTCGGTGGTGCAACCTATCAGGTGCCGGTAGAAGTTCGTCCGGTACGTCGCAATGCTCTGGCAATGCGCTGGTTGGTTGATGCCGCTCGTAAACGTGGTGAAAAATCAATGGCTCAGCGTCTGGCTGGCGAGCTGCTGGATGCCGCTGAGAACAAGGGTTCGTCTGTCAAGAAACGTGAAGACGTACACCGTATGGCTGAAGCGAACAAGGCTTTCGCTCACTTCCGCTGGTAATCCGCTTGCGCAGGGTCTTTGGGCTCTGCGCACCTTTAATTATCTAGGGACAAGCGCCTTAGTAAGAGGATGACAATGGCTCGTACAACCCCCATTGAGCGTTATCGTAACATCGGTATCTCCGCTCACATTGACGCCGGTAAGACTACTACTACCGAGCGCGTACTGTTTTACACCGGTGTAAGTCACAAGATCGGTGAAGTTCACGATGGCGCTGCCACCATGGACTGGATGGAACAGGAACAAGAGCGTGGTATCACCATCACCTCCGCCGCGACCACCGCTTTCTGGTCCGGTATGGGTAAACAGTTCCAACCGCACCGTATCAACATCATCGATACCCCGGGCCACGTTGACTTTACTATCGAAGTAGAGCGTTCAATGCGTGTTCTGGACGGTGCCGTAATGGTGTACTGTGCCGTAGGTGGCGTACAGCCACAGTCTGAGACCGTATGGCGTCAGGCTAACAAGTACAAGGTTCCCCGTATCGCGTTCGTCAACAAGATGGACCGTACCGGTGCCAACTTCCTGCGTTGCGTTGAGCACATCCGCACTCGCCTGAAGGGCAATCCGGTTCCTCTGCAGCTGAACATCGGCTCTGAAGAGAACTTCAAAGGCGTAGTTGACCTGGTCAAGATGAAGGCCATCAACTGGAGCGAAGCTGATCAGGGCGTATCTTTCGACTACGAAGATGTGCCGGCCGAGCTGCTGGAACAGGCGCAAGAAATGCGCATGAATCTGGTTGAAGCCGCTGCTGAAGCGTCTGAAGACCTGATGGAAAAATACCTGGGCGGCGAAGAGCTGACCGAGGAAGAGATCAAGCAAGCTCTGCGTCAGCGCGTGCTGAACAACGAAATCATCCTGGTAACCTGTGGCTCCGCGTTCAAGAACAAGGGCGTACAGGCAATGCTGGATGCGGTTGTTGAGTACCTGCCTGCTCCGACCGATGTAGCTGCTATCGACGGCCTGAAGATGGATGGCGAGACCAAAGACGAGCGTCATGCTTCTGATGACGAGCCGTTCTCTGCTCTGGCGTTCAAGATCGCTACCGACCCGTTCGTTGGTAACCTGACCTTCTTCCGCGTCTACTCCGGTGTTGTTAACTCCGGTGACTCCGTGCTGAACTCCGTCAAGGACAAGCGCGAGCGTTTCGGCCGTATCGTTCAGATGCACGCCAACAAGCGTGAAGAGATCAAAGAAGTTCGTGCAGGTGACATCGCTGCTGCCATCGGTCTGAAAGATGTGACCACTGGTGACACTCTGTGTGACGAAAAAGCGCCGATCATCCTCGAGCGTATGGAATTCCCGGAGCCGGTAATCTCCATCGCGGTTGAGCCGAAAACCAAGGCCGACCAGGAGAAGATGGGCCTGGCGCTGGGCCGTCTGGCTCAGGAAGACCCGTCCTTCCGCGTATGGACTGACGAAGAGTCTGGCCAGACCATCATTGCCGGTATGGGTGAGCTGCACCTGGACATCATCGTTGACCGTATGCGTCGCGAATTCAAGGTAGAAGCGAACGTAGGTAAGCCGCAGGTTGCCTACCGTGAAACCATCCGTACCGCCGTTAAAGACATCGAAGGCAAACATGCCAAGCAGTCTGGTGGTCGCGGTCAGTACGGTCACGTTGTGATCGACATGTACCCGCTGGAAGAAGGCAAGGGCTACGAGTTCGTCAACGACATCAAAGGCGGTGTCATTCCTGGCGAATTCATCCCGGGCGTTGACAAAGGCATCCAGGAACAGCTCAAAGCTGGTCCGCTGGCTGGCTATCCGGTTATGGACCTGGGTGTGCGTCTGCACTTCGGTTCCTACCACGATGTCGACTCTTCCGAACTGGCGTTCAAGATCGCTGCTTCCATGGCCTTCAAGGCTGGCTTCATGAAGGCCACTCCGGTTCTGCTGGAACCGATCATGAAAGTAGAAGTTGAAACTCCGGAAGATTACATGGGCGACGTTATCGGTGACCTGAACCGTCGTCGTGGCCTGATCGAAGGTATGGAAGATGGCCCGTCCGGCAAGATCGTACGCGCCATGGTGCCGTTGGCCGAGATGTTCGGTTATGCAACTGCACTGCGTTCCGCTACCCAAGGTCGTGCTTCCTACGCCATGGAATTCGCCAAGTATCACGATGCACCGACCAACGTTGCACAAGCCGTGATCGAAGAGCGCAAATCCAAGTAATTTAAGATTCCCCGCCTACGACGGTAGGCGGGTTTAACCTAGAAGGACTACGTCGTGTCTAAAGAAAAATTTGAGCGTAATAAACCGCACGTAAACGTCGGCACCATCGGCCACGTTGACCACGGTAAAACCACCCTGACTGCAGCTATCACCAACGTGCTGGCCAAGCACTTCGGTGGTAAAGCTTTCGCCTTCGACCAGATCGACAAGGCACCGGAAGAGCGTGAGCGTGGTATCACCATCAACACCTCCCACGTAGAATACGACACCGCTACCCGTCACTACGCCCACGTAGACTGCCCGGGTCACGCCGACTACGTTAAAAACATGATCACCGGTGCTGCCCAGATGGACGGCGCGATCCTGGTAGTAGCAGCGACTGACGGCCCGATGCCGCAGACTCGTGAGCACATCCTGCTGGGTCGTCAGGTAGGCGTTCCGTACATCATCGTGTTCATGAACAAGTGCGACATGGTAGATGACGAAGAGCTGCTGGAACTGGTCGAGATGGAAGTTCGCGAACTGCTGTCCGAGTACGACTTCCCGGGTGATGACCTGCCGGTAGTCCGTGGTTCCGCACTGAAAGCGCTGGAAGGCGAAGCTCAGTGGGAAGAGAAGATCCTGGAACTGGCTGGCCACCTGGACAGCTACATTCCGGAGCCGGAGCGTGCAATCGACCTGCCGTTCCTGATGCCTATCGAAGACGTATTCTCTATCGCTGGCCGTGGTACTGTAGTAACCGGTCGTGTAGAGCGCGGTATCGTTAAAGTTGGTGAAGAAGTGGAAATCGTTGGTATCAAAGATACCA
>NZ_CP077401.1:0-157500 GCF_019048745.1 Aeromonas sp. FDAARGOS 1410 | reverse complement strand
ACGCTGAGACACGAGACGAACGCACTACGGTGCGGAAGCCATTGATGCCCTGCTTCCAGGAAAAGCCTCTAAGCTTCAGATTACAAGTCATCGTACCCCAAACCGACACAGGTGGTCGGGTAGAGAATACCAAGGCGCTTGAGAGAACTCGGGTGAAGGAACTAGGCAAAATAGTACCGTAACTTCGGGAGAAGGTACGCTCTTGTTGGTGAAGTCCCTTGCGGATGGAGCTGACGGGAGTCGCAGTGACCAGATGGCTGGGACTGTTTATCAAAAACACAGCACTCTGCAAACACGAAAGTGGACGTATAGGGTGTGACACCTGCCCGGTGCCGGAAGGTTAATTGATGGGGTTAGCGCAAGCGAAGCTCTTGATCGAAGCCCCGGTAAACGGCGGCCGTAACTATAACGGTCCTAAGGTAGCGAAATTCCTTGTCGGGTAAGTTCCGACCTGCACGAATGGTGTAACCATGGCCATGCTGTCTCCACCCGAGACTCAGTGAAATCGAATTCGCCGTGAAGATGCGGTGTACCCGCGGCTAGACGGAAAGACCCCGTGAACCTTTACTACAGCTTGGCACTGAACATTGAACCTACATGTGTAGGATAGGTGGGAGGCTTTGAAGGCGTGACGCCAGTTGCGCTGGAGCCGTCCTTGAAATACCACCCTTGTATGTTTGATGTTCTAACGCAGGCCCATGAATCTGGGCCGCGGACAGTGCCTGGTGGGTAGTTTGACTGGGGCGGTCTCCTCCCAAAGAGTAACGGAGGAGCACGAAGGTTGGCTAATCCTGGTCGGACATCAGGAGGTTAGTGCAATGGCATAAGCCAGCTTAACTGCGAGACGGACAGGTCGAGCAGGTACGAAAGTAGGTCATAGTGATCCGGTGGTTCTGAATGGAAGGGCCATCGCTCAACGGATAAAAGGTACTCCGGGGATAACAGGCTGATACCGCCCAAGAGTTCATATCGACGGCGGTGTTTGGCACCTCGATGTCGGCTCATCACATCCTGGGGCTGAAGTCGGTCCCAAGGGTATGGCTGTTCGCCATTTAAAGTGGTACGCGAGCTGGGTTCAGAACGTCGTGAGACAGTTCGGTCCCTATCTGCCGTGGGCGTTGGATGATTGAAGGGAGTTGCTCCTAGTACGAGAGGACCGGAGTGAACGAACCTCTGGTGTTCGGGTTGTCACGCCAGTGGCACTGCCCGGTAGCTAAGTTCGGAATCGATAACCGCTGAAAGCATCTAAGCGGGAAGCGAGCCCTGAGATGAGTCATCCCTGACCCCTTGAGGGTCCTAAAGGGCCGTTGGAGACCACAACGTTGATAGGTGGGGTGTGTAAGCGCGGCGACGTGTTGAGCTAACCCATACTAATTACCCGTGAGGCTTAACCATACAACACCCAAGAAGTGTTCTAAGGCTTGTAGCAAATACGAACGAATTACTTACATCAGCTTTTTCAGATTGAAGATTTTTGCCTGGCGGCAATAGCGCCGTGGAACCACCTGATCCCATGCCGAACTCAGAAGTGAAACGCGGTAGCGCCGATGGTAGTGTGGCATTCGCCATGCGAGAGTAGGACACTGCCAGGCACCTAATTAGCAATAAGCTAGCCGAATGCGGAGCGGTAGTTCAGTCGGTTAGAATACCGGCCTGTCACGCCGGGGGTCGCGGGTTCGAGTCCCGTCCGCTCCGCCACTAAATAGAAGGCCTTCCCGATTGGGAAGGCCTTTTTGCTATGAGCGATTTGCCCGTTGGCTACGGCGCTGCACGCCTGAATAGACAGAAAAGCCCGGTTATCAGACCGGGCTTTTGCATTTTCAGCATCCAGCAGCCACTGAACAGTAGCTCTTGCCTGATGGCGGGGCGCACTGGCAGGCCCGCTATTCCCTCCTTTTGGTGTGTAATTGCGGTCATTTTTGGATGATTCGCAACCATTGGTACTGGATTACTCGTGGCCACCCGCCGCCTTCAATCAGATTTTGCCCTACAGAGAAGGGCCATATTGACCACACCCTCCTCCATCTGGACATCAATGGTAAAGCCGAGTCGCCTGGCGAGGGTCACCATGCCGCGATTGCTCGGCATGGTCATGCCTGATAAATCTGCGTAGAGCAAACAAATAGGCCTTCCCGTTGGGAAGGCCTATTTTCTTTATCTATCAGGAGATTGGGACCACTTTGTCGACTAATCAGGGTTTCTCTTTCTTGCCGAGGCTTAGACCCAGCTTGATGGAGAGTGCCGCCAGCAGCAGCAGCATCATGATCAGGGAGAAGAAGTTGCTGCCGAGTTCCGGGTATTGCACCTTGAGCAGGGCCGAGTGACCGAAGGCGCCGATAAAGAAGCAGAGCAGGGTGCAGATGGGGGTATTGCCCACCATGGGTTCGTGGCGATAGTGCTGGAACAGCTGATAGGCAGCCAGCCAGAGAGCGATCAGCGGAAAGAAGGAGAAGGGTACGACCGCGTTGGTCAGCACCGCCAGAGACGCGTCGCCACAGATGCCGATTAGCATCGCCATGGCGAGCGGTTTTTTGGGGATCACAAGCTGTTCAGTCATATCGTTCTCCGTCCTGTGGTCATGGATGGGGCTCACGGCGTTTCTGGTTCTGTACCTCGGCGCCCATGGCAATCATCCGCAGTTGGCGAATAGTGCGATCGGAGAGTGCCCGGCACTCTTCGCTGGTCATGTCGAGCGCATCGGCACCGGCGCTGAATACGATGGTAACCATGGCCTCGGCCTGGATATAGGCATCTTCCCGCGGTGCCTGGGTGGTGGCCTCCAGATAATCGGTCAGCTCGGCAATAAAGTGCTGGATCTCGCGAGCAACAGCCTGACGAAATGCGGCCGAGGTGCCGGAGCGCTCTCGCAGCAACAGCCGGAAGACGTTGGGGTTGTTCTCGACGAACTCCATGAAGGTCTGCACCGAGGTGCTGATGACGCTGCCGCCACCGGCAATGCGCTGGCGTGCCTGGCGCATCAGCTGACGCAGAGTCAGACCGCCCTCATCGACCAGGGTCAGGCCCAACTCTTCCATATCGCGAAAATGGCGATAGAAGGAGGTGGGGGCGATGCCCGCTTCACGAGCCACTTCCCGCAGGCTGAGATTGGAGAAACTCCGGTTGGCGCACAGTTGGCTGAATGCAGCATCGATCAATGTACGCCGGGTTTTTTCTTTTTGTTGAGCGCGAATACCCACGAAATCAGTCACCTTCAGCTTAACGAGGACAAATGATAACCCGAAGGCGCCTCAGGATCAGGTTTGTATCCTACTTTTTTACCATTGACCCTGGCGAAGTCGCCATGGAAAATGGCTAACAGCTGTTCGCTGAAAGGATGCAAGAAGATGGCTAGACCCCCGATTATTCTCACCAATACCCTGTTGTTCTCTCTCTCCGGACTGGTGGCGCTGGTTGCCGTGCCCTGGTATGGGATGAGCCACGGTTACGATCTCTGGCAGTGGGCTACGTTCCTGCTGCTGTTCTGTTTGAGCGGGCTCTCGATCACGGCGGGTTATCACCGCCTCTGGTCACACAAGGCTTACAAGGCTCATCCGGCGTTGCAGTGGCTGTTTGCCATCGGTGGTGCGCTGGCGTTGCAGAACTCGGCGCTGCACTGGTCGGCGGATCATCGCCGTCATCATCGTCATGTGGATGACAACGATAAAGATCCCTACAGCGCGGGGCGTGGCTTCTGGTACTCCCATATCGGCTGGATGCTGCGAGAGTATCAGGGGGAACAATATGGTGATTACAGCAATGTGCGGGATTTGCAGAACAACCCTGTGGTCATGTTTCAGCATCGCCACTATCTGGCGCTGGTGCTGGCGACCAATTTGGGCCTGCCGCTGCTGTTTGGCCTGATCCACGGAGACCTGCTCGGCATGTTGCTGCTGGCGGGCGTCTTGCGGATGGTGATGACGCACCACACCACTTTCTTTATCAACTCACTGGCCCATATCTGGGGCAGCCAGCCCTACACGGATCGCAATACCGCCCGTGACAACGGCATCCTGGCCTTTTTCACCTTTGGCGAGGGGTATCACAACTTCCACCATCTGTTCGAGAACGATTACCGCAACGGTATACAGTGGTGGCAGTTCGATCCGACCAAATGGCTGATCCGGTTTGCCTCATGGTGCGGGCTGGCGAGAGATCTGCGGTCATCGCCGGAGGAGCGTATCGAACAGGCCAGGCTGGAGATGCAGCTCAAACGGGCGCAGGCAAGGCTTGTCAAACAGGATGATCGCGAACTGTGGCAAGCACTGCTGCAGGAGGAGTACGCCAAGCTGAGTCAGCAGTTGCAGCACTACTATGCCAGTCGCAAGCGGCTGCTTGAGCTGCGCAAACGCAAGGCGCTGGCGCGCTATGACCGCCTCAAGCTGCAACTGGAGTACCGAGCCCTGCGGGACGGTTTCATCGCCAGCAAACGCAACTGGAGTCGCCTGCTGGCAGGTATTGCCAGAGCCCCAGTGTAAACAAGCAGAAAAGAGAAGACCGCCACTCGGCGGTCTTCTCTCTGGTGGAGCCTGCGCGCCGGTTTGGCGCCAGCATCTCTACTTATTCGGGGTGATCCTGCTCTTGCAGCTGGCTCAGGGTCTGTTGTTCCAGCGGGTTGAGCCCCAGTTGCTCGCACGCCTGCTCAAAGCTGATCCCCAGATGGCACATCATGATATCGATGGCGGGCAGATAGTTTTTCATAGCTTCTTCCATGGTGATCCTCCAGACCCGTCTCTTATGCCCTGAATGGTATGGCGCGGCAATTAGACTTTAGGCTTAGTCTCACCCTTTGATCCGCCCCCTGCCACTCGGTGGGGGAATTTGTTACCCTGCACCCAGATATAAAAACGGTTGCCGTATGACAGCGAGCAACGGGTGAGGAGCAGGGCATGTTATTGAGTTTCTTGATCATCGCTTCCGGTTGGTGGCATATCCGCGCCGCCTATGGTTCAGACAGCCGCCAGTTCTATATCAGCAAGCCGCTGACCATGCTGCTCATCATCGCGCTGGCGTTTGGCTATCAGGGCTATGACCACGATGGTTCCCACGCCTGGATCCTGCTCGGTCTCTGCCTCTCGCTGGCGGGCGATGTGCTGCTGATGCTGCCAAGCGACCGCTTTATTCAGGGCCTGGCGGCATTTCTTGTCGCGCACCTCTGCTACATCGTCGGCTTTGCCCAGGGGCCGCTGGTGCTCAATCTGGTGGATGGCTTGCTGCTCCTGCTCATCGCCGCGCTGGTATTTGGCCTGCTGTGGGGCAAGCTGGGAGAGATGCGCATTCCGGTCTTCTGCTACATGCTGGTGATCATCGGTATGGCCTGGGTGGCTGCGGGTGCCTGGCACGCATCGCTCACCGCAGGCAGTGCGGCTGCGCTGGCTGGTGCCCTGATGTTCCTCTTCTCCGACAGCATGCTGGCACTCGATCGCTTCCGCCGCCCTTTCCCCCACGCCAGAGCCTGGGTGATGAGCAGCTACTTTGCCGCCCAGTTCCTGATTGCGGGGTCGCTGGCGGGATGACGCCATGCAGTTGAATACAGGCAACAGATAAAGAAAAACGGGCGTTGGCCCGTTTTTCGTTTTATTTATCAGCTGCTTTTCACGCCTCTATCGGCTCGGCATCCGCTGCCCGCGGGGCGGGGGATTTGAGCAGCAGCATCAGACCGCTGGCGACCAGCAGGAAGATCCCCATGATGTAGAAGACCTGGTTGTAGGCCATGATGGCCGCTTCCCGGTTGATGGTGTTGGCGAGTATGGCGTGCGCCTGCTGCTCGGCCAGCTCGGGGCCGGAACCCTGTGCCATCATGCTCTGGGCCAGCTGCAGCAGATAGGTTTGTCCCTCGATACTGCTGGCAGGCAGGGTGCTGCCGATCTGGAGCATATGGGTGCGGGTATCGTTGTCGAGCATGGTCGCTATGATGGCGATACCAAAGGCGCCACCCAGGTTGCGCAGCACGTTGAGCAGGGTGGAGGAGGAGGGAACCTCATCATGACTCAGACTGGCGGTGGCGACCAGGGAGAGCGGCACCATGATGAAGGGCTGCCCAAGTGCCCGCACGATGAGCGCCTGAATAAGCTGCGGCCCGGCATAGTCGGCACTCATGTTGACGTTCATAAAGCAGCTGACGGCGAAGATGAAAAAGCCGAAGCTCACCAGATAGCGCGGATCGACCTTGTGGGTCAGTTTGGGCACCAGCGGCAGCACCAGCAGCTGGGGCAGCCCCATCCACATCAGCACTTCGCCAATCTCCAGCGCGTTGTAGTTGTGGATCTGGGTCATGTAGAGCGGCAGCACATAGATGGAGCCCATCAACGCCATCCCGAGGATCAGATAGGCGAAGCAGGCGAGGGCAAAGCGCGGGTTGTGCAGCAGCCGCAGGTTGACCAGCGGGTGGCGGCGCAGCAGCTGGCTGATGACGAAGAAGACCAGTGAGACGACCGAGATGATGGTCAGGCGCACGATGAAGGTCGAGCCGAACCAGTCCTCCCGGTTACCCTCCTCCAGCACCACCTCCAGCACGCCCAGGCCAAGCGCCATGGTGACGATGCCGATAAGGTCGACCCGCTTGATCACCTCCCAGTCCACCGCCTTCTTGTCCAGCCCGTGCGCCAGCATGGCCATCACCAGCAGCCCCGGCGGGACGTTGAGATAGAAGATGTAGTGCCACGACATCTGCTCGGTGAGCCAGCCGCCGAGAGTTGGGCCGATGGCCGGGGCGAAGGTGGCACAGAGACCGAACAGCGCCATGCCGGTAGCCCGCTTCTGCAGCGGCAGCAGGGTAACGATGAGGGAGAAGGCCATCGGAATAAGTGCCCCGCCGGTGAAGCCCTGCATCGCCCGGAAGACGATCATGCTGGTGAGGTTCCAGCTGAAGGAGCAGAGCACGGAGGAGACGATAAAGGCGCCCGTGGTCCACAGCAGGTAACGGCGCACGCTCAGCCCCCGGCTCAGCCAGCCACTAAGGGGGATGGCGATCATCTCCGCCACCAGATAGGAGGTGGAGATCCAGGAGCTTTCGCTCAGGGTGGCAGAGAGCGCCCCCTGAATGTCCTTCAGGGAGGCGTTGGTTATCTGGATATCGAGGATGGCCATGAAGGCGCCGATAAGGCCGCCGATGACCGCGATCCAGTGGCGACGTGGAATGGGTTCCATCAGTTGGCGGCCGTCATGGCATCAGGAGTACGGGTATCTACCGTTACTTCGCTGGAGAGACCCGGCAACAGCTTGCCGGCGAGCTGACCCGGCTCGGGGATACGGATTTTGACCGGTACCCGCTGCACAATCTTGGTGAAGTTGCCGGTGGCGTTCTCCGGTGGCAGCAGGGCGAACTTGGCCCCTGTGGCTGGCGCCAGACTGTCGATGACCCCCTCGACCGGCTGATCCGGATAGGCATCAAGCACCACTTCGACCTTCTGGCCGGGCTGCATATGGGCGAGCTGGGTCTCCTTGAAGTTGGCCTCGACCCACACTTGTTGCAGCGGCACCAGACTGGCGACCTGCATGCCGGACTGGACGTAGAGCCCCTCCCGCAGGCTGCGCTTGCCGATGATGCCATCGGCTGGTGCCCGCAGCTCGGTGTAGCCGAGCTCCAGCCTGGCCTGCTCCAGTTGTGCTTCACTCAGGGCCAGCTTGGCCTGATTCTGCTTGCGCTCGGCATCCAGTACCAGCAGTCGCTCACGGGCTGCCTGCAAGGCCGCTTTGGCTTCTTGTGCCTGTGCCTGATTGACCTGCAGACCAGCCCGCACTTCATCCAGACTGTCTTGCGAGCTGTAGTGGCGCTGGTTGAGCTGGCTGATCCGGGTTACCTGCTGGCTGGCGCGCAGCTGCTCGGCCTTGGCGGAGGCAACCTTGGCTTCGGCCTGCTGGATCAGGCTCAGCTGCTGGATGCGGGTAGCGGCCAGATTCTCGGCGGTTGCCTGATTGAGGCGCAGATCGGCCTCGGCCTCCGCGACCTTGGTCTTGTATTCGCGATCATCGAGACGGGCGATGAGCTGGCCCGTTTTGACCGGCTGGTTGTCGGTCACCAGCACTTCGCTGATATAGCCGGGCAGCTTGGAGCTGATCCCGGTTACCTCGCTCTGGAGATAGGCGTTGTCGGTGCTCTCGAAATAGCGGCCGTGGAGATACCAGTAGGCGGAGAAGAGGAGAGCGAGCAGGGCCAGGATCATGGCGGCCAGGAGAGGGATTTTCTTGTGTTGACTCATTTTGGAGATTCCTGAACGTAAGGGGCGCAGGCTAACACTGCTCGACTGTTTCGATTAGTATTGGTTCACGAGATATACAGTTTCACAGGTGCAACAATGGACCTAAATGCTGCGTTAATTCTGGTACGAATTGTCGACAAGGGCTCGTTTACTGCCGCAGCCCAGGAGCTGGGGATGACCAAGGCGATGGTCAGCCGGCGGATTGCCGAGCTGGAACAGAGGCTCGGGGTGCGGCTGCTTTATCGCTCCACCCGTCAGCTCACCCTGACCGAGGAGGGGGAGAAGTACTATCGGCACTGCAGCAAGGCGGTGGAGGCATTGACGGAAGCGGAGCTGATGTTGAGCGCCAGCCAGCAAGAGGTGACCGGCACTCTCAAGATGGCCGTGCCCATAGAGACGGGTCAGTTGGTGGTCGGGCGCCTGGTCGCCAAGTTTTTACAGGCCTATCCCGGCCTGCAGGTGGAGCTGGAGCTGACCAACCGGGTGGTTGACCCCATCAGCGAAGGGCTGGATGCGGTGGTGCGGATCGGCGATATGAGCGATTCCAATCTGGCCGCACGCCGCCTATGGAGCACCGGGAAGCTACTCTGTGCCAGTCCGGCCTATCTGGCGCGCAGCCCGGCGATCAAGCGGCCGGAGGATCTGGCCAACCATGAGCGGGTGACGGTGAGCAACGGCTTTCTCGCTTCCCACTGGTGCTTCGAGCTGGATGGCAAAGAGGTGCTGGTTGACCCTCCCTCCCGTTTTCGGGTCAATAATATTACCTGTGCCCGCGAGGCGGCCAAGGCGGGTCTCGGACTGGCCTCGATCCCGGCCATGCTCTGTCAGGAGGAGCTGGCCAGCGGCGAGCTGGTCGCGGTGCTGCCAGAGTGGCAGCAACCCAAGGTGTCGATCTACCTGCTGTTTCCGGAGCGACAACTTATGCCGCGTAAATTGCGGGCGTTCATCGATTTCATGGTGGAGAACGGGGCCGAGTTCGGCATCGACAAGCTGCTGTAAGGGGGAGCTATGGATAACTGGATCAATCTCTATCGCGCCTCTCACACTCTGGAGGCTCATGCTCTCAAGGGGGCGCTGGAGGCGGAAGGGGTGCCGGTGCGCCTCAATGGCGACGGCCTGTCAGGGGCCTTTGGCGAGCTGGCGGCGGATCTGCTGCAGGTGACCCTGATGGTGCGTGCCGAGGATCGCAGCAAGGCAGGGCGGGTGATCGAACGCTATCAGCAGCGCCAGGGTAACGGCTGGCTGTGCGGTCAGTGCGGGGAGGAGAACGGCGCCAACTTCGAAGTGTGCTGGCGTTGCCATCACGATCCCCACGACAACTAATCCTCCCTAGCGTAGGGGGACGTCGATATCTTCCCCGGCGTGTTCATCGTGATAGGTCGCCAGATCCAGCTCGTTTTCGCTGCGGGCGATCAGTACGGAAACCAGAATATCCCCCGAGACGTTGACCGCGGTGCGCGCCATGTCGAGCACCCGGTCAATCCCCGCAATCAGTGCAACCCCTTCCAGCGGCAGTCCGACCGCGGTCAGCGTGAGCGTCAGCAGCATCAGCCCGGTGCCCGGAGTGCCTGCGGTGCCGATACTGGCCAGGGTGGCGATGCTGATGATGGTCAGGTAGTCCACCAGATGCAGATCCACCCCAAATGCCTGTGCCACAAACAGGGCTGTGACCCCCTGATAGAGCGCCGTGCCATCCATGTTGATGGTGGCGCCGATGGGCAGCACTTTGGCGGTGATGGCGGGTGAGACCCCGAGCCGCTTCTCGGCACAGGCGAGGCTGATGGGCAGGGTGCTGCTGCTGGAGCTGCTGGTGAAGGCCACTGCCTGGGCATCGACGATGCTCTTGAAGTAGTGGATCGGATTGAGCCGCGCCAGCAGGAGCAGCAGGGTGCTGTAGACCCCGAGTACATGGAGCAGACAGCCGAGATAGACGGCGCCGATTACCTTGAGCAGGGGCAGCAGCAGGTCGATGCCATATTTGCTGGTCATCCAGGCCATCAGGGCACAGACGCCATACGGAGCCAGCGCCATCACCATCTGGGTCAGCTTGAACATCCCCTCCGCCAGCGAGGTGAAGAAGAGGATGGCGGGGCGGCCGCGGCGGCCACAGGCATTGAGTGCCACCGCCAGCGCCACGGCAAAGACGATCACCTGCAGGATCTTGCTGTCCACCATCGCCTCGACCGGATTGCTCGGCACCAGATGGCTCAGCACGCTGGCCAGAGTCGGTGGTGTGGTCATGCCGGGTCGTTGGTAGGGGCCCATGTCGGCTCCCATGCCGGGCTCCAGCAGCCAGCCCATCATCAGGCCGATGCAGATGGCGATGGCGGTGGAGCAGAGGTAAAGGCAGCTCGCCTTGATACCTATACGATCGAGCGCCTTGCCCTTGAGCAGTGAGGTGAGACCGGCGATGACCGAGCAGAAGATCAGGGGCACCATCAGCATCTGGATGGTGTTGACGAAGAGCACGCCAATGGGTTTGAGCTGCTGAGCCTGCTCCTCGAAGCCGACGCCAAGGGCGACCCCGGTCAGCATGCCGATCAGGGTCTTGAGCCAGAGCGGGCGACGGGTCCAGATCTGCCAGGGTTTGCTTGCCTCTCCATGGAACAGCATGGCGCCAATATCCTTATCAAATGTCTGCGGTGACCAAAAATGGGGCGCTAGTGTAGCGATCCCTGCAGTGGGTTGCCACATTATCGACAAAGCGGCGTCGCTGGCCACTCTCGCAGCAGGGTAATCCGTTATTTATTGGCCTATATCAAGATCCCTCCTGACGGGAGAGGATTTAATTGACATTAAATATGTTCATTATTGAGGTGCAAGATGTCGCAATCGGTACATGGTCACGAAGTGATGGAGATGATGCTGGAACAGGATGGTCAATTTACCCGTGCCAGCCTCAAGCAGGCGATGGCGCAGCGGTTCGGTGCCGATGCCCGTTTTCATACCTGCAGCGCCAGCGAGATGGATGCCGAAGCGCTGATCGACTTCCTGGCCGCTCGCGGCAAGTTCATCGAAGCGGGCGAGGGTTTTCAGACCCGTGCCGACAAGATCTGCAATCACGGATAACCCCCTTGGCGAGCGTGTGATGGCGCTCGCTCAACTTCTCGCCCTTTGCTATATTTCGCCCCCTCCCATTTCCCAATTCAAGGCGTAGCCCGGGCGTTGTATGGATACTTTTTCTGCCGCAGTCATGCTGTTTCTGATCATGGACCCGCTGGGCAACCTGCCGGTCTTCCTCTCCATCCTGCGCCATATCGATCCCAAGCGGCGGCGCAAGGTGATGGTCCGCGAGCTGCTCTTCTCGCTGGCCATCATGATGCTCTTCCTCTTTGTCGGTCAGCAGATCCTCGGCTTCCTCAACCTGCGGCAGGAAGCAGTCAGCATTGCCGGCGGTATCATCCTGTTCCTGATCGCCATCAAGATGATCTTCCCGAGTGAAGGGGGGGTGACCGGACTGGCGGCGGGCGAAGAGCCTTTCCTGGTGCCGATGGCGATCCCGATGATCGCCGGCCCCTCGATCCTCGCCTCTTTGATGCTGCTGGCCAATCAGGAGCCCACCCGGATGGTGGACTGGTCGCTGGCACTCTTCATGGCATGGGCCGCCAGCGCGGTGATCCTGATGTTCTACGAGGTATTCAACAAGCTGCTGGGTGAGCGTGGACTCACTGCGGTAGAACGGCTGATGGGGATGCTGCTGGTGATGATCTCGGTGCAGATGCTGCTGGACGGGGTTCACCACTACTTGCAGGTAACGGGCACCCCTTGATCGGCGCGTGACTCCAGCTGACTCAGGATCAGGGTCAGCAGGGTCTCCCGCAGCCAGCGATGGCCGGGATCTTCCTCATGACGCTGATGCCAGATGAGCAGGTGCGAGATGCTGTCCAGCTCGATGGGCAGCGGCAGTTGCAACAGTGGGTAGACCTGGGTCGCGTGACGTGCATAGAGCTTGGAGAGGGTAACGATCATATCTGAGTGCATGCCCATCCGCAGCGCCGCCTCGAATGAGGGAACACTCGCCTCGATACGCCGGTAGAGATCGTGCTCCGCCAGCTTGTGATCCAGCATCCAGCGATCCCGCCCTTCGCAGTAGGTCTGGACATGGGGATAGCTGAGGTAGTGGTCGAGATCCCAGCGTGGCTCCTGCAGAGCGGGGTGGTGCTGTTGCACCAGACAGGTGAGGCCATCGATGGCGAGCAGTCGCTGGCAGATGCTGCCGGGCAGGGTATCGAGACGGTAGTCTGAGTCGATGCAGTTCTCCCGCACCGTGAAGGCGATATCCACCTGCCCCTGGCTCATCTCGGTCAGGCTGTTCTCGGTCCACTCCTCATAGCGCAGCCGTAATCTGGGGGCCTGTCGCTTCAGTTCGCTCAGGTAGAGCGGGGCAAACAGGGTGAAGGCGCTGTCCATGCTGGCGATGACAAACTCCCGATCCGAGTTGGCCGGGTCGAACTCCGGCGGCTGGATCAGGTTGTCCAGCGACAGCAGGATGGGTTGCAGCTGCTGTTGCAGCACCAGTGCGCGGGGGGTCGGTTCCAGCCCGTAAGCGGAGCGGATAAAGAGCGGATCGTCGAAGGTTTCCCGCAGTCGGCCGAGCGCCTTGCTGACGGCGGACTGACTCAAATGCAGTCGTCTGGCTGCCTTGCTGCCGTTGCGCTCCTCCAGCAGAACCTGCAGGATAATCAGCAAATTGAGGTCGATGCGACCCAGTTGTTCCAGCAGCATGATATGAATCCTCTTCAATTCTAAGATGAATTTATACCATTTGTTTTCATATCTTGGCGATCTTATCCTCAAATTGTCTCTGGCTCGGATGAGCCACTGGTACAGGATGTAGCTGTTGAGGGGACACGTAGCACAATCAATATGGCGACCTTCGGGTCGCCCTATTTTTTGTAGTGATTTATTTGCTCACTTGCACCCGCCTTGATTTTGCCCAACAATTCTTGCGCTCTGTTTTGATACAACTGATAGATATCTCTCTTTGAGGAGCATCCCTATGGGACTCGGTGGAATTCATATCTGGCACATGTTGATCCTCTTGCTGGTGGTTGTGCTGGTGTTTGGCAGTAAGCGTCTGGCCAGTGCGGGTGAGGATCTGGGAACCGCCATCAGGGATTTTCGTAAAGCCATGCGTGACGATGAAAATCATCCGAAATAAGCAGTAGGAGTAAAAGTATGTCTGTTGACGAGAAAGTTGAACTGAACGAAACCTGCGACAGCTGTGGTTGTTTTGCCGAGATCGGCACCATCATCGGTGAAGGCGATGATGTGATGGAGCTGGTGATCGAAGCCGCTGCCGAGGCTGATGCCCGTGCCAAGCTGGCTGCCTATGAAGCTCTGGCCAAGCAGGTGACTGCCGAAGCCAAGAGCAGCAGTGAACTGACCCAGGGCGCCAACGGCGTGATCCTGAAAGCCCGCCTGCAATTTACCTGCACCGCTGAAAAACTGATCTTCGAAATGCGGGCCCGCTCTATCTGAGCCCTCTGATGACGCGGCAGGCTGGTCCTGCCGTGTTGACCCTTCTGCTGTGGGTCTGCGTTCTATAGTTACTCTATCCCACAGACGGTTTTGCCCGGCGCGAGTCGGCCAACAGAAGGCGACAACATCATGATGCGGCACTGGATCTGGGGCCTGCTGGCTCTCTGGTCTCTCCCCCTGCTGGCGGCCGATCTCAAGCCTCAGCGTCTTCCCCAACCCGGGGATCTCGAATCCATTTTGCAAAAGCGCGAACTCAGGGCTCTGGTGGTCTATGAGCGCGGTTTCTATTTCCTCGACAAGGGTGCCCAGTACGGCATTTTGGTCAATCAGCTGCAAGGGTTCGAGCGCTGGTTGAACAAGACCTATCTTGCCAGGGAGAAGGTGCCGCTCAAGGTGGTCTATATCCCGGTTCGGCAGGACAAGCTGCTCGATTATCTGGCGGAGGGGCGTGGCGATCTGGTGGCGGCCAATATGACGGTAACTCCCACCCGGCGCGAACAGGTGACCTTCTCCCGGCCGCTGATCTCCTCCATCGAGGAGTGGGTGGTCAGCCAGAACACGCTGCCCGCCTTCAACCGCATTACCCAGCTCTCCGGCCGGCGGGTTTGGGTGCGCGCCAGCTCAAGCTATTGCGAGAGTCTGCGCCAGCTCAACTGGTTGTTTCGCGAGTTGGGGCTGCCTCCTGTCTATATCGAGACGGTGCCCGAGTATCTGCAAGATGGCGATCTGCTGGAGATGGTGGCGGCCGGCATCATTCCGCTGACGGTGACCGACAGCTACAAGGGGCGGATCTGGCTGGGGGGGATGATCTCCGGCCTCAAGGCGCACAAGCTGATCCCCCTGCGCAGCAAGGGCACCAGTGCCTGGGCGCTGCGCAAGAACAGCCCCGACCTCCTTAAAGCGGTCAACCGCTATCTGGCGGGGGCCAGTCGCAACAGTCTCTATAGCGACATGACCCTGCGCCGCCTGCTGGCGCGCAGCGACCAGATGAGCAACATACTGGCACCTGACCCCATGGGGCGGCTGGCAACCATTCGCAAGGTGCTGGAGAAGTATGCCAAGCAGTACGAGCTGGACTGGCTGATGCTGGCGGCGCTGGCATACAAGGAGTCCGGCCTCAACCCCGCTATCCGC
Organism: Aeromonas sp. FDAARGOS 1410; assembly: GCF_019048745.1. Classification (NCBI taxonomy): domain Bacteria; kingdom Pseudomonadati; phylum Pseudomonadota; class Gammaproteobacteria; order Aeromonadales; family Aeromonadaceae; genus Aeromonas; species Aeromonas sp. FDAARGOS 1410. Next base: position 142,687 of record NZ_CP077401.1, on the reverse strand, counting down.
TCCGAGAAGGGGGCTGTCGGCATCATGCAGCTGCTGCCCAGCACCGGTCGCGAGGTCAATATCACGGGGGCCAGACTGACGACGCTGGATGGCAACGTCGAGGCGGCCTGCCGTTATCTGCGCCTGATCCTCGATACCTACTTCAACGATCCCAATCTGGATCTGCTCAACCGCCACCTCTTTGCGCTCGCGGCCTACAATGCCGGGCCGAACCGGGTTCAGGCCCTGCGGGACAAGGCGGGCAAGCTGGGGCTGGATCCCAATGTCTGGTTCGGCAACGTGGATCAGCTGGTGGCCAACGAGGTGGGGCAGGGGCCGATCAACTATGTCGGCACCATCTACAAGTACTATGTTGGCTATCGCTTCAGCCTGCCCCAGATCGAGGGCAAGGCTGCGGCTATCGAAGCGGCTCAGCCATAAGCCGATTGACCGGCTGAGCCTCCGGCGTGGTCGGTAGCGGCCAGCCACCATCCCTGTGCAGCAAGAACCAGTGGGCCGACTCGGTGCCGGGTGCTTGATCTGGCTGGTGGAGCTGGCCCAGATAGCGCAGCATAGGGGTATCGTGCAGTTCCATAGCAACTCCCTGTTTCGAGATACGAAAAGTGTCGATATACGAAGAGGCTTGCTGCGTTATGACACCTGGCCATGACAGCAGGATGACAAGATGATCCCCGGATCCTTTGCCCTGATCGACAACCCGGCCCTGGCGCTCAAGGTGCGCTGCCACTGGATCCGCTCCGCCCGCGAGCAGATCCAGGCGCAGTATTACAGCTGGGAGGAGGATAGCAGCGGCAAGCTGCTGTTGGGCGAGCTGCTCCATGCCGCCCGGCGCGGGGTCAGGGTACAGCTGCTGGTAGATGACCTCTATGCCGGAGACAACCGCTTTCTGGAGATGGTGGCTCACTGTCCCGGTATCGAGGTGCGGCTGTTCAACCCCTTCTGGTTAAGGGGTTGGCGGCCGCTGGCCCTGCTGCTGGAGGGGCTCTTCACCTTTCGCCGCATCAATCACCGGATGCACAACAAGCTGCTGCTGGTGGATGGCAAGCTGGCGCTTATCGGTGGCCGAAATATTGGTGATCGATATTTCGGGCTGGATCCGGATGCTCCTTTCGTGGATCTCGATCTTGCCTGTCAGGGAGCCATTTGCGAGCAGATGGCGGCGGGGTTTACCCAATTCTGGCAGAGCCGCTGGAGCCACCCGATCCGTCATCTGCTGCGCCGAAGATTGCAGCCCGCCGAAATTCGTGTGGTCAACGATTTCCTCCTCACCATGGCGGATCCCGCGGTCGCTGCTGCTTATGATCTGCCTGCCTCGCTGTTTGACGGCAACGAGCCTGCACTTGCATGGCATACTGGTCGGGCCGAGGTCTGGTTTGACCGGCCCGGCAAAGGGCTGGTTTCCCGCCCGGTGACCGCTCGCCAGCTCTGGCGACAGTTGGCTGAGGCTCCCTCCACGCTCCGCATGGTGACTCCCTATCTGATCCTCACGGGCGGTTTTCGGCGCCGTTTGCAGCGGTTGCGTCGGCAGGGAGTGGTGATCGAGATCCTCACCAACTCGCTGGCCAGTACGGATGTACCGCTGGTGCATGGGGCTTACCAGCGTCACAGGGGCTGGTTGCTGCGTCAGGGGATCCGGTTGTGCGAGTTTGATGAAGGGCATAGCAGCCTGCACGCCAAGCTGATCCTGCTGGGAGAGGATCGCGCTCTGTTTGGCAGCCTCAACCTCGATCCCCGCTCGCTCTTTCTCAATACCGAACTGATGTTGCAGCTGGAGTGTGCGCCCATCTGCCAGCAGTTGCAGGCGTGGTTGTTGCAGTGGCAAGGGCAGGGTGAACCACGCAAAGCGGAAGGGTGGTCACGGCGTCTGGTTGCCAGGCTCAGCAACTGGTTGCCACTGCATCGCTGGTTGTGAGCTGGCCATTTTTTGTGCGAGATCTCGCAAAGGCGTGTAGGTCTTTGCCGATGCACATCGCGGGTGAATAGCCATAAGAGAGTCTATCTAACTGTTTTATAACCAGTTCATGGTGGTGATAAGGCTGTTTTTTGTACCGATATGTGAATGGATTGGGCATAAAATCGTTTTTTATTTTGTTTTTCTGCGTAATATTTCAGTTGCAAGGACAAACACGGTGGCTTGCTGCCGTGTGGAAGAGGGTTGTAACGGGTTGCTGGCCACTTGTATCGCTGCAACTGGCGCTGACTTCTGATGGGTAGCGAACTTTCGGGAGGTTCGGAGAGGCGCCCGCGACGACCGGATTCCAATATGGAACATGCTTATTTGCGAGGGGGTGACATGGATATGTCACCCCACTTTTTTTCTGGCTGAAGGCGGGGGTTATCCCCTGGTATCAGCGCTTCAAAAAAGAGGGCCGCTGTCGCGGCCCTCTCTCATTTCTCATGCAGATGCGGGAATCCATCAGCTTGCGCTGACCGCCACGCGGCGACGCTGCAACCAGATGATGGCACCAAACAGCAGGAAGCCCGGGATCCACATCAGCTCTTTGCGCCAGCGGTCGGTCGGTGCCTTGACGGCAAGGATCTCCTGATCGAACTCCAACCCCATGGCGGCGGCCGGGCTGCCGAAGGCGACGCTGTCGATCAGCGTCTTGCCATCCTGCTCATAGAGGGTGAGCCCCAGATTGGCCAGCCGCTCTTCACCCGTGGCCCCTTCCGGTACGGGCACCAGCAGGGTGAACTGACGCGGCTTGCCGACCGCATCCTCTCCCATGACCCGGACGCGCAGGGGACTCTCCGCCTCCACCTCACCCATGGTCTGGGCCAGCTGGGCAGGCGGTGTCTGGCGATAGGGATCGTGGGCCAGATCCATCCAGAAGCCGGGGCGGAACAGGGTAAAGGCGACCAGCAGCAGCAGGATGCTCTCGTACCAGCGGCTCTTCACCAGAAAGTAGCCCTGAGTCGCCGCGGCGAAGATCAGCATGGCAATGGTGGCCACGATGAAGATCAGCACGCCGTGGGCGAAGTCCACGTTGATGAGCAGCAGGTCGGTATTGAAGATGAAGAGGAACGGCAGCGCAGCGGTGCGCAGGCTGTAGTAGAAGGCGGTGAGACCGGTACGGATGGGGTCCCCTTTGGAGACGGCCGCTGCCGCAAAAGAGGCGAGCCCCACCGGCGGCGTCACATCGGCCATGATGCCGAAGTAGAAGACGAACAGGTGCACCGCGATCAGCGGCACGATCAGCCCGTTCTGCTGCCCGAGCGTCACCACCACTGGCGCCAGCAGGCTGGAGACCACTATGTAGTTGGCGGTGGTCGGCAGCCCCATACCGAGGATCAGGCTGAGCAGGGCGGTCAGCAGCAGCATCAGCAGCAGATTGCCCATGGAGAGCATCTCCACCAGATCCGCCAGTACCAGCCCGACGCCGGTCTGGGAGACGGCACCGACGATGATCCCCGCCGTAGCGGTCGCAATACCGATGCCGATCATGTTGCGGGCACCGGCAACCAGTCCCTCGCGCAGATCGACCATGCCGTCGTTGAAGGTGCCGTAGTCGTGCTTGCCGTCGCGGCGCAGCCAGTTGAGCAGCGGTCGCTGGGTCAGCAGGATAATCACCAGCATCACGGTACCCCAGAAGGCGGAGAGGCCGGGCGAGAGGCGTTCCACCATCAGGCACCACACCAGCACCACCACCGGCAGCAGGAAGTGAAGGCCGGAGAGCAGCACGGTACGGGTGTTGGGCAACTCTTCAAGGGGCTTGTCCGGATCTTCCGCCGGCAGGGGATCATTGCTGGCGGCGATCTTCAGCAGACCCAGATAGGCGATGGCCAGCAGCAGGCCGATACCGGGCAGGGCATAGTCGCCCAGCGCCGGTTTGAGCCAGCCCAAGCCATAGTAGACCGCCATCGACAGTCCGCTGATGAGGGCCGCGCCAAAGGCAAAACCGGTCAGACGGTGCAGCCAGGGTTTCGGCTGATGGTTGCCGATGGGCTGCATGCCGAGCTTGAGCGCCTCCAGATGGACGATGTAGAGCAGCGCTATGTAGGAGATGGCCGCAGGCAGAAAGGCGTGCTTGATGATCTCCACATAGGGGATGCCCACGTATTCCACCATCAGGAAAGCCGCAGCCCCCATCACTGGCGGCATGATCTGGCCGTTGACCGAAGAGGCCACTTCAACTGCGCCCGCCTTCTCTTTCGAGAACCCCACCCGCTTCATCATGGGAATGGTGAAGGTGCCGGTGGTGACCACGTTGGCGATGGAGGAGCCGGAGATGAGGCCGGTGAGGCCGGAGGCAACTACCGCCGCCTTGGCCGGGCCGCCGCGCAGGTGACCAAGCAGGCTGAAGGCGAGCTGGATGAAGTAGTGGCCGGCACCGGCCCGCTCCAGCAAGGCGCCGAACAGCACGAACAGGAAGACGAAGCTGGTGGAGACGCCGAGGGCGATGCCAAAAACCCCCTCGGTGGTGATCCACTGGTGGTTGGCCAGCGCAGTGAAGCTCACTCCGCGGTGGGCCAGCAGCCCCGGCATCCAGGGGCCCGCCAGACTGTATGTGAGAAAGACGATGGCGATGACCGCCAGCGCCGGCCCCAGCGCACGACGCGCCGCTTCGAGCAGCAAAGGTATGCCGATACAAGCTGTCACCAGATCTGCCGTGGTGAGGTTGCCCGGTCGCTGGGCCAGTGCCTGATACATCACGAAGAGGTAGGAGGCCGCGCCAGCCGCGATCAGGGCGAGAGCGATATCGCTAAAGGGCACCCGATCTCGCGGTGAGGTGCGAAACGCCGGAAACACCAGAAATGCCAGCAGCAGGGCAAAGGTGAGGTGAATGGAGCGGGTTTCGGTGTCATTGAGCACGCCAAAGCCGAGCATGAAGGGGAGCGGCGAGGCGATCCAGAGCTGGAACAGTGACCAGGCCAGCGCCAGCAGGGTGATGATACCACCCATGGCACCAGCAGGGAGTCGTGCGCCCACATCCTGGGCGATCAGCTCCTCGGTAGAGAGTTGTTTGTCTTGCATAGGGTTAATTTGTGCCCACCAGTACAACAAGAGCGACACCCGCCCCCGCAATCAGGGGCGCGGCAGACGGGTGTCGGTGAGAGTGACAGCGGCCCGGGGGCCCGCGCTTAGATCCAGCCGCGCTCTTTGTAGTAGCGGGCGGCCCCTTCATGCAGCGGAGCGGAGAGCCCCACCTTGATCATGTCGGCCTCTTTGAGGTCGGCGAAGGCCGGGTGCAGGCGCTTGAAGCGATCCAGATTGTCGAACACCGACTTCACCAGCTGATAAACCACTTCTGGGTCGGTCTTGGCGCTGGTGGAGAGCACTGCCTTGCCACCGATGGAGGGGGTCGGCTGGTCACTGCCCTTGTAGATGCCGCCTGGAATTTCAGCCTTGGTGTAGTAGCTCTTCTCGGCCAGCAGCTTGTCGATCTCGGCGCCTGTCACCGGCACCAGCACGGCGTCAGTGGTGGTGGAAGCTTCCTGAATGGCACCATTGGGGTGGCCGACGAAGTAGCTCATGGCGTCGATGTTGTTGTCACCGAGGGCGGAGGCCTGTTCGGCCGGTTTCAGCTCGGAAACCAGACCGAAGTCGCCCTTCTTCCAGCCCTTGACCGCCATGATCTCTTCCATGGTGTCGCGCTGGCCTGAGCCCGGGTTACCGATGTTGACCCGCTTGCCCTTGAGATCATCGAAGCCGGCGACCTTGGCGTCCTTGCGGGCCAGGATGGTGAACACCTCGCTCTGCAGGGAGAAGACGGCGCGCATGTCATCCATGGCTCCTTCCGCCTGGAAGGGAGGCAGCCCTTTCATTGCCTTGAACTGGTGATCGGATTGCATGATGCCGAAGTTGAACTCGCCGCTGCGGATGCCGTTGACGTTGGCCACACCGCCGCCGCTGGCCGGGGCATTGCACTTGATCTGGTGATCGGACGCGCCGCGATTGAGGAAGCGGCAGATCGACTGGCCCGCCACGTAGTAGACGCCGGTCTGGCCGCCGGTGCCTATGGTCACGAAGCGCTCCTGCGCCTGTACCGGGCCACCAAACGACACGCCGACCAGAGCAGCCGACAGGGCGCATGCCAGGGATAATCCTTTCATGTTTTCCATCCTTTTCATTGAGTTATCTCACCCGTTCCACGAGTGAATTTATGGCGAGCCTGCGGCGGGAGCCGGGCTGGCCGATAGGGCCTCGTACGAGGAAAAGGTCGGGCTGTTACCCCCTCCCAAAAAAGCCACCATCATCCTGCGGTGAGATAACCGGCGTCCTGCCGGCAGAAGATAATTTGGCCCCTGAGGGGCCAAAGAAAAAGTTGTAACGGCTTCGATTAAGCACATCTCGCCAACAACAATCAAACAAAAGGGCAAAAAAGCAGCGTTTAATATCGAAAAGTTTGATGCCGATCATTAATTTGTTGATCGAGGATTAATTGTGCGGGAGTCGGGTGGGGAGTCGCGGCGGGTTTCTTTTGTAGCCCTTGCGTGGCAAGGGCTAGCGTCATATGAGATCAGTTTGCCGGGGCAGCCAGATCCAGGATAAAGGCGTACTCCAGCGCGATATCTTCGTAGGCTTTAAAGCGGCCCGACTTGCCACCGTGGCCGGCATCCATGTCGGTATTCAGTAACAACTTGTTATCATCCGTCTTCAGCTCGCGCAGCTTGGCGACCCACTTGGCGGGCTCCCAATATTGCACCTGGGAGTCGTGCAGTCCGGTGGTGACCAGCAGGTTGGGGTAGGCTTGCGCCTTGACCTGATCGTAGGGGCTGTAGCTCTTCATGTAGTCGTAGTAGCGCTTCTGGTTCGGGTTGCCCCACTCGTCATACTCCCCGGTGGTAAGGGGAATGGACTCGTCCAGCATGGTGGTGACCACATCGACGAAGGGCACCTGCGCCACCACGCCGCGATAGAGTTCGGGCGCCTGATTGATGACGGCGCCCATCAGCAGACCGCCGGCGCTGCCGCCCATGGCGTAGACCTGATCCCTGGCACCGTAGCCTTGCTCGACCAGCGCCTTGGTAACATCGATGAAGTCATTGAAGGTGTTCTGTTTTTTCAGCAGCTTGCCATCTTCGTACCAGGGGCGACCCAGCTCCTCGCCACCGCGGATATGGGCGATGGCGTAGACGAAGCCGCGATCCAGCAGGCTTAGGCGCGAACTGCTGAAGTCGGGATCCATGCTGGCGCCGTAGGAACCGTAGCCATAGACCAGCAGCGGATTCTTGGCCGAATCGGCGAGACCTTTCTTGAACTTGTCCTTGCGATAGACCAGCGAAACCGGCACCGATACGCCATCGCGGGCGGTGACCCAGAGCCGTTCGCTGGCATATTGATCAGCCTTGAAGCCCGCCACCGGCTGCTGTTTGAGCAGGGTGCGCTGGCCGGTTGCCATGTCCAGTTCATAGGTGGAGGAGGGAGTGGTCATGGAGGAGTAGCCATAACGCAGGGCGCTGGTATCCGGCTCCGGGTTGTAGGCAAGCCAGGTGACGTAGGCAGGGTCGTCGAAGGCGATCTCCTTCTGCTCACCGCTCTGCCAGTTGACTTGACGCAAGCGGGTCAGCCCCTTGCTGCGCTCCTCCAGCACCAGCCAATCCTTGAACAGGGCATAGCTCTCCAGCAGCACCTCGGGGCTCGGGGCAATCACCGGCTTCCAGCGATCGACCGGGCTCTCCTTGGTTTCGTAGAGGCCGAAGTTCTTGCCGTCCTTGTTGGAGCGGACATAGAAGCGGCCGCGATAGTGATCCAGGCTGTATTCGTGATCCACCTTGCGCGGCAGGAACAGGCGGGGCGAGTGCTCCGGCTGGTTGGCATCGATCAGCCGCGCTTCGCCGGTGGTAGTGCTGGAGAGGGCGATGACGATGAAATCTTCCGAGGTGGTGGCGTAGAGGCTGACGTAGAAGGAGTCATCCTTCTCCTCGTAAACCAGCTTGTCCGTGGCCGGATCCGTACCGAGCGTGTGGCGGTAGACCTGATAGGGGAGCAGGGTCTGCGGGTGCTTGCGCACATAGAAGACGGTCTTGTTGTCGTTGGCCCACACCAGATTACCTGAGGTGTTCTCCAGCGTGTCGGCGGCCCACTTGCCGCTCTCCAGATCGAGGAACTGGATCTTGTATTGGCGACGGGAGAGATAATCCTCCGCCACCGCCAGCCAGCGGTTGTTGCGGCTCACCTCAAGGGCGCCGAGGGCATAGAACTCGTGCTCCTCGGCCCGCAGGTTGCTGTCGAGCAGCAGGTTTGCCTGCTCCTCTCCCAGCCTGGTGCGGGAGTAGATGGCGTACTCCTTGCCCGGTTCATAGCGGGTCTGGTAGCGGTAGCCGTTCTTCACATAGGGAACCGACTCATCCTGCTGGGGGATGCGGGCCACCATCTCCTTGTAGAGTTGCTCGCGCAGCGGCTTGGTCGGCTTGAGCATGGCTTCGGTATAGGCGTTCTCGGCCTCGAGGTATTGCAGCACTTCAGGCGCCTGACGCTGGTCGTCACGCAGCCAGTAGTAGTTGTCGATCCGGGTGTCCCCGTGCTTTTTCAGCGTGCGGGGATGTTTGGCGGCCACGGGCGGCTGGATTGAGGTGTCAGGTGTCGTCATGGCAGGCTCTTCATTGGCATAAGTAGGGGGGAGAACTGTCAGAAAGGCTAGCAGCAGAACTCCTCGGGAAAAGGTAAACATGTCGCATCCTTGGCGCTGGAAAGGGTTGGCAGACCTGAGCATCGGCTCCATGAATTGGCGTTAAATCTGCCCCTTGTTGCCGATTGTTGCAAGCAATCCCTTGTTATTGAAGGAAAAGCAAACAAAAAAGGCCGCCATCTCGCGATAGCGGCCCCTTCTCTGGCCATGAGCGACAAGAGTCCGCTCAGGTGTGCCTCACATGATAGTGGTATGCCGGTTCATGGCCAGTTGTCGTCAGCCCGGGTAGCGCGACCAGCTGCTGGTCGTGCCCTCGTTGCTGATGCTCAATACCTCATAGGGCTGGCCGGGAATATCCATGCCCGGCGCACTCTGGGGCATGCCCGGAATGGTCAGGCCGCGGATGGCAGGTCGCTCCTTGAGGAGTTTCTTCACGTCGGCGGCCGGTACATGCCCCTCGATCACATAGCCATTTACGATGCCGGTATGGCAAGAGGCCTGTTCCGGCGCGATACCGTATTGCTGTTTCACTGCGCCGAGCTGCTCGGTCTCGATGACTTCCAGTTCGAAGCCATTCTGCTCCATGTGTTCGTTCCAGCTTTGGCAGCAGCCACAATATTTGGATTTGTAGACGGTCATCTTCTCGGCCGCGAGGGCTGAAAAGCTGACGGTACCGGCCAGCATGGCCAGTAACAGGGGTTTGTACATAACTCACCTCAGATGAAAGAAAAGATGCCCGATACGGGATGACTTTCAGGCCTGAGTGCGAGGGGGGCGTTCGAGCCGCTCCAGCGGCGCTTCCGGCATATAGAGAGAGGGGGAGGAGAAGTCGGGACTATCCGGTTCCAGCACCGCCACCATCAGGCTGTCACTGGCCAGCAGCGTCATCGAGAGCGCCGTGGTGAAGCTGCCGCAGGGCATCGCTTTTTCCAGCGAGCGTTCGCTCTGGCTGCAGTGGGTGGTTAGGGTACAGAGGTCGGTTGCGGCCCGGCTGCCAAACGACATCAACACCAGCACCAGACTCCACAGGGGGAGCCAGCGACGGGCGTGAGCGAGTTGGCGACGGGTGAGAACCATGGAGTGACTCGAAAATAACAAGGGGCACATGGTAACCCTGTGCCCCCGGGGAGGGTCAAGCCCTCCCCATAGTGCCCGTCAGCGCAGATTAAGGTTGCTGACGGGTGGCCGCCAGCACGATCTCGCGCACGCAGACGTTGGCCGGCTGGTTCCAGGCATAGAGCACCGCCTCGGCGATCACTTCCGGCGCGATGACGCCGCCCATCTGATCTTTCCAGTCGTGGTAACCGGCCTTGATGCTCTCGTCAGTGGTGTGGCTGAGCAGCTCGGTCTCGGCTGCGCCCGGAGCTATGGTCACCATCCGCACGCCGACATCGGCAACCTCTTCGCGGATGTTCTCGGTCAGGGCGTGGACGGCGAACTTGGTGGCGCAGTAGGCGGCATGGTTCGGGAAGGTCTTGCGACCGGCGATGGAGCTGATGTTGATGATGGTGCCGCTGCGGCGCTCCTTCATCCCGGCCAGTACCGCATGGACGCCGTTCAGCACCCCCATGACGTTGATGTTGAGCATCTGCTGCCACTCGGCCGGATCCTGCACGTCAGCCTGACCCAGCAGCATGACGCCGGCGTTGTTGACCATGCAGCCGACCGGGCCAAATTGGGCTTCCGCCTGCTGGACGGCGGCCTTCATGGCGGCGGTGTCGGTCACATCGACCCCGATGCAGAGGGTATTGGGCAGACCGAGTGCCTGCATCGGCTCGACCCGACGGGCCAGCAACAGCAGGGGATGGCCAGCGGCAGAGAAGGCGCGGGCGATGGCGGCACCGATCCCGGCAGAGGCACCGGTGATAACGACGAGAGCTTTGGACATGATTTTTTCCTTCAGATTCGATAGTCGGTTTGAGCCAACAAGCTGCTGGCCAGCGCGGAACAGGGTCACTATAGTCACTGCATCTATAAGTGATAAATATTGTTTTCCGCTGGTTATCATCTGAAAAAACTATGGTTGGGTTTATGCTGGATTTGCGACTGCTGCGTTTCTTCATCGCCATCTATGAAGAGAAGAACATCACGGCGGCGGCCGAACGCTGCCATGTCAGCCAGCCCTCTCTCTCGGCGGGGCTGCGCCAGTTGGAAGAGGCGCTCGGCGACAGCCTCTTCATCCGCGGCAAGAAGGGGGTGGAGGCGCGCGAACCTGCCCACTATCTCTATCCCCATGCGGTCAAGCTGGTGGAGGAGGCGCGCCGTCTGCCGGAGCTGTTTCGCCAGAAAGCGACGCGTGCGAGGCTCAATATCGCCATCATGCCCGACCTGAGCCGGCGTCGGGTGGCGGCGTTGCTGCAACGGGTACAGACGGTACTGCCCGAGCTGGATCTCACCCTCTCCGATTACGGCACGCCAGCCGACTGTCGGCTGACGCTGGACGCGCTGCGCCGGGAGGACGAGATCTTTCTGCCGCTCTGGGAAGAGGATTACGTGCTCTGCGTGCCGGTCGACCATCCTCTGGCCAGCCGCGAGAAAATTGAGCTGGCCGAGCTGCAACATTATGGTTTTATTGAGTGCCCGCCCTGCGAGGCCCATCAGCAGACCATAGGTCTGCTGGCCTGTGACCGGCTCACCCTCAATCTGGTGGCCAAGGCCGAGAGCAAGGGGTTGGTGATGGCGCTGGTGCTGGCCGGGGTCGGCATCAGCTTTCTGCCGGACGGGCTGGTGGAGGATGAGGCGGGGCTCTGTACCTTGCCGGTAAGCGGGCCGCGGATGTTTCGCCGGATCGGGCTTTGCTATCCCGCTCACCAGACCCTCAATCCGGCGCTGCGGGAGCTGATCCCCGAGTTGGCAGGCCACGGTGCTTCCTGATAAGGTCGCTTTCCTGTGCATCTTTACGATGCGTCTGTCACACCCCTTTTCTCTTTTATCGCGCCAGCTCTGGCGCTTGTTCGGGTGATGTTGTCATGAAACGCATTCTGGTTATTTTTTCCCATCCCGCCTTGCAGGGCTCGCGGGCCAATAAGCAGCTGTTGCAGGCGATTGAGGGATTGGAGGGGGTCACGGTTCACGATCTCTACCACCACTATCCCGACATGTTCATCGATGTTAAGCGGGAGCAAGCGCTGCTGTCGGAGCACGACATCATCGTCTTTCAGCACCCGTTTTACTGGTACTCCTGCCCGGCCATCATGAAGGAGTGGATGGATCTGGTGCTGGAGTATGGCTACGCATACGGCCCCGAAGCTCATGCCCTCAAGGGCAAGCAGTGGCTGAGCGCCATTACCACCGGCGGTGCGCCGGAGTCCTACTGTAGTGAGGGGTACAACAGCCGGCCGCTGCTCGATTTTCTGCTGCCCTTTCAGCAGGCGGCCAGATTGTGCGGCATGAACTGGTTGCCGCCCTTTGTGCTCCACTCGTTCCACAAGATCAAGGATCCCGCCGCCCTGCGCCGCTGCGGTCAGGATTATTGCCAGCTGCTGACGGCGTTGCGTGACGAGCAACTCACGCCGGAGCAGCTGGCCAGCCGCCCCTATCTGCGCGATCTGCTGGAGGTGCTCTGATGAAACACGGGCTGCATTTTGGCCGAGCTTATGAGCCGGATCAGACGTTGAAACGGAGGGCTGACTGATGGGCCACGGGATCCTGTTTGATGCCTTTATCTATCTCTCGGCGGCGGTTATCGCGGTGCCGCTGGCCAAGCGCTGGGGGCTCGGTTCGGTGCTCGGCTATCTGCTGGCGGGGATCATCATAGGCCCCTTCCTGTTGGGGTTGGTGGGGGAGCAGAAGGATGTGATGCACTTCGCCGAGTTTGGCGTGGTGCTGATGCTGTTTCTGGTCGGTCTTGAGTTGCGTCCGGCCCTCTTGTGGCAGCTGAAGGGGCCGATCCTCGGCACGGGCGGCCTGCAGGTGCTGCTTACCACGGCAGCTCTGACCGGCGTGGCGCACCTGATCGGTTTGCCGCTGCAACAGGGGTTGGCCATCGGCCTGATTCTGGCGCTCTCCTCCACCGCCATCGTGTTGCAGAGCCTGCAGGAGCGCAAGTTGATGCAGAGCGAGAGCGGTCGCTCCGCCTTTGCCGTGCTGCTGTTCCAGGACATTGCCGTCATTCCGATCCTGGCGATCCTGCCGCTGCTGGCCATGGCGCCGGTGAGCAACAATGGCAGCTCCGAGCTGGCGGGCTGGCAGCACGGCCTGCTGGTGGTGGCGGCTATCTCCGGCATCGTGCTGGGTGGCCACTATCTGATGCGGCCGGTGTTCCGGGCCATTGCCCAGTCCCACATGCGGGAGATCTTTGTCGCTGCCGCCCTGCTGCTGGTGATCGCCATCGCCGTGTTGATGGAGTCGGTCGGCCTCTCGCCCGCGCTCGGCTCTTTCCTCGCGGGCGTGGTATTGGCCGACAGCGAATACCGTCATGAGCTGGAGGCGGACATAGAGCCGTTCAAGGGGCTGCTGCTCGGCCTCTTCTTCATGTCGGTGGGGGCGGGCATCAACTTTGGCCTGTTTGCCGAACACCCTTTCCTCATCCCGACGCTGGTGGTGGGGCTGATGGTGCTCAAATGGCTGGTGTTGATGGCGCTTGGCTTCGTCTTGCGCATCTCGCCGAGCCAGCGCTGGACCTTCGGGCTGGCGCTCGCCCAGGGCGGTGAGTTTGCGTTCGTGCTCTTTTCGTTTGCCGCGCAAAACCGGGTGCTGCCCGGCGAGACCATCTCTCTGCTGACGCTGGTGGTTGCGCTATCCATGGCGCTGACCCCGCTGCTGCTGATCCTCAACGATCGGGTGATCCAACCCTGGTTCGATTACCGTAACCAGAGCGAGGTACCGCAGCATGAGCAACCCGAATTGGTGGAGCATCCGGTGATCATCGCGGGCTTCGGCCGTTTCGGTCAGATCGTGGGGCGTCTGCTGCACGGGCATGGCATCGGCACTACTATCCTCGAGCAGGACGCCAGCCAGATAGAGACGCTGCGCAAGTATGGCTATCAGGTCTTCTATGGCGATGCCAGTCGCCTTGATCTGCTGCATGCCGCAGGAGCGCACAAGGCCAAGTTGCTGGTGCTCTCCATCAACGACAGCGCCACTTCGCTGGCGGTGATCGAGATGGTGCAGAAGCACTTTCCCCATCTGAAGATCCTGGCGCGGGCGCAGGATCGTCCCCATGCCCACGAGATCCTGCGCCACGGTGTCGACAGCGTATATCGGGAGACGCTGGGCTCCGCCGTGGATCTGGGGGTGGAGGCCCTGACTCAACTCGGTTTTCGCGCCAATCAGGCCTGGCGGGCGGGCCAGACCTTCAAACAGCACGACAACTGGTTGCTGCGCGAGCAGGTCAACTATCTCGACGACGAACACACCTATATCAACAAGAGCCTGCAATACCGGGAGATCCTCTCCGATCTGCTGCAAGACGATGAGGAGGGGCAGGAGCGTATTCATGCCCACAACTGGAACAGCGGGCTACCCGACGACGACAAGGAAGCAAAATGATTGCCTATTATCCCATGCTCAAACACCTGCACATGACGCTGGCGCTTGTCAGCCTGCTGCTGTTTGCCTACCGCTGGAGTCTGGCACTGTCCGGCAGTGCGCGGTTGCAGCAGAAGTGGCTGAAGATCCTGCCCCATATCAACGACACCTTCCTGCTGCTGCTCGGTGTTCTGCTGGCAGTGGCCTTGCAGCTGAGCCCTGGTCAGCAACCCTGGCTGCTGGCCAAGCTGATTGCTCTGGTGCTCTATATCGGTCTGGGTGTCATGGCGCTCAAGCGTCCGGCCCGTGGCCAGAAGCTGGTGGCCGGCTTGGCTGCACTGGCAGTGTTTGGCTATATGGTTGGCGCCGCTGTCACCAAGTCGCCCTGGTCATGGCTGATGTAAATCCGGTGAGGAGGAGAGCTTTCTCCTCCTCTTTTTATACGATTGGCTGCTAATCATTGATTGAATGGTTTTTTATGCTGCCTCATTCATTTGGCACAGAGCTTTAATTTGATGTTTTTTCTGCAAATCTTTTCAGTTTTTAGCCTTTCCTACTGATTGTTTTTATTTGTAAATCAATAACATAGTGCATTTTGTATGAAAATGGCGACAGTTGTCGCGGCAAAACTTGCGACATAGACTGTCGCAAGATGCCCTTAGCATACAGTCAACGCTAAACCAGTGAAGGCATGCACCATGAGTAAGAAGCTGTTACGACAACTGACCTTGGCGCGTTGCATCCCGCACCGCCCTTACAAGCTGACCGCCAGCCAACTTCAGGTAAAACTGGAAGAGGAAGGTATCCACGTCAGTCTGCGTACCGTGCAACGGGACCTGGAAGAGATGTCCGGCATGGGACTGTTCGACCTCACCTCGGACGAGCGCAGCAAACCCCATGGCTGGTGCTTCGAGCGCCACGGCCTCAATGACTTTGCCAACATCATGCCGCTCTCGCTGGCCGTTGCGCTGAAAACCTGGAGCGACCAGGCCAGCCAGCTGTTGCCCGCGAGTGTGCTGACCGAATTGAACCCGCTGGTCGACAAGGCCAGCCAGGTGATCCGCGACAGCCAGAGTGAACTGGCCGAACGCTGGCTGGAGAGTGTGCACCAGTCGCCGCGCCCGTTTGCCGGCAACCCGGAGATCCGCCGCAGCACCCTGATCCGCGATGCCTTGTGGCGTGGCCGCAAGTTCAGCGCCGAGATCCAGCGGGTGATCAAAGAGCGCACAGTGTGGCTCTGCTACGACCGTATCAATCCGCTCGGCATTCTCAATCAGCCGGATGGTCCGATCCTGCTCTGCACCCTGTCCGAGTTGGATCCCAAGGTTTACGGCATTCCGTTCGACCATATCAAGAACGTGGAGCTGACCAACTTCAGCGCCACCCAGCCGAAGGATTTCAATATCCAGAAGCTGATCCGCGATCAGGGCTATCAGGATGTGAGCGGCCCGATCCGCTTTGTCGGCCGGATCGATGCCAACAGCCAGTCGCTGGTGGATAACCAGATCCCGGGCAACAACCCGCGGATGACCCGCTATGACAAGCGCAGCGTGGTGGTGGAGACCGAAGTGCAGGACACCCCGGAGTTTCGCAGCTGGTTGAACAATATCGGTGGTGAGCTGGAGGTGCTGGCACCCGAGTCGCTGCGCAGAGCCTATCTCAACCCGGGCAATCGGGTGAGCTGAACGGTACGTTTGGCACCATAGTGAAAATCGCAAATAGCCGGCCCCAGTGCCGGCTTTTTTTTGCGGTTTTTTTGAGCATATTTATTCAACTTATTTTTAAGCTTTTACGGCGAAATTGAACCGTTTTCCCTGGCCATTCCGGTGCAGGATTGCCGTGTAAGAGATCTGCCATAGCTGCTGTAGGAGGCTGGCGCTTTAACCCGTGCGCGAAGCTAGTCAGGGTGGAGTCCACTTTCCATTGAAACTAAATAAGTCGTTGATTTTAATCTATTATGTTTGCAGTCCACTTTGTCTGATAAACGGTTGGCAGGATCTTTCTCCAGAAATCCCCCTTGTTCTGATCCGGCAACGCTTTACTATGGGTCTCACAAGGATGGAGCTGGTTCTGCAGGACGCAGAGCAGCGCATAAAGATGGAATAGTTCGCAGGATGCGAGCAAGGACACCTCAGGATGAGTTCGATGGTCTGGATGACTGTCGTCACGGATGAACGAGGGAACACCGCGGGATGCGGCAGGGATACTCTCAGGACGAGAGCAGGACGAACAGGACATCGTTCTTCAGGATGAGCAGGAACTCGCTGGATGCGGGCAGGATTCTTCAGGATGAAGCGAGATAACCCGGATGGTTATCGGTCAGGAAGACGCAGGGAACCCCACAGGACGTGGTAATGGACACCTCCAGGACGGAGACAGTGAAGCAGTTCGGGATTAATTGCCAAGCCAGGAAGGCTGAGGACACGCCAACGGATTGGAAAGGGGATATTCCAAGGGATTAGGATAACGTCAGGGATTGCAGGGAGCATTGCAGTTCTACGGACAGGACGACACGACTATAGGGGACGGCGAAAGCCGTCCCCTTTTCTTTTATGCCTGATCCTGATTTTTTGGTCGCTGGGCAGCACTGACAATCTCCTGCAGGCGATGGCGAATATCCATCATGCCGAATACGCCGAAGACCAGCACGCCGACAAACTCGGCTTTGGTCACTTCGAAGTAGCGTTTGCAGGCAGCCTTGATCATGCTGGCCTGTAGCCAGTGGAACAGGGCGACAATCACGCCGCAGACCGGCAAAAAGCCGTTCAGTTTGCCGGGCAGGGGGGCGATCAGGCTCATCAGCACGCCAAACCAGAAGAACAGCACCAGCCCCATCGCCAGCAGATTAAATACCCGCTTCATTGTTTACCTCCCTTACATAGAGTTGATAGCAGACCTGACCGGCCTGTTTGTCCTTGAGTAGTTGCCAGCTGGCGGGTAGCGCCAGATCGGCCATCTCTTTTTCCCGCTCCAGATAGATGAGGGCATCGGGGGCCAGCCAGCCGCGCTGTTCCAGCAGTTCACAAACTTGCGGCAGCAGATCCCGACGAAATGGCGGATCGAGGAACACTAGGTCAAACGGTGTCGCCGGGCCTTGCAGCCAGCTCACTGCATCGGTCTGGAATACCTGACCCTGCGTGCTGCCGAGAGTGGCCAGATTCTTTTTGATCTGCTCTGCCGCCCCTCTGTCCATCTCGATCAGGGTGACCTGCTCGGCATAGCGGGACAGCGCCTCCAGACCCAGACCGCCGCTGCCGGCAAACAGGTCGAGGCAGCGGGTGCCGCGGATGTGGGGAGCCAGCCAGTTGAAGATGGTCTCTTTGACGCGATCCGTGGTGGGTCTGAGCCCTTCCACATCCTTGACCGGCAATTTGCGGCCTCGCCACTGGCCGCTGATGATTCTTACAAAGCCTGATTTTCCTTGCGGGGCAGGGCTTTTGCTCGGGTTGCTACGGCTGGATTTCACTCTGGGCATCGCGTTTCATCGTCAGAAAATAAAGTGGTAGTATAAGGCGGTTCATTTTTATGCCGACCCGCCAAGGGACGGCTATCTTAGCAGTCAGCCAACGAAGTGAGTATTTTTTAGATGGCAAAAGGTTTGTTTTCCTGGCTGGGTTTCGGCCGCAAGAAAGAAGAGGCTGAGGCTGTCCAACCACAGACACCCCAAGCCACCCCGATTACCGCTGAGCCTGAGGTCGCTGCTACCCCCGCTCCCGTTTCCGATGTGATGGTTTCCGATAGTACGCCGGCCGTTGCACCCGAAGTGCCCGCCAGCGCACAGAATCCCGTTTTGCACGACGATTGCTGCCCGCCAACCGAGCTGGATGGTCATGGCCCGCTGGTGGTGGAGGAGTGTGCCTCCGATCTGGAGCCGGTGATCGTCAACGAATCCCTGATGGCAGAAGAGGAGCGTGCCGCCGCAGAGGCGCAAGCTGCCGAAGCTGCCCGTGTTGCCGCCGAGGTTAAAGCCGCAGAAGAGGCTCACATTGCTGCTGAAGCTCACGCTGCGGAAGAGGCGCGTATTGCCGAAGCTCGCGCTGTGGAAGAGGCCCGCATTGCTGCCGAGGTTCGCGCTGTGGAAGAGGCCCGCATTGCTGCCGAAGTTCGCGCTGCGGAAGAGGCTCGTATTGCCGCTGAAGTCCGTGCGGCGGAAGAGGCTCGTATTGCCGCCGAGGCCAGTGCCGCAGAAGAGGCTCGCATTGCTGCTGAAGCCCGCGCAGCAGAAGAGGCTCGTATTGCTGCTGAAGCTCACGCTGCGGAAGAGGCGCGTGTTGCCGCTGAAGCCCGTGCGGCGGAAGAGGCTCGTATTGCTGCCGAAGCCCGTGCTGCGGAAGAGGCGCGTATTGCTGCCGAAGCTCGCGCTGCGGAAGAAGCTCGCATTGCTGCTGAAGCCCGTGCGGCGGAAGAGGCTCGTATTGCTGCTGAAGCCCGCGCTGCAGAAGAGGCGCGTGTTGCCGCTGAAGCTCAGGCTGCGGAAGAAGCCCGTATCGCCAAAGAGGCCCAGCGAGCGGAAGATCTACGTCTGGTCGCCGCGATGGAGGCTGAGGCCGCCGCCCTGGCCGCTCTGCCGCTGGCCGCCAAGGTGGACGACGATACTCAGGACAAACCGCAGCGGGAGGGCTTCTTTGCTCGCCTCAAGCGCAGTCTGGTGCGCACCAAGGAGAATATCGGTTCCGGTTTCTTCGGCCTGTTCCGTGGCAAGAAGATCGACGATGAGCTGTTCGAAGAGCTGGAGACCCAGCTGCTGACCGCCGATCTCGGCGTCGACACCACCACCCGCATCATCGAGGGGCTGGTGCAGCACGCGGACCGCAAGCAGCTGAAGGATGCCGAGGCGCTCTACGGCCTGCTCAAGCAGGACATGGGCGAGATGCTGGCCAAGGTGGAGCAGCCGCTTGTGATCGACACCAGCAAAAAGCCTTACGTGATCCTGATGGTCGGTGTGAACGGCGTCGGCAAGACCACCACCATCGGCAAGCTGGCCAAGCAGTTCCAGGCCGAGGGCAAGAGCGTGATGCTGGCCGCGGGCGACACCTTCCGTGCCGCTGCGGTCGAGCAGCTGCAGGTGTGGGGTCAGCGCAACAACATTCCGGTGATTGCTCAGCACACCGGTGCCGACTCCGCTTCCGTTATTTATGACGCCATCGAGGCTGCCCGCTCCCGCGGGGCTGACGTGCTGATCGCCGATACAGCCGGCCGCCTGCAGAACAAGAGCAACCTGATGGAGGAGCTCAAGAAGGTGGTGCGGGTAATGAAGAAGCTGGATGAAGAGGCGCCCCACGAGATCATGCTGACTCTGGATGCCGGCACCGGCCAGAACGCCCTGAGCCAGGCCAAGCTGTTCAGCGAGGCGGTAGGCCTGACCGGTATTACCCTCACCAAACTGGATGGTACTGCCAAAGGCGGCGTCATCTTCGCGGTAGCCGACAAGTTCCAGATCCCGATCCGCTATATCGGGGTGGGCGAGGGGATCGACGATCTGCGTCCCTTTGTCGCCAACGACTTTATCGAGGCCCTGTTTAGTCGCGATGAGTAAACATCCCATGCCCCGACTTCGGTCGGGGTTTGTCAATGTCAGGGAACCGTTATGATTCGTTTTGACAAGGTCAGCAAGGTATACAGCGGTGGCCATCAGGCGCTGCAGAAGGTCAGCTTTCACCTGCGCAAGGGGGAGATGGCCTTCCTGACCGGACACTCGGGGGCGGGCAAGAGTACCCTCCTCAAACTGATCAGCGTGATGGAGCGACCGACCGATGGTCGCGTTTTCTTTCATGGCGACGATGTCAGCCATATCCAGCGCAGCCAGATCCCCTATGTGCGCCGCCAGATCGGGATGATCTTTCAGGATCACCGGCTGCTGATGGACCGCACCGTGTTCGACAACGTGGCGTTGCCGCTGGTGATCGATGGCTACAGCCATGCGGACATCAACAAGCGGGTCGCTGCGGCGCTCGACAAGGTGGGGCTGCTCGGCAAGGAGCGCTACCAGCCGCGCATGCTCTCCGGTGGTGAACAGCAGCGGGTCGGCATCGCCCGTGCCATCGTCAACAAGCCGCCGTTGCTGCTCGCTGACGAACCGACCGGTAACCTGGATCCCCAGCTCTCCATGGATATCATGCGGCTGTTTGAGGAGTTCAACCGCTTCGGCGTCTCCGTGCTGATCGCCACTCACGATCTGGGGCTTATCGCCCGCATGCGCTATCGCACCCTGACCCTCAAGGCGGGGCGGATGTATTCGGCAGGGGAGGAGCTCTGATGGCTATCGTTCGTCACAAGCAGCCGCCGCTGCGCCGTTTGATGATGTACGGGGTTGACCACGTGCGTCAGGCGTTTGCCAGTCTGGGTGAGCTGTGGCGCAACCCGCTCGCCTCCCTGATGACGCTGGCGGTGCTTGGCGTCAGTCTGGCGCTGCCCTCCTGCTTCCACGTGTTGCTGAAAAATGCCGAGGTGGTGGAGGGGAGCTGGCAGACCAGCTCCCAGATCTCCCTCTATCTGCGCAAGGATTTGCCGGAGCAGAGCATTCTCGACCTGCAGCACAGGATCCTGCTCTACCCCGAGGTGGATTCGGTGACCTATATGAGTCGCGACGATGCGCTGCGGGAGTTTCGCGAGATCTCCGGCTTCGGTGATGCCCTCGACTACCTCGACAGCAACCCGCTGCCGCCGGTGCTGAGCGTCATTCCGGATCCGCGCTGGCAGAATCCGGAAGGGGCCGCCGAGCTGCTCGGCAAGCTCAACAACGAGGATGGTGTGGAACAGGGCAAGCTGGATCTGCAGTGGCTGACCCGTCTGCAGGGGATCATGAACCTGCTGCGCCACACCATTACCGGCATCGCGGTGCTGCTGCTCTCCGCCGTGCTGCTGATTGTCGGCAATACCCTGCGCCTCAACATCCTCAACCAGCGCTCCGAGATCGAGGTGCTGAAACTGGTGGGGGCGACCGATGCCTTTATTCACCGTCCTTTCCTCTATACCGGCATCTGGTTCGGTGTGATCGGCGGCATGCTGGCCTGGTGGCTGACCGAGGTGATGGTGATCTGGAGCGAGGGGGTGGTGAAAGAGCTGGCGGGCTTGTATAACAGTAACTTCCAGCTGGTTGGCATGGGTCTGGTGGACGGGGTGAACCTGATCCTGCTGGGCGCTCTGCTGGGGCTGATTGCCTCCTGGTTCTCGGTTCACCGCCACATTCGCGACATCGAGCCTTCCTGATTAATTTATCAACATTGTGAATTGCTGGATTTTGCGAAGCGGATCAAGTAAAAGAGTGGCCGTTTCTGGCTTGGCCACTCTTCTCGGAGTATTCTGAATAACGGCGATCTTCAGGATCTTTGCTGGATCCTGTGAACCTTCTGCTTTATAAGCAGTCAAATAGCTGAACGAATTTATACGAGTGTGGCCCCTATGCCTTGCTCGTCAGACTTGGCAAGCATGTGAAGGTTGCGAGCTCCGCAACAATGGACTTAGCATGCTACTTTTCGGGGGTCCTTCATTGTGACCCCCTTTTTTTGACTGTTCATTCATGATTCATCCTGCGGGCATAAGATAAGCCAGTCTAAAGCTGGGCTTGTGATCTATGATGTAAGCCGCAGAATGAGACCCGGTCAGTAGACAGTCCCTCTTGGGGTGTTAGACTGGTTCGATTGAAAAGTAAGAGGTAACAGATGGGAACTTCATTGCAGCGCACTATGGCTTTGATTCCGCAAGGTAGTCTGGAAGGCTATATCCAGGCAGTAAACTCTATTCCGGTGCTGAGCGCAGAGGAAGAGCGTGAGCTGGCTGAGCGTTTGCAGCAGGATGGCGATCTCGAGGCTGCCCGCCAGCTGGTTATGTCGCACCTGCGCTTTGTCGTTCATGTCGCCAAGAGTTATGCCGGTTACGGTCTGCCGCAGGCCGATCTGGTACAGGAAGGCAACATCGGTCTGATGAAGGCGGTCAAGCGCTTCGACCCGAGCGTCGGTGTGCGTCTGGTCTCCTTCGCCGTGCACTGGATCAAGGCCGAAATTCACGAATATGTTCTGCGCAACTGGCGCATGGTCAAGGTGGCAACCACCAAGGCCCAGCGCAAGCTCTTCTTCAATCTGCGCAAATCCAAGAAGCGTCTGGGCTGGCTGAACCACGAAGAGGTGAAGGCCGTGGCTGCTGATCTCGGGGTTTCCGAGAGCGACGTGACCGAGATGGAAGCGCGCATGAGCAACTACGATCAGGCGTTCGATCTGGTTGGCGATGATGAAGATGAGGGCGGTTTCGCACCGGTTCACTATCTGGAGGACAAATCCTCCGATCTGGCCGCGACCATCGAGAACGACAACTGGGACGATCATGCGACCCGCCGTCTGAGCTCGGCGCTCTCTTCTCTCGACGAGCGCAGCCAGCACATCATCCGCGCCCGCTGGCTCGACGATGACAGCAAGACTACCCTGCAGGAGCTGGCCGATACCTACGGCGTCTCTGCCGAGCGAGTGCGTCAGCTTGAGAAGAACGCGCTCAAGAAGCTGAAAGATGCCATGGAGGCCTGATGCCTCCGCGCTGAAAACAGGGCCTGATGGCCCTGTTTTTGTTTCTGCCGCCGGTAATCGGGGCTTGCCCTGATAACCCTTGGGTATGTTATGTTGCCGCCACAGCCACATGATGGAGAGCAGAAGTGAAACTGTTGAAGGACCTGTTTACCAATAACCGTGAGTGGGCCGAGCGGATCAAAGCGGAAGATCCCGCCTTCTTTGCCACCCTCTCTGCCCAGCAGGCTCCCGAATACCTCTGGATCGGCTGCTCCGATAGCCGGGTGCCCGCCAACCAGCTGATGGGGCTGCTGCCGGGGGATGTCTTCGTTCACCGCAACGTCGCCAATCTGGTGGTACATACCGATTTCAACTGCCTCTCCGTGCTGCAATACGCGGTCGAGGTGCTCAAGGTGAAGCACATCATCGTCTGCGGTCACTATGGCTGCGGCGGGGTCAAGGCGGCGATGCAGAATCAGGAGCTGGGGCTCATCGACAACTGGCTGCGCAACATCAAGGATGTCTACTTCAAATATGGCGAAGAGCTGGAGGCCATCGAAGATGAGCACGAGCGCTTCGACTATCTGTGCGAGCTGAACGTGGCCGAGCAGGTGGCCAACGTCTGTCATACCACCATCATCCAGAACGCCTGGCGCAAGGGGCAGGAGCTGGCCGTCCACGGCTGGATCTACGGGATCAAGGATGGCTTGCTGCACGATCTCGATCTCTGTATCAGCGGGCCGGATCAGATCCCCGATGTCTATCGCGCCTGGCCGGACATGCGTCCGCCCCACCGTCGGCGCTAAGGAGCACCCCGTTGGCGCCCGCCCTCTACCTGCAGATCAAGCAGCATATTCTGGACCGGATCCGCGAACGCCACTATCAGGCAGGGGATCAGATCCCGACCGAAGCGGCCCTGTGCGAGCAGTTCACCGTGAGCCGGATGACGGTCAACCGGGCACTGCGTGAACTGGTGGCCGAGGGGTGGCTGGTGCGCACCGCCGGGTCCGGCAGCTTCGTGGCGGACAGGCGTACCGAATCGCCGCTGCTGGCTATTCGCAACATCGCCGACGAGATTGCCGAGCGGGGCAGCGAATACAGCGCCCGGGTGATCCGGCTGCAGCGGCTGGCCGCCGACGAGAAGGTGGCGGTGCAGCTTGGGCTGCGGGTTGGTGCCCCCATCTTCCACAGCCTCATCGTCCATCAGGCCGATGGTGAGCCGTTGCAATTGGAGGAGCGGTTTGTCGATGCCGAGCGGCTGCCGGGTTATGGCGAGCAGGATTTCACGAAGCAGACGCCCAACCGCTATCTGATGGAGCTTTGCCCCCTGTCGGAGATGGAGCACGTGGTGGAAGCCGTGTTGCCGAGTGCCGGTGAGGCGGGATTGTTGCAAATTCGCGTGGATACACCCTGCCTATTGTTGCACAGGCGCACCTGGTCGGAAGGACATCTGGTCTCCTACGCCAGATTGCTCTCCCCCGGTTCCCGCTACAAGCTGAGCTCCAAGGCACAGCTGTCTTAATTGTCTATACAAATCGATTCTTTTCAAGCCCACCTCTGGTGGGCTTTTTGTGCTTAAACTCTAAGCGTGATGCTGTTATCAGGTTGTGAATCCTGTTCTTTCTTTCGCCGGATGGATCGATTATAAGGATATGTATATACATATGAGGGCGCTATGAACAAGGAACTGTTGAACTGCGAGCGGGTCTGGCTCAACGTGACGCCCGCCACCCTGAATGCCGGACTGGCCGATTACGGTCTGCTGCCTCGCCATGCCATCGGCGTGAAGGATGGCAAGATCCACGCCCTGGTGCCGATGGCCGAGTTGAAGGGGCCGTATCCCGCCCATTGGCAGGATATGCAGGGCAAGCTGGTCACCCCCGGCCTTATCGATTGCCACACCCACCTCATCTTTGCCGGCAGCCGTGCCGAGGAGTTCGAGCTGCGCCAGCAGGGGGTGCCCTATGCCGAGATCGCCCGTCGGGGCGGCGGCATCATCAGCACGGTGCGTGCTACCCGCGCCGCCAGCGAGGATCAGCTCTTTGAGCTGGCGCTGCCGAGGGTGAAATCCCTGATCCGCGAAGGGGTCACCACGGTGGAGATCAAGTCCGGCTATGGCCTGACGCTGGATGATGAACTCAAAATGCTGCGGGTGGCCCGCCGACTGGGAGAGGCGCTGCCGATCCGGGTCAAAACCACTCTGTTGGCGGCCCATGCGGTACCGCCGGAGTATCGCGACGATCCCGACAGCTGGGTCGAGACCATCTGTCAGGAGATTATCCCGGCCGCCGCCAAAGCGGGTTTGGCCGATGCGGTGGATGTCTTCTGCGAGCATATCGGTTTCTCGCTGGCCCAGACCGAGCAGGTCTATCTGGCGGCGGATCAATACGGCCTGCCGGTGAAGGGGCATATGGATCAGCTCTCCAACCTTGGTGGCAGCACGCTCGCCGCCAACTTCGGCGCCCTTTCGGTGGATCATCTGGAGTATCTGGATCCGCAGGGGATCCTGGCGCTGGCCCAGCGCGGCGTAGTCGCTACCCTGCTGCCCACCGCCTTCTATTTTCTCAAAGAGACCAAACTCCCGCCGGTTGCCGCCCTGCGCAAGGCGGGGGTGGCGATGGCGGTCTCCTCCGACGTTAACCCGGGCACAGCCCCCATCGTCTCGTTGCGGATGGCGATGAACATGGCCTGTACCCTGTTTGGCCTGACTCCGGTGGAGGCGATGGTCGGGGTGACCCGCCACGCCGCCAAAGCGCTTGGCGAGCAGGAGCACCTTGGCCAGCTCAGGGTGGGGATGGCGGCCGATTTCCTGATCTGGCACTGCGCCCATCCGGCCGAGCTGAGCTACATGGTCGGCGTCGATCAGCTGGCAGGCCGCATCTTCAACGGCGAGGAGACCCTCCATGGATAAATTCAACCCGGTCGACATGTCGCTCTGGCAGGGACGACAGGATCCGGAAGATGGTGAACTGGCCCTGCGCTGGCACGACAAGGTACAGCCCTGGGCCGCCGGGGCACAAGAGGCAGCAGGTGTAGTGTTGCTCGGGTTTGCCTGCGATGAAGGGGTGCGCCGCAACAAGGGGCGTGTCGGCGCCGCCGGGGCGCCGCTGGCGGTGCGCAAGCTGTTGGCCAACACTGCCTGGCACTTGAACCGTCCCGTCTACGATGGCGGGGATGTGAGCTGTACCGATGGGGATCTCGATGCCGCCCACGGCCGTCTGGCCGAGCGGGTCGCCGCGGCGCTCGATCTGGGCCACTTCCCGCTGGTGCTGGGGGGCGGTCACGAGGTGGCTTTCGGCAGCTGGAGCGGCCTGAACCGTCATCTTGGTGGTGAGGGGCGGGTCGGGATCATCAATTTCGACGCCCACTTTGACCTGCGGATGAAGCAGGATCTGGCAAGCTCCGGCACCCCCTTCTTCCAGATTGCCGAGCAGTGCGCCGCTCAGGGCACACCGTTTCACTACGCCTGCCTCGGGGTGGCCGAGATCGCCAATACCCAAGCCCTGTTTGCCCGCGCCAAGGCGCTGGGAGTGTGGCATGTGCTGGACGAGGCGATGACCCAGACCGGGTTGCCAGCCTTGCTGGCTGGGCTCGACACCTTTATCGCCGATTGTGATCACCTCTATCTGACCATCGATCTTGATGTGCTGCCCGGCAACCTGATGCCGGGAGTGAGTGCTCCCGCCGCCCGTGGCGTGGAGTTGGCGGTGATCGAACCACTGATCGCCCACATCCGGGCCAGCGGCAAGCTCAGGCTTGCCGATCTGGCCGAGTACAACCCGACGCTGGATCAGGATAACCGCAGTGCCCGCGTGGCCGCGCGACTGGTTCATCTGTTGACCCGTTAACCCCTTTGGCCGCTCGTCGCCGAAGGCACCCTATTGATACAACAAGGAGTGTGTATGTCTGTGCAACAGCAGGATCCCCGTCATGATCCGAACCGCGTGATCCGTGCCCCGCGCGGCACCGAACTGGCCGCCAAGAGCTGGCTCACCGAAGCGCCGCTGCGGATGCTGATGAACAACCTGGACCCCGAGGTGGCCGAGCATCCCCAGTCGCTGGTGGTCTATGGCGGTATCGGTCGCGCCGCCCGCAACTGGGCCTGCTTTGACAAGATCGTCGAGGTGCTGACCCGGCTGGAGGAGGACCAGACCCTGCTGGTGCAATCCGGCAAGCCGGTCGGGGTGTTCCAGACCCACAAGGATGCGCCGCGGGTGCTGATCGCCAACTCCAATCTGGTGCCGCACTGGGCCAACTGGGAGCACTTCAACGAGCTCGATAAGAAGGGCTTGATGATGTACGGCCAGATGACTGCGGGTTCGTGGATCTATATCGGCACCCAGGGGATCGTGCAGGGCACCTACGAGACCTTCTTCGCGGTGGCCAATCAGCACTTCAACGGTGAACCCAAAGGCCGCTGGATCCTGACCGGTGGTCTCGGCGGCATGGGCGGCGCCCAGCCGCTGGCCGCCACCATGGCCGGCTTCTCGATGATCGCGGTGGAGTGCGACGAGACCCGCATCGATTTTCGTCTGCGCACCCGTTATGTGGACAAGAAAGCCCACAGTCTGGATGAGGCGCTGACCATGATTGAAGAGGCCAAACAGAGCGGCAGCGCCATCTCCGTCGGCCTGCTCGGTAACGCCGCCGACGTCTTCGCCGAGCTGGTGGCCCGTGGTATCACGCCTGACGTGGTGACCGACCAGACCTCCGCCCACGACCCGGTGCACGGCTACCTGCCGCAGGGCTGGAGCGTTGCCAAATGGCGCGAGCTGCAGCAGAGTGCCCCGCAGGAGGTAAATCTGGCCGCTCGTCGCTCCATGGCCCGTCAGGTGGAGGCGATGCTGACCCTGCAAGAGCGCGGCGCGGCGACTCTGGATTACGGCAACAACATCCGTCAGATGGCGCTTGAGGAGGGGGTGAAAAACGCCTTCGACTTCCCCGGCTTCGTCCCCGCCTATATCCGCCCGCTGTTCTGCGAGGGGATTGGGCCGTTCCGCTGGGTGGCCCTCTCCGGCGATCCGGAAGATATCTACAAGACCGATCAGAAGGTGAAAGAGCTGATCCCCGATGATCCTCACCTGCACAACTGGCTCGACATGGCCCGCGAGCGCATCGCGTTTCAGGGGCTGCCGGCACGGATCTGCTGGGTCGGGGTCAAGGATCGGGTACGCCTCGGTCTGGCCTTCAACGAGATGGTGAAAAACGGTGAGCTGAAAGCCCCCATCGTCATTGGCCGCGACCATCTGGATTCCGGCTCGGTGGCGAGCCCGAACCGCGAGACCGAGTCGATGATGGATGGCTCAGATGCCGTCTCCGACTGGCCGCTGCTCAACGCCCTGCTCAACACCGCTGGTGGCGCGACCTGGGTCTCCCTGCACCACGGCGGCGGGGTCGGCATGGGCTTCTCCCAGCACTCCGGAGTGGTGATCGTCTGTGACGGTAGCGACGATGCGGCCCGTCGCATCGGTCGGGTGCTGCGCAACGACCCGGCCACCGGGGTGATGCGCCATGCGGATGCGGGCTACGAGATTGCCATCAACTGCGCCCACGAGGCGAAACTGGATCTGCCGATGATTGACGGCGCCAACGGTGTCAAAGGAAAGGTGTAACACCATGTTTGAATTGACTATTACCCCGGGCGAGCTGGATCTTGCCACCCTGCGTCGCGTCAGCCGCGAGCCGGTACATCTTGCACTGGATCCGGCGGCGTTGCCGGCGATCCATGCCTCTGCCGCCACTGTCTCCCGGGTGATCGAGCAGGGACGCGTGGTGTACGGCATCAATACCGGCTTTGGCCTGCTGGCCAACACCCGGATCCCGGTGGATCAGCTCGACGAGCTGCAGCGATCCATCGTGCTCTCCCACGCTGCGGGCATCGGCACCTATATGGATGACGCCACCGTGCGGTTGATGATGGTGCTCAAGCTCAACTCGCTGGCGCGCGGGTTCTCCGGCATCCGGCTGGCGGTGCTGGAGGCGCTGATGAAGCTGGTCAACGCCGAGGTTTATCCGCTGGTACCGAAGAAGGGCTCCGTCGGCGCTTCCGGCGATCTGGCGCCGCTGGCCCATATGAGCTGCCTGCTGATCGGCGAAGGCAAGGCTCGTCACGACGGGCGCGAGATCGATGCGAGCGAAGCGCTGCGGATCGCCGGGCTTGAGCCCATCGCGCTGGCACCGAAAGAGGGACTGGCGCTGCTCAACGGCACCCAGGCGAGCACCGCCTTTGCGCTGGAAGGGTTGTTCCACGCCGAGGATCTGTTCGCCGGAGCCATCACCATCGGTGCCATGAGCGTGGAGGCGGCCCTTGGCAGCCGCCGTCCGTTCGATGCCCGCATTCACGTAGTACGCGGTCAGCGTGGCCAGATTGATGCGGCTACCTGCTATCGCCATCTGCTCGGTGATCTCAGCGAGATCGGCATGTCCCATCACAATTGCGAAAAGGTGCAGGATCCCTACTCATTGCGCTGCCAGCCGCAGGTGATGGGGGCCTGCCTGACCCAGATCCGTCAGGCGGCCGAGGTGCTGGTGTGCGAGGCCAACTCGGTCTCCGACAACCCGCTGGTGTTTGCCGATGACGAGGAGATTATCTCCGGCGGCAACTTCCACGCCGAGCCGGTGGCCTTTGCGGCCGATAATCTGGCGCTGGCCATCGCCGAAATAGGCTCGCTCTCCGAGCGGCGGATGGCGCTGCTGATCGACTCGCGAATGTCCGGCCTGCCGGCGTTTCTGGTCAACAATGGCGGGGTCAACTCCGGCTTCATGATCGCTCAGGTCACCTCGGCGGCGCTCGCCTCCGAGAACAAGACCCTGGCCCATCCGGCCTCGGTAGACAGCCTGCCCACCTCCGCTAATCAGGAGGATCATGTCTCCATGGCGACCTTCGCCGGCCGCCGGCTGGCGGACATGGCCGAGAACACCCGTGGCATTCTGGCGGTGGAACTGCTGGCGGCGGCGCAGGGGCTCGATTTCCGTGCTCCGCTGCGGGCCAGCGAGGGGGTGGAAGTAGCCAAGGGGCGGCTGCGCACTCATGTCCCCTTCTACGACAAGGACAGGTACTTTGCCCCCGATATCGAGGCTGCCGCCGCCCTGTTGGGCCGTGCCAGCTACAACGATCTGATCCCGGCCGGGGTGCTGCCCAGCCTGTAAGCCATGATCCCCCTTCTCCCCTGGCGGGAGAAGGGTATGGGATGAGGGGGAATACGCTTCACTGGTGTCCGTGAGATCCCGGCGCTGATAACAAAAGACCGCCCAATCGGGCGGTCTTTTCGTCTCTGCGATAGTCGGTCACTGGTGCTCGAACATCAGGAACAGATAGACCACGAACAGCACTAGATGGGTGGCGCCGTGCAGCACATTGGTACGGCCGCTGCTGAAAGTCACCTTACACACCATGAGCGTAGTGATGAGCAGCACCATGTCGGCGGCGGAGAGGCCGAGGCGCACCTCCTGACCCAGCATGGAGCCGATAAAGAGCACTGCCGGAACGGTGAGGGCTATGGTGGCCAGCACCGAGCCGAAGTAGAGGTTCATGGCCCGCTGCAACTGATTGTTGATGGCCGCCTTGATGGCGCCAACCGCCTCGGGGGCCAGCACGATACAGGCTACGATAAAGCCGCCGAGCGCCTGCGGTGCTGACAGCACCTTGACCCCGTAGTTGATGGGGATGGCGAGGGTCTTGGCCAGCAGGATCACCACTACCAGATAGGCGAGCAGCAGCAGGGTGTGATAGACGTTGCTCTGCAGCGGGCCGTGGTGCTCCTCGTAGTCCTCGTGATCGCTGTCGACAAAGAAGTGGCTGTGGCTGCGGGTCTGGATCAGCAGGAAGACCCCGTAGAGCAGGATCGAGATGGTGATGAGCATCCATGACATGGCGCGCGACATGCTGCCAACCGTGCCCCCTTCGGTGAAGTTGGGCAGCACCAGACAGAGCAGGGCGAGCGGGATGATGGCCACCAGATAGGATTTGACCCCGTCCAGATTGAAGCTCTGGGTGTGGTAGCGCCAGCCGCCAAACAGCAGGGTGAAGCCGACCAGACCGTTGGTGACCAGCATCACCACGGCAAACATGGTGTCGCGGGCCATCACCGGATTGGGCTCGCCGGTCAGCATGACCGAGGAGATCATCACCACCTCCAGCGAGATGACCGAGAGGGTGAGGATCAGGGTGCCAAAGGGTTCGCCCAGCTTGATGGCGAGGGCATCGGAGTGGCGCACCACAGAGAAGATGGCCCAGGTGACGATGGCAAGCAGCCCCGCCGACACAGGAAGATAGATCCCGAGCGGAGTTGTCTCTGTCAGCAGGTCGCTGCCGAGCGTCTTGAAAAAGAGCAGGGTGAGCAGGCCGACGGGCAGGGCAATCTCTTGCCGGATAACTGTCTTCATAGGCAATGGTTCTCTTCTGGGGCGACCGGTGGGCCGGGAGATGAATGGAATGTGCAACGGGCGGTTGCACCCTGACCAGCCCCTTATGATAAAAGCTCTTGGCCTCGAGGGGCAGCCCATTTTGTTAACAGATGTAAATCGTGGGCTTGGATCGGAGCAGATCTCGGGTTGTGGCGGTGCCGATGGCAGGCTTGCCCCGTTGGCAAGGCTCTGCTGAAATGGCTCCCCTCTGATCAGGAGTCCATTTGATGCTGTTGCCACCCATCTCTCACGACTATGAACCGGCCAGCGCAGCCGAACAGGCGGCGCTCTCGGCCAGTGATCCGCTGGTGATCGTGGCCGCCAGCGCCAGGATCCGCATCGATCCCGTCTATTACCGGCTCGGTCTGGCGGGCAGTGAGCCGCAGATCCGGGTGCGGGAGCCGCTTGCCAAAGCGCTGGCGCGGGTAGCCGCCGCGCTGCCTGCGGGATTGGGGCTCACCTTGCTCGACGGATTTCGCAGTCGCGCCACGTCTTTGGCCATCTTCGAGCGGATCAAGGGCGAAATTGCCGCAGCCAATCCCGACTGGGATGGTGCCCGGCTTGAGCAGGAGACTCGCCGTTTCTGTGCCCATCCCTCTGACCCCGGTCACTATCCGGTACCGCCCCATCTGTCGGGCGGAGCCATCGATCTGCTGCTGCACGATCTGGCGAGTGGCGAGCCGCTCGACTTTGGTACCGGCTTTGACGATATCAGCGAGCGGGCCGAGAGCGACTATTTCGAACGCCCCTGTGCGGGAATGAGCGAGACGCGGTGGCTGCAGATCCGTGACAACCGCCGTTTGCTGTTCTGGCTGATGCGGCGGGAAGGGTTCAGCAACTATCCCGGCGAGTGGTGGCATTTTGATCTGGGCGACTGCCTCTGGGCCCGTTTTCGCGGCGGTGAGTACCGCTATCCTGCCGCGGAGTGAGTGATCCCGGAGCACCCCCCGGGAAAGAGAGTTCTCTTCTCTGTCGTCAGGCCGTTTCCGCCATGGGTTGGCGGAAGGCCTGTTGCCAGAGCAGCAGCTCTTGCAGCGGCATGGGTTTGCCAAAGACATAGCCCTGTATCAGATAGACTCCCTGCCGATACAGGTAGTCGACCTGCTCCCGGGTCTCGACCCCCTCGGCAATCATCTCCATCCCAGACTCTCGGCCAAAGGCGATGATGGCATCCAGCACGCTGCGTTTGAGGTCGTCGGTGCCAATGGTGTCGACGAACATCTTGTCGATCTTGATCTGGCGGATCCCGAGGCTCTGCAGATAGGCGAAGCCGCCATAGCCGGTACCAAAGTCATCCAGTTTGATGTGATAGCCCCGCTCTTGCAGGGCATTGATCTCGCTGGTAGCACTCTTGATATCGGTCAGCGGTTTGCGCTCGGTCAGCTCAAAGGTGAGCTGGGCGGGGGAGGGCCACTGATGCTGTTGCAGCAGGTTACGCAGCAGAGGCTGCTCGATATGGGCCGCTACCAGATTGACGCTGACCCACTGAGTTGCAGTCAGAGAGGAGAGGTCTGTGAGTACTCGCTCCAGCAATTGGGCGGTTATCGGCAGGATCAGCCCCTGCTCTTCGATATAGTCGATAAAGGCGCCAGGAGGAACCAGTTCACCGCCGCGCCGCCAACGCAGCAGCGCCTCGAAGCCAACGACTTCTCTGGTTCGGCTATCCACTACCGGTTGGTAGAAGGGTTCAAACTCCTGATTTTTCAAACCGATCTGCAACAGTCCTTGCAGCGAGCGCTGATAGTGGCGATGCAACCAGTAGGCACCAGCCAGCAGGATACCCAGCGCCACACCAATCCATAAAGCCAGGGTTTCAGCCTGCGCTCTGGCATAACGTGTCAGCGCCTGGCCTGCCCACAACGTCTGTTTGGTCAAGGTGTTAGGTTCATAAGAGTCGATACTGTTCGGACCTGGCTCCTGTTTGATTCGTTTGTCTCCACGCGGCAGCATGGGGACGTACGAATCTTTGTTGATCAGGTTGAACTCCAGATAGAAGCAGTCAGCACAGGGAGTCTGAAGGATCTCGTGGATCCAGCTGTTGTCCAGCACCCAATAGGCAATGTTGCCGTTGGTGGCTCTGTAATAGACCACCAGTTCTTGTTCCGTATTGAAGCTGGGTGGTGTGGCGGTCAGGCCGAACGGGCCTATGGCGATGTCATCAGGTTGTGGGCTGATGGCAATCGAGATTCCTTGCCCCAGGCTGGAGCAGACCTGCCCCGAGCCAAGCTCCAGTCCTTGCAGGCGAATATGGGTGTTGTAAAAACGGGGGCTGCGCAGTAGCGACATATCCCTGGCGCCGCAGTTGAACTCGAACTGTTTCAACTGGGTAGAAAGAATCTCGTTAATAATTTTGTAGCGTTCGATGTTGGCCTGCTTTATCTCGGCCATCTTCTGCTCCTGCATTCTTTCTGCAAGAGGCTCAGCCAGCCAGTACGCAATCGGTTGACCGAAAAGAACAGGAAAAGCCAACAATAACAAATAGATAAGTATTGATGGGGTGCGCATGGGGCGACCTGCTGTATGGTTGGGCCCATATGGGCAACATTGAGTTTATTGCATTAGTACAATCAATTTGAAGCGGGATTATTAGTTGCCTTGATTAAATTATTAACATAATGATTTTAAATGATTTTGTATCTTGGTTATGGAGAGATTCAATCGTTAACCTGTCATAAATGACAATTGCCCGACTTATCCGAACGCATTAGAGTAGCCCCGCGGTTTGACTCACCGTGTGTTCAATACTCCTGTATCTGTTTTTTGTCAGTAGCACAGAGTGTTAGTTTTGATATGAGTGTTCCTTTTGGTCCCTTTTCAGGGACCATTTTTCTTTCTGCCGTTTTCCGCTCTTCTCTCTTCGTTTGTTCCGTGTTTGGTAATATTCCCCCGCTTTCGGTATCCTCGCCCCTTTGAAATTGCAGAAGCGGGATCTCCATCCATAGCAGGGCGCTGATCGCCGCTGCTACCATGAGGTCACATGGATGATGCTGGGCATACGGAAAGGCGCATGAAACTGACTACACAGCTTGTCTCGTTTATCACCCTGTGCGTGATTGCCGCCATGGCGACCGTGCTGATTGGCGGCGTGTTCAGCTTTCGCGAGCTGGGGATGGAGCTGCAGCAGAAGAAGGTCGATGCGCTGGTCGAGGTGATCGACAAGCAGCTCGATGTCTCCCATGACATGAACGAGATGAGTCACTGGCTGCCCACCCTGCTGCGCGCTTCCCACGTCGTCGAGCTGGAGGTGCGCCAGAACGATCAGCGTGTCTACTGGTTTCGCGATGTGCAGCGTTCGGTCGATGATCAGTTGTTGCTGCCATACAGCAAGGCGCTTATCCATCAGGCCGGCATGCAGGCCAATCTGAAGCTGGAGCGTCCCTTCAAGGAGGCGGAGTACTCCATCAAGGCGATGTCCGGTATCTCCTTCGGCGTCTTTATCGTGGTGTTCGGCCTCTGGTACTCCATTCGCTGGCTGCGCCAGCAACTACGCGGTGCCGAGTTGTTGGCCGAGCGTGCCCAGCTGATCCTCGATGACAAACTCTCCAAACTGAATCACGACCCCGCCGAAGAGTGGCCGGTTGCTGCCAGTCAGGCGCTCGACCATCTGCTGGCCGAGCTGGCGGATGCCCGCAAGGAGCGCAGCCGCTTCGACAACTTCATCCGCAGCAATGCTTTCGTCGACAAGATGACCGGCATTGGCAACCGTCTCTTTTTCGACAACCGGCTTGAAAGTGCCATCATGGAGGCGAGCGTGATGAGCGGAGGTGTGCTGCTGATCGATCTCGCCTGTCTAGAGGATCTGGAGGCCGAGCAGTTCGATCTGCTGGGTCATGATCTGATGCTGGAGGCAAGCGCGACTATCGGGGCCTTCGTGCGCAAGCACAGTGGCGCCCTGCAGGCCCGCTATGCCGGGCAAGTGTTTGCCGTGCTGCTGCCCAATATGTCCGAAAGCGAGATGGTGGACAGTGCCAGCCAGCTGCTCAAGAGCCTGCAGCGCCTCCACTGGCCGCAAGAGGTCAATCCGGAGACCGCGGTTTATCTCGGTGCCGTCTGCTATCAGTCGCAGGACTCCCTGCTCAAGGTACAGGAGGAGGCGGAGCTGGCCCTCAAGAGCGCCCGCCTGCAAGGGCACAACGGCTGGTTCCTCTACGAAAAGCAGCTGGATGAGGAGCAGAGCAGCAAGGGCACTGTGCGTTGGCGTACTCTGCTCAGCCGTCGCCTTGAGGAGCAGGCCATCGAATTCTATATCCAGCCGATCCAGCAGGATCGCGGGCAGGTGGTGCTGCAGCAGGAGTTGCTCACCTATCTTGAGGATGAGCAGGGGCGGCCACTGCCGGCCGGGATCTTCATGCCGATGGCGGAGAAGGTGGGGCTGTTGCTCCAGCTGGATCGGCTGGTGGCGGAGCAGACCCTGGCGTTGCTGCGTCAGCGCTCCGACCAGAGCTGCCCGGTCAGTCTGGCTCTCAGCGCCCAGAGCCTGCTCCATCGCGACTTCCAGCGCTGGCTCTTCTTCGCTCTGTTCCAGCTGCCACGCAGTACCAACGAGCGGCTGATCCTGCAACTTTCCGAGGCGCAGGTGACCCGCCATTTCGAAGCCCTCAAGCGACCGCTGCGCTCCCTGCGGATGCTCGGATGCATGCTGGCCATCGATCATGCCGGCCAGGATGTGGTAAGCACCCAGTACATCAAGGAGTTCGAAATCAACTTCCTCAAGCTCCACCCCAGCCTGGTGCGGGAGATCCATGCTCGCCAGGTGAACCAGATGGCAGTGCGCAGTCTGGTGGGCGGCTGCGCCAATACCCCGACCCGGGTATTGGCTGTTGGGGTCGAGAGTGGTGACGAGTGGAAGATGCTGCGTCACCTCGGGGTACATGCGGGGCAGGGCCCCTGGTTTGCGCTGCCCGAGCGACTGGTGATGGAACCGGCCGAAGCCTGATGTCTCAGAGGCGGCCCTGCTCCCTGAGCCCGGCCAGCCCCTGCATGCCACCGGTGTGGATAAAGACGATCCTGCTGCCCGGGGCAATGCGACCCGCAGCCAGCTCGCGAAACAGCCCGTACATTGCCTTGCCGCTGTAGATGGGTTCCAGCGGCAGACCGGTTTCGGCGCTGAAGGCCTGTACCCACTGCCAGAGCGCCGGGCTGAATCTGGCGTAACCTCCATCGTGATGATCCAGTGCGATCTGCCAGCCTGGGGTTGTGGCGGCGGCGGAGTAGAGGCGGCGCACTTCGTCGGCGATAAAGTTGCCTCCCTTGAGCACGGCGATGGCGAGGATCTGCTCCCTTTCCCGCTTGCCTGCAATCAGGCCGGCCAGGGTGCCGCCGCTGGCGCAGGGGAGCACCCAGAGATCCGGCGAGAAGGGGAGCTCGGTTACCAGTTCGGCCACGCCGGGGATGGCGAGAGGACTGCTCCCGCCTTCGGGAACGATGAGGGTGTCTGCGGCTTCAAATTGAGCCAGCCATTCCGGCTCCTGCCGCCGCCGGTAGCTCAGCCGATCGACAAAAACGAGATCCATGCCCCAGCGTCTGGCATCGCTCAGGGTAGAGTTGCTGACTGAGTCACTTTCGCCCCGTATGATACCTGTGGTGCGAAGGCCAAATTGATGGCCAGCAGCGGCCAAGGCATGGATATGATTGGAGTAAGCGCCACCAAAGGAGAGCAGGTGGCATTTGCCGTGTTCGCGGGCATGGTACAGATGGTACTTGAGCTTGCGCCACTTGTTGCCGGAGATGAGCGGGTGGATCAGATCGTCCCGTTTGCACCAGAGCTCGACGCCATAGCGGGTCAGCAGGGGATGGTGGAGCGCTTGCAGTGGTGATGGGCCAATGGCACTGATTTCAAACGCCGACGGCGAAGGGTTGGCTTGCAATGGTGAGTCCCTCTTTTGTCTGGAGGCTAATCTGCTGTTTATGTTAATGTTTCACTCATTTAATCACTAATGACGGGCGGGCTTACATGAAACAACTGTTCAGACGGTCGACGCCAAGCCGCCAGGTGGGGCTCTTGCTGGCCAATGACAGGATCATGCTGGCAGCTGTGGGCAATCCCCCTGTGTTTGCTACGCGCGCCATCAACAGCCCGCAAGAGTGGCCGCTCGCCGTCAACGAACTATTCACTCGCCACGGCCTTGCCAAATCCCGGGTACGCGTTGCTCTGGCCGCCCCGCTCTATCAGCAGATCCAGATCGACAAGCCTGCCGTCCCCGATGCCGAAATGGCGGGGGCGCTCCCCTGGGCCATCAAGGATTATGTCAACGAGCCGGTGCTGCAGCTGGCGATGGATTACGTGGATCTGCCCACTCCACCCGCCGGTCGACCGCGGATCAATGTCATCTGCCTGCCCAAAAGCAGGGTGCAGCAACTGGCGGAGGCGATCAACGGCATTGCCACCCTGCAATCCATCATCAGTGACGAGCTGGCGCTGACCTCCCTCTATGAGGCGGATGAGGCGGTGCGCATGCTGCTCTGGCAGCCGAAGGGGCAGGATCTGCAACTGCTGGTTTTCCATCAGGGGGGGCTCTGTTTCTCCCGCCAGTTGCGCGGCTTTGCCTCCCTGACCGGCGAACAGGAGCCTGACAGCATGTTGCTCGACTCGCTGGCGCTGGAGATCCAGCGCTCGTTCGATTATCTGGTCGGCCAGCTCAAACTGCCGGAGATTGGCCAGATGCAGCTTGCCGTCGCCTCGCCCTTTATCGGCACTCTGGTTCGCCACATGGAGCATACCTTCGGCCTCGCTGTCTCAGCCATGGCCAACAAGGCGGTACTGGCCGGGGTCGAATACCTCTCGGCCTATGCTGCCGCCATCGGGGAGGATGCCTGATGAAACGTCAGATAAACCTCTATGGCGCCGAGTTTCACCCCAAGCGGCAGTGGGCCAGCCTCAACCAGATGGTGCTGGCGTGGGGTGTTGCTCTGCTTGTTATCTTGCTGGTCGGCGCCGGTTACGGTTGGCAGCAGCACAGTGTCAGCAGGGCGCTGGCACAGGTCAATGCCGAGCTGGCGCTCAAGCGCAGCGAGGCGCAGCGACTCGATGCCGATCTGGCGCGCCATCTGGCCGATCCGGCTCTGCAGCAGCAGTTGCTCAACAAGCAGGATGATCTGGGGGCCAGACAGGAGCTGCTGCGCCAGCTGGGCTCCTTATCCCTGCAAAAATCGCAGGGGTATGCCGGAGTGATGGCCGATCTCTCCCGCATTCGCAGCAGCAATCTCTCCCTGCAACGGATCGAGATCCTCGAAGGGCGGATCAATCTCTCCGGCTTTGCCGGTCGCAGTCAGGATGTGCCGGCCTGGGTCAACCGATTCAAGCAGGCGCCGACTCTGATGGGCAAGGAGTTTGGCGAGTTGACCCTGAGTCGTGACAAGGAGGGGCGTCTTGCGTTCCAGTTGAGCGGCATTGCGCGGGAGAAGCCCTGATGAACCTGAAAGCACAATGGCAGGAGTGGTCCCGGCGGATTGCAGCCCTGAGCCAGCGGGAGCGGGTGCTTATCCTGCTGACCGGGCTGGTGTTGCTGGTGGCTGCCAGCGTCTATGGCTGGCTGGATGGTGCCGACACCCGGCTGCAACAGGATCGCATGGCCCTGAGCGCGGCCGAACGCGATCTCGAGATCCTCGGGCTGGAGAATCTGGGCAAACAGGCTCGTCTGCAGCGGGATCCCAATCAGGGGGTTCGTGAACAGCTAGCCCGGGTGGATAGTGATCTTGCCGCTGTCGATGAGGCGCTCAAGGCCCAGACCGTCGATCTGATCCCGGCGCACGAGATGCCGCAGGTGCTGGAGGCGCTGCTCTCCCGCTCTGCCAATCTCCATATGCTGGCACTCAGTTCACTGGAGCCGACGCCACTGATGGCCGGAGAGCAGGGGCAGAAGGTCAATCTTTACAAACACGGTATCCGTCTCCAGCTGGAAGGCGGTTATTTCGATGTATATCAATATCTCAAGGCGCTGGAGGCGTTGCCTCGCCACTTTTACTGGAAACAGTTCGACTATCAGGTGAAAGCCTATCCGGGGGCTGTGGTGGAGATGGAGATCTACACCCTGAGTACCAGCAAGGAGTTTATTCGTGGCTAGATGGTTTGCATTGGGAGCTTGCCTCTTTGCGTTGCTGGCGCAAGCCGAGCCGGTCGAAGTGTTGCAGGATCCCACTGCGCCCTTGGCCGATGTGGCGGTTGGCGCGAGTGCAACCGGCCAGAACAGCGTCGGCTTGCCGAAGCTGCAGAGCATCATGCTGGGTAATGGCCCGGCACTGGCGGTACTCAATGGCAAGAGTTATCGGGTCGGGCAGCAGGTGGACGGCTACAAGCTGGTGGCCATCAACGCCGATGCGGTGGTGCTGGAGAAGGCGGGAAAACGCCATTCGGTGGCACTGTTTGCCAGCAAGATCAGGGTTTGAGCCGCACTAGCCATTGGCAGGTAAGCCGGGTTTATCGAGTTTCATTGCAGGGTGCACTAATTACATGAAAATACACCGTTTCTGTCTGATCACCTTGGCCATGATGGCCGCAGGCTGCACTACCTACAAGCACCCGGAGCCAACCCAGGCCAAGGACGCGCTCAAGCAGGCGATGAATGAGCAGCAGAAGCAGCAAAATGCCCCCCTGACCACGCTGCCCAAGTCGGTGCAGAGCGAGTTGCTGCAACTGAACCGGCCGCAGATGCCGGTTGCCATGTCGGAGAAGCGGCTGCGTATTGCTGCCCATGACGTGGAAGCGGTGGAGTTTTTCGGTTCCCTGTTCAAGGGCTCCCGCTATAGCGTGGCGGTGCATCCCGGGGTCTCCGGGCTGGTCTCGGTCGAACTGAAAGATGTCACCCTGCCCGAAGTGCTGGCGGTAGTTGGCGATATGTATGGCTTCGACGTGCAGCGCAAAGGGAGTGTTTTCCATATCTATCCTGCCGGCCTGCGTACCGAGACCATCCCGGTCAACTATCTGATGCTCTCCCGGCGCGGCCTCTCCCGCACCTCGGTCAGTACTGGCGGGGTGACTGCCAATGACAACAACAACGGCAGCAACAGCAATTTCGACAGCTCATCCAGCAACAGCACGACCAATAGCACGACAAATAACTCGAGCAACTCGAACAGCAGTGGCAATGGCACCCGGATCGAGACCGACAGCAATAGCGACTACTGGACCGATCTGCGCGATGCACTGCAGACGCTGATTGGCAACGGGGATGGACGAGCCGTGATCACTAGCCCACAGGCGGGTCTGGTGACTGTGCGGGCCTATCCAAAAGAGCTCAAGGCGGTACGTGAGTTCCTCAGCCAGTCGGAAGATCATCTCAAGCGTCAGGTGGTTCTGGAGGCTCGGATTCTTGAAGTCTCGCTTAACGAAGGCTATGAGCAGGGAGTGAACTGGAACAAACTCTCTGCAACTGCCGATGGCAAGGGGATGACCACTGGCGGCTCTCTGGCAAATACTCAGTTGCCCAGTACATCCAACCAGATCTTTACCGCGCTCGGTGGTGGAGCCAGCTTCAAGATTTCCGACGGCAACTTCGATGTGACCGTCAATCTGCTCAAGACCCAGGGCGATGTGAATACCCTCTCCAGTCCGCGCGTTACCGCCACCAATAACCAGAAGGCGGTGATTAAAGTCGGTACCGACGAATATTTTGTCACCAATGCTTCGACTACAACGGTGAGTACGGCGAGTGGTGACCGAACTACGCCTAATGTTGAGCTGACTCCTTTCTTCTCGGGTATCTCTCTCGATGTCACGCCACAGATCGATGAAGAGGGTAAAGTGCTGCTGCATATTCACCCCTCAGTCATTGATACCGAAGAGCAAACCAAGACCATCAAGGTGACTGACAGCGACATCCTGGAATTACCACTCGCCAAGAGCTCTATTCGTGAGTCAGATACCGTGGTACAGGCCAAAAATGGCGACATCATTGTCATCGGCGGTCTGATGAAGACCGACAAGAAGGAGGCTGTCAGCAAGGTGCCGTTACTGGGCGATATCCCCTGGGTGGGCGAAGCCTTTACCAACCGCAGTGAAAGTAACAGGAAGGTGGAGCTAGTGATTCTGCTCAAGCCGACTGTGGTGGAAGATGGAACCTGGCAGAACGAGTTGCAGCGTTCCGCCGATCTGCTCGACAAGTGGTATCCCTCCAAGGGCTAACTCATGACTCAGCGAGCGGTCAGTCTTATTCCGGGTGGCCTGCGGCGATTTGTTCGCAGAGGCCTCTTGCCCGTGGCAGCAGGTAACGACTGATGTACCTGACTCATTTCGGCCTGCAGGAGGCGCCCTTCAGCCTTACCCCCAACACCGGTTTCTACTACGGCCTGCCGCCTCATGAAGAGGCGCTGCAGGTGCTCAACTGGGCGCTGGCTCAGGGGGAAGGGTTTATCAAGGTGACCGGCGAAGTGGGTACTGGCAAGACGCTGCTCTGCCGCAAACTGTTGAGCGAGCTGGGCTCGGAAGAGTGCCCAGTACGCCTGGCTTGGCTGCCCAATCCCCACCTCAGTCCAGCCGAGCTGCGCACCGCGCTGGCACTGGAGCTGGGGCTGTCAGTGCGGGATCAGAGCGAGCTGGATCTCACCGATCGCATCCATCGCCATCTGATCAGCCTGCATCAGCAGGGGAGTCGGGTGGTGGTTCTGATCGACGAGGCACAGGCTCTGCCGGACGAGACGCTGGAGGCCATTCGGCTGTTTGGCAATCTGGAAACCGAGTCGAGCAAACTGTTGCAGATAGTGCTGTTTGGTCAGCCCGAACTGGATGTGCGGCTGGCCAAAACCAATCTGCGTCAGCTGCGCCAGCGCATTGGCTTCTCCTATCGCCTGCGACCACTCAGTTTTGACGAGACTCGTGCCTATCTGGAGCACAGATTGCAGGTCTCCGGCTATCGCGGTGCGCCGCTGTTCGCCGGCCGCTCCTTGCGCCTGCTGTGGCGCGCCTCGCGCGGGGTGCCAAGGCTTATCAACATCCTGGCGCACAAGTGCCTGATGCTGGCCTATGGTCAGGGGGCTCGTCAGGTTGATGGCCGGCTGGTAGGGCTCGCCATTCGCGATACCGACGATGCCAGCCGCTTTGCGCCGCGGCGCTGGTGGCCGCTGTTGCTATTGCTGGGATGTGCCCTGGCTTATGGAGTCTGGTCATGAGCGTGATCAACCAGATGCTGAAAGATCTGGAGCAGCGCCAGCAAGGTGCCGAAGGGGCGGCCGTCTACGTCGCTCCGGCGCGCCAGCAGGGTTGGTGGATGTTGCTGCTCACCCTGCTCTGCGGGCTGGCGCTCGGGATCCTGGGGTGGCGAACCTGGATCTACTGGCAGCAAACCCGTGCGGTGGCGCCGCAAGCCAATGTAGTCAGTGAGCAGGCCACTCCCGATGCGGTTGCCCGAGTTGCCGAGCCGGTCGCTTCAGCCGCATCGGCCGAAGTGGCCGCTACCCTGCCTCTGCCCCGTCAGGCGGAATCTGCAGAGGAAGAAGCAGAAGACGAGGCATCTCTGGCTCCGCCGGGGGAAGGTGCTCCCTTCGATGCCTCCAGCGAGATTGACCAGCGGACGCCGACCGATGAGGAGCTGCAGCCCGAGCTGTATGCCGAGCTGGCTGCGGAGCAGCAGGCTGCCGCCGCACCGCGCAAGCCGAGCGTGCTCAAGATTGAAACGGTCGAGCTGTCACCCAAAGAGCTGGCAGCGCTCTCGGAGCGCAAGGCGACTACCGCCATGGCCAAGGGGAATATGCGCGATGCGCAGGACAACTACTACGACGTGCTGGCCCACGATCCCTATAACCAGGGCGCCCGTGAACAGCTGGCCGGCTTGCTCTACGGAGAAGGGCGGCTGACCGAGGCACGCCAGCTGCTGGAGGAGGGGATCCGGCTCGATCCGCAACAGGCCGA
Source organism: Aeromonas sp. FDAARGOS 1410 (assembly GCF_019048745.1). NCBI lineage: Bacteria > Pseudomonadati > Pseudomonadota > Gammaproteobacteria > Aeromonadales > Aeromonadaceae > Aeromonas > Aeromonas sp. FDAARGOS 1410. Next base: position 99,902 of record NZ_CP077401.1, on the reverse strand, counting down.
TTTTCGCCTGCTACTGGCCCGTCTTGCCATTAGCGAGGGGTTGCAGCAGCAGGCGCTGGGCTGGTTGGCTGGTTATCAGCCCGATCTCGCCAGCAATCTGGACTATTACGCCACCTGGGCTGGACTGGCACAGGAGCTGGGACAGAATGTCGAGGCGGCCAATCTCTATGTGAAGCTGCTGCGCCAACAGCCCGATCAGGGGCGCTGGTGGCTGGGACTCGGTGTGGCCGAGGATGGTCAGGGCCACAGCCAGCGTGCCCTCGATGCCTATCGCAATGCCCAGCTGCATGGCAACTTGGGTGAAGCATCCACCAGCTGGCTGGAACAACGGATTGCCCAGCTTGCTCCCTGACGATCACCGGATCAGATGGAGCAAGGGGGGAAGAGAACAACAGGAATCGGAGTAGCAATGGCACAACCCAGACTGAAAATGCGCCTCGGCGACCTGCTGGTACAGGAACAGATCATCTCCGATGATCAGCTGCAGCTCGCGCTGCAGCAGCAGCGTCAGACCGGCCGCAAGCTGGGCACCACCCTCATCGACCTCGGCTTTATCAGCGAGGTGCAGTTGCTGCAGTTCCTCGCCCGTCAGCTGGATGTACCCTTCTTCGATCTCAACAACCTCACCATAGATGCTGCCGCGGTGCCGCTGTTGCCCGAGGTGCAGGCGCGCCGTTACCGGGCGCTGGCGGTCAATCTCACCGACGATCGGGTGACGGTGGCCATGTCGGACCCGGCCGATCTGAGTGCACTGGATGCCATCGCTGCGTTGCTAAGCCCGCGCATCATGGTGCTGGCGGTTGCCCGAGAAGGGCAGCTGCTGGAGTATTTCGACCGTCTCTACCGCCGTACCCGCGAAATCGAGAGCTTCGCCGAACAGCTGCAGGAGGAGTATCAGGACTCCGGCTTCGAGCTGGGCTCCAGCAATCTGGGAGCTAATGATGAGGGGGAGGCGACGGTGGCCAAGCTGCTGCGCTCCCTGTTTGAAGACGCGGTGCAGGTTGGCGCCTCGGATATCCATATCGAGCCGGACGAGAAGGTGCTGCGCATTCGCCAGCGGATCGACGGCATCCTCCATGAAAATATCCTCAACGAGGTGCGTATCGCTCAGGCGTTGGTGCTGCGTCTCAAGCTGGTGGCGGGGCTCGATATCTCCGAGAAGCGCTTGCCGCAGGATGGCCGTTTCAACATGAAGGTGCGCGGCCGTGATGTGGACGTGCGGATGTCTACCATGCCGGTGCAGTATGGCGAGTCGGTGGTGATGCGTCTGCTGGATCAATCCTCGGGGATCCTCTCGCTGACCGAAACCGGAATGCCGTCCGATATCCTGACCCGTTTCCGCCGTCAGCTCAAACGGCCACACGGCATGATCCTGGTGACAGGCCCGACCGGTAGCGGCAAGACTACGACCCTCTATGGTGCCCTCTCCGAGCTCAATCAGGCGAGCCAGAAGATCATCACGGTTGAAGACCCGGTGGAGTACCGTTTGCCTCGCATCAGCCAGGTGCAGGTCAACCCCAAGATTGGCCTCACCTTCTCCCACGTGCTGCGTTCTACCTTGCGTCAGGACCCGGACATCCTGCTGGTGGGCGAGATGCGCGACAACGAGACGGTGGAGATCGGCCTGCGCGGCGCCATCACCGGTCATCTGGTGTTGACTACCCTGCACACCAACGATGCGGTGACCAGTGCCCTGCGCCTGATCGATATGGGGGCTCCGGGCTATCTGGTGGCCAGTGCCCTGCGGGCGGTTGTTGCCCAGCGACTGGTGAGACGGATCTGCGAACACTGTGTCGAGGAGAAGGTGCCGGACGAAGGACAGACGACCTGGCTTACCGTGCTCTCGGGAGAGGCCCCCGGGCAGCATACCTATCACAAGGGGCGTGGTTGCCAGAGCTGCAACTTCACCGGTTATTCGGGCCGGATCGGGGTGTACGAGTTGCTGGAGCTGGATCAACCGATGATGGATGCACTGCGCCGCAATGACGCTGAGGGTTTTGCCAAGGCGGCCCGTCAGCATGAGCACTATCGGCCGCTGGCCCTCACTGCCCTCGATTATGCCCGTGAGGGGATCACCTCGGTGGATGAGGTGCTCCGGCTGGCCGAGGATTTGGGGTAAGCGATGGCTAACTTTGCCTACAAGGGGCGCGACAGCCAGGGCAACGCTACCAGCGGTGTGGTGGAGGCGGCCAACGAAATGGCTGCGGCCGAGCAATTGATGCGCCGTGGTGTGATGCCTACCGAGCTCAAGCCGGGCAAGGCCAAGGGGGCTGAGCTTAACTGGTCGCTGTTGCTGGAAGGTGGTGTCAAACTCGACGAGCTGGTGATCTTCTGCCGCCAGATGTATGCCCTGACCCGGGCCGGGATCCCGATCTTACGCGCCATCGCCGGGCTGGAGGAGAGCACCCATAGCAAGCCGCTCAAACGTGCGCTCCATGCGCTGGGAGAGGATCTTGGCAACGGCCGACCCTTGTCGAGCTCGATGCAGGCTCACCCCAGAGTATTCAGCAGTCTCTTTATCGCCATTATCCACGTCGGGGAGAACACCGGCCAGCTGGAAGAGGCCTTCCTGCAGCTTGCCACCTATTTCGAGCTGGAGCTGGAGACCCGCAAGCGGATCAAGACGGCGATGCGTTATCCCAGCTTCGTGCTGATCGCCATCGGCATTGCCATGGTGATCCTCAATATCATGGTGATACCGGTCTTTGCCGGCATGTTTGCCAAATTCGGGGTGGAGCTGCCGCTGGCGACCCGGATCCTGCTCGCGACCTCTCACTTCTTTGTGCACTACTGGTGGCTGATGCTCGCCACCCTGATTGCTATTGTTGTCAGCTGGCGGCGCTGGGTAGCGACCCCCAAGGGCAAGCTGACCTGGCATCGCTGGCAACTCAGGTTGCCTATCGTCGGAACCATCATAGAGCGCTCTCTGCTGGCCCGTTTTGCCCGCAGTTTTTCCATGATGCTTAAAGCCGGGGTACCACTCAATACGGCCCTGACGCTGGTTGCTGATGCGGTGGATAACGCTTGGATGGCTGGCCGGATCCGTGATATGCGGGCCGGGATCGAGCGGGGCGAGAGCCTGCTGCGCACCGCCAGCAGCAGCGGACTGTTCACCCCGCTGGTAATGCAGATGATTGCGGTGGGTGAAGAGACCGGTCAAGTCGATGACCTGCTCCATGAAGCAGCTGAATATTACGAGCGAGAGGTCGACTATGACCTCAAGAGCCTCACCGCGCGGATCGAGCCGATCCTGATTGGGATTGTCGCTGTGATGGTGCTGATCCTGGCGCTGGGTATCTTCACACCGATGTGGGACATGATGAGAGCCGTAAGAGGCAAGTAATTTGCTGGCGTAGCCGCGGGGAGTCGAGGGCTGGATGAGCAGACAGGCAGTGCAGGATGACCGCTGGCTCGGCGGCTATCGGCGGATTGCGGTGGTGATCCTGCTGATGATTATCGTGGCTACGCTGGCGCGCACTTATCAGCACAACCGGGAGGAGGCACAGCAACTCACTCTCACCCTGCTGGGTGTGCAATTTGCCGAACGGGCACAACGTTTGCACGGCCTCTGGCTCGATGAGCGGCGGCCCCGGACGCTCTATGTGGGTGAGCAGGGCTGGCATTTCGATGAGCGAGGCTGGCCACTTGGTCTGTCGCCACTGCAATCCCCTTCCGCTGATTGCCGGCAGCTGTGGCTGGCGCTGATGGGAGAACAGCAGGAGGATCTACCTCCTCTGCAGTTTCTGGCCCGCGCCGATGGCAGTGGTTGCGACATCGGGTGGGATGGTTATTGGCTCTTTTATCAATTTTCTGACGGGCGCGTGATTAAATCACCTTGAACAAGGGCGATGATAGAGCCTAACGGCATGATTTTTTTGAGTCTGCATGAAATAATACAGGCTCTATTGGGGAGGGTGCATGACAATGAAATCAACGGCACTGAGAGTGCCAATGAGAGGGATGATGAAACGGACGGCAGGTTTCTCTCTGATTGAGCTGGTGATCGTCATCGTGATCCTGGGGATCCTGGCGGTAACGGCGTTGCCCCGTTTTCTCGATGTGACTGACGAGGCGAAGAAGGCCAGTGTCGAGGGGGTCTCCGGCGGTTTTGCTACCGGGGTATCTCTGGTGCGGGCCCAGTGGGAAGCCGAGGGTCGGGCCAAACAGGATAGCCTCAACACCGTACTCTATGACGGTTCCCGTTTCTATCTCACAACACCGACCGATACCCAGATCAGCAACGGCGAGTTATCGCCGGGTTATCCGATGGATACCGCAGCTGGCGGCACTCCCGATGTGGATCCTGCCAATCTGACGGCTGCGCGGTGTCTGAAAATTTGGGAGGGGTTGCTGCAAAACCCGCCCAAGGCTACGGCCAGCTTCAGTGAAGTGCGCGGTAGTGGTAATGACCTGAAATACTATGCCACCGTGAGCAGTAATGGACTGGATTCGGTCTGCCGTTACTATCTGGTCAATAGTTTAAGTAAGGGCAGCGATGGCAAGTATCAGGATCCGCAAGGCAGTACTGATGCATTTATGAGTTTCAGTTACCGTCCGGCCTCCGGTCAGGTGACCACCAACATTAATTGACAGAGGAAAGTGCAATGAAAAAACAGGCGGGTTTTACCCTGATCGAACTGGTTATCGTGATCATCATTCTGGGTATTCTGGCAGTGACTGCCGCGCCCAAGTTCCTGAATCTGCAGGATGATGCAAGAACGTCCACTTTGAAAGGGGTTGAAGGATCCTTGAGCTCGGCTGGCGCCATGGTTTACAGCAAGGCTGTGCTTAAAGGCAAAGATAAAGAAAGTACTGCTTATACCTTGGATCTGGGCAATGGCAAGACAGTTTCGACTCTGTTTGGCTACCCTGTTGCGACTTCAGCTGCTTTGTCCGCCGTTGTTGAGCTGAACGCAAATGATTGGGTGTTTGCAGCCCCGACAGGTTCTAACCCTGCATCCATCAAGATTTTCCCGAACGGAGTATCTACCAGTTCGGCAACTTGCTATGTAACTTATACCGAAGCTACTTCAACTGCGGTTCCATCTGCAGTCACGAACGCTTGTAATTAACAAGATGATACTGAAGGCTGAGAGTTTGCTCTCAGCCTTCTTCAAATGGGTAATTGTGGCATGCGACAAGGATTAATTGGCAGACATGGTTTTACCCTTATTGAATTAGTTATTGTCATCCTATTACTCGGGATTCTGGCCGCCTTTGCCGTGCCCAAATGGCTGGGCAAAGGCGGCTTTGAAACTCAAAGTTTGCGTGATGAGTTGCTGACCCGGCTGCGCTTGGTGCAGACAGTCAATATGCATGAGCCTGCCAACCGCTGCACCCAGCTGGTGGTCGATGCATCCAGTTTTGCTCATATTACCCAGGCTGTTGCCGGCGCAGTTTGTCCCGCACCTGGCGCCATTGCCAGCTGGAGTGGCAATCAACGCACCCGTGGTCGTCCGGTCACCCCTTCTGCCGGTATGACTATCTCCCTCAATAACAACAGCAGCTTTGTGCTCCGTTTCGATCAGATGGGACGACCAATCGGGGTTTGCAGTGCGGGATGTACCCTGCAGGTAAGCGATGGTCGCGAGACGGGGGCAATCAGGATCGAGTCAGAGGGCTATATCCATGAGAACCCCTGAACGCGGTTTTACCCTGATCGAGCTGATCGTCGGCATAGTGCTGCTGGCGGTGGCGCTGACCGGCATTCTCGGTTTACTCATCAATCAGGCGCCGCAGGCGGTTGATCCGGTGCAGCAGGTGCGTGCCGCCCAGTTGGCCCAGCGCCTGACTGGCGAGATCCTGCAAAAGTCGTTTGATGAGCAGTCGGATCATAATGGCGGGCGTTATCGCTGTGGCGAACAGGTTGCCGGTGTGACGATTGCACCCTGTTCAGGCAGTTATGGTTCTGATGGTGAGCCAGCCCCCTACGCCTACAACGATGTGGATGACTTCGATACGGCAGGCAACTGGCGGGATGCCAGCTGGTTTACCCAGACTTCGTCAGGTATCGGCAGCGCTGAGTATCGCAACTATCAGGTCAAAATCGCTGTCAGTGCCGTTGATTTCAGCGATGGTACCTTCAAGAACTGTACGGCACCCTGCTCGGTAGGCAAGCGCATCGATTTGCAGGTTCGCCTGCCCAATCAGAGCGTGCTCGATTTCTCCTTCTATCGGGGGAATTACTGATGGGCAGAGTTATCCAACGGAGCCATAGCACTGTCCCTACCGCTTTGCGCTCAGCCAGCGGTTTTACTCTGGTCGAGCTGGTGATGGTAATTTTGCTGCTCGGGATAATGGCGACCTTTACCAGCCAGTTTATCGGTATTGGTACCCAGATCTACGGCGATGCCAGCAGTCGTGAGCAGCTGATGAGCGATGCCCGTTTCGCTATGGAGCGGCTAAACCGCGAGTTGCGCAATGCGGTACCCGGTTCTGAGCGGATCGAGACTGCGGGCGGCCTCTGGGTTGATTCCGGTGTCTGCCTGCGTTTCTGGCCCATCAGCACCTCCAGCCGCTACCTTGCCCTGAACAAAACGGTATCTGGTAGCAGCTCCACGCTGGAGCTGGTGATGGCAACGCCTGCCGCTGCGACGGATCCCCTGAGCACTGATGCGACTGCAGTCAAAGTCGGTGATCTGATGGTGGTCTTTCCGTTACCCAATTCCAGTGCGAGTTCCCTGAGCAGTGGTTGTGATTACGGGCGCTGCGTGGCCAACGTCACAGCAGTGCAGACTCCGGTATCCGGTGCACAATCCATCCGCTATACCAGTGCCGAGAGTCTGGCTGGCCTTTCGCCGGGGAGCCGGGTTTATTTTGCCAATCAGCAGGTTCGCTATTGCGTGGAGGGCAGCACGATCACCCGGGCAAGTGCTGCCATCAGTGCATCCTTGCCTGCCACCGGCGTGTTGATGGCCGATTCTCTTGCTTCCGGCAATTTCTATCGGGAAACCTCAGCCTTCAACGCGGAAGGGGAGTTTGGCATGCGCTTCGTATTCGAGCGCAAGGGGGAGTCGGTCACGTTCAACCACAAGATCGAGGTGCTCAATGTCCCTTGATTCGCGCCCGCCCAGAGCTATACAGGGGAGCGCCCTGATGATCGCGCTCTTCGTCATTGTGGTCATGGCACTGCTGGCTGCGGCCATGGGCCGTTTTCTGGTCGACAGCGGCGAGAAAAATACCGTGGAGGTGCGCAGTGTGCGGGCCCTGCTGGCGGCACAGAGTGGGCTGGAAGTGGCGCTCTATCGGTTGTTTCCCAATCGTACTCTCGCCCAGCCGGCTCCTCCCGCGTTGTGCCCGGCAACCACTTCAGTCAACTTTACCGCCAACCCCGGGCTTGCGGGGTGTCAGGCTGTGGTGCGTTGCGGCAGTGTGCCGGTAACTTACAACGGAACCGTGACCAACGGCTATAGACTGGAGAGTGTTGGTACATGCGGAACAAGTGACCTCACCTCGGATAGCCCTGATTTTATGGTGAGCAGAACCGTGATGGTGGAAGCTTTTGATGGAGGTACACCCTGATGCGCAAGGTTTGGTTGATGCTGGTCTTCTGGATATTCAGTAGCGCGGCCGGGGCGTTTCAGACTATCAACAACTCAACCTATTTTCCTGCGGTTGTGCAAGGACATGGTGGGGCTGGTAATGGTTGGTGTGGCTGGTGGGGAAATAATTATTCCACTTTAACCATGAATAACAGCGCCAAGATAACCGGAACTGGAGGTAGCTCTCTCAACTTCTGCTATTCCAATCAAGGTTCCGGCATGCCCACTGATAGCTGTGATAATGCCAATGGCAGCAGAAGATTATGCACTATTGCAACTAATACTATTCAAGGCCTTTCTACAAATGGCGCGAATTCCTTTCTAACCGGTAATGGCAGCAGTGGCGGCATCTCTTTTTGCACTGCCGGGCAAAGTATCAACCTGGGTAGTGCGAGCCAGTACCAGTTTTCCAATCTATCTCTCTATAACAGTTGTACCGTCACCTTCTCCTCTGCCCGTAGCGATTACCGGATCCAGAAACTGGAAGCGGGTAGCGGCGCCAAGCTGGTGCTGCCAAGCGGGGATTACTGGATCGATCAGCTGATCCTCAATCAGGGGGCCGAGATCGAGATACAGGGTGATGTGCGGATCTTCGTCAATCAGTCTGCACAGCTCAATGGCGCCGTTTTGAATCGCTCCAGCATGGGGTCCTTGCTGCTTTTCGGTTATCAGGACATCACGCTCAACAGCGATACTTTGCTCAATGGCTATGTCTATTCAGATGCTTCTCTGGTGATGAACAACACCTCGGTCATCAATGGACGTGCCACCAGCCGCTCCCTGACCATGGCCAGTAGCAGCGCCATTAATGATCAGGCGTTTACCCCGTCACTGACCTGCTTTAGCGATAACTTCTCGTCCGGTACCCTGAGCAGCGACTGGGTGGTGAAAACCAGCAGCGGCTCCTTCACTCCCTCAATTGTCAGTGGTCGCTTGCGTATCACTCAGGCTGTAGGCAATCAGGCTACCTCGACGACCTATCAGCGCCTATTTCCTGCTGCGAGCAATCTGGTGACTATCTCCTTTAACCACTATGCATACGGCGGCAACGGGGCTGATGGGATGGCGGTAGTGCTATCCGATGCGACAGTGACACCGCAGCCTGGAGCATTTGGTGGTCCGCTTGGCTATGGTTTCAAGCCAGGTATCTCCGGCTTTGCCGGAGGTTGGTTGGGGATTGGCTTCGACGAGTTCGGTAACTATTCGGGCGAGGGCGGCACGACCAACGTCGGGCAGCGGCGACAGTCGGTCGCCATTAGGGGCTCTGGTTCCGGAACCAGTGGTTACAACTATCTCAGAGGCGCCTGCAACAATGGGACAACCAACACCTTCAGTAACTGTCTGAGCCCGACGGTTGATGGCAATGGCGGTTCCAATCACAAGTACCAGCTCACAATCGATTCCCGCATTACCGGGCAGTCGTTGGTCAAAGTGGAACGGGATACCGGTAGCGGTTACGTCACACTGATCGACTGGTTCAATGCCCAGAGCCTGAGCGGTCAATCTCAGGTGCCCAATGATTTCCTGCTTTCCCTTACAGGCTCCACAGGTGGATCGACGAATATACACGAGCTCGATAACGTTCAGATTTGTGCTTTGCGCTCCAATCCCGTCGGTGTGCAGATTGACCACTTCGAGCTCTATCACTCAGGTCAGGCACTGACCTGCAATCCTGAAACTGTGACGATCAAGGCGTGCGCCAATCCAGCTTGTACCACGCTAATCACAGACCCGGTGACCGCGACTCTGAGTCTTACTCCCACTTCTGCCAGCAATGGTTGGATAGGTGGCAATACGGTTACTTTTACCGGCGGCACGACAACGGTGCAACTGCGCAACAATACGGCCAGTTCGGTGACCATAGGGGTATCCGGCTCTTCGCCAACGACCAAGCCTTTCAGTACCACACTCTGTAAAGCGGGTAGCGGTACACTCAGCTCGGCGGCCTGCACTCTGAGTTTTGCCGACAGCGGCTTCTTCTTCGATGTGCCTGATACCTATTCCAATCAGCCACAGACGGTCACCATCAAGGCGGTCAAAAAAAGCGATGTGACCAAGCAGTGCGTGCCGGGCTTTGCCAGTCAGACCAAGAGCGTCAAGTTCTGGAGCAGCTATATCACCCCTGCCAATAACCCCTATAACAGCCAGATGAGCGTCAACGGCAGTACGATTGGTGCCAGTCAGGGCGCTGCAACCCCCCTCTCTCTCGCTTTTGATGCTCAGGGGCAATCTTCCATAACGGTCGCGTATCCCGATGCCGGTCAGGTGCAGCTGGATGCCCGCTATGACGGTAGTGGCAATGAAGCCGGCCTGATCATGACAGGATCGGATCAGTTTGTGGCTCGGCCGGTGGGGCTCTGTATCACCAGCTCCAGTGGTAGCTGTTCCGGCAATTACGCAAGCTGCCCGGTTTTCCGAAAGACGGGGGCGACTTTCCCGATCCAGATCCAGGCTATGGCCTGGGAGTCAGGTAGTGACAACGATCTCTGTACGGGGAATCAGGCCACTCCCAACTTTGTCCTGAATGGTATTGCCCTTGGCACTACCCTGGTTGCGCCAACACCTGGTACCAATGCCACGGTAGGAACCGCAACCTATAACCATGCGGCGGCAACCAACAGTATCAACACCGTCAACCAGACGGTGAACGAGGTTGGGGTATTCAGCATGACGGCAACCCCGCCAGCCAATGGTTACTTCGGTTATACCATCCCTTCAGCCCAGAGCGCGCCACTGGGGCGTTTTGTGCCGACCGACTTCAATCTGGTCAGTGGCGACATAATGCCGGCCTGCAACGTCTTCTCCTACATGGGGCAACCTTTTGGGGTGACGCTGGATGTGCGGGCTCGCAACCAGTCCGGGGGACAGACCCAGAACTATACTGGCGCCTTCGCCAAGGGCAGTGCCTATATTTCCGTCGCCAACAACAAGGACGGCAAATCTCTGGCGAGCCGGCTGACCAGCCTTGCTTCGCTGCCATGGGCCAACGGTAAGGCGGTGTTGAATAACGGCACCACGTCGTTGGCTCGTCTTTCTGATACCCAGCCGGATGGTCCCTATAAGTCGCTGCTGTTCGGCCTCTATATGAACGACAACGACGGCGGCAATACCTTGATCGCTACGCCTGACTTCAACGATGCAGTAGTTGGCAATTGTAGCGGGGCTGCTTGCAATGCAAGATTGATCGATAGCGTGCCAATGCAGGCCTATTTTGGGCGCTTGTTTGCCGGTACTCAGGCCGGTTTGGCGTCGGCAGATTTGGCGGTGCCGTTGCAGCTGCAATATTACGAAGCGGGCAACTGGGTGTTAAACAAGCTGGATCAGTGCACTCAGCTATCCCTTGCTGGTCAGGGGATTGCGTTCCTCAATCCAAGTCACTCGTTTGATGCGGCAAGCAGTAGTCTGAATCTGGGTGTGGGGTTACCCATCAAGCTGGGGCTGGGCAGCACACCTCCCGGTGCTATGTCGGGTATGGCAAAAGATGGCGAGATCCTGTTCCAGTTTGCCAGACCCGGGATCGCAGTACGTATTCCCTACAAGGTGGACCTGGCGAAGCAACCCTCATCACCGCTCTGGCTCTCTGATCCGCTGACCCTGCAAGGGGAGGCTATCTTCGGTTCGACCCGCGGTAATGACAGAATTATCTATCGCCGTGAAATATTGCGTTGAAGTGCCACAACAGGGGGTGAGGAGCATCTTCTCCCCCCCACACCCTGTTTATGAGGGCTGGCAAGCCTGAGCAAGTGAGTAATGACTCGCACTTTTGTCGCGCTTGATTGATTGGCGACAGTTTGAGCGCTTGCCCATTGGGGTGGGCATTGGTAAAGTTAGCCGGTTTTCTGCACCTCCAAATTCTTAGGATTTCCCGTAGCCATGTTCAAAAAGCTCAGAGGCGTCTTTTCCAACGATCTGTCGATCGATTTGGGAACTGCCAACACCCTGATCTATGTAAAAGATCAAGGGATCGTCCTTAACGAACCCTCAGTTGTCGCCATTCGCCAAGAGCGCGGGAACGCCAAATCGGTCGCTGCTGTCGGTCATGCCGCCAAGCAGATGCTGGGCCGTACCCCGGGCAACATCTCCGCGATCCGCCCGATGAAAGACGGCGTGATTGCCGATTTTTACGTGACCGAGAAGATGCTGCAGCACTTCATCAAGCAGGTTCACGACAACAACTATTTCCGCCCCAGCCCACGTGTGCTGGTGTGTGTACCGTGTGGCTCCACTCAGGTTGAGCGTCGCGCCATCAAGGAATCCGCTCTGGGTGCCGGTGCCCGCGAGGTTTACCTGATCGACGAGCCTATGGCCGCTGCCATCGGTGCCGGCTTGCCGGTCTCCGAAGCGACCGGTTCCATGGTGGTTGATATCGGTGGTGGTACTACCGAAGTGGCCATCATCTCCCTGAACGGTGTGGTTTACTCCCAGTCTGTCCGTATCGGTGGCGACAAGTTTGACGAAGCGATCATCAGCTACGTCCGTCGCAACTACGGCAGCCTGATCGGTGAAGCTACTGCCGAGCGCATCAAGCACGAGATCGGTTCCGCCTACCCGGGCGAAGAGGTGCGCGAGATCGAAGTCCGTGGTCGCAACCTGGCTGAAGGTGTACCGCGCAGCTTTACCCTCAACTCCAACGAGATCCTGGAAGCGCTGCAAGAGCCGCTGTCCGGTATCGTGGCTGCCGTGATGGTGGCGCTGGAGCAGTCTCCGCCGGAACTGGCTTCCGACATCTCCGAGCGCGGCATGGTGCTGACAGGTGGTGGTGCGCTGCTGAAAGATATCGACCGTCTGCTGATGGAAGAGACCGGTATCCCTGTCGTCGTTGCCGAAGATCCCCTCACCTGTGTGGCCCGTGGCGGCGGCAAGGCGCTGGAGCTGATCGATATGCACGGTGGCGATCTGTTCCACTACGAATAAGACCCAAAGCCGGCCAGCGTGCCGGCTCTTTTTTGACGACCCATGAAACCCATTTTTGGTAGAGGCCCTTCGCTTCAGTTACGGTTGTTTCTCGCCGTCATCATCTCCATTGCTGCCATCGTCGCGGATTCTCGCTTCGGTGTGTTCAGCCACGTCCGCGTCTACCTCAGTTCGTTAGTCAGTCCGTTGCAGTACATGGCCAATGCGCCCGGCACCCTGCTCGACACCATGTCGACCCAGGTGCAGACCCGCGCCGATCTCATCGAGCAGACCAAGCAGCAGGAGCAGCAGCTGTTCACCCTGCGCGCCCGCCTGCTCAAAATGGATCAGCTGGAGCACGAGAACCAGCGGCTGCGTGAGCTGCTCGGTTCGCCGGTACACAAAGAGTCCCGCAAGATGGTGGCCGAGCTGCTGTCGGTGGACTCCGACCCCTTCAGCCATCAGGTGCTGATCAACAAGGGGGCGCTGGATGGCGTCTACAACGGTCAGGCTGTGATCAACGATCAGGGTGTGATTGGTCAGGTGCTCCATGTGGGCTCCACCACCAGTCGCGTGCTGCTGATCACCGACTCCAGCCACGGCATTCCGGTGCGGGTGCTGCGCAACGATTTGCGCGCCATCGCTTCCGGCAGTGGCGAGCTCGACAAGCTGGAGCTGCGCAACCTGCCGCGCAACACCGATATTCAGGTGGGTGATCTGCTGGTCACCTCAGGTCTTGGCGGCCGCTTCCCGGAAGGTTATCCGGTGGCGACCGTGACTCGTTCCGAGTATGTGGAGGGTAAGCCCTTCGCCCAGATCGAGGCCAAACCGCTGGTCGAGCTGGATCGGTTGCGCTATCTGCTGCTGCTGTGGACCGACAAGAAGCCCGAGGTAAATGACAAGGATGGCGAACGCCCGGCCCCTGCTGCCGCTGCGTCCGCCGCAGGAGCAACTCGCTGATGCTGCAACCCGCCAGTGGCAGGATCTGGATCTGGATCTCGATCCTGCTGGCTTTAAGCCTGTCGATCCTGCCGCTTCCCTTTGAATTTGATCCATTCCGTCCGGACTGGCTGGCCATGGTGCTCATCTACTGGGCACTGGCGTTGCCGCACCGGACCAACGTTGGTACCGCCTGGGTGGCCGGTCTGCTGCTGGATGTGCTGCTTGGCAGCACCCTCGGCGTGCGCGCCATGGCGATGGCCATCACCACCTATCTGGCGGCATTCCAGTTTCAGAAGATCCGCAACTTCTCCCTCTGGCAGCAGGCGCTGATCATCGGCTGCCTCTCGCTGGTGGGCAAACTGACGGTCTTCTGGGCCGAGCACCTGTTTAGCCGGGCCAGCCTCAACTTCGCCTACTTTTGGTCGACGTTGACGACGATGCTAATATGGCCCTGGGTGTTTCTGGTGTTGCGCAAAGTGCGGCGCCGCTTCAATATCAGGTAAATATGAGCAAAAACAACGAACTGCAACTCTATCTTGCGTCGGGTTCCCCCCGTCGTCGCGAACTGCTGACCCAGCTTGGTTACCGCTTCGAGGTGTTGAAACTCGATGTGCCCGAGCAGCGGGAAGAGGGTGAAAAGGCGCAGGATTATGTCTGCCGCCTCGCCCGCGACAAGGCGATGGCCGGTGTGGCCATCGCACCTGACGCATTGCCGGTGCTGGGCGCCGATACCATAGTGGTGCTGGGCGACAGAGTGCTGGAGAAACCGTCCGATCTGCTCGATGCGAAAGACATGCTGGAGGCGCTCTCCGGCAAGGTACATCAGGTGATGACGGCGGTGGCGCTGGCCAGCAAGGATCGTTGTGACGTGCGCCTGGTCACCACCAACGTGGCATTTCGCAAGCTGGACGAGGCCGAAATCGAGGCCTACTGGCAGACCGGTGAGCCCTGTGACAAGGCCGGGGCCTACGGCATTCAGGGTATTGCTGGCAAGTTCGTCAGCCGTATCGAGGGGAGCTACAGCGCCGTGGTCGGCCTGCCCCTGCTGGAAACGGATCTGCTGATCAAGCATCATCTGGAACAGCTCAGGTAATTTCCCGTCAGCTGTGCTGCTGCGTTCGTCCTTGCGCGCGTTGTACCGGATTGGCTGTATAAGAATTCAAAACTGGAACAGGCAAGGTTACTTATGTCGGTAGAACTGCTGGTTAACGTTACCCCCTCCGAAACCCGGGTCGCTCTGGTCGAAAACGGTCTGCTGCAGGAAGTGCACGTAGAGCGTCAGGCCAAGCGCGGCATTGTCGGCAACATCTACAAAGGCAAGATCAGCCGGGTACTCCCGGGCATGCAGGCGGCCTTCGTCGATATCGGCATGGACAAGGCGGCCTTTTTGCATGCCTCCGATATCGTCCCCCACACCGAGTGCGTGGCGGTGAAGGAGAAGGAGCAGTTCCAGGTCGGCAACATCGCCGAGCTGGTGCGTCAGGGGCAGGACATCATGGTGCAGGTGGTGAAAGATCCGCTTGGCACCAAGGGGGCCCGTCTGACCACCGACATCACCCTGCCATCCCGCTATCTGGTCTTTATGCCGGGCAGTGCCCACGTCGGCGTCTCCCAGCGTATCGAGTCCGAAGCCGAGCGCGAGCGTCTCAAGCGTACCGTGGCCGGCTATGTGGATGAGCTGGGCGGCTACATCATCCGCACCGCCGCCGAAGGGGTGGGGGAGCAGGAGCTGGAGCAGGATGCCGCCTTCCTGAAACGGCTATGGCGCAAGATCCTCGAGCGCAAGCAGAAGTATCCCCCCTGCAAGATCCTCTACGAGGATCCCAGCCTGGCATTCCGGGTAGTGCGCGACTTCGTCGGTGCCGAGCTCGACAAGATCCGCGTTGACTCCCGCCAGAGCTTCGATCAGCTCAAGCGCTTCACCGAGGAGTACGTGCCGGAGCTGGCCAGCAAGCTGGAGTACTACCCCGGCGAGTCGCCCATCTTCGATCTCTACGACGTGGAGAACGAGATCCAGCGGGCGCTGGAGCGCAAGGTAGAGCTGAAATCCGGCGGCTACCTCATCATCGACCAGACCGAAGCCATGACCACGGTGGATATCAACACCGGCGCCTTCGTCGGTCACCGCAATCTGGAAGAGACCATCTTCAACACCAACGTCGAGGCGACGGCGGCCATCGCCCGTCACCTGCGCCTGCGCAATCTTGGCGGCATCATCATCATCGACTTCATCGACATGCAGTCCGAGGATCACCGCCGTCGGGTGCTGCACAGTCTGGAGCAGGCGTTGTCCAAGGACAGAGCCAAGACCAACGTCAACGGCTTCTCCCAGCTCGGTCTGGTGGAGATGACCCGCAAGCGCACCCGCGAGAGTCTGGAGCATGTGCTCTGTTCCGAGTGCCCCGAGTGCAAGGGGCGCGGCCGGGTCAAGACGGTGGAGTCGGTCTGTTTCGAGATCCTGCGGGAGATCATCCGGGTCAATCGCGCCTACGATGCGGATCAGTTCACCGTCTACGCCGCGCCTGCGGTGGCCGATTATCTCCATGGCGAGGAGTCCCACAGTCTGGCAGAGCTGGAAGTATTCATCGGCAAGCAGGTGCGGGTGGTGAGCGAACCCCTCTGTGGTCAGGAGCAGTTCGACGTGGTGATGATGTAATTGGTCTATCGCTGGCTGAGTCGGGGCTGGTTGGCCCTGGGGGTTCTGTTCGTACTGCTGGCCATGCTGGTCACGCTGGTACGGGTCGGAGGCCCTTTGCTGAATCAGTACCGGGAGAGCCTTATCAACTCTCTGCTCGGGGATTCGCAAATCAAGGTCAGCCTTGATCAGATTGGGCTGAGCTGGACACAGTCCGGCCCGGCCCTCGAGCTGCAACAGCTCGCCGTCGCCCCCGACTCCAGGCGCTATACCATCAAGCTCGGCAAGGCCTGGGTTCATCTCGACTTCTGGCGCACCCTCAACCAGCTCAAGCCGGTCTTTGGCGAGCTGATCCTGAGCGATGGCGATATTACTCTCGACTTCAGCCAACCGGCTGACGACAGCCCATCCGACGATCCCCAGCAGGGTGCCCTGCTGCGCTTTCTGCTGACCCAGCTCTCCACCTTCGATGTGCACGATACCCGCCTCAGCGTCACTACTGCGCTCGGCGACATGCGGGCACTCGATATCGCCCATCTGCGCTGGCAGAACCGTGGCAAGCGCCATCAGGGAGTCGGCAAGGCCTATCTCATCAACGGGGTGGGCGAGAGCACCCTTGACCTGATCCTCGATGTTGAAGCTCCGGAAGCGCGTCTCGATCGCCTCAAGGGACAGCTCTATCTTGGCGCCAACCGCCTCGATATCAGCCCCATGCTGGCGCGGATCCACGCTGGCGAGCCGACCATCACCGGCCTGCTCGACTTTCAGCTCTGGAGTGATTTCGCCAACGGTCAGCTGGGCAACACCCTGCTGGCATTCGGATCCAACTACCTGATCTGGAAGGATCCCAAGAACGGGGATATGCACCGTTTCGGCCTCGATGGCGGCAAGATCCAGCTACGCCGGGACGGCACCGACTGGCAACTGGCGAGCCACAACGTCACCTTCAAGCTGGACGGCAAGCCCTGGTTGCAGAGCCGCTTGCAGCTGGAGCGGATCGGGGATCGGGTGCAGGGCTATCTGCCCAGCATAGAGTTCGACAAGATTACCCAGATGAGTCAGCTGGTCTCGGCGCTCTACCCGACGCTCTGCGAGACCCTGCGCCAGACCAATCCGCAGGGCTCGGTGCAGGATCTCACCCTGCTGGCCAACGCCAATTGGCAGGATCTCTCCATCAGTGGTCGTTTCAGCAAGGTGCGCCTCAAGGCGTGGCAGGATGTACCCGGGATGCAGGATCTCAACGGCGAGTTCTGGCTGACCCCTACGGGAGGCAGTGCCAGACTGGCGCTGGCCAAAGACACGCTGGATCCGGCCCGCCACTTCAAGGAGCCGATCCCGGTCGACAGCTTCTCGGCCCGTCTCGACTGGTGGCGCGAGACGCAAGGCTGGGTGATCTACGGGCAGGATATCGCGCTGGATAACCCGGATCTGACCCTGGCCAGCCGCTTTCGCCTCGATCTGTTCGAGCACCCTTTCCTCGCGCTGACCGGCCGCATCGATGTAAAGAATGCGGGTCATGCCTATCGCTACTTCCCGCTGCAGGTGATGGACAAGGAGCTGGTTGATTACCTCAGTGGTGCCATCAAGGGGGGCAGGGCCAAGGGGGCCGACCTGCTCTGGTATGGCGAGTTCAGGGATTTCCCCTACGAGAAGGGTGAGGGTATCTTCCAGGTCGCGGTGCCGCTGGAGCAGGCGACCTACGAGTTCTTCCCCGGTTGGCAACCACTTACCGACCTGCAGATCGATCTCTTGTTCCAGAATGCCAGCCTCGATATGCGCAGCCGCTCTACCAAACTGGGCAAGGCGAGCTCCGATTCGGTGCATGCCTGGATCCCCGATCTCGCACCGGGTGGCCATCTTTACGTGGATGCGCAGGTACAGGGGGAGGGCAAGGCCATCAGCGACTATCTGCAGGACTCCCCGTTGGGCAGTTCGGTGGGGCAGGCGCTGGAGGAGATCGAGGTGCGTGGCCCGCTCAAGGGGGCGCTCAAGCTCGATATCCCCCTCGACGGCGAGAGCGAGGTGAAGGCGAGCGGCGATGCCACCTTCAACAACAACAAGGTGCGGGTCGCCAGTCTGGATCTGCCGCTGGAGAAGGTGCAGGGGCGGCTCGAATATGACAACGAGCAGACCCGCTTCAGCAACCTCAAGGCGACCCTGTGGAATCAGCCGCTCACTCTCAACTATCAGGGGCGCCAGCATCCTGACCGCTATCAGGTCGACCTCGATTTCAAAGGCCAGTGGGATAGCCGGCGCCAGCCCGCTGCCATCTCCTCATACGGCATCCTCAACGGCCGCAGCAACTGGGGCGGCAAGCTGGGGCTGACCTTGCCCGATGACAAGCCGTTCAGCTTCCAGCTGGGCCTCGACTCCACCTTGCAGGGGATGGCGCTCGATCTCCCTTCGCCACTGGCCAAGAGCAGTGGCAGCCGCCTGCCGCTCACCGTGATCGCTCGTGGCCGAGATGGCAGTGCCGATATTCGTGCCGTGCTGGGGGCGGATGTCGATATGCAGACCAGATTGGTTTACGGCGAAGGTGTGCCCTATCTGAGCCGGGTGCGGATCGATGTGGGTCAGCCGGGCGCGCGGGTACTGCGCGATGTCCCCATGCTGCTCGCCATCAACCAGCAGGAGGCTGATGTCGGCGGCTGGCTGGCCCGACTCAAGCAGTGGCTGCCCTCCGGCAATGTGCCGACCGGCACTGCTGTGGTTGGCCCCTCTTTCCTGCCGCAGGAGTGGTGGGTGGATGGCCGGCTGGCGCGAGCGAATATCGGCAGCGCCACCATCAAGGCGACTCACTTCACGGTGGGGCCGGTCAATCAGGCGACCGAGGTGATGCTCGACAGTCCCGATGTGATGGGGGTGATCCGCATTCCTGTGGTGGCCAACCGCCCGGTCGACGCCAAGTTTGCCCGTATCTACTGGTCCGGCAAAAGCGAAGAGTTGAGCCCGGATCCCGACGCCAAACAGGATAACGCCATCATGGCCTCCATCCCCTGGTTGAAGGTGAGCTGCGTCGATTGCCGTTTTGGCGAGTTGCCGCTTGGCGAAGTGAAAGGCGAGCTGCTGCCGGGGGCCAACAAGGTGACCCTCAAAGATCTGGATATCCGGCTGGCGGGCAGCCAACTCACCGGCAGCGTCGACTGGCTGGCCGATGGCAACCGGATGGAGACCCGCGCCCGTGGCAAGCTGACCAGCAAGAACAGCGAGCTGCTGCTCAAGCGGCTCGGCTACACCTCGCCCATCGGTGATGCGCCCGGCTCCCTCGCCTTTGATCTCAACTGGCAGGATGTGCCCTACCGCCCGAACCTGCCAACCCTGGGGGGCAGTGCCAACTATCAGCTGGAAGGCGGCACCCTGCGCGAGGTTAACGACAAAGGCGCGCGGCTGCTCTCCCTGCTCAGCCTCGATTCCTTGCTGCGCAAGTTGCGCCTCGATTTTCGCGATGTGTTCGACAAGGGCTTCTATTTCGAATCCATGTCTGCCTCTGCCAAGATCAAGCAGGGGGTGGTGGATAATCAGGACTTCTTCATGAAAGGGGCCGCCGGCAATTTGCGCGGCGAGGGGATTGCCGATCTGGTGCGCTGGCGGCTCGATTACGAGCTGAGCTTCTCCCCCAATCTGGGGGGCACGCTGCCGGTGGTAGCCGCCTTCTCCATCACGCCGGTGACCGGTCTTTATGTGCTGGCCCTCTCCAAGCTGCTGGAGCCGGTGGTGGATGTGGTGACCCGCATCGATTTTCGCATCTCGGGCCCGCTCGACGATCCCAAGCTGATCGAAGCTGGCCGGGATCGCGCTCGCATCAAGCTCAACCAGCAGCAGAAAGAGGCGGTCGATGCCGTGGCGCCCAAGCTGCCTGCGGCCAAGAGCACTCCCTTTCTGCTGAATCCGCAACCGGGTAGCCCGAACCAGCCCTGACCTGCACCATCACAAGGAGTGAGCCATGATCCGACATATCCTGCTGATCGCCTTCAAACAAGGCACCTTGCCTGACCAGATCGAGGCTGTGCGAGCCGCCTTTCTGGCCATTCCCCATCAGGTCAGCGGCGTCACCGCCGTCGAGTGGGGCCGTGATGACAGCCCGGAGGGGCGGGCCGAGGGGTTTACCCACAGCGTGCTGATGACCTTCGCCGATGAAGCGGCCCGCCAGCGCTATCTGCCCCACCCGGATCATGATGCTCTCAAGGCCATCTTCCGCCCGGTGCTGGAACGTATCATTGTGCTGGATTACACCCTGCAACCCGGGGATGCGGTCTGCATCTGAATGTTGCAACAGTGACAAGGAGAGAGTCATGTGGTTAGCCGCAATACAGCTGGTATCTGGCCGTCACTGGCAGGATAACCGGGAGCAGATCGCCGCCGAGCTGGCTGCCTTGCCCAAAGAGCGGCCGCTACTGGTGCTGTTGCCTGAGAACTTTGCCCTGTTTGGCGAACGACAGGGCTATCTGGATGGTGCCGAGGCAATCGGCTCCAATCCCAGCTCCGATCTGGGCGGAGCCGCGCCCATCCAGCAACAACTGGTGGAATGGGCGCGAGAGTACGGCATCTGGCTGGTGGCTGGGGCTATGCCGACCACCATCGCCGGTTCCGACCGTATTCACACCAGTTCGCTGGTGTTTGATCCAAGCGGTGAGCTCAGGGGCCACTACCACAAGATCCACCTGTTCGATGTGGATGTGGCGGACAATCACGGTCGCTACCGTGAGTCGGAAACCTTTAGCCCCGGCGAGTCGCCTGTGCTGGTGGACTCCCCCTTTGGTCCCCTTGGCCTCTCGATCTGTTATGATCTGCGTTTTCCCGAGCTATACCGCCAGCTGGCCCGTGCCGGTGCCCGCGTGCTGCTGGTGCCTGCCGCCTTTACCGCCGTGACCGGCGAGGCGCACTGGGAGCCGCTGCTGCGGGCTCGCGCCATCGAAAACCAGTGCTACGTAGTTGCTGCCAATCAGGGCGGCACTCACGAGACGGGGCGCCAGACCTGGGGCCACAGCATGGTGATCGATCCCTGGGGCCGGGTGCTGACCTGCAAGGAGTCCGGGCGTGGCACAGTATTGGCGCAGATGGAGCCCGGATTTATCGACGAATTGCATCGCACCATGCCAGTGCTGACCCATGCCCGTTTGTTGTGATGGCGCGGTTTGTTGCCAACCCGTCGGCAAGACGATTTAAAACATCTCGTTACGAGAGTGGAGAAGAAGATTGAGTCTATTGAGCCAGGTTAGTGCCTCCCTGTTGGCCCCCAACGATCTCGACGAAGGGCGCCTGCAGCAGCTGCTCGGCAGCCTGATGAGCCATCAGGTGGAGTTCGGCGATCTCTATTTCCAGCGCAGCTGGCACGAGTCCTGGATGCTGGAAGATGGCATCGTCAAGGATGGCAGCTACAACATCGATCAGGGGGTCGGGGTGCGCGCCGTCAGCGGCGAGAAGACCGGCTTTGCCTACTCGGACGAGCTGAGCCTGCTGGCGCTGCAACAGTCGGTCACTGCTGCTCGCGGCATCGCCGCTGCCGGTGCTCACGGCAAGGTGAAGGCGTGGGCGCGCACCGAAGCGAACCTGCTCTATCCTGCTATGGATCCGCTACAGACCCTCGACAAGCAGCAGAAGATCGCCCTGCTGGAGCAGATGGACAAGTTTGCCAGAAGTCTGGATCCCGCCATCAATCAGGTGATGGCCTCCATCAGCGGCGTCTATGAAGAGGTGCTGGTGGCTGCGACCGACGGTACCCTGGCTGCCGATATTCGCCCGTTGGTGCGGCTGTCTGTGACCGTCATTGCCGAGAAGGGCGATCGTCGCGAGCGCGGCAGTGCCGGTGGTGGTGGCCGCTTTGGTTACGACTGGTTCCTCGAACTGGACGGGCTGGAGAGCCGCGCCTTTGGCTATGTGCGCGAAGCGGTGCGTCAGGCGCTGGTCAACCTCGACGCCATCGATGCGCCGGCCGGCACCATGCCGGTGGTGCTCGGCGCCGGCTGGCCCGGTGTGCTGCTGCACGAGGCGGTGGGTCACGGTCTGGAGGGGGATTTCAACCGCAAGGGCTCTTCCGCGTTTGCTGGCCGCATCGGCGAACAGGTGGCCTCCAAGCACTGCACTATCGTCGATGACGGCACCCTGCCGGGTCGGCGTGGCTCCGTCAGCATAGATGACGAGGGGACGCCGGGTGGCTACAACGTGCTGATCGAGAATGGCATTCTCAAGGGTTACCTGCAGGACAAGCAGAATGCCCGGCTGATGGGCGTGCCGCTCACTGGCAACGGTCGCCGCGAATCCTACGCCGCCATGCCGATGCCCCGCATGACCAACACCTACATGCTGGCGGGTCAGTACGATCCGGCCGAGATCATCGCCTCGGTGAAGAAGGGCATCTATGCCCCCAACTTCGGCGGCGGTCAGGTGGATATCACCTCCGGCAAGTTTGTCTTCTCCGCCTCCGAGGCCTACCTCATCGAGGATGGCAAGATCACCGCCCCCATCAAGGGCGCGACTCTGATCGGCAACGGCCCCGAGGCGATGAGCCAGGTCTCCATGGTGGGTAGCGATCTTGCACTGGATCGCGGAGTCGGTATCTGCGGAAAAGAGGGGCAGAGCGTGCCGGTCGGCGTCGGCCAGCCCACCCTCAAGCTGGACCAGCTCACCGTGGGTGGCACCCAGTAAGTGAAGTGAGTCGTAACCAAGCTATATGCAGACCCCGGC
Organism: Aeromonas sp. FDAARGOS 1410; assembly: GCF_019048745.1. Lineage (NCBI taxonomy): Bacteria > Pseudomonadati > Pseudomonadota > Gammaproteobacteria > Aeromonadales > Aeromonadaceae > Aeromonas > Aeromonas sp. FDAARGOS 1410. The sequence goes on along the minus strand of NZ_CP077401.1, from coordinate 77,207 downwards.
CATGTGCCGGGGTTTTTGTTATCCGGAGTCATTGAAAACAAAAAGCCCCGGTCAGTGGGCCGGGGCTGGTAAGGATACAGAGTATCAGTTGACTGATATTGCGCGGGCGTCGATGAAGTAGCGGGCGTTGCCCTGCTTGTCGATCTGGATCTTGGCCACCAGTTGCTCCTGCTCCTTGTATTCCCAACGTTGCTCGATCTTGGCGAGGGATGGGCTTGTGACCCCAACCACGTTCAGGTACTCATGAAACAGGCTATGGCTCCCTATTTCGGTCAGCATCTTATCCATCTGCATACTCTCCTGAAGTTGAGTGGGTATTCATCAACAAACCTATCAGCGTCCATCTGAATACAGTCTGTATGAAAAACAAACTAACTCATTCATGTGTCAATAACATGATCAGGAACAAGATCAGTGCAGATCGTCAGGGACTTTTTGATACCGTTTTCAATCACTGCTGGTGCGGCTTCGGCAGTTGATCAAAATGGCCGTCCATCTGCGGCAAATGGGGAGTTGTTTGAACCGCTGGCGCACCATGGAATACCGGGTCCTGCGCAACTTCCTTGATGCCGTTGATGCAGAACTGCATACCCATGCAGACCAGCAGGAAGCCCATGATGCGGGTCATGGCGTCGATGCCGGTGGCACCGAGGATCTTGCAGACCGGGTCGGCCAGTTTGAGCACGCCCCAGCTGATCAGGCTCATCAGGGCAAATGCCGTTACCACGCCACCATAGATGGACAGACGCTCGTACTCGGCCGGCAGCTCGGCAATCTGGGCTGCACCGCTGATCACCAGTGCCATGGTGCCCGGGCCACACATGCTTGGCATGGTGAGCGGAACGAAGGCGATGCTCTGGTTGATCTCCACCCCGCTGGACTGGCTGGGGGCGGGGAACAGCATGCGAAAACCGATAAAGCCGATGATGAGGCCGCCCGCCAGACGCAGACCCGGAATGGAGATCCCGAACAGATCCAGAATGGAGGATCCGATAAAGAAGGTGATGCAGAGGGTGCAGAAAAGATAGATGGCAGCCAGATTGACTTGGCGGCGCACATGCTCGCGCGACATCCCCTTGCTCAGACCCAGTAGCAGAGTGGCCGTGGTGGGTGGGTTGACCATGGGCAGCAGTGCCAGCAAGGTGAGTAATACGACCTGAAAGAACATCTTGAGCCTCGGATAAAGAGTTGAAAGTCATGGGGGCGAGCGGGTGGCATGCCCCAGAGGGAGGCTATCTTATGTTGGTCAAACTGAACATAAGCAGTACAACAAAGCCCCGGCATCTGCCGGGGCTTTGTTGTTCGGGTCAGGCCGCTTGCGGCGCTTGTTGTGGCCGGTTGCGCTGCTGCAGCCAGAGCCAGCAGCCGATGACAAAACCGAGTGCCGACAGGCTCACCACGTAGTGGGAGGGGGCCAGTACATCGCTTGCCATCCAGAGGGTAACCAGCATGGGAGTCAGTCCGCCAAAGATGGCGTAGGCCACGTTGTAGGAGAACGACAGACCGGAGAAGCGCACCACCGGCGGGAAGGCATTGACCATCACGTAGGGAACCGCGCCAACAATCCCGACTGCGAAGCCTGCCAGCATATAGAGCGGCACCAGCTGGCTCATGCCGGAGGCGATCCCGTGATAGAAGGCGTAGCTGGAGCCAGCCAGCAGCAGGGAGCCCAGCATGAAGGTGGGGCCGCTGCCCAGCAGGTCGATCACCCGGCCATAGAGAATGCAGCCAAGGGTGAGGGCAACGATGGCCAGTGAGTTGGCAGTCAGCGCCTCGGCCGGGGTGATGCCATAGACCTTCTGCAGGTAGGTGGGGGTCATCAGGATCACCACCACGATCCCGGCGGAGAGCAGCCAGGTGAGCAGCATGGAGACCACTACGCTGCTCTTGTGGCTGCGCAGTACCGTCTTGAGGGGAAGCTCGTCGGCCAGTGCTTTATTGGCCTGCATCTCGGCAAAGACCGGGGTTTCGTGCAGCCAGCGGCGCAGGTACATGGCGACGATGCCGAACACACCGCCGAGGACGAAAGCGAGTCGCCAGCCCCAGTCGGTCACATCGCTCGGGCTCATGCCGCGGTTGATGGCGGTGGCTACCAGAGACCCGAGCAGGATGCCGGCCGTCAGTCCGGCTGTGAGCGTGCCGCAGGCGACACCGACCCGGCGGGCGGGCACGTGCTCCGCCACGAAGACCCAGGCTCCCGGCACTTCGCCACCGATGGCGGCCCCTTGCAGGATCCGCAACAGCAGCAACAGCAGCGGTGCGGCGATACCGAGCACCGCATAGGTTGGCAGCAGACCGATCAGCAGGGTGGGCAGCGCCATCATGATGATGCTGAGGGTGAACATCCGCTTGCGACCGATGAGGTCGCCAAAGTGGGCCATGATGATGCCGCCCAGCGGACGAGCCAGATAGCCGGCGGCGAAGATGCCGAAGGTCTGGAACTGGCGCAGCCACTCCGGAATGTCGGCCGGGAAGAAGAGTTCACCGATGACCACGGCGAAGAAGACGAAGATGATGAAGTCGTAAAACTCCAGCGCACCGCCGAGGGCGGCCAGTCCCAGCGTTTTGTAGTCCTGCCGGTTGAGGGGGCGGGCGTGATCGTACTGTTGTGTCACTGTCGTCATATCCTTATGTTTCCCATCGCTTTTTTAGTTATTGTTGAGCCCGGGCAAGGGGCATATACAGGTGATCGAGAGTATGCTGCTCGCCACTTGCATGTAAATCGCGCAATTCGCAACACTGTCTTGCATCTTTTTGGGGCAGCCTTTTGGGAAACCCGGAGCGCCCCACGACGGAGGATCGATGGAAAAGAAACGGGTACTGCTTTCATGGAGCAGCGGCAAGGATTGTGCGTGGGCACTGCATCAGCTGCGGCTAGATCCAGCCATCGAGGTAGTCGGGCTGTTCACCACCCTGAATCAGGCATTCGAACGGGTGGCGATGCACGGGGTGCGCAAGCAGCTGTTGACCGAGCAGGCCGCCTGTGTCGGTCTGCCCCTCATCACCATCGATCTGCCCTGGCCCTGCAGCAACGAGGATTACGCCCGCATCATGACCGGCTTTATCGCCGATGTGGTTGCGCAGGGGATCCGCCATATGGCGTTTGGCGATCTATTTCTTGAGGATGTGCGAGCCTACCGGGAGAAACAGCTGGCCGGTACCGGCATCGAGCCGCTCTTCCCGCTCTGGGGCAGCAACACCCGGGAGCTGGCGCAGCAGATGATGACGGCAGGGTTGAAGGCGAGGATCAGCACCCTGGATCCGAAAAAGCTGGATGGTGCGCTGGGGGGCCATGAGTTTGACGAGGCACTGCTGGCCGCTCTGCCCGAGGGGGTTGACCCCTGTGGCGAGAACGGCGAGTTTCACACCCTGGCCTACGACGGCCCCATGTTTGCACGCCCACTCGGGATCCGGGTCGGTGAGACAGTGGTGCGCGATGGCTTTGTCTTTACCGATCTGCTGCCAATCACAGATTAATTATCGGGCGCCAAATGCTCCCTTTTGCCGGGAGATTCACAGTTTGCCTAGCAGCAAGGGGGCACTATTGGCCCCCTCTTTTGTTTGAAGATAAAGGCGCTTTTTTATGAAACTGAACGCCCGTCCGGCGCTGCTTGCCACCCTGTTGGCTGCCACCCTCGCCATGCCGGCAGTTGCCCGTGAGGCTGCGACGCTCCAGCCTGTCCCTGCCGGTGTTACCACTGTGACTCTGGCCCAGCAGGCCCCCATCCACTGGGTCTCGGTGGAGCAGATTGCCAAGAGCCTGGATGGATTGCCGCCAATGGCCGTCGGCTTTGATATCGACGACACCCTGCTCTTCTCCAGCCCGGGGTTCTATCGTGGCAAGCAGGAGTTCTCTCCCAACGACGAGAGTTACCTGAAGAACCCGGCCTTCTGGGAGAAGATGAACAACGGTTGGGATGAATTCAGCGTGCCGAAAGAGGTGGGCAAGGCACTCATCGCCATGCACCTCAAGCGCGGCGATCACATCTATTTCGTCACCGGTCGTTCAGCCACCAAGACCGAGACGGTGAGCAAGACCCTGCAGCAGACCATGAATATTCCGGCCGACCAGCTCAACCCGGTGATCTTTGCCGGCGACCAGCCGGGGCAGAATACCAAGGTGCAGTGGCTCAAGGATAAGCAGATGAAGATCTTCTACGGCGATGCCGATGGCGACATCAAGGCGGCGCAGGAGATCGGCATTCGCGGCATTCGTCTGCTGCGTTCGGCCAACTCCACCTATCGGCCACTGCCGCTGGCAGGGGCGCTGGGGGAAGAGGTGATCATCAACTCCCAGTTCTGATCGTTTGGTGTTCAGCAGATGTAAAAAGGGCGGGGCCATCGGCACCCGCCCTTTTTGCATCCGTCATCAAGCTCGGGTCAGTCGTCCGCCCAGGGCATCTCGGGCAGGCTGTCGAGGAACTCGCCATAGCGGGTCAGATTGAAGGGGCCCTGATCGGCCTCCATCGCCATCAGCTCGGCACCGAGGGCGCAGGCGATATATTGCAGTGCCTCCTCCCGCGGGGTGCCCTTCATCACCAGTCTCATCAAGGTAGCTTTCACATGGGGCGGGTGACCGTCGTTGAGCTGGTTCTCCACCATCTCCAGCAGCGCGTCTTCGTCAAAAAATTCCTGAGAGTCGTTCATCGGTTTTTCGCATCAGTGAATGAGGAGCGCAGTATAACCCGAAGCGAAGTGGTTCCCGTTTACCATCCACATAAACAATCCGATCACGCAGCCATTTGTTACCCATAATTAACGGGAGTTTGCCGCGGCAAACAGGTTGGAACACAGATAACATGGATGGACACGCCTATGCCCACGATAGATTCCCTGCTGGCTGAGCCCAAGCTACTGCCCCAGATCCCGGAAGTGATGCGCGATTTGATCCAGACCTTCAATGAAAAGGATCCGGATCTGCTGAAGATCAGCAAGCTGATCAACAAGGACCCAGTCATCTCCGCCAAGCTGCTGCGTTTGGCCAACTCGGCCAAGTTCGGCAGCAGTCGCCAGATCGGTACCGTCAATGAAGCTGCGGTGCGGCTTGGTCTGGCGATGGTGCGCAACATGGTGCTGGCCTGCGGGCTGACCGAATCGGTCACTGCGGTGCCCGGCATTGACCTCAAACATTTCTGGGGCTGCGTGTTCAACGTAGCGGAGCTGGCGCGTCGTCTGGCGGTGAAGAAGGGAATGAAGGGGGATGAGGTCTTTACCTGCGCCCTGCTCTATGACCTTGGCCGACTGGTAATGCATGTGGGGCTGCCGGAAAACACCGTCCACCACATTCACGATCTGGAATTGCACAAGGGGCGGGCCAAGGCGGAAGAGCTGGTGGTCGGCTTCAACTATGCCCAGGTCGGTGCTGCCATGGCGCGATACTGGAAATTCCCCGAGACCATCAGCAACGCGGTGGAGTATCACTATAACCCCATGCTTGCCAAAGAGTTCTCCGCCGAGGCCGGGTTGATCCATCTGGCGATCGTGCTGGCAGCGCAATCCGATGTGGGTGAAGAAGCGCCACCCGAGTGGCCTGCCAAAGTAGCGGAGAAGCTGGGGCTCTCCTGGGCCGATTGTGCCGCCCAGTTCACTGCGCTGCGCGAGCAGGGTAATGGCTATGCCGGGTTGCTGGCCGCCTGACTGACTGACTGACTGACTGACTGACTGACTGCTCTGCTACCGCTGTGTGACATCGTAAAAAGGGGCCGAGGTTGGCCCCCTTTTCATGGCCGTGAGCCCGCTATTGCTTGTCAGCCGGTTGCCGAGGGGGCACTCTGCTGACTTCGCCTGTTTTGAGAGAGCCCTTGCCATGATTACCTCCCCCCGTCTCGTACTGCGTGAACTGACCATCGCCGATGCCCCCTTCATTCTCGAACTGCTCAATGATGCCGATTTCCACCGTTACATCGGCGATCGGGGAGTTCGCACACTCGAACAGGCGCAGGAGTATATCCAGCAGGGACCGGCGGTGAGCTATGCCCGTCATGGTCATGGCCTCTATCTGGTCGAGCGCAGGGAAGATGGCGCCAGCCTCGGTATCTGCGGTCTTATCAAGCGCGACAGCTTGCCTCGTGAAGATATCGGTTACGCCTTCCTGCCGCAATATCGCGGTCATGGTTACGCCATTGAGGCCGCACAGGCAGCCATCGCCGATGGCAAAAGCCGGTTGGGGATCGGGCAGGTGATTGCCATCGTCACGCCGGGCAACGAGCGATCAATCGGCCTGTTGGCCAAGCTGGGATTGGTTCGCAGCCGTTTGGTCAAATTGAGCGAAGATGCCGATGAGTGTCTGCTGCTTGAAGCTGAAGGGTGAGCTTATAGGGGAGAAATATCGCCGGTTGGCTGAGTGTATCGTCAGGAAAGATGAGATCGCATCAAAGTGGCCGCCGTGAGTTGCGGCCCTTGTGCATCGGTGCTGTCCGGTCGGGCAGGGGATCAGTTGAGCTCTTCGATGGAGAACTCGCCGGCGATACCATCACAGGAGATGGCGAAGCCGCCGCTGAAGCGGGTGCTGAACTGGATCAGAAACGCATCGTAGTCGTGCTCTTGCACGGGCAGGTTGATGGGTTTGCTGCGACGCAGGGGTTTACGAGTTTGTACGGTTTTCATCATGGTATTTCTCTATATAAATTAAGTAATTGCTCCTTGTGTTGGCAAATGTCAGGTCAATGAGTGCGTGCAACGGTGTTGTTGGCGTGCGCGCAGGTATACCCAGCCCGTTCGCGGGCCTCTGCTCTTGCAAGGTGCAAGGAATATGCGGTTGTGCATAGTTCAAATTGAGTGGGCAGAGCGGGTCTGCACCGTGAGAGCCGGGCAACGCAGGCGGACAGCCTGAACGGTTCTCAGGGCGAGTAAATCAGAAGAAGGTTATGCGGGTACTGACAGGATTCATCGTGAGGTGAAGCATTGCAGGGCAAACATAAACAGGGCTGATTAACTAGCCGGCGCGCATTCTCTCCTCGAAATGAATAAAAAGCAAACAATTATTTTCGGCTGTGTGGCTGGGCCTTGTCCGGCACAGGTTTGCCAGCAACAAAAAGGGCTCCCGCGGGAGCCCTTTTGCATCTGTCAGCCAGCGGATGATCAGTAGTCGCCGTTGGCGCGCTTGGCGGCAGCGATCATCGGGGTGATGGTCATGCCCTGCACCACGATGGAGAACATCACCACCGCGTAGGTCATCACCAGGATCACCTGACGCAGGTCGACACCGTGGCTCGGGATCATCATGACGCCGGAGGGGAGTGCCAGTGCCATCGCCATGGCCAGACCGCCGCGCAGGCCGCCCCAGGTGAGGATCCGCACCGAGAAGGTGTTGTAGGTGCGGAACTTGCGGAAGGCCATATAGGGCACCGAGACGCTGATGAAGCGGGCGGCGAGGCAGAGCGGCACCGCGATGACCAGCAGTACCCAGTCATGCCAGGAGAGTTCCAGCAGTACCAGCGCCAGACCGATCAGCAGGAACAGCAGGGCGTTGAGGAACTGATCCATCAACTCCCAGAAGTGATCCAGGTGGTGGCTGCTTTGCTCGGAGAAGCCCACGTTCCGAGTCCAGTTGCCGATCATGATGCCGGTCACCACCATGGCCAGAGCGCCGGAGACGCCGATCATGTTGGCGAAGGCGAAGCCGGCGGTCGGGATGCAGAGGGTGAGCAGCAGTTCCAGCGAGCCGTCGTCGGTGGCGCTGATCATCACGTGAGCGATGACGCCCAGCACGACGCCGAACAGGATGCCGCCGAGGGCCTCATGCAGAAACAGGCCTGCCACGCTGCCGAAGGTGGGCTCGACGCCGCCGAAGGCAACGGCAAACACGGTAGCGAAAATAACGAGGCCGACACCGTCGTTGAACAGGGATTCCCCTTCGATCTGGATGGCGATCTGGGGTGGTGCCTTCATCTTCTTGACGATGGCCAGTACGGCGATGGGGTCGGTGGGGGAGATGAGCGCCCCGAACAGCATGCAGTAGACCAGTGGCAGCTCCCAGCCCAGCAGCTTGGCGATGAACCAGAAGCCGTAGCCGATGATGAAGGTGGAGAGCAGGGTGGCAATAATGGCCAGAATGGTGATCTCCCACTTCTGGCTACGCAGCGCCTTGAGGTTGATGCCAAGACCACCGGCAAACAGCAGGAAGCCCAGGATCCCCTTAAGCAGGAAATTCTGGAAGTCGATGCTCTCCATGGTTTTGATGGCAAGAGGCTCCAGATTGAACCATCCCAGTTTACCGAACAGCACCAGCAGCGCAGAGATCAGCATGGAACCGGCGGTGATGGCGATGGTGGTCTGGATCTTCACAACATACTGGTTGGCAAAGGCAATAAAGATCGCCAACGCTGCCAGAAAACAGAGTGTGTAGTAGACGCTCATAGTTATTTTTTACTCGTAGATAGATAGCAAGCACGTATCCCCATGCGGGACGGGCATAGGGTACTCTCGGGGTCTATGTTACTCATTACCCATAAATGAGTATATGACTGCGATTTTGGACTGATAGACGGCTAGATTTCCAATTCGCTGGTTTGCTGTTAGGATGCTGTTTACGCAGTTGCACGGATGTAAGAGGAACACGCGGTGGCGAATGAAAAGTCGAACAGAAAGTCGGATGTGACAAACAAGCTGGAAGCCTGTCTCAAGGAGCGGATCCTGATCATCGACGGGGCCATGGGCACCATGATCCAGGGCTACAAACTCGGGGAGGCGGACTACCGCGGTGAACGGTTTGCCGACTGGCATACCGACATCAAGGGCAACAACGATCTGCTGGTGCTGACCCGCCCCGCCGTCATTCGCGAGATCCACGAGCAGTATTGCGCCGCCGGTGCCGACATCCTTGAAACCAACACCTTCAACGCCACCCGCATCGCCATGGCCGATTACGAGATGGAAGATCTCTCGGCCGAGATCAACCGTGAGGCGGCCCGTCTTGCCCGCGCCGTAGCGGACGAGTGGACGACGAAAGAGCCCCACAAGCCGCGCTTCGTGGCAGGGGTTTTGGGGCCGACCAACCGCACCGCCTCCATCTCGCCGGATGTGAACGATCCGGGTAAGCGCAACGTCACTTACGACCAGCTGGTGGCCGCCTATACCGAATCGACTCATGCCCTGATCGAGGGTGGCGCCGACATCATTCTGATCGAGACCATCTTTGATACCCTCAATGCCAAGGCGGCCGCCTTCGCGGTGGATCTGGTATTCGAGGAGCTGGGCTACAGCCTGCCGGTGATGATCTCCGGCACCATCACCGACGCCTCCGGCCGTACCCTCTCCGGCCAGACGACCGAAGCTTTCTACCACTCGCTGCGCCACGTCAAACCTATCTCGTTCGGTCTCAACTGTGCGCTCGGGCCGGACGAACTGCGGCAGTATGTGGAGGAGCTGTCGCGCATCAGCGAGACCCATGTCAGTGCTCACCCCAATGCCGGTCTGCCCAACGCCTTTGGCGAGTACGATCTCGATGCCGCCGAGATGGCGGAGCATATCCGCGAGTGGGCCCAAAGCGGCTTTCTCAATATGGTTGGCGGTTGCTGCGGCACAACCCCGGCTCATATTCGTGCCATGGCTGGCGCGGTTGCCGGCATCAAGCCGCGCGCTTTGCCCGAGCTGCCGGTGGCCTGCCGCCTGTCGGGTTTGGAGCCGCTGATCATCACCCCCGAATCCATGTTCGTGAACGTGGGGGAGCGCACCAACGTCACCGGTTCGGCAAAGTTCAAGCGGCTGATCAAGGAGGGGCTCTACGACGAGGCGCTCGACGTTGCCAAGCAGCAGGTGGATAACGGCGCCCAGATCATCGACATCAACATGGACGAGGGGATGCTGGACGCCGAAGCCGCCATGGTGCGCTTCCTCAATCTCATCGCCGGTGAGCCAGACATCGCCCGGGTGCCGGTGATGATCGACTCCTCCAAGTGGGAGGTGCTGGAGGCGGGCCTCAAGTGCGTGCAGGGCAAGCCGGTGGTCAACTCCATCTCCATGAAGGAGGGGGAGGAGAAGTTCATCCAGCAGGCCAGATTGCTGCGCCGCTACGGTGCCGCCGTCATCGTGATGGCGTTCGACGAGGCGGGGCAGGCCGACACCCGTGCCCGCAAGTTCGAGATCTGCCAGCGGGCTTACCGCATTTTGGTGGATCAGGTCGGTTTCCCGCCGGAAGACATCATCTTCGATCCCAACATCTTCGCGGTGGCGACCGGTATCGACGAGCACAACAACTACGCGGTGGACTTCATCGATGCGGTGAAGGACATCAAGGAGAACCTGCCCCACGCCATGATCTCCGGCGGCGTCTCCAACGTCTCGTTTTCATTCCGCGGCAACGAGCCGGTGCGGGAAGCCATTCACGCCGTCTTCCTCTATCACGCCATCAAGAACGGCATGGACATGGGGATCGTCAACGCCGGCCAACTCGCCATCTATGAAGACATTCCGGCCGAGCTTAAAGAGAAGGTCGAGGCGGTGGTGCTCAACCTCAATGACAACGCCACCGAGGAGCTGCTGGCCATCGCCGAGAAGTATCGCGGTGCCGGTGCTCAGGCCGAGGATCCGCGGGATCAGGCGTGGCGCAGCTGGCCGGTGGGCAAGCGGCTGGAACATGCGCTGGTCAAGGGGATCACCGACTTCATCGAAGAGGATACCGAGGAGGCGCGCGCCCAAGCCGAGCGGCCGCTGCATGTCATCGAAGGACCGCTGATGGATGGCATGAACGTGGTCGGCGATCTGTTTGGCGCCGGCAAGATGTTCCTGCCGCAGGTGGTGAAATCGGCCCGGGTGATGAAGCGGGCGGTCGCCTATCTGCAACCCTATATCGAGGCGGAAAAATCGGGTGGCTCCAGCAACGGCAAAATCGTGCTGGCGACCGTGAAAGGGGATGTGCACGACATTGGCAAGAACATCGTCGGGGTAGTGCTGCAGTGCAACAACTTCGAGATCATTGACCTCGGGGTCATGGTCCCCTGCGAGACCATCCTCAAGACCGCGCGGGAAGTGGGGGCCGACATGATCGGTCTCTCCGGTCTCATCACCCCGTCGCTGGACGAGATGGTGCACGTGGCCAAGGAGATGGAGCGCCAGGGCTTCAAGCTGCCGCTCTTGATCGGCGGCGCCACCACCTCCAAGGCGCACACAGCGGTGAAGATAGAGCAGAACTACTCGGAGCCGGTGGTCTATGTCTCCAACGCGTCTCGCGCGGTGGGGGTGGCGCAGAGCCTGCTCAGCCCGGATCTCAAACCCGACTTCGTCGCCCGTATCGACAAGGAGTACGAGATCGCCCGCGAGCAGCACGCCCGCAAGCAGCCGCGCTCGCGCCCCATCACGCTGGCGGAGGCGCGTGCCAACCGCCATCAGCTGGACTGGGCTGGCTACCAGCCGCCGAAGCCTCGCGAGCCGGGTGTGCAGAAGTTCGAGAACGTGCCCATCTCGGTGCTGCGCCCCTACATCGACTGGACGCCGTTCTTCCTCAGCTGGGAGCTGGCGGGCAAGTTTCCGCGCATCCTCGAAGACGAGATCATTGGTGAGGAGGCGACCAGGCTGTTCGCCGATGCCAACGCCATGCTGGATCAGCTGGAACAGGATCAGAGCGTGCGCTGCGCCGGCATCATCGGTCTGTTCCCGGCCAATGCGGTGGGGGACAGCATCGAGGTCTATAGCGACGAGTCGCGCAGCGAAGTGAAAAAAGTGCTGCACCACCTACGCCAGCAGAGCGAGAAGCAGGGCTTCCCCAACTACTGTCTGGCGGACTATGTGGCGCCGAAAGAGAGTGGCAAAGCCGACTGGATCGGTGCCTTCGCGGTGACCGGCGGCATCGGTGAGGAGGCTATCGCCAGGGCCTACAAGGCGGATCACGACGACTACAACGCCATCCTCATTCAGGCGGTATGTGACCGGTTGGCGGAAGCCTTTGCCGAGTACCTGCACGAGCAGGTGCGCAAGGTGCACTGGGGCTATGCCCCCGAGGAAGCCCTCAGCAACGAGGAGCTTATTCGCGAGAACTATCGGGGCATCCGTCCGGCGCCGGGTTATCCGGCTTGCCCGGAGCACACCGAGAAGGGCACCCTGTGGGAGCTGCTTGATGTTGAGCAGGCCATCGGCATGCAGCTCACCGAATCCTACGCCATGTGGCCGGGGGCTGCGGTGTCGGGCTGGTACTTCTCCCACCCCGAGAGCAAATACTTCGCGGTGGCGCAGATCCAGCAAGATCAGGTTGAGGATTACGCCGCCCGCAAGGGGATGACGCTGGCTGAAGCCGAGCGCTGGCTCGCCCCCAATCTGGGGTAACGAGAGAACCAATCAGCTCGGCCTTTGAGCGAAAACGGCGGACTTTGCGAGCAGCCTCTGAAGGGCACGCAGAGCCGCCGTTTATTGTTTCACCGCGCCGTGCTGATTGGGCAGGCTTCTGCGTTATTTGGCTTGTTGTCAGGAGAAACAATTGGCGTTGTCTTGGCGCTGTGGCACCTTATACTCTCCCGCCCCATCCTGCCCAGGCATAGCCTTCTAGCGGAATTGTCATGAAGATCGCCATTTTATCCCGTGAGCCGAAAAACTACTCCACCCGCCGTCTGGTCGAGGTGGCACAGGCGCGCGGTCATCAGGTCGAGGTGCTCGACACCCTGCGCTGTTATATGAACATCGCCTCCCACAACCCCTCCATTCACTACGAAGGACGGGAGCTGGAGAGCTATGACGCGGTGATCCCCCGCATCGGGGCCAGCATCACCGCCTACGGCACCGCCGTGCTGCGCCAGTTCGAGATGATGAACACCATGGCGCTCAACAGCTCGGTTGCCATCAGCCGCTCCCGCGACAAGCTGCGGGCGATGCAGCTGCTCTCCCGCCACGGTATCGGTCTTCCCATCACCGGTTATGCCCACAGTACCCACGACGTGCCCGACCTCATCACCATGGTGGGCGGTGCACCGCTGGTGGTGAAGCTGCTGGAGGGAACCCAGGGGATCGGCGTGGTGCTCTGCGAGACTCAGAAAGCCGCCGAGAGCGTGATTGAGGCCTTCATCCAGACCAACAACAACATTCTGGTGCAGGAGTATATTCGCGAGGCCAACGGCGCCGACATCCGCTGTCTGGTGGTCAACGGCAAGGTGGTGGCGGCGATGCGCCGTCAGGCCCAGCCCGGCGAGTTTCGCTCCAACCTGCATCGCGGCGGCACCGCCGAGGCGATCCGGATCACCCCGGAAGAGCGCGCTACCGCGGTGCGTGCCGCCAAGATCATGGGGCTGGATGTGGCGGGGGTGGATATCCTGCGCAGTGCTCGCGGCCCGCTGGTGCTCGAGGTCAACTCCTCTCCCGGCCTGCAGGGGGTCGAGGCGGCCTCCGGCAAGGATGTAGCGGGCAAGATCATCGAGTTCCTCGAGCTCAAGGGCGGGCGCAAGCACAAGCCGGTGGAGTGATCCCGGATTTGCATCAGCCAAAAAACAGGGCGCCTTCGGGCGCCCTGTTGCTATCTGGCTGGTGCCGCAGCGCCCTCACCCTCTCCCGCAGGGAGAGGGAACTGTTCGGCAGCGATCATCGCCAGCCTTGCGCTGAATACGCCATCCTCCAGCCGGGTCTCAATCTGCCAGCCCAGCTTTTCGCAGATGCGCTGGATGATGGTGAGGCCACAGCCGTAACCGAGGATCTGATCCGGCGCTGCCGCCGTCGGGTTGCTGATGGTGAGCACCGCGCCGCACAGTTCGATGTCGATATGGCCCTCGGCGTAGCTCAGGGCATTTTTCAGCAGGTTGCCAAGGGCGATGGCGAGCAGGGAGAGGGGGGAATCGACCTCGCTCGCCTCATCCAGCACCAGACGGATATCGAGCGCTTCTCGCTGCAGCAGCGGGGCGAGCCGGGCCAGCTCCTGACGGATCAGCGGCGCCACCTGCTGCTTCGGTCGCTCGACCTCCTCCTTGCGGCCCAGCAGCAGAAAGGTTTCGGTGAGCAGCGCCATCTCGTCGGCGGCGGCCCGGATGCGGGTGACGGCGCGCTCGGCGGGGGCGGGCAGATCGCTCACCTTGCCGAGCAGGGCGGCCGAGCCCTGGATCACCATGTTGGGAGTGCGCAGCTCGTGGCTGGCAAAGCGGCTGAACTCCTGCTCGCGGGCAAACACCGCGCTCACCTCCTGCTTGCCGGCCAGCAGTGCCAACTCGATATCCCTGAGCTCCTGCCAGGGGGCATCGGGGATGAAGTCTGCCTGATCCGGTGTGAGGTGGGCGACCCTGTGTTGCAGCCGCTGCAGCGGCCCCGTGATATGGCGTACCAGCCAGATGCCGAAGCCGAGGCAGCCCAGCAGCAGTGCCAGCCCGATCAGCCGGGTGGCCAGATGCAGCTTGTCCTCGTAGGGGTCGAGGTAGTCATCGGCATCGTCGTTGAAGACCAGATAGAGCATCCCCTTGCCGGAGGGGTGGCGCGCCACCAGAAAGTGTTTGTCCTCCTTGCCCAGCTGGTGCTCGAAAAAGCCCGGGGTCTGGTAGGGTTGCAGCCACCTGGGCAGGCGTCCCGACTCGGTCCAGTAGCTGGAGAACTGGCGCGGGCTGGGCGCCGCCGCCGCGGCACCGAGGCGCAGCCAGTCGTCGCTGTAGCGGGTTACTTCCGCCTCCAGCCAGTGGCGCAGACTGAGCTCCTCCATCTGGTCCTCGGCCACCATCATCAGGCCGGATAGCAGCACCAGCAGCACCACGCCGGCTCCGCCGAGCGCCATGATGAGCCGGTGGCGCAGGCTTGGCAGGCTCATGCGCTCACCAGTCGGTAGCCCTGACCGTGCAGGGTTTCCAGCATGGGGGTGGGGAAGGGTTTGTCGAGGATGTTGCGCAGGGCGTAGATGTGGCTGCGCAGGGCGTCGGAGTCGGGCTCCTCCTCTCCCCAGACGGTATCCAGCACCTCCTGACGAGTGACGATGGCCGGCGCGCGGCGAGCCAGCAGGGCGAGGATCTGGAACGGGATCTTGCCGAGCTTGAGGGGGACGCCGGCACGGGTCGCCTGCCCGCTGGCGGCATCGACGGTCAGCTCGCCAAAGGTGATGGCGCCGATGTCACCGCGGGGGCCGCGCAGGCTGAGGGCTTGCAGCCGCACCTCCAGCTCCTCCATGGCGAAGGGCTTGACCAGATAGTCGTCGCCACCGGCCTTGAAGCCTGCCAGCTTGTCTTCCAGACTGTCGCGGGCGGTGAGAAACAGCACCGGGGTCGAGATCCCCTCTTCGCGCAGGCGGGCGACCGTGCTGAGCCCGTCGAGACGGGGCATCATCACATCCATGATGATGACGTCGAAGCGCTGTTCGGCCAGCAGTTGCAGCGCCGCCTGACCGTGATAGGCACAGTCCAGCCGGTGGCCGGCCAGCTCCAGATAATCCATGATGGTTTCTGCCACCTGAGGATTGTCTTCCACTACCAAAATCTTCATGCTTTGTACTCCTGGTTGGCGAGCAGCTTCACGCTCTTTTCACACCGGATACATCATCCTGTCGCCAGTGTAACCCCGAGGATCCATGATGAAGAAGTCTCTCTGTGCTCTCCTGCTGCTGATCTTGCTGCCGCTCGGATCTGCGCAGGCTGCCGAATTCAAACTTACAGGCCGCACCACCTGGCAGCTTGGCCAGCTGATGGTCAACGGTCTGCCGTTTGTGATTGATGACCAGACCCGCTTCAAGGATTGGCTCAACGAGGATGATCTCGGCGGCACCTGGGTCGAGATGAAGGGGGTGGTGGAGAACGGCGTGCGCTATGTGCGCAAGGTCGAGGCCCTCGATGAAGATGACAAGGACGAGATGGATCTGGAAGGGCCGGTCGAAGGGGGGCGGATCTGGGGCTACACCACCTCGGACAACAGCCTGGCCCCCTTCGAAGGGCGCTGGCTCGAACTGGAGTGCAAGTTTGACGGCATGCGCCTGAGCCGCTGCCACGAGGACAAGTGACCCGATCGCTGCCGCAGATTCGCAATGTTCCTGAATGAAGCCCATGTTTATCCGGCATGGGCTTTTTGTTCAGGGACGAACGACATGGAACAGAGAACAAAGTGGTGTGCGTGGCTGTGCGGTTTGCCGCTCTGTGCCGCGCAGGCGATTGCCGACGAACTGTGGCTGGTGGAGCTGGAACACGATGACGGCATCCATCTGCAATTTCAGGGAGCCGAGGTGGAACGGGGCAGTGCCCCGGTCTGGCGACAGGGTGAACCCTGGGCAGAGCCCCTGCGGCCGGGTGATCACCTCTCCCTGCTGGTGGCCGATGGCGTTGCCACCCGGATTGAGCTGCTGACGGCCAGATCGCCGACGGGGGCCGGGCAGTGGCAACGGGCAGAGGATCGCCTGCAATCCTTCGACGGCCAGCGTCTGGTGCTGGCAAACCTCGGCACGTTTCCTCTCGACCGCAACATACGCTGGGTCAACGGCTCGGCTGCCGATCTCCATGAAGGGAGTGCACTGGTATTGGTCCGTTCTGCCGATGGAATATTGCGGAGAATTGAAGTGATCAATCCGGAAGAGTAATTCAGCATCTTCTTATTTAATAAGGGTTCACCATATTGTGGCAGGCATTAAATAATGCCTGCCACAATTTTATGATGTATTTCTCAATAAAGTCATCGCTCTAATTATTTTTCCTTGTTACATATATTTCGTTTGTCATCGATGAATTTTGGTGGTTTATTTTATTTCAGGCAGGGTTCATTGGAGTTCGTGCCTGTCAAATGAAAAGGGATATTTCAGAACAATAACAATTATCGTATGTCTGAAAGAGGAATAAATGATGAATAAATTAATAACAGCCAATCTTGCGCTGTTTGCATCTTCATTGATGCTTATTCAGGCTCAGGCGGCTGAACCCGTCTACCCTGACCAGGTTAAGTGGTTTGGTCTGGGAGAGGGGGTCTGCGCCAGTGGCTATCGGCCTCTTACCCGCGATGAAGCCATGAGTATCAAGGGCAATCTGGTTGGTCGCATGGGCCAATGGCAGATTACCGGACTGGCCAATCGCTGGGTAATCATGGGCTCTGGATATAACGGGGAAATAAAACAGGGAACGGCAGGGGAAACATGGTGTTATCCCACATCGCCGATATCTGGCGAAATTCCATCTCTCTCTGCCTGGAATATTCCTGCTGGTGATGAAGTTGATGTGCAATGGCGAATGGTGCATGACAATGATTACTTTATTAAGCCGGTAAGTTATCTCGCCCATTATTTGGGATATGCCTGGGTAGGCGGCAATCACAGCCCCTATGTAGGCGAAGATATGGATGTCACCAGACTGAGCGATGGCTGGTTGATTAAGGGCAATAATGACGGTGGCTGCTCCGGATATCGTTGCGGAGAGAAGAGCTCCATCAAGGTAAGCAACTTCTCTTATACCCTGGAGCCGGACTCCTTTACCCACGGCCAGGTCACCGAGAGTGGCAAGCAGCTGGTCAAGATGATCACTGCCAATGCGACCAACTACACGGATCTGCCCCAGCAGGTGGTGGTGACCCTGAAGTATGACAAGGCTACCAACTGGTCGAAAACCGACACCTACAGTCTCAGCGAGAAAGTCGGCATCAAAAAGACGTTCCAGATCCCGCAGGTTTCCAGCACTGAATATTCGGTCGAGATTTCTTCTACCCAGAGTTGGGCCGAGCAGAAGGGTGGCTCGACGACCGAGACAGTGTCTGTTGAGGCGCGCCCCACGGTGCCGCCGCACTCCAGCGTGCCGGTGCGGGTTGCTCTCTACAAGTCCAATATCTCATACCCCTATGAGTTCAAGGCCGAGGTCAACTATGACCTGACCATGAAGGGGTTCCTGCGTTGGGGTGGCAATGCCTGGTATACCCATCCGACCAATCGCCCCACCTGGGAACACACCTTTGCCATCGGCCCGTTCCGCGACAAGGCCAGCAGCATCCGTTACCAGTGGGACAAGCGCTATATCCCGGGTGAAGTGAAGTGGTGGGACTGGAACTGGACCATCAGCGAGTATGGCTTGTCGACCATGCAGAGCAACCTTGGTCGCGTGCTGCGCCCGATCCGCTCGGCGGTGACCGGTGACTTCTATGCCGAGAGCCAGTTTGCCGGCGACATCGAGATTGGTCAGCCTCAGAGCGGTTCCACGAAGGCTGCCCAGCTGCGCAGTGCCTCTGCCGAAGGGGTTGCCCTCACCGCGCTGGAGCTGGATCAGGCGACGCTCGCCAGCGAAGGGTTTGGCAATGTGACCCTCACCGTGACTCCGGTGCAATAACCCTCAATAGCAGGCCTCCCGATGGAGGCCTGTTCTCCCTTTCAGCACCTTCTCCGGATTTGTTACCCGACGATGTAGCATGCTTGCTCATGATGGCGCCAGGCGAAATTGTGGTGGTCAACCCGCAGGAGGTGTTGACCCGTCTACGATAGGCGGGTTTATCCTCTGCCTGCTGGATGAAGGAACCCCTATGTTGACGATTACCCGGCTGGCCAGAGAACTGGGCCTGAGCCGCACCACCCTGCTCTATTACGAACGTCTCGGTCTGCTGTTTCCCGCTCTGCGCGGGGAGAACGGCTATCGCCGCTATGGCGAGGCCGAGCTGGAACGGGGGCGGCAGATCGCCAGCTTTCGCGCCATGGGGCTGCCGCTCGAAGAGATCGGCACCCTGCTGGTGGCGAGGCAGGAGAGCCACTCCTGCCTCGATGGTCACCTGCTGCGACTGGAGCAGGAGATCGCCGAGCTGAGGCGCCAACAGCGGGCCATCATCCTCTATCGCCAACAGACACACGAGGAGATCCCCATGGTAGACAAGGCACGCTGGGTTGCCATTATGCAGGCCGCCGGTATGACCGAAGAGATGATGCGCAACTGGCACATCCAGTTCGAGAAGATGGAGCTGCAGGCCCATCAGGAATTCCTCGAATCCCTGCAGATCCCCGCCGCGGAGATCGCCGCCATCCGCACCTGGTCGCGCGGGGAGTAACCCTGTCTGACCATAGCGCCAGCCGTTGCCCCATATTGTTAACGGCTTGTGCTTTAGATTTTCCCCCTTATACTGGCGCCATCTTGTCGGAGTGCTGACCGTCGAACGACGCGAAGCTGAGACCGTTAATTCGGGATCCGTGGAACCTGATCAGGTTAAAACCTGCGAAGGGAACAAGGGTAACTTGCGGGTTACCGCGCCGGGGGAGGAACAAGCCTCTTCCGCTCATCGAAGGGAGCACCCTTGATGAGTCAGGGCGCACAGGAGGGAGTCTGTCCCGTCCGGTTGTCCAGCACGTGGGGCGCCTTGCCCACAGCATGCTGAGAGCGGGAAGTGGCAGAACAGCAGCGCGGAGATCCATCCCGCGCGCACTCCCTCCCGAGATAAACACCCCGCCGCAAGTTCATCTTCTCCTCGAACTCCAGACAAGCAAATACCCATAACTTCAACCAGTTAATGTGAGTTTTGCTATGTCTACTTCTGTATCTGATACCACCAAATCCAGCCGCCGCGAGCAGCGCTCCAGCGCTCAGGCCTTTATCGACAGCCTCAAGGGGATGGCTCACCCCAACTCCCGCCGCATCTTTATCGAAGGCTCTCGCGCCGATATCCGGGTACCCCTGCGGGAGATCCAACTGGCCGACACCTTCGTCGGCGGCACCAAAGACGATCCCAAGTTCGAACCCAACGAGCCGGTGCCGGTCTACGACACCTCGGGCCGTTACGGGGAGGAGGGGGTCGCCATCGACGTGCGCCGCGGCCTGCCGCGCCTGCGGGAGAACTGGGTGCTGGAGCGGGATGACACCGACGAGCTGCCGGGGCTCAGCTCCACCTTCACTCAGGAGAGGCTGGCCGACGAGGGGCTGGATCACCTGCGCTTCGAACATCTGCCCAAGCCGCGCCGCGCCAAGCCGGGTCGCCGAGTCACCCAGCTCCACTACGCCCGTGCCGGCATCGTCACCCCCGAGATGGAATTTATCGCCATTCGCGAGAACATGGGGCGCGAGCGGGTGCGCTCTGAACTGTTGCGTACCCAGCATCCGGGCCGCGATTTCGGTGCCCGTTTGCCCCAGAACATCACCCCCGAGTTTGTGCGCGATGAGGTGGCGGCCGGTCGCGCCATCATCCCCAGCAACATCAACCACCCGGAAGCGGAGCCCATGATCATCGGCCGCAACTTCCTGGTGAAGATCAACGCCAACATCGGCAACTCGGCGGTCACCTCCAGCATTGAGGAGGAGGTAGAGAAGCTGGTCTGGTCCACCCGCTGGGGCGCCGACACCGTGATGGATCTCTCCACCGGCCGCTACATCCACGAGACCCGCGAGTGGATCCTGCGCAATAGCCCGGTGCCCATCGGTACCGTGCCCATCTATCAGGCGCTGGAGAAGACCAACGGCATTGCCGAAGAGCTCACCTGGGAGCTGTTCCGCGACACCCTGCTGGAGCAGGCCGAGCAGGGGGTGGACTACTTCACCATCCACGCCGGCGTCTTGCTGCGCTTCGTGCCCATGACTGCCAAGCGTCTCACCGGCATCGTGTCGCGCGGTGGCAGCATCATGGCCAAGTGGTGCCTGTCGCACCACAAGGAGAACTTCCTCTACCAGCACTTCCGCGAAATCTGCGAGATCTGCGCCGCCTATGACGTGGCGCTGTCGCTGGGCGACGGTCTGCGCCCCGGCTCCGTTTATGACGCCAACGACGAGGCCCAGTTCGCCGAGCTGCGCACCCTGGGCGAGCTGACCAAGATTGCGTGGGAGTACGACGTGCAGGTGATGATCGAGGGGCCGGGTCATGTGCCGATGCACATGATCGAGCACAACATGACCGAGCAGCTGGAGCATTGCCACGAGGCGCCTTTCTATACCCTGGGCCCGCTAACCACCGACATCGCGCCGGGTTACGATCACTTCACTTCCGGCATCGGCGCCGCGCTCATCGGCTGGTATGGCTGCGCCATGCTCTGCTACGTCACCCCCAAGGAGCATCTGGGGCTGCCCAACAAGGAGGATGTGAAGCAGGGGCTGATTACCTACAAGATCGCCGCCCACGCCGCTGACCTTGCCAAGGGGCACCCGGGCGCCCAGATCCGCGACAACGCCATGTCCAAGGCGCGCTTTGAATTTCGCTGGGAGGATCAGTTCAATCTGGCCCTCGACCCCGACACTGCCCGTGCCTACCACGATGAGACCCTGCCGCAGGAGTCCGGCAAGGTGGCTCACTTCTGCTCCATGTGCGGGCCCAAGTTCTGCTCCATGAAGATCACTCAGGATGTGCGCGACTACGCAGCAAAGCTGGAAGCCGTTGAGATCAAGCTGGTCGGTATGGATGGCCAGCAGGAGCAGGTGGTGGCTCAGGTCGAGAGCGGCATGGCCCGCATGGCAGAGACCTTCAAGGAGACCGGCGGCGAGATCTACCATCAGGCGGCGGCGCTGAAACAGGCCGCAGGGGAGGAGGCGTGAGCAGCGCAAGCGGGGCTGTCAGCCCCGCCGACCTGTCGCCCGTGACGGACTCTCGCC
Organism: Aeromonas sp. FDAARGOS 1410; assembly: GCF_019048745.1. Taxonomy (NCBI): domain Bacteria; kingdom Pseudomonadati; phylum Pseudomonadota; class Gammaproteobacteria; order Aeromonadales; family Aeromonadaceae; genus Aeromonas; species Aeromonas sp. FDAARGOS 1410. The sequence goes on along the minus strand of NZ_CP077401.1, from coordinate 55,809 downwards.
CAGTTGTCTGGACCATCGCCGGTTCCGACTCCGGCGGTGGTGCCGGCATTCAGGCCGACTTGCACACATTGCACGACCTCGGTGTGCACGGCTGCTCGGTCATCTCTGCCATTACCGCCCAGAACTCGGTGGCGGTGAAGATGGTCGACCCCGTGCTGATGCAGACCTTCACCGCCCAGATCGACGCCCTCGGCGTCGATCTGCCGCCTGCCGCCATCAAGATCGGCCTGCTGCCGACCCGGCTCCATGTGGAGGTGCTGGCCCGCCGACTGGCTGCCATCGAGGCCCCCTTCGTGGTCTACGACCCGGTGGCCATCGCCAGCACCGGCACCCCGATGGCGGAGCCCAATATGCTGGAGGCGGTGCGCGAACAGCTGCTGCCACGTCTGTCGCTTATTACCCCCAACGGCCCCGAGCTGGAAGCCCTGACCGGACTGCCGGTCAGCAGCCCCGAACTGGTGCGCCTTGCCGCCCGCCGCCTGCGTGAACTCGGTGCCCGCGCCGTGCTGGTCAAGGGGGGCCATCTGGAGTGGAGCGGCGAGCTGTGTCTGGACTACTACCAGGATGAGACCCGCGAATTCTGGCTGGCCGCGCCGCGCCTCGATACCCGCCACGGCCACGGCACCGGCTGCTGTTACGCCAGCGCCATCGCCGCCGTGGTGGCGCAGGATTATCCGGTAGAGGATGCCATCACCCTCGCTCGTGCCTACCTGCAACAGGGGTTGGCGGCGGCGCAGGGAGTGGGGGCAGGCCCGGGCCCCATCGCCCATCTCGGTTGGCCCGCCGCTCTGGCTCACTTCCCCCGCGCCGTATTGGCGGGGTCAACCCTCGATCGCCGCTTCGGACTTTATGAGGCGAGCGGTGCCCGCCTGCCGCAGGGCCCCTTCGCGCCGACCGAACACAACCTCGGCCTCTATCCGGTGGTCGATTCGGTCAAGTGGCTGCGCCGCCTGCTGGGGCAGGGGGTCAAGACCATCCAGCTGCGGATCAAGAATCTGCCAGCCGCTCAGGTAGCACCGGCCATTCGCGATGCGGTTGAGCTTGGTCGCCGTCATGGGGCGCGGCTCTTTATCAATGACTACTGGCAGCAGGCCATCGAGGTGGGCGCCTGGGGCGTGCATCTGGGGCAGGAGGATATGGAGACAGCCGATCTCGCCGCCATTCAGGCGGCCGGGCTGCGCCTTGGCATCTCCACCCACGGCTACTTTGAGCTGATGCGGGCGCGCGAGCTGGCCCCCTCCTATATGGCGCTGGGTCATATCTTCCCGACCAACACCAAGGCGATGCCTTCGCGCCCGCAGGGGCTGGTGCGGCTGCATCGCTACCGCGCCCTGATGGCGCAGTGGCCGACGGTGGCCATCGGCGGCATCAGCGAGGAGCGGGTGGCGGCGGTCAAGGCAAGCGGGGTCGGCAGTATCGCGCTGGTCTCGGCCATCACCGCCAGTGACGACTGGCAGGGGGCGACCGAGCGGCTGCTCGCCGCCGTGGGGGTGGGGGATGAGCCACGCTCGGCCACCGTTATACGGGAGGCTGAACATGCGCTCTGATGCCGCTTCTCTTAGTGACAAAGAGTATTTGCGATACGGCCGTCAGCTGATGCTGGCGGAAGTGGGCGAGGCGGGGCAGGCGCGGCTCAAGGATAAATCGGTGCTGATCGTGGGCCTCGGCGGGCTCGGCTCGCCGCTCGCCCTCTATCTGGCTGGCGCCGGGGTCGGCACCTTGTGGTTGGCCGATGGCGATACGGTGGACTCCAGCAACTTGCCGCGCCAGATCCTGTTCGATAGCGAGGCGGTCAACCACTCCAAGGCGGAGCTGGCCCGCGAGCGCTTGGCGGCCCACAACCCGCTGGTGGAGCTGATCGCCATCAACCAGCGGCTCGATGCCGCCAGCCTGCCGGAGTTTGTAGCCGAGGTAGAACTGGTGATCGACTGCTGCGACAACCTCGCCACCCGCCAGGCCATCAACGCTGCCTGCGTGGCTCAGGGCAAGCCCTGGATCTCCGCCGCCGCAGTGGGTTGGCAGGGGCAGCTGATGGCGCGTACCAGCTCTGAGCACGCCTGTTACGCCTGCCTCTATCCGCTGGATACCAAGGTGAACCAGAGCTGCGAGACCAGCGGCGTCACCGGCCCGCTGGTCGGGGTGATGGGCTCTCTGCAGGCGCTGGAGGCACTGAAACTGCTGCTCGGGATGCCGAGTCCGGTTGCCGGCACATTGCGCCGTTTCGATGCGCTGGCCCATCAGTGGCAGACCCTCACTCTGGCCCCCGACCCCGATTGCCCAGTTTGCGGGCAGTGCCGATGGCCGACACACGATAAGGAGATCACCCCATGACCCTCACCATTCGACTCAACGATAAAGCCCAACCGCTGGCGGCAGGGCAGAGCGTGGCCGACCTGCTGGCGGCGCAAGACGTTAATCCACAGGGAGTGGCGGTAGCCCTTAACGGCGCCGTGCTGCCCCGTGGCCGCTGGGCCGAGACCCGTCTTAATGACGGGGACGAACTTCACCTCTTCACCGCCATCGCGGGAGGCTGACATGCTGACCATTGCCGACCACACCTTCTCATCGCGCCTCTTTACCGGCACCGGCAAGTTTGCCCGCCCGGATCTGATGGCCGCCGCCATCGAGGCGAGCGGCTCCCAACTGGTCACCATGGCCATCAAGCGGCTCGAACCGGGCAAGACCCACGACGATATCCTGAGCCCCTTGCTGCAACTCGGGGTCAAGCTCTTGCCCAACACCTCCGGCGCCAAGACTGCCGCCGAGGCGGTGTTTGCTGCCCATCTCGCCCGCGAGGCGCTGGGGACGAACTGGCTGAAGCTGGAGATCCACCCCGACCCGCGCTATCTGCTGCCCGATCCCATCGAGACGCTGAAAGCCGCCGAGCAGCTGGTGAAAGAGGGCTTTGTGGTGCTGCCCTACTGCGGCGCCGACCCCGTGCTCTGCAAACGGCTGGAAGAGGTGGGCTGCGCCGCCGTGATGCCGCTCGGCGCGCCCATCGGTTCCAATCAGGGGCTGGTGACCCGGGAGTTTCTCGCCATCATCGTCGAGCAGGCCAATGTGCCGGTCGTGGTTGATGCGGGGATCGGTGCGCCGAGCCACGCCGCTGCTGCCTTTGAGCTGGGGGCCGATGCCGTGCTGGTCAACACCGCCATCGCGGTGAGCGGCGACCCGGTCGCCATGGGCCGCGCCTTTGCGCTGGCCTGCACCGCCGGGCGCAGCGCCTATGAGGCGGGCCTCGGTGCCCGCGCCCCGCAGGCCCAAGCCTCCAGCCCGCTCACCGATTTTCTGGGGGCGTTATGAGTCATGATGCTGGTGCGATGAGTGACTTCGAGCCTTTTGCACAACCTCAGGTGCGTCCGAGTGATAGCCCCCCTCTCCCTCTGGGAGAGGGGCTGGGGGTGAGGGCGCCGGGGGTGAGGGCTAAGGAGCCTACCTTTCTCGACCGATGGCAGGAGCTGGATTGGGACGATATCGGCATGCAGATCCGCGCCAAGAGCGCCGCCGATGTCGAACGGGCGCTGGGTTCACCCCGCCGCACCCTGGCCGATTTTATGGCGCTGATCTCCCCTGCTGCCGAGGCGTATCTGCCGCAGATGGCGGCCGAGGCCGAGCGGCTGACCCGCCAGCGCTTTGGCAACACCATCGGCTTCTATGTGCCGCTCTATCTGTCGAACCTTTGCGCCAATGACTGCACCTACTGCGGCTTCTCCATGAGCAACCGCCTCAAGCGCAAGACCCTGAATGCAGAGGAGATTGAGCGCGAGTGTCTGGCCATCAAGGCGCGCGGTTTTGACAGCGTGCTGCTGGTGACTGGCGAGCACGAGCACAAGGTGGGGCTCGCCTATTTTCGCGAGGTGATGCCCATCATCCGCCGCCACTTCAGCACCGTTGGGATGGAGGTACAGCCCCTCTCGCAGGCCGAATATGCCGAGCTGAAAAGCCTCGGCCTCGATGCCGTCATGGTTTATCAGGAGACCTACCACGCCCCCACCTACGCCCGCCACCATCTGCGCGGCAACAAGCGGGACATCGCATGGCGCCTCGCCACCCCGGATCGGCTCGGCCGCGCCGGTATCGACAAAATCGGGCTGGGGGCGCTCATCGGCCTCTCCTCGGATTGGCGCGCCGACAGCTACTTTGTCGCCGAGCACCTGAGCTGGCTTGAGCGCCACCACTGGCAGAGCCGCTACTCGCTCTCCTTCCCGCGCCTGCGCCCCTGCACCGGTGGGCTGGAGCCTGCCGTGGTCATGTCGGATCGCCAGCTGGCCCAGCTTATCTGCGCCTGGCGCCTCTTCTCGCCGACGCTGGATTTGTCCCTCTCCACCCGCGAGTCGGCCACCTTTCGCAACGGTGCGGTGCGCCTTGGCATTACCCAGATGTCCGCCGAGTCGCGCACCCAGCCGGGTGGCTATGCCGAGGGGGATGCAGAGGAGCTGGAGCAGTTTGCCATCCACGACGACCGCCCGGTGGGGGAAGTGGCCGCCGCCGTGCGACAGGCCGGGTTGCAGCCAGTGTTCAAGGACTGGGAGCCGTTTTTGGGTCGTTAACGACGTTTACACCAGTGTTAACAGACAGCGGCAAGCAGAGCGGAGGGGCAGATCCCCGCCACTGCTTGCCGCTTTGTTTTGTTTGCTCCAACAAGATTGTTTCGTTGGCGCAACGATGATTCTTGATATCGTTTCGCCAGTGCAAAAATCGTGAGCGCGGGTCAACTCATCGAGCTGGTCATTACTCCAATCAGCAATGGCTGGTTTGGAGTAAAGGCCGGAATGAATAGTAAAGTTCGGCAAACGGAATGAGCTGATAGCTTTTACTATTTTTGATGCATTCGATTGCTCTCATTCAAAAAATGAACAAATCTATGTATTTCTGGAAAACCAACCGTCCCATTAAAAAACATTTTATCTAGGGAAAAATAAAAGTAATCTTCTATGTAGGATGGCTCTGATGAAACACAGGAAATAATTCCAGAGATAATATCTTTAAAGTCATCTTTATCACATGAGTGTGAAATATCACATTGATTTAGCTTTTCTAAAGAATATGTCATATATGTATGGTAATACATGGCATCTTGACAACCGAATATTTTTGTTATGTTTGATGGGTTTTTTAAAAGGGATTTTTTGATGTGGTTAGACCTAGCTATTAATTGTCCGGTAACTTTCTCTGAATACTTTGTGTTTAAGAGCCTTTCCTTATGACTTGCTATATGTTGAGACCAATACATCTCAACAATAGTGCTAATATACTCTGTTGTGAATTCGTCACTTTTGTACATTGAGGTAATAAAGTTAGTAAAGCTATGCTTGTTAGTGAATATTGATGATTCAATAGTGTAGCTCTCCCATATAAAGCAGTCTATGGAAACTTCTTCCTTTAATTTATGAATCAGGTTATTTGTCTGGTCTTTTGTTAAATAATCGCTATCAATAATTACTTTAGATTTATTCCATAACTGTTCACTAGAGCCAATACCATCAAGAAATGATTTGAAATGTTTGATTTCTTGTAGCAAGGAATCAACTCCCTTGAATGACCAGAAAGCGCAATTTATATCTAGCTCATACATTTCAAGTATTTTCTTAATGTATTTTATGTCATCAATACCTTCAACAAGTAAGATTAGGTCTGCTTCAATAAAACCAATTATATCTAAGGATGAGGTAGAGTGTATTTTACTTATAATCGAGGAGTGATGGTCTATGCTAGCACCCTTTTGTCTTTGCGTATTACGCTCTGAAATTATCGGGTAAATGTCCGTTTTATCGGATGTACATATCTTTTCTTCTATATGAAATATATTCTTAGGGTTCGTTGAACGAATGAGCCCTTCATTGTGGGTTGTTAGGAATATTTGTGTCGCTGTTGTCTTTTTTTGTAACGTTTGGATAAGTCTTTTTTGAATATCTCTGTGTATATGTGAGTCAGGCTCATCTAAGAGAACTAAGTTAAGATCTTTTTCCTCTTCATAACAGGTCAAAAGCAAACCTATTATTTGTAAAGTTCCACTTCCTAATAAAGAGACATCTTTATAACTTAACTCAATGCCCATCCTTATACTGACATTAATGTTTGTATCTTTATTTATATCGCTTTCAATACTAAAGTATATTTTATTTTTGTTATTGTTTAAGATGTATGAAACATCATTTGAGAATGCCTCAAAAGCCTCTTTTTGTTTGGACAGAAGATAAAGTCTATTTCTTATGTAAGACGATGACTCTCGAGATGTCACACGGTTCTTTATGATCGGTTTTGTTGCAAATTCCTCATATGCTGGAATTACTGCTATAGGAAGCGCAAAGTAGCAGCCAATTGGTTCGGGAAGATGTTTAAATGAACTGTTGAACCACTCAAAATCAAATTCATCATGATCTTTAAGGATTATCTCATAATTACTACTGCCAGATGCCCCCCTAATTTTGAAACAAATTTCTTTGGTTGTCCCATTATTATCAGAAAATGACAATCCAATTTCAATTTGATTAGAAATAGTCAACTCATAGAAAATGTCACTAAATCGATAGCTCCGTACAGAATGTATAGCCCGATAATCAAAGTAATTCTGAGCTTTCTTCCCTAGACGGTAATAACCTGATTTTATAGTTGTTCCACGCGTAGCCTTCTTTGCCATCATTAACAGAAGAGAAAAACATTCATGCCATAATGCAATTGCTTCAAGAATAGTCGTCTTGCCACTATTATTTGTGCCAGTTATTACGTTAAGGCTTTCATCAGCATGAAACATGGTGTTTCTATATGCTTTGAAGTTGTTTATATATATGCTTTTTATTTTCAATTTTATCTCTTGCAATATGTCTTTATGTTGTTGACTAGTCTAACTCTTATTGGGTTTTATATGAAGCTTTTTGGACTAAACGAAATGCTATGAACTCCACGTTTTCAACAGTGAAGTAATAAATATGTGTAAAGGATAAACATCATGTGTGGTGGCTATCACTATTAACCTTCCAGGAGTTTGCAGAGAGTCTCTACTACAGAATTAAGCTACGCGGGAACAAGAGCATAGATATGTGCATCAATAGGCTGGCCATGTAGGAAGATGCGATTTCTAGCCCGGCACTCAAAGGTAGCCCCGGCGGCAATGGCAACCGCTTCGCTGGCGCTGTTGCCAACCCCCATCACGATCTCCAGCCGAAATAGTCCCAACTGCTGAAAGCCAAAGTCACGGAGCAGGGCGACCGCCTGCCGGGCGATGCCGAGGCCTTGGCTGGATTGGCGTACCCAATAGCCGATATTGCCGTAACGATGATGGGGCGACAGCTGGTTGATGCCTGCGCCACCCAGCAGTTGGCCGGTGGTGGCGCAGAAGATGCCCATGTCAAAGGCGCGTCCCGCCGCACAATCCTAATCGCAGCTGGCAAACCACTCCAGTGCACTTTCCCGGGTAAATGAAGGGGAGCACCAGCTCATCCATTTGCCGACCGTCTCGATCGATTCGTGGGCCGCGCGGACAAACTCGTCGGCATCGTCCGCTTTGAACGGGCGGATCACGATATTGGCGTTGGCAAGGCGTGGGAGTGTCATCACTTGTCCTGCTTTTTCAGGAAGTAACTGATATGCCCCGGCGGCATATCGGGTAGCTGGCCAAAGACCTCGTAGCCCTGCTTCTGGTAGAAGGGGAGGGCCTGAAAACTGGTGGTTTCCAGATGGTAGTTGCTGATGCCCTTGCTTTGGGCGTACTGCTCCATGGCACCGAGCAGGCGGCCGCCCCAGCCATCGCGGCGGATGCTTTCGTCGATCCAGAGCCAGTCGACGTGCAGCCAGCCCCACTTGATGTCAGCGATGATGCCGCCGTGTACCTTGCCCTCTTCATCCTTGATAAAGCTGGCGATCCGCTCGCGCAGATGGGGGCCGGCGTGACCTGTGTTGAAGCCCGAGAGACCAATGCGCAGCGCTTCGATTTCATCGTCCTGAGGCGGTTGGGGTGGGGTGAGTTGCATAGTGCTTCCTGCTTGATGGTGGTTGTCTCTAACGGGTTGTCGCTTCCAGCGCGGCTATCTCGCCACCGCTGATAAGCGGCAGGTTGCGGCTGATCTGCTCCACCGGCCAGTCCCACCAGGCGATGGCGTTGAGACGGGCGATGGTGTCGTCGTCGAAGCGGTAGCGGATCACTTTCGCCGGGTTGCCGCCGACCATGGCGTAGGCGGGCACGTCGCCGGTGACCACGGAGCGGGCGGCGATAATGGCGCCGTTGCCGACTTTTACTCCCGGCATGATCAGGGCGTCATAGCCAATCCAGACATCGTTGCCGATGACGGTATCGCCCTTGTAGGGGAGGCTGCCCGGGGCGGGGGCGGAGCTTTCCCAGCCGTTGCCGAAGATAAAGAAGGGGTAGGTGGAGAAGCCGGAGGTCTGGTGGTTGGCGCCGTTCATGATGAACTTCACCCCGCGGGCAATGGCGCAGAACTTGCCGATGATCAGTTTGTCGCCGACGAAGGGGAAGTGGTAGAGGACGTTGCGCTCGAAGCCCGCCGAATCCTCCGGGTCGTCGTAATAGGTGTAGTCACCCACCTCGATATTGGGCCCCTTGATGGTGTTCTTGATAAAGCACACCTGGGGGAAGCCGTTCATGGGGTGGGGATTGGCGGGATCGGGTCCGTGCATCTGGTCTCCTTGGATGGGCCGGGCTAGAGCGCCGGGAAGTAGCAGGCGCCCATGTCGATGGGGTGATCGGGACAGTCGGGCAGATAGAACTGCCAGCCCGCATCGGAGAAGGCGCGCAGCTCGGTCTCGACAAACTTGATGGCGAGGCTCAGGGCCTGCAGGCTGTCGATGCCGTAGATAAAGGTCTTGTCGCTCAGCCCCGCCAGCTTCACCTTGCAGCGCCAGTCACCGCCAGCCGAGCGTGGATCCGGCTCGGGGGCCTTGATGGCGATCTTGAGGGTGAGCTGTTCCCCTTCGAGGCTGACCGCCTCGAAACGGGCTTTGACGATGGCATTCTTCATCCTGCAACTCCTTGTGCGATTCCCCTCCTGCGGCATCGGGCTGCGTCTCCATGGAGGGATAAAAATGGGGGCGAGCTACAGGAGCCTAAACGAAGCCTCTTTTTGAAACAATGGGATATGGATGGCGAACTGCGGGATTGCGGGTTGCGTCGGGTTGTTTCACCAAACGGGATAAACTTGCTGTAAAGGAATCTTGGCACTGCTGGAAATCTGTCCCATATGGTGATGGTTGGCGGGCTGTCGAGTTGGGGCACAATAGCCAGTCCCTGTTGGCCACAGAAGTACAGGAGCATCCATGACTCTTTCGGTATCGCAGCTTTACGAGGTGATGGCGCAGTTGCCAGATCCGGTCTTCATCCTGAGTGAAGATGGCTATTACGTGGAATACATAGGAGGCATGGAGCACCAATCCTATCAGGACGGCAATCCGCTGGCTGGCAAGCGGCTGCTGGATGTGCTGCCGGAGGCGATGTCCATCTGGGTGATGGAGCAGGTCGCACTGGCGCTCAACAGCGGTCTGGTGCGGGTGGTGGAGTATGAGTTGGCGGCCAGCGAGGTGGGTGGCATCAATGCCGGTGTCGGGCCGCAAGGCGTGCAGCGCTTTGAGGGCAAGATTGCACCGCTCCCCTCCCTCTATGACGGCAAGCGGGCGGTGGCCTGGGTGACCCGCAATATCACCCGCCAGTTCGAGTTGCAGCAGCGCCTGCAGCGCCAGAGCGAGACCGACCAGTTGACCGGCCTCCATAACCGCCGCTACTTCTTCGAGCATTGCCAGCAGGTGAGGGGCAGCGAGGCCCCCTGCGGCCTGCTCATGCTCGATATCGATCACTTCAAGCAGATCAACGATCGCTTCGGCCATCAGCAGGGGGATCTGGCACTGCAACGCTTTGCCGCCTGTGTCGATGGCCGGCTGCGGGCAGAGGATCTGTTTGTGCGCAGCGGTGGCGAGGAGTTCGTGATCCTGCTGCCACGGCTTGATGAAGCAGGCTTGTTGCAGATGGCCGAGGGGATCCGCGCGGCGGTCGAGGCGCTGCCCGCCGAACCGGTCGGCATGACGGTCAGTCTGGGGGCCACGCTGGTGCTGCCCGGAGAGGATATCAATGTGGCGCTGGCCCGTGCCGACGAGTGGCTCTACGAGGCCAAGCGGACGGGGCGCAATCGGGTGGCGCACTGTCCGGCCGCCCCCGAAAATTAATGAACAAGCCCTTGTTGATGCAAACATTAATTGGATGAAAAGTTCGCCATATTATTTCACTGATATCTCGCGGACTATGGTGGTAATATTGGCTGCCCGATCGCTGTTCTTATTTGTGTTGTTGGGCAACAGAACAAGGGTTTATCGGTATGTTATCAAACGGGGATAAATGGGTGTGCTGGTGACGAATGCGATACATCTCGCCCCGTTTTGAAACAATCCGATTCAAACGGTCATGAATTATTAACCTTGACCCGGATGGCGATTTCAACGATGGTAGCGTGGCATCTCCATTTCACTCCGGTGGCCCTGTTGGCCGCTGGCGGATTTGCTTTTTCTGCACCTGCGGCCAAATGCCGCCTGATATTGCCAGCCTGTTATTCGGGCCAATAAAAATAATGATGACAGATTAATAAGGTATATATTGCAATGAGTGTTTCTATTGCTGAAAAGAGTAACCCGGTTTCAAAATTGAAATGGGAGAAAAGTGATTCGGTATGGACCATGGGCTTATATGCCACTGCGGTCGGTGCCGGTACTCTATTTCTCCCAATTACCGTCGGTAGTAATTCGCCGGTTATTTTATTGTTTATTTTGCTGCTCGCATTTCCGCTCTCTTATTATTCCCATCGGGCGTTGAGCCGCTTTGTGCTCTCCAGCTCCCACAAGGAGGGGGATATCACCCATGTGGTGGAGGAGCACTTCGGGGCGCGGGCGGGCAAGCTGCTGATGCTGGTCTATCTGATGGCCTTCTACCCCATCATTCTGGTCTACAGCATCTCCATCACCAACGCGATCCAGAGCTTTGTGGTGCACCAGCTGGGGGATGCCGAGATCCCGCGCGGTCTGCTGGTGCTGGGGGTTATGCTGGGTCTGCATCTGGTGCTGCTGGCGGGCAAGCAGATCGTGGTGTCGGCCATCAGCGTGCTGGCGCTGCCCATGGTTGCCTTTCTGATCGGCCTCTCCATCTATCTGCTGCCCCAGTGGAGCCTCTCCTACTTCAGCGAGAGTCAGGCGGTGGACTGGCGTGATCCGGCGTTCTGGAAATCCCTCTGGCTGATCGTGCCGGTCATGGTGTTTTCGTTCAGCCATGCGCCCATCATCTCCTCCTTCAGCGCGGCGCAGAAGAAGCGCTGTCAGGAGAGTGCCGACCTGCGCGCCAAGCGGATCATCAAGTGCAGCAGCCTGCTGATTTGCGGCAGCGTGCTCTTCTTCGTGGTGAGCTGCGTGATGAGCCTGAGTCAGGCTGAGATGGCGCAGGCGCGCATCGACAATATCTCCGTGCTGTCGGCGCTGGCGAACAAGTTCTCCAATCCGCTGATCGCCTATGTGGGGCCGCTTATCGCCATTCTGGCCATGTCCAAATCCTTCCTCGGCACCTCCATGGGGGTGAGCGAGGGGACGGTGAGCATGGTGAGCGGTGCCTGTCAGGGGCTGGGACTTTCCCTGCGTGAAACGACCATCGCGCGGGTCTCGTCGGTGATCCTGTTCGTGGTGACCGGGGTGATTACCTACCTCAATCCGAACGTGCTGGAGATCATCGAGAAGGTGAGCGGGCCGCTCATCGCGGTGATCCTGTTCCTGCTGCCGGCCTGCTCCATCTATCGTCTGCCTGCCCTCAAGCGTTATCGCGGGGCGAGTACCCTCTTCGTGCTGGTGATCGGGCTGCTGGCCATCTCGGCCCTTATCTACGATCTGCTGTAACGGCGGATCCCGCACAAGTCAAAAAGGGCGACCATCAGGTCGCCCTTTTTCTTTGCCTCTCATTTAGCCGAGCAAACTGGTGGCGCTCTGGCCCGCCATCAGCAGGCCGATGGCCAGCACGCCGAACCAGACCACAGTCGCGCTCACCAGCAGATAGCCGCCGGCCACAAACAGACCATCCCGCTGCAGCATGCCGGTGGCCAGCAGCAGAATGGCCCAGGCGGGCAGGGCGTTGGTGAAGGGGATGGCGCCCAGGGGCAGCATCAGCAGCAGGGCGGCCAGCATGATCAGCAGGCCGTTGCAGCGGTTGATGGTGCTGCTGGCGGTCAGGGCGAGCAGGCGCGGGCGGATAACGCGATCGACCCGGGCCAGCAGATCCGCCCCCTTGTGCAGGGTCGGCTTGAGCTGGTCGGCGGCAAAGCGGCGCTCCATCAGGATGGCGGGCAGCCAGGGCACCCGGTTGAGGGTTATGCCGATACCGATAAAGAGGATCAGCAGGCCAAACGGGGTGCTGACGCCGGGAATGGAGACCGGCAGCAGGAAGGGGACGGTGAGCAACACGCAAAACAGCAGCATCCCCTGCTCGCCGACCAGCGCGAGCATCTGGCGCAGGCTGATATGGCTCTCCTCGATGGCGTGGGCGGTGGCCCGCAGGGTATTGGCGAGGGTGTGTTGCGGGTCGTTGAGGGGGGCTGTCGCCATCTCCGGCATCCTTCTGCTGTCGGCTTGTGCCGGGCCACCATGACCCGGATTGGGCGTCAGCATACGTGGCCGGAGTTAATGGCCGATGAATGGCGCAGGTGCTTTTAACGCCGCTGAAAATGAGCCGGTACAGGTGCCATTTAGGATGGCGACGGGATGGCTCTGGTATGCTTTTTGAGCAAAATGGCTTGGCCGGAGGTGAGGATGAGACGAGTCGGGATGGTGATGATGGGGGCACTGCTGCCCCTTGGGCAGGCGTGGAGCGGCGAGGGGGAGGCCGGGGCCGGATTGGGCTGGCAGGTGACACCATTTTACGGCTACAGCTCCGCCATCGATTTCAAGCGCAGCGAGGATCCGCAGCCCGCGCCGGTGTCGGCCAGCATTGACGAGCTGAAGGGGCAGGCTTCCGGCAGCTGGGGGCTCTTCATCAGCAGGGAGGTAGATGACCCCGGCATGATCGAGCTGCTCTACAGCCACCAGTCCACCACCCTCTCCCCCGATCAGCCGGATCGCCTGACGGTGGATACCCTGCACTTCGCCGGTGCACTGACCCTCGCCGACAACCTGATGGCGCCCTATATCGGTGCCGGTATCGGGGTAACGCGCTTTGCCGCCTACGACAGCGAGGTGATGCCCTCCATGTCGCTGGCGCTCGGGGTTCAGCCCCGCCTGTCCGAGCATCTGGCCCTGCGGGCCGAGGTGCGGGGCTACGGGTCACTTGCCAACGACAGCAGCGAGTTTCTCTGCAACCCGGATCAGTGCCTGTTCAAGGTGAAGGGGGATTTGGTGACCCAGTGGCAGGCCAATATCGGGCTCACTTTCCGCTTTTAGGCGGGGGAATTTCATGGATGGAGAAGGGGCCATAAGGCCCCTTTTCCATCCGTGATGTTATGCCTTGCCGGTCGAGCTCCAGATTAGGTTCACTCTCCGTTATTGGCAGGGATAGCCGACACATAGCGGTCTCTGCCTGCCTCCTTGGCGCTGTAGAGCGCCTGATCCACCCGCTTGAACAGCGAGACAGCCGGCTCCTGCAGCCCGCGAATGCCGAACCCGATGCTGACTGTCAGAGGATGAGCCGGATCGGGGGCTATGGTGCGGGTTGCTGCCAGCAGGGTCGCTGCGAGCTGCTCCAGTTCCATCTGGTTAGCGTCGGGCAGCAGGATTGCGAACTCCTCACCGCCGACGCGGGCTGCCAGCCCTCCGGCCGGGCAGTGCTGTTGCAGCAGGGCACCAAACTGCTGCAACACCTTGTCCCCCATGTCGTGGCCGAAGTTGTCGTTGATCCATTTGAAGTGATCGAGGTCCAGCAGGAGCAGCACCTGATACTCACCCTGCCCCAAAAACAGCTGCTGATGAAAGTAGCGCCGGTTGGGCAGTCGGGTCAGATCGTCAAACAGCGCCTGTTGTCTGAGCTGGCTATTGATATGAAAGAGGTGATGCATGGTGCTCAGGATACCGATGCTGCTCAGCAGGATACCGCTGGATCGCAGCAGATCCTCGGCGTAGATGGCGATCCAGAGCGGCTGGGCGACCAGTTCGTCCATGATGTCGGCGGTCGCCCCCAGGATCCACAGCGTCAGGCCACAGGAGAGCAGGCGATAGGTTTTGGCCGGCAGATGGGCGCACTGCACCACCCAGAACAGAAAGATCATGGTAAGCCAGTTGACCAGCTCGAACCCCAGGCTGCTGACATGGATCCGCTCGGCGGGGTAGTGGGGCAGCAGGGTGAGATGGGTGGAGATGATGGCTAGCACCAGTATCCCCAGCAGGGCGCTATGGGCGCGGTGTTCTGCGTCAAAGTGACGATAGCGGGTGACGCTGAGGTCGAGACGATCGGGCTGCATGGTGTTCCTCGGATTGGGCCTGCCATCAGAGTGTCGAAAATGGCCCTCATCATGAATCTGTCGTGCCGTTTGTGGCGGCATGGCGTTCAGCCAGTGTAAACGGCGAGCCGGCCGGGCGCGATGATCATCACTCCAGCCTGTGGGGTTGCGCCTGATTTTGTGCATTTCTGGTGCGAGGGTGACCGCTTGCCCTGTCACAGGGCGACCGGCCGTGGCTTAGCGCAACACTCGCGCCATTTTGGTGCAAAAAGGAGTTTGTTTATATCTAATCTTATGATTTAAATGAGTTTTAATTTTTGGCCCACTTTATGCTTTTTACCATCAGGCGGTCATTTCTGGCTATCTGCACCCGGCGAATCGAGGCACGCGAGCAGTGGTCACAAGTTCAATCAAGGAAACGGAGCCGGTTTATACCGGTACGACAGGGAAGGAGAGTGCTCTATGGTCAAAAAATGGATGATGGCGGGTCTGCCGATATTGATGGCGTTGCTGGTGACCCCAAGTTGGGCCGATGAGGTCTCTCAGGTTCAGGCTGCGGTGGCACCGGTTGCCAGCGTGACGATCAACAAGGGTGACAACACCTGGATGCTGCTCTCGGCCGCACTGGTGATCCTGATGTCGATCCCCGGTCTGGCGCTCTTCTACGGCGGGCTGGTGCGTGCCAAAAACATGCTGAGCGTGCTGATGCAGGTGTTTACCCTGTTCTGCCTCATCTGCGTGCTCTGGGTTATCTACGGCTACTCGCTCGCCTTTACCGAGGGTAACAGCGTGTTCGGCTCCTTCAGCAAGGTGCTGCTCAAGGGGGTCACTCCTGACTCCATCGCGGCCACCTTCAGCAAGGGGGTCGGTATCAGCGAGTTCATCTATGTGGTGTTTCAGGGGGCCTTTGCCGCCATCACCTGCGGTCTGATCGTCGGCGCCTTTGCCGAGCGCATCAAGTTTGCCGCCGTGCTGCTCTTCTCGGTCATCTGGTTCACCTTCGCCTATATTCCGCTGGCTCATATGGTGTGGTACTGGGCTGGGCCTGATGCCTACACCAGCGCCGATGCGGCTGCCACTGCAACCGCCACCGCCGGTTATCTGTTCCAGCATGGTGCGCTGGACTTCGCGGGCGGCACCGTGGTGCATATCAACGCCGCTGTGGCGGGTCTGGTGGGTGCCTATCTGGTGGGCAAACGTCTGGGCTACGGTCGTGATCCCATGACGCCCCACAGTCTGACCATGACCATGATCGGCGCCTCCCTGCTCTGGTTCGGCTGGTTCGGTTTCAACGCCGGCTCGGCGCTGGAAGCCAACGGGGTTGCTGCGCTGGCCTTTATCAATACCTGGGTCGCGCCGGCTGCGGCAGCCCTGTCATGGACGCTGGCCGAGTGGGTGATGAAGGGACGTCCCTCTCTGCTGGGTGCGGCCTCCGGCGCCGTCTCCGGTCTGGTGGTGATCACTCCGGCAGCCGGTCTGGTCGGCGTTGGTGGTGGTCTGGTGATGGGCCTTATCAGTGGCGTGGCGGGTCTGTGGGGCGTTCACGGTCTCAAGCGCCTGCTGGGTGCGGACGACAGCCTGGACGTGTTTGGTGTGCACGGGGTGTGCGGCATTCTCGGTGCCCTGCTGACCGGCGTCTTTGCCAGCCCGGATCTGGGCGGCACCGGGGTGTGGGACTATGTCACCAATCAGGTGGCCGAGGGTTACTCCATTCTGGCGCAGGTGAAGATCCAGGCCATCGGGGTTGGCGTGACCATCCTCTGGTCCGGTGCCGTGGCGGCGATCTCCTTCAAGCTGGTTGACCTGGTGGTGGGTCTGCGAGTGAACGGCGATGCCGAGCGGGAAGGGCTGGATGTGACCACCCACGGCGAGAAGGCCTACAGCATGTAATCCCGAACGTCAGACAACAAAAAACCGCCGGTTCCGGCGGTTTTTTTATGGTGCAAGCGCGGTGGCGCTTTTAGTTCGCACTCTTAGTTCGCACTCTTAATTCACGACAGCCACGTTGATGCTGCCGTTACCCTGGGTCATGCGGACACGGGCACCCGGGGTGAAGGTGGGGCTGGCTTTCTGCACCACTACGATGGCTTCACCGTTCTCTTTCTTGATCTCCAGTTCGACGCCGTCGACCTGATTCATCTTGTTGCCGATGGCGTTACCGGCTGCGGCACCGGCGATGGCGCCGCCTGCGGCTGCGAGATCGCGACCGGTACCACCACCAACGGTGCTGCCCAGCAGACCACCGACCACGGCGCCGCCGATGGTACCCATCAGGGAGTTCTCATCGGCCTGGATCTTGACCGGGCGGGTAGAGATGATGGTGCCGTAGCTGACGGTTTGAACCTGCTTGGCACGGTCTTTGGTGTAGACATCGCCAGAGTAGACATCGCTATTGGCGCAACCAGTGATGGTGGTGGCGGCCAGCAGGGCAATAATGGTCATTCGTTTCAACATGATAGGCCTCCAAGGCTGAATAGAATTCAAACAATCAGTTCGATGAATTGAACTTTACTCCAAGCAAGCGGGACATGAAATCGGCAAAATGTAACCAATTATGCGTTCTGTAACCGCTTTTATCCTTGAATCGCAGCTGTATCAGTGAGCTTTTTGACCAGCACCAGCCGATCCTCGCCGGGGCCGAAGTAGTCGGCCACCTCTTCGACCAGCTGATAACCGAGCCGGTAGTAGAGGCGCTGGGCCGGATTGGCGGGATCGACCGTGAGCTGCAATTCGCTGATCTGCAGCCCTTCCATGTGGGTCTCCATCTGACGCATCATCCGCTCGGCCAGCCCGAAACCACGCGCTTCCGGCAGCACCGCCAGCGAGAGCACCCACCCTTTGGCTCGCTCCTGACCGAAACCACCCAGCACATAGCCGACCAGATGCCCCTCGTACTCGGCTACCAGCAGCAGCTCGGGCCACAAATCCATCGCCTGACGGAAGAAGAAGGCGGGATAGACATCTTCGCCAAAGACCTTGGCATCGATCTGCCAGATGGCGTGCATGTCGGTATGGGTCGCGGGGCGCAGCAGGGGCGGGTTGTGGTGCATCAAGGCGTCTCTGGTCAATATTGGCGAAAGGTGATGCCCTGGGTCTGTACCTTGCGATCGCTGCCACCGCGCCATTGGGCGGGGCGGGCCAGCTCGCGGACATCCAGAGCGGTATAGGCAATGTCGTGGTGAAACAGGCTCTCGGCGAGCGACTGGCGCAGGGCGAGCAGCCGCGCATCGTCGAGTTGCCAGCCGCTGACCAGTTCGGGCGCGCTTTCGTGGCGATAGAGCGCGAAGTAGTAACCAAGCCAGCGGCTCGGCAGTTTATGGATCCTGGCCTGGGTCAGCAACTGTCCTGCGCTGTATTGCTCGCAGGCGCCATACTCTTTGGCCAGGATCGCCGACATCGCCAGATAGCGGCGCAGGGCCCGACGCTCACGAAAACGGGTAAACCAGCTCATCTTGTTTCTCCACTGTTCAGGGCAGACAAGGGCTCTGCGCCAGACAAGCAGATCTTAGCGATTGATTTCTGAATCCTGCATGAGCGATCAGGGGGGAAGCGGGCGGCTGTGGGGCAGTTTGGGGGCCTTGCGCCAGCCATCGAGCAGATGGCGGATGGCCAGCCAGGGGTGGCGCAGCAACATGCGGGGGCCACTCCAGCGCATCACCTGCTGGATCTGTTTGCGCATCGCTGGCGCATAGCAGTGGATGTTGCAGTTGGCACAGGTGGGCTTGTGACCGTGGCCGTAACGGCAGCGGGTGAGCCGCTGGTGGGCGAAATCCCGCAGCTTGCGACAGTGACGGCAGTGGGGATCCTGATGGTGGTGCTGGCAGTAGAGGCGGATCATGGCGCTGACTGTCCGCTGCTCGCGCACCAGTCTGGGGTGAAGAGTCGCCGCTTTGCCGGTGCTGGCGTGCGCGCCCCTTGCTGGGTTGGCTTGATGAATTTTCATGGTCGCCATTTTCCTGACCAGCCCGGGCAGGGTGTTGATACAGGTCAAAAGGGGGGACAAAAAAACAGGGCCCGCAGGCCCTGTGTTATCAGATGAGGCTGGTTGCCTGCTCCAGCCAGGCGAGATCCTCGCCCTCGAGCAGCGGGCTCAGGCGGCGGAACACCTCGGCGTGGTATTCGTTGATCCAGCGGAATTCGGCCGGGCTCAGCAGGCTGCGGTCGATCAGGCGGGTATCGAACGGTACATAGGTCAGACGCTCGAAGCCCAGCATCGGCAGCTCGCCGATCTGCTCCAGCTCGCTCACCACCACCAGGTTTTCGCAGCGGATGCCAAAACCATCTTCGCGGTAGTAGCCTGGCTCGTTGGAGAGCACCATGCCCGGTTGCAGCGCCACCATGTTCCCTTTCGGGGCGATACGCTGGGGCCCTTCGTGGACGCTCAGGAAGTGGCCGACGCCATGACCGGTGCCGTGGTCGTAGTTGTAACCGGCTTGCCACAGTGGCATGCGGGCCAGCACGTCAAGCTGGATCCCGGCGGTGCCGCGTGGGAAGCGGGCCTGATCCAGCGCGATATGACCCTGCAGCACCCGGGTAAACATCGCTTTCTGCTCGTCGGTCACCTCACCCACCTTGATGGTGCGGGTGATATCGGTGGTGCCATCCATGTATTGGCCACCGGAGTCGAGCAGATAGAGGCTGTCCTGACCAAACGCACGCGGGGTGCCGTTGGTGTGGTGGTAGTGGCACATGGCGGCGTTGGGGCCGAGCGCAGAAATAGTATCGAAGCTCGGCTCGACGTAGTGCTCCTGCTCGCGGCGGAACGCTTCCACCTGATCGGCCAGAGTGCCTTCATCCACACCCTCGAACTCGCCGGAGGCGATCAGCCGATCCAGCCAGGCGAGGAAGCGGGTCATGGCCACGCCATCGCGCAGATGAGCGGCGCGCATGCCGGTCAGCTCCACCTCGTTCTTGCATGCCTTCGGCAGCATGGTGGGGTCTTGGCCAGCTACCAGAATGGCGCCCGCCTCTTCCATGATGAGCTGGGTCCAGGCGTTGGCGCTGTCCGGATCGGCCAGCACCTTCTGTTGATCTTCACCGATGCGCTGCAGCACGTCGCCCAGCTTGTCGATGGGGTAGACGGAGACATCCTGCCCCACGTGCTGGCTGAAGGCGAAGCAGTCGATCTTGTCGGTATCGACGAAGAAATCCATGGTGGTATTGGCGTAGAGCACGGCAAAACCGAGCACTACCGGCAGCCGCTCGATATCGCGACCACGCAGGTTGAGCAGCCAGTTGATGGGCTCGGCCTGGGTCAGCAGCACGGCATCGAGACCGCGTTTGCGCAGATCGGCGGCCAGCTGTTCGCGCTTGGCCTGGCTCGACTGGCCCGCCAGCTCTTCGCTGTAGAGGATGACCGGCGTCTTGGTCGGCTCGGGACGATCGCTCCAGTTCAGGTCGATGGGGTTCTGCTCGACCCGCACCAGCTCGATACCGCGCTCGGCCAGCACGGCCTTGGCGTTCTTGTACCAGGTCAGGCTGTGCAGACGGGCGTCGAAACCGACCCGGGTGCCGGAGGGCAGCTGCTCGGCCAGCCACTGGACATGGGGATCTTCAACCAGGTGGAGAAATTCGAACAGCTCGGACGGTGCCTGCATGCGGGCCTGCACCGTGTAGCGACCATCGACGAAGAGGGCGGCACGCTGGGCCATGATGATGGCGACGCCGGCGGAGCCATTGAACCCGGTGATCCAGTCCAACCGCTCGGCGTAGGCGGGGATGTACTCGCCGAGGTGCTCATCATCATGGGGGACGATAAAGGCGTCCAACTCCTGCATGGCCAGCTCGGCCCTGACTTGGGCGACGCGGGTTTCAATTATCTCGAAATTATTCATGTCGTTAGTGCCAGATGGTTGCTTTATGAGTGTTCATTTCTTGTGGCCGCCAGCCAGGATCCGCTTGATCGACTGGCCTGCTGCCTCGATATGCTGCCTGAGCAGCACCACTGCCTCGTGCTTGCGCCGGGCGCGGCACAGCTCCAGCAGTTGGGCGTGTTCACGCTCAGCCTTGTCCACGCCATCGGTGGCAAAGAGCAGCTCGAAGCGGACATAGCGGTCACAGCTCAGATTGATCTGGGCGATCAGTTCAAGTGCCTGGGGGCGACCGGCTGCCTGATAGAGGGTGGCGTGAAAGCTGTGGTTCAACTCGGCCCAGTGTTCGATCTGGGTGCCTGACTCCAGGGCGTGATCAAACTGGGCGAGGATGGCCTCCGCCTCGGCGAAGGTGGCTTCCGTCATCTTGTCGACGGCGTGGAACAGGGTATCGGCTTCCAGCAGCGCTCGCAAATAAAAGAGCTCGTCGATGGCTGCGGCGTCCAGCATGGTGACGACGGCGCCGCGGTGGGCCTCGAATTTCACCAGTCCCTGCGCTTCCAGCTGCATCAGGGCTTCCCGCACCGGAATGCGGCTCACGGCCAGCTCCTTGGCGATGGCATCCTGGCGCAGAGGGGCGCCGGCGGGGAACTCCCCACGGAGGATCCGGCCGCGGAGGTTTTCCATCACCATCTGGGTTCGGGTCTTGTAGGGTGGGGTCATGGTCGGGTCACGATTGGGCGTTACAAAATTGTATATTGTATAAAGTTTGGCTGAATCTACCCCGTCACACCCGGCATGGCAAGGTTTAGGGGCTCGCCGCGGCATGGCTGGCGGCATTCGGAACTCCACAAAAACAAAAATGCCGGTCAGCGTGGCTGACCGGCATCATCATCGTTGATGCGAAGGGGTCTGTTACAGCTGCGGACCTGCCGCTACCAGACGTTTGCCCTCGTCGTTATCGGTGAAGCGCTCGAAGTTCTTGATGAAGCGCTGGGCCAGATCCTGCGCCTTGGCATCCCACTCGGCCTTGTTGGCGTAAGTGTCGCGCGGGTCGAGGATCGCCGGGTTCACGTCGTGCAGTGCAGTCGGTACTTCCAGATTGAAGATCGGCAGCACCTTGGTCTCGGCCTTCTCGATGGATCCATCCAGGATGGCGTCGATGATGGCGCGGGTATCCTTGATGGAGATGCGCTTGCCGGTACCGTTCCAGCCGGTGTTGACCAGATAGGCCTCTGCACCTGCCGCTTCCATCCGTTTCACCAGCTCCTGACCGTACTTGGTCGGGTGCAGGGAGAGGAAGGCTGCGCCGAAGCAGGAGGAGAAGGTCGGAGTCGGCTCGGTGATGCCGCGCTCGGTACCAGCCAGTTTGGCGGTGAAGCCAGAGAGGAAGTGGTACTTGGTCTGCTCCTTGGTCAGCTTGGAGACCGGGGGCAGCACGCCGAAGGCGTCGGCAGTCAGGAAGATCACCTTGGTGGCGTGACCTGCCTTGGAGACCGGCTTGACGATGTTCTCGATGTGATAGATCGGGTAGGAGACGCGGGTGTTCTCGGTACGGGAGCCATCATCGAAGTCGATGGTGCCATCGGCAGCAACGGTCACGTTCTCCAGCAGCGCATCGCGGCGGATGGCGTGGTAGATGTCCGGCTCGGCCTCTTCGGAGAGCTTGATGGTCTTGGCGTAGCAGCCACCTTCGAAGTTGAACACGCCGTGGTCATCCCAGCCGTGCTCGTCATCGCCGATCAGCTGACGCTTCGGATCGGTGGAGAGGGTGGTCTTGCCGGTGCCGGAGAGGCCGAAGAAGATGGCCACGTCGCCGTCCTGACCCACGTTGGCGGAGCAGTGCATGGAGGCAATGCCGCGCAGGGGCAGGAAGTAGTTCATCATGGAGAACATGCCCTTCTTCATCTCGCCACCGTACCAGGTGCCACCGATGAGCTGCATCTTCTCGGTCATGTTGAAGGCAACAAAGTTCTCGGAGTTGAGACCCTGCTCCTTCCAGTTCGGGTTGGTGCACTTGGCACCGTTCATCACCACGAAGTCAGGCTTGAAGGTTTTCAGCTCTTCATCGCTCGGGCGGATGAACATGTTTTTCACGAAGTGTGCCTGCCAGGCCACCTCGGTGATGATGCGCACGGCCAGCCGGGTGTCCGGGTTGGCGCCGCAGAAGCCGTCGACCACAAACAGGCGCTTGCCGGAGAGCTGTTTGGTGACCAGCCCTTTCAGATGTGACCACACTTCGGGGGTAATCGCTTTGTTATCGTTTTTACCCTGGTCAGACCACCACACAGTATCCTGGGTAGTGGCATCTTTGACGATATATTTATCTTTCGGAGAGCGGCCGGTGAAGATACCGGTGTTGACGTTGACGGCGCCCAGTTCGGTGACGACGCCGCGCTCGAACCCTTCCAGATCAGGGCGAGTCTCTTCCGCGAAAAGCTGCTCGTACGAGGGGTTGCGAACGATTTCCTGGCTGTTTTTGATGCCGTACTGGTCCAGTCCTAATTGTTGGGCCAGGGTGGGTTCTGCCACGATTGTCATTGTATTCTCCTGGGTTCAGAGGTTTGTAGGGTTCTATCTGACGTTCATCCTATCACTTAGGTGGTAGAGTTTAGCGATCGCCATCAAACTTTATAAAATAGGGTGTTTTTTTGTTATTAAAGTTAAAGGCGGGTTTTGCCCGCCTTTAATTAGTGTAACTTGTTTGCATCATTGCCGGGAGCCCTGCTGAACAGGGTTTCGACATCGATCCCATTAAATTGGTACTGGGCGCCGCAATAATCACAGTGCATGTCGATCTTGCCGAGCTCCTGCACCATATCCATCACCTCTTCCTTTTCTATCTGCAGCAGGGCCCCTTCGCAGCGCTCGCGGGAGCAGGTGCAGCGGAACTCGACCGCCTGCGGATCGAACACCCGCACCTTGTCCTGATGGTAGAGACGGTAGAGGATCTCCTCGGCTTCCAGACCGAACAGCTCTTCATCCTTGATGGTGCTGGTGAGCTGGGTCAGGTGCTCGAAGTCGTTGCTGTGATCCTCGCTTTGGGCGGGCAGCTCCTGCAGCATGATGCCGGCGGCGCGAGGTTCGCCTTCGTGGTAACCGGTGCGGATCCACAGCTTGGTCGCCAGCTGCTCGGACTGCGCAAAGTAGTGCTCCAGACAGCCAGCCAGGGTGTCGGCGTCCAGCGCGATGATGCCCTGATAGCGTTCGCCCTGATCCGGGGTGATGGTGATGACCAGCTGGCCGTTGCCGATCAGGCTCTGCAGCTTGTTGTCGCTCGGCAGTTCGCCTTCAAAGCGGGCCACGCCGCGCAGCTGCTGGTTGTGGTCGCCGTTGATGACGGCCAGACGCACCGGGCCATCGCCCTGCAGCTGAACGGTGATGGAACCTTCAAACTTGAGGGTGGCGGTCAGCAGGCTGGTGGCGACCAGCAGCTCGCCCAGCAGTTTTTGCACCTGCACCGGGTAGTTCTGGGCTTCCACCACATGGCGGTAGGTGTGATCCAGCTGGACCAGCTCGCCACGTACTTCGTACTCTTCAAACAGATAGCGATACAGCAGATCTTGGTTGCTCATCATATGTTCCTGGGTTCTTCGGTGAGGTAAATCGGGCGGGCTGGGGTTGAGGCCAGCCCGGTATCAAATCGGGGTCGGTCAGTACTGTTTGACCTTGAGCAGCTGGCGCCGCTCCTGCTTGTCGGGACGACGCTCCGGGCTCGGCGCAAACTGGCTGTTGAAGCGGCGCGCTTCGCTGTTTTCAGCCCGCTTTTTCAGGCTTTCGGCGGTCTCTTCATAGAGCTGCTGGGCGAGCGGTGCCGATTTGCGCTGATCGCTGATGGCCAGCACCCGCACTTCCCGCTCATCCTGCCCCTGCCAGAAGCGGATCAGCGCACCCACTTCCACCTGTTTGCCCGGTTTGCTGCGCTGACCATTGTAGTGCACCTTGCCGCCGTCAATCTGCTCCCGCGCCAGCGAGCGGGTCTTGTAGAAACGGGCCGCCCACAACCACTTGTCGAGACGAACCTCAAGGGCGCTTTCCGGATGATTGGCCATGAACCGGCTCCATAACGGGGAAAAGGGGTGGTCGATTATACCAGAGGCGGGCCGCTGGATAGAAACCGGCCGGCAGCGAAGGCGTGCCCCGCTGCTGTCCTGACCACGCAACATATGGGCAGTTTGCTGATTAACAAGGGAAAAGCGGGGGATCTGGCCGTAAGGGGTAGATTGCCTGCCATATGTTGCATAAAAGATGTCGCCCCTCGCGGGGCGCCATCGTTCAGTGCAATTGGCCGGTCAGGTCGGTGATCAGAAGCGATCCTGCGGTTCGACTTTCTTCTCCTCCTTGCCTTCGCTGTGGGCGATGGCGGTGCGGATCAGGTCAACCCCGGCACGGATAATCAGCACCCCCATGTTGACCAGCTTGACGCAGACCCACATGAAGGTGATGAGCAGGATCAGCTTGAGCACGGTCTGGAACGCTTCCAGGAAGTTCTGCTCCAGCTGGGCGGTCAGGCCGTTGGCGCTGGTCATCAGCCAGGTGTAGACCTCGCGCACGAACGGGATGCGGCTTGGCATCTCCAGCACGTCCAGTGCCGCAGGCAGGGCCTGAAAGATGACGATGCTGCCGAACAGGATCAGGATGACACCGATGGCGATGCCGAGGAAAAAGCCGAACTGTCTCATGGAGGGCTCCAGCGGTTGCTGCATGACATTGAAGATAGCCGCCAATAGTAGGGAGTGCCCTCGCTCATCGCAATCTTCCCGGTGCGGCCATCATGGCCGGATCAGCGCAGAACAGGCCGCCAGCATTGCCCAACTATCTGATTTCTGGGAGGCTTGTCGCCATTGTGCATAGGGAAAGCAAATTGATGTCGAGAACCCTCTTTTTACTGTTGCTGGCGCTGTTTGCCGCTCTGCCAGCCCTGAGCGCCGAACCGGCGGCACCGACGGCGGCAGTCTGCGCCATCCGCCATCAGGATCAACTGCTGCTGGTGCAGGATCGCATCTCCTCCCGCTACAGCCTGAGCGGCGGCTACATAGATGGCGACGAGCGCCCCGAGCAGGCGGCGCTGCGCGAGCTGTATGAAGAGACCGGCCTGCGCGGCGAAGTCGTCGCGGATCTTGGCCGCTGGCAGAAAGCGCAGGTTTTTGCCTGCCGCACTCTGGAGCCTATCGTCGCCCAGCAAGATTCCGATTTTGTCTCGCTGCTGCAGGCCCCCAATCTGGGCGGAGAGATCCTCAACGCCCGCTTGATCGCGGTGGACAAGCTGCCCCGCGCGCAGCGCCGCTTCCCCGATCAGCTCGACTGGCTGCAAGCCCGACTTGGCGAGCTGCCCGAGAGCGAGGTGCGTTGGCAGGCCGATTTCGTGGCGCAGGGCAATGCGCTGCATCAGGCCGAGATCCCGCTGATGATGCGCCTGCAACAGTGGCTGGGGCCCGATGTCTGGTGGCTGTCGGTCAGCAATCTGTTTGGTTCAGGCGGCTTTCAGCTTGCCCTGATACCTTTGCTGCTCCCGCTGCTCGGGTGGCCACGGCTGCGCCAGCTGCTCTTTGCCATGCTTTGGCTCGGGCTGCTGGTGCAGGCGAGCAAGGAGGGGATCGGCTGGCCGCGCCCCTTCCATCTGCAACCTGAACTGGCGACTCGCAGTGCCCAGGGCTTTGGCATGCCGAGCGGTCACACCGCATCGGCCCTGCTGTTCTGGGGCGCGCTGCTTGGCTGGCTCTGGCCTGCCCGGCGCGGGCTGGCCTACTCGCTGGCGCTGCTGCTGGCGCTGACCACCGGTCTGGCGCGGGTCTGGCTCGGGGTGCACTTTATCTCCGATGTGGCGGTTGGCCTGCTGATTGGTGCCTTGCTGCTGGCGGTTCGCCCATACTGGCGGCTGGATCAGCGCGCTTCTGTCTGGGGCTTGCTGATCGCCGCCGCACTGGTTTGCGCTGGCCTGAGCCAGTCGGCCCATCTGGCCGGGATCGGGCTGGCGGCGCTGGGCCTCTGGCTCGGGGGAAGGGCTACGCTGGTGCGCGACGGTTATTCCCCGTGGCTGACCGGCGCCGTGGTGCTGGCGGGCATGCTGCTGATGGTGGCGGGCGCATGGGCATTGCCGCTGTTGACCAGTAGTTCGCTCACTATCCTGCTTGGTCAGTTTGTGCTCTTTTTCGGGCTGGGGCTCTGGTTGAGCGCTGGCCTCTGGTGGATACTATCTCTCTTGAAACAAGACTCTCGACCCAGGGGCGGATGCCCTGACAGGGAAACCCTATGAACATGAAAAAAGTGGATTTGGCCAAGATAACCCTGGGGGTGCTGTTTCTCAGCATCCTGATTATCTCCTGTTTCCTGGTGCTGCAGCCCTTCCTGCCCGCGCTGGTGTGGGCCACCATGATCACTATCGCCACCTGGCCGTTGATGCTGATGGTGCAGCGGGTGTTGTGGGGCAAACGGTCGCTGGCGGCCCTCTTCATGACGCTGGTGCTGCTGCTGATGTTCGTTATCCCGCTCTTTATGACGCTGGCCAATGTGGCGGAGAAAGCGCCCATGCTGATCGAGCTGGGCACCAATATCAGCCAGTCGCCGCCGCCGGAGCTGCTCTGGCTGCAACAGATCCCGCTGGTAGGCGACAAGCTCTACGGCTTCTGGCAGCAAATTCTGGCGAGCGGTGGTCAGGTGCTGTTTGCCAAGCTGGCACCCTACTTTGGTCAGACCGCCCGCTGGCTCGCCGCTCAGGCGGGCAATCTGGGGCTGCTGTTCGTTCACTTCCTGCTGACTGTCGGCATCTGCGGCCTGCTCTACCACTCAGGTGAAGTGGTGGCGACCGGCATTCGCCGCTTCGCCCACCGTCTGGCCGGGCAACGGGGCGACAACGCCACCGTGCTGGCCTCCCAGGCGATCCGTGCCGTGGCCATGGGTGTGGTGGTGACCGCGCTGGTGCAATCCTCGGTGGCCGGTATCGGCCTGCTGATTGCCGGTATTCCCTACGCCATGGTACTGGTGGTGGTGATGTTCCTGCTGATCGTCGCCCAGATCGGCCCCTTCCCGGTGCTGCTGGCCTGTATCGGCTACCTCTACTGGAGCGGCGACACCACCTGGGGCACCTTCCTGCTGGTCTGGTCACTGTTTGCGGGCACCATGGACAACTTCCTGCGCCCCTTCCTCATCAAGCGTGGCGCCAATCTGCCGCTCATCCTCATTCTGGTGGGGGTTATCGGCGGCTTGCTGGCGATGGGGATCATCGGTCTGTTTATCGGCCCCGTGGTGCTGGCGGTGGGTTACACCCTGCTGGATGCCTGGATCAAGGAAGATGAGCAACCGGCGACCGCCGCGGTTGAAGCTCCCAAGGCCGAGTGATGGTTCGGTAACAAGACGATTCAGCCATCAACTGATGATGCCAGGAGCCGCCCATAAGGGCGGCTCTTTTGTTTGTGGTGATCGTGGTTTATGGCGATCGAGTCAGATTGGTTGATCCTCGCCAGCCTCCATATCCCACATATGACCGTCTCATGTAGGTTCGATTAGCGAAGCGTAATCGGACGATCGAGATGCCGCTGGCCGGTTCTATCCATAAGTCGGCGGTGGCCCGTCAGAGGGGGAATACGGGTGACTTATGGCGGTAAAGCAGACCGGGTAAGCGGTATAAGCTGAATTTATGGGTTTGTGTTAAATGCCCCAATTTTTGCTTATACAGACGCCTGTCCAGCCCCCAAGCCACGATTTGGCCCGCTACAGGCCAGCCATAGGCAATGGCCGATTTGTCCAACCCGTATGCAACTCGTGTTACTGCCCATGTTGGTTCAAATAGCGAAACTGATAGGAGAATCGAGATGCCGCTGTTCCGGTATTTCCGTGAATCAGCGGCATTTGGCAGAGAAGAAATATGGATGGCCGTTATCGCGGGGGAATTAATTTACGCGAACGTCCGATTACGCCTGACGGCTAATCGAACCTACGGGCTGGTGGAGTTTGTTATGTGCTTTACTGCAAAATTTAGGATAGTCCGTATTTTGCCTGATAAAGCAGGTTTAGTTATTAACCAGTCGGCTATTGCTGGTGATACTTTGTAATAGATATTAACAAAGGTCCTACCCGCGACATTTTTTAATAATGTGTTATCTCGATATTTTCGCAGCTCTCTTACTTGGTAACACGAAGGATCACCATAGACAGCAGTAGCAATAAAACACTGACTGAAAGTTTTTACTGTTGCAGCACAATAGGGGCAAACCGACTTTTCTGGGCTGCCTCGATAAGTAATGAGTCTAGGAACAATTTTTTTACCACAAATTGGACAGTTGATTCTGTCATCAGTAGGCCGAGTATTTTGCGAAGGTGCTTTCGCAGTAATTGTGATATTGATTGCTCTCGGACCTTTATTACCAGGCTTTGACTCAAACTGAACTGAATCGCCATTTGATGGCAGCGATGCGCCATTGATGCTCTGAACATTAAAGTAATGATCTTCTCCAGCTTCAGACGTAATGAAGCCGTAACCCTTCTCTGAGCTGAACCATTTTACAGTGCCTTGCACGACATACCCTTTTTCTTAGTTACACATAAAAATAATTAGATGGAGGGTAGTATTAATCCATTAATAGGCCCTCCATATAACTCTGCTTTGTTCTGCTTTCCGCGAAAAGTTATTTTAAATCACAACATCGCCGCCAATCTCAGGGGCTGAACGCATTCGCTCAACATTTCCCTTTGGCTCTGGTTTTTCGCTGCTGAGCAAAAATACACTTCTGGGGCGGCAATGGAAAGCGCCACCGAGTCTCAGCCTCTTGAATAACTCGGGAGTGTGACCAAGGTGACACTCCATATGACATAGCTGGCCAAGATACGGAACGGTGGCTGAACAAAAATGGGCATGGCGATATAACCCGGGGCGTGGCAACGCCCCGGGCTATCAGTGGTTAGGGGAGGGTCAGGCAGGCTGGTGGAGGGTGATGCAGTGAATGCCGCCGCCACCGGCGGCGACCGGATCAATATTGATCTGCACGATTTCGCGACCGGGGTAGAGGCGGGTCAGCAGCTCGTGGCAGTAGCTATCGGCGGCCTTGTCGCCAAACTCGGGGGCGATCACCGCGCCATTGATCGGCAGATAGTTGATATAACCGGCGGCAAAGTCGCGGCTGCGGCTAAAGCGGTTGTCCCGCCCATCGAGCGGGGGCGGCAGCACATGCAGCTCCAGCTTGTTGCCGTCGGCATCGGTGGCCTGCTTGAGGATGGCCATATGCTGGCGGGTCACCTCGTAGTCGTGGGACTCCGGGTCGTTGTCCAGATTGACCACCACCACCCCGGGGCGGACAAAGCGGGCGTAGAAGTCGACGTGGGCATCGGTGATGTCCTTGCCCTTGATGCCCGGCAGCCAGATGATTTTGCGCAGCCCCAGATTGGCTTTCAGCTCCGCCTCCAGTTGCGCCTTGCTCACCCCCGGGTTGCGGTTGCTGTTGAGCCAGCAGCTCTCGGTCATGATGGCGGTGCCGTTGCCATCCACCTCGATACCGCCCCCCTCGCCAGTCAGCTTGCTTTGCAGATAGCGGGCATCCGCCTGCTTGCTGACCAGCTCGGCTACCCCCGCGTCCTGTTCGTGCTCCTGCTTGTCGCCCCAGCCGTTGAAGTTGAAATCCACCAGCCCCAGCTCCCCTTCGCCGTTCTGGACGAAGACGCCGCCGGTATCGCGCAGCCAGATATCGTCCAGCTCGGCGACGATAAAGCGGGTGTTCTGCTCGCCACAGAGTTGGCGGGCCAGCGCCTGTTCGGCTTCGCGGCAGAGCACGTTGACCTGGGTATAGGGCACCATGGCCTGCACCAGCCGGCCGATGGTTGCCTGCACCTCTTTGTAATCGCGGCCCCAGATGGCCGAGCTGGCGGCAAAGGCGACCCAGACCCGGGTCTGGAACGTCGACTCTTCCGGCATATGAAAGGGTGTGTTGGCGCTCGCCAATGCGCTCTCTTCCGGGTTAGCGCCGTCGGCCGCGAAGGCTTTGCCGGGCAGGTTGCCGAGCCCGGCCAGCGCACCGATGGCCGCCAGCTGTTTCAATACGTTGCGTCGGGATGGCATGAAAAACTCCTTATGATTCATAGGCTGCTCTTGAAGCGAGTCCAGGCCCGCATGCGGGCTCGCATGGCGGATTGCGCGATATCCTGGCCCGGGATGAGCCGCTGATAGGTGGCGTCATCCAGATAGATATCCGGGTTGCCGGTCATGGCCGCATCAACCATGGATTTTGCTTTGGCACTGGCAGTGGGATAACCGGTGCTGTTGCTGATGGCCGCCATGTTGGCCGGGCGCATCACAAAATTGATAAAGGCATAGGCGTATTCAGGATGGGTGGCATCCGCCGGGATCGCCATGGTATCCATCCAGATAGTGCTCCCTTCATTGGGTAAACGGTACTCGAATTGATCCTTCTTGCCAGCCTCGGCGGCGCTGCGACGCGCTTGGGTCATGTCGCCGCTGTATCCGAGGGAGAGGCATATGTCGCCGTTGACCAGCTGGGTGGCCGGTTGGGACTGGAATTTGCGGATATAGGGTTTGATCCCCTTGAGCAGGGCCAGGGCCGCATCCAGATCCGCCGCTTTGCCACTGCGGGGTTCACGTCCCAGATAGTGGAGCACTACCGCCAGCACCTCGTCGGGGGAGTCGATGATGGAGATGCCACAGTCAGCAAATTTGGCCGCCAGTTCGGGCTTGAACAGCAGGTCGAGACTGTCCGTCGGGGCATCCGCCATCCTCTGCTTGATCATTCCGGCGTTGTAGGTGAGCCCTATGGTGCCCCATGTGTAGGGGACCACCGCATCCCGTGAATGGGGATAGGCTTGCTGGATCCGCTGCAAACCCGGCTCGATGTCGGCCAGATGCTGCAACTTGCTCTTGTCGAGCGGTTGCAGGCTGCCGGCACGCATCAGCCGCTCCGCCACCGTGTCGCCGGGGAAGATCAGGTCATAACCGCTGTGACCGGCCATCAGCTTGGCTTCGAGGGTTTCGCTGCTGTCCATGACGTCATAGATGACCCGGATCCCGGTCTCTTTGGTAA
Source organism: Aeromonas sp. FDAARGOS 1410 (assembly GCF_019048745.1). Classification (NCBI taxonomy): domain Bacteria; kingdom Pseudomonadati; phylum Pseudomonadota; class Gammaproteobacteria; order Aeromonadales; family Aeromonadaceae; genus Aeromonas; species Aeromonas sp. FDAARGOS 1410. Next base: position 24,576 of record NZ_CP077401.1, on the reverse strand, counting down.
AGGCGCTGAGGGTATCGGGGGCGAAATAGTCCGCCCAGTTATAGAGGCGCAGCACCTTGTCGGCCGGTTGCTCCTGGTCGAGCGCGGCTGCAGTGCCGGTGCACAACATGGTCGCGAGCAGCGCCAGCGTGCGGGATAGTCTGCCTGTCATGCCAACACTCCTCTGTGGTTGCCCGTCATCCGGCTCTGGTGGCCATCCAGACTCTGCAAGGTGCCATACATCTCGGGGCGGCGATCCCGATAGATGCCCCAGCTCATGCGCTCCTCGGCCATGGCCGCGAGATCCAGCTCCTGCACCAGCACGCCCGGGGTGGTTCTGTCCGCCTCGGCGAGCAGCGCCCCCTTGTGGTCGGTGATGAACGAGGAGCCGTAGAACGTCATCTGCAGGTCGGGATCCGTGGTGGCCACCTCGTTGCCAATCCGGTTGGCGGCTATCACCGGCAGGATGTTGGCGGCGGCATGGCCGCGCTGGGTCAGCTGCCAGTGATCGCGGGAGTCGAGATGGGCCGCCCCCGGCTCCGAGCCGATGGCGGTGGGATAGAGCAGCAGCTCAGCCCCCTGCAGGGCCATGCTGCGCGCCGCCTCGGGGAACCACTGATCCCAGCAGATGCCGACGCCGATCCGCCCTGCCGCGCACTCCCAGACCCGAAAGCCGGTATCGCCGGGGCTGAAGTACTCCTTCTCCTGATAGCCGATGGCATTGGGAATATGGGTCTTGCGATAGACCCCCAGCAGCTTGCCGTCGGCATCCGCCAGAGCCAGCGAATTGAAGAAGGCGTTGCCGGCCCGTTCGAACCAGCTGATGGGCAGCACCACGCCAAGCTCGCGAGCCAGTGCCGAGAAGCGGCGCAGCACCCGGCTCTGTTCGAACGACTCGGCCAGCGCCAGATGGCCGTGGTGCTGCTCGATGCAGAAGTAAGGAGTAGCAAACAGCTCTTGCAGCAGGATAAGACCCGCCCCTTTGGCGGCCGCTTCCCGCACCAGACTCTCCGCCATGTCGAGATTGCGTGGCAGATCCCAGCTGCAGGCAAACTGGGTGGTTGCGACGGTGATGTTGCCCATCCTCTTATCCTCGTACCGGCCATGCCGGCTGTTGCTGGGTGATGCAGTGGATACCGCCGCCGCCGTGTGCCAGCTGGTTGATCTGCACCGGTACCACCTCCCGCTGCGGGAAGGCGCGCTGCAGCACTGCTGCCGCTTCCCGGTCGCTGGCCACGCCATAGGCGGGCATGATGATGGCGCCGTTGGCGATGTAGAAGTTGGTGTAGGAGGCACAAAAGACCTCGGCCTCTGCATCGATGGCCTCGCTGGCCTCGTAGAGATCCTGCAGCTCGAACGTGCACCCTCTGGCATCGGTGGCCAGCATCAGGGCGCGGCGGTTTTCCCTGACGATACGGGCATAGGTCGAGCTGGTATCGCGGGTGGCGTCCACCAGCAGCTGGCCGGGGCGACTGAAGGCACAGACTCCGTCCACATGGCCATCGGTCATGTCGCCGGTGACATGGTCGGGATCCCCCGGCAGCCAGATGGTCTTCTCGATGCCGAGCAGGCGGCTGAAGATTTGCTCGATCTCGCCCTTGCTGATCCCCGGATTGCGATTGCTGTTGAGCAGCACCGATTCGGTGGTGATCAGGGTGCCTTCGCCGTCCACATGGATGGCGCCCCCCTCGTTGGCCAGAAAGCTGCCGATGGTATCGAGCTCCAGACTGTTGAGGATGCGGCGAGCCAGCCCTTCATCGAGCGGGTGGGCCGATTTGCCGCCCCAGGCGTTGAAGCGCCAACTCACCCCGGCACTGCCCAGTTGCGGGTGGCAGATAAAGGTGGGGCCGGAGTCGCGGCACCAGCTGTCATCCACCGCAATGGGGACAAGGGTGACCCGCTCGTCACAGAGCGCGCGCGCCTCGGCCAGCGCGGAAGGGTCGACCACCAGCTTGACCGGCTCGAACCGGACAATTGTATTGACCACCCGGGCGAAGTCCTGCTGCACTCCGGCGAGGGTGACGCCCCAACCTGACTCCCATAGCGCCTTGTTGTGGGGCCAGACCATCCAGGTCGCTGCGTGCTGACACCACTCGGCGGGCATAAACCAGCCTTTTGCCACGATTCCCTGTTCCCGCATATCACCACCCTGATTAGGTACTATTAAGATTGTTGACGATGGGAATAGACTATTCCCGCAGGTGGTGGCGAACAAACGATCAATTTTCCGTAAAAGTGATAAGTGGAGCTAATCAATGGTGTTCAAGCAGTGGCCCCCGCTCAACGTGCTGCGGGGCTTTGAGGCGGCGGCCAGACTCGGCAGTTTTCATCAGGCGGCGCAGGAGCTGCACCTGACCCAGTCCGCCATCAGCCAGCAGATCCGCTCGCTGGAGGAGCTGCTCGGCCAGCCGCTGTTTCACCGGCAGGGGCGTTCGGTCGTGCTGACCGATGCGGGGCAGGATCTGCTGGTGACCACCCAGAGCGTGCTGTTGCAGCTGGCGATGGGGATCCAGCGGCTGGAGCAGTACCGCAAACCGAACCAGCTGGTGCTCAACACCAGCACCGCCATCGCTCGCCACTGGCTGCTACCGCGACTGGGGGAGTTTCATCGCCTGCATCCCGATATCGATCTCTGGTTGTTTACCAGCGATGAAGAGCCCGACATGGCGGAGCAGACCGTCGATCTTGCCCTGCGCTGGGATCTCGGGCCGCAGGCCGAGTGTCGCCATCAGCACCTGCTGGCGGATCGCTTGCTGCCGGTGGCCACCGCAACCGTGCTGTCCCGGCCCGCGGAGGAGCGCACCACCCTGCACGGCGAGCGGGAGCTGGATTGGCATCACTGGACGCTGAGAGGAGGGGAGGATCTGCACCTGCAGACCCGTGGGCTCAACTTCTCCGATCCCGGCCTGCTGCTGGAGGCCGCCAGCGCCGGACTCGGTGTGGCGCTGGTGAGCGAACTGCTCTCCCGTTCCGCTCGTCAGCAGGGGTTGCTGTTGCCGCTCTCCACCCGTCGGGTCAAGGGGCCGCAGTGGAATTTGCTGGTGCATCAGGATAGCGAGGGAATGCCGGAGTGCCGCGCCTTCTGCCACTGGCTCGGCCAGCAGTTTGCCGACGGCGAATCCGACCGGGAGGAGGGCGGGGTTGCCACCCTCTGAGGCAGGTCACTGAATCGGGGGCGCTGGCGTGGTTAAATAGTCGGCTCACATCTTGCCGGACATTGCTGTGACCATGCCATCTGACCTTCAGCCGCTGCTCGCCTGGCCCGACTATCTGCAAGCATCCTGGCTGCGCTGCGCCCACCAGACCAGTGCCACCCTCTGGCATCCGCCCCACAGTGCCAAGGGGCAGACCTTGCAGAGTCTGCGCCAGCGCAAGCGCGACCTGCTCACCACCGGCGAGATGGCCCTCGAAGATCTCTACGAATTTATGGAGGGGCGCCCCTGCGCCCTGCTGCTCACCGACGAGAGCGGCTGCCTGCTGGCCCAGACCGGCCATCCCGACACCCTGCGCGAGCTGGCGGCGCTGGGGTTTGGCCCCGGCGCCTTTTTCAGCGAGGGGCGCATCGGCACCAATGCCATCAATCTGGCGGCGCTGGAGGGTGTACCGCTCTGCGTCAGCGGCCCCCAGCACTTCAACCAGACCCTCCATCCGTGGCACAGTTGCGCCAGCCCGGTCTACAACAGCAATGGCCGTCAGGTCGCCATCATCGCCTTGATCTGCAAGGTGGAGGAGGCGAGCGCCGGCGATCTGGCGCTCACCGTCAGCGCCGGGCGCGAGCTGGCCCATCTGCTGCAGATGGAGACCCTGATGCAGGAGTCCCAGCATCACCTGAGCGAGCTTTACGCCTTGCTCGATGGCATGGATGACGGCGTGCTGGCCTGGGATCCGCAGGGGCGGCTGCGCTACCTCAACGCTCTGGCGGCCAACCGGCTGCGGCTCGATCCGGCGCTCTGTCTCGGCCAGCCGCTGGAGCAGCACCTGTTGTTGCCCCAGCGGTTGCAGTTGGCCATCAAGGGGCAGACGCCGCTCAGCCATGTGGAGGTGACGCTGGAGCGGCTCGGCGCGCAGGAGGGGGAGTTTATCAATGCGCTGGTGAGCCTCAAGCCGTTGCCGGGGCCGGAGGGGGTCAGCTTTATCGCTCTGCTGCACCCGGTCGATCGGCTGCGGGCTATTCACCAGCTGCGCCAGACGGTGCCCGAGTTATCGGCACTGGTGGGGGAGTCGAGCGCCATGCGCAAGCTGCTGCGCTACGCCCGGCAGGCGGCCCAGAGTCAGGGGCCGATCCTGCTGCGCGGTGAGGAGGAGGTGGGCAAGGCCCAGCTGGCGGAGGCGATCCACTTTGGCAGTGAGCGGGCCGCCGGGCCGCTCATTACCCTCAACTGCAAGGCGCTGCCGAGCGAGCGGATGGCGCTGGAGCTGATGGGTTCCGACGAGGCGGGGCAGGAGCGGGCAGGCAAGTTCGAGCTGGCCCACGGCGGCACGTTAGTGCTGGAGCAGGTGGAGTGTCTCTCTGCCCCCATGCAGGCGGCGCTGCTGCAACTGCTCAAGACCGGCCGCATCCAGCGCTTCGATTCGGCCCGCATCCTGCCGCTCAAGGTGCGGATCATCGCCACCAGCAGCGCCCCGCTGGAGCAGCTGGTGCAGGAGGGGCTGTTTGGCCGCCAGCTGCTCTATGCCTTGCAGGCGTGCGAGCTGTGGCTGCCGGGACTGCGGGAGCGCGCGGCCGATCTGCCGGGCCTTATCAGCCAGCAGCTGGCGGCGCAGGGGCGCGAGCCGGTGCGCCAGTTCAGTCCGGCGGCCCTCGACTGTCTGCTCGCCTATCCCTGGCCCGGCAATCTGGGGGAGCTGCGCAGCGCCGTCGAGCATGCCCTGCTTCACGCCGGTCAGGGGCCGATCCCGCCCGAGGCGCTGCCTGCCGCAATTCGGCACGGCTATCAGCGGGTGGCAGACGAGGTGGTGGGGCAACCGCTGCTCACGCTGGCCGAGCTGGAGCGGCAAGCCATCCTGCGCTGCGCTCACGCCTGCAAGGGACAGGTGAGCCAGATGGCCCAGCATCTGGGCATCAGCCGCACCACCCTCTGGCGGCGGCTCAAGCTGCTCGAGATCGATCCCGCCGACTATCACGGCTGATAGTTATTCAGGCCGTAGCGAACCGGCCCGCAGAAAACGAAACGGCCCCGCAGTTGCGGGGCCGTTTTATATGGAAGGGTCTGCCGTGGCGCGGTTACAGCCCCAGCTGGTGGGCGGTGACGATGGCCGCCAGCACATCCTCGGCGGTGACCTTGAACGGCATATTGTGGATGGTCTCGCCCTCGGCGGTGGAGGCTTTGGCCACCTCCATCAGGCGCGCCATATCCAGCTCCTTGACCCCCATCATATGCAGGTTGGTCGGCAGGCCCACCGAGCGGCAGAAGGCCAACACGGTTTCGATCTCCGCCATCGGGGCGTTCTCCAGCACCAGCTGCACCAGGGTACCGAACGCCACTTTCTCACCGTGATAGAGGTGGTGGCACTCGGCCAGCTGGGTCAGGCCGTTGTGGATGGCGTGGGCGGCGGCCAGCCCGCTGCTCTCGAAGCCGATACCGCTCAGGTAGGTGTTGGCCTCGATGATGTTCTCCACCGCCTTGGTGCAGAGTCCCTGCTCCACCGCCAGCTTGGCCTTGTAGCCGTCGGCCAGCAGAGTCTTGTAGCAGAGCTCGGCGATGGCCTGCGCCGCCAGCGTGGAGGCGCCACCGGCCATGGTCTGGCAACCGGAAACCTTGTTGGCGCGCGCCTCGAAGTAGGTTGATAGCGCATCCCCCATGCCGGAGACCAGTAGCCGCACCGGGGCGCGGGAGACCACGCCAGTATCCATGATGACCATGTTGGGGTTGGTCGGGATCATCAGGTATTCACTGAACTGCCCCTCCGGGGTGTAGATGACCGCCAACGCGCTGGTGGGGGCATCGGTGGAGGCGATGGTCGGCACTATGACCACCGGCACCTTCTGATAGAAGGCGACCGACTTGGCGGTATCAAGCGTTTTGCCGCCGCCGATGCCGATGATGACGTCAAACGGGGTCTGCTGGCAGCGGGCCAGCAGGCGGTCGATCTCGGGGCGGGAGCACTCGCCGTTGAAGCAGTCGAACTCCGGCTTGATACCGGCGCCGTGGAAGCTGGTGGCCACGGTATCGCCGACCAGCTTGGTGACGAAGGCGTCGGCCAGAATAAGCGGCTTGCTGCCGAGCGCTTTGACGTAGTTGCCGATATTGGCGAGGGCCCCGTTGCCTTGCACGTATTTGCTGGGGCTGATGATGATGCGGTCCATATTTTATCCCTCTCTCTTTATGAATTAAGAATCGGGGCGAAGGGGCGGCAGTGCCGGGGACTCCTTCGTCTTGAATGGTGCTGCACAGGCTCAGCGAGCGAGTGCAGCCCCTTGAAGCAGTGGCGTCAGTCGCCGAAGCGCTCGTCGGCCAGCTGCTGGAAGCAGGTCAGGGCGGCGGTGGCATCCTCGCCGCGCGCCAGCAGGGTGAGCTGGTCGCCCTGACGCACGTTGAGCATGGCGAGCCGGGTCAGGCTGCGGGGATTGGCCTCTTTATCCCCCTTTTGCAGCTTGAGCTCAGCGGCAAAGGGCTTGAGGGCGGCTACCAGCCGGGCGGCGGGGCGCACATGCAGGCCGTGGGGGTTATCCACCACCACCTCGCAGCGCAGCCAGCCGTCGTCGGCAACGGGGGCTGTCTCGGTGGCGGCCTGCGCCGCGCTGGCAGGCAGCATCGCTTGTTTCGGGCCAAGGGCACCGAGCGCCTCGGCGGCCACCTCATCCAGCGTCAGGCCGGAACCGGCCGCCACCACAGCGGCCAGAGTGCCTTCGACCAGCGGAGCGGGGCAGAGCCGCACCCTCGCGCTCAGCTCCGGGGGCAGCAGTTCGAGGGCGGTCTCGGCGCTCAAGAGGGCGCTGCCCAAGTCCATCAGCACCAGCACGCCGCTGCCGTCATCCGCTTCTTCAATCGCACTCATCACGGCGATGGCATCGGTGCCGATGGGGTGGTCGGGGTCATCGACCCCGGCTGCCAGCAGCAGGCGGGCCGGGCTGCCGAGCTGGTCGGCCAGCGCTTTCAAGCCGGCCGCCAGCATGGCGCTGTGAGAGACAACTACGATTCCGATCATGTTACAACCTCGCTCTGTCACGCAGGGCGGTCAGCAGCAGCAGGGTCGAGGTGGCCCCGGCATCCTGATGGCCGATGCTGCGCTCGCCAAGATAGCTGGCGCGCCCCTTGCGGGCCTGCATCTGGATGGTGGCCTCGGTACCGGCTGCGGCAGCTGCCACCGCCTTGTCCAGCGCTTCATTGAGCGGCAACTCTTGCTGCTGCGCCTGTTGCAGGGCGGCCAGTGCCGGCCACCAGGCATCGCACATGGTCTTGTCGCCCGGCTCGGCACGGCCGCGGGAGACGATCCCCTCCACCCCATCGCTCAGCATTTTGCACAGCTGGCTGAGGTTCAGGCTCTGGCAGGCATCGCTGCTGGCCGCCGCCCGGATAAAGAAGGTGCCGTAGAGCGGGCCGCTGGCACCGCCGACCGATGAGAGCAGGGTCATGCCGGTGGTTTTCAGCACCTGTCCGATATCCTTGTCCGCTACCGCGGGCAGCTTCTCGGCCACCTTGGCGAAGCCGCGCTGCATGTTGAGGCCGTGGTCGCCGTCGCCGATGTCGGTATCCAGCGCGGTGAGGTAGTCACGCTGTTCGGTAAAGATGTGTTCGCAGTCGAGCAGCCAGTTGACGATTTGGTGTTTGCTTAGCATGGCTATCGGCACTCCTTAGCAGCCGCGACGCAGGGCGGGGGTGTGAACGGGGGCATCCCACAGGGTCATCAACTCATCATCCACCTTAAGCAGGGTGATGGAGATACCGGTCATGTCGAGGGAGGTGCAGTAGGGGCCAATGAGGTTGCGCACCAGATGGATGCCCGCCTCCTCGCACAGGGTGGCGAGGCGACCATAGACGCCATAGAGCTCGGAGATGGGGGTGCCACCGAGGCTGTTGACCAGCGCGATAACCCGATCGCCCGCATTCAGCGGCTCGATAAAGGTGTGCTCCTCCTGCCAGCTGCCGCAGGTGCGATCCCAGTGGCGCAGGGTGCGGCCATAGGGGGTGTTGTCAGCAAGCTCGCTGAACATGTCGTCCACCAGGGTATTGAGGTCGGTGAAGGGGCGACGCTCGATGCCTGGCTCGCCGTGGATACCGACGCCGAACTCCAGCTCGTTGTCGGCCAGGGTGAAGGAGGGCTTGCCAGCGGCCGGCACGGTGCAGGCATGCATGGCCACGCCTATGGTGCGGCTCTGGTTGTTGATGCGACGGGCCAGCGCCTCGCAGCGCGCCAGATCGTAGCCCGCCTCGGCGGCGGCACCGACCAGCTTCTCGCACAGCACGGTCGTGGCAACGCCACGGCGACCGGCGGTATAGAGGCTGTCTTTGACCGCCACGTCGTCATCGATCAGGGCGAAGCCCACCTTGACCCCGTCGCCGTGCAGCAGCTCGACCGCAGTTTCGAAGTTGAGTACGTCGCCGGTGTAGTTCTTCACCAGAAACAGCACGCCTGCGCCGCCATCAACGGCCTGACCGCACTCGTACATCTGATCCGGGGTCGGGGAGGTAAAAATCTCGCCAGGGCAGGCGCCATCCAGCATCCCTTTGCCCACCAGACCGCCGTGCATCGGCTCGTGGCCGCTACCACCGCCGGAGACCAGCGCCACCTTGCCCATCACGGGGGAGTCGGCGCGGGTGATGTAGTGGGGTTCGATACGAACCTTGAGCTCGGGGTGGGCGGCTGCCATCCCCATCAGTTGTTCACGGACCACGGCATCGACGGCATTGATCAGTTTCTTCATGGCTCACTCCTTGGCTTGCCACCGCACGGGTGGGCAAATGGTTGATGGAGCCAGTCTAACGACAGAAAAAGGGATAAAAATGACGGGCGATTTGGTTCGGATTTGAAACAGCAGAAGGGGGATGGATGTTTCAATCTGAAACGACGCAGGGCAAGCGGGCGGGAAACTGTTAGCTGACTCACAGCCATGAAAAAGGGCCCCGCAGGGCCCTTCGCTATAACCGGAATATGCGGGCGGGTTAGATGGCCCAGCCACCGGCATAGAAGACCACCAGCGCCACGGCGATGATAACGGTGCCGACGTTCAGCTTCTTCCACTCGGCAGCGAACAGACGACCGATGACCAGCGCCACGAAGCCCAGCATGATGCCGGTCACGATGTTGCAGGTGAGCACGATAAAGACGGCGCACAGCATGCCGGAGAGCGCATCGACCGAGTCGCTGAAGTCCAGCTTGGTGACGTTGCCCAGCATCAGCAGACCGACGTACATCAGCGCCGGTGCGGTAGCGTAAGCCGGTACCAGATAGCTCAGCGGGGAGAGGAAGATCATCAGCAGGAACAGCACGCCGACCAGCGCTGCGGTCAGACCGGTCTTGCCACCGGCCGCGGTGCCTGCGGCAGACTCGATGTAGACGGCAGCCGGAGCGCCACCGACGGCGCCTGCCACCATGCTGCTGACGGAGTCGGCAGTCAGGGCCTTACCGCCGCTGATGATGTGGCCACGCTCGTTGATGAGGCCCGCCTGACCGGCCACGGCACGGATGGTACCGGTGGCGTCAAACACGGCGGTCATCACCAGCGCCAGCACGGTCGGAATGACTACCGGATTGAGGGCGCCCAGCAGATCCATGCTGCCCACCAGCGAGCCCTTCTCACCAGTCAGGCTCGGCATGGCGAAGAAGCCCTGCCAGGTCACTTTCGGGTCGAAGATAAGACCGAGGATGGAGATGGCGATAATCACCATCAGGATGCCGCCCGGCACCTTGCGGCGCTCCAGACCGAAGATGGCAGCCAGACCCAGCACCGTCATGATGACCGGGAAGGCGGTCACTTCACCGAGTTGCACCGGCAGACCGGCCCCTTCGTTCTTGATCACCATGCCGACGCCGTTGGTGGCGATCAGCAGCAGGAACAGGCCGATACCGATACCGGTGCCGTGGGCGATGCCGGAGGGGAGGTTATCCAGGATCCACTGGCGCACGCCGGTGACGCTGATCAGGGTGAACAGCACCCCCATCAGGAAGATGGCGCCCAGTGCGACCGGAATGCTCAGTCCCTGACCCAGTACTAGACTGAACGCGGTAAAGGCGGTGAGGGAGATGGCGCAACCGATGGCCATCGGCAGCTTGGCCCACAGCCCCATCAGCAGGGAGCCGAAGGCGGCGATCAAACAGGTGGCCACAAACACCGGGCCCTGCTCAAAGCCGGCAGCACCCAGCATGTTCGGCACCACTATGATGCTGTAGACCATCGCCAGGAAGGTGGTCAGCCCCGCGACCAGCTCCTGACGCACGCTGCTGCCGCGCGCAGAAATGGAAAAATAAGAGTCCAGAAAGCCGCCAGTCCCTGTTTGGGCGGCCATATCTTGCTTTGCCATAACTAATCCTGAAAGTGTGAAGGAAATCGTTTGCGTTGGTGGCGCGCAAAATAGCAAGAATCTGTGACAAAAGCAGCGGATAACTGGAATTTTTCCTCAAGATCTCTGCATGAGAAGCCATTCGAAGCTTGTTTGGAGACTCAATTGATAAGAGGTAGCGAAAAACAGATCTGAGCTGGTGAGGAACGGGGAGGGGATGGCGGTGAGCAGATAGCAAAAAACCCGCCTTGGCGGGTTTTTTCATTCAGACCGGACAGCTGCCCGGGCGTGAATTACAGAGCTACTACGTTGGCAGCAGCCGGGCCTTTCTGGCCTTGCTCGATGGTGAACTCAACGCGCTGACCTTCGTCCAGGGTTTTGAAACCCGGGGTCTGGATGGCGGAGAAGTGAACGAACACATCTTTGCTGCCATCAACCGGGGAGATGAAACCAAAACCTTTTTCGGAGTTGAAGAACTTAACGGTACCAGTCACTTTAGACATAATAATTTCTCTTAAATTTAGTGTTAGAAATGCCATCAAATGGCAAATTTGATTTTTCGTCAGCAATACGTATGGGAAGCACTAAAGAAGGAGAATTATTCGTCAAGCATCATCGAAATAATACTTGCACTAATCACTGCTTTACTAAAATGACTGCCTAACATAATCAGGACTGAACTGCCGAACTATCGCTGACGATTAGAACACGCACTCTTTTTTAAAGCAAATGTTATCTCGTTCTTAACGTTTCATCGTGAATTTAACCTGATGCAGTAAAAAACAAACGTGATGTATATCAATCGGATAGGCGCATGCTTTGCGCTTTTTCCATGAAGAAATAATTTTCCTGGGATGGTGTTGTAAGCAAAGCAACGGTGTAAAACGACGGTTCCTGGCGGGATCAAAAATAACATCCCCGTTTGGGGATTATCAGTCTCTTGCGAGACACAAAAAAAACCGCCTCGCACAGGGCTAGGCGGCTCTTGCATCAGAATCCGGATTGCTCAGCGTTTGCTGCGAAATTTGTTGCTGACCGAATCTATCCAGCTGAATGTTTCCGGCAATGCCTGATTCTTGGCGCGTTCTTTGGCTTTCTCCCGCGCCAGCTTGGAGGCTGCCTTGGCCGCTTCGGCGCGGTCGGCCACAATCTTCAGGCGACCCTCTTCACGGATCTTGTTCCGCTCGCCATTGGTCAGCTGGTGATCGGCATTGGCTTGCGCCTTTTGCAGCATCAGGGCTATCTCGGCTTTTTCGGCCTCGGTCAGATCTTTCATTTCCAGCTTTTTCATGGTGCGCTCCTGCGGCAGGGTGTCAGCCACCCTAACACAGTTGTCATATCGCGCCCCCATGCAATCGCCGTTATGCCGAACAAAGACTTGATTGTGTGACTTCGCCGGATATTCGCAGCCTTTTCCTGTCCGTTTGCCACATTTCAGCTGAGAGTGAGCTGCGCTTCTGTCAGTGCCTCATCCGGTTCGACATGGATCAGCACGATGGCGTGAGGCAGCTCTGCCATGATGGCGTGCTCGATCCGGTCGCAGATATCGTGGGCTTCACCAATGCTCATCTCGGGCGGCAGGGTGAGGTGAAAGTCGATATGACGGCGGCGGCCGGCACGGCGACTGCGCAGGTCGTGGAAGCCGCTGGCGCTCGGACAGCATTCGGTGATGATGCGGCTGGTCATTGTCAGCTCTTCCGGGCTCATGCTCTCGTCGATCAGGGGCTGGAAGGCCTCGTTGAGCATGCTGATCGCCTCTCTGACGATAAACAGGGCAACCCCGATGGCGACCAGCGGGTCGAGTATGGCGAGAGAGTGGCCAAACAGACCGGCCAGCCAGATCCCGCCAAGGCCGACCGCAACACCGGCAGAGGTGAGCACATCCGCCTTGAGATGCAGTGCGTCAGCCGCCAGTGCAACCGACTCTTCTTCCCGGGCCACCTTGTAGAGGTAGGCCGAGACGCCGCTGTTGACCAGGGCAGAAATGACCATTACCAGCACACCCCAGCCGATGCTTTCGATGGCGGTTGGTTGCAGGATCTTGTCGACCGCCTCGAAGATGATCCAGCCCGCGGCGAGCAGTATCAGCAGTGCTTCGATGACGCCGGAGACGTTCTCTATCTTGTCGTGGCCATAGGGGTGGCGATCATCGGGAGGCAGATCGGACTTTTTCACGGCGAACAGGGCGATCAGGGCAGCCACCAGATCCATGGCGGAGTGGATGGCCTCCGAGATAATACTGACCGAGCCGCTGGCAAATCCGGCTACCAGTTTCATGGTGATCAGGCTGATATTGGAACAGACCGATACCATGGCTGCTCTGGTTTTTCTGCTCATGAGACTATTTCCTGAATAAATAGCTGACTTTCCGATGTGGCCGGCCATTATATAGAGTTGTTCGGAAATAACCTATTCAGGGTTGTAACTTCATGTTTCCGGTGATATTGAGAATGCTTATTAAAATTGTGGCGCTTAAATGCATTGAATATTTATAAGCAAGTTCCTTTTCTGCCTTGTTTTATTATTCTCCCATTTTTCATGAGGTTGTTCTGAAAATATCAGTGGAACAACATTTAATAATGCGAATAACTCTTTTTTGGTCTTTCATGCCGGCCCTATTCCCTTGTCTGGAACAGGGGCTTTATGAGACGGAGAATGAGGCTGGATCCGGACGCATATGGGGGGTATGCTGGGTCTGGTGATGGTCAGGTGCCATCGCATATAGCGTACTGAAGTTGATGATTCGGATGACATGCTGGCTCCCTTGAGGAACCAACTGTCTGGGTAACATTTTTGGAGTTTGATGATGAGTAACAAAGAACATCACAACGGCAAAGATGCCAAGAAAAAACCGCAGATGTCACTGAAAGAGAAACGCGAAGCCAAACGTCAGAAAGCAGAACTGAAAAACGGCAGCGCAATGAAGTAACGCTCCCTTACTGCTGTTCCTTAGGAGCCAGTACAAAGCCAGCCTGTGATGGGCTGGCTTTTATGTTTCCGGCCCGCAGACGATGCTGCGATTATTCCCCCCGAAACCGCAACCTTTGGTATCCATCCCTGACGGGAAATAAATCGGTTTTCTCCAGAACAGTGACTGCTGTGAGCTGGATATAAAAAAGCCCTGATTAATCAGGGCTTTTTTAATCTTGCGACGACTTAGAACGGAATGTCGTCGTCGAAATCCATCGGCGGCTCGTTGTAGACCGGCGGGGCAGACTGGGGCTGCTGGGCCGGACGGCCGTAGCCACCCTGCTGCTGCATGTTTTGCTGCGGAGCGGCGGCCGGACGCTGCTGGTTCATCGGCTGCTGCATGGCTTGCTGCGGTTGACCCCAGCCACCTTGCTGGCCACCCATGTTCTGGCCCATGCCCTGACCGCCTTGCGGACGGCCACCCAGCATCTGCATGACGCCGGTGAAGCTGTCGACCAGCACTTCAGTGGTGTAGCGCTCCTGGCCACTCTGATCTTGCCACTTGCGAGTCTGCAGCTTGCCTTCGACATAGACCTGGGAGCCTTTCTTCAGGTATTCGCCAGCCACTTCGGCCAGCTTGCCCATGAAGACGACGCGGTGCCACTCGGTGCGCTCTTTCTGCTCACCGGTCTGCTTGTCGCGCCAGGTTTCAGAGGTGGCCAGAGTAATGTTGGTCACAGCACCGCCACTCGGCATGTAGCGTACTTCCGGGTCTTGCCCGAGGTTACCGATCAGAATGACTTTATTGATGCCTCGACTGGCCATAATCTCTCTTCCACCTTTATATTCCGGTCAGGCAAGGCCTGGACCCACTAAATAAGTTACCGCGCTTTTTTCATGACCATGTCGTTATCATATTGAACAGCATGGTTTTTCTATAACCGTTGCAGCAATCAGAGTGCTCGTTTCGCATGTTCTGATTCAGGTTTAGCCCCCAATAGTAACAGTTGATCACTCTGCGGGCGAGCGCTTGCTGGTGTGGATTGAGGGCAAACTCGCCGCCTTGGTCAGGGTGTGACGAAGGGGCTATCCATCGTAAAAAAGGATAACGGCGATAGATAATGCCTGTCTATTCATCCAGTAGTCTCTATGCCATACTGACTCGCTCAGGTTTCCGTATCGAGCGTGCAACAAGATGGAAAAGATCGTGGTCCGGGGTGCTCGCACCCACAACCTCAAGAACATCAATCTGACCCTGCCCCGCGACAAGCTGATCGTGGTCACCGGCCTCTCCGGTTCGGGCAAATCCTCTCTGGCGTTCGATACCCTCTATGCCGAGGGGCAGCGCCGCTATGTGGAGTCCCTCTCCGCCTATGCCCGCCAGTTCCTCTCCCTGATGGAGAAGCCGGACGTCGACCATATCGAGGGGCTCTCGCCCGCTATTTCCATCGAGCAGAAGTCCACTTCCCATAACCCGCGCTCGACCGTCGGTACCATCACCGAAATCTACGACTACCTGCGTCTGCTGTTTGCCCGGGTCGGTGAGCCGCGCTGTCCGACTCACGCCATTCCGCTCGCCGCCCAGACCATCAGCCAGATGGTGGATCAGGTGCTGGCTCAGCCGGAGGGGAGCAAGCTGATGCTGCTGGCCCCGGTGGTGCGCGATCGCAAGGGTGAGCACACCAAGCTGCTGGAGAATCTGGCGGCCCAGGGCTACATCCGTGCCCGCATCGACGGCGAGGTGTGCGATCTCTCCGATCCGCCCACGCTAGAGCTGCACAAGAAGCACACCATCGAGGTGGTGGTGGATCGCTTCAAGGTGCGCGATGACCTGGCGCTGCGTCTGGCCGAGTCGTTCGAAACGGCGCTGACCCTCTCCGGTGGCATCGTACTGGTAGTGCCGATGGACGGCGAGGAGGGGGTTGCCCCTATGACCTTTTCCGCCAACTTCGCCTGCCCGGAGTGCGGCTACTCCATGTCGGAGCTGGAGCCGCGCATCTTCTCCTTCAACAACCCGGCCGGTGCCTGCCCGACCTGCGACGGTCTTGGGGTGCAGCAATATTTCGATCCCGCCAAGGTGATCGGCGATCCGGCCATCAGTCTGGCCAACGGTGCCATCCGCGGCTGGGACAAGCGCAGCTTCTACTACTTCCAGATGCTCAAATCCCTCTCCGAGCACTACAAGTTCGATCTGGAGACGCCGTGGGAGGAGCTGCCACTCAAGACCCAGGAGGTGATCCTGCGCGGCTCTGGCCGCACCGAGATCGAGTTCCGCTACATGAACGATCGCGGCGATGTGGTGGTGCGCAAGCACCCGTTCGAGGGGATCCTGCACAACATGGAGCGGCGCTACCGGGAAACCGAGTCCAACTCGGTGCGTGAAGAGCTCTCCAAATACATTGCCAACAAATCCTGTGCCAGCTGCGGTGGTAGCCGACTGCGGGAGGAGGCGCGCCACGTATTCGTCGACAACCGCAACCTGCCGGCCATCGCTGAGCAGTCCATCGGCGATGCGCTCGCCTTCTTCGAGGGGTTGAATCTGACGGGCCAGCGCGCCCAGATTGCCGAAAAAATCCTCAAAGAGATCGTCGAGCGGCTCGGCTTTCTGGTTAACGTCGGCCTCAACTACCTGAGCCTCTCGCGCAGCGCCGAGACCCTCTCCGGCGGCGAGGCCCAGCGGATCCGGCTGGCCAGCCAGATCGGTGCAGGTCTGGTGGGGGTGATGTATGTGCTGGACGAGCCCTCCATCGGCCTGCATCAGCGCGACAACGAGCGATTGCTCAAGACCCTCACTCACCTGCGTGATCTCGGTAACACAGTGATCGTGGTGGAGCACGACGAGGACGCTATCCGCCTCGCCGACCATGTGCTTGATATCGGCCCGGGAGCCGGGGTGCACGGCGGGGCCATTGTCGCGCAGGGCACGCCGGAGGAGATCATCAATAATCCCGAGTCGCTGACCGGTGACTACCTCTCCGGTCGCAAGCAGATCGCCATTCCCGCTGAGCGTACACCGCTTACCGGCAAGTGGTTGAAACTCAAGGGGGCGAGCGGCAACAACCTGCGCAACGTCAACCTGGATCTGCCGATCGGGGTGATGACCTGCGTCACCGGCGTCTCCGGCTCCGGCAAGTCGACCCTGATCAACGACACCCTGTTCCGCATCGCTCACCGTGAGCTGAACAAGGCCACCGAATCCACCCCGGCGCCCTATCGCAGCGTGGAAGGGCTGGAGCATCTGGACAAGGTGGTGGATATCGACCAGAGCCCCATCGGCCGTACCCCACGTTCCAACCCGGCCACCTATACCGGTCTGTTCACCCCGATCCGCGAGTTGCTCTCCGGCACTCAGGAGGCGCGCTCGCGCGGCTACCAGCCGGGCCGCTTCTCCTTCAACGTGAAAGGGGGGCGCTGCGAGGCATGCCAGGGGGATGGAGTCATCAAGGTAGAGATGCACTTCCTGCCGGATGTCTATGTGCCGTGCGACGTCTGCAAGGGCAAGCGTTACAACCGCGAGACGCTGGAGGTGAAGTACAAGGGCAAAAACATCCACGAAATTCTCGAGATGACGGTGGAAGATGCCCGCGAGTTCTTCGAGCCGGTGCCGGCGGTGGCGCGCAAGCTGCAGACCCTGATGGATGTGGGCCTCTCCTATATCCGCCTTGGCCAGTCGGCCACCACCCTGTCGGGCGGCGAGGCGCAGCGGGTCAAGCTGGCGCGGGAGCTCTCCAAACGGGATACCGGTCAGACCCTCTATATTCTGGATGAGCCGACCACTGGGCTGCACTTTCACGACATCCAGCAGCTGCTCAAGGTGCTGCACCAGTTGCGGGATCGCGGCAACACCATCGTCATCATCGAGCACAATCTGGACGTCATCAAAACTGCCGACTGGATCGTCGATCTGGGACCTGAGGGGGGCGCTGGTGGTGGCCGCATTCTGGTGACGGGGACGCCGGAGGAGATATGCGCCAATAAAGAGTCTCATACAGCACGCTTTTTACGGCCCCTGCTGGAGAGATAAACCGTTATAATCGTGGGGCCTTGGGCCCCTTTTTTATGATGAAAATCGGGAGCGTGGAGGTTTCGGGCGGTGCGTGGCATCGCAGCATCACTGCAATGGATATGTCGGTTTATGGCTCAGGCTTCGCGCACCATCGATCATCAGTTGGCTTACTCCATGTTCCCCATATGGCTGGGCGCCATCTTGTTGCTGCTGATCGTGGTGGCTTGGGCTCAGGTGCCAGCCGCCAACCGCATTGAAGATCAGCGGATGAGGGAGCATTTGCTTCGGGTCAGCCGGGTGGTACAGGCTGATCTGGCCTCGCTGAATGCCTTGAGTCGTGACTGGGGTCTTTGGGATGATAGCTACCGCTTTATGGCCAGCAAGAAGCGCGCTTACATTGAATCCAATCTGCTTAATGACATGACGATGCAGGACTTCAGCCTCAATCTGATGAGCTTTATGGATCTCAATGGTTATGAGGTCTGGACCCGCACCCTGCTGCCCGATGCCCCTGGTGTCAATCCGGATCAGTTTCCCTACTTTCTAGACGAGTTGAAAAGAGAGCTGAGGGCGCAGTCATTGGCGCTGGGCGGAGGCAATCTGCACGGGATCCGCGCTTCCCAGTGGGGGCCTCTGATGTATGCCTGGCAGCCCATTCGGGATAGCAAGGGGGCATCCACGTTCAACGGCTTTTTGCTGCTCTTGCGTTGGCTCGACAAGAGCTATCTTGGCGAGGTATCGGATCGCACCGCTCTGCCGCTGGCCATTACCCATATCAATACGGATCTCTCCGCTTCGTTTACGCCGCTGGGGCCACAAATGACCTATCGCCTGACCAATCTGGGTCTGGCGCATCTTCGGGGAGAGGTTCGCCTGTTGAACAGTGAGCGTCACCCTGTGCTGACTCTGCAAATCGAAGAGGAACGCACGGTTTTGAGCGGTGTACTTGAGGGGGCCCTCTGGACCTTCGTTGGCATGCTGGTTATCAGCTTCATCTGCGTCACCATCGCCATGTCCCGCTTGAAGGCTATCGTACTGACACCCCTGCAGCAGCTGGTTGCGGCGCTGCAGCGCTTTGGCGATAAACCGGATGCAGGCTTGATCCCGGAGATCGACAGCAGTGTCGAGATGGCCATGCTGAGCGGCAAGTTTCGAGAAATGGCCTGCAAGGTGAGTGAACAGCATGATCAGCTGCTGGCGAGATCGAACCGGATGGAAGCGGCCGCTTTCACCGATCCGTTGACCCGCTGTTTTAACCGACGTTATCTGGATGCGTGGTTGCAATCCCATGCGGGGACCCCTTGCCTGTTGTTACTGCTCGATCTCGATCACTTCAAACGGATCAACGACGAGTTGGGGCACGATATTGGTGATCTGGTGCTGGGTCAGCTGGCCGAGTTGCTGCGTAAACTGGTCGCTGGCGAGAGTGAGCCTCTTATCAGATTGGGGGGAGAGGAGTTTCTGCTGCTGTTGCAGGTAGAAGATGAACAAGAGGTGGCCCTGCGCGTCGAATACATCCGCCAGCGCATTGCTCAGCACCGTTTTGGCCGTGAGGATCTGCCACTGTGGTTGACGGTTTCCGCGGGATATTGCAGTTACCCGCTGCATTGCGGGATGCAGGATTCATTCTGGAGCCATAGCTTCAAGCTGGCCGATATGGCGCTTTATCAGGCCAAACAGGGGGGCCGCAACCAGTGGCGAGGTTATTCGGGGAGAGTGCCTGATAGTGCTGTTGGTCAATCTGCTGAACAGCTCGCGCATAGCTCGCTGTTAACCGCGCGGATGTCAACGAGTCGCGGTTAACCCTGACGCACGAGCACAAGGTAGGCTATCGCGAACATGAAACCGAACAGGATAAAGAGAAAGGAACCTATTCCCCAGATGGCAGCAAGTATGGCTCCCACCTTTTGCCACCGAGACTGATTCTTCATAAATAAAACATTACTTCCTGATAACTTGTGCGCCGCAAAAATACGCTTTTTTACATTGATTAACAACAAGGCGCCGAGGGGAATTGCCCTTGTAAGGTGTAATTGAATTGCATCTTAAGCGAAGCGGTATTGTTATCCAGGCGACGCTATCGAGGTTTTTGGCTTTCCGAGAGGGGGATGAAACGAACCGCAAAGATGTCAGTGCAATCAATTTATTTCTGTGCAACCTTTGCTCCAAGTCAATAACTTTGCATTTACAAGGATCTATAGTCAGCAGGCTTACAGCATCAAATGAAAACAAAAAAAGGGATTACGTGATGAAAAAATTACTTCCTCTGATGATTGCCGCTGCAGTGACCTCTCCTTTCGCCATGGCCCACCAGGCTGGCGACATTCTGGTTCGTGGTGGTGCCGCAATTGTCTCCCCCCAAGAGAGCAGTGACAACGTATTGGGTACTGGTGAATTTGAAATCAATAACAATACTCAGCTGGGTTTGACTCTTGGTTACATGATCACCGATAACTGGGGCGTTGAATTGCTTGCTGCGACGCCTTTTTCTCATAAGGTCAGCACTGCTGGCTTGGGTGAAATCGCCAAAGTTAAGCACCTGCCGCCGACCCTGATGGGTCAATACTACTTCGGTGATGCCAAGAGCAAGGTTCGTCCGTATGTTGGTGTCGGTATCAACTACACCACCTTCTTTGACGAGAAGGGCGTTGGCAAACTGGATGGTGCCAATATCAGTCTCGATGACTCTTGGGGATTGGCGGGCCAGGTTGGTATCGATATGGCCGTGACTGACCGCTGGTTTGTGAACGGTTCTGCCTGGATTATGGACATTGACACTGATGTCAAAGTCGATGGCGTTGGCACTTTTAAAACACATATTGACCCGATGGTCTTTATGCTGGGTGTTGGTTACCGCTTTTGATGATCTGATTCTGACGACCCTCTGCTCTGGGGCCGTAGAAAATAGCAAAATACGTCTCTTTCAGCCCGGCTTGTGCCGGGCTTTTTTGTCCCCGCTATTGCCACTGATTGTGATCCAGCCCCATACAAATCAATTAAATACCCAAGCCCGGTTTCAGTAATTAGCCACCCCCGCCGATAGTGACTATGTTCACTTTACCTTTCCCCAATGAGTGAGGATGTCTCCATGGGTTTATCTATTGTGCAGCGGATCATCGCAGGATTCGTGTTGATGCTGCTGTTGCTGATCCTGCTTGGCGTGATCAGTACTTTCAAAATCAAAGGGATCAACGAGGGTCTATCGGCTGTCTCCGATCGGGCAACGCCACTGGTTGTCGCCGTCGCGGGTCTCAAGGGAGCGTTGCAGGATAGCAACCGTTGGGTGCTGATCTACCGTACCAGCGAAGAGGGGGGTCAGCTGCCACAGCTGGCCAGCCAGTTCAAAGAGCAGCAGAACCGTTTTGCCCAGCTCAGTCAGGAAATGGGCAAATTTACCGACGTGGCGGATGCCCGAGCCCGTTTTCAGCAGGTCGAAAATGCAACTCGCCAGTTCTACTCGCTGGCGGATCAGGTGCTGGCTCAGCATGGTCAATGGGTGAGTGCGCTGGATCAGCGCCGCAAGCTGGAGATGGCATTTATCCGCCTCGAAGATACCTACCAGTGGGCTGCCGACTTGCTGCTGCAACAGACGGCCAGCAAACGCTCCATGCGCAACAAGGCTGAGCTGATTACCTCCGGTATTGCCCGTGATTTGAAGAATATCCGTCGTGCGGATGCCAAGACCGATCTGAACGAGTTGGAGAAAGTGCTGAGCAAGGATATCGAGATGGCCCGCAAGCGGCTGGAGCGGGTGCTGGTACCTGATGATGTGAAAGCCCGTTTCGTCGCCAATCTGGATCGGATGCAGGAGCTGGCACTTGGTCCGCAGGGTCTGTTGGCCACCATGCGTCAGGCCCAGCAGCTGGAGTTGTCCCTGGCAAGCCAGAACCAGCAGCTAGATGCCAGCTTGATCAACAGCCTGAACCTGCTCGATGAGATGGGTAAATCCGCGAGCGCAATTGCCAGTGAAAGCCGGGTCAATGCCGATGCGGCGGTCACCAGCGCCAGTTTCTGGATCCTGGTGGTTGCTGCCATCTCTGCCGGTGCAGCACTGGTGATTGGTTATACCACCACCCGCAGTATTCAGCGGCCGTTACAGATGATCGACAAGGAGCTGAGCTACATGGCGGCCGGTGATATGACCCGCCGTATCAACTATCGCAGCAGTTGCGAGTTTGGCAGTCTCTCCCGATCTATCGATACGCTGGCGGGCAAGACCGGGGAGCTGCTCTCCCAAATCAATGCGGGTTCCCGCCATCTGGTGGATGAGGCGAGCCGGGCGGCCGAGATTAGCGAACGCGCCATGTCGCGGGTGCAGGAGCAGAAGAGCCAGACCGATCAGGTCGCAGCAGCTATCACCGAACTTGAAGTGAGTGCGACCGAGGTTGCGCGTTCTACCGATGGTACCAAGCGCGAGGTGGATCTGGCGGATGAAGAGGCCCGCAGTGGCCGCCAGAAAGTGGCGACTACCCGCCGAATTACCGAACAACTGGCCGGAGCCATGGAGGAGGCCGTTGGCATCACCTACAAGCTGGGCGAGTTCAGCAACAATATCGGCAGCATTCTCGATGTGATCCGCAGCATTGCCGAACAGACCAACCTGCTGGCGCTGAACGCCGCCATCGAAGCTGCCCGGGCTGGCGATGCCGGTCGCGGTTTTGCGGTGGTTGCTGATGAAGTGCGGGCGCTAGCCAATCGTACCCAGACGTCGACTGAGGAGATCCAGGCGATGATCGAGAACCTGCAGAGCTCCAGCAAGCATGTTGTCGAAGTGATGGGGCGCAGTCAGGAACAGACCCAGAACTGTGTCGAGCAGACTCGCGAGATGGACAGTGCACTGCAATCCATCGCCGATCGGATGGGTGCCATCAAGTCGATGGCGGATCAGGTGGCGCACGCCGCTCAGGAGCAAATCTCGGTCAGCCAGGGGGTGGCTCGCCATATCTCGGGCATTGCCGAGGTGGCGTACGAGACGGAGCGCGAGGCGCGTGAGTCGGCCAGCAGCAGCGAAGTGCTGGCTGAACTGGTCGCCAAGCAGCAGCAGTTGATTGCACATTTCAAGGTCTAGGAGGGCTTATGTCTAAAAAGTGGATTGGAGCCCTGAGTCTCCTGTTGTGTGGCCAGTTGATGGCCAGTGAGTTGGTGATAGAGAGCTGGCGTACCGATGACAAGGCATTGTGGGAACAGAAGATAATCCCGGCATTCGAGGCGTCACATCCCGGTATCAAGGTAAGTTTTCATCCGGTGCAGAACGTCAACTATATGCCAACCCTGTGGGAAAACCTGAAGGGGGGCAAGGCCGGTGACCTCATCACCTGCCGCCCGTTTGATGATTCGCTGGCGCTGTTCAAGGCAGGTCATCTGGCCGAGCTGACCGAGATGGCCGGAATGGAAAACTTCCCGAGTTTTGCCCAGTCGCCCTGGCAGACGGACTCCGGTGCTCAGACCTTCTGCGTCCCCATGGCGTCGGTTATCCATGGTTTCTTCTACAACAAGAAGATTTTCAGCGAGCTGGGGCTGGCTGTACCGCAAACTCGCGATGAGTTCTTTGCTGTGCTCGACAAGGTGAAGGCGGATGGCCGCTATGTGCCGCTTGCCATGAGTGGTTCCGAGAGCTGGGTTGCCTCCGAACTGGGTTTCCAGAACATCGGCCCCAATTACTGGAAGGGTGAGGATGGGCGACTGGCGCTGATTGGCGGGCAGGAACGGCTCGACAATCCGCAATATGTGAAGGTGTTCGACGAGCTGGCTCGCTGGCACGACTATCTTGGCGAGGGGGCCGAGAGTCGTGATTATGCGACCAGCAACGAGCTGTTTACCTCCGGCAAGGCCGCTTTCTATGTGGCTGGCTCCTGGGAGATTGCCCCTTTTACCGGCAAGGTTGATTTCGGCGTAATGCGCCCGCCAGTGGCGAAACAGGGTGACGGCTGCTTCTTTACCGATCACACCGACATCGGCATGGGGATGAATCCGGCCAGCAAGAACAAAGAGGGGGCAATGGCTTTCCTGCAGTGGCTGACAACCCCGCAGTTTGCCGAACTCTATACCAACTCGCTGCCGGGATTTTTCTCCCTCTCCAACCACTTCTTTGATGTCACCAATCCGGCGGCAAGGGAGATGATGGGGTGGCGCGATCAGTGTGACTCGACCATTCGCGTGGCGACCCAGATCCTCTCTCGTGGTACTCCCAAGTTGGGGGATGAGCTGGCGGAAGTGAGTCAGGCCGTGTTGCTCGGCAAGATGGAACCCAAGGCTGCCGCAGAGCGGTTGGAGAATGGCCTCAAGGGGTGGTATGCCCCCCATCAGGGCAACAAGGCCAAGGGGCAGGATTGTCAGTGTGATGCAGTCGCTCCGGCTGCGGCAGTTTCCGCGGCCCCTGCAACGACCGACACTCCTGCTGCACCTGCACCTGCACCTGCACCTGCACCTGCACCTGCACCTGCACCTGCACCTGCACCAGTGGCATCGGTTGCTCCTGCTCAGCCAGCGTCGTCTGCTGCCGCGCCACAACCGGCATCTCCCCATGAGGTGGAGCAGGCGCTCTCCAAAGAGCTGGAGGCGCCTCAGCAATAGCGGGGTTTGTAAAAGGAACGGGAGGCATCAGCCTCCCGTTTTTGTTGCTGCTCTACCGAGGTTCATGGGGCCAGCGGCAAAGGCTGCCGATGCGGGCGACCGGAGTGAAACCAAGCGAGCGGTAGATCTGCTGTGCGTGGTAGTGCTCGTCGGCCACTATGATCAGCTGTTCGACGCGAGAGAGCCCGTGTTGAGCAACCTGGCTCAGCAGCTGGCGGCAGAGCCCCTGATTCCGCCATCTCCGGTGGGTTCTTACCAGCTGAAAGCGCCCCAACTTATCGGTAAAGAAGAGACCGCAACTGGCAACTAGTTGCTCATCCAGCCAGACCCCCCACCAGTTACCCAGGCCATCGGCGATCATCGCCTGATAGAGCTCGCTGCGGGAGTGAAGGTAGGAGAGATAACTCTCCTTTGAATGGGCTTCATCCCGCTCATGGAGCTCGAAGTCTATCCACTCCTGCCAGTCAGCAGGCTTGAATGCACGTACTTTGGCATGGGAAAGAGCGCTATCGGACATTTGCCAGCCATCCTTGTCGAGTGCCAGAACAACGCACTCCAGATACTGATATCCGGTAGTGACGAAGCCAGCGACCCGGCTGTTCTGCCCTTCGGCCAGTGGCCACTGGAAAGTTCGGTGCTGGATCCTGGGATCCTGGCCAATCAGCT